>CALXTU010000008.1 GCA_944391495.1 uncultured Alphaproteobacteria bacterium | reverse complement strand
AACCCTTTTGCGCTGATGGTACTTAGCCTTAAGGCTCGGGAGAGTAAGTCGTTGCCAGATCTTCTAACCGCTTCTCGTATCTCTATACTCTATAAATTAAAAATCCTCACCCCCTCCCCAGCAACGGCTTCTCTTGTTACAAATTTAATTTCCGGCTTAGATTTAATATTTCTTAAGCAATAAATATTGGAAAGTTACTCCATTTTTAGGCAGCCACCGGTACCATCGCAGTTTTTCGTCGTCGCGGATGAGCTGCAGCAATAATTGCCAGCGCCGGCATACCCCTGACTTGACGAACAGTAAACAATTTTATTTCGGCTGCTGCCGTAAGGATTAGATGTGCAAGAAACACAGCTGAGACCGTTAACGGATGTGGATGAACAGGAATTATAATTCTTTCCGCTACATCCGCTTCCGATTTGGCTGGATGAAGGCATACTGGACATATAACCGTAGTCAGAGCAGGTATGATAACGACATTGATAACATTTGCTGCCGTCTGACAATACGACCGGTGATTTTGATGTGTCATTGACATAATTGGAAGAATAGCCCTGACAGTCTTTATAATAACCGTTCGGACATGTTGGAGCACCTTTTTCAACACAAAAGACTTTTGAGTAATCAAACGGGCATTTGAGAGTTGCCCTATCGGAACAGTCACTTGCGGTCATCGCGTAACCCAATTCCTCACAGGTTGGTAGGGTATTGCAGCTGATCGTATCGGCGGCATAAGCCGATGCGCCGAAGGCCAATAAGCTACAGGATAAAATAAATTTTTTCATAAGCGAGCTCCTTTTTGTTTTCGGGTGTCGGCAGTGCAAAAAAAGGAACGTTTTTTTGCACTAATTCAAAAGAGCAAAGCATATTTTGATAAGGATTTGTAAATACGAAATTATTGCTTTTTTAACGATTGTCTGATATAATGTGTTTAATGGCGGCAAAAAAACGTTCCTTTTTTTGCCGCCATGTCATTTTCTGTCGGACAATAAATAAACCGCCGGTTATCCTTCATCACCGACGGCAGATTGTTCCCGTCTGAAGACATAGTGTCATAAAACTGATAATTATCTTCGTAGTTTATCCATATAAAAACAGCCTCCTTTTCAGGAGACTGTTTGGAAATGAGCGACAGATATTATTTTTTCTCGTCATAAAATTTAAAGAACTGATAAATATGAGCGAAAAATGCCCCTTTGAAACAAGCATCTAACATTCCCAGGAATAAACCTCCGGCAACAAATATTAAGCCGATGACATAATTGTCGCTGGCAATGAAACCATAGATTTCCGACCACATTTTAGCAATCAGCCAATAAGGTATCATAATGATGAATTGCGCCCAGAAAATGGCGTTGTGATTTCCTTTGGCCATAGCAAACAACTTAGACCAGCGAATCATCTGATAATCTTCAACCGCAATTGCCGGAAAGACCAGAAACAACGGCGCAAAAACAATTGCCGAAGCAACGGAGGCCAATAAAGATATTGATGTCAACAGGTTGATTGAGGTCTGCGGATCAAAGATGAAAGCAGATAATGTCAAACAAATAATTACCGGAATCACCACAATGATGGATAAAAACAGAGAAGCCACAAAATAAAGACCTGTTTGTTTCCAAAATCTGAGAGATGTAAAGTCAACATCTGTTTTGCAAACAATGGCTCGGCAATAATTAATGATAATGCCGATCGCTCCGAGAGCTACACTCAGAATAGTAACCGATTGTCGCCAGTCATTGGTACAGGCGCCGGTATCAATTGAGCATAAGAACGGCAGCCCGATAAAAATCTGCAAAACGACCAAAGCCGCCGCCAAAGGCAAAATACCTTTCAGCAATATCCTGTTTTTTAAAACATATTTAAAACTGCGGGCAATCGTATCCCAAAACGGAAGTTTCTTAATTTCCTGATTTTCCATCGTTATTCCTTTCAAATAAAAATTTCCTTTGCAGGTAGCAATAATTTATAAAACAGGCGGCAATCAACAGATAGACTAACTGTGAAAGATATTCACTAAATACGGCAACATAAAAATTTCCGGCATTATCGGTGGTTATCAGTTGATGCAACAATGCGATTGAGACAAACATGCCAAGCATAAACAATACGATAATCCCCGACAGCAACACAAAGAAATTCCCTGAGGTTTTTTTCCATATGATCCGCGGTGACGGTAAAGTTTCATTATTTGCGGCAAAAGCAAAATAGCTGGTAAATCGCAGAGCCAAAAAGGGAACCCACAAGCCCAGCGACACAACGGCAAAGTAGAGCAGTTCAATGCGCCAGTCCGGATTAGGCACCCTCGCATATAACAAATAAGCGGCGATTCCGGCAATTAGCAGACAAACGAAATACCCCAGAAAAATGCCGACAATCTTCAAATCAGCCTTTTGCGGGATAAAATATAACAACCGGTTTTGCGGTTCTGCTCCGGTAATAATCTGATACCAGCCGCGGATAAAAATACAGGATATAAAGAATACGACCAAACGCACGATAAGCAGAACATAAATATTATTGGTGCAAAAATAGTTTTCCTGATATTGGGAAGCAATACATAAGACACCCAGCCCGCTTCCCATATAAATGACGGATAACAAAAGCGCAAAAATGCTTCCCAGCACAAAGAAAGCCTTTAATTTTTCGACTAATATTCCGTATGCCCCGAAAGTGACGGCAAAAAACGGCAATTTGACAGTTTCGGTAATCGGTTGCGGCGAGGCAGCTTGTTTCATGTCAGATTTCCTTTACTTTTGAAATTCCGGGCAGCGCCCTGATTTGTGACAACGTGTCGCCATACAGGGCAAACCCGCCGTTCAGCACAATGCGGATATCCCAGTTGTCATTGTCAGGCTTAATATATATTTTATTGCGGCCGTTTCTATCCTTGTCCAAAATCTGTTTCAGCGGTCGAACGGTTGCAACATCGTTAATATAAATTTCCAGGCCGTCGGCAACATCGGCAATGGCCTGATCCAGTGTTTCCACGGTGTTAATCATCAGCCGCGGACTGGCATCTTCTTCTTTTTTATCAATTGTGGCGCTTACCAGCAGCGGTACGCCGGACTGAATAACCTCCTCATATTTGGAAAGCCCCTCGGCAAACAGCAGACCTTCAAAATTGGAGCTGCCGTCCGACATTTCCAAAAAAGCATATTTATTGCCGTTTTTGGAAATTCGTTTCTGGAAAGAATTAACACAGCCGGCCAGCTTACACCGCAAACTGTCGCCGACGCGCAGTCCCTGCATGACGTCAATATATTTTTTAACGCCCAAACGCTCCATGCCCTTTTGGTAGCTGTCCAGTGGATGTGCCGATAAATAGAAGCCGATGGCATCAGCTTCCAGACGCAGACGCTCCAGCTCCGGCCAGTCCGGTTTATCGGCCAGCGTAATCTTAGATTGTAATTCCTCTGTTCCGAACAGAGAGTTTTGCGCGCTGTTCTTGAGTTCCGTTGCTGCGGCAATATGCGAAATCATCATATCAATATTGGCAAATAATTTGCCGCGTGATTTTTCCAGACTGTCAAACGCGCCGGCCTTGACCAACTGCTCAATTTGCCGCCGGTTGATTTGCCGGGCGTCAATCCGGTGGATAAAATCAGATAAGTCTTTAAACTCACCTTTGGACTGACGTTCTTTGACAATTACTTCCATATTGGCAGCGCCGACCGATTTGATGGCCGCCAGAGCATAACGAATGTTTCCGCCCTCCACGGCAAACTCGGCCAGTGATTTGTTAATATCCGGCGGCAGAACATTGATACCCATTTTTTTGCATTCTTCTTTGTACAGCAGCAATTTGTCGACGTTGGTCATATCCAAAGACATTACCGCGCACATAAACTCAACCGAATAATGCGCTTTAAGATAAGCCGTCTGGTAAGAAATCAGGGAATAAGCCGCTGCATGGGACTTGTTAAAACCGTAGGAGGCAAATTTTTCCATCTGGTCAAAAATTTTGGTGGCTATTTCTTCCGAAATACCGTTTTTAACGGCGCCTTCAGTAAACATAGCGCGTTGTTTCGGAATTTCATCGCGCATTTTCTTACCCATAACTTTACGCAGCTTATCGGCGCCGCCGAGGGTATAGCCGCCCAGCACCTGGGCAATTTTCATAACCTGTTCCTGATACACCATAATGCCGTAGGTTTCGTCCAGGATAGGTGCCAGATCTGGATGCAGATAGGTAATTTCTTCTTCACCGTGTTTACGCTTAATATAAGTCGGAATGTTGTCCATCGGCCCCGGACGATACAAAGACACAATCGCGATAAGGTCTTCAAAGCGGTCGGGTTTGATTTGTTTGTGAACGTCGCGCATGCCCGGCGATTCAAATTGGAAAACGGCCGAGGTATCGCCGCGCTGCAGCATTTCGTAAGTCGGTTTGTCGTCCAGCGGCACTTCATCAATTTTCAAATCTATGCCGCGGCTTATCTTAATCCAGTCGACGGCCTTTTTAATAACCGTCAGAGTCTTCAGCCCCAAAAAGTCAAATTTGATTAGCCCCGTTTCTTCGACAAATTTCATATCATATTGGGTAACCGGCATATCAGCCCGCGGATCTTTGTACAGTGGTACCAGTTTCTCCAAAGGCCGGTCGCCGATAACCACACCGGCGGCGTGCATACCGGAATTGCGGTAAAGTCCCTCAAGCTTCATCGCAATATCAAACAGCTTGTTAATCTGCGGATCGTTCTGCCGCATTTCTTCCAGTTCGGGAACCTGATCCAAAGCCTCTTGCAGAGTTGGGTTTTTACCTTGTACACCTGCCGGTATCATCTTGGAAATTCGGTCAGCCTGCGAATAGGGCATCTGCAAAACCCGCGCCACATCGCGAATAACCGCTTTGGACTGTAGCTTTCCGTAGGTGATAATCTGCGCCACTTTGTCCGCACCGTATTTTTGCTGAACATACTCAATGGTCTTATAACGGTTTTCCTGACAAAAGTCGACGTCAAAATCCGGCATGTTAACGCGTTCGGGATTCAAAAAGCGCTCAAACAGCAAATCAAGTTTAATCGGATCCAGATCGGTAATATGCAAGGACCAGGCCACAATCGAGCCGGCGCCGGAACCGCGTCCCGGACCTACCGGAACACCGTGGCTTTTTGACCAGGTAATAAAATCGGAAACGATAAGAAAATATCCCGGAAACCCCATTTTTTTGATAACGCCGAGCTCATAATCCAGCCGGGCAAAATATTTCTTGTCAATCTCTTCTTTTTCCGCCGCCGTCATACCGTCAAAATAGACATGGCGTTCCAGACGTTCGGTAAGGCCTTTGCGCGCCTGCTGATCAATATATTCGTCCTGTGTCAGTCCGTCCGGGCAGATAAATATCGGCAGCAGAGGCTGTACCTTGGTCGATAAATAATTGCATCTTTTGGCAATAATCACCGTATTCTGCACAGCCTCCGGCAGATCGGCGAACAACTCGACCATTTCCGCTTCGGTTTTCAGTCGGTTGTTGGGCGAATATTTACGGCGGTTTTCGTTGCTGACATATTCCGATGCGGCAATGCAGATCAGGGCATCATGTGCCTCATACATATCGGCGTCAAAAAACAATGCTTCATTGGTTGCAACCAGCGGAATATCATATTTATAGGCCAGATCAATAAATTTGTCTTCCGTTTGGCGTTCGCTGTCCAGTCCGATACGGGATATTTCCATATAAAAGCGATTGCCGAATATTTCTTTGAGCTTCAGAGTTGTTTCTTCGGCCTCTTTGTCGCGTCCCTCCAAAAGCAGCCGTCCGATCTGGCCTTCCACCCCGGCACTTAAGGCAATAAGCCCCGCATTTGCTGCTGCCAGATCGCTCATTCGCAGATAAGGCTTTTCTGCCGGCGTCGGATTGTCAAGATAAGACAGTTTCATCAAATGCATGATATTCATATAGCCGTCATCATTCATCACCAGAAGAATGATTTTATCCGGTTCAATAAGCCGGCCTTTTGATTTCAGCAAATCATCGGCATCAGGATTGCGCAAATAAAACTGACAACCCAAAATCGGTTTAATACCGGCCTCGGCCGCAAATTTTGAAACTGCTTTGCCGCCGAACATATTGGCGGTATCGGTCATGGCAAAGGCCGGGGCATTCATTTCCGTCAGCCGCTTAACCAAAGCCGGAACCTTCATGGCTCCTTCCGAAAGCGAATAAGCGGTATGCACGCGCAAATGTATGAATTTTGGTTCCAAACCGATGCCCTCTGAATACTACCTGTCCCTTATCATAAACGGAATAGTCCTGCTAAACAACGAAAATTTTATTTAGTACGCAGTTTATTTTCAATTAAGTTCCGCCAGTTTCTGCGCCTGATCTTCGGCAATCAGCGCATCAATGATTTCGCCGAGGGCATCACCGGAAACCACCTCGTCAAGTTTATAAAGCGTCAGATTAATGCGGTGATCGGTAACCCGGCCCTGCGGATAGTTATAGGTGCGGATTCGTTCGCTGCGGTCGCCGCTGCCGACCTGCAGCCGGCGTTTTTCGGCATAAGCACTGTCGGCGGCCTCTTTTTGGGCATTATACAGTTTGGTGCGCAGTTTTCGCATGGCATTGTCACGGTTTTTGAATTGGGAACGCTCTTCCTGCGATTCGACAACAATCCCGGTCGGAATATGAATCAGTCGCACGGCTGAGCTGGTTTTGTTAACCTTTTGACCGCCGGCACCAGAGGAACGATAAGCTTCCATTTTGACATCGGCCGGGTTAATATAAATATCAACCTCTTCGGCCTCCGGCAGAACGGCCACGGTTGCCGCCGAAGTATGAACGCGTCCCTGGCTTTCGGTTACCGGCACACGCTGCACGCGATGCGCGCCGGATTCAAATTTCAGCTTGGAAAACACGTCTTTGCCGCTGATAGATGCCGTTGCCTCTTTATAGCCGCCTAGTTCATTTTCGCTGACGTCCATAACCTCAAATTTCCAATGCTGCAAGGCGGCGTAGCGTTGATACATTTCAAATAAGACGGCCGCAAATAGTGCCGCCTCGTCGCCGCCGGTACCGGCGCGGACTTCCAAAATGGCGTTTTTATCGTCATCGTCGTCCTTGGGCAGCAACAGAATTTTAATCTCTTTTTCTTTTGCCGGCAGTTGTTCTTTCAACGCATAATATTCGCTCTCGGCCAGGTCGCGCATCTCTTTGTCCAGCGAAGCGTCGTCCATCATTTCTTTGGCCTCATTCATGTTGCGTTCCAGCGTGTTATAAGCTTCAATCGCCTCAACCACGGGACTGAGAGAAGCCAGCTCCTTGTTCATTTTGACCAAATCTTCGGACGAACGCCCCGGCTCGGCGATTAACGCTTCCACCTCTTTATAACGGTTAACGACGTTGGCCAGTTTTTCTGCAAAATTCATTTTTTATTTCCTTTAACAACATACAAACAAAATCAACGGCAAAATACGCAAAAATAGCAGGCAGCCGGACTGCTTCTGCTATTTTGCCAAAAAGTTTTTATAAGCTAATGCTGGGCGTCAAGCAACGGATCCAGGGCAATATTGGTCTTTTTTCCCGGACGGGCCACTTTGGTTAAAACGCCGTTGATATAAACATTGGCGCCGTCATGTCTGCCGAACGACAAAATCATTCCTTTGCCTTCGGGAACACGATAAGTATCACCTTTATGCAGAACTTTGCTTAAATATAATTTGGTCTCGTCCTTAACTTCTACCCAGGTTTCTTTCAAAACCTCAATAAAAACGCCTTTATCCGGAATGGCCGGCTGTGCATTTTGCTGCGGAGTATCATTTACCGTTTCCTGGGGTTCCGGTGCGGCGGGGGCGATGTTTTCACCGGCTGTTGCCTGGGTTGTATCTTCCGCTACCGGATAAGCGCCTTCCGAAACGGTAATCTGCGGCGCGGCAACTTTTTCCGGCTGATTTTCAACAACTTCGGCGGCATCGACAGGCTCAACTTCCGGCGCCAGAGGCTCAAAATTGAAATCCTCCACAACAATAACACCGGAATCGGCAGGTTGTTCATCGGGCTGCACGGAAGTCAAATTTTCTTCCGGTGGCAGGGCGTCTTCCTGGCTGAAAAGATTCCAGCCGATATAAATCAGCGCAATGGCCAGCAGACTGATAAGCAGGTATTGAATACCGGGCATTGATGCTTCCGGCTGCGGTTCCAAAACCTTAATATCCTGCGGCTCGGATAAATTGGTTTCTTCTTTGTATAATTCGACGATGTTTTCGCCGTTAAGTCCCAAGAAATTGGCATAAGAGCGAATAAAACCGACACCGTAAGGCAAAGGCGGAATCTCTTTATAATTGCTGTCTTCTATGGCTTCCAGATACATTTTGCGGATACAGAGCTTTTTGGCAATGTCTGCCGTTTTAAGCCCTTTTTGCAGCCGCATCTCTTTCAGCATGGCGCCGACTTTGGTCACCTTGGCCGGCCGTTCTTTGGGCTGTTCTTTAACAGGTTCTGTTTTCGGTGCTGCCGCGGGAGTTTCTTCTGCGGGGGTGTCTTTCTCTTTTTTCACTGTTTTACCATCCTTTATCGGTTAGACTCGCAAGATGAAGATATCTTACATATTTTTTAAAAAATTTCAATACCGTGATCATGGGCATATGCGGTTAGTTGCGGCCGCAAAGTTCGCTGATTAAAATCTAACAGCGTCTGGATATAATCCGCCAGATGCCCGGTGTCGGCCGAGCGAACCATACGTTTGACTTTGCCGAAAGAAGCTCCGGAAATAGACAGATTACGATATCCGAGGCCGAGTAGAACCATGGCTTCAATCGGGTTGGAGGCCATCTCGCCGCAGACCGAGCACAAAACTTTGGCGCGGTCGGCTTTGGTGACGATATCCTGCATAATGCGCAGGAACGGCACCGACAACACGTCGTATCTTTCGGCCAGGCGGTTGTTGGTGCGGTCGCAGGCAAACACAAACTGCGCCAAATCGTTGGTGCCGACCGAAATAAAATCCGCCTCCTGCAAAACGGCGTCAAGCTGGAACACGACCGAAGGTACTTCAATCATCAGTCCGACGTTAACTTTTGCCGGTATGTTTTGCGAGCGGCGCTTTTCTTTTTCCAGCTCCAGCATCAGGGTTTCTTTGGCATCGCGAAATTCGGCCAGATTAGCAATCATCGGAAACATGACATTCAGCTCTTTTCCGGCCGCAGCACGGATAAACGCCCGCATTTGCTGCCGCAGAATAGCGCGCCGGTCAAGCGTGATGCGGATGGAACGCCAGCCGATGGCCGGATTTTCTTCGCCGGAATAAGTCCAGTAGGGCAGCAGTTTGTCCGATCCGACGTCCAGACTGCGAAAAACGACCTTTTTGCCGTCGGCCTTGTCCAAAAGCCTCTTGTAATGCGCAATCTGATGTTCGACATCGGGCATTTTCTCCGCGGCCATAAACGGTATTTCCGTGCGGTAAAGGCCGATACCGTCGCAATTGGTTGCGTCAATATAATCCAGATCAAAATCAAGTCCGACGTTGATATACATATTAATGCGCTGTTTGTCGAGTGTCCTGGCCGGCAGTTTTTTTAACTCGGCCATCTGGGCGGCCTGCTGCTGCCTTTCGGCAATTTTGGTGCGGAATGTTTCCAAAACTTTTTCCGACGGCCGGACGTAAACAATCCCTTCATCGCCGTTAACGGCAAGCATTTCGCCGTTTTTGATTTCCTTGTAAATGCCCTTGATTTTTGAAACAACCGGAATGCCGAGCGCTTTGGCGACAATGGCAACATGCATGGTCGGCGTGCCGTCTTCCAGAATCAAAGCCCGGATTTTATGATAATCATAATCCATCAAATCGGCCGGTCCCATTGTCTGGGCAACAATAATCATCTCCGACAGATCGTTTGTTTTGATTTCATTCGTGTCGCCGTATAAATAGCCGAGCAGCCGGTCGGCCACATCACGCAGGTCGTGCAGTCTTTCTTTTAAGTAGGTATCCTGAGTTGCCGAAAGCCGGTTCCACATATCCTCATAGGCGCGTTCGACCGCGGCTTCGGCGGTCAGGCCGCCCTCAACATGGCCGGCAATTTTATTATACCAGCCTTTGTCTTTGGCAAACATTCTGTAAGCGTCCAGAATATCAGCGTGTTCGCCGATTCCGAGTTTGCTGGAGTTAAATTTTTCGTCCAGATCGCTGTTCATCCGGTTGTGTGCCAGTGCCAGTCTTTCCAGTTCGGCCTGTTTGTCTTCGGCAAAAATTTTGGTAACCGCCTGACGCCGGCGGTGAACAACGGCCGGCCCGATGCCGAACCCGCGGTTGAGTGACAACCCCTTGTAACGGTCACGGACGGTTTGCCCGCGCTGGGCCATAAAAGCGTTTTTATATTCGCGCATTTCGTCCGACGCGGCCCATTCGGCAAAAGACATGGCCAGGGTTTCCAGCGGTTCGACATCATCTTTGCCGAAATTATAAAGTTCTTTTTTATACAAGCATAAAACGCCGATAGCGCGCCCCCAGCGGATAAGAGGGGTCCCGAGGAAACTTTTATATTTTTCCTCTCCGGCTTCGGCACGATATAAAAAGTCGGGATGCTGCCAGATATTTTCAACGGTTGTGGTACGTTTGCTCATGGCAATACCGCCGATGATACCGTCGCCCACCCTTAAGGAAATATTGTTGTTAAGGCCGCTTTTAAAACCGTAAGAGGCAAAAAGCTCCAGATAATTATCATCTAAAACCAGATAACAAGCCGCGGCATCGGCCTGTGTTTTTTCCGCCATCATGGCGACGGCGCGGTCAAGACGTACCGATATATTGTCGCGGCTGCTGATGATTTTTTTAAACAGCTTCGACATCTCAACGGCTTTGCTCATATCCGCAGCCTTCATTATTTTCCACCATTTATAAATTTTTTACCTTGCGTTTTTACTTATATTCTTTATATTCGTATTCATCAAGAGAAAACTCAAGTTTATTAAGGAATAAAAAATGGCTACGACATATAAAAGAGGCGATTCCGACATTCGTCCGTGGGGAACCTGGGAGGTTTTGGAAAGCGCCGATAACTACTGTGTTAAAAAAATTCGCGTAACTCCCGGCAGTATGCTGTCGTTGCAGTTGCATCATCATCGTGCCGAACATTGGATTATCGTTGAAGGTGAGGCTGTTGTGACTTTGGGCGAAGACCGGCTGGTCAAAAAAGCCGACGAGGCCGTTTATATTCCGGCGGAAACCAAGCACCGTATTCAAAACAATACTTCGTCCGATGTTGTGTTTATTGAGGTACAGACCGGCGAAAATCTGGATGAAAATGACATCGTTCGTTTTGATGACAAATACGGACGGATCTAAAGGATTTAATTATGAATTTCAGGGATTTAGGATTAAGCGAACAAACGGTTAAGGCTATTGATGAATTCGGCATTACCGAGCCGACCACCGTACAGGCCGATGTGATTCCCGCTATTTTAGAGGGCCGGGATATCTTCACCATTGCACCGGTACGCTGTGGCAAAACCATGTCTTATGTCTTGCCGCTGCTGGATATTATTCATGCCAAAAAGGCCAAAAACATTTTGATTGTAACCGCCAATTCTCAGGCAGCGGTCAAAACTTCCGATTGTCTGGCAATATTCAACAAATATCATGAAATCAACGGGGCGGCAATTCAAAACGGCGAAGAAGACATTACCGATGAAGCCAATGTAATTATCGGTGCGCCGGATCTGCTTCTTGACGTTGCCGAAAATGCCAAAGTTGACCTTTCGGGGGTTGATATTCTGGTGGTTGACGATATTAACCTGATTAAAAAGAACAAACAGCTGGAAAATCTTGAAAAAGTTTTGGATATGCTGCCGGGTGAGAAACAAAATGTTGTTTACACCAACCGCCGGGCCAAAGAGATGCAGGGATTGCTGGAAAAAATCTTAAAAGCGCCGGAAGAAATTAAGGTTAATAAGGACAAGGAACAAGAAGTTGAGGCGTCAATCCGCAAACAGCCCGCCGCAGAGAAAAAAACAAGTACGGCCGCCGTTTCCGTCTTGGATACGGAAGCCGTTGAGTTGTCCAAAAAATATAATTCTTTTAACGGTAAGACGCCGGCGTTTATTTTGGTTAAAGGAATTGTTGCCGAAAACGAAGACAAATAAATATTTCTTCATTGCAAAAATCCCGTTTTCAGGTTGGAACGGGATTTTTTTTATGGCGCAAACATCGTTGGGGCAAAAAAACTATTGACAAAATTGCCGAAATAGTGTTTATAAACATCATCAATAAATATATTTGTCAAATTATTATAACGGAGTAAAGCATGAAAAAGTCTCTAAACAGGTTTCGCTCTTTCATAAAAATATTTTCGTGTTTTGCTCCGTTTCAAAAATACGTAAGGAAATCCCCGCCCGGGTTTCTGTCTGCCATAATGTAACTCTTTATGGGCCGGGATTTCCTTTTCTTGAAAATTATTATAAACGGAGACTCGGATTCGTTAAACCTTTCAATTCAACAATGCATAATTTTTTTGTCTGAGTCTCCGTTTTTGTCATTGAGCGGCAGGAAAAAAGTCGGAAGTTTGCCATAGGATTTTTAATCGTCAAAGCGAAAAATATCCTGCCGCTTTAAAATAAATCATTATCCGTCTGCCGCGAGGGCACGCCGATAATGATTCCTGACAAAAGTTTCTTTAGCCCGAGGCCGGATGTCTGCACAGATCAGCAGAAATATCCGGTCTCATTTTTTTGTCAAAAATTCGGCCGTTTTTTACTTGATTAAATATCTGCGGTTTGTTATAGCTTAAAAATAAGGAAGCAATTATTAACCCAATATTTATAAATATGATTAGATTAACCAAAAAGCAGCGTCAGGCACAAGAGTTGCAGGATGCGGCAAAAACAATCGGGATTGAAAAGTTTCGTCATTACGCAGTACCGCGCGGTATTGAGCTTCAGGAAGAAAGCTACGGTATGCATAAAGTAATTCACAACGGTAAATCGTCTTGTCTGGAGGCAGTAAGAGCAACCGATAAAGACGGTAATCCGGGCTGGGTTATCAATATGGCCAACCGGCGTCGTCATTTTATTGCCGATGCCCGCGGGTATGTGGTGATATAAAACTTCCGAAATCTGAAAAACGCCTTTTCCAATTACGGGAAAAGGCGTTTTGTCGTGTCGGAAAAGGTGGTTTTTTAAACAGCAACATCGCCTTTAATCGCCGGATGACATTGATAGTTGACCAGCTCAAAGTCTTCAAACTTAAAGTCGTCAATATCTTTGATATCCGGGTTGATTTTCATCTGCGGCAACGGATACGGCCGGCGTGACAATTGCAGCCTTACCTGATCAAAATGATTCGAGTAGATGTGCGCATTGCCGAGCGTATGCACAAATTCGCCAGGTTTAAGACCACACACCTGCGCCACCATCATCGTCAGCAGCGAATATGAGGCAATGTTAAACGGTACGCCTAAAAACATATCGCAGCTGCGTTGATAGAGCTGACAGTTAAGCCTGCCGTCCGGCGTAACGTCAAACTGGAAAAAGCAGTGGCACGGCGGCAGAGCCATTTGCTCAATCTGCGCCGGATTCCATGCTGTGACAATTAACCGGCGGTCTTGCGGATTTTTTTTGATGCGCTCAATAACATCTTTAATCTGGTCAATTCCCTGCGAGTTGAAATTGCGCCACTGATGACCGTAAACCGGACCCAAATCGCCGTTTTCATCAGCCCATTCGTCCCAGATGGTCACGTTGTTGTCATGCAGGTATTTAATATTGGTATTACCCGACAACAGCCAGATAAGCTCATGAATAATCGCCCGTAGATAAACTTTTTTGGTCGTTACCAGCGGAAACCCGTCATTCAGGTCAAATCTCATCTGCCGGCCGAAAACCTTTCGGGCATAAATGCCGGTGCGGTTGTCGGCGTCTTGGCCGTTGTCCATGATGTCTTGCAGCAAATCAAGATACTGTTTCATAAAAGCTCCTTTTTTAATGGTTAATAATCGCTAAAGTAATATGTTTCAAAACTTCCTGCGGCACAAATTCGCCTTTTTTGATCCAGATGGTTGTTGTAATATTGTCTTCGTCATAATTTGGCGAAATCTGGCGGTAATCTTTCTGCATTTTGGCAATACATTCGCCGATATCAACCGGCGCACCCTTAAGTTTCGGGTTTAATTCGCCGTGAAAACAGCTGTCAACAATGATTTCCGGCGCCTGTTTAGCCATAAACATTTTATAGATACTGGCGCCGCCGCAAATATACAGCGGTTCCGCAAAGTCTTTCAAAACCCGTGCGTCATTGACGACAAAATGATTCTGCGGATCAGACACAACATAGTTTTCATCAAAAGTCAGCACATAAATCTTGCGATTCGGCAGTGTCCGGTTAGGAAAACTTTCATACGTTGTCTGTCCGCAGACGATATTTTCGCCTTCGGTAATCCGGCGAAAGCGTTTAAAGTCAGATGATATATGCCAGGGAATGTTCGGCCCGATTCCGATAATATTGTCGCCGTCATGCCGGCACCAGATTGCGATTTTTGTCATTATTACGACTCCGTTATATCTCAAAGTATAACCGTCCCCGTTTAAAAAGCCAAACAGGCTGTGGAATTTTCCCACAACCTGCTTAAGCTTTTTGTAACACAGCCAAATTTTCTCAGATATCGGCCGGTGCTGTTTTTTGCAGAAACTCAACTTCTCCCAATTCCAAAAGAATCTGCCATTCTTTGCGGCGGGCCAGATGTTGTCGGGTTTCTTCCGGATTTAGGGCATAGGCCAGCGGATAGTTGGTTGACGAAACGAGATCTGAATCCCTGACATACGGCATTCGTCCGAGAGCAATATCGATTCCTCTTTTCAGCAGTCTGTGTTCGGTCAGATAAGCGGTTAAAAGCTGCACGGCCTTATCCGTAAACCGGAAAAAATAAGGCAGAAAGTCCAAGATCATAACCTGACTGCTGGCCTTATACAATATGGCGGCCAACACCGGCGCCGTCAGCAGAGCTTTGTCGCCGAAAGCTTTTTTGAGGACTCTCTGGGTTGAAGACAACTGAAGATCACTTCCGGCAATCAGTGCTAAGAGGAAGCTTTCCTGTTCTTGTGTGGTTAGATAATTTTGTAAATCCATATATAAAAAATTTAATACTGCCGCCAATATACGAAAACAATAAACGAAAATCAACCTTTTTCCGTCTTGCAATTTATGCCCAAAGGTATTATATTACTTAATTGCCGGGTTTTCCCGGCTGTGACACCAGAGGCTCTGTGAAATAGATACTTTGGACCCGGGGGCGGTACCCGGCACCTCCACCAATTTTGCCGCTTGAGTAAAAGCGGTTATTACGGGGGTGAAACAGGTTTGACAGGGTATGGCAAAGACAGGTACGCCGTGTCCGGTGAGATACCACCGTTATCGGTTCAACTTAAAATGAGTGCTAACGATAATAACGTAGCTCCTGTTGCGATTGCTGCCTAATTGGTAGTAGCAACAAAATAAATTCTTAAGGCCTTGGAGTGCCGTAAGTGGGGTTTGGGGCTTTCCTATCAACAGAAAAGCCCCGCTTTGTTTAGCGGAGATTTGGCATGACCGACGGAATTAATTATGACAAACTGATGGAAAAGGCCCTCAAACACGTGGTGATTGAGGCGTTGAAGATTGCCGCGGACGAAGGTTTACCCGGCGAAAATCACTTTTATATTTCTTTTAAAACCAATCACCCTGATGTTCGTATGTCGGCCGATCTTTTGAACCGCTATCCTGAAGATATGACCATTGTTTTGCAGCACCAGTTTGCCAACCTGATGTTGTCGGAAAACTATTTTGAAGTCGATTTAAGTTTCAACAGTGTGCCGCACACGCTGCGCATCCCATATGAGGCCATCACTTATTTTGCCGATCCGCATGCCCGTTTTGCTTTGAGCTTTTCGGTGCCGGAAGAGGGCGGCAAAGCCCCGGCGGGGCCCGAACCACAGGCCGAAGAACCCAAAAAGGTTTCCGGCGGTGCCGAGATCGTGTCAATTGATGCATTTCGGAAAAATAAATGAAAAAAGTTTCGGTCGTCATTGCCGGCAGACATTCCACCAGCATTTGCCTGGAAGAAGAATTTTTGCACGAACTTAAAATTATTGCGCTGATTAAGCACAAAAGCCTGAATGATCTGGTGACCGAGATTGACCGTAACAAGAAAAAAAGCAATCTCTCCAGCGCTATTCGTGTTTTTATCCTTAACGAAATTAAGAACCGCTGACCACTCGTTCAAGCGATGATATTTTTTTTCAGTCATTCTGAGGGACGATAGTCCCGAAGAATCTCCCAGATGTTTCGCTTCCGCTCAACATGATGAGGTATTGTCATCGCTCATCGGGAGGCATTCCTCCCGATGATAAGCGATCTTCAAATTTTGATGGATAAAAAGAAATGGCAACTAAACTGGGACGAGATTATTCCTCGTTGTCAAAATCATCATCTTCGTCATCGGCACCGATATCATCGTCAAACTCGTCCTCTTCCGTATCAATATCGGATTCCAGCATCAGCGGATCTTCGTTGTCGAGTTCAGACTTTTTGCGACGCCCGCGGCGTTTGCGCGTCGGCAGTTTTTTCTTCATCGCATCAATGATGTAATGCCCGGCAATCTTGTACAAATCAACCAGATGATTGTTATACATATGGTCGGCCCCCTCAACCATAGCATAATCAACCGACACATTGCGCTGCACGTTCAACCGTTTAACCAGAGAGGTAACACTTGACGGCGTAACAATTTCATCGGCGCTGCCTTGGGTAATCAGCCCGGAAGTCGGGCAGGGAGCCAAAAATGAGAAGTCTTTTTCGTTGGCCGGCGGCGATACGGCAATAAAATTATTAATATCCGGCCGCCGCATCAAAAGCTGCAGCCCGATCCATGCGCCGAAGGAATATCCGGCAACCCAGCACTGGCGGGCTTCCGGATTAGCCGCCTGCAGCCAGTCAAGCGCAATGGTTGCGTCCGACAACTCACCCGGGCCGTCTTCAAATTCGCCCTGAGAGCGGCCGACACTGCGAAAATTAAACCGCAGAACCGAAAAACCCAGGTTTTGAAAGACGCTGAACAAAGTGTAGACAACTTTGTTGTTCATTGTGCCGCCGTATTGCGGATGCGGGTGCAGGATAAGCGCAATCGGCGCGTTCGGATTATCGCTCTGATGATAACGCCCCTCAAGGCGTCCGGCGTGACCGTTAAATAATACTTCCGTCATTTTGTTGTTAACCTAAAATATTGTTGTTTTGATTATTATATTTATGTAATCTTCTAAAAAGAGTTAATTTTTTGAAGGAATTTAGCACAAAATGGAATCAAAATTCAAGACAATTATTTGCGATGCCGAGGCGGTCGTAGCCCGTGATCCGGCCACGCAGAGCAAATTTCAGGCCTTTTTATTGTCGTCGGGGCTTCATGCGGTTATATGCTACCGTTTTTGCCATTGGTTATGGTGCAAAAACTGGCGGCTGACGGCGCGTTTTTTGTCACAGGTCGTGCGGTTTTTGACCGGTATTGAGATTCACCCTGCTGCTCGAGTCGGCAAAGGCTTTTTTATTGACCACGGTATGGGAGTCGTTATCGGCGAAACATCGGAAATCGGCGATAATGTAACGATTTATCACGGCGTTACCTTGGGCGGAACCACGGTTTTTGACGCCACCGGCAAAATAGTGCAAAAACGCCATCCGACGCTGAAAAATAATGTGATTGTCGGAGCCGGTGCCAAGATCCTGGGGCCGATAACCGTCGGCAACAATGTCAAAATCGGCGCCAATGCGGTTATTTTGCATGATGTTGCCGACAATATGACCGTTGTCGGCGTCCCGGGGCATATCGTTGACAAAAGCAAATCCCGGCCGGAGGCCTTTTCGGCCTATGGCGCCTGTGCTCTTGATAAGGACCCGATAGAATGTCAGCTGAAATGGCTGGAAAAAGAGATTGCCAAAATAAAAAAAAGCGAAAATTAAGTAAAATATAACAATTTTGTAATACTCTGTTCCTGCATTTTATGATATGATATTTATATATGGGTCATTTGCGGGAGGCGGAAAAAGATGCGAAAATCAATCCTTTTATGTTTCGGCCTCATAAGCCTTTCTCTGGCGGGAGCGGTTCAGGCTCAACTGCCGGCCAGTCCGTGGAATACGGCGGCGTTTGACGCGGCGGTTGCGGCTTCGGCACAACCGGATTCCGGCGTCGGGCACATCACCCGTTCGGACGATAGCCGGGTGAATATCCCGTCTGTCAAATACAAAGCCATTAATGCCGATGCCGAAGCGCCGGTTTATAAACCGGTTATTGATTCTGCCGGCAACGCCAAAACCGGCGTTATGGTTCAAAAAGTTGATACTCTCAGTACAACAACGGCCAAAGATACCACGCCTTCGGTAGCGTCAACAGCGCGTTATAATTCCGGCGATGCCTGGCGCGGTTCCGGCAGATTCGGCCAGCTTGACTATACCGGCGAGGTCACCACTTATGGCACGGCCTACGGGCAGGAAATGCTGGCGCCGGAGGTCAACAACCATAATATGAATGTTATGCTCAAGCATCTGCGCGACTTAGGCTATAAAATTCCGGACAGCTATGATAATAAATTCCAAAATTTCTTGCAGGACTACTCCCGCGATCTGCGACAGGCCTATGACGGACTCGGACACCAAAACAATCCGTTTGACACCATGTTTTCAGGCTTTATCGACGTCGTTGAGGATCAGTCGGGTTTGGATATGGACAACCTGTTGTTCAACAGTATTGATTTAATGAGTCGGGACTAAGGAAAAGATCTCATGAAAAAAATAAACTTTTTATGGTGCGGTTTGGCATTGCTGATTACGGGCAATGCCTCTGCGCAGATTATAAACGGATCAACCGAGGCGGTCGTTCAGCGTAGCAAACCGGCTTCCTCATCGGTTGCCGAGGTATCTTCGGCGTCTTCGACATCGGAAACATCGGCTTCTTCTCCGCGGCTGGTCAGCCGGGAGGAAGTCGAGGCTCTGATTGCGGCCGAACAGCCGGCCGTTGCAATGACACCGGAACAAAAAGCCGAAATTGACGTGGCCGCCAAGAAAAGTATGCGCAACTCCGTCAAAAAACAATCGGTTCGCGAGCGGCGGGATTTTATTGATGTAATGACCAATGCCGAAAAAATTCAAAAACGCCGCGAAGCCTTGCTCAAAGGCCAAACGGGAGCTGAAGCCGTCCGCGCCGAGACCGATGTGGAAAAACCGACGTTTAATCCGGCCCAGGATTCGGCTATGGAGCAATATTTGTTTGAAAAAGCCAAATTGTCCGAGCCTCCCTTTATGAATGAAACGGCGCCCGTCAATGAATAGCAAAACGCCCTGTGTTATTTTGGTTGAACCGCAATTGGCGGAAAACGTCGGCATGGCCGCCCGCGCCATGAAAAATTGTGCTTTGCGGGAACTGCGTCTGGTTAATCCGCGGGAAGACCATTTGTCAGCCAAGGCTTTGTCAGCCTCGTCAAATTCCGAGGAGATTTTGCAGCAGGCAAAGGTTTTCGCCTCAACCGAAGAGGCGGTTGCCGACTTACAGTATGTGCTGGCCACAACGGCCAGACACCGCGATCAGACCAAAATGGTTTATAATGCCGATGCCGGTGCCGCAGCGGTTGCTACCCGGCTGGCAAACGGTGAAAAATGTGGTCTGATGTTCGGCCCCGAAAGAACCGGCCTGCGTAATGAAGACATTTGTCTGGCCGATGCGATTATCAACGTGCCGCTTAATCCCGAACATTGTTCGCTGAATTTGTCACAGGCAGTTTTGCTGGTCGGATATGAGTTTTACAAAACCCAGGCCGCAATTTCCGCGCCCGGACTGGTAACCAACCATACCACGGTTGCCGACAAGGAAAAAGTTTTGCTCTTTTGCAAAAATCTTGAAAGCCGGCTGGAGCAGTTTGCCAATTATAAAGACGAGCATAAAAAGGAAAAGCTGGTGATTAATCTGCGCAATATTTTTACCCGCGCCGAAATGACCGAACAAGAGCTCAATACCCTTTACGGCGTTATCAATTATCTGAGCGGAAAATAAAACTACAATCCCGGAGTACTCTGGCCGGCAAACGGGTTATACTGTCCGACACCGCCGAAATATTTGCGGAAGAATCCGGGGTCTTGTCCGCGGACTTCGGTTTTGTCTTCAGACGGGGTGATATTTTTGCCGTCTTCTTTGCTCAGCCGGACAATTTGCGCAACCTTTCCGTTGTTGTTAAAGGTAATTTTCAAGACTTTGCGGTCAACTTCTTCCGGCTCTAAAAAAGCAACTCTTTTAATATCAGAGGACATATACAACCAGGTGTTGGCATCAAAAGACACAACCGCCGACGGCGCCCCCAAAACCCGGATAACGTCTTCCTGAGAGTTTCCTTGTTTAATCTGGGCGATTCTCTCTTCGGACGGCATATTGCCGTTATGCGAAATAAACCATTCGTCAGATTTGGCAGTGGAGCAGGCACTTAAGGCTGCAGCACAAAAAAGACTCAAAACGATTTTGCTGGTTGACATCTTCCCATCCTTGCAGTTATATCCTAACAACATATCATCTCTATAACATAAGGAAAATATTTATGCAAAATCTTTTTTCTTATCCTTTGAAACTTGAGGATATGAGTACGGCCGTCCGCCGGTATGAACTGAACGCTTCGCCGCAAGAACTTGAATTTGTGGCCGGTATAATGAAAGTCCCGTCCGTAAAATCTTTCACGGCCGAAATCTATGTTCGGCTGCATAAAAAAGAGCACCTAGCCGATGTCTGGGGCAGCGTCGATGCCGATGTCGAGCAGACAAGCGTTATTTCGCTGGAGAATTTTATTCACCCTTATCATGCCGATTTTACCTTGAAGTTTGATACTAAAATGACCGCGGCCGAGCTTCGTGAGCTGGAGTTTGACATCGAAGACGACGTGCCGGATATTCTGGACAACGGTCAGATTGACCTGGCGGCGGTCGCCATGGAACAACTGGCACTGGTTTTAGATGATTTTCCGCGCCGGGAGGGAGAGGTCTTTTCGTTCCGGTCGGAGTTTGATGAAGAAACCGCGCCCCGCGCCAACCCCTTTGCCGTATTGAAAAATTTAAAAAAATAGTAAAAAAGCCTTGCCAAATATAAAAATTTTGATTAAAAGGTCATAAGAATTTCGCCCTTTCCGGCATTTATTTAGTTGCATTTTAAAATGAAATAGGCTACAAATGCCGGTAAATCAATTGGAATAACCTTAAACTAGAGTATAGAAAAATGGCTACACCTAAGAAGAAAACATCAAAATCCCGCCGCGACATGCGCCGTTCGCATGATGCGCTGAAGGCTGCTTCCTACATGGAATGCCCGAACTGCGGCGAGCTGAAAAGACCTCATAACGTCTGCCCGAAATGCGGTCAGTACGATGGTCGTGAAGTCGTTAGTCAGAAAACGGCTGAATAATTTTATCGGTAACAGGCTTTAAGCTTTTAAGGCCATATTGTGACGGAGCAAACATTGACTGAAAATAATATGGTCATATCCGTAGATGCAATGGGGGGAGACAACTCCCCCCGAGTCGTTATAGAAGGGCTGGCAATTGCAGCCAAAGAACATCCGGATATAAGATTCCTCGTATTTGGTGATACCGCTAAGGTAACGCCGCTTCTGAAACAATTTCCGGCTCTGGAAAAGGTCTGCGAACTCCGTCATGCGCCCGAGATGGTGCATAACGAAGACAAGCCCTCATCGGTTATCCGCAACCGCAATACCAGCATGTTTATGGCAATTGACGCCGTACGTTCCGGTGAGGCGCAGGCGGTGGTTTCCGCCGGCAATACCGGCGCACTGATGGCCATCTCCAAGCTGACGCTCAAGACGATTACCAAGATTCATCGTCCGGCTATTGTCAGTATTATGCCGCACCGCTCTGGCAAATATGTTATGCTTGATTTGGGCGCCAACACCGAATGTGACGCCATCAATCTGGCCGAATTTGCTTTTATGGGTGAGATTCTGGCGCGTCATGCGCTGGGGCTGGAACGCCCGCGGGTTGCCCTGCTGAACATCGGCTCCGAGGAGATGAAAGGCAAGGAGGAAATCCGTCAGGCCGCTCAGATGATCAAAAGCTCCAAGATGAATATGGATTTTATCGGCTACATAGAGCCGCACGATATAGCCAACGGCATTGCCGATGTTGTGGTCGCCGACGGTTTTACCGGCAATATTGCCCTGAAATCAATTGAAGGCACAGCCAAACAGATTACCCGGATGATCAAAGACGCCGTCAAAGGATCGTTTTTAGCCAAAATAGGTGTATTGTTTATGTTGCCGGCAATTTTCAAGATTAAAAAGATTATGGACCCCAGATTATATAACGGGGCGATGTTTGTCGGTTTGAACGGTCTGTCGGTCAAAAGCCACGGCGGCGCAGATGCTTTTTCGTTTTCGCGGGCGGTGGACAATGCCGCCAAACTGGTTCGCCAGAATTTTGTTCCGACCATCAGGGAAGAAATCGAAAAAGTTGACTTTGACGAATTGCAGACGGTTCTTTACGATATGTACTGATTCCGCCGGTTGTTTTCTGCGGCTTCGCATATTGAGCGGAGCCGTTTTTTTATCAGGATATTTATTTGAAACAAAACAAAAAAGTTGTGGATTATATCTTGCCTTTCGCCGCGATTTATTATACCTTTTGCCAAAGTGATTGATGTTTGACAACAAATTAAAATAAGGATTGAAAATGAACACTGTTACCCGTTTAGACGTTGCCGAAGCAATTTATACCGAAATCGGCTTGTCCAGAAAAGATTCGAGCGATATTTTGGATATGATTATTGATGAAATTGTCAAGGAATTAAGTCAGGGCAATGACGTCAAGCTTTCTTCTTTCGGAACGTTTTCGCTGCGTGACAAAAAAGCCCGCACTGGCCGTAATCCCAAGACCGGCGTTGAGGCAGTCATCTCGTCGCGCCGGGTAATCTCGTTTAAACCGTCGCAGACCATGCGCAAGATCATCAACAAATAAAAGGATTTATATGCCGGTAAACAAAAGCAAAGCAGCGTTTCGCACTATCGCCGAACTGGCAGAAGAACTCGGTGTGGCAACGCATGTGCTGCGCTTTTGGGAAACCAAATTTGAGCAGATTAAGCCGATGAAAACCTCCGGCGGCCGACGGTATTACCGGCCGGATGATGTCAAGCTGATTAAAACCATTAAACACTATCTGTATGATGAGCGCTATACCATTGAAGGCGTCCAGAAACTGTTTAAGGAAAAGGGCTTAAAGGCGATTCTCGGAGACGAAATTCAAAAAGACTTCTTTGTTGAAGCGCCGCAGGATATTGAGCTGGACGGAAACGCCCGTAAGATTTTGACTAAGATTAAAGAAGAACTGAGTATGGTGCAGGGACAGTTAAAACAAATCCTGAGCGAGTAAAAAAGAGATCTTAAGGTCTCTTTTTATTGGTCGGGACGAGAGGAACGCTAAGCAAAATGCACCGCTGCTCCGGTGCATTTTGTCTGCAAGTTCTTTGGAACATCTTATAGAGCATAAACGGCTTAGGATAAGGCGTTTAATGCGAGATTAGATG
>CALXTU010000007.1 GCA_944391495.1 uncultured Alphaproteobacteria bacterium | reverse complement strand
AACCCTTTTGCGCTGATGGTACTTAGCCTTAAGGCTCGGGAGAGTAAGTCGTTGCCAGATCTTCTAACCGCTTCTCGCGTTCCTGGACTTTATGAATTAAATCCAGAAAAAAAACTCGCCCTTCCAGAAACGGCTTTCTTGGTGTTTAATTCCCCTCACTCCTAAACTGTATAACAAGCAGTGGCATATAGCCTATTCCTCCTGTCCGGCATAAATAAAGATATAGGCAGCATAGTTGGCCGGTACCACATGACTACCGTTATAGATGGTATTTGAATCGGAAGCTTTAAAATTAAGTTGTACCTGATCTGACGAACCTCCTCCACTTGCCTGTGCAGCTGTGCTTCCACTTAACGAAAAAACACCGCTCGGGTTCTGCCAGGCAACAGCACCGCGAGCAGCTAAATTTCCGGAAATATTAGGCAGTCTTTCATATTGAGGGATATAGCGGGAATCGGTATAACCGGAGCAATAACTGTAGCCACTATAATTGAGATAATTTCCTTTATAATAGAGCGCGCTGCTACAATAATTACTGCTGCCGTATTTATCAATAGCAGTAGAATTGGAAGACACAAACCCTCTCAGGAAGAACCCGCGGTAATCCGGTACGGCGAAATAGCCGCTGTCGCATTTTCCTGCTGATCCTATACTGGTCCGGCTGCTGAAAGTCCGGCAGAAGTTTGTGGAAATAACTTTATAAAGCTTGGAATAAGTTTTTTGATCATACTGTTTACCGTCACATAACAACCAGCCGTCGTGGTTGGTAAAGTAAAGCGAATATTTCAAATCACCGACATGAGGAGAATCAATACAGGCAGCCTGGGTCTTGTCAAAAGGACAGAGCAGTTTTCGTCCTACACAGTCGTCAGTATTTTCGGTGTACCCCAGATCATCGCAGGTCGGCAGGGTGTTGCAACTGATAGTATCGGCAGCATAGGCCGGCAAGGTTAAAGCCATCAGACTGCAGGATAAAACAAGTTTTTTCATAAGCAGGCTCCTTTATTTTTAAGTTGTACCGATGCAAAAAAAACGAACGTTTTTTTGCACTAACTCAAATGAGCAAGGCATATTTTGATAAAGATTTGTAAATACGAAATTATTACTTTTTTAACGATTGTCTGATATACTATGTTTAATGGCGGCAAAAAAACGTTCCTTTATCTGCATCCAAAGATATTGGAAAGAAAAGTATGATAAATCAGGGAAAAAGAAAATTGATGAGGATAAAAAAACAGCGGCAGATAAAGGAACGTTTTTTTACCATATATCCGGAAAATTTGTCTGAGTTTTATAATAATTCAAACAGAAATATCATAATCAAAATCTTCTGATAATCGTAAAGTTATTTAGAGAACTATGTTTTATATATTTATTGCCGTATTATCACCTTTTTTTGACGCTTTGGCTGTCATAATTGACAGTTTGTTGGCAAATAGTACCTTTAAGCGTCAGACGACAATGATTTTTTATGTGTCGTTGATGAATGCGGCATTTATTCCGTTGATTTTTATTTTCGGGCAGCCATCTATTCCATCGATTGATTGTCTTTGGCTGTATGTGATATTGGCTCTTTTTGATGTTGTATATTTATATCCGTATTATACGGCCATGAAAGTTATTGATACCTCCATTGTGGCGGCGCTTTTTTCTTTGGGACAAATTATTGTTCCGGTTTTATCGTTCTTTTTACTTGATGAAGTTCTCAGTCTTCATCAGTACATCGGTTTTGCCATTATTATTATGGCATCGGTTGCCCTGAGTATTAAAAACGGACGTATTCCCCGGTTGAGCCGTGCTTTTTGGTATATGGTTATGTCATCTTTGGCAGTATCCTGTCGTATTGTTTTGGTTAAGTGCGTTATCAATCTTGACGGAAACTGGGTTAATATGATTGTATATCCTAATCTGATATCCGGAATATTACCCTTGAGCTTTTTGTTGATAAAAAAATGGCGTAAAGACATTGTCCGTAATTTTCCGCCATATCTGAACAGATTTAAGTATTTTGTTCTGAATGAATTTTTTTGTTTCTTGGGATTAGTTTGTTCAATTTACGGCCTTTCAGAATTATCACCGGTGGTCAGTTCGGCCATTGATGGACTCGAGCCCATTTATTTGCTTGGAACATGTTGTCTTCTGTCGGTTTGCAGTAAATTTGTCATTAAGGAAAAAATCAGTCGTCAGGTTTTATTGAAAAAGATATTTTGTTTCATTCTTATTATTTTAGGTGTTGTTTTGGTGGTTTAGTGTTTGTCAGGGACGAGTATTGTTAAAGTCCGGCGAAGTATTTCGATCTGAAAATTGTGCCAATGCTCAGCAAAGGTTTTATCTTTGGGAAGTGAGGAAAAATTTGGCATATCCGTTGCTTTGATGCGGTTTAAAATTCGGGCGGCGCGGCGCAGATAGCGGATATCGGCGGCCAGTGTCTGTCGTTGTTCCATAGTAATCGGTATGCGGCGGCCCAGAAAATCGGCCGTACAAACGTGAATGAAGTCGGGTATGTTATTATCATGGTTGCGTTGCAGGCGGGTAATTAATTTGATGAGTTTGGATAGGCGCATTTGACGAACCAGGGTCAGTTTCATATGTTCGGCACAGCATAAAACGGCAAAATTGCTTAATTCATTGGGAATATTTAATCTCTGGCACAATTTCCTAACCAGCGGAATGCCGGCCTCGGCGTGTCCGTGATGTGCCGGCAAAATATCCGGGGGTGTGACGGTCTTGCCCAAATCATGCAGCAATACGGCCAATTTGACCTTAAGGCTTTGTCCGACAGCGTGCTGTAAACAAAGTAAGGTATGTTCACCGCTGTTACCTTCGGGGTGGTAATCCGGGCGTTCGGGGGTGGCGAATAATTGATTTATTTCGGGAAGAACGGCGGCTAGTGCACCGCAACGGATAGCCGTGCGGAAAAATACATCCGGCCGCGGGGTATCTAAAGCCTTGAAAAGTTCCTGGCGGATGCGGTCACCCGACAAATGAGCCAACATTCCGGTTGCCGTCATTTGGCGCGCCAGTTCCAAAGTTTCCGGTGCCGGAGTGAAATCAAGCTGAGCGGTAAAGCGGCACAAGCGCAAAACACGCAAAGGATCTTCAACAAAATGTTCGGCATTAATATGGCGCAAGACTTTGGCATGAATATCGGCAGTGCCGTTATAAGGGTCAATAATTTCGCCCGTTTGAGGATCGCGGGCTATGGCGTTGCAGGTAAAATCGCGGCGGATAAGATCTTCTGCCAGTGTGATATCAGGCGAGGTTTCAAAACGAAAATCATCATGTCGGCAGCCGGTTTTGGTTTCGCGGCGCGCCAAAGCATATTCCCGGCCGTCTGCAGGGTTGATGAAGACCGGAATGTCTTTTTTTATCTGTTTGTAACCGGCGGCAAGCATTGCGGCCGGTGTGGCACCGACCACGACATAGTCGATATCATGCGGTGTTTGCCGCATTAGAATATCACGGACAGCGCCGCCGACCTGGTAAATTTTCATTTTTTCTTCCTTTTACACCGGATTTTAGAGCAGTCGTCTGGAAAAGTCATTATAAAAAAACTAAATTGATAACAGTTCTTAAAACTGATGTTTACAGGGGAAAAATGTCGTGCTAAATTTTAGCGGCAAAAATGGCCGATGGAGGAGTTTATTTATGAAAAATACGGTTATCTGGGATATGGACGGAACAATTCTGAATACGCTGGAAGATTTGAAAGACAGCGTTAATTATGCCGTGGTCAGTCACGGGTTTAAACCGTATAATCTGCAGGAAATCAAAGCGATGCTCGGCAACGGTATTAAAGTTTTGATGGAATTGGCCGTTCCGGAAGGGTTGAATAATCCGAAATTTGATGATTGTTTTAAGACGTTTCAGGAATATTATCAACTGCATATGAACGATAAAACCCGTCCTTACGACGGTATTCCTGAAGTGATGGAACAGTTGAACAGGAAAGGGTGGAAGCAGGCAATCGTTTCCAATAAAATCGACAGTGCGGTGCAAAAACTTGCCGGAACTTATTATCCGTTTGTTGATTTGGCTCTGGGCGAAAAAGACGGGTTGAAGCGTAAACCGCATCCGGATATGGTGCTGGCAGCACTTAAAAAACTCGGAGTGTCGACGGAAGATGCCGTTTATGTGGGAGATTCCGAGGTGGATTTGGCAACCGCCAAAAATTCCGGTTTGGACTGTATCAGCGTGGCATGGGGTTTCAGAGAAATACAGAAACTTAAAACCGTCGGGGCCAAAAATATCGTCGAAACGCCGAAGCAACTGCTTAAAGTGTTGGATAAAATGCAACAGCCAAAGAACTGATTTTAAATATTTTCGGAAGTGTTTTTACGACGTTTTTTCTTAAAGAAATCCTGCAACAGTTTGGCACATTCGGCCTCAAGAATGCCGCCTTTGAGCTGCGGCCGGTGATGGCAGGTCGGCTGGTCGTAAAAACGGACACCGTTTGCGACGGCGCCGCCTTTGGTGTCATAAGCACCGAAATAAAGGCAGCGGAGGCGGGCAAAAGAAATGGCCGCGGCGCACATGGTACAGGGTTCCAGCGTAACATAGATATCCATATCACGCAGCCGGTTTTGGCCGAGTTTGCGGCAGGCGGCGCGGATGGCCAGAATTTCGGCATGATCGGTTGCATCTCCGCCGTGCTGGCTTAAATTACCGGCAGCTGCGATGATAGTGCCGTCGGCCGGATTGACAATCAGACAGCCGACGGGGACTTCGTCTTTGGCAGCGGCTTCAGCGGCAAGCTCAAGCGCCAGGCGCATATAATCTTCAGCATTCATGGAACGGCCTTTTTTTGTTGTAATTTGACAGAATTATGCTAGAAGAAAAGAAAAAAGGAAAGCAAAAAATGACAATGCGGATTGCAAAATTTATGGCGCGTTCCGGTGTGTGTTCGCGGCGCGATGCCGAAGAGCTGATTAAGCAGGGGCGGGTGACTGTTGACGGAGAGGTGGTTGAGACGCCGGCTTTTAACGTCGAAGGAACGGAAAAGATTCTGCTGGACGGCGAAAAATTGCCGCAGACGGAAACAACCCGTTTATGGCTTTATCATAAACCGGCCGGACTGGTAACCTCACATAAAGATGAAAAGGGCCGGCCGACGGTGTTTCAGCATTTGCCGAAGCAGCTGCCGCGGGTGATTTCAGTCGGCCGTCTGGATTTGAATTCCGAAGGTTTGCTGTTGCTGACCAACAACGGTGAGTTATCCCGTAAGCTGGAACTGCCGGAAAACGGTTGGAGCCGGCGTTATAAGGTTCGGGTATACGGCGATGTGCGGCCGGAGCGGCTGGCGGAATTGCAAAAAGGAATTACGGTTGACGGCGTAACATACGGAGCGGTGAAAGCGGAGATTGAAAGCCGGCAGGGTGCTAACGCCTGGCTGGCCGTAACCTTAACCGAGGGTAAGAATCGGGAGATACGTAAGTTAATGAAACATCTCGGATTGGAAGTTTCGCGTCTGATTCGTCTGTCTTACGGGCCGTTTCAGCTCGGAAATCTGGCCAGAGGCGAAATCCGTGAGGTTCCGCATAAAGTGTTGAAAGAGCAGTTGGGAAGCAAGTTTGTGTTATGAGAATTATCGGCGGCAGATATCGCGGCAAAAAACTGATATCACCGGCGTCGGCGGCCATAAGACCGACATCGGATAAAGCACGTGAAGCACTGTTTAATATTTTGCGCAGTCGGCTGGGCAGTGACTTCGGCAAGCTGCGGCTGATAGATATCTTTGCCGGCAGCGGCGCTTTTGCTTTGGAGGCATTGTCACAAGGATTTGCCGGAGTGACGATGGTTGATATCAATACGGCCGATTTGCAAAAAAATGTGCGTCTGTTTCCGGGGGAGGCCGGGCGGATTAATGTTGTGCGGGCCGATGCACTCAGCCTTCCAACCATGGCGGAAAAGTTTGATGTATTGTTTATGGATGCGCCGTATCGCCGCGGTTTGACCGAACCGGCATTAAAGGCCGCTGCCGCTTTATTGCGTCCGGGAGCGCTTTGTCTGATAGAAGTGGAAAAAAACGAAAGCTGTTCTTTGCCGGAAACTTACCGGCTACTTGACGAGCGGCGTTACGGGTTGGCCAAAGTTCTGATTGCCGAGTTTATTTCGTAAAATCTTTGATGGTCAGATTTTCAATGGCTATTTTGCCGTCGGAGTAGCTTACCGGCGTTGAAATGGTCAGTTCTTCATCTTCCGGATTCAATTTGAAGGCTTTGTTTGACAATAAGATATTGGCGACGAATACATTCTTGCTGTCAAGGAATCCGTTTTCGTGCAAATCATTTATCAAACGTAAAATGCCTTTGGATGAGGTGTTGAAATAGATACGCGGTGAAAATTTTTCGCTGAAGTTGATGCTGCCGCGACCGACCAAAGTTAAGGGCTGCCATTGCACAATCAGGTTCGGCACCTCAATAAAGCCGCCCTCTTTGAGCCATGTTTCCAGAGAAGTCAGCAGATATTCGTTCGGTCTGATACGGCCGATGATGTCGGCTTTGGCATAAAACAAAGTCAAATGAGAGGATAACGGGTAGTCAAGCAGGCCGTTGATGTCGACGTCGTTGACCTCAAAAAAGCTTTCAAAACTCGGCAGAGTCATGGAGTTGTTGAGCTTTCGCGGCGGAATGGCTTCTAACAGATAGGCTATTTTTTTGATTTTGGCGAAGCTGTGAATATTGATGTTTTCGGCGTGAAACATCAGACTGTCAAAGCGGCCTTTTTTGCCGGTGATGTCAAGAAACGTTTGCTCACTGTTCATGTCTGAGACAAAATCATTGAACATAAATTTGCCGCCGTCGCCCGATTCAAAACGAATACGCGGCGTGCCGAAAATATTCGGATAGCCTTTAATCTTGTTAAAGCGGACAGACCAGGTATTTAGTCCGCGGGTGTTGTATATTTGCAGGTTATCAATGGCGACCAGCGGCGAAAAAAACATGGAATTGAATTCAATATGGTCATAAGCAATATCCAGCCCGAGTTCATTCATCCAGGTGATGGTCTGATTCATCTGAGAACGGATTTGCTTGATGGCCATATTACGCGAGGCGGTAATGTAAATGGCTCCGAATACCAAACAGAACGAAAAGAAACAAGCCAAAACCGAAGCTGCCCGAGATTTGACGTAATCCGAAATCCTGCCGGACAGAGAGGTTGAAAATAAAAGGAATTTGCGAAAATATTGCAGCAATTTGATTACTCCGTATAAAGCATTTTTTGCAGATGCGGATAGTTTTTGAGAGTTTCTTCGTTGAGTTCACGGCATTTCTGCTCAATAGAGTCCTGCAGCTTTGCCATAAAGGCCTGTTTGCCAAGTCCCGGTTCAATCGGCGGCAAAAATTCAAAGATAATTTTTCCGGGATAACGCAGGAAGGAGTTGCGCGCCCAGAAGAAACCGGTGTTTGAGGCAATCGGGGTTACCGGAAGGTTGAGATGTTGGTAAAGCAAAGCAACGCCGGGCTTGTAAGCCGGAGGCTGGCCGGGACGGCGACGGGTTCCTTCCGGAAAGATGACAATCGGCCGTTGTGCCTCTGCCATTTTTTGAGCATGACGCAACATATCTTTCATAGCGGCGGCACCGGCGGAGCGATTGATCGGAATCATACCGTATAAAGCCTGCGCCCAGCCGAAGATCGGGATATAGGTCAGCTCTTTTTTCATGACAAAAGTGGCACGTTTGAGATAATTGCTTAAGACATAGGTTTCAACCGCCGATTCATGTTTGCCGGCATAAATGCCGCAGGTTTGATTAATGTATTGGACGCCGCGGATTTCGATTTTGATGCCGCCGATATACCTTAGAGACAGAACAACTGCCGGAATAAAGCTGTGATTCCAAAACCAGATGATGAATTTCCGGGAAAACAAGCCGAGAACGGAGTTCAGAATACAGCCGACGGCAATGATACCATAGACGGCGATATTAAGCAGCAAAGAACGAATAAACAGCATCGGCAGAATCTCTTTTCAACTAAAATTTATTTCTTAAGCAGGTGTATAAAAATTTATTATATTCTTTAAAAATAAGCGAGAAAGTTTGCCAACTCGTCCACCATTTTTTTTCAAGGTTTTCAGAATAGACCGGGTGGACAATAATTTCAAGCTCCGGATTTTGTCTTTTGAATTCGGCCAGCGAACGAGCCACATGATAATTGGAAGTGACCAGTCTGATGGACTTGATATGGTTTTGGTTTACCCAACGCATGGTTTCTTCGGCGTTTTCCAGGGTGTTAGAGGCGTCATGGCCTATGTCAATTTGCTGTTGGCCGGAAACGTTAAGACTTTGGGCTGTTTTGATATCCTGCAGAGAGATATCTTTGTCTACTCCCGAAATAAACAACCGGTCAGCTTTGTTTTCTTCCAACAGGCGGACGGCTTCGGCAATCCGGTTGCGACCGCCGGTCAGGGCAATAATCGCATCGGTATGCCGTTCATCGGTCGCGGCAAAATGATTAATCTGCCAGGCAAAGCGGAAAAAACCGACGCCCCATATCAACAAAAGCAAACAGGCCGTAATGAGTATGATTTTTTTTATCATAGCATTTTCTTCAGTGTCTTTTTAACCGTATAATAAGCTGTCAGCATGGCAATCAGCATTGAAAAAAGCGGCAGTAATAAAATGACTGCCCAGTCGCCGAAATTTAAGCCGGCTTCGGTGATGATGCCGCCTTCAATGGCCAGTGCCAGATTACCGATGAAGAAAATGGCCGGTACGGCAAAGAAAAGGCCGATAATACCGCCGATGAAACCTAAAAAGGCCATGCGTTTTGCATATTGCTGGGCGATGTAGGCATCTTTGGCTCCGACGATATGCAGAATCTCAATAATATGATGATGCAGGCCGAGGCTCATCTGCGTGGTATAGAAAATGGCACCGGAAGTGATGGCGGAAACCAAAAGCAGAATTGTCGTTGCAATCAGATTGAGGCCATCGGCAAAGGCAATCAGTTTGTTGAGCCAGAGTTTATGATTGTCCAACGAGGCCTGGGGCGAGGCTGCAGCCAGGTCTTTGGCCAGCTGGGCGAAGTCAAAGTCGGCATCGGGCGAGATGCGAACGTCGATAATACGCGGCGCCGGCAGTTCCGAGATATCCACACCGTCACCTAGCCACGGCAGCAGCAGTTCATTAAGCTGCTCGTCGCTGAGCGGGGTAACCTTGGTGACACCGTTGACCGATTTGAGAAAATCAACGGCCTTTTCTTCATAAGCCAGAGTTTCAGCACGGGCTTTTTCTTTGTCGGTGTCATTAACGGGGATAATTTGGACGGTAAGTGATCCGAGGATACTTTTATTCCAGCTGCTTATCATCGAATCGACGGATAAAACGCCCGATAAAGTTATCGCAAAGATAAAAACCGCAATGGATATAATAACCTGTAAAAACAGCGAAGTGTTCTCGCCTTTTAAGGGAAGTTCCTGTTTACGGGCGATATAAGACGAGCTAGACATGAACACCTCCGAGAGCGGACATATCCGACGGATAATAAATGTGCAGGCCGCGGTTTTGCAAATGCAGTCGGGGATATGCAAAATCATTGATTATTTTGTCCGAGTGGGTGGCTATTACGACGGTTGTTCCCAGTTTGTTAAGCTCGACAAAAAGTTTCATCAGTTTGCCGGCAATGATATTATCAACATTGCCGGTCGGTTCATCGGCCAAAAGAAGATCCGGACGGTTGATGACGGCGCGGGCAATAGCGACACGCTGTTTCTCTCCGCCGGACAAGATTGAAGTCTGGTCTTGCATATGAGCATCAAGCTCCACCCAGGTGAGAAGTTCGGTGACGCGTTTGCGGATTTCTCGCTCGTCCATTCCGCTGACGCGCAGCGGCAGGGCAACGTTGTCAAAGGCAGATAAATGCTCAATCAGGCGAAAATCCTGAAACACAACGCCGATGCGGCGACGGAGTGAAGCCAGCTGATCGCGGTTGGCAAAGCTCAGGTTGTGGTTAAACACGCTGATTTGGCCGCGGCTCGGTTTTTGTGCCAGGTACATCAAACTCAGAAGAGATGTTTTGCCGGCGCCGCTTTGTCCGGTCAGAAAATGGAACGAGCCGCGCGGCAGAGCGAGTTTGATATCACTTAATATCTCAGGGCCTTGTCCGTAGCGGATGCCGACATTGTTCATTTCGATAATATTGTTCGGGTCAGACACGCGAGAATCTCCATTGCAAATTATTAAGGCTAAGATATAGGCAATTATTTATTTAATAAAGTACTTTTTTACTTTGATTAAAATCTTTTTCATTTTATATTCAGTTTCAGATGGAGAAGTTTTATGCGCATATATTGTCCGAAATGTCATACCGGATATGAAATTGACGAGCAGCAGATTGCCGATAAATCTCGCCGGGTTGAATGCAGCAGCTGCGGAGAGATTTTTACGGCAGATGAATTGCTGTTTGCCGTTGATAATCCCGAAACCGAAAAGGAAGACAGTGCCGGAGAGGCTTTTGATCTGCTGCATGAGGTTATGACGGAAAATACGGCGGAAGACGCAGCCGACGGGCATTTGCCGGAAACAGACGTCTCGGCCGGGATTGCGGAAGATACCGTCTCGGAAGAAACGGCGGCCGAAGAACTGCCGGAAGATACAACACCCGAAGATGCAGAGGCATCAGCGGTATCGGACAATACTTCCGGTGAAGAAGAGGCGGCGGAAGACGAAGACGTTGATCTTGAAAAAATCTTTGAACGCTTGTCGGAGCATACCGCTCATTTGCTTGATGAAGAAAAACACCTGCCTTTTTATGAAAAATTCTGGCTGCAGGTGAAAAATATTTTAGGGTTTCATTTTAAAATCAAATGGCGTTATGTCATGGCTTTTGTTGCCGTGTTTGCGCTGCTTTCATTGTTTAACAACCGGTATCAGGTGGTCAGGTCGGCACCTTTTCTTAATGCCGTATACAAGGTCTTTGGTATTGAAGCCAAAATTCCGGGAGAGGGTTTGGAATTTCAGAACATTAACTGGGAATATTTTGACAACGATGAGGAGGGAAGACGGCTGCAGATTAAAGGTTTTATTTATAATAAGACGGATAAGAGCATTGAAGTTCCGGTTGTGCATATTGAAATACTGGATAAGGATACCGTCTTGCTGCAAAGCCAAAACCGGGAGATTGAGCAGTCGACGGCAGAGCCGCAAACCAGAATACCGCTGGATCTTGAGATAAAGAATCCGGCGCCGACAGCCAAATATGTTTATTTGACGTTTATCAATAAAGATTAGTGATTACGGCTGATGATGAAATCGGCCAGGTCGCTCAGGTCGGAGGCAGCCGGGCCGAAGGGTATTAATGCTTCTTTGGCTTCGGCAATCAAATTGTCGGCAATCTGCCTGGCCGTTTCCAGCCCGTAGAGCGAAACAAAAGTCAGCTTTCCCTGAGCTGCGTCTTTGCCCAAAGTTTTTCCCATCAGGGCCGAATCGCCGATGACATCCAGAATGTCGTCGGATATTTGGAATGCAATACCGATTTTCCGGGCATAAGTTGTTAAAGCGGTGTATTCTTTTTCCGAAGCTCTGCCCAAAATGGCTCCGGCTTGTACGGCGTAAGCAATCAGGCAGCCGGTTTTCATTTCTTCAATGTGTTTGATGACCTCTTCCGATGACAGCTGCGGGGTTTTATCCGTCTGCAAATCAAGCATTTGTCCGGCAATCATACCGTTGAAAGCGCCGGCGCGTTCGGCCAGAAGTGCACAGAGGCGGATTTTGGTCGTGGCATCAATGTCCGGGGCTTTGGCTAAAGTTTCAAAAGCATATGTCAACAGTCCGTCACCGGCCAAAATGGCGGTGGCTTCGTCAAATTGTTTGTGGCATGTCGGCTTTCCGCGGCGAAAATCATCGTTGTCCATGGCCGGGAGATCATCGTGAATCAGTGAGTAAGTGTGCAGCATTTCCAAAGATGCGGCGACGGGAAAAGATATTTGCAACGTTATGCCGAAAAGACCGGCAGTTTTGCAGACCAGAAAAGGACGCAGGCGTTTGCCGCCGTTGTTTAAGGAATAAAACATTGCGCGCGAAACCTGCTGTTCGGTTCCTTGGGGAAAATTAAAAAGAGCGGGCAGGCGGCTGTTGAAATCGGCGCTGAATTCTTTGAGGCGGGCGGCAAAGTCTGTCATGTTTTTTAAGCCTCCGGAACAACGAATTCGGCGGCGGAGACTTTATCATCCGGCGTGATTTCGAGTTTTTCGATTTTTAGCTGAGCCGCTTTGAGTTTGTTTTCGCAGAGCTGTTTTAAGGCAACGGCTTTTTCATAAGCGGCGACGGCATCGTCCAGTTTAATGCGGCCGCTTTCCAACTCGCGGACGATCGTTTCCAGTCCGGCAAGGGCTTCCTCAAAACTTAAGTCTTTGATCTCTTCGTTTTCCATAATCTTTTCCTTAAGAAATATTTTTTACGGAGTAAAATGTTAGCCGATTAAATCCGGTTTAGCAATACCTAAGTATATCTATTAAATAGCATTATACATCTTGCAGCGGTATAATTAATTCCTAAATTAGAAGTATGAAAGGAAAAGCATACCATGAATAATCAGGAAATCAGCAAAGCGGCACGGTTGTTGAAGGCCATTGCCAACGAAAAACGGTTGAAAGTTCTTTTTCATATTGCCGAAAAAGAAGCCAGTGTCGGTGAGATTGAAAAGGTGGTCGATTTAAGCCAATCGGCTTTATCACAGCACCTGGCTATTTTGCGCGCCGGCCGTTTGGTTAAGACCAGGCGTAAGGCGCAAACGATTTTTTACAGTCTGAAAGACGAGAAAACCAAGAAAATTTTAGACCTGTTGCGGCAGTTGTTTTGAGATGTCGATAAACTCAAAATGCCGGCTGGAGGGATTGTAGAAAACAGCGGTTTCGCCGCGGCTGATTTTTTCGGCATTGCAGCCGAAAATTTCATAACGCCAGCCGTGCATAAAGGGAATGTCCCGGGGAGAGCGGCGGCAAAAGTCTTTAAGATCATCTTCCGATGCCAACAGGTGTGGGACGATTTTTTGTTTTTGGGCGGTAATGCGGAGCAGCAGTTTAAGTAATTCATATAAAGAAGAATCTGTGACCGGCGGGTTGATCTGTGCAGGTATGACGTAATCTTTTTTTGCCAATTGTTTGACATTTTCCAGCGCTGCAATGATTTCATCGCCGATTCTGCCGGCGGCCATATCGGGACGAACACCTCTGACCGCAGCCAGTTCCTCTTTGGTTTCCGGTCGTGCAGCGCAGATATTAAGTAATATATCGTCTTTGATGACGGACTGGCGCGGCGTATTTTTTTGAATTGCTCGTTGTTCGCGCCAGGCTGCAAGTTCGCGCAGAGTCGTTAAAAACAATGCATTGTGTGAGCGATGACGGATTTTCTGCCAGGCTTCGCGCGGGTTGACACGGTATATTTCCGGATTGGCCAGGGCTTCGATTTCGCCGGCTATCCAGTCCAGACGGTGTTGTTTTTGCAATTCGTTGCGAATGTGTTGGTATATATTTACCAGATGGGTGACGTCTGACAGGGCATAGCGAAGCTGATTTTCATTTAAGGGGCGTTTGCTCCAGTCTGATAACCGCGAGGATTTGTCGAGTTCAATATGTAAAACGGCGTTGACCAGAGTTTCGTAGCTGACGGCTTCGCCGAATCCGAGAGCCTGAGCGGCAATTTGCGTATCAAACAGCGGTGCGGGGATTTTGCCGCAAAGGTTATAAATGATTTCGATATCTTGTCTGCCGGAGTGGAAAACCTTGGTAACCGAAGGGGCTTGCATCAGATTGAAAAAACTTGTCAGATTAAGTCCGGGAGCCAGCGGGTCAATAACGGCAGACTCGGCGACAGAGGCAATCTGGATTGAGCAGAGTTTGGCAAAATAGGTGCGTTCACGCATAAATTCCAAATCAACACAGATAAATTCTCTGGCGTTTAAGATTTGACAAAAATTTTCCAAATCTTTGGTTTTTTCAATAAGTTGCATCGGGTTTTCCTGAAATGTTCTGTTCTTTATACCGCTTTAGTTTATAGGTACAGGTTTAAGATTTTTTTAATTTGTACAAAAAAAAGCTTGCTTTTCTGTGTCGGCGGATTATAAAGAAGACACATTGATTATAATTTAGATAGAATTTTAAGGAATTTTCTGAAAAAGGGAATTCTTACAGAGATAAAAGGTTCTTCGGAACCGGGTTTAGTGTTTAATTTAATTATTTTATCTATGGCAACAAACGTAGAAGCTTTGCAGATGTATGCGCTGATTGATGCATCTGCTGCACCTGAGGTGCTTAGTGTGGTAGAGAGAGTAATCTCAACCTATGGAAGACGTATTCGTCACGGTTTTGTGGTCACGCCGCATGGCGAGGACAAGGTCATTTTCTTCGAAATTAAGAAGAAGGAATGTCCGATTGTCGAAATCCTGTCGTCGATGGCAGCAAAGTATTCTTTGTATCCGGCCTATGTCGTGCAGGAAAACAAGGACCATCTGCCGTATAATGCCCAAAATATCTGGTATATGGTAGACGAGGTGAAGTTTGAACTGCCGGATATGGATGCTGAAAAGCTGGAGGCGTGGAAAGCGGCTTACCGGCAGCGGCTGAAGGAGATTTACAGAGATGATTCCGTCTTTGTTAAATCCTTTGTCTATCTGGGCAAGAGCGGCACCGTGCATGTGATGAGCTTCAATACCGAGCGCTCTCCGAAATATCGGGGCACCATGCTCGGCGTTCCGGAATGGAACGACACAATGGAGCAAATCGTGAAATGGGCAGAACCGTCCGTGGTGACGAAACTGTCCGTGCGGTACACTAACTTGTAGAAACACACGTCAGGAGTAAAGAAAAACAAAGGCTGATTTCCCGAATTCGGGAAATTGGCCTTTTTGTTATGCAACATATGTTGTTTTCGGTTGATTTTTGGCTCTTTTAAGGCTACAACTAAAAGCCTTGAAGAATATTAAACACAGAGGTTTTTGATTATGCAAACTTATCGTACCCATACCTGCGGGGAACTCAGGAAAGAAGATATCGGCAAAAAAGTTAAGCTGGCCGGGTGGATTCAGCGCAAACGCAATCTCGGCAATTTGTGTTTTGTCGATTTGCGCGATCATTACGGTATTACGCAGTGCGTGTTTGACAGTAGTTCCGATTTGTTTGCAAAAATCGAGGCCATTCGTCCGGAATCGGTTATCGGCATTGACGGCGAGGTTGTCTTGCGCGAAAGCATCAACAAAAATATGCCGACCGGCGATATTGAGATTAAAGTTACCGGCTTGGTATTACATTCGGCGGCGGAGGTTTTGCCTTTCCAGATTGCGGTGGAAGACGATGCTCCGGAAGAAATCCGCCTCAAGTACCGGTTTTTGGATTTGCGTAAAGAGCGGATTCATAAAAACATTTTGCTGCGTTCGGCGGTGATTCAGCGTTCGCGTGAATTAATGCGCGAGCAGGGTTTCGTCGAGTATCAGACACCGATTTTGACGGCGTCTTCTCCGGAGGGAGCGCGCGACTTTCTGGTGCCGTCGCGTTTGAATCCGGGCAAATTTTATGCTTTGCCGCAGGCGCCGCAGCAGTTTAAACAATTGCTTATGGTTTCGGGCTTTGACAAATATTTTCAGATTGCACCGTGTTTTCGTGATGAAGATCCGCGTGCCGACCGTAGTCCTGGCGAATTTTACCAGATGGATATGGAAATGAGCTTTGCCACGCAGGACGACGTGTTTGCCGTGATTGAACATACGCTGGGAACAATTTTTAACGAATTTGCCAACGGCAAAACGGTTGATCAGGCACCGTTCGTGCGTATTCCGTTCCGCGAGGCGATGGCCAAATACGGATCGGACAAGCCGGATTTGCGTAATCCGCTGGTTTGGCAGGATGCAACGGCGTTTTTCGGCGACAGCGGTTTCGGGGTTTATGATGCTTTGGCCAAAGAGGGCAAAGTTATTAAGGCGATGACGGTTAAGGGCATTGCCGAAAAGCCGCGATCGTTTTTTGATAAACTTGATGCCTTTGCCAAGGAAGAAGGTGCCGGCGGTGTGGCTTATGTTGCTTTTGCGCCCGCCGGAGCCAAAGGAATTGCCAAACTGCTGAGCGAGGCCAAGCTGAATGAGCTGAAGGCGGCCTTTGGCGCGGCGGAAGGCGATGCGGTTGTTTTTGTTGCCGGCAAGGGGATGAAATTTGACAAGTTCAGCGGCCGGCTGCGCAATAAAGTCGGCGGTGAGCTCGGCCTGATTGATGCCAACAGTTTTAAGATGTGCTGGATTGTCGATTTTCCGTTTTATGAAGAAAACGAAGAGACCGGAAAGGTTGAATTCTCACATAATCCTTTCTCAATGCCGCAGGGCGGAATGGACGCGCTGTTGAATAAAAATCCGTTGGATATTCTGGCGTATCAGTATGATTTTGTCTGCAACGGCGTGGAATTGTTGTCGGGCGCGGTCAGAAATCATCAGCCGGAAATTATGTATAAGGCTTTTGAAATTGCCGGTTATGACAACAGTGTGGTTGACAACAAGTTCGGCGGTATGATCAACGCCTTTAAGTTCGGGGCGCCCCCGCACGCCGGTTCGGCCTATGGTATGGATCGTCTGGTGATGCTTTTGCTGGATGAAGAGATTATCCGTGACGTTATCGCTTTTCCGCTTAACGGCAAAGCGCAGGATCTGCTGATGCAGGCGCCGAACAGTCCGACCGAGGAACAACTGAAAGAACTGCATATCAAACTTGATTTGGGCGATAAATAGTCTTATTCAGTCCGGAGCGAATCGGCAGAGCAGTGTTTAAAAACAGGTGGTTTCCGGTTTGGAGAAGAAAGGCAGATAAGGTTATTGCCGTTTTTTTGCTTTTTACCTTTGTAGAGTTAACTCTAAGTTAATTCTTTGCTTGACTTTGAGGCGTAATGGTTCATTATAAAAGAAATGAAACTTCGGGAGATTTGAAAATGAGTTATTCCATCGGGCAGGTTGCCAAAATGATGGGGGTAACGACGCACACGCTGCGTTATTATGAAAAAGAGGGGTTGTTGCCGTTTGTGCGTAAAAGCGGCTCTGGTTTGCGGGTGTTTACCGATACGGATCTCGGCTGGCTGGCCATGATTGAGTGTCTTAAAGAAACCGGTATGCCCTTAAAAGGTATTAAACAGTATATTGACTGGTATCAGGAAGGCGATGCAACCCTGCAGCAGCGTCTGGATATGTTTCTGGCGCAGAAGCAGAAGGTTGAGGAGCAGATTGCTTTGTATCGCAAGCATCTGGATAAAATCAACTATAAAATCAGCCTGTATGAAGAGGCTGTCCGGCAGGGGTCTTGGGATAAAGCCATGGAAGCTAGAAAGCTGAATGAAGAAAAAGAACGGCGTTTCGGCAAAAAATAACCCCGTTTTAATAAACGAGGATTAAGAATGGTGCCGACTGAGGGACTCGAACCCCCGACCCACTGATTACAAATCAGTAGCTCTACCAACTGAGCTAAGTCGGCGTTGATTTCGGAAAATTTTATAACCGAGGCGGCAGTTAAAGTCAACAGAAAATATTTATCGGCGTTAAATCCGTTGCCGCGGGCGGCGGATAACAGGCATATTTTGCTTGGTATTTGCCATCTGGCAGGGTAAACTGACGTAAAATAAAACCGGTATAAGGAATAAAGACTATGGCAAAAAACAAATGGTTCGGAACAGACGGCGTCAGAGGCGTGGCCAATGAATTTCCGATGACGGCGGACTTTGCGCTTAAACTCGGGTATGCGGCGGCAGAGCTGATTTGTACAAGGCAGCGGAAAGTCGCTATCGCCAAAGATACCAGGATTTCCGGCGATATGCTGGAGGCGGCGTTGACGGCAGGCTTTACCGCCAAAGGTGTTGACGTGGTGCGGCTCGGGGTTATTCCGACGCCGGCGGTGACGACGCTGGTCGACAGTCTGGGGGTTGATATGGCGGTGATGATTACCGCTTCGCATAATCCTTATTATGACAACGGTATTAAGCTGATTGCCGCTGACGGCAACAAATTTTCCGATGATGAAACCGCGGCGTTGGAAAAGCTTATTGAACAAAATTCCTTTTCTTTTGACAAAGATTGTCTCGGACGGGTGAGTGATGATACAACCGCGCGGTTACGTTATCAAAAAATCGCGCTTGATATTTTTGCAGGCGGTATCAGCCTTAAGGGCATGAAAATTGCGGTTGATTGTGCCAACGGTTGTTTCAGCGAGATATTGCCGGAGGTCTTGCGGCAGCTCGGAGCGGAGGTCGTCTGCCTCGGCACGGCGCCGGACGGTTTTAATATTAACCGTGATTGCGGTTCGCAGCATCCCGAATCTTTGTTTGAGGCGGTGCAAAAACAACACGCGGATTTGGGAATCGCGGTGGACGGCGACGGTGACCGGATTAAAATCTGCGATGAAAAAGGCGTGTTGGTAAAAAGTGACCAGCTGATTGCTTTTTTGGCCAAATATCTGCAGGAAAGAGGCGAAAACAAATTCCGGCCGGTGGTGTCAACCAAATTGTCCAATACGGGGTTGGAACGCTATATCAGAAACGAACTTGGGCTTGAATATTTTATTACCGCGGTGGGGGAACGCCACGTGATTGCAAAACTGAAGGAAACAGGCGGTATCTGCGGCGGTGAAGAATCCGGACATATCGTGCTGCTGGACTATGCCAAATCCGGCGATGCCATGATGGTGGCACTGAAAGTGTTGCAGGGAATTGCGGCGGCCGGCAAAAAGGCCTCGGAAATTTTTCCGCTGTTTAAGGAAGATTTTTTGTTTTTTGAAAACTATAAAGCCGCCAGTACGGAGCAGGTTAAACAAGTGGCTGCAAACTCCGAATTGCAGGTGTTGGCCGCCGAACTCGGAAAGAATATGGCCGGGCATGGCCGGGTGGTTATTCACCCGTCCGGAACCGAGCCGAAAATCAGGGTGTGGGTTTGCGGCGATGACGAGGGCAAAGTTAAAGAATACGGCCGGGAATTATGGCAAAAGATTGAAAATTTGTGCCGCGGTGCATAAATCTAATATTAATACTTTATTTACTTTTAGAGCCTATTCTCTAATTATATTTAACCAAAAAGGAAGTTGACACATGCGGCAGAAAATTGAAAAAGCGTTGTTTGACTGGAGCCGGGACAAAAATCCGCGGATACAGAGCCGGGGGATTGCGGCTTTGCTGGCGCAAAGAGCTAAAATTGCCGAAAATACCCGGGCAGCAGGAACAACGCGCTGCGTATGGCCGGCAGCGCCGGTAAAGGGTGAAACCCGGTATTTAAGCCGCCGAATCTGGACGGAGTAAACGTCTTAATGTTTAAGGGTTTGATTGCATTGTTTACGTCGGGGGTTATTTTTAGCCCCCTTGTACTTTTAGGGGTGATTTCCGGTTTTTATGCCATAATTAAAATGACGCCGGAGGCCATTGCCGATTTGTTCGGGGATTTTCATTTTTACGGTGCGGTTGCTTTTATAGCGGCCGGATATACGCTGATATTTGCCAAAATTTATAAAGAGGGCGGTATAGATGTTGACTGGCCGGCTACGATCGGACGTATCGTATGGAATTTTGTCCGCTATTTTATAGCGTTTGTTTTATCAATGTCTTTTGTAACGATGTTCAGTATTTTCTAAACGTTGAAATCAACCGCGGTGCCTTTGTCGGTTGAGGTTGCAACCATGCGGTCCGGATTCAAAAGAATTTCCGCAACCTGCTGTTGCATTTCGGCATTTTGCTTGATGATGTTCAGCTGCAATTGTTGCATTGCCAAAGCATAAGAACTTATTGCACCGATTTCAGCCATATTTTTTCTCCTTTTAACCATTTTATGATAACACAAAACATCTTAAAAATCACTAAATTTTTTTGTCGGCGTTGGATTATGCGGTAAAAGTTCTTATATTGCAGGTAAAACAAATATCTGTTTTACGGAGGCTGTGATGAAAATAGGAATTTTGCTGCCGGTGTTGGGTGGTATTCTGGTGTGGACGGCTTTTATCCGGGCTCAGGAACCGGCTGAGAACAATGCGGCGCCGACGGTTGTTTTCGGGGCTGCGGCAACGCCTGACGGCGGGCAAAATACTTTTGTCGTCGAGCAGCCGAAAGATGCGCCGAATCCGCTGGGCGATCCGATAGCGGTTGACTATACGCCGCCGCAGGTTTTTGATATTCAGGACGGGACGGAAAAAACGACACCGTCTGCAGATCCGACGGAGGCGAATCCGCCGTCCGAAACCGGACAGACGACGGCTCCGGCGTTGAATCAGGGAGATTTGCCGGCTGAGGCACAGGAACTCGGTAAAGATTTTCAAAATACGCTGATGGAGGCCGACGGCCGGATCTATGATATTCAGTCATATCCTGAACAGGATATCGGCGTTATGGGGAATTCTGCCGATCCGCAGACCATTTATTCGCCTAATGTTAACGATTAGTTTTCGGCAGCCGGATCACATTCCAACTGAGCGCGAGTCAACGAACGGCACTGCCATTTGTCTTCCATCAGGTTTGAGGGTTCCAAAGAGGCGGTCTGCTCTTCGGTATTAACCGATGATCCCAGATGGCGGACATATTTGTCATCACAGTTGACGTTGCTGTTTTCAGCCAGCGGGTATTCGGTATTGTCATAAATGCTTACCAGCTTTGAATAACGTTGCAGATGGATACTGCTTAACGTATTCGGAAGATCGGGATTGTTGCTGGTTGATACAAGCTTGATGTAGGGCGTATCCAGGACGGCGCGCTGTTTGACGACGACATTGGCGGTCTCGGCAATGATGCCGCCGACGATTTTGGCCTGAGAACTGCAGCCGAAGACGATGCTCTCCGTATCAAGGCTGTTGTTGGCGTTGTCTTTGAATTTGATAATGCCTTTAATAAAAATTTCGCTGAACGGGCGGCTCTTAAGGGTTCCGATCAGGTTGCCCTTTAAGCCTAAAGAGGCATCTTTGCCGACATTAATGTTGCCGGTTACGTTGCCGGTGGTGATAAATTTGGCGTTATCGGCGATATCAATATCGGCGCGGACATTGGCGACATTTATCAGGCTGACGGTGCCGTTGATTTTCATATTTTGCGCTTCAAACGGCGTATCAGGGGCATTGCCGGTTACGGTAATGCGAACATTGTTCAAAACCCCGTTGATCGGCAGCGTTGCGGCGGTTTCAAAGTTCAAAATAAAGTTGACGTTGTCAATATCGCGATTGAAGAGTTCGGAATACATTTCCAAAGAGGTGTTGTTGATATTCAGGGTAATTTCGGGACGCACGCCGGAAACGCAACTGCTGGATATTTCGCCGTATAAGGAGCGAAGTTGTTTTTTGGATAAGTCAAATACCGGATCAACCGCGTCTTCGGCAACAATATCGGCCTCGGGAAAAGTTTCAACGGCCAGTTTGCGGCAATTGACGGTGCATTTTTTAAATGACGGCTGTTCGGGGCAGTCTTCCGCGTCTTCGCTGGTTTGGCAGGAGGAATAAAGGAATCCTTTTTCTTTGCAGACCATCTCGGCCGTTTTGCAGGCGGTATACAGCATTTGGGTGCCTTTTTGGCAAGACGGCGTCTGCGGTGACAACGGGCCGTGGCGGCAAGACATATAACCGTCGCAGGGTGCCTCAATGACATTGGTTTTGACAGTACCGTCGCAGGTTGTGCAGGTCTCACCGTCAGCGATATAGCCGACAGGAATATTGTCAATTTCGTATTCAAAATCAGGGCAGCTGTCGCAGCATTTGCCGTAATCGGAGTTGTAGGGGCAGCGTTTGTCCGTCAGCTGACACTCATCTTTTGATTTGTAGCCGGCATCACGGCAGGCTTTGTCGATATCTTCCTGACAGGCGCGGTACATCGGGTATTTGTTGTCACACATTTTGGTCGGGTAGGTCGGCAGTTTGCAGTCATCGGCCAAAAAAGTATAGTTGTTGTTGCGGCACCATTGTTCCTGGGAACAACTGCGGTAATAGGCATCATGATAAGGGCAGCGATCTGCCGGAGCCGTTTGGTTGTTGCAGTTGGCGTAAGTGATTTTATAACCTTCGTCGATGCATTTTTTTTCCGAGCGGGTCAGCTTGTGTTCGGTGTAGGTGTTGGTGGCATATTCCGGCGCAACCGAAGCATAGGCCGGCGCCGCGATGACGAGAAGACTCAGTAAAAATGACTTGCGAATGTTAAACATTTTGGTTTCTCTTACAAATAAAACTGCCCAAGTTGTCATTATTTTAAAAAACTATCATTAACATAGGGTTAAAAATTTTTTTGACAAAATATGCGTTTTTTGACTAGATTTAAACCCGATTTTGTGGTATGTTAGCACTCGCAAAGAGAAAAAACAACCTAAATTAATAACGGGCAGGAAAATATGAATAAAAAAATATCTGTAAAAAATCCGTATGTTACCGGTGAATATGTCGTTTATCCGGCGCACGGCGTGGGTAAAGTTGCGGATGTGACCAAGCAGACGGTTGCCGGAACCGAGCTGGAATTAATTGTGGTTAATTTTGACAAAGACAAAATGACACTGCGGGTTCCGATGGCTAAAGCGGCGACGGCCGGTTTGCGCAAAATTTCAAGCGCGGAAACGATTGCCGACGCGATGAATACGCTCAAGGGCAAAGCAAAGGTCAAAAAGGTTATGTGGTCAAGACGGGCGCAGGAATATGAGAGCAAAATCAATTCCGGCAATCCGGTGGCCATTGCCGAAGTTATTCGCGATTTGCACCGTAATGAAAATCTGGCCGAACAGTCTTACAGCGAAAGACAGATTTATGAGCAGGCCCTGGACAGATTGTCCAATGAATATGCGGTGTTTGAGAATATTTCAACGGCTGATGCCACGCAAAAGATTTTGGATATCTTGAGCAAATAAATTTTGTATAAGGCAAAGCAAAAACAGGCTTCTTTAAACAAAAGAGGCCTGTTTTTGTGTTCTTAATCCTGTTTTTCATAATGACATTATAGAGTATGTCATGTTGAGCGGAGCGAAACATCTAAGAGATTCTTCGGGACTATTGTCCCTCAGAATGACAGTGCCCTTTACGGTCATGTTGAGGAGCAAGGCGACGAAACATCTCAATTTAACGTTACTTTTGTGCGGACAAAAGTAACCAAAAGCCGCCGGGATAAGCGCTCCTTTTAACGCCCCGTCTGCGCCGGCATATCAGGCGCCGTAACTTGGCATCTTTGACAAGATGCCGCAAACAAAACGGCGATAAGGCTGACAGACCTGATTCCGGCTTGCCGGGGCTGATACGCGCAAAATCCCGGTCCCTTAGAAAGATTCTTTGGCTCAAGCTCAGAATGACAGTTTCCTGTATTGTCATGTTGAGTGGAGGCGAAACATCTCAGAGATTCTTCGGGACATACGTCCCTCAGAATGACATTATAGAATGTGTCATTCTAAGGCGTGAAACGACGAAGAATCTGTCCCGTCATGTTGAGAAACAGTGCTTATTTTGATAAAGATTTGTAAATATGAAATTATTGCTTTTTTAACCAATGTCTGGTATATAATATATTTAATGGTGGCAAAAAAACGTTCCTTTTTTTGCCGCCACTTTTTTATCCTCATCAAATTTCTTTTCCCCTGATTTATCTCGCTTTTTTTCCAATGCCTGTGGCTGCAGATAAACGAACGTTTTGCTGCGGCAGAGAAAAGGATAAAAGCGATGAGGAAATATCTGTTAATAATGAGTGCAGGTTGTATCGGGTGGTGGCTGGCAACCGGTGCACAGGCAGCCTGTCCTGTTTTCCCCACCTGTGAAGAAATGGGTTATACGATGACCGCAACGGATTGTTCCGGTAAAGCAACGCTCAAATGTCCGTCTGACCATGCAAAAGTTTTTTGTATTGCCGACAGTTCAACTGAATGTCAAATCGGCTCGGTTTTATATAATGACCTCAAGTGTTATGACGAAGCACCGTCCGGTAAAACTGCCGTCGGCGTGGTCTTTGATACTTCAAAACGCCTGGCCATCATTGATGGTGCGGGTGCAAATTATATTGTTTGGAGTAAATCCACTACCGATATCTCGGCCTTAACTAACTGTACAAATACTAATTATACATCTTGTGGTACCGACGGTAAGAGCAATACGCAAAAGATTGTTGCCGCATTGGGCGAATCTTCTGATTATGCCGCCGGTCTTTGTTATACGCTCACTCACGGCGGTCTTCCCAAGGGCAGTTGGTTTTTGCCGAGCGCCAGTGAATTAAAAACACTGTATAAAAATAAAACAAAAGTTAATGCCGGATTAGCATCTTTGGGTAGTCCCTCTCTTCCGACCGGCGGTTACTACTGGTCTTCTACCGAGTACAGCAGTGGCAATGCCTTAGGTCTGAATCTGAGTAGTGGCAATGTGGGCAACCCTAATAAGAAAGCTTCCAATAGTAGCAATTACGCCAGGTGTGCCGTGGCTTATTAATTTTAACCCTTTAACTATTTTTGATGCCCCGCGTCAGCGGGGCGAAGAAGAAGTGATACCGTTTACAATCGGCGAATTGCGGCATAAATGTTTTTTCAGGGGATAAGGCTGGGGATAAAAACGTAACGGGCTTGTTTTCGTCGGTGCCTGCTTTAGGATATCGGTTAACAAAAGGTTAAGAATCCGACAATCCTGGAGCAGAGGGCTGAAAACGTGAGCGTTGCTGATGATTTGGTTAGTTTGCAGACAGACGGAATCGTCGTTTCGGCGGGGCCGGTGCTGATGGAGGCCGAAGAGGCCGAAAACCGTTATATGTGGGGGTATTATTTGTGTATTGAAAATAATACCGGCGCTAAAATCCGGCTGGTCGGCAAGGACTGGAATATTACCGACGACCGCGGAAACCGCTATAATGATTCCTCGGCCGGGTTTAAAGGCGAACTGCCGGAGCTGGAGCCGGGGGAATATTTTGAATATACTTCCTATGCGCCGCTTAAAGCGCAAAACGCCGTGTTTTACGGCAGCTGCAAGGTCGAATCGGCCGGACAAAACGGCTATAAAAACATTAAAGTACCGACTTTCAGCTTATCGGCCGACCGGCAGGCGGCAAACAGAGTTTTGAATTAGTAATAAACCGGCGTTATGTCCTGATTGATGACAAAAGCGTTCAGATGCTGGTAGATGTTGGCGGTCATCCGGTCATTGAAATCATCAAACAATTTTTGCACCATGCTGTTCCAATAGGCTTCTTTGGCGGCGATATCGGTTCCCGCCGGAATTGTCAGACTGCGCCAAGCTTCAACCTCGGTTGAGGCCTGTGCCAGACTTGAAGGATCGGTTACTTTGACGGCAACCACCAGACGGGCGGAGTATTTGACTTTATCCTGCTCAAAAATCTGGGCGCCTTCTTCCAGTTCTTCGGTAACGGAAGCGTCTTTAATAATGACTTCGGCAATCTTAGGTGATGAAAAATCCGCTGCTTTCAGGCGGTCTTTGGCCCACAGGCGGGCGGTTTTTTCAATGGATACCGGGAACAGATGCTCAACATGCGGACGGGTGAAACTCGGTGTGAATTCCGACACGATGTTGATTTTGTTGACGCGCAGTTCAATCGGCGTTTCGGTCGTAAAACGCGGCTCGCTGTAGCGGGGAAGATCATCTTCCGGTGTTCCGTAAAGCGTTCCGCAAGCCGCCAAAGCCAGCGTTACACCGATAACAGATAGAATTTTTTTGCTTATTGTCATGGTCATCAGCCCAAAGGTTAAAAAACAAACAGCCGGCGGATTTCTTCCGCAGCTGTCTGCAGTATACAGATGAATTAATTAAAATCTGGTTAAACTATTGTTTTATCAGTTCGCCGGGGTCAAAGCAGTATTGCGCCGAGCAAAAATGACAGGTAGCCGTGATTTTGCCGTTTTCTACCATTGAGGCAATATCCTCTTTGGAAAAAGTGCTCAGCGTGTTGAGCAGTTTGTCCCGGCTGCAGCGGCAGCCAAAGGAATATTCTTTGGTCTGGACAATCTTGAGGTCGTTGCCGTGGAACAGGCGGTGCAGAATATCGGCCGAGGAAAGCGAGGCGTCAAAGACTTCGTTTTCGGAAAGGCTTTCCAGGAAAACGTTGGCCTCGTTCCAGGCTTCGGCTGCCGCGTCGGCGTCAACCGCCGCGCCGCCTTTCAGCGGCATTTTTTGCAGCATGATGCCGGCTGCCAGCCAGGTTTTGCTTTCACCCTGAGGTGGCAAAAGAAAAAGTTTCAGATTGGTGTCAATCTGTTCGGACTGTTTGAAATAGCGCAACGCACATTCGGTCAGATTTTTGCCCTGAAGATCTACAATACCCTGATAAAGCTCGGTGTTTTTGCCTTGGTCGACGGTAAAAGCCAGGTGGCCGGCGCCCATAAGATGCGGCGCGGGTTCAATCTCGCCGCTGGTTTTACGCAAAGTTTGTCCCGCCTCAAGGCGTTGTTCGTCAAATTTGGCACAGGCGCGGATTTTGCCGGCGGAAGTGACATCAACCACAATCATTGATACCGGTCCGTTGCTCTGGGTTTGCAGCGTGAAAAGCCCGTCGTATTTCAAAGTGCTGGCCAGCATGGCTGCCAGAACCGTGCTCTCGGCAATGACGGCGGAAACAGGCCGCGGGTAGGCGTGTTTTTCCAAAATGGTGTTGACAACCTCGTTAAGGCGGATTAAGCGCCCCTGAAAAGCGCCGTTGTCAATGAAAAAAGATACACAATTGTCAAAATTTTTGTTGGGCATTCGTATAAATCCTCGGTATACTGGGTGGTGAAAATTTATTAATGCTATAATCCAAAACGAGGGATTTTTCAAGTGTTGTCGGAAAATAAAAAAGAATATGCCCCCAGACCGCCGAAAAAAATTACACCGCAGCGGCTGCGGAACATCGCCCTGTATTACCTCAAACGGTTTGAAACCTCGGAGGCGGCGTTGCGGGCAGTATTGCGGCGGCGTATAGATGCTTATGCCCGCTATGACAAAGATTTTGACAAGCATGAGGCCTATGAGCAGGTTGAAAAACTGCTGGCCGATTTTGTGCGGTTGAAATATGTTGACGATGCCCGTTTTGCCGAGATTAAAATCCGCGGGTATCTGGCGGCGGGAAAGTCTCCGCGCTATATTTTGGGAAAGCTTAGGGAAAAGGGTATTGATGATCAGTTAGCCGGCCGGCTGCTTGATGCCCAGGAATATGATCCGTTTGCCTCGGCCATGCGGTTGGCGCGCCGGAAAAAAATAGGTCCCTTCAGCCCGAGCGGAGAGGTACGCAAAGAACGGCGCTCCAAAGATCTGGCCGTTTTGGTGCGCGCCGGGTTTGACTATGACATTGCCGTCAGGGTTCTGGAAACGGAAGCCGGTGAGGAAGACGGCGAACTGCCGGACTAAGAAAAAGAAAAGCCCCGGATAAGCGGGGCTTTGGTTGTTTAATTCATCTTATGCTGAACGGCTTCTTTAAGCGAGCAGGCCGGCGCAAAGGCCAGCGTGATGGCCGATAAAGCAATCAGGACGTAAACAATGCGGCTCAGAACGCTGAGCGGGCCGAATAAAAAAGCGACCAGATCAAAGCCGAACAGGCCGACAAGTCCCCAGTTTATGCCGCCGATGATGGTCAAGACCAAAGCGGTGGTACGCATTATGCTGTTCATGGTATAATCTCCTGTTTATTTTTTCATGCTTTTATGATATATGACAGCAACGGGATTTTTCAACCGCGGCGGGGAAGAGGCATGTATAGCGAAAAGTTTAAAGCTTTTATTGAGATGTGGCGTCATGATTTTGCCATAGAGCGTTCAATTGACGAGCAAATTTGTCTGGATCGCGACGGGCGTCCCATACCGTGGTATACATATCCGGCCATTGAATATCTGCGGTCTTTTGCCTATCATGACAAAAAAATTTTTGAATACGGCTGCGGACAGTCGGCGTTGTTTTGGGCCGAGCGGGCTTTGAGTCTGACCACGGTTGAGAACAATCCGCAGTGGTTTGACAAATGGCAGCAGGAGCTGAAAGCGCCTAATCTTAATATTATGCTGAGAACGGAAGATGAGGCTTATGAAAACGCCGTTTGGGAGAGCGGGCAGTCGTATGACGTTATTGTGATTGACGGCATCCGCCGCCGGCAGTGTGCCGCGGCAGCGGTTAAAGCTCTGGTGCCGGGCGGTATGATTATTCTGGATGACAGCGACCGTATTGCGACCTCTGAAGATTATGCCGCAGCCGTCGAAACCCTGCGGCAGGCCGGTTTGCTGCAGGTAGATTTTTATGGCTGCTGTCCGATGAATTGTTATGCCAAAACGACATCGCTCTTTTTGCACCGGGATTTTGATTTTGCCGCCGCGGAAGGACATCGTCCGGTCAACGGCTGGGGTAATTTGTGGGGAAAGGGCAGGCGGCAGCGCAAGGCCTTTTATAAAAAGTTCGTATAACGGCGCATACAAAAGCGATTTTACACCGTCGGCGGCTCGGTCACGTACCTCCTTTGTACGCTCACTCGCCGCCGCGGTTAGAAATCACTTTGTCTGCACCATTCTCCGAACTTTTTTGAACCAAAGACATAACGGCGCATACAAGAGCGATTTTACACCGTCAGCAGCTCGGTCACGTACCTTTTTTGTACGTTCACTCACCGCCGCAGTTAGAAATCACTTTGTCTACACCATTCTCCGAACTTTTTTGAACCAAAGACTAACGGCGCATACAAGAGCGATTTTACACCGTCAGCAGCTCGGTCACGTACCTTTTTTGTACGTTCACTCACCGCCGCAGTTAGAAATCACTTTGTCTGCACCATTCTCCGAACTTTTTTTGAGCTAAAGGTATAACGGTACATACAAGAGCGATTTTACACCGTCGGCGGCCGTTTAAAATATTATACCAAAGCATATATTCTTGAATATTGTTAAGGAAAAGAAATGCTTTGGATAATTAACGGATTGATTTACGGCTTTTTTATGGCGCTGTATACCATGGTCAACCAGCATCATCGCTTTAACGGTTATGTGCTGGGTGTTTGGCGCGGTTTCGGCATATCGTTATTGTTTTTGCCTTTTTTGTTTTTGGTGCCGTGGCAAACGGACTGGCGCAACTGGGCACTTCTTATTTTTCAGGGGCTGCTTATCGGAATTTATGATTCACATTTGTTTTTTGCTTCGGCCAGATACGGCGCCGGCACGGCATCAAGGCTGATGGTGCTCAGCGTGCTGGTGACAACCGTTATCTGGTGGGCGTTGACGCCGAAATTGTTTATCAAGCTGTTTGACAACGGCAGTGTCTTTATTACTTTGCTGCTGGCATTATCCGGGTTCAGCGTCTGTTATTGGTATATGATGAAAAGCCGTGTGACGCGGCAGGCGTTTTGGTATATGCTGCCGGCGGTGCTGGCGCTGGCCGGAATGAGCGCCGCAACAAAAGAAATCGCCATGATGGGGCAGAATATATGGACCAATATTTTGTATTATCTGGCGGTGGCGACTTTCGTATCCGGCTGTTATAATCTGGTGCTGTTGCGAATGACGTCGCCGTCCGGCAAGATTTGGCGCAGGATTTTTGCTCCTGGGATTGTGCATACCGGGTTGTATATCATCGGTTTTTCGGCAGCTCTGATTGCCGCCAAAACAATGGCAATGAGGCTGGCACCCAATCCGGGTTATGTGGTAACCCTGTTGTTGACGGCACCGTTGTTTGTTTTTATGTTGAGCCGGGCTAACCGGCGCGAAAAAGGATTATCGGCCAAGGCTGGTTTTGCAATGGTGTTTTTTCTGGCCATGATTATGATTTTGGTGAACGGTGATTTTCATGTCGACGATTAGCCGCAGAGGCCGGAAATAAGGTAGTCGAGCAGCAAAAATCCTTCTGCCGTTGCTTTTAAGACGGCAGAGGTTTCTTGCAACAGGCCGGCGGTAAGGGCCTGTTGTTTGAAGTTCTGATTGATAAAAGCGTCAAAGTTCAGGCCGCAGCAGTCATGAAACCGCTTTTTGTCAATGCCGGCGGTCAGGCGCAGTCCCATGATGACCAGTTCTTCGGCGCGTTCGGCCGCCGTCAGTTCTTCAAATTGCAGCGGGTCGGTTACGGCATAAAACCTGCCGTCTTTACGCAGCCGGCCATGGGCTGTTTCGCCGATGCCGATGTAGTCACCGCCCTGCCAGTAGACATTGTTGTGGACAGACTGAAATCCGGAGCGGGCGTAGTTGGATACTTCGTATTTGGCATAACCGGCGGCGGCAAGAGCCGTTTCGCTCAGGTGATACATGGCGGCGGCATTATCTTCATCCGCCGGTTTAACACCCTTGCGGTAAAACGGTGTATTTTCTTCAATTGTCAGCTGATACAGCGAAAGATGCCTGAAGCCGAGAGAAGCAATTTCCGCAACCCGCTGTTTCCAGGTTTCGGGTTCTTGTCCGGGCAGAGCGTATATAAAGTCGGCCGAGTGATTGTCAAAACAGTGCAGAACATCATTGACGGCTTGTCGTGCCTCCGCCGCCGAATGGGTGCGGCCGAGGAATTTCAATTCACGGTCATCAAGTGACTGAATGCCCAAAGACAGGCGGTTTATGCCGGCGGCAGCCAGGTCGGCAAACAAATTCGGCATCCGGGTGTTCGGATTAGCCTCCAGCGAAACTTCAATATTGCCGTCAACCGGCCATAAACCGCTTATTTTTTCCAAAACCCGGGATATGTTTTGCGGTTTGATGAGCGAGGGGGTGCCGCCGCCGAAAAAAACGGATATAATCCGGCGCTTCGGCAAAATTTCAGCATAACGCTCCAATTGCTGCAGCCAGCCGCTGATGACGGCCTCCTGGTCGATGTTCTTTTTTACCCGGCTGAAGAAATCACAATAGGGGCATTTGCTCTGGCAAAAAGGCCAATGCAGATAAATACTTAAATTTTGTGCGGCAGCCGATGTCATAAGATAAATTTCGACAAATCGGAAGAAACGGTATATTTGCTCAGTTTGTCTTCGACCATTTGTGCCGTTACGGTCAGTTCCTGGCCTCCCTTATCAGACGCCGTAAAGCTGATGTCTTCCAAAAGAATTTCTAAGACCGTATGCAACCGGCGGGCGCCGATGTTCTCAACATTTTCGTTGATGGTGACGGCGATATCGGCAATTTTATCAATGGCTTCCGGCGAGAACCGGAGATGAAAATCTTCGGTGCCGAGCAGGGCGATATATTGTTCGATAAGGTTGGCCTCCGGTTCGGTCAAAATCCGGACAAAATCGTTATGAGTGAGGGCTTTCAGCTCAACGCGAATCGGCAGACGTCCCTGCAATTCCGGCAGCATGTCCGATGGTTTTGACAAATGAAAAGCGCCGGAGCAGATAAACAGAATATGATCGGTTTTGACCATACCGTATTTGGTTGAAACGGTGGTACCTTCAATCAGCGGCAGCAGGTCGCGCTGGACACCCTCGCGCGAAACGTCGCCGCGGGTGCTTTCGGATTTGCCGGTGATTTTGTCAATCTCGTCGATGAAGACAATACCGTCGTTTTCTACCGCTTTGATGGCCTCGGCGGTAATCATTTCATTATCAAGCAGTTTGTCGCATTCTTCGTCAACCAGGGCTTTGAATGCGTCGGTAACTTTCAGTTTGCGGGTTTTGTACTTTTGCGGCATCCCGCCCAGCAAATCGCCCAGGCTTATCATGCCCATTGAGGCGCCGGGCATTCCCGGAATGTCAATCGTCGGCATTGAGGCATTGAAGTTGTCAAGCAGGGATATTTCAACCTCGCGCTCGTCAAGCTGATGATTGCGCAGCATTTGCAGAAATTTGGCCTTGGTTTCTTCACCGGCATCATTGCCGACCAGAGCGTCGACCAAACGTTTTTCGGCGGAGGATTCCGCTTTGGCAGAAACGCTTTTGCGCAAATGTTTGCGAGTTTGAACCAGGGATATTTCCACCAGATCGCGGATAATGCTTTCGACATCACGGCCGACATAGCCGATTTCGGTGAATTTGGTGGCCTCAACCTTGATGAACGGCGCTTTGGCAAGTTTGGCCAGACGTCTGGAAATTTCGGTTTTGCCGACACCGGTCGGGCCGATCATCAAAATATTTTTCGGAACGATTTCTTCTTTTAATTTGTCGGGAAGCTGCATCCGGCGCCAGCGGTTACGCAAGGCAATCGCCACGGCTTTTTTGGCCTCGTCCTGGCCGATGATGTACTTGTCCAGTTCGGAAACAATTTCACGCGGGCTGAAGTTAGTCATTGCTGATACTTTCAATAATAACGTTGTGGTTGGTGTAAATATCTATATCGCCGGCTATTTTCATGGCTTTGGCGGCAATATCTTCCGGGCTCATGTCTTTGACGTCGTAAAGGGCTTTGGCCGCCGCCATGGCATAATTGCCGCCCGAACCTATGCCGATGATACCGTCGTCCGGTTCCATGACTTCGCCGGTGCCGGAGATAACCAGAGAGGTGTCTTTGTCGGCAACAATCATAAAGGCCTGCAGCTGACGCAGATATTTGTCCATACGCCAGTCTTTGGCCAGCTCGACCGCGGCGCGTTTGAGCTGGTTGGCATGTTTTTCGAGTTTGGCTTCCAGCCTTTCGATTAACGTAATGCCGTCGGCCGCGGCTCCGGCAAAACCGGCGATAATCTGGCCGTTGCCGATGCGGCGGACTTTGATTGAATGTGATTTGAAGATGACTGATTCACCCAATGTTGCCTGGCCGTCGCCGGCCATGACAACGCGGTTGTCTTTGCGGACGCATAAAATTGTGGTCATAAAGAGGTACCTTTGTTGTTACGTTTTATTTATCTTATGTAGGGAAAGATATCGGCAGATGCAAGAGCCGGCGCATAAAAAAGCGCCCTTATTTTGCAAGGGCGCTTTTTTGACGGACAAGCCCGTTATTTTCTACTCAGTCCGCTCATCGGTTTCGGCAATTTGTCGGCGGAGTTGTCAATCGCATCGGCAACCGGCGTATAAATCTGGACGGGCTTTGCCTTGACGGTAGATGTCCTCTGTCCGCAGATCTCAAGTCCCACACTCTTGAGCGCCGATTCGATCGGAATAAACAGATCCGGTGAGGTGTCGGTTTTTCTGCTTTCGTGAGCGATACCGATGATGTTGCCTTTTTGGTCAATCAGCGCGCCGCCGAGGGTTACGGTCTGAACAAAGGTGTCGACGATGATTTCGGCACCGCGGTCTTCCGACCAGCGGTAACCGACGACACGGCCTTCGTTGTCAATGTAGTTTTCGCCGTCTTCGTCAAAGTTCAGCAGTCCCAGCGTGAGCAAAATGTCTTTGTTGACTTCCGGCAAGGTCAGGGACATCGGCAGCGGCTGGTAAGAAGTGGGCTTGTCAAGCAACAGCAACGCGACGTTCTTTGACGGATTGACCCGGAAAGCCGAGGCTTTGAACGTCTTGTCGTTAACCGTTTCCAGATTGTAGACGTTATTGTCTTTTTGAATTAGATCGGCCGAGGTCAGAACCAGATTATCGGCAATAATCAGTCCGGCGCCTTTTTTACCGGCAGCGTTTTCAACCGAAACAATGGAGGCGCGCAGGCGGTAAAGGTTTTGCGGATTAAGGTTTTCAAACGGCGGATTGTTGGCAATGCAGAATTCATTGCTGATGGTGGCAAAGGCCGCCTCGTCAATCTCGTTGACTTCAATATTGCTGCCGGTTCCAGCGGCGCCGCCTTCTTCAACGGCCTGGAAAGTCTCGGTTTCCAGAGGAATGTCGACAAAATAGTCATCGCCGACCGAGATTTCTCCGGTATTTTTGACTATGGTGCCGCCGGTTTCGACCGGTTCGGCCGTCTGGCAGTTTTCGGCGATAACATAACTGGTTTCCAGAACATCGACATTATCCTCACCGATGTTTTCAACAACCGGAACACAGCTTTGTTCTTGGCAGACCGGTTGGCAGTTCTGCAGCATGGTAACCGCTTCCAACTCATCGGCATACTGGCTTTGGAAACAGGTCGGACAGGTGGTCAGGCCGTTTATTCTGGCAAGTTGCGCCTGAATATCTTCCGGACGGATACGCTGTGATAAAGTCGAGTTAAAGCAGCTGATTTCCGGGAGTTTTACCAGAGCGTCTTCAAAAGCGCGTTCTACCAGCAGGGTTTCACCGTTGGGTTCGCCCTCGGCGATTTGCCCGTAGCCGGTGGTTGTGCCGCGGCAGTAAACTTCGTCTTTGGCAATGTTCATAATGCGCCAAACGACGGTCATTTCGGAGGTGCCGCTGCGCAGACGTTTGGATTTGGCCTCATTCCAGTCGAATTCGTCACAAATGTTCATAAAATAGTCGGTGATTTCAGCCGTCAGCAGGTATTCGGCCTGAGGAATTTTGTCGGAATCGGCATAATGGACGTTGGAAGGATCGACCACAACCGGATAGTAATCGTTCAAAGTTTCATAAAACACATCAAAGAAGTGCATATCTTTCTGCATGGCTCTTCCCTGGTTGAGAAAAGCGTTTTTGGTTTCACGCCGGCAGCCGAAAATGCGGAAGCGATAATCGCCGAGTTTGGAATCAAAACTGTCGTAACGGCGGTCTTTTCTGATGCGGAAGTCAACGTTTTCCAGTTTAATCGGTGCAAAAGAATTGCGACTTTGATGCAGCATGACATAAGCATCGTACTGGTCATCGATAATCAGGGTCTGATAACGGATCTTCTGTTTGTCCTCCAGATAAGATATGCGGCGGACGGGACGTTTTTTTACGGGCTCGCACATGCAGTCGAAAATGCCCAAAGTCGAATCGGCGTTCGGGTCACACATGCAGGGGAGCAGTTCCGGGCTTTCCTTATCACAGGCGGCAAGCGCCAGCAGAGGCAGTAACAGGGTGAGGCTTATTGTTTTACGCATGGCATAAAGCTCCTGATTTAATCCGTTAGAAATATTGGCTTTGGCGATATGACAAAGCTTCAGCTATGTGCAGTTTACGGATTTTTGATTCGTTTTGCAAGTCCGCAATCGTTCTTGCTAACCGCAAAGTGCGATGATAAGCCCTGGCGGAAAGTTTGTTTTGATCGGCAAAGGTTATCAAAAGCGTTTCGGCCTCCGGATCCATAACGCATAAATCCTCAAGCAGTTTTCCTTTCAGGCGGGCATTGGTGCAGATTGACGTTTCGCCTGCGGCGGCCAGGCGGTCGGCCTGAATTTTGCGGGCGGCAATAACCCGGCTGCGGATTGTCGCGGAGGTTTCGCCCCGTTTGGCACCGGCAAGATCCCACGGGCTTACCGCCGGAACTTCTATCTTGATGTCAATACGGTCAAGAAGCGGGCCGGATATTTTGGACATATATTCTTTGGCGCAAAGCGGCGCGCGGGAACATTCTTTGTCTTTGTTGCCGAGATAGCCGCAGCGGCAGGGGTTCATGGCGGCAATTAACTGAAAATCAGACGGAAAAACCGTATGGGCATTGACGCGGGATATTTGCACCGAGCCGTTTTCGAGCGGTTGACGCAGAGCCTCAAGCGTCGGGCGGTTGAATTCGGGAAGTTCGTCCAGAAAGAGAACGCCGTTGTGCGCCAGAGATATCTCGCCCGGCGTGCCGCGGCGGCCGCCGCCGACCAGAGCCGGAGTTGAGGCACTGTGATGCGGATCGCGGAACGGGCGGGTAAAGCTCAGGCCTGAGGTTTTCAGCTCGCCGGCAACGGATTTAATCATGGCGGTTGCCAATGCTTCTTCAACGGTCATGGGCGGCAGTATGGACGGCAGACGCGCCGCCAGCATTGATTTGCCGGAGCCGGGCGGACCGACCATCAACATATTATGTCCGCCGGCCGCGGCAATTTCCAAAGCGCGTTTGGCGGTTTCCTGTCCTTTGACATCAGCCATATCCAGAGTGATATCGTCAATCGCCGGCTGTGCCGGAGCGGGCAGGGGAAGAAACTCGGTGTTTTGCAGATGATTGATTAAGCACTGCAGATTCGGTGCTGCCGCAATTTTTTGCAGCCCGGCCCAGGAAGCCTCGGCGCCGCAGGCTGCAGGGCAGATGAGCCCCAGGCAGTCTTTGGCCGCCTGAACGGCAACCGGCAGAACACCGTTGACCGGAAGAATTGCGCCGTCGAGCCCCAGTTCGCCCATCACCATATAATCATTAAGTGCGGCGGCCGGAACAATGCCCATAACCGACAAAATGCCCAAAGCAATCGGCAGGTCAAAGTGTGAGCCTTCTTTCAACAGGTCGGCCGGCGCCAGATTGATGACAATGCGTTTGGGCGGAAGCTGCAGTCCGAGCGACTGAACGGCGGCACGGACACGTTCTTTGCTTTCGGCAATGGCTTTATCCGGCAGGCCGACGATAATAAAATTGGGAAGTCCCGAAGAAATCTGTGCCTGCAAATCTACCCTTTGGATTTCCAGGCCGTTGAAAGTCAGGGTGTTGATGTGAGTCAGCATGGCGGAAATCCTTACCAGCGCGGCGTTAATTCACCATTGCGCCACCGGCGGGTCGGATAAGTGTCAACGGCCAAAAAGTCGTATTTTGCGGTTTTAGAGGGAATGTCGCGAACTCTGGTATAACCGAGCGTTTCGTAATATGAGGCGCAATCTTCCGCCGAGTATTGCGAGTTGCCGTAGCAATATATGACGGTGCGGGTTCTGACATCTTGCAGGCCGATATGGTAGTCTTCGGCCGCCAGCCCGGCAGACGCATAGATTCCGCACAAACAAACGGCAATACCGCCGATAATTGAAAAACGTGAAAACATTACTGCCTCATATTCCGCCAATATTTATCTTAATATAGGGCAAAAAGATTAAATCTTCTTTAAGAACGATTGATAAAAAAACTTGCAAAATAAAGTTTTTGTGGTATAAAAGGCCTCGTCCTTGCCGCGGACGGGTTAGTGTTCTGCGGCTATACAAAGGCGGCTTTTGCCGGCAATCCGGGGTTCCGGGGAGTTTCGGCGGAAGTCAATTGTTGAGAATCCATAAGGAGATTGTTAAAAATGAATAAATATGAAAGCGTGCTGATTGCACGTCAGGATTTGGGCGCTTCGCAGGTAAGCTCGCTGGTCGACGGACTGAAAGAAGTTTTGTCGGCTCAGGGCGCCGAGATTGTCCGGGTTGATAACTGGGGTTTGAAAAACCTGGCTTATCGTATCAAAAAAAACCGCAAAGGACATTATGTTCTGTTTAATTTTTCCGCTCCGGCTCAGGCTATTTCCGAGTTTGAACGGGTTATGCGCGTTAATGAAGACATCATCCGCTATATGACGGTTAAAGTCGACGAATTTTCCGAAGCTTCGACCGGTGATGAGAGCGTTGATTCGGCAGTTGAAGAATAGGAGAACATAAAATGGCAAAACAAGTATTTTTCAGAAGAAAGAAAAGTTGTCCGTTTTCCGGCGAAGATGCTTTGAAAATCGACTATAAAGACGTTAAGCTTTTGTCCCGTTATATTTCGGAAAAAGGCAAAATCATTCCCAGCCGTATTACTTCGGTTTCGGCCAAAAAGCAGAGAGAACTGGCTCGTGCCATCAAAAGAGCGCGTTATCTCGGTTTGCTGCCGTATGTTGCAATGTAGTTTGAGGGAGAGAGAAAATGGAAGTTATCTTGCTTGAACACGTTGAAAAACTGGGTAAAATGGGCGAAAAAGTAAACGTTAAAAACGGTTACGCCCGCAACTACCTGCTGCCGCAGGGCAAAGCCTTGCGCGCAACCGAAGCCAATCTGGCGGTTTATGAAAAACAGAAAGCCGAGTTGGAAGCCCACAACAAACAGTTGTTGGAAAAAGCTTCGCAGCTGGCTGAAGCGCTTAAAGGTTTTTCGGCCGTATTGATTCGTCAGGCCGCTGAAACCGGTCAGTTGTACGGTTCGGTTACCATTCGTGATGTCGCTGCCGCCGTTAAGGAGGCCGGTTTTGCGATTGAGCGCCGTCAGGTATTTCTGGACAGAACGATTAAAGATCTGGGCGTTTATCAGGTTAAGCTGAATCTGCACCCTGAAGTTTCGCAGACGATTTTGGTTAATGTTGCCAGAACCGATGACGAAGCTCAGAAGCAGGCAAAAGCTTTTGAAAACGCTTAATCTTTAAGCATTGTTAAAAAAATTCCCGAAAGCAATTTCGGGAATTTTTTTGTGGGTGGATATTGGTGACCAGCTTAATAAAATCATTGTATCTTATTCACCGACGTTTTAGTAAAAGGAGGTAAATTCAAAATGAATTTGCCTTCTTAATTTTTATACAAAGAGCTTTTTTTGTATTTACCGATGGCAAAACGAACCAGTACGCCGATAACCGCGGCGGTCGGGACGGCAATCATCAGCCCCAAAAAGCCCAGCAGGACACCGCCGGCCAGTAAGGCAAACATTACCCAGACCGGGTGCAGGCCAACCGAATCGCCCACCAGTTTCGGCGTTAAGAAGTTACCTTCAATGAACTGGCCGACGACAAAGACGCCCACAACCTGGGCAATCGGAATCCAAGTGTCAAACTGAGCAAAGGCAATCGCCATCGCGGAAATGAAACCGACAATCGAACCGACATAGGGAATAAAAGAGATAACGCCGGCGATAAAGCCGATCAACATACCGAGATCCAGACCAACCAACGTCAGGCCGACCGCATAAAAAGTGCCGAGCAGCACGCAAACCGACAACTGACCGCGGATGAACGATGATATAATTTTATCTATTGCCCTGGCCTGAGCTTCAATTTCTTTTTTATAGGCTTTGGGCAGCAGGCTGTCGACTTTTTTAATAAAATTGTTCCAGTCCCGCAGCATATAAAAGGCCACAATCGGCGTAATCAAAAGCAGGGATAAGATATTGAACAAGGCGTAGCCGCTGGTGATGAGCTTACGCAAGACGCCGCCCAAAAGTTTTAGGCCGTTTGAGATGTTTCCCTGCAGGTATTCGCGAATTTTGTCACGGCTCAAACCGGGAATATTATCCTGAAGATTGGCAATGACCGGTTCCAGTTTTTTGCTTAAGGAAGCCATATATCCCGGTACGGCATTGATGAATTGGGACAGCTGTTCGTCAATCATACCGACCAGGGCAAAGACGGCCGGCACCAGAATTACCGCAACCAGAAACAAAACCAGACAGGTGGCGGCGGTGCGTCCCATTTTGAGGCGTTCAAAACGGGTGGCCAGCGGATCAAGCAGGTAGCCGATGACAATGCCGGCGACAAACGGCAGCAGCACGGAGCGTAAGACATAAACCGATACAATAAAAAATCCGCCCAGAATGAGCCAGAAAATCCAGTTTTTGTTATCAGGTCTTACTGCCGGTGTTGTCATCTTATTCTCCAATATTTTGCAAAATCATATAATTGCCGCCGTCTTCCAGCCGGTAACCGCTGTTTTGCAGCTGCCGCTGCAGCGCTTCAAGCGAACCGGTATAGCGGAGTTTGAACTGCGTTTTTCCCTGCGCCATGGCCTGAACCTGCATATCCGAAACGGCATCAAGGCCTTTGATGAGGCGTTCGGTATTAATCCAGCTGCCAAGCGAGGCAAAAGGATAAAGAATCGTTATTTCGCTCTCGACCGCCGGCTGCTCGCTTTCGGCAAGAAATATCTGTTGCTCCAGCTGACGGCGAACTTCGTCAACGGCTTTGGCAAACAGCTCGGCGCCGGATGATTTCGGGCCGCTTACGGAGATGGTCTGCCGTTGTCCGGATAAAGAAGTAATGTCTATGATAAGACCCTCGACGCCGTTGTATGCCGCATCAAGAATATATACGTCGTCAACACCGGAGGTCTGCTGCAGGCGCATCATTGCACTTGTATCTGCGGCGGCCGCGCGGGCAGCGTCGATAATCTCGGCATTGCCGGCGGAATTTTGTATCGGAATAAAGCGGATTGCCGAATTGTCGGCGGCGTTTTCCCAGGCTTGTTTCCAGGGATTGCCAACCTCCCATAACAACGGGGTATCACCGGAAAATTCCCTGAATACGGGGACAACCAGAACGGATTTGTGCTTTTTCAGCATCAGCGGTATTTCACGCTCCTGCATATATTGTTTGAGCAGTTCTTCGTTGACCGTGATTTTGAGGTCGGCCATATAGCGGACGTCGGAATTCTTTTCGTTCAGGACCGAAGTCTCTTTAACAAAATTGACCAGCTGCGCGTCGGTCATGGCCGCAATTTTGTCGGCACCGCTCTGGGTCGAGATGCGGCGGGCCACGGCGGAAATAGCCGCGCGGTTGGCGCTGTTTAAGGCTTTTTCACGGGCAACGGATGCGTTGACATCGGTTACGTCGACTTTTATTTCAACCGTAAAACGTTCGTCGGCAGCGGCCGGCGTACTCAGAAAAATTCCGAAGAGCAAAAGGCAGGCGGCAAGTTTGCGCACGAAAGAACACTCCTTTTAGAAAATGTCGATACGGCTGAAAAAGAAACTGATTTCCCGGGCAGCGCTTTCGGGCGAATCCGAACCGTGAACGGAATTTTTATCAATTGACAGGGCAAAGGTTTTGCGAATGGTGCCTTCCTCGGCCACGGCGGGGTTGGTCGCGCCCATGATTTTGCGGTAACGGGCAATGGCATCGTCGGCCTCCAAAACCTGAACGATAATCGGTGCCGAGCTCATAAACTGCACCAGATTGTCAAAAAACGATTTTCCCTTATGTTCCGCGTAAAAGCCCTCGGCCTGTTCCGGCGAAAGCCGGATCATCTTCTGGGCGACGATCTTAAGACCGGCGTCTTCGATCATGGCGTTGATTTTGCCGGTAATGTTGCGCGAAGTGGCGTCGGGTTTGATGATTGACAAAGTTCTTTCCATTCCGATATTCTCCCTTAAGTAAAATTTATAAGCAAGATATAATACTTTATCCAAATAATCAAAAGATATTTTGACTTTTATTTAAGAAAGTTGTTTATTATACCCGAATTATGTTCATTTGAAGAAAGGTTGTGTCATGACGAACTTTATTGATGAAGTTATCGCCAAAGCCAAACAGGCGGGTAAAACGATTGTTTTGCCGGAAGGCGACGATGAACGCGTTTTGGAAGCAGCACATATGCTGACGGAAGAAAAAATTGTCAAAGTTATTCTGCTCGGTGATGAAACGGCAATTAAAAATGCTTTTGCTGCCAAAGGTTGGTCTGTGGACGGCATCAGAATCATCAATCCGCAGACGGCGGAAAAACTGCAGGATTATGCCGAATTGTTTTATGAACTGCGCAAAGAGAAAGGCGTCAGCCGTGAAGATGCCCTGAAAACAGCACAAAACCCCAATTATTTCGGCACTTTGATGGTTAAGGCCGGTGATGCCGACGGTATGGTTTCCGGTGCGGCACATTCGACCGCCGATACGGTGCGTCCGGCATTGCAGATTGTTAAATCGGCGCGCCGGGATATGAATGTTTCGTCATTCTTCTTCATGAACAAAGACGGTCAGACTTTAATTTTTGCCGATTGTGCCATTACGCCGAATCCGACGGATCAGGAACTGGCCAATATTGCGATTCAGGCAGCGCAGACGGCCGTGCAGTTCGGGATTAAACCTGATATTGCCATGTTGTCTTATTCATCTTACGGCTCGGGCAAAGGCGAAGCGATTGAAAAGGTGCAGAGAGCTACTAAAATCGCCAAAGACATGGCTGCCTCCGATGAATTTAAAGGACTGGGTATCCGGCTGGACGGCGAGCTGCAGGCCGATGCGGCTCTGGTAGAAAAAGTGGCGGCTCTGAAAGCTCCGGGAAGCGAGGTTGCCGGACATGCCAGAGTATTAATCTTTCCGGATTTGAATGCCGGAAATATTGCCTACAAACTGGTGCAGCGGCTGGGCGGTTATGAGGCTTACGGGCCGATTTTGCAGGGGCTTCGGGCGCCGATTAATGATTTGTCGCGCGGCTGTTCGGCCAGAGATATTGTTTGCACGGCAGCGCTGACCGCGGTTCAGGCCATGTAAGTTTGGTGAAAATAAGGATATAATGACAATGCAAAAAATTTTAGTATTAAATTCGGGATCGTCTTCTTTGAAATATCAGCTGTTCAGCGTTGAAGGCGATGATTATAAAGTTGTTGCCAAGGGTTTGGCCGAACGTATCGGTATTGACGGTTCAAAGGTCAGCATCAAATATGCCGACGGCACCAAAAAAGAGGTGTCAACGCCGCTGCCGACGCACAGTGAGGCTCTGAAAGAGGTTTTTCAGCTTTTGCTGGGCGGTGCCATTCATGATTTGGGCGAGATTGCCGCAGTCGGGCACAGAATTGTTCACGGCGGCGAAATATTTAAACAGTCGGTTTTGCTGAATGAAACGGCCATTAAGGCAATTGAAGATTTGTCGGCTTTGGCGCCGCTGCATAATCCGGCTGCGGTGCTGGGTATTCGCGCGGTGCAGGAGCTCTTGCCGAATGTGGCGCAGACGGCGGTGTTTGACACGGCGTTTCATCAGACGATGCCCAAAGAGGCATTTTTGTACGGGCTGCCGCTGGAGCAATATACCAAACATCAGATCCGTCGTTACGGCATGCATGGTACGTCGCATCGCTATATTGCTCAGGAAGCGGCCAAGCTGCTCGGTGAAAACAACAGGCTGATCGTCTGCCACTTGGGCAACGGTGCATCGTTGTCGGCGATTAAGGACGGCAAATGCATTGATACTTCCATGGGCTTTACACCGCTGGCCGGTATTGTTATGGGAACCCGTTCCGGTGATATTGATCCCTATATTCCGCTGCATATCATGAAAGAGCAGGGATTGAGCATTGACGAGGTTAACAAACTTCTGAACAAACAGAGCGGTATGCTCGGGCTGACCGGATTTTCTGATATGCGCGATGTAGAAGACGCTTATCTGAAAGGCGATAAAAATGCCGTTGTCGGTGTTCAGGTGTATGTGTATAATATTGTTAAGTTTATCGGCAGTTATATTGCGGCGCTGGGCGGCGTGGACGCAATCGTCTTTACGGCAGGCATCGGCGAAAATTCTCCGGTTATCCGTAAGCTGGTGTTGGAGCGTCTGAGCTATCTGGGCATTAAGGTTGATGAGGAAGCCAACAACCGCCGCGGCGGCATTGAAGAGATTACGACAAAAGATTCCAAAGTTAAGGCTTTTGTCATTCCGACCAATGAAGAGCTTATGATTGCCAAAGATACAATAATGCTGACGGCATAACGGATTGCCTCAGATATGAGAAAGCCCCTCGTTTGAGGGGCTTTCTTTTAAGACCGTATCATTGCTACGGTGTCGGAACCGGGAGTTTAACCGGGCCGGCTGCCGGGGCATTAGGACCTTTGGGAATGACCGGACCTGCCGCCGGGGCATTAGGACCTTTGGGAATGACCGGACCTGC
>CALXTU010000006.1 GCA_944391495.1 uncultured Alphaproteobacteria bacterium | reverse complement strand
GAGCCGGTTTTTTTTGTGGCAAAGGAGTGCGCGCCCGGAGCCGCGACCTTGTCGCGTGGCGCTAAAGAGCAAAAAAGTAATATTAAAGGTCATCGCTCCCGAACGGAGTGAGGGATAAGCGATCTTCAAATTTTTTACAATAAGGAAGATCGCTAATCTCACTCGCTGACCGCTCATTCAAGCGATGACATTCTTTTTTCCGTCATTCTGAGGGACGATAGTCCCGAAGAATCTCTTAATTCCTTACAGAGTACCTCCCCACGGTTTACCGGGGATATCTTTTTATGAGGGGATTAACAAAATTCTAACCAATCGGCGCTAACATAACCGCCAAAAGGATTGATGACATGATAGAAATAGCCTTGGACGAACAGCCGGACAACCGCTTTTTGGGACTTGAACGCCCGGTGTTTACCATTAATGCCTTTTCCGGCACCGCGCTTGATGACTACCGCCGCCTGGCGCGTGATTTCGTTGTCCGCTATGCCGATGCCCCCATTGTCATTGTACGCAGCAGCGTGGAGGGCTTTTCGCTCAATATGTTTCCCTGGCTCTGTTTATTGAGTCATGTCATACCGAAAACCGGATTGACTGCGCCGTGTTTAAGGTGGCCGATGCGGCCAAAGCCACTGAGGCCTATAAACCCTATGTTGCCTTAACGATTGCCATCAAATATATTATGCGCCTGTGCCGCGAAAGCAGCAAAAATATTTATAAAGAAATTACCGGCCTCGGTTATCTCGGTCTGGATGTAAAAACCGATTATGCTGCCCGCAAAATATATCTGTCTTTAGCCGGCGGGGAAAATCCCGTAAAACTTGACACGACCGGCAGTGATGCCGTTCTGGCGGCCGCCGGTACGCTGAAAGCGCTGTCTTTAATGAATTGCGGCGCTTCCGCCTGTGCCGAAATCCCGATGATTGACGATTTGCCGCCGGCCGATGAAGAAAGCGTCATTGCCAAAATAATGGCGCAGGTATCCCCGTGGCTTAGACCCGATACTCTTTGCGTTCCAGCTGGTTCAGCCGGTTGACGGCCGTTTCGGCAAAAAACCGCAGCGGACTGGACAACACCTGCGGCCGCAAGTCGCGCGGTTCAATCTTCATATGCACGGCATAATAAACAAATTCGTCAAAATCAATCGCATATTTCGGACACAGCAGTTCAAACAAATTCAGGCAGTCCGGCCGCACGTCCGGATCAATGAACAACCCCTTGCTGATAGCAGTCGGCAGGGCGGCATTAGCGGTTTCGCAGCTGGCATAAGTATCGGCCGAATGAACGACCAAAGTATTTTCAAACCCGATGATTCCGGGATAAATATTGCCGATTTTCTGCAGCCGGCAGAATTCGTCTTCATGCTTGCCGGAATAGATACGCCAGCTTTTAGGCGTTCGTTCGCTGTCGTCAACGGCGATTTTTTTACAGTTTTGGAACACAATCTGCGGGTTGGACAAAGATTTTTCATATAAGAAATCGGTCACGTCATTGGGTGTCCGCGGTCCGTTGACAAACACCACGCCGTACCCGACGCGCGCCAGCTTGTCCGCCGCCGCATAAAGCTTTTTGGCATAATTAATGTCAAAGCCGATTTCCGGTCCCTCGACGCGTCCGCCCAGACAAAAAACAACTTTTTTGCCGGCTTTCTGAAAGGTCTCAAGCTTTTTGACGGCCGATTGCAAATCTTTGTCGGTCTTCAATTTTTTCAAAAGAGTCAGCAGTTCTTTCTGCTTTTCTTTAACCGTCCGGCGGTTGAAGTTGTTGATTGTGCCGACGGTAATCAAAACTTTTTTGCGCAGTTTTTTGTTTTGCAAAAGCCTGATACGCGACGTAAACGTCAGCAGATGTTTCGGCACGTTAATCAAATCAACATATTTGTATTTGTGCAGCCGGCTGGTCAAAACCGTCGTCAGAACAAAGCCGAGATTATGCTCGGCATAATATTCTTTAACCGCCCGGCAGAGCATGTCGGTATTTTTGCCGGCATTGAGGCTTTCGGTCAGATTATAGGCGGTAATAAAAATCCGCGGTATCCGTTCGCCGGCTTCGGACATATAGCTGTCCATCATGGTGAATATCTGTTTGCGGAATTCGGGATAATTTTTAAACTGGCTGTAAAAAATACTCTCCTTTAGCAGCGAAACATCTTCAACTCCCTCAGGAAGCAGAAAACAATGTCCGGCGTCTTCCGGCAACCCTGTCAGTTCGGATATGGCTCTGAGCGCCCCTAAAATCTGGTTTAAAAAGCCTCTGTCCGGTGTTCCCATGGCAAAAGCGGTCAGGTCGGCATAATCTGTTTGTTCCATCATTAAAATCCTTCTGTCGTTTTGCAAAATTTTATTGATTTTAAGCTCTTACAGGTTAAGAAAAAAATTATATACAAATAAAAATATCTAAACTTTTTTTTAACCAATGGCCGCTATAAACTAAAACACAGAATGTGATATTTAATTTTTCGGAGGACTGAAAATGTACAATTTTAATGAAGACGCTATTCGTGAAGCGGCATATTATATCTGGAAAAACAACGGCTGCCCGGCCAACTCAAGCCTGAACGACTGGGATGCGGCAATCAGCCAGCTTTCCAAACAGGCATCAATCCAGCTTAAAGCCCCGAAAAAGGCTTCTTCGGTTAAAGTTCTGATGCCGAAAAAATCTGCTTCCGTAAAGGTACCGTCTTTGCGTAGTGTTAAGTCGATTATTCTGAAACCCGCATCATCACTGAAAGCTTCTGCGGCTAAAAAATCGACCAAAACCACGGCCAAAAAAACAACTAAAAAATCCAAATAAGATCTGCAATAAAAAAGAGCCTTCATGCAAAATGAAGGCTCTTTTTCAATGCTTAAATGCAAAATATTTAAACAAGATATAGCTTGATACCGTTGTGCAGACAATGGCCAGAAACTGTGCCAGATAAACATTTAAGCCGGCGGCGCGGACAAAGACTTCCAGCATGACCGTGTTAATCAGGTAGGCAACCACCCAGACACCGACGCACTTGACGTATTCTTTCACCCAATCTTTGAACCGGCCTCTGGTGCAGAAAACAAAAACTTTTTGCGTCGTAAAAGAGATAAAAGACGAAAAAATCCAAGCCAGAGTCATTGAGAGCCAATAGCGGTTTTCGCCCAGCCACAGCACAAAGCCGATATACATCAGGTATGACACCGCGGCGTTAAAACCGCCCACCAGCAAAAAACGTATTTTGTCGGGCAGGGTGAACCAAAAATTCCAGACGGCCCAAAATATTTTCATCACAAATCTCATCGCGCCTTTTGCCTAGCTGACCAGATCAACCAAAACCGACAACATCTCGTTGTTGACGGTAAAGCTCTGTGCGTTGAGGCTGTATGCGCGCTGCAGAACAATCATCTGGGAAAATTCTTCCTCCAGATTAACCGTTGAGCTTTCCAAAGACTGCGGCACCAAAATACCGTCCGGGTCAACATAGTAACTGTTGCCGGTTTCGCCGTTGGCTTCAAACAGAGTATTGTTGTACGGTGTCAAATTCTCCGGCGCGGTAAATCCGGTTAAAGCCAGCTTGGCGATATTAACGTCGCTGCCGTTGGTGTAATAAGCGCGTAAAACGCCGTCTTCATCAATCGTAAGCGATTCCAGATTGCCTGAGGGAAATCCGTTCTGGTCGATTTTGGTAACCTGTGAGCTTTCGCCGTATTGCGTCATGGCGGAAATATCAATATCAACGCTGCTGGTTGAGCCGTCGTTCCAGGTGATTGCCGCGGTAACGTTTTGCGGCGTTTTAATCGTGCCGTCGGTATTAAAAATAACCTCCGTCGAATTGCCGACCGCCGTACCGTCCTCCAGTTCAAACGACAAATTCCAGGTGTTTTCTTTGCCTTCGGCCTTTTCCAAAACCATATTGAGATTAGCGCCGTCATAATTTTCGGAATAGATGCGGATACTGTAAACACTGCGGTCAACATCATTGGCCGGCACGTTGGCAATGATTGACGCTTCGGTTGTTTCCTTTTGCGGAATTGTCTGCGGCGCATCAATGGTAACGTCGGACAACGTGTTGCTGAATCCGTCATCGGTTGCGGCAAATCCCTGCACAAAAAGCCCGCCGCTTGATACCAGATAGGTGACGCCGTTTTGTGTCAGCCGTAAAAAATCACCGGCTCGGGTGTAGTAAATATTGCCGAAACCGTCGTCAAGGGTAAAAAAGGCATTGCTGTTGCCGTTGATTGCCACGTCAAAATTATTGCCGGTTGCCGAAACGACACCCTCAATGCCGATATTGGTTCGGTCATAGTAGCCGACGCCGGTAATATCAACCCGGGACGAATTCAAACCGCTTTGCGCACCGGAGTTGACACCTTCCGACCCCAGAAGACTGTAAAACAGTGTTTCATTTTGTTTGTAACCGGTCGTGTTCATATTGGCAATATTACTCGCCACGGTTTCCTGTGCGTGGCTCATGGCTTCCATACCCGTTACCGAAGGAATAAAGCTGGCTATTGTCATGATAAAACCTCTTTATTTAAACTACGTCATCAAAAACAGATGCAATTATCGTGCCGAAATATAAAGAGATAATAAAAAACCCCGTATAAAACGGGGCAAAAATCTTTTTGGACTTAAGCGTGACGAACTTTTTTGCTCTTATCCACCAACATCAAATCCGGTTTTCCGGCCTCGGCGGGAATAGGGCCGCCCTGCCTGATGCAGTGTCCGTCAATATAAGCACCGGGCTCAATGGCAATGGTGTTGTGCGCCGCATCGCCGATGAGCTTTGCCGATTTGGCCACAAACAGGTTATCAACCAGTGCTTTGCCTTTCAAAACGCCGTAAAGCTGCAGATTATTGGCCTTGATTGATCCGTTGACACTGCCTTTGACGCCGATAACCAGCTCGTCACAGGCAATATCGCCTTCGACCTGACCGTCAATATGAATAATGCCGTCGCTTAAAATATCACCGTTAAGACGGGTATTCTCGCTGACAATACTCGGCACCGGCGCACCGGTCGTGCTTTTGCTCAAACGCCGCGCTAATTTCAGATAAATCAGTCTTTTCAGTCGTTTCATTTTGTTTTTCCTTTCAAAAACTTATGAAATTTTAGCCTGCATAAATGGCATCGGGTCTACCGGACGCCCCTGGTATAAAATTTCATAATGCAGATGCGGTCCGGTTGAACGGCCGGTGTTTCCGACCTCTCCGACGGCATCATTAATCTCCAGATAATCGCCGTTTTTAACATAAATTTTATGCATATGCGCATATTTGGTCGTGAAGCCGTTGCCGTGGTCCACCACGACCAGATTGCCGTATCCTTTGTTGGAATGTTGGGTTTTTACCACTTTTCCTTTAGCCATTACTTTAATTTTATTGCCTTGTCTGGAGGCCAGATCAATACCCTTGTGAGTAGCCGCACGTTTGTTGAACGGGTCGCTTCTGGTGCCGAATTTTGAGCTTACCCAATAGCTCCAGACCGGCTTACCGATGGGAACATACTGGCTGACTTCGCGGTAATATTCCAAATCATCAACCGATTTATAGATACTGCTGATTTTTTGGATAATCATTTCATCTTGCAATTCCAGCGCCGAATCAGGTATGAAGGTTCCACCCTGTGCGGCGCGTTTTTTAGAGTTGGCCAGCGGGTTAAAATACAATCCCTGACGCCTGAGTGAGCTGTTTACCTTGGCAAAAGCGCTTTTAATCTTGCCGATTTCTTTGGAGGCAATGGCCTCAACCTTGTCAAAGACCTCCATTTCGGCTTTTTTGATGTTTTGTACGGCAATCTCAAGCTCTTTCAGCTGTTCTTTCAGTGCATCACGCTCGGCCGCAGCCAGATCCCGCTGCAGCATAACTTCGTTAATATTGACTTTATCATTGAGTGTTTTGCCGTCGGCCCATGACTTTTCGGATGTAATTTGTTTGATTTTATCTTCCACCACCATTGCCTGACGTTTGTATTTGTCGATTTCTTTGCTCTTATCGTCATTCATTGAGGTGAGAACCTCGTCAATATTTTTCTGAATCGCCACAAAATCGCTCATCAGGTCGACATAGGCATCGCGGGTTTCAACCAGCTCCTGATCTTTGTTAGATATAATCCTGCCCGATTTGTTATACATATAATAAGAATAGCTGCTCCAGCCGGCAATCAGAAAAAATACCGCCAAAATAAAAACCTGCATCCGTGATGAAAATTTAAAAACCATCGCTTTGCCGGCACTCCGAAAAATAATCTCTTTTTCGGAAAAGAACGGTTTTTTCTCGGCATAATGCGGGGAATATGCCTTTTTAAGTTTTAATTTTCCTTTATATTTCATAAAGATAAAGCCCGGTTATTTAAAATTTACCTTAGGTTATAGCAGAATTTTCATAAAAATAAACCTATTTTTAACAACTTATCCAAAGATGAGGGATAGAGGATTGTTTTTGAATATAAAAATATAAAGGGATTGGCTTGTAATATGCCGGCTTGAAGTTAGCGGAAAAGAACGGTGTCTGCTGTTATCAAACAAAAAAGCCATGCAAATTGATAATTTGCATGGCTTTTTAATCTGGTAGGGGTAGTCAGACTTGAACTGACACGGCCAGAGGCCACAAGATTTTGAGTCTAGCGCGTCTACCAATTCCGCCATACCCCCGTAAGATGAAGCATTGATAATATATTTATTTTCGTTAGTCAATCATTTTTTTCATAAAAAATAATTTATGACTGTTGTCTTTGAAAAACGTCATTCGTATTTATATAATAAAAAAACAGGAAAGCCGGAAATGTATGACAGAATAAAAAAGAATAACCGGCCGCATATTTCGGATATGCAAGGCAAAGACAAAATCGACGGACCTTATCCCAAAGGAATTCTGCTGCGGCATCGTCATTTGTGGAATAAAGAAAATTACCTGACGCTTTACCGCTTTGAAATAGCCAAAATTAAGACCGAAGACAGCAGCCGCCTTTGGTTGTAAGAGGCTATTCGGCCTTTCCAGAAAGACCGCGGGCAATATTCATATTGATATTAATCAAAATATCCAGCTTTTCCGGCGCCGGATGGGCAGAAACATCAAGAGTGCGTTGAAAAATAAACGAGGCCAGATTCAAAATATTTTGTTTCACCTCAGCCGGTTGCGGACAGTCTTCTTCACGCATGGCAGCCGCCAAAACACTCCATAACCGGCGGTTTTTATCCAGAGCCTGCTGCAGTTCCTCTTTGTCTTCCGGCCAGTTTTCTTTAACTTTGTTCAATGCGGAAGCCGTTTTTATAAGCGCACGGGACTCCAGCTCGGCTTCGCTCATGCCGGCGACTTCGGTTTGGGCATAACTGCCGAGATTATCCATTTTTCAACTATCCTTAAAATAAAATTAACCCATTAATCTTTATAATAACATCAAATTATCTTAAATATAGTTAATTGCGGAGATAAAAGCAACCATGAAAAAAATCCTGCTCACAGTTTTTGGCATTTGTCTGCTGGCGGTTGTCGCCGGACAGGCGTCGGCTTTTGTCCGTTATGAAGAAAAACATCCCAAAAAAGTAACCGAATTGCGGGTGACCGGGTATATCGACTATGCACCTTTCGGGTATGTCGACCACCCGGACAGTATTGTCTACGGCAATTTCCATACGGTGTTTCAGCCGATGCTTGATGCTTTTATCAAAGAAGCAAATTTGAAGATGCATTACGAACTGCAGCAAAAGACCGTGGACGATTTAACCCAAAAAGTCCGGCAGGGTGATATAGATTTCTTTGTCGGCGCCTATTACCAGACCGAGATGTTTAAGGGGCTTGATCTGCTTTTTCCCGCGGCTATGTATAATCCGATAACCGTTTTTATGCTGCCCGACCGCATTAACGAGGTCAAATCGACCGAAGACCTCAAAAAGCTTAAGGGCGTACGCAATACCAAGGAGATATTTACCGATTTTGTTGAGAAAAAGGTAGCCGAGTTGCAGCCTGCGGAAGTCGATTCTGCTTATGCGATGTTTGAAAAATTATTCACTCGAGAAGCGGATTATATGATTACCAGTTACTATAACGGCATGTTGGAGGCTGCCCGCCTCGGTTTGCGCCAACAGGTGGCTCCGGCCAAACAAACTTTATGGAATATTCCCGTATTCGTTGGTGTTTCCAAAACGTCGCGTCATCGCGAGATGATTTCCAAATGGCTGACACGCTATCTGAACGACAAAAAGAATTTGGAAATTCTGCAGCAGTCACTGCAGCAGACCGTCAGCGATTTTGAAAAACAATATGAAGGAACCGTGCCGCCGACTTTCGGCCTTGAAAATCAGAAAGAAGCCGCCGGCGGAGAAATACAGCCGGAAAATGCCGCCGATTCTGCGGTTGCCGCGGCAGAAACTCCGACCGACGATCCGGCCGAAACTACCGCCGCTGCCGAAACGGCAAATACCGTTGAAAATCTTGATAACAAACTTGACGCCCGCTAAAAGTGCGGATATATTTTAACTCACTATGGTTTTACTGGTACATCATACGACTTCGCCGTTTGCGCGCAAGATACGTTTGCAGATGAGCGAAAAGAAAATGCTTTTCATTCTCAGGGAAGAAGAGCCGTGGAATTTGTCGGCCGACTTGTACAAATTAAATCCCGCCGGCGAACTTCCCGTATTTTTGAATGACGGCAATGTCATCGTCGGTCATTATGCGATATCCGAATATCTGGAAGAAACGGTATCGGAAGCACCGTTGATTTTCGGCACCCCGAAACAAAAGGCCGAAATCCGCCGTATGACAGACTGGTTTGACGGCAAATTCTATCGCGAAGTCTACCGCAATATCGTAGCCGAAAAAGTATACAAACGATTTGCCAAAGGTTTGGCACCGGATTCCAAAATTTTAAAGATGGGCTTGAATAATCTCGGTTATCATCTTGAATATATTGAATGGCTGTTGGAAAAGCATCAATATCTGGCCGGTGAAGAACTTTCATTGGCCGATCTGACGGCGGCGGCTCATTTTTCGGTGATTGACTATCTGGGCGATGTTCCCTGGGACGAATTTGCCACCTCAAAACTGTGGTATTCCAAAATCAAATCGCGTCCGGCGTTCAAAGACTTGCTGAAAGACACGATTCGCGGAATTTTGCCGGCACGCAACTATACGAATTTGGATTTTTAAGATGAAGAAAGTTCTTTTACTGGCCTGTTTGTTTCTTTGCTCCTGTTCTTATATCAGCGGCGGCAGCGGGCAGGTTGTTTATCATTGGGAAAGAACCCGCACCGGTGTTGAGAAATTTTCCAAAGACCACAGCGAATGTCTGCTGGCGGCCAAGGCTATCCAGTTTTTCCCGGATTTTCGTTCCTGGTTTTATACGGAAGAAACCAAGTTGAACACCCGGGCCGACTGGAATTCCGACCGCGGCATCTGGGCGACTTATGTGCCGTATCCCGGTGCTCAACCGCTGATTGTCAATTCCCGGTATGACGATAAGGACATCAGCCCGCAAAAGTATACGGCGTGTATGAAAACAAAAGGATATTGGTACCGCACGCACGATATCCCGGAAATCACCAACATCAACCTTTATAGGGCTCGTCGGCCGAATTTGTTCCGTCCGTTCGGCAAGCCGGATTATTACGATTAAATCCCAGACCACCGCCGACGGCTTTGTAGAAGCTGATAACGTTCAGATAAACGTTAGCATTGCTTTGCAGATAGTCTTGTTCGGCCGTCAGCTTGTTTTGCTCGGCCGTCAAAACGTCGGAAAATTCAATCAGACCGTTTTGATATTTTTGCAGGCTTAAATCCAAGATTTCCTGCGTGGCTTCCATACTGCTTCGGGCTGACCGGTTGCGGATTTCCTCTTCGGAACCCCCCTTCATGGCGTTGCTGATATCGGCAACAGCAGTCAGCAGGCTGGCCTGATACAGGGCAAAAGCTTCTCTTGTTGCTGATTCCTGAATTTTAACCTGATTAACGAGTTCGCCCCAGTGCAGCAGCGGCAGATTGACCGCGCCGCTTAAGCTGTACATATTGTAATCGGGGCCGAAAATCGGTGACAACGTCCGGTTCTGATAGCCGAGAAAACCGCTGAGCGAAACGGAGGGCAGCAGGTTGGCGACGGTGTGGCCGATAAGAGCGTTTTCGGCAATCAGCTGCTGTTCGGCGGCCTGAACGTCCGGACGGTTGCGCACCACGTCAACCGGCAGATCATAAAGGCTACGGCTGTCAAACGGCAGCGATGTTTTTAAAATTTCCGACGACCTTTTAATGATATCCGACGGCAGCTTTCCGACTAAAACAGACAATGCATTTTGATAAGATTTTTCCTGAATCCGCAACGCCGGCAGTTGCATCTTGGTTGTATCCAAAACAGATTGTGCCTGTTTGTAGGCCAAGTCATCGGCCAGACCGGCATCGTATTTGGCTTTGACCGTATCAAATATTTCCTGCTGCAATTTGAGGTTTTGTTCGGTAATCATCAACTGCTTTTCTGCCAGCCGCCAGTTGATATATTGTGAGGCGATTTCGGCCGTCAGGCTTAAGCGGACATTGTCAAAATCGGCGGCCGCGGCTTTCAGCATGGCAGCGGCGCTTTCGGTCAGGCGTCTTTGTCCGCCCCAGATGTCAAGCTCCCACGCCGCGTCAATGCCGACTTGATAATATTCGCTGTCAATCGGAAAACTGCCAGCCAGATTCTGATTGCTTTTGTCATAGGTTCCTTTGGCATCAAACGTCGGCAGAAATCCGGCACGGTCGACATACAGCTGATAACGTGCCTGTCGCATTTTTTCCAGAGCCGTTTTAATATCCGGGCTGTGTTTGAGGCCCTCGGCAATCAGCCGGTTCAGATCCGGGTCGTTAAATGATTTGTACCAGTCGGGGCTGATATGTCTTGCCGATTCCGGTTTAAGATTCAGATTGGCGGCAATTTGTTCGTCGCGGTAGACAGGCGGCCTTTTATAATCGGGGCCGACGCTGCAGGCCGTACAGAGAATGGATACGCCGCAAAGCAGAAGCAGTTTATTCATGGGCTTTACCCTCCGTTGAGCCGGGTTTTTGCCGCCATTCTTTCAAATGTTCAAACAAGGCAAACAGAGCCGGAATAAAAATAATGCCGACGGCCGTTGCCGCAATCATGCCGAAGAACACCGATGATCCGATGGCAATCTGGCTTGCCGCACCGGCACCGCTGGCAATAATCATCGGAAACACGCCCAAAATAAAGGTCAGTGCCGTCATCAAAACGGCGCGGAATCTTTCGCCGGCGCCTTTTTCGGCCGCCTCCTGAATGGAAAATCCTTTTTCGCGGTAGTCTTTGGTAAACTCCACGATTAAAATGGCGTTTTTAGCAGCCAGCCCGATAAGCATAATCAATCCGAGCTGGGCATAAATACTCAGAGCCTGTCCCATGAAATGCAATCCGATTAATGCGCCGAGAATGGCAAATACGGTGGAAAACATCACCGAAAACGCCAGCATCCAGCTTTCATAAAGCGCCACCAGAAACAAATAACAGAAAATAAGCGCCAGTGCAATTAAGAAACCGGCCAGTCCGGCAGCCTCAACCTCCTGCAGGCTCAACCCCGTCCAGGCGATTTGAAAACTCTTCGGCAAAATATCGGCGGCAGCTTTAATAACCGCGGCAATCGCCGTGCCGCTGCTCACCCCGGCGGCCGACTGTGCGGTGACCGCCGCGGCCGTGTACAGGTTGTAGCGATATAAAATTTTGGGCGAAATTTCGGTTTTGGTCTCGGCAAAAGAGCGAATACGGATCATATCGCCGCTTTCGGATTTGACATACAGGTCAAGAACATTGTCGATATTTTTGCGGTAAGGGTAGTCGGCCTGTACAATAACTTTGTTTACCTGTCCGTCCATCGTGATGTTGTTGACATAGCTTGAGCCAAGGTTATTATTGAGCGCCGTAAACAGGCCGGATACGGCAATATCATGGCTTTCGAGTTTGGTGCGGTCAATATCAAGAAAGATGTGCGGCGTGTCGGCGGTATAGGTGCTGAAGGCATACGAAAGCTGCGGTGCTTCGTTCAGAGCCGCCAGAAATTTCTCCATTTCGTTAAAAAGCTGCAGCCCGGTCGTATTACCGTCGGTAGCCAAAAGCTCAAACGACAGGCCGTTGGCGCTGCCGATTCCCGGAATGGACGGCGGTGCAAAAAAATCAATCTGCGCCAGGGTATTGGCGCCGTATTCACGCATCAGCCGGCCGGTTATGGCCTCCATTGACAAACTTTTGGCTTTGCGCTTGTTCCAGTCTTCCAGCCCGACCACGCCGAGGGCGACATTCTCGCCGCCGCCTCCGAGAATTGAATAGCCGGCCACCGAGATAAAATAGCTGACGCCGTCCATCTTAAGCACTTCGGCGGCCAAATCGGCCAAAACCTGGTTGGTCTGGTTGATGGTGGCAGTGTTGGCCAGTTGAATGTTGGCAAAAATAATTCCCTGGTCTTCTTCCGGCAGAAAAGATGTCGGTGTCAGCTTAAAACCGATTCCGATAAGCGCAATGACAATCAGGGTAACCGCGGCGGTGGTCTTGATGTGGCCGGAAAAGAAAGTGACGGATTTCAGGTATTTTTGCCGCCCGTATTCAACCGTCCGGTTAAACTTTTGGAAAAATCCTTTGGCATCTTCCTGTTTGCTGTCTTTTAAAAAGATGGAACACAACGACGGACTGAGGCTCAGAGCATTGATTGCCGAAAACACGATGGATGTGGCAATGGTTACGGCAAACTGCTGATAAATTTTGCCGGTAATACCGGCCATCAGCCCGACCGGAATAAAAATGGACAACAAAACGAACGTGGTGGCGATAATGGCACTGCCGATCTGCTGCATGGCTTTGATTGAGGCCTGCTTGGCATCAAGCTTTTCTTCCGCCATCAGGTATTCAACGCGCTCCACCACGATAATCGCGTCGTCCACCACCAGCCCGATGGCCAGAATCATGGCAAACAATGTCAGGATGTTGATGTCAAACCCCAAAACATAAATGACGGCGAAGGTTGCAATCAGCGACACCGGAATGGTAATCAGCGGAATGATGGTCGTGCGGATTTTCTGCAAAAAGACATAGGTGACCAAAACAACCAGCGAAAAAGTAATAACCAGAGTTTCGATAATACTGGCGATTGAAGCACGGACAAATTCGGTTGAATCATAAGCGACGCGAAATTCCATATCTGCCGGAAAAGTCTCGCTTAAAGCTTTAATTTCTTTGCGTACATCTTTCATAATATTGAGAGAATTAGAGTTCGGCGTCTGGCTCAGTCCGATGATAACTGCCGGTGCATTGTCAAAATGAGCGCTCATATTGTAGCTGTCGGCGCCGATTTCAATCCTGGCCACGTCTTTAAGTCTGATGACGCCGCCGTTGTCTGAAGTAGCCACCACAATATTTTCAAAATCATCAACCGTGCTGAGCAATCCTTTGGCCGTCAGCGACAACACAACCGGATTGCTTTCCGGACTGGGCGCCGATCCGACCGAGCCGATGGACGCCTGAATGTTTTGCGAGGATATGGCGCTGACAATATCGGCACTGCTTAGGCCAAGCGAGGCAATTTTTGCCGGATTGAGCCAAATACGCATGGAGTGCTGCGGCCCGTAAATATCAACACTGCCCATACCGTCAATACGCAGCAGCGGGTTTTGAATATTATTGTAGGCAAAGTTTGACAAATAGAGGCTGTCATAACTGTTGTCAGGCGAGCGTAAAACCAGCATCGCCAACATATTGGACAGTTGGCTGGTGATGTCTATTCCCTGTTTGGTCACGATTTCCGGCAGCTGGGAGTTAACCTGTTGCAGGCGGTTTTGCACTTTAACCCTGGCGATGTCCGGGTCGGTGCCGATGTTGAAAGTAATGGTCAGGGTGTAGCTGCCGTTGTCGTCGGAGGTTGATGACATATACAGCATATCTTCAACCCCGTTGACGGCGTTTTCAATCGGAATGGCAACCGTATCGACCAAAACTTTGGCCGAGGCACCGGGGTAGGTGGCCTTGACGATGATTTGCGGCGGCGTGATGTTAGGGTATTGCGAAATCGGCAAAACGGCAATCGCCAGCAGGCCGAGCAACACCAGAATAATGGATACCACGCCGGCAAATCTCGGTCGGTCGATAAAATATTCCGAAAACATTATTTTCCCTCCGTTTCGACCGGGGCAACGCGCATTTTAAGTTTGGTTCCCGGCGCAATCCGGCCGATTTTGTCAACCACCAGATATTCATCTTGGGCAAATTTGTTTTCCGTAATGTAATAATCATCAAGATAACCGGCAATCTTGAGTGGCACCTGTTTCAAATTTCCCTTTTGCATGACGTAAACAAAAGCGCCTTTGTCGTTTAAGGTGGCATAATTCTGCCGCACCAGAAAAATATCTTTCATCTGTTTGGACAACAGCACGTCGACATAAGAATTGGCCAGAAGCTGTTTGTCCGTATTGGCAAAATCGGCAAAAACCGTAACCGAGTTGGTGCTTTTGTCAACCTGGTTATCGGTATAGCGAAAAACGCCGGCTGCGGGATAGATGCGTCCGTCGGCCAGCCGGATTTGAATATCTTCGCCGGCAAACAGTTTGCTGCCGCCGGCGCGGGCGGCCGCGCTCAGATATTCTTTGTCCGAGATGGCAAATTTTACCCTTATGGGGTCAAATTGGATAATGCTGAACAAAGATGTTCCGCCGGGCGCCACATAATCGCCCTTGGTGAGGGTTACATCGCCGACAATGCCGCTGATTGGCGCCTGCAGAACGGTATAATTATATAAAACATCGGCTTTTTGCTGTTCGGCCTCTGCCTGCTGCAATGCCGCATCGGCCGCCAGAAACTGCGCTTTGGCCTGGTCAAGCTCGGAAGCCGAAACGGCTTTTTTGCCGGCTTTCTTCATCCGGTTGTAATAGGTTTTGGCATTGTCAAAATCAGCCTTGGCCTGGGCGGCTGAGGCAGCTGCCGCATCAAGCTGGGCTTTGTATTCGCGCTGGTCAATCAACACCAGATTGTCGCCCTCGGCAACCGTTTGTCCGCCCTCGGCCCATACTTCGTCAACATAGCCGGAAACATTCGGCACGATTTCAACCGATTTAATTGGTGTCACATAACCGACATACTGACTTGTCAGTCGCACGTCCTGCGCCTCAAGCGGCACCACGTTGATAACGAGCTCTTTGCCGGCCGGCGGCAATGCTGAGCGGGCATATTTGTAATAACCGCCGACCGCCGCCAGAATCAAAGCGGCAAACAGCAGTAAAGAATAGGGGCTTTTGGGTGAAAATTGCATATCAAACCTGCTTTGCAACAATTATCATAAAGGATTAAACCTTTAGATAAGCTCAGATTAAGGATATGCAATATAAAACCAACGTCTAGACTTTCGCAGACACCCCGCTTTTAATAAGCCACGGCACACCTGGCGTAACCGTCACTACCGGAATTAACCTTTCTGTCGTAGTCCACATTGCCATTATTTGGAATCAGAAGTAAGGCATCGTCCTCGCTGACCTCGGTGGAAGACCAATACTTAACGTAAAAGCACGGTCATTCTGAGCATTCTTTTTTCTGTCATTCTGAGGGACGTAAGTCCCGAAGAATCTCTTTTTTTAGCACATTGCTGCTTGGGAAAAGAACAAATACTTAAGGGTCCGGGATTTTGCGCGTATCAGCCCCGGCAAGCCGGAATCAGGTCTGTCAGCCTTATCGCCGTCTTGTCTGCGGCATCTTGTCAAAGATGCCAAGTTACGGCGCCTGATATGCCGGCGCAGCCGGGGCGTTAAGAGGAGCGCTTATCCCGGCGGCTTTTGGTTACTTTTGTCCGCACAAAAGTAACATTAAATTGAGATGTTTCGTCGCCTTGCTCCTCAACATGACAAGTAGAGGCTGTTCGTCATTCTGAGCGTTAGCGAAGAATCTCCTCTCTATGAGATGTTTCGCTCCCGTTCAACATAACTGGACAGATTCTTCGTCGTTTCACGCCTCAGAATGACACGTCTTAAAACTGTCATTGCTGATCTCACTCGCTGACCGCTCGTTCAAGCGATGACCTTCTTCCTTTTTTCGTTTGTCGGCAACAGGGGCAAAACGCCGGTCAGTTATGCCGGATTGCTTTTACGTCCGCCTATTTATAAGTATTTGGTTGATTTATGTCTTAAAAAATGTTATTTATAATTACAGAAATCAATTAATTATAAATTATGAAGAAGATAGCCAAACTGTTGCTCGTGATAATATCCGTATTATCCCTGAGCGGTTGCGGTGCGGTAGCAAGTTTCCTCGGAGCCTCGGCTCAATTTCTGGAAACAGCCGAACGCACCATTGTAGAGAGCGGAAACAATATCCGCGAGGTTAAAGAAACCGTCAAAGCCATCGATGGCACTTGCCGGGAAATTAATGAAAACACCAAGCCTGATGACTGAAAATCATCAGGCTTTGGCCTTTTTAAATACATTTTTCCAAATTGGCACGAAATTTGCATATATATCTGCAAGCGAAAGCGTCAATTTTGGGGAATAAAAAAATGAATTGGGTAAAATCATTGAAAATTATAGGGCTTGCGGCGGTCATTCTCGGTCTGTGGACACAAGCGAATCCGGCCGCGGCGGTCTCGCGGATTAAAGATATTGCCGACTTTGAGGGTGTCCGCGACAACCAACTGGTCGGATACGGTCTGGTTGTCGGTTTGAACGGTACCGGCGATAATATCAAATCGGTTGATTTTGCCAAAGAAAGTCTTATTTCAATGCTGGATATGGTCGGTGTTAACGCCCGTGACGGCCAGATTAAGGCCAAAAATATTGCCGCGGTGATGGTAACGGCCAATCTGCCGGCGTTTGCACGACAGGGATCAAGAATTGACGTCAATGTCTCGGCTTTGGGCGATGCCAAAAATCTGCAGGGCGGAACCCTGATTGCCACGCCGTTAAAAGGTGCCGACGGCGAAGTCTATGCCGTTGCTCAGGGAACGATTGCCACCGGTGCCGTGGCGGCCGGCGGCCAAAATAACAATACTTCGGTTGTTCGCGGCGTGCCCACGGCCGGACGCATTGCCAGCGGCGCTATTATTGAAAAAGAAATCCCCTTTGCGCTTGACAGCCTTCAATCCATGAACATTGCGCTGCGTAATCCCGACTTTACCACATCGCGGCGGATTGCCGATGCCATCAATGCCATGCTTGGCACGCCGGCGGCCAAATCGCTGGATCCGGGAACGGTTGAGCTGACAATTCCTGCCGCCTACCGGGATAAAATCGTTGATTTGATGACGCGTGTCGAACAGCTTCAGGTTCAGCCGGACCAGACGGCCAAAGTCGTTGTTGACGAAAGTTCGGGTATCGTCGTTATCGGCAAAGATGTCAAGATCAATCGTCTGGCCATCGCCCAAGGTAATTTGACCATCAAAATCACCGATGTTCCTTATGTCTCGCAGCCAGAGCCTTTTACCATGGGCGAGCCGGTTATCGTTAATACCTCGTTGGTGGATATTCAGGAGGATACCGAGGCCAAAATGCGGGTTCTGGACACGGGTATTAATTTGCAGGAGCTTGTCAACGGGTTAAACGCCCTCGGCGTGACGCCGCGCGATTTAATCAGCATTCTGCAGGCCATTAAAGCCAGCGGCGCGCTCCAGGCGGAAATTGAGATTATTTAGGGAGGCGGAAATGGAAACGACGGCAACGGCTTTGGATAAGACATTAACCGTGATAAATCCGGCAGGCAGGGGGCAAAAGTCCGTTAATCGGGCCGAGGCGGAAGCGGCGGCCGAAAGCTTTGAGGCCTTTTTCCTGACGCGGATGATGGAAAGTATGTTTGAAGGTGTTTCAACCGAGGGAATGTTCGGCGGCGGTCAGGCGGAAAAAATTTATCGTTCGCTGTTGTTGGACGAATACGGCAAAGAAATGGCCAAGGTCGGATCAATAGGTGTTAAGGACTACGTTATGCAGGCGGTGTTACAACTGCAGGAAAATATGAATAATCAGGAGATTAAAGGATAAAACGGGAGAAAAGAAATGGTAGAATTGCAAGCAAAAGAAATTGCCGAAAAAATTGAGCTGATGAAACAAATTGTTTCCGGCTTTACCGAGGTAATATCCAAAGAAAACGAAGCTCTGAAAAATGGCGAAGCCAAAGAAGTCAAAGTTTTGTATGAACAAAAGGTCAAAACGGTTGCCGCCTATCGTTCGCTAAGTGCATTCTTTATCAAAAACCGTGCGGCCGTGGCGGCCTTTGAGGGCAAAGAAAAGGAAGAGCTTAAAGAGTTGTCCGTCGTCTTGGACAAGGCCTTGAAAACGAATGAACTGCTTTTGAAAACCAGAATGGAAGCCGGGAAAAAGGTAATGGATACCATCATTAACATTGCCAAAAAGACCAACAAAAGCAATGCGACGTCTTACGGCGCGCAGGGAAATTATACGCCGCTTGACAACAATTACAACGCGTTGGCCTTTAACCGGACGTTATAATCACAGAAGGAGAACGACCATGGCACTACTCAACAGTATTTCAAGCGCCTTATCGGGAATGAAAGTGGCTCAGGCCCAGTTGGAAATTGTCAGCAACAATATTGCCAACGTTGATACCGAGGGCTACACCCGCAAAACCGCCAGCCAGTCGGCTTTGGTGGCGGCCGGTAATACAATGGGAGTTACGTTGGGTAATACGCAGCGCACGGTTGATCAGGGGCTGTTAAAAAGTTTCTTGTCCTCAAATGCGCAGACGTCTTCTTTGTCAAGCCAGTACGAATATCTGAGCCGGCTGGACAACCTTATGGGAACAACCGAAGCCGGCAATTCGGTGGCCTCAAACGTCAGTGATTTGCAGAGTGCTTTTGAAACTTTTGCCTCCAACGTAACTTCGGCGGCATCGCGGTATAATCTGTTGAGCGAAGCCCAGAATCTGACCAATAAGCTCAATTATCTGTCCACCAATATCCAAACGCTGCGCGGCGATGCCGATATGGAAATCAACGATGCCGTATCCAGCATCAACTCATTGTTGAATACGATTGATTCGTTAAATACCGACATCGTCAAATACACGGTTTTAAACCGCGACGGTGTCGCCAACCTGCAGGATCAGCGCGACACGGCTTTACGGGAATTAAGTTCTTATCTGGATATCACCTATTATACCCGGGACAACGGTGAGGTTGTTGTTCAAACAACGTCGGGTGTTATGTTGCTGGACAACGAAGTACATACGCTTTCTCATTCGGCTTTGGCCCAGGTCGGCGCCGACAACAGTTATGACAGCGGTAATATTCAGGGAATTTATGTTGACGGTGTGGATGTCACCTCAAAGTTAACCGGTGGTTCAATCGGCGGCCTGATTGAAATCCGCGACCAGACCTTGCCGTCACTGCAAAGTCAGTTGGACGAACTGGCCTATGTTTTATATAATCAGATTAATGCGGTTCACAATCAGGGAACTGCCTATCCGAATATGCCGTCCGAAATGACCGGAACGGCAACCTTTATCGGAAACAATGTAACCGGCGAATACAACCAGAATATCCGCATTGATAACGGGGACGTCCGGTTTGTCATCTTTGATGCGGACGGCAATCAGGTCGCAACGACGACTTTGGCCGGCGGTATCGGTTTTACGGAAGGTTCGCTGAGCGATATGATGACAAGCCTGCAAGACTGGCTGCGTTCGGCCGACGGCGGCAATTTGTCATCAGCTGAGGTTTATATGAATGGTACCGGCAATCTGGTTATCAGCACCGGCGACAGCGATTATACGATATCTATCATTGACGAGGCAAGTTCGACACCGGGATCTGACCAGCAGGACGCCACACTGAGCTTTGACGCCAACGGCGACGGAATTTACGATTCAACCGAAAAAGGTTTTTCGGACTTTTTCGGGTTGAATGACTTTTTTACAACCGAAAAGCCCGATTATATCTATGATTCCAAAGTTGTCAGCAGTACGTCGGCAGTCGGTGTCAATGCGGCCACGACATGGAGCTTTTCAGATTCCGTCAATGGTTTGGATTATGGTTCGATTACCATCACCCGCACCATGACGATTCAAGATATTGCCGATCAAATTAATAATAATCCGGACTTAAACACGCATATTAAGGCTTCGCTTGTTTCTAACGGCGACGGCTATATGTTGCGGATAGAAAGCCTTGAGGGGGCGCAGCTTGAAATAGCCGAAACAACCGGCGGCGGTGTTCTGGATAAGTTGGATATGGCTCCGTCAAACTGCGGCTATGCGTCAGTCATCGGCGTCAGGGAGGATATTACCGAAAATGCCAATTTGATTGCCGCCGGTTCGCCTGATTTTGACTCATCCAAAGGTGCCTATGTCATTAACGGCGCATCAAACAATATTGCCAATGCTTTGGCAGAAGTTTTCACATCAACGCAAAGTTTCAAGCAATCCGGCGATATGGCCCAGACATCAACGACGATTGCCAATTATACGTCAACGTTTGTCGGCAATGTTGCCAGTTTGACCAACACGGCGCAGTCGTCTTATGAATATCAGACGGCCTTAACGGAAGCCATCTCATATAAAGAGGCTCAAGTCAGCGGTATTGATCTGGATGAAGAGTTGTCGCAGCTGATTATTTACCAGCAGTCGTATGCGGCTTGTGCGCAGGTCTTTACGGCGTCCCGTGAGATTTTGGACGTACTGCTCGGTTTGGTCAATTAAGACAGGGAGGGATAAACAATGGTTAGAGTTCCGACACATGCAAGTTATATGAGTCTGTTAAGCACCAGCATGCAGACCAAATCACTGATGGAAATGTACAGCTATCAGGCGACAACCGGTATCAAATATTCCAACTACGGCGGCTATGGCATGAACGCATCAAATATTGTCAATATGGAAGCTGCTCTTGCTGTCAATCAGACCTTTTCCGACAACAATGTTGTCCTCAATACGACAATAGAGGCAATGAGTACGGTAATGGAAAGTGTCGAAGATTCGGTGAGCTCGTTCAAAAGCCAGTTGAACAGCCTTTTGTCGGCACTGAGTGATTTAAAAAACGGCGAGCCGGTTACCTCCGATGTTTCATCGTCGTTATCCGATTTGCAAACGGTTGCCTTTGCGGGAATGTCTTTATTGTCAGATGCCTTAAATACATCGGTTGCTGGCAAATATATTTTCGGCGCGGGTTCTTCTTCGGCACCGACCAAATTCGGCTTTACCACCCTGGAAGAATTTCAAAGTTATTATGACGGCATAAATATCAAATATCCGTCCACCTCCAATGCCAACCTTTCCAGCCGGACGGCAAGTGCGGCAGATAGCGGTGACCTGACCGTCAGTAAAGATGCCGGAGCGGCGGACAACGAATTTGTTTTGTCAGCGGCCAACGGCTTTACGACCGTTGCGGTTACCGGCGGTGAGGCTACAACGGGCGATTTGACTTTTTCGGCAACGGATAATACGCTGAAATCAACGGTTCGCGGCGCGTTTAATACCATCGGCGCCGGTGACACGATGATTTTCACCGACGAAAACGGTCAAAACAAAGCTTATATCGTTGAATCAGTTTCGGCTGACGGCAAAACCATCACATTTTCCGAAGATACGCCGGTTGCCGCCGACGTTGTGTATACCAACGGTGCCGGAGCCAACGGACAAGCCGTTTCCATCAGCACGTCTTTTGCCGTCGGCACGGTGGTTAATTTTTCGGGCAGCGATGACGTTGCGCCGACCATGCAGGTCATCGGCATTAAAGACAACGGCGATTTGATTGTTCGTGCCGATGAAAGCTATTTCGGCAATCTTCCGGTTACGGTTCCGGCGTCGGACAAATGGAGCCTGACTTCCGACAGTTATTATATCGGCGGTTCGGCAACCGAAACGTTCCGTGTTTCCGACAACCAGAGTATCACGCTGGACATCAGCGCCAACGACAGCGTGTTTGACAAACTGTTCCGGGCTTTCGGCCAAATAGCCCAGGGAAATCTGATTCAAACCGATGCAGACGGCAATGTTACCAATGCGGAAGAGGTTAATCAGCTTGTTAACGAAGCGATGGACTTGTTGCAATCGGCCATTGACAACAACGGCAAGGCGACCAGTGGTAAAAATGAAACGCTGTCTTTGGTGATTGCCAAAATTTCGGCCAATTATGTAACGCTGAACAATGTTCAGGAAACTCTGGAGCTGAATAATACAACGCTGGAAAACAATGTTTATTCCATAAAGAACGTTGATAAAACGGAGGCAGCGGTTAAGCTTCTGGAGGCACAGACATCGCTTGAAGCTTCATATCAGGTTTTGAGCAGTGTGATGAATCTGTCGCTGCTGAATTATTTGCAGTAAAGGAAGTCTGAAACACCATGCATTACGGCACCTTTAACATTAACCAGGCGGCAGGCATCATTCTGTGCAGCGATATCGTTCTGGGCGAAAATTTTTATGCCAAAGGGCACGTCGTCCGGCAGGAGGATATTGTCGTCTTTAAAACCTATGGCCTCAGGCAGTTATTTGGTGTCGAGTTTGAAGAAGGCGACGTCAGTTATAAAATAGCACTGCATCAGACGGCCGCGCATATTTGCGGCAAAGGGCTGGGCTATCTGACGGAAAGCGACGGTGTTTGCCGGATTGTAGCGGCGCAGGACGGCGTTTTTGTTGCTGATGAAAGCCGGTTGGATAAGTTTAACGGTTTTAACGAACATTTTATTTTAAACACCATTCCGCCGCACAGTGTGATCAAAAAAGGCGATATTATCGCCTCGCTGGAAATTACGCCGCCGCTGGTCACTGAAAATGAGGTTGACGACATAATTTTCCGGCTTTCCGGCAACGACAGTCTTTTGAGCCTGAGTCCGGTCAATGACAAAAAAGCGGTGTTGGTTTATCCGCATTTATTGAACGATGAAGACGAAAACCGCCATTTTACCGCGGTGGTGATGAAACTGGTGACTAATCTTGAAGGACTGGGACTTGATTTTAAACAGGAAATCAGCAGCCGTTATGATACGGAAACTTTGGCCGATTCGTTGTTTGATGCTTTTGCCGCAAAAGCCGATGTCGTTTTTGTTTTAAGCCCTTTAAGATCGTCCGGACGGCGGGATGTCGTTGCTTCCGGCCTGGCCATGGCGGCAGATGAGGTCGTTAATTACAGCCTGCCGCAAATCGGGGCGTCTGATCTGCAGGTAGGACAAAAAGCCGGCTGCAAAATAATCGTGGTGCCGCACGCCTATGATATGGCGGAAACCTCGGCTATCGACGGCCTGATTAAACATGCCGTTTTTACGCCCCATTTGAGCGAGGCTTCTTTTGCGCACAAACGTTCGGTGCCGTTGACGGAAATTGATCCGCTGCCGGAAGAGCATATGGGGCGGCTCATTATGCCGGAGGGTAAGTCTGCCGCAGGTGAAAAGGCCGATATCGGTATAGTTGTCTTGGCTGCCGGGCAGGGACGGCGTTCGGGAACCAACAAGCTGATGACGGCGGATAAGAAAGGCGAACCGATGTTTATGCGGGCGGTCAATGCGGCCATTGCCTCCGATGCCAAACCGGTATTTGTGGTTACCGGTTACCGGCATGACGAAATGGAAGAGTGGCTTGATAGGCTGGATATCAATGTGCTGTATAATCCGGCGTTTGCTTCCGGTATCAAAACCTCAATCAATATGGGGCTGAAATCAATACCGTCAAGCTGTGACGGCGCAATTCTGCTGCCGGCGGATATGCCGAACATTACCGCCGCGGATTTGAATAAACTGATAAGCAGGTTTGACCGGACGGCGGACAAGCAGCTATGTCTGTTTACCGCCAAGGGGGTTAAAAGCAATCCGGTTTTATGGAGTCGTTCGCTTTACGACAAAGCGGATATCGTGCCTGAAAACGCCATGACCAGAGTTGTCTTTGCCGAGCATGCCGACTATACCAAAAGCGTTGAGGTTAAAGATAAGAAAAAACTTTTGGACGTTAATTTCCCCAACGATGTCAAGCTTTTTGCCGACAATTAAACCAGTTTGCGGGCAATTTCGATATAAGCTTTGGCATAAGGGCTTTCGGGTTCGGCGGCGACGATAGGCCTGCCGTCGTCCGAATGGGTGCGGATGGAATAGTGCAGAGGAATTTCTCCTAAGAACCTGACCCCGAGACGATCAGCGGTTTCGGCAGCGCCGGCGTGGCCGAAAATTTCGTCACGATTGCCGCATTTCGGACAAATATAATAGCTCATATTTTCAACAATTCCCAAAATCGGCACATTAACCTTGCGGAACATGTTAACCCCCTTGACGGCGTCAATCAGGGCAATATCCTGAGGTGTGGAAACAATAATGGCGCCGTCAAGCTTCAAACGCTGCGATATACTGATCTGAATATCGCCGGTTCCCGGAGGCATATCAAGGATCATGATATCCGTGTCCCCCCAGTTGACCTCGGTCAAAAGCTGCTCTATGGCGCCGCAGGCTTTGGGCCCGCGCCAGATAACCGGCGTATCACGGTCAATCAATGAGCCGATAGACATTGAGGTAATACCCGATGCCCTGAAAGGCTCAAAAGTCTGTCCGTCGAGCGAAACGGCCGGTTCGTTTTCATAACCGAGCATTGTCGGAATGGAGGGGCCGTAAATGTCGGCATCAAACAACGCCACTTTTTTACCGAGGGAGGCCAAGGCCAGAGCCAGATTGACCGCGGTGGTCGATTTGCCGACGCCTCCTTTGCCCGAGGCCACGGCATAAATTTTTTTAACCCCGTTAACCTGCCACATATTCGGTTCCTGTTGCAGTGACGGAGCGTCTTTGGCTGCGGTAAAAATAACATTGGCTTTACCGATGCCGTCAAGTTTCAGAATCTCATCGCTCAATTTTGCGGCTTTTTCTTTATCTTCGGGAACATTTTGCAAAGTGACGATAGCACGATTTCCCGCCACGACGACCGAGTTTATGTTTTCGGGAGCAAAATATTGCAAAACGATATCCCGTACGCTGTTTTCCATATCCGGTTTCTCCTGTTGATAGATTGGCGATTGTTGTTTTCTTGAGGTATTTATATTATATAATCCGGATGATGCAACTAAAAAAGTGACAGAAAGGACAATAATGGCTAAAAATCCGAGTCCGTGGGACGATAACGACAATTTTGACAATCCGTGGTCGGATTCCGGTATCCCTCCGCAAAAGATTAAACCTTTCAAGCCGAAAAAGCCGGTTGAAATTACTTTCAAATGGTGGTGGGCGGCCGCCGCCGTTGTTTTGTTGTGGCTGGCGTCGGGTTTTTATCAGGTACAGCCTAACGAAGAGGGCGTCGTTTTGCGTTTTGGTGCCTATGCCGACACGACAACTCCGGGGCTTCATTATCATCTGCCCTATCCGATAGAAAACGTGCGCAAGGTCAACATCACTCAGGAGCGCAGTATCAACCTCGGTGTACAGGAGCAGAATGTTTCGGCCAACACCTTTACCGAAAGCCATATGCTGACCGGCGATGAGAACATTGTTGATATCAATCTGACGATTGTCTGGCGGATTGAAAATGCCAAAGATTATGTCTTTAATATGCAAAACCCTGATCAGACGGTTCGGGTGGCGGCACAGTCGGTCTTGCGCGAAATCGTCGGTCAGTCTAAGATGATGCCGATTATTTCCGGCGATCGCGGCAAGGTTGAAGATGATACCAAAGAAGAGTTGCAAAAGGTTTTGGACGAATACGGTGCCGGTATCCGGATTGTTCGTGTCAAACTGCAAAAGGCCGATCCGCCGAAACAGGTTGTTGATGCGTTTAACGAAGTTCAGCGCGCCAAAGCCGATATGGAGCGTTTTAAAAACGAGGCCGAGGCCTATCGCAATGAAATTGTTCCGAAATCCCGCGGTGAGGCGGCGCAGCGTCTGCAAAACGCCGAAGCTTATCGGCAGACTGTCGTAAACAAAGCCCAAGGTGAGGCCGACCGTTTTATCTCGGTTTACGAGGCTTATAAAAACGGCCGTGATGTTACCGTCAAACGCCTGTATCTGGAGGCTATGGAGCAGGTTTTGTCCGGAGCGGACAAAGTGATTATCGATTCCGGGGTTAAGAACGGGGTTGTACCGTATCTGCCGCTGGATAAGCTGAATAAAGGAGGCAACTGATGCAGGATAAAATAAAAATAACGCTCGGCATAATTCTGGCAGCTGTCTTGATTGTTGCCGCGGATTCGCTGTTCGTCGTCGCCCAGACCGAACAGGCGATAATTTTGCAGTTCGGCGAACCGATGCGCGAAATTAAAGAACCCGGACTAAAAGTTAAAGCCCCGTTCATTCAGAAAGTTATCTTTTATGACAATCGTCTGCTGAATTTGGAACCGCCGGCACAGGAAGTCGTGCTGAATGACAAAAAACGTTTGGATGTTGACAACTTCACCCGCTACCGGATTGTTGATCCGCTCAAGTTCTATCAGACGGTTCGTACGGAAGTTCAGGCGCGCTCCAAACTGGAAGAAATCGTCAATTCCTCGGTGCGCAAAGTTTTGGGCCGCAGCACACTGCAGGAGCTGTTGTCAAGTCAGCGTACTCAGATTATGGCCGATATTTCCAACGCGGTTAAACTTGATGCCGAACAGATCGGCGTTAATGTCGCCGATGTTCGTATTCGTCGTGCCGATTTGCCGGTAGAGGTCTTGCAGGCGATTAATGCCCGGATGAAGACCGAACGCGAGCGCGAAGCCAAAGAGTTCCGCGCCACCGGTCAGCAGGAAGCGCAGAAGATCCGCGCCGAGGCCGAAAAAGAGCGCGCCGTGATTATTGCCGAGGCCGAAAAACAGGCGCAGATTATCCGCGGCGAGGGTGATCGTCAGGCCATTGAAATCTGGAATAAAGCCGCTGGCATTGATCCCCGTTTCTTTGCTTTTTACCGTTCGCTAGAGGCCTATAAAAATTCTTTGTCCGACAAAGACGGCACTTCGCTTGTCTTGTCGCCGGACAGTGAATTCTTCCGCTATTTCAAACAAACCAGATAAGGACGATAGTGCTTGTTTAGATATGTGACTTTGCTTTTTTTGCTGTTGGCGTTTCCTTCGCCGGTTGCGGCGCAGGAAAAGGCCGAATGCCGGCAGTCGTTTGCCGATTTGGTCGAGGAATTGCTGCCCGGTGTGGTTAATATATCCACCGTCAGGCAGGAAGCCGCCGGCTCGGCAATGCCCGAAGTCTTGAGCGCCAACGAATATCTGCGCGATTATTTTTTGCGGGACGAGGGCGGTCGCACCTCGCTCGGCTCCGGTTTTTTGATTGACAGCAAAGGCTATATCGTAACCAATAATCATGTAATTGACAAAGCCGATGAAATCATTGTCCGGCTGGCCGATGACCGGCAGTACAATGCGGTTGTCGTCGGCCGCGACCGGATGACGGATCTGGCATTGCTGAAAATTGATGCCGCAGAGGCTCTTCCTTATGTCAGGCTTGGTGATTCCGACAAACTGCGGGCCGGAGACTGGATTTTGGCCGTCGGCAATCCGTTCGGGCTCGGCGGCAGTGTCAGCGCCGGCATTGTCAGTGCCAAATCGCGAGATATTGATGCCGGTTCTTATGACAGCTTTATCCAGACCGATGCAGCGATAAATCAGGGCTCTTCCGGCGGACCGCTGTTTAATATGCAGGGAGAGGTCGTCGGCATTAATACCGCGTTGTTTTCTTCAAACGGCGCCAGTATGGGCATCGGTTTTGCCACTCCGGTCAACCTGAGCAAATTCGTTATTGAGCAATTGATGTCAAAGGGCAGGGTTGAACGCGGCTGGATCGGCGTTAAAGTCATTTCCAACACCGAACCGCTGACGGTCAGCGCGGAAACGGAGTTTCACGGCGGCGTAACCGTCAGTTCGCTGGCGGAAGATTCTCCGGCGGCGCTGGCCGGGATTGAAGCCGGTGACATCATTATGGCCTTAAACGGCGCCGATATCAAAAATGCCAAAGACTTTTCCCGCCGGATTGCCGAAACGCCGACCGGAACAAGCGTGATTTTGCGGATATGGCGTGAGCGCCGGATTAAAGACGTTACCCTGACGATTGCCGCAATGCCGGAACCCACTGCTACGCAGGAAAAACCGGCAAAGGAAGATACCGCGCCGGCCGGTTATATAGCCAGTCTTGGTCTGGTGGCGGAAGCAGAAAACCATGAAGTTGTTGCTTCGGAGGTTTTGGCTGATTCTGAGGCGGCTGCCAAAGGCATCAAAGCCGGTGATATCATCAGCAAAGCCGACGGTAAGACCGTTAGTTCGGTTGAAGACCTCAGCTCCTATGCGGCCTATGCCGGGAAAGCCGGCCGCCCGCTGGAGCTTACCGTTATCAGCGACGGTATGCCGCAGACATTGATTCTGAACGGTGAAAAACATGGCGCGAATTGATTTTTACCATTTGCAGAGGAGTTCGGTCGAGCAGGCCCTGCCCAAGCTTTTGGAAAAAGCTTATGCCTCCGGTAAACCCGTTTTGGTCAGGGTAGGCACCGAAGCGCGGGTTGAGTTTTTAAATACAGCGTTATGGACCTATGATGATCAGTCCTTTTTGCCGCACGGTTCCAAAAAAGACGGCAATGCCGAGCTGCAGCCGATATGGCTGACCTCCGGTAATGACAATCCCAACGGCGCGCAAATGCTTTTTTTGGTTGATGGTGCCCGGGCGGATATTGATGAACTGTCGCGGTTTGACCGCGTGTTTAATTTGTTTGACGGCGGCAGCGATGAAAGCCTACAGCAGACGCGGGAATTTTGGAAGCAAATCAAAGCTTCCGGTCAGGAATGTTTTTACTGGCAGCAGGATGAAACCGGCCGTTGGCAACAAAAAGCCTGATCGGCTTAACATAAATTTGTTTGGTGGTTGCCGGTGGCGTTATGCCTTTTTTTCCAAAAATTTAATGCGTTGTTTTAAGTCGTCGATTTTTAGTTTCAGTTGTGCCGAAGCCGGATATTTCAGCGCCTGTTCAAGCTGTTTTTTTGCCGTTGGCAGAGCGCCTATGCTCAATGAATATTCTGCCGCGGCATAATTGGCCGCCGCCATCTCGCCGGTTATACCATAAGCTTTAGACAAAAGCATCCAGGCAAAACCGCTGGGCGCCTGTCGCAGGGCCCGATTCAAAATTGCCGCGGCTTCTTTGGCTTCCGCCGATGTCGGTTCATCCTCCAGAACAGCCTGCGCATAATTGATTTGCATCAGTCGTGAGTGGGGCAAAAGCCTCAAAGCTTCGGCAAAGCTTTCTTTGGCAGCTTTAATTTTTCCGGTTTCCAGCAAAACTTGCCCCTTAAGTTCATAAAAGAATGGGTTGGCGGGTTCTTTTTGATTGAGTTTGTCAAGTATCTGCAATGCCGCGGCAAATTTTAATTGCTTCAAAAAGACAATGACACGGGCATATCGTGCCGGCGTATCGTTGCGTGATGTCGGGTATTCCCGCAGGGTTTGTTCCGGCGGTTGCAAATAAGCCTTCAGTTTGGCCTTGACGCGCAAAAATTCTTTGTCGTCAGGCGACGTTTCCGGATAAGATGTCTGCGAAACGGCTTTTTCAAAAAAAGCAATACGTTCCGTTGTTACCGGATGGGTGCGAAAATAAGGCGTTTCTTCCCGGCCGTTGAGCATATTGTCTTGGGAAATTTTCTTCATAAAATTAAGTATTCCTGCCGGTGACTGCTGGGTTGCCGACAGCAAAGTCAGGGCAGCCTCGTCGGCCGAACGCTCTTCGCTGGTGCGGTAACCGGTATAGTGATTGAGCGCCGAGCTTTGGCTGCCGAGCATAACCGCCATGGCCACGTCGCCGCGGCCGCTCAAAGCCGCCGAAGCCCCGGCCAATACGGCAGAAACCAGAGAAACCTGACGCATATCTTGTAATTTTAATTTTTGCCGGAGGATATGACCGCCCATGATATGCCCGGTTTCGTGAGCAATAACGCCGGCCAGTTCGTTGGCGTTATCGGCACGGATGAGGGTGCCCGTATGAACAAACAGCCGGTTGCCGTCGGCCACAAAGGCGTTAAGTGAATTATCCTCAACGATAAAAACATTATAGCGGTTAAATTTGATGTTGGCCGCCTTAAACAAAGGCTCAATAATCCGGCTCAAAAACTGTTCGGTTTCTTCGTCGGATATCAGCCGTATGCTTTCCGACCGGGCATCACAAACACAAAAAAACGGCAGCAGCAGAAAAGCTGCCGCCGAAGTTCGCAGTAAACGTTTGCCGAAAGACACTAACCTTTGATAAGCTTTTTCCACCAGGCTGCTTTTCCTTTCTTTTCCGGTTCGGCTTCCGCTGCCGTTGCCGGAGGCGGGGTAATGTCTTCATGGCTGTTATAGAGGATAACGGCTTCCTGATGTTCTTTGGGCACCGTGTTTTCCGCTGTCGGACGTCCGGCATTTCCGCGGCCTCTGCGGCGGTCAAAACGACCGCGGCGCCCCCGCCGTTGTCTGGAGGAGGCGGCATTATCCTGAACAGCCGTATCGGTTGTCTGCGCCGAAGTCTCTTCGCCTTGTTCCGTGTTGTCGGTTTCGGTTTCCGCGGTTGCGGCCGGAATTACCGGTGCTTTGTCTTCTTTGATAACCGCTTTGGTGCGCTCAATCTTAAAGTCAGACGGGCATTTAATGGTATTGTCGGCACTGACGATAATCTCAAGCCGGTATTTTTGTTCCAGTTCGGTTAAGGTCCTGCGTTTATGGTTCAGAAGATAAATAGCAACATCGGCAGGCACGCTGACGTTTATTTTGGCCGACCGGTTTTTAATGCCTTCTTCCTCAATTGAACGCAGAATGCAGGCGCCGGCGGATTCCACCGTCCGTGTAATTCCTTTGCCGTGGCAATAGGGGCAGGTCTGGTAATTGCTTTCCCAAAAAGCCGAATGCATCCGCTGCCGGGACAATTCCAGCAGGCCGAACATGCTCATTTTACCGATTTGAATACGCGAGCGATCTTTTTTCAAAGCCTCTTTCATTCGCTTTTCAACCGCATGATTATTGGCCGGTTCGTCCATATCAATAAAATCAATGACAACCAGACCGGCCAGGTTACGCAGCCTGAGCTGGCGGGCAATTTCGTCGCAGGCTTCCAGATTGGTCTTCAGGGCTGTTTCTTCCAAGTCTTTTTCTTTGGTGGCACGGCCGGAGTTAACATCAATGGAAACCAGAGCTTCGGTCGGGTTGATAACCAGATAGCCGCCGGATTCGAGCTGAGCATTGGTATCGTGCAGTTTATCAAGCTGCCCTTCAACCTGAAAACGCTGAAACATGGGGATATCACTGTTATGATAACTCTTAATCTTTTTCAGGCTGTGCGGTGATAAAATGCGGAAAAAGTCTTTGGCCGATTTAAAAGCTTCGTCGCCGGCAACCAGGATTTCCGAGATATCTTTGGTATAAATGTCCCGCAAAGCGCGTTTGATTAAATTTCCTTCTTCATGAATCAATTTCGGGGCTTTGTTTTTCAGAGCATCGATTCTGATTTGATTCCAAGCCCTGATCAGGTAATTGTAATCGCGGACGATATCGGCTTTGGTCTTTTCTTCACCCGCTGTCCGGACAATAATCGACATATCGGAGTTAAGCGGCAGTTCGCGGACGATTCCTTTTAATCTGTTGCGGTCGGCGGCATTGGTTATTTTACGCGATACACCGCCGCTCTTAATGCGGTTTGGCATCAAAACGCAGTATCTGCCGGCCAGCGACAAATAAGTTGTCAGAGCTGCGCCTTTATTACCGCGTTCTTCCTTTACCACCTGAACCAAAACGCTTTGTCCTTCCTGAATAACATCCTGGATCTTATGCCGATGGTATAATTTGCGCGCCTTAATCAGTTTCCTTTGCAGCTCAAAATCAAGGTTTCCTTCATCATCGTCGGCATCATCATCGTCAACGTCATCGGTATCGTCAAACTTTTCGGCTGCCGCATCGGCCTCGTCGATTTCTTCTGCTTCGTCATCTTCTGCCGCTTCCTGACGGACGACATCGTCTTCCAGGCCGGTATCTTCAGCTAAGACTTTAACTTCCGCTTCTTTCTCTTTGATTTCTTCTTTGGCTTCCTGAGCGGCAATCTGTTTGCGGTATTTCTTTTTTAATACCCGGCGTTTGGTTCTTTTTTTGCCGCCTTCTTCTTCAGCCTTGGCTTCTTCTTCGGCAATAAATTCTTCCTCACTGACCTGGGTAATTTCAACGGCAGTTGATTCGGCGACAACATCATTTTCCGCAGGTTTTTCAGCCGCTTGTTTTTCTTCGGCAACGGTTGCCGCTTCCTGAGCTGCCGCTTCCTCTGCGGCTTTGGCTGCCTGGGCTTTTAAGGCTTCTTCTCTGGCTCGTGCTTTTTCCAAAGCCCGGCGTTCCCGTTCGGCTTCGCGCTCTTTAATGATGCGTTTTTTGTTCTCGATGATTTCATCAACTTCTTTTTCGACTTCGGCAATTTCTTCCGGCGAAATATTGTAGTAATCCGTATGAATTTCGCCAAAAGCCATAAATCCGTGGCGGTTGCCGCCGTAATCAACAAAACAGGCCTGCAAAGACGGTTCCACCCGCATGATTTTTCCGAGATAAATATTTCCCTTAATCTGTTTGCGGTTGGCGCTTTCAAACTCAACGTCTTCCAGTTTGTTTCCGTTAACGACCACCACCCGGGTTTCTTCGGGCTGTGTCGCATCAATAAGCATTCTCTTGGTCATAAATAAAAATCTCCGCTTTCACGGCCGTTTTTTATCGGCCGGATTAAAATATTACGCAGCGCCGGAGAATATAAAGAAATATAAAACAAAACTGCGGCCGTCTGGTTGTCCGCTGTATCTGCAACAAACGCGGCTTATCCCTGATCGGTGCGCGCTTTGTTTTGGTTTCAGTGGCAGAACCGTTTGAATTTTTATTATTGCTGAAAGACGGTCCCGCAAAAAATCTCTTCAATTCTTCGGCAAAATTTCTTTTGTCTGCTTCCGCGGCGGCGCCAGATCATTTTGAAAAGGCAGCGGTACCAAAACGGATTTCAATTTCATGAAAGGTTTCGTTTGTCAGCGAAATCCGTCCCGGTACAAAAACCTCCGGAAGACAAAAACAGCATATACACCTTTATTTAAAAACACAACAAGATTTTTTTCCGGCCTGCCGATAAATTTTTTAAGAGATTGTAAATAAGTGTGCCGTATACTGAAAAATAAGATAGGAAGAAAGGGACGTGATGTCTGGATTTTGGCGTGTTTTACATAAATTTTGCGCTGCAACGGTTATAACGGCGTTGTGCATGGTCTGGAGCGACAATGCATTTGCCGGTCGGATAACCGGGCTGCGCATCGGCCAGGGTATCGGCAGTGTCCGAATAGTTTTTGATGCCGATTCCAAATTTGACTATAAAGTGTTTACTTTAAGTTCGCCCAACCGGCTGGTTATTGATACCCAGGGCGTCGATGTTGCGCCGAGTGTCAGCAGCAATCGCGATGATAATATCTTTGTCAAAAACGTCAGGGTCGGTTCTGCCGGTGTCAACGGCGTCCGCATAGTGTTTGATTTACAAAAGCCGGTTTTGATTAAAAAAGCTTTTATGCTGGCGCCGCAGAGCAATTTCAACTGGCGCTTTGCCATTGATCTGGAGGCTGCTTCGGAGCGTGATTTTATGGCCAAAATCGGTAATTCTCACGCCGTAACCAGCAATGATTATAATTCGGCCGACGTCAGCCGCAACGATGATCCGGTTGTTGCCTCCAAACCGGCCGCCCGAAGCGGTAAACGCAAAATTATCGTTATTGACGCCGGACACGGCGGAGTAGATCCCGGCGCCATCGGTTACAGCGGTACCTACGAAAAAAACATTACTTTGTCCATGGCTAAAGAACTCAAAGAAATGCTGGATAAAAAAGGTAAATACACTGTTTATCTGACACGTAGCCGCGATGTCTTTATTCCGTTGCGGGAGCGGGTAAAAATTTCGCGCAGTCATGATGCCGACCTCTTTATATCGGTTCATGCCGACAGCGCCCGCAACCGCAAAGCCGTCGGGCTCTCGGTTTATACCTTGTCGGAAACGGCTTCCGATAAAGAAGCTGCTGCTTTGGCTGAAAAAGAAAACAAGGCGGATATCGTCGCCGGCCTGAATTTTGCCGAACATTCCAAAGAAGTCAGTGATATTCTGTTAAATCTGGCACAGCGGGAGACCAACAATTCGTCGGCCGAATTTGCCACGCTGCTGAGCCGCCAGATGTCAAAAGTGGCAAAGACCGTCAGCAACACCCATCGTTTTGCCGGCTTTGCCGTCTTAAAAGCGCCTGATGTTCCGTCGGTTTTGCTGGAACTCGGCTATCTTTCCAACCCGACCGAAGAACGTCAGCTGCGCCAGAAGTCGTATCGGCGTAAACTCGGTGAGGCTGCGGTTAAAGCAATTGATCAATATTTTCAGAATCCCAAGCATTAGTATTTGACAGCACAATATTTTTTGACTAAAAGAATAGTCAAATATACCAATGCCGCCGGAGTCAGAATGCTAAAAACACTTTCATCATTTATCAGCACCTGTTTCTTTTTTGCCGTCATAGCCTTTGTTCTGGTTATAACGTCGGTTTGGCAGATATCTCAGGAGCTTCCGGAATACCGGCAGTTGGCCAAATATGAGCCGGCCGTTACCACGCGTCTTTATGCCGGCGACGGGCAGGTGATGATGGAATATGCTTTTGAAAAAAGGCTGTTCGTCCCCGAAGACAAAATTCCGGAACTGGTCAAACAGGCTTTTATTTCGGCCGAGGACAAAACTTTTTATCACCATTTCGGTATTGATCCGGTTGGTATTATCCGCGCCGTTATCACTAATATCAAAAATATCGGTGCCGGCCGCCGTCCGACCGGGGCTTCCACCATCACGCAGCAGGTTGCCAAAAATTTTCTGCTGTCATCGGAGCTATCGTATAAGCGCAAGATTAAAGAGGCGCTGCTGGCCATCAGAATAGAGCAGGCTTTCAGCAAAGAACACATTCTTGAACTTTATTTGAACGAGATTTATCTGGGCAATCGTTCTTACGGTGTTGCCGCCGCGGCCATGAACTATTTCGGCAAAGCGCTTGATGAACTGACGCTTGAAGAGGCGGCTTATCTGGCAGCGCTGCCCAAAGGCCCCAACAATTATAATCCCAAAACCAAATATGCTGCGGCGGTCGGCCGTCGCAACTGGGTTATCGACCGCATGGCTGAAGACGGTTATGTTTCCGAAGACGAGGCTGCGGCAGCCAAACTCAAACCGCTGGAAACCGTTTCCGGTCGCGGCGAGCTGGTTAAAGACGCTCAGTATTTCAGCGAAGATGTCCGCCGTCTGGTCAGAAAAGAATTCGGTGAAGATGCGCTTTACGAGGGCGGTCTTTTGATTCGTACCACGCTCAACCCCCGGCTGCAGGAAATTGCGACCAGAGCCTTTGCCAAAGGGCTTGATGATTACGACCGTCGCCACGGCTGGCGCGGGGCATTGCAGAATATTCCGCTTGAAGACGGCTGGCAGGATGCATTCAAGGCCATTAAAAAGCCGGGCGGCTCCAAAGATGCCTGGCAGCTGGCATTTGTCAAAGAAGCAACAAAAGACAAAGCCGAGATTGAATTGCAGGACGGTACGGCCGGCGAGATTCCGTTAATGGTTTTGGCTTGGGCAAGAAAGAACCTGCGCAATCAGTCGGTCGGCGGGCAGCCGCAAAAAGTGTCCGAAGTCTTAAAGGCGGGCGATGTTATTCTGGTCGAGAAAATTGCGGCCGAGGATATCAAAAAACGCAAAATGGCATCGGAGAGTTATTATTTGCGGCAGCTTCCCAATGTTGAGGGCGCAATGGTGGCCATGGATCCGCACACCGGCAAAATTCTGGCAATGGTCGGCGGTTACTCTTTCCAAAAATCCCAATACAACCGCGCCACTCAGGCAAAACGCCAGACCGGTTCGGCCTTTAAGCCGATTGTTTATCTGGCGGCTCTCGAAAACGGCTATGAACCGACGGATTTGATTCTTGATGCGCCGTTTGTGCTGGATCAGGGCGCCGGGCAGCCGGTTTGGAAACCTGCCAACTATTCCAAAAAATTCTACGGGCTGTTGACGCTGCGTCAGGGAATTGAAAAATCCCGCAACCTGATGACTGTTCGTCTGGCGCAGGACGTCGGCATGGACAAGGTTGCCGAATATGCCAAAAAAATGGGGGTTAACGATAATCTGCCGCAGTTGTTGTCAATGTCGCTCGGTGCCGGAGAAACCAAGCTTATCAATATGGCATCGGCTTATGGCATTATGGTCAACGGCGGCAAAAAAGTTTCGCCTTATCTGATTGAGCGTATCCAGGACCGGCAGGGGCGGACGATTTATCGTCATGATACCCGTGATTGTACCGATTGTTCGGTAGAAAAATGGGAAAATCAGGAAGTTCCGCAGCTGCAGGACAATCGTGAACAAATCGTTGATCCGTTGAGTGCCTATCAAATGGTCAGTATTCTGGAGGGCGTCGTTCAGCACGGCACCGGCGGACGTCTGCGTTCCATCGGCAAACATCTGGCCGGCAAAACCGGTACCAGCAACAACACCAAAGACGCATGGTTTGTCGGTTTTTCACCGGATCTTGTCGTCGCGGTTTATGTCGGTTTTGACGAACCCCGGACGCTCGGACGCTATGAAACCGGTGCGGCGGCGGCATTGCCGATTTTCCATGATTTTATGAAAGAGGCGCTTGAAGGACAGCCCGATGTTCCGTTCCGTATTCCGAGCGGCATCAAACTGGTCCGCATCAACCATGATACGGGCAAACCGGCCACCCCGACCGACAACAGCGTTATCTGGGAGGCTCTGAAACCCGAAGCGGCCAAACGCCCCGTTGAACAGAAAATTATCGGCGATGAGGCCGGAGAAACGCCGGAAGACGGGGAGACGGAAGCTGCGCCGGTAGTTGTGTATGAGAATACCGGGGACGATGAAATACAGTTTGGAACCGAATATTAGGAGATTAAAGATATAATGCGAGCCGATGTTTATGAACTGCTTCAGTCAATAGAGCAATCAATGGAATTGCTGAGGAGGTCTCTTTGACTACGACAACGCCGTTTTGCGTTTGTCGGAGCTTGAGAGTCTGACGGCCGACGCCGCGCTTTGGGATAACCCGCAAAAAGCCCAAAAACTGATGAGCGAGCGGAATACGCTTGACTTCAATCTCAACAATTTTCGTCAGATGAGCCAAAGCTGTTCGGATCTCAAAGAATTGGCGGAGCTGACGGAAGCCGAAGATGATCAGGCCGGTCTTGATGAAATAGCCGCGCAGCTGACGGATTTGCAAAACAAAGTCAAACACGCCGAACTGGAAGCGCTGCTCTCCGGGGAGGCCGATGCCAATGATGCGTTTTTGGAGGTTCATTCCGGTTCCGGTGGCACCGAGGCGCAGGACTGGGCGGAAATGCTTTTGCGGATGTATTCGCGCTGGGCTGAGGCGCATAATTATAAAGTTGAGTATGTAGAAGAAACCGAAGGTGAGGTTGCCGGCATCAAATCGGCCACGTTAAAGATTTCCGGCCATAATGCTTACGGCTGGTTAAAGTCCGAGACCGGGGTGCACCGGCTGGTACGCATTTCGCCGTTTGACAGCAACGCCCGCCGGCACACCAGCTTTGCTTCCGTCGGTGTTTATCCGGTTATTGATGACAATATTGAGATCAATATCAATGAGGCTGATTGCCGGGTAGACACTTATCGGGCGTCCGGCGCCGGCGGCCAGCATATTAACAAAACCGATTCCGCCGTCCGTATCACCCATATTCCGACCGGCATTGTCGTCCAGTGTCAAAATCAGCGTTCCCAGTTTCAAAACCGCGAAACAGCTTGGAAAATGCTCAAAGCGCGGTTATATGAAATGGAGATCAAAAAACGGGAAGCCAAAGCGATGGAACAGCGCGACAATCAGGGCGACAACGGCTGGGGCTATCAGATACGTTCTTATGTTTTACAGCCGTATAAAATGGTTAAAGATCTGCGGACGGAGGTTGAAACTTCCGACACCAAAGCGGTGCTTGACGGCGACATAGATTTATTTTTGTCCGCGGCGCTGGCAGACAAACTGGGAGAAGCGCGTGTTTAAGAAAATATTGCAAATAGCGGCGGCTTTAGCCGTCGTCGGTTATCTGGCATTCTGTACGGCGGTGTATGTTTGCCCGCAGCGGTTCTTTTATCATCCGTCGGCCGAGCGTTCGGATATTGCGGCGGCGGTTGCGGCCGGTTTTCCGGCGGAGGAGGTACACTATCGTTCGGCCGACGGCACCGAATTATACGGCTGGTTTGTTAAACCGTCGGCAGAGCGGAAAATTGTGGTTTATTTCCACGGCAATGCCTACAATATTGAGGCCTTTTATCATAAATTGATACCGTTGGTCAAAGCCGGATACGGTGCCTTTATCGGCGAATACCGCGGGTTTGGCGGTATACCGGGCGAGCTGCGGCAGAGCAACCTGGAGGCTGATGCCTTAGCGGCGGTTGATTATCTGCATACGCAAGGATACCGGAATTCGGATATGATTATTTACGGTATGTCGCTCGGCAGCCATATGGCGGTTGACACGGTCTTTCGCCGCGGGCAGGACGATGCTTTTGCCGCGTTGATTTTGGAAGTCCCGTTTGACAGTGTTTTCAATGTCGTCAAACAACGCTTTTGGCCGGTATTTCCGTTTGATCTTCTGGTCAAGGACAAATACGAAAATGCCTCCTGGCTGGCACGGATAAAAATTCCGGTGCTGGTTATGGCCGCGGCGGAGGATAAAGTTGTTCCGCCGGCGCGTGCCGAGGCTCTGTTCAGTGCGGCCAACGGACCGAAGAATATGATTATTTACCCCGGCGCCGGTCATTCCGACCTCTATAAGCATCAGAATTACCGCGATATTTTACAATGGCTGCAAAACAATGAAGAAACTGAGTAATCGCAATTATACCCTGCGCAAAATAGCAGACTTTACCGGCGTTGTGCTGCTGGTGGGGCTGTTGTTGTTTATCTGGCAGTTGTACCGCGGGTCGATTGCGCTGCCGTTTCTGAAACCGTATATCATCAGGGCACTCAATCATGAAGATACCGATTATCAGGTAACGCTTGACGGCGTTAATCTGGAGTTGGTGCGTTCGGTTCAGCCGTTGCGGATTATTGCCGGCAACGTTGTTTATAAAAAAGAGGGTGAAATCACCATTACCGCACCGCGGGTAGCTTTGTCTTTCAGCCTCCGGGCGCTGTTGCGGGGCATCATTGCGCCCAGTGTTATAGAAGTTGACCGCCCGCAGATATTTATTTTCCGGCGTTACGGACTGGCCGACGAGAAAGATTCCGAAGAAATCAGCCGCAAAAAGCTGGAATATTATATTGATCAGGCCGAAGATTTCTGGGAGCATTTCAATTCCGAGGACAACACTTATCCCGAGAGCTATATCAATACGATAGAAATAACCCGTGCGGACGTTGAGGTTCTGGAGGTTGATTTCGGCAAAAAGTGGCGTTTCAGTGATGTGAACTATTCTTTTGACCGCGGTTTCGGCAGTCTGCGGACGGAAATAAACGCTCTAATGCCCTTTGCGGACAATACGTCGTCTTTGGGCATGGCCGTTACCTATGATTATTCTGACGCCGCGGCGGAGCTTGAATTTTACTTCTCTGATTTGATACCGGCCGATTTACTGCAACTGATAACACCCGCCGGCGCCTCGGAAAGCTTTTACAATGTCCGTGTTCCGCTGCATGGCAATGTCAACACGGTTCTCAATGTCGGCAATTTTGCCGCCTATAAAGACGATATTCTGCAAAACAGCGAAAAGATTATTGATAAGATTGCCTTTGAGCTCAATGGCGAAAAGGGCAAAATCAGGTTTTCGGATTCCGAGGCTGAGGACTATGACATCAGCGGTCTGATCTTAAACGGTGAAATCAGCGGCAATCTTGAACAAATCAAAATAACCGATGCCAAACTCAACCTCGGCGGCCAGCAGGCCTCGCTGGGGCTTGAGGTTAAAGGGCTTAAGGAATATTTGCGTCAGGCATCGTTGAAGGATTTGCAAATCAGACTGTCGGCCAAAATAGGCCGCCTGCCGACCAATGATCTGACACGCTACTGGCCGCGATATTTTGGCACCGATGCCTGGGAGTGGTGTCGGGAAAGCCTGTTCGATGGCGAGATTAAAAACGGTGATTTTGCTTTTGACTTCGGCTATGACACAAAGACAAAGGGCATCGTGTTCAAAAAGCTTTCCGGTACGGCCGATATTGAGGGCGCAACGCTTTGGTACTTAAACGATATGCCCAAAGTAACGGGAATTAACGGCCGGGCGGTTTTCAGCGAGCAGAATATCCGTATCGACTTTACCAAAGGTAAATCAGATGACGTTGTGCTCAACCGCGGCTATGTTGATTTGTATGATCTGAATAAATATGACAATTTTCTCAAGCTTGAATTGAATGCCGTCGGCTCCATTAGCGATATTTTAAAGCTGATTGACCATAAACCGCTGGAATATCCGAGCCAGATGGGGCTTAACCCCGATTCGATAAAAGGCAGCGCCGTCGCCGACCTGAAACTGGCCTTTGAGCTGCGGAACGATCTTGAACCGGAAGACGTGGCGGTAAATGTTGATGCGGTTTTGCGGGATGTCGTTATCAGCGATGTCATCAAAGACAAAAAAATAGAGGCCAAAACGCTCAATCTGGTTTTAGATAATGAACAAATGAACATATCCGGTGTCGCCGGCATAGACGGTTTGCCGTTGTCTTTGGTCTGGGACGAGAAGTTTGATTCGCCCGAGTATCAGCGTCGTTACCAGATTAGTTTTAATTTTGATGAAACTTTCAAAGAAAAACTCGGACTGCAGTTTGCCGCGTTGTCTGCCCCGTATATTAAGGGCTCGATTCCGGCTCGGGCGATTATCACGGTTTACCCCGATGACAAAACGGTTGTCGACGCCCACGGCAACTTGCGCGATACGGTCATCGACTACGCTTTTCTGGGGCTGACCAAGGAGGCCGGAATCAATGGTGAAATCACTGCCCAGCTTGATATCATCGGCGACAAAATCAAAGCCGTTCCGTCTTTCAGCTTGTCTAAGCCCGGTTTCAAAGTCAACGGCAAAATCAGCCTTGATAATCAGGGAAGGGTGTCCGAAGTAGACATAACCAACATCAAAGGACCGAAAACGCATGCTCGCGCCAAGATAAACATCGGCTATACGCCCCGCGAAAATGTCAAAGTGATTGTTTCCGGCTCGTCTTATGATTTGTCAGACTTTTTTGCGGCCAAAGACACGGCACCGCAGTCTTCGTCAGCCCAAACCAAACCGGCTTCTTCCGGCAGCGACGACAATATGTGGGATTCAACCCCGGATACCGACATCAACATTGCCGTTGATCAGTTGTGGACCAATGCCGAGGTTGCGGTCAGCAATTTTGCCGGCACCGCCAGGATTGAGAACAAGATCGGAATTAAGGATATGCACATTGTCGGCAACTTCAAATCCAACCAGCGCAAGTCAAAGACCAAACCTTACATCAAGCTTGACTACAACCAACGCCCCAATCAGGAATATTTGCTGAATATCGACAGTAACGATGCCGGTTCAGCACTGAAATTTCTACATCTTTACGATTATGTCCGTGGCGGGCAGCTAAACATCAGCGCCCGGCGCAATGCGGACAAAAGCTTTGTCGGCCATATCAAGGCGCGGGATTTCAACCTGGTTAAGACCAATATTTTTGCCAAACTGCTGACCTTGGCGTCCTTCACCGGCATTGTCGATATGTTGTCGGGTGACGGCATTGTGTTTACGCATTTTGACGCACCGTTTACCTATAAAAATTCGGAGCTCAATTTGCAAAACGCCAAAGCCTTTGGCAGTGTCATCGGTATTTCGGGCAGCGGACGCTACAACAGCGACAGCGGCAACATCAATTTTCGCGGTATGATTGCGCCGGCCTACGGGCTGAACAGCTTTTTGGGCAAAATACCTCTGGTCGGCACACTTTTAAGCGGCCGCGACGGCACAATTTTTGCCGTGAACTATCAAATCGGCGGCACGGCGGAAAATCCGGAAATCAGTATTAATCCGCTGTCGGCACTGAGTCCGAATTCGATCAAAGATTTATGGCGGGATAATTTCGGGGGTGCCGATGAATAGTCAAAAACTGAAACTCGGTTTGGACTATCACGGCGTTGTCGATCAAAGACCGGAATATTTTGCAGCTTTTTGTCGGCTGGCAACGGAGTGTGGTCATCGGATTTATATCATCACCGGTGGTCCGGCGGTAAAAGTGAAACAATATTTGGCGGCGGCTGACATCAGCTATGATTTTCTGTTTGCCGTTGCCGATTATTATCAGGCCTTGGGGCAGGTAGAACAGCGACCGGACGGCGGTTTTGAGGTCGCCGAGTATTTGTGGAATATGGCCAAAGCCGAATTTTGCCGCCGCTGCCGCGTCAATTTGCATATTGACGACAGCATAGAATATCTGCACTGGTTTTCAACGCCGTTTTGTCTGTATGACCGCCGTACCGCGGCCGGATACATTTCGCCTGGGCTTTGTTTGGACTTTACAAAGCCGCCGGCAGAAACTTTAGATGATATTGAACGGATCACTGCGGGGCTGACCTGTTTTGTTTAACAAAAAACCACGCACTTGGTGCGTGGTTTTCTAAAATAAGGAGCTCCTTATCTCGGCATCCATAAAGACAACAAGCCGTTCCAGCAACCGCCCTCGCAGGCAAAGTTGTAATAACCGGTGCTGCAGCCGGAAGGTGTACGACAAACCAAACTGGCGCTTCCGGAAGTGTGTGTTTTAACGGTGTAGGTATAATTGCTCCCCGATTTGGTGGTATAATCGGAGGCCGGCGATGTTCCGATATACGCCTGTTCATAACCGCTGCCGGTCTTGCAGCCGCTGACTTTATAACAAATGGCATCTCCGTCCGTAACCTTTTCGGAAGTGAAATAATTGCTGTCTGCCTCCGTCATCCCGCAGATATAGCTGCCGACAAGACCCGACTGGCAGCCGCTTATTTTATTGCAGGTAACACTGCCGCCCTTATTGGTTGTTCCCGTCTGATCATTATACAATACACAATCTTTCTTGGTGGTGGTGCATCCCGTTGAGCTTGAACAATTACCATTGAAATAATACAGATCTATCGAAGACGGCAACAGGTCCAGACTGATACTGCTCGTTTCCAAACAGTCTGTATTCGCCGGGCGGTTTTCAGCTTTAAAGTATCGGCCGCCGGTATTGGAATAATCGGTGACACATTGCAATGATTTGTCGCTGAACGGCGACTCCGTGGTGTATGTGACATAAGGAGAGGCCGGATGTGATGTAAATTTGTTATAGCCCGCATTGCAAGCAAAGGCGGATTTTTTATAACACGTGGTTTTATCATCACCTGTCGAGGGTTGCGGATAGCTGATGGAGGTCAGATTTTTAGTAACCTCAGCCTCTTTGATATAGCCTTCGGCACAGGTGCAGGCAGTATATTTTTTGGTGCCGCCGATAGAACAGGCCTCGCCGCTGCCGATGATTCCTTCACTGGCACAGGCATATTTATATTTGCTGTCACAATGACAATCATAACATTTGGCACCGTTCATCAGGGTTTGCTGGGTACAGATAGCATTAGCCTGGATACTGTCAAACCAACCGTAAGCAGAACAACTCTGATTGAATGCCTGTTGCTTATCATCGGTTATTGTCATATTATATTCGTTAATAGGTGTTACTTTTGCCTGAGCCGATATTGTCATCAGGCATGACAACATAACCGCTCCAAAAATATATCGTGTTTTCAGCATCTTTAATTCTCCCGCCGTTGCAAAAAAAGGTTCGTTTTTTTGCCGCGATAAACACAGCACAACACCGGTCGAAAAAATCCTTTGAACATTGCGGTATATCTAAAGTTATTGTTTTTTTAATATTTTGATGATATAATTAAATTAATGGTAACAAAAAAACGAACCTTTTTTGCAACACTCCGGGGTAACAAACGAAAGGATTACGACAATGGCGGCAATATCAATAAAAACGGGAATGTTTTTGCTGCTGGGCATTTTGACGATATCTTCGGCTCAGGCAAAAGTAACACCTATTAACGAATATAATATGACAATAACCGATGACGGCAAACAGGCATTTAATCAGACTTGCAAAGCTTACGGTTGGTTTGACAGTATCCAGGCTAATGCCATCTGTACCAAACAACAAACCCTGATGGACGGTACCCAATGTTACGCTTGTCACTGCGACAGCAAATATGAATATACCTGTGCCAGTGAAGGAATCACCGGCAGCGGCGAGGCCTGTTCTATCGGCGGCACCCCAAAATATACGGCCTGCACCTGTGCCAAAGACTATATCAGCACGGCAAGTGTTAAGAATGTCGGTACATATTTTAATACCCCGGAGGTCTATGAGGATGAGGACAGCAAGGTAAAATGCTATAAGAAAGATTCCTTTACTTGCGCCGACGGTTATCATGTTTATAAAAGTACAACCGAGGAGACGACTTATGGAATTACCTATAAGACCGAATCGCCGTTTACCGAAAGTTCTTTGGCTTGTGTCGTTTCATATGATCTGCCGTCCGAGTGCCAAACTTCCGCACCGGGTGAAGATCTCTCATGTTTAACAAGAGCGACGCCGACGTTATCTCTTATCGGTGAAGGTAAGAGTACGGTCTATTGTTTTACCGGAGATTGCAGCGGTGAGGGTGACTGCATCGGCAATGATATTCCTGTCTGTGCTGATGTCAGCACCCAGCGGCACTCAGCTTCCGGTTATACGTGTCGTAAGGTTAACGGGTGTCTCAGCGGTGCGCAGAGCAACAATAGCTATTTCTGCTCATCTTCAGAGCCGGATAGCACATATTTTGTATCAACCGGTGTTTCAGCCGGAACACATACCTGTTACCAGGTTACCGGTTGTAATACCTCAAACGGATATAAACTGGCGAATATGGGTGCAAGTAATTCGACGACATATAAAACCGACGATAGCACTAATTACACCTATACCGTGCAGAAGCATGAAGACAATTCGCAACAAATAGTCTGCCGTATGCCTTCCGGCTGCCGCACCGACAAAAAGTATTATAACTTTGCCTGCGAGGGCGGTTGCTGGGACGGTTGGCTGTCATTATGGGCTAAGTAGTTAGCATATGGCTTATTAACCGAAAGCTTCAGACGGCAGATAATGAAAATTATCTGCCGTCTGTGGTTTAAAAGCTGTTTCGTTATCTGATCAGGCTGCTCGGCCGTACAAAACTCGGCATTGCCGGCTCTTCGGGAATTTCATCGGTCAGACGGCCGCTGTTAATGTTAAGCGCGCTGCCGATTCCTTTGGCAATATAGGCGCCGCTGCTTTGATCAAGGCGATAGTAATATTTTTCAACCGCCGGAATATGTTCGTTTTTGCCGAGGTAAAGATAACCGCCCTGAGGCTGTTTTTCGCTGATGCGTCGCAAGATGGCGTCTTGATGCTCGGCAGAAAAATAACGCAGCACGTTGCGGCAAAAAACGACTTCAAATTTCGATTTGACGATTGCTTCTTCCAGCATATTATACCGTCTGAATTCAATCATCTTCCGGATATCTTCGCGAATGGTCCATTGTTCGTTGTCGTAGGTAAAAAATTCCAAAATCGTGGCGGCGTTAAGCCCCATCTGGATTTCAAAATTATTATAGCTGCCGTGTTGAGCCTTACTGATAGCCAGTGATGATAAGTCAGATCCCAGAATGTTGATTTCCCAGTCGGCAAACATCTTGTTGGCCCGCTTTACGGCAATGGCAATGGAATAAGCCTCTTGTCCGGTCGAGCAGCCCAGACTCCAGATATTGAGTTTTTTGGCCGCTCGGCATTTTTCTTTCAACAGCGGCAGCAGCAGATGCTGAAACCGGTAGAAAATGTCAAAATCTCTGAAAAAAGCCGTGTCCGAAAAAGCCATGGCTTCAACAACCTGGGCAATAAGCGGCCGCCGTCCGGTTTTCAGCTCCAAAATCAGGTCGTCAACCGAATCATAGCCTTTTTCGCGGATGAAGTTTGATATTTTTTTATCAATAATAAAGTACTGCGATTCGTCAAATTCCCAGCCGGCATTTTCTTTGAGCAGATCCAACAAAAATTCAAAATCAAGCCGCCGCATTATTGTTGTACTCCCCGCAAAACTTTTATGATTTTGAGTTTCGAGGCAATAATATCCTCGTCAAAAGGGCGCATGATGAAATCATCGGCACCGCCGGCCAGCGCCTGGCGGATGATGTCGGCGTCTTTGATATAAGAGCAAAACATAAATACAGGCTGCACCGCTTTTTTATCGGAACGGATTTTGTATAAAACGTCAATACCGTCAATCAGCGGCAGATTCCAGTCGCTGATGATAAGATCCGGCATATTCCGGCCGCATTGTTCCAGAACATCTTCACCGTCTTCGGCTTCGCTGACCGTATAACCGAAATTTTCCATAATCTTGGTCAGCAGCATCCGCATGATTTTTGAATCGTCGGCAATAAGACAGTTGGGCATTGGTTACTCCGTCACCAGTTGAATAATATTTTCAGACCTGTAAAAACAAGGCTTGTGTCCGCTTTCAGCCAGAGCATACAGCGGCACAAACGCGGCGTCGGCATCTTCCGGAGTCGCTCCGGTTACGGCATGCTGCATTTTGGCATATTTTTCTTCGGGAATTTTACCGTCGGCGGCAATCTCGGCCACCAGCTGCCCGCCGTTTTCAAAAACGTTAATTCGTCCCCCGCGGATAAGCAGATCGGCCGCCGCCATAATCATCAGAAGCGCCGTTTTGCGCCCGCTTGCGGCAGAAACCTGCAGCGACAAAGATATCGGATAGTCCTTGTTGCCCAGAGTTGCCAGATAATTTTGCGCCGTCTGCGTCACCAATGCGGCATCATCAAGCAAGGCGTTGTCCAGTCCGAACGCCATGCGAAAAAATTTCATCCGGGCGGCCAGATTCTGCGAACTGGTTTTCAAGACGGATTTAATATCGTCCAAAAAGTCAAGATCGCCTTCCTCCAGCAGCTCAACCGCGTTGGCAACAGCGCCTATGCTGCCGGCAATATCGTGGCTGAGGCGGGTGCAGACCAGTTCCGAAATAATGTTTTTTGTCATTGGATTCTTCCCGGTTGTTTTATACAATCAAATTCCATTCTACCGCAACAATGTTTAAAAAGTATAAAAATCACTGTTGATAAACCGCTGGTCTTCACGCGACATCCGGGTATAATCAAGCTCCCGGAACATCGGGTCTTCCAGCAGCAGATAACCGCTGTCGGCCTTAAGATAGGGCTTGTCGCCGCCCATTCCCCAGGTGACGTTCGTTTTGTTGTCCGGCTGACCGTATTTTTGGTTGATTCGTTTCCAGAAGTCATAAATTTTAATGTTGCGGATGTAAACGGCCTTGGGCGAATTACCCGTAATTGAGGCGATTCGGGAGCGGTAAACGATTTTATAAACCTTGTTTTCGGTAAAGTTGCTGGTAAAATAAACTTCCATTTCCTCTTTGGTGTCGTATTTGACATATTTCAGGTACTGCAGATACTGGTGTCCGTCTTTTTTGGCCTTGTCAATAACGCAGGCTTCAAGGCGTTCATAACCGACAACGCCTTCGTTGCGGCAACTTTCTTCATTGCGCCATTTGATAAAGTTCGGAATTTGAAACCGGGCATTAACCTTGCGAAAACCGCGGTTTTGCAAAGTGCGCTCCGTTTGGTCGAGACTCATGCGCAGCATCACCCCGGCAATATCAAACACCGAGGCGTTTGAACGGCCGGTTTCTTCATTACCGCGGGCTTTTTGCACCATTTCTTCAAGTTTTGCGTCAGCTTTTTGAGGTTCGTTGCCGGTCAACAGCGACAAGGGATTGCTGGTCGTCAGTTTTTCAACCCAGGTCCCGCCCAGCGGACCTGATTCCGGTTGTGCGTCAGCTTCCTTCAGGGTTTCGGTAAGGCTTTTATCGGTTGCAAAAGCATCTTCATTGGCCGTTCCGTCTGTTCCGGGAAGAAAAATATCCTGCTCGCCTGTTTGAGCCGTACTCTGGCCCGAAGATGTCTCAGTTACCGGCCTCAGAAGGGGTGTTTCCGCATCTTCCGGAGTCGCTTCGGTCGGGGCTTCCGCGGCGGCAGTATCCGCAAGCAGCGGCGGTGTTTCTCCGTCAAGCGGCGGCAGCGGCTCTATTTCCGGCAGGTCGTCAAAACTGAAATCATCGGGAAAAGGGTATGTTTCGGGATCTTCGCTGGCATAGGCAGACAGGGCGAAAATACACCCTGCCGCAAAAATAATTGCCCCCAGTCGAAATTTCATCAGTCAGCGTCTCCCGTATTTTGGCCTCAAGTATATTGTTTTTTATTTCGGATGGCAAATACTATGCGAGACTTATAAACGAAGTTTTTGTTTACTTTTCGGACAAAAACGACTATAAAGGCGGCAATATTGATGTTTGGATTAAGATTTTAAACCGATGGTTCAGGAAATACACGTTGTCGGCGCCGGGCTTGCGGGGTCCGAGGCCGCCTGGCAGATTGCCGCCCGCGGGGTGAAGGTGGTGCTTCATGAAATGCGGCCGCTGAAAATGCCGCCGGCGCATAAAACCGCCAAAGCCGCCGAGCTTGTTTGTTCAAATTCGCTGCGTTCCGATGATCATACCAACAGTGCCGTCGGACTGCTGCATCAGGAAATGCGCCTGGCCGGTTCGCTGGTGCTTGAGGCGGCCGATGCCTGCAAAGTTCCGGCCGGCGGGGCTCTGGCCGTTGACAGGGAAGGGTTTTCGGAATTTATCGACCGAAAACTGCATGCTCACCCGCTGATTGAGTTTGTTGCCGAAGAGGTAACCGCACTGCCGCCGACCGGCCTGCCGGTCATCATTGCGGCCGGGCCGCTGGCCTCCGACAGTCTTACCGCCGCCGTTAGGGAAGCCGTCGGTAATCAGAGTTTGAATTTTTTTGATGCAATTGCGCCGGTTGTCTATAAGGATAGTATTGATTTTACCAAAGCCTGGTATCAGTCGCGTTATGACAAGGGCGATAAGTTTGACTACATCAACTGTCCGCTGACCGAGGCGGAGTATTATGCTTTTGTCGATGTGCTGCTGTCTGCCGAAAAAACGGAATTTCACGATTTTGAAAAAGGCGCTTATTTTGATGGTTGCCTGCCGGTTGAGGTGATGGCCGAACGCGGCCGCGATACGTTGCTTTTCGGCCCGATGAAACCCGTGGGCCTGACCAATCCGCACACCCCCGGGCAAAAACCCTATGCCGTCGTGCAACTGCGGCAGGATAACAAAGAAGACACTTTGCGCAACATGGTCGGGTTTCAGACCAAAATGAAATACGGCGAACAGCAGCGCGTTTTCCGCATGATACCGGGGCTTGAGAACGCCCGTTTTGCCAGACTGGGCGGTATTCATAAAAATACCTTCATCAACAGTCCGGTCGTGCTTGATGATTTTTTACGCCTGCGTACTTTGCCGCACATATCCTTTGCCGGCCAGATAACCGGCTGCGAGGGATATGTCGAAAGCGCCGCCGTCGGCTTTTTGGCCGGTTATTTTAAAACCTGCGAGGTTTTGGGAAAAGATATCGTGCTGCCGCCGCCGACCACGGCATTCGGCGCGCTCTGGTCGCATTTGCGGGACACCACCGGCAATTATCAGCCGATGAATATTAATTTCGGCCTGTTTCCTGTTATCTCCGGCGAGAAAACCGCCAACGGCAAATTTCGCAAGATTAAAGGCTCGGAACGCAAAGAAGCATACTGCTGCCGGGCTTTGGCCGACATTGTTCCCTGGCTTGAACGGATAAAGGCATAAGCGCCGATGAAGCATAAAACCGCCAAAGACGAACAATTTCCCGTCAAACAACTGGTGCCGGCATCTTTACGACCGCTGGTGGACGCATATTATCAAGCGGCGCGGCAGGCTGACGATATTGCCGATGATCCCTGTTTGCAGCAAGATGAAAAACTCCGGCGCCTTGCGGCCGTCCGGGAGGCTTTTTTGCAGCCGTCTGCCGCTGATGACCTGCCCGGAATCCGCCGTCTCGAAAAGCTTTTTGTTGCCGAAAATCTTGATGCTTCGCTGTTTTTGGACCTGTTGACCGCTTTTGAGCGCGATGCCGCCGGTCGTCCGGTTCGCATCTGGGAAGAGCTTATGGATTATTGCCGTTATTCGGCGGCGCCGGTCGGGCGTTTTATACTGGCCGTGCACGATGAAGCTCCGTCGGCGATTTTACCGGCCGAGCAGTTGTGCGTTGTTTTGCAGCTGGTTAATCATTTGGGGGATATCAAACAGGATTTGAGCCGGCTCGGCCGTTGCTATATTCCGCAGGATATGATGCAAAAATACGGCGTCCGCCAGTCTGATTTCGGGCTGAATTATACGTCGTCTGCCGTCCGTGAACTGCTGAACGAAATACTGTCGAGAACTGGAGCCATGCTTAAAGAAGCGGCGCTGCTGCCGGCACTGATTCGCAATTTCCGTCTGCGTTTTAATATCTGCGTTATTCTTTCCTTAACCAATTCCGTGTTACAAAAATACAAAAGAACTGACTTTTTGCAGAATCCGCCGCGGCCGAATATGACGGACAGGCTCAAGGCATTTTGCCGGGGAATGATTCAAGCCCTTAGAAACAGGCCTGAGGGACAAGGACGTGTCTTATGAACAAACAAATTAAAAAAATAGTCAAAAAATCCGGTTCGTCGTTCTTTTGGGGAATGCATATCCTGCCGACCAAAGAGCGCCGCGCCATCTATACCCTGTATGCTTTCTGCCGCCATATTGACGATATCGTGGACGGTCCGGAACCGCTGTCGCACAAAATGGAGCTTTTAGACGCCTGGCGGCGGGAAATCGACAATATCTATGACAAAAAAGTTCCGGCGTCGGACGTCGGTCGTAATATTTACAAAAACTGTATGCGGTTTAATCTGCCCAAACAGGAAATCGTCAGCCTGTTGGACAGTATATCCATGGATTTGCCCAATCCGCTTCGAGCGCCGTCGCTGCCGGAATTTGAGCGTTATTGCCGGGGCGTTGCCTGTGCGCCGGGCAGTTTGTCGTTGCGTATTTTGGGCTGCAGGAATGAAACGTTAATAAAAGAATTGTCAAATTCTCTCGGCATGGCCATGCAGATTACCAATATATTGCGAGATGTTCGCGAAGATGCGGTTGCCGGACGCCTGTACATTCCGCGGGAATTTTTGCAGAAAGCCGACATCGTTGCGACGGATCCGATGACGGTAATCGTTGATAAAAATCTGGCCGTTGCCCGGGAAGAACTTGCCAAGATGGCGGAAAAGAATTATGCAGATGCCTTTGCGGCCATAAAAAAACTTGATAAAAAGATTGCTCGCAATATCAGGGCGATAGCTTATATCTATAAAAGATATTTTGACATCATGCAAAACCGCGGCTGGGAGGTTATTTCCCCCAAACCGCAAATCGGCCGGTTGTCAAAAATATTTTTGATTTTAAAAGCTTTCAGCGGGAGATAATCCTTTTGACATCGCTTCCGGAAACATATCATATCGTCGGCGGCGGTATTGCCGGTCTGGCCGCTGCCTGGTATCTCAAACGCCGATACCCCGGAATTCGTTCGGTTATTTACGAGGCCGGCGAGCGCCTCGGCGGCCGGGCCTATTCTTATGATGATGCCGGGCTGGGTATTCGGCTGGATAATGCCGTTCATGCCATTATTAGTGCCAATCGGTTCATGGCGGCTTTTGTCAAAAAAAACGAATGGATTGCCAAGGTGCCGTTTTTGGATATGTCCGGCGGCGGTCTAAGCACTTCGGCTTTTGCAAACCGGGGACATATTTTAAAAAGTTTTTGCAACACGGCACCGGAAGAAATAGCCTCGCCCATAAAACGGAACATCTTGAGGCAGACTTTTCCCTGGACGCCTTCCGTCCGCAAGGTTTGGTTTTCCGGGCAGGATTTAAGCCAGAGAATCATCAATATGCTTGCCGGCTATGCCGACGAAGTGCATTTAAACTGCCGCCTGAATAAAATCGCCGCCCAGTTCGGAATGGCGGCGCAGCTTGAATTTTCAACAGGGCAGGCGGAGGTCGGTTCTCGTGATAAGGTTATTGTGGCGCTTGATAATCTGAGCTGCCGCAAAGTATTGGATATTATTCCTCTTGAACATAATCAAATCGTCAATATAATATATCAGACTTCGCAGCGGATATATCTGCCCGGCGGCGCATCGCTTCTCGGTGTTACCGGCGGCACGGTCGACTGGCTTTTTGCCGGAAACGGTTTGTTATCAGCGGTAATTTCGGATTATCATGCCCAGGAAAATAATTTGTCCGGTCTGGCAATGAAGGTCTGGCAGGAAATTGATAAAATCCGGGGCGTCAACTCCGCGTTTATGCCGCCGTATAAGGCCTTTTGCTGTAAAAACGCTACTATCCGCCAGGATGAAGGCAACAATCTCCGCCGGCCGCGCAATGCCCTGACGTCTTATCCGAACGTGTTTATAGCCGGCGACTGGACGATGCAAAATTATCCCTGCTGCATGGAAACGGCTGTCAGATCGGCAATAAGGGCGGTCAAAACGGCTGTCAAATCGGTTTAATATTTGGTTGATGGAACTGGAAAAATGAACTCGCAAATAACAACTTTGTCAAACGGTTTGAGAATCATAACCTCGGAACGCCCTCAGCTTGAAACGGTATCGCTGGGAATCTGGGTCAGAACCGGCTCGGCTTATGAAACAAAGCAGAATAACGGTATATCGCATTTTCTGGAGCATATGTCGTTTAAGGGAACCAACACCCGGACGGCGCTGCAGATTTCCGAAGAAATCGAAGACGTCGGCGGTCAGTCAAATGCTTATACGTCGCGGGAGTTTACCGCTTATTATGCCAAGATGATGAAAGAAAACGCCGAGCTGGCGGTTGATGTGCTGACGGATTCGATTTTGAATTCGACTTTTCCGGAAGATGAACTGGTTAAGGAACGCGACGTTGTCATTCAGGAAATCAAACAGACGATAGATACGCCAGACGACATAGTTTTTGATTATTTTCAGGAGGCGGCGTTTCCGGATCAGGCTCTCGGGCGTTCAATTCTGGGGCCGGAAGAAACCGTACGTTCTTTTGAGCGGCAGACGCTTCTTGACTATATCAACAGCAATTATGCGGCGGAAAATATGGTCGTTTGCGCTGTCGGCAATATCCGTCATCAGGAATTTGTGGACATGGTCAAAACGCGGATGGAAAATTTCCGTGCTAAGACCAATTTTGCGGCCGAAGATCAGCATTACGTCGGCGGCTTTTTTCTGGAGCGCCGGCCGATAGAGCAAAGTCATCTGGTGTTGGGCTTTAAAGCTTATCCGTATAAAAGCCGCCGCTATTATGATATGGCCATTTTGTCGACCATTTTGGGCGGCGGAATGTCCTCGCGCCTGTTTCAGGAAATCAGGGAAAAGCGCGGGCTTGTTTATTCGGTTTACAGTTTTACCGCCGCGCATACCCAAGAGGGGCTGTTCGGCATTTATGCCGGTACCGGGGCAAAGGATATACCGGTTTTGCTTCCGGTTGTTGCCGACGAAATAAAAAAGATTTGCAACGATCAGGTCAGCGACAAAGAGTTTTCCCGTGCCAAAATGCAGCTTAAGGCCAGTATTAAGATGGGGCTCGAAAGTTCATCGTCAACGGCTGAATTGCTGGCACGGCAGAATCTGATTTACAACCGCAGTCTGACGGTTGAAGAGGTTATTGCCAAAATTGATGCCGTAACCAAGGAAGATATCCGCGCCGTGGCCGGCGAGATATTCTCTTCGCGGCCGACATACGCGCTTCTCGGGGCGGTGGATAAATATACGGAATATGACGAGCTGCAAAAGCTTTTGGCATAAATAAAATCTTAAAGATTATCGGCTAAAATAACGGCAGTTTACGGGCCGTTATTTTTTTTGCAGGAGAGCAGATAATGTCGCGTGCCGAAGATATTTTTCAAAAATTGGTTTATTTTGGCGAAGAAGCCATAGATGACTTTATCGTCAACCGCCAGAGTGAAGAATTGTTCATTGATTTTAAGCAGGCCGCTTCCGACGGCAAAAATTTTAACACGCTGCACCGCGATGACCGTAAAAACCTGTCCAAAGCGATATCCGGTTTCGGCAATTCCGAAGGAGGAGTTGTCATCTGGGGCGTTGAGTGTTCCCGCGACGGCGAAATCGGCGATGTCGCCAAGGCCAAAGTAAAAGTCAAAAACGTCTATCGCTTTTTAAGCTGGCTGGAAAACGCCATCTCCGGCTGCACCATTCCCAGCCACAACAAAGTGCGCAATCATATAATCAGCGTTGACGAAAACGGCGACGGTTTTGTGGCAACATATATTCCGAAAAGCGATGTTTCTCCTCTGATGACTACCGGAAATTCGGCCATTTACATCCGTTCAGGTTCCAACAACGTTCCGGCGCCTTATGCCGTGATTGCCGGTATGTTCGGCCGTTACCCGCAGCCCAATATTGAGCTTAAGGTGGCCGGCAAAAAAATCGAGGCTTTGGAAAATCAGGACGAAGATATGCTTTATCCCAACAGTATCGACAACCCGCCGGAACAGTATGTCAAAGTTTCGTTTGAACTGCAGGGCGCCAATATTTCCAATGTGATTGCCCGTGAGATGTTTTTGTCGGCCGAGGTCGTCAGCGACGGCGGCGAATACAACAAAGTTCGTTTTTCAAACTACAATCAGATGGAAGTTATCGCCGGTATTGAAGGGCAGCTGAACATCATTACCCGTCCGGAACTCCGCCTGCCGCCGCGCGGCGCTATCAAGTTTTGCAATGTGGAGATTGTTTTGTCGCCGTTTATTGAAGATGATTTTCAGCTTGAGGGCGTTATCGGCGCCAATATGGCCATGCCGAAAGATTTTCGCATCTATATTCCCAAAAACAAGCTGCGGTCTTTTGTGGCCAAAGTTATTCGCGGTGATGAGGACTACAATATGATTATGAACGAATTTTTCAACGACTATTTCCGCGGAGAGTTTTAATGCCAGAAGTTGAGATATTTACCGACGGCGCCTGTTCCGGCAATCCCGGAGCAGGGGGATGGGGCGTGATTCTGCGTTGCGCCGGGGTTGAAAAAGAACTCTCGGGCGGTGCGGCGGAAACCACCAACAACCGCATGGAGCTGACCGCGGCCATAGAGGCTCTGCGCGCCCTAAAAAAGCCCTGCCGGGTGACGTTGCATACCGACAGCCGCTATGTGATGGACGGCGTGCAGTCCTGGCTTCCGAACTGGAAAAACAACGGCTGGCGCACCGCCAACAAAAAATCACCGGTCAAGAATATCGATTTATGGCAGGCTCTCGATTCGGAGCTTGAAAAACATACGATTAAATGGGTATGGGTTAAAGGGCACAACGGTCACCCGGAAAACGAACGGGTTGACAAACTGGCGCGGGATCAGGCAAAATCATTCACCGGCTGCAAAGGAGAATAAAATGATCATTAAAAATATATTTTGGGACGTTGACGGTGTTTTGGCCAATCTGAACTATGCTTATTTTAACTTTTTGACCAAACATCCGAAATATGCGCCCGTCTACGGCAACATCAAATGGGCAGATCTGCCGAAAGTTTTGCCTGTCAACCCGAAATACGGTGCGCTGGAGCTCAAAACGCACCCCGAGCGGGGCGAGGAGCTTGATTATGACTTCTGCCATTCGCCGGAGTTTTTCTGCAACCGGCCGCTGTATCCGCACGTTATTGAGGTGTTGAAGGAATTAAATCAAAAAGGCTATCGCCAGTTTACGTTGTCGGCAACCTTTGATGTCGAAACCAAAAAGAAGTTTTTGAACAAACTTTTAGCCGAGGTGTCAGACTTCCTGACCATTGAATGTGTGCAGCACGGCAAGTTTATGCACGATACCGCCAAAGAAGATATGCTGCGTGCCTGTTATGAAAAATACGGCTTAAAGGCCGAAGAAACGGTTTTGGTCGATGACCGTATCTATAACCAGCAGGCGGCAATCAACAGCGGCGCCCATCCGGTGCGGATGCGCTGCGAATTTACCACCGACTTGCCGGAAGATCTGCGTTGGATACCGGAGGTTAAAGACATCGAAGACTTCAAAAATTGGCTGTATGCCAACACCGCAATGGCATAAAGGAATCCCCCGCATCGGCGGGGGATTTTTAAGCAATTTATTTAATCCATTTGAGCGCTTCTGTATATTCCTCCGGGGTATTGATATCTGCCGGAGCTCCGTCAATAAGCGTCATCTTGTCGATAATCTTGGCGCGGATGGTCATACCGTTTTCCAAAGCTCTGAGCTGCTCCAGCGATTCTCTTGCTTCCAGAACTCCAACCGGCAGGGATACCATTTTTTTCAAAGATGAAGCCTTAAAGACATAAATGCCGATATGATGATAAAAATCTTTATTTTGGCATTTTTCCGGATTACGGATATACGGTGCCGCCGCCCGTGTAAAGTAAAGGCAGCGTCCTTCTCTTTCACCTTCGCGCAACCCCATACAGATTTTCACCATGTTCGGATCATCAACGTCTTTCTGGTTTTTAAATATCATACCGCAGGTGGCGATATCACAGTCGGTTTTTTGAATCATCTCGATCAAGTCCAGATTGACTCTGGGGTCAACATTTATGCCGTCACCCTGAAAATTAACCACAACGTCATATTTGGTTCCGTCCGGGTCAATTTCCGCCAAAGCTGCGGCAATACGGTCGGTTCCGCTGGGAAGTTTCGGATCGGTTAAAACAGCTTTAGCCCCGAATTTTTCGGCCTCGTCAATAATAACCTGGTCGCCGGCGGCAATAACGATATCGCCCGGAACATACATTTTAACATGTTCGTAAACATGTTGAATCAGTGTTTTGCCGTTGATATCAAGCAGAGGTTTGTTGGGCAGGCGGCTGGAGGCCATTCTGACCGGAATCATGGTAATGACTTTTGGTTGAGCAGACATTTATTTTCCTTCCGTAGAGTGTAGAACAAAAAAACAAACAAATTAAATTTAGCATATTCGGCAAAAAAATAAAGAAATATTTAGACTGGCTGTATATTTTGCGGCAGTTTAGTCAAAAAAATAAAAAAACACTTGATTTAGACAAAAAACGTGATAATATTAACTTGATTTTAATAATTTAATGTGGTGTATCTGAATGCCGGGAACAATAAAAACTCCGGTTTGCCACGGAGTTGAGGACAACAGTCAGGCTTTTTCAATCTCTTGTGTTTTTGACACAAAAGAAGAATACATCACCCACCTCATCAGAACCAAAGAAATAGAAAAAGATCCCCGTCGTTATAATGACGGAATGATTCATCTGCGCGGTGTGCTCAAGATTGACCAGCGGGTCAGGAAAGGGCTCAACTGGAACGATGTCGTTGCCACTTCGGCGATTGTCGAACCGGGAATGATCAACCGCTATCAATATCTGCCCAAAACAATGAAAGGCGTCAAAACCTGTCTGGGCATTCCGAGCCTTGAGCTCTATATGCTGCACAATAATTTTGACACCGCCTGTCCGGGCGGCGGTTATGCGGCTGATATCTTACGGATACCGGAACAGGCGTCCCATCTCGATTTCTCAAGCGTCAGAGCCAAACTGACGCTTTTTTACGGCAAACGCATTGCCTTGTCGCGGCTGCCGAAATCAGACAGTATCATGGGCTTAAGCCCGCGTCATCTGGAAATTGACTGCCCCGATGCTTATCGTGTCGCCAGGCAGAAAGGCTGCGGTGCCGAGATATTGAACGTGCTCAAACCGCGCAGCATGGTTGCCGCCTGCATTTACCGCCTCATCAGCCGCAAATAGAATATCATAAAGCCGGCTGCCAATTTGTATCCGGCCTTATTAAGGCTAAAGAAGATACCTGATCCTCACGCTGTTCGGAGGCATGACATTGTTTGTCATTCAGAACTTTTCTTTTTTGTCATTCTGAGGGACGATAGTCCCGAAGAATCTCTCAGATGTTTCGCTCTGCTCAACATGACCGTAAAAGTACGGTCATTCTGAGGGACGATAGTCCCGAAGAATCTCCCTTTAAGCACATTGCCTCTTGGGGGAAAAGAACAAATACCGGGTCCGGGATTTTGCGCGTATCAGCCCCGGCAAGCCGGAATCAGGTCTGTCAGCCTTATCGCCGTTTTGTTTGCGGCATCTTGCCAAAGATGCCAAGTTACGGCGCCTGATATGCCGGCGCAGCCGGGGCGTTAAGAGGAGCGCTTATCCCGGCGGTTTTTGGTTACTTTTGTCCGCACAAAAGTAACGTTAAATTGAGATGTTTCGCTTTTGCTCAATATGACAAGATAGATTCTTCTTCGCCTTGCTCCTCAACATGACAAGGCACGGGTGGAAAGATACCTGATTCTCATTTCATGCGGCAGCGTGACGACGGACGGTTCTGAAATATACAAAAAGTCCTTCCCGATAGAGGAAGGACTTAATCAATAACTTTAAAAATCCATCAGGCGTTTTTGCCCATCAGATAAGCCTCGTTCATGGCCGGGCTTCCTTTAATGTCACCGATATTCCAGGCGCCGGTTCCGTAAACAATGCCTTTTTCTTTGGCGCCGTCCAGACAATCCTCGGTAAAGCCGCGGAAGCCCTCCAGCGTTTTTTCCATATTGGCGTGGTTGTCATCGGCCGCCGCGACAATAAAGTAGAAATCTTTGTTGCTGATTTCGGTATACCGCGGCACGGTGCGGTCGATTAACGTCTTCATCTGGCCGTTCATGGTATAGAAATAAACCGGCGTTGCCATGACAATCACGTCGGCCTTAATCATCTTGTCCAGAATCTCGGCCATATCGTCTTTTTGCACGCACTGATGTGTCCGGTTGCATACGCCGCAGCCGCGGCAGTAGTTTATTTTTTTGTCATTGATATAAATTTTTTCAACATCATGACCGGCCTCAACGGCGCCGCGGATAAACTCGTCGCACAAAGTGTCGGAGTTGCCGTGTTTGCGGAAACTTGCCGCCAAAACCAGAATTTTTTTGCTCATGATTTTCTCCTTTATTTGCTCACTTCGTTAATCACCGCAATGGCGTTCAGGCTGCGCGGATACCCGATAAGCGGCAGAATCTGCGTAACCGTATCCAAGAGTTTTTCCCGGCCGTTGCCGAAGGCGATATTGGCGGCGGCATGTGCTTTGGCCTGCGGTTCGGCACCGCCCATGGATACCAGAATGACAAACGTCAGCAGCTCGCGGGTTTTAATATCCAGACCGCCGCGGGTGTAATAGTCGCCGAAGCAGTTGGCCGACAAATAATCCTGAATATGTTTCAGCTCCTGCGGGGCATTGGCGCGCATGGCGGCAATGGCCTCGGTGCCGAAAATGGCGCTTTGAGCGGCAATGCCTTTTTCAAGACGGTCAGCCGGTGTAACGGTTGCCTGGCCGTCAAGCGGCAGACTGATGCCGCGTTGTTGCAAAACCTCGTTGGTGGCGGCAATAAAGTCATAGGCCTTGGCTATGCCGGCATAAGGCACGGTCTGATAAACAACCTCTTTGGCTTCAACCGGGGTAATGCCGTCGTCCAAAGCCTCGTTCAGCAGACGTTTGTACTCGCCGTGTCCCTGTGCGGCAACGGCCGCCGCCAGTTGTGCCAGATGACGCGTCCTGGAATCCAGACTGCCGTGCGGCAAAACGTCGTTGGTGATGAAATTATCCCACAACGCCGCCATTTCCGGATCATTTTTTTGCCAGTTATCCATTTTGTTTTCCTCTGTTTTTCCGATGTAAAAACCGGCGGCGGCCGCCAGTAAAACAACAACCGCCGTCGCTATGATTTTATTTATATTCGGCATCATTTACCGGCTCCAGCCAGGTTGTCTGATTACCGGGCAGGTTGGTTTCAATAGAGATATGCGTAAACCATGAATCCGGAGCCGCGCCGTGCCAATGTTCAATATCAAGCGGAATACGAACCACATCACCCTTATGCAAAATCCGGATTTCTTTGCCGCGTTCCTGATAACGTCCTTCGCCGCCCAAAACCAGCAGGATTTGCCCGCCGGAATGTTTGTGCCAGTTGGTGCGGGCGCCCGGTTCAAAGGTAACGTTGGCAATAGATGAATTCCAAACTTCGTCGTTGGCGCTCAAGCGCGTCAAATAGGTCTGGCCGGTAAAAAACTCGCCGTAGGGATTGGGTTCGCCTTGTCCGAATATCGTGTCGATTTCTGCTTTTTTCATTTCCTGAGCTCCTGTGTTAAAAGAGATTAAAACCAAAGCGGCAGCAGCCGTTGTCAGTAATTTTTTCATTTTGTTTCCCCCTTATTTGTAAGATGCCTGATAAATGGCGACGCAGTCTTCATTACCGAGCGGCGCCGGATCAAACTCAAACAAAAGCGCCATGCAGTCTTTGGCATTGGCGGCCATGCCGGCAAATTCTTCCGGCTTGATGCCGTAGTCTGACATTTTCAGCTCGTCAACACCGCAGTCGCGCTGCAGTTTGTCCAGTGCCTTGAGAAAATCGGCCGGCTCTTTGGCGTCTTTCATACCCAGAAAACGCGCCATATCGACAAATTTTTCACCGCGAACGCCGGCTTTAATCATATGGTTGTAATAGGCCTTGGATATCATAATCAGTCCGGCGCCGTGCGGCAGTTCCTGATGATAGGCCGACAGGGCGTGTTCCAGCGAATGTTCGCTGGTGCAGGTGCCGACACACATAACAAAACCGGACATTGAGTTGGCAAAAGCCATACCCTCGCGGGCTTCTTCGTCATTGCCGTCTTTAACCGCGCGTGCCAGATATTTGCCGACATTTCCGATTGCCGCACGGGCAAACATATCGCTCATCAGATTGGCGCTGGAGGCAATATAGGCCTCGGTTGAGTGGAAGAGGGCGTCAAAACCCTGATACGCCGTCTGCCGGGGCGGAACACTGGCCATCAGCTCCGGATCAACAATGGACAAAGCGGGAAATTCGCCGAAATAAGCGGTCTTTTCGTTGGTCTCGGGATTGGTGATGACCGCGCCGGTGTCAATTTCCGAGCCGGTGCCGGCGGTTGTCGAAATACAGACCAGCGGCAGGTCTTTGTGCTGTTTTTCTTTGGCCTTGCCGGTACCCCAGGGCATATAATCCCACAGGTCGCCGTCGTTAACCGCCATCCCGGCGATGGCCTTGCCGGCGTCCATCACGCTGCCGCCGCCGAGCGCAACAACAAAATCGCAGCCGTTTTCCCGGGCAGCCTGCGCGCCGGCCATAATGGTTGATTTGAGCGGGTTGGGCTCTACTTTGTCAAACAGGGCATATGCCACGCCGGCCTTGTCCAACTGCTCATAAAGCCGGTCAAGATAACCGTTGGCGCGCGCCGATTTACCGTTGGAAATAACCACCAGCGCTTTTTTTCCCGGAAGCGGACGTTTGTGCAGATTGTTGAGCTCTCCGCGGCCGAAAAACAAATTAACCGGAACATGGAAATTAAAATTCATTATTTTTCTCCTTTAGTTGGTTGTGAAGTTAAATGAATCAAACTGATTTCCGACGGTGCCAGCAGCCGCATCTGCGGTCCCCACTGGCCGGCGCCGTTTGAAACGTAGATTTGGGCGTTGTTGCCGATGTCGTAAAGCCCGGACAAATATTTGTTAACCCAGGAAACCAGCAGGTGAAACGGAAAAATCTGCCCGCCGTGCGTATGACCGGAAACCGCCAGGTCAAAATTATTATCCTTGCCGAAGTTGACCGGCGTGTGCGACATCAGGATTCTGAATTGTTTGTCAGTTGCCTCGCGCAGGGCAACATCTGGCCGCAGCAGCAACCCCACCCGCCGTGCCGTCCGCGGATCGGGGATTCCGGCAACAAACAGATCACCCAGATTTTCGCCGTCATTCTCCAACGTTTTGAAACCGAATTTTTGCATTGTTACCAGACTGTCGCGGTAGCCGGCATAAAATTCATGATTGCCGCTGACAAAATAAACGCCTTCTTTTGCCTTAAGGTCTTTAAGCAGGCCTACTGTTTCGGCAATCCGCGGCATATCGTCGTCGACAATATCGCCGACCAGAAGTATGACATCGGGCTCAAGTGCGTTGACGCGTTCAACAATCCGGCGCACCTTATCGGGATTAACCACGCGGTGAATATGAATATCGCTCAAAACGACAACTTTTCGGTCGCGTTTGATTTTGTCCGAAACAATGGTCGTCTCGCGAATATCTGGCACTTTGATACCGGCATACAGCGCATAAACCGTCAACACCAGCGCCGTCAACAGCAGACCGATGTGAAATTTGGCGCAGACACCTTTTTCAACCGGCATCATGCTCAGCCATTTGAGCTTATAGGCGACAAACCACAGCGCATCGGCCGCCAGCGTCAAACACATCAAAATAACGCAGCCGATGAACAAAAAATAAATGGTATAGCGGTAAAAAGGATAAAATTTGCCGAGCGGCTCTTCAAAAGCATAGGTCGTCAGCGGCTGGGTGCAGCCGATTAAAATCAGAAAAATAAACAGCGGCACGGATATCCACCAGCTTAAGCCGAGCATCACCGCATAACGCACAAACAAATACATTGTGATGGTGCAGCCGACCATTGAGGCCATAACACTCCAAGATAACATAAATCGGTTTCTCCTTTTCGATTCTGTGTGACAGTATAATTTCTAGAGTTTACTCTAAGTCAATAGTTTTTTACACCGTCAGAATAAATTATAAAAACAAAGCCCGTTCAAACCGCCGTTGCAGGGCGTCCAGAAAGACTTTGGCTGCCGGCGAAAAGACCTGATATTTCTTCCAGACAATATCAAGCCCAGATTCCAGCGCCGGATCAAGCGGCCGGAAGCAAACCCTGCTGTCCATGGCATCAATCAGACCGTCAAGTGTCAGGACGTAGCCGGTTCCCAGTTCGGCCAGCAATGCCGCATTAAACACCAAATTATAAGTCGCGACGATGTTCAGGTGTGCAAAATCTTTGCCGAACCAGTTGCGAAACGCATTATAGGCCGCGGTTTCATCAAGCGCTTGCTGTGAGCAGACCAGCGGCAGTCCGAGCAGATCCTGCCGGTTGATACGCTGTTTTTGTGCCAGAGAACATTCTTTGGGCATTACCACGCCCCAGACATCTTTGGCCGGCAGCCGGACGGAATCATATTTTGACAAATCGGACGGCTGAATTAAAATACCGAAGTCCAACAACCCTCTGTCCAGGCGTTCGGTAACGTTTTCGGCATTGCCGCTGTAAAGATGATAGCGGATATCCGGATAATCTTGCCGCAGGTCGTCAATTATTTCGGCAATCAGGCGCATTCCGCGTGTTTCGCCGCCGCCGATATAAACATCGCCGGCAATCGTCTCGGCCGGAACGGCAAATTCGGCTTTGGTTTTGGCAGCAAGCTCAATCATTTCTTCAGCGCGCTTTCTCAGCCTTAAGCCCGCGGTCGTCAGCGTAACGCTATGGCTGCCGCGGGTAAAAAGCCGGTGTCCGAGTTCGTCTTCCAGCTCTTTTATCTGGCGCGACAATGTCGGCTGGGTAACATTGAGCGAATTGGCTGCCGCCGTAATGCTGCCCTCGCGCGCAACCGCCAAAAAATAGCGTAAAACCCTCAGTTCCATCAAAGCCTCCGTTGTTTGCGGGCGTTAAAGTTATGCCTTAAAAGCATAGCATAATATAAGATATAAGTATTTGCAGTTTTGTAAAGAGGATTATATTCTTAAATTAAAAGAGAATTTATCCGGCCGGCCTCGGCCGTTTCCGGAGCGGTAAAACCTCAAAACAAGGAGCGGTAATGATTAAATCAGATTTGATGAAATTTTTTAAACTGGCCTTGCCGGCTATGTTCGGTATATTTATGTTAACCTCAAACACATCGGGAGCAGAAATGACAACAGATAATTGGGACAAGATTTTCGCCAAAAGCGATAAAGTAGACGTCAAAAAAGTAACTTTTAAAAACCGTTACGGCATCACACTGGCCGGGGATTTATATATTCCTGCCGGCAAAGAGAGAGGTAAACTTCCGGCGATTGCCGTTGCCGGACCGTTTGGCGCCGTCAAAGAACAGGCCTCCGGCTTCTATGCCCAGACCATGGCCGAACGCGGTTTTATCACGCTGGCCTTTGATCCGTCTTATACCGGCGAAAGCGGCGGCGAACCGCGTCATGTTGCCTCGCCGGACATCAATACCGAAGATTTCAGCGCCGCGGTTGATTTTTTGAGCAACCGGCCAGATGTTGATCCGGAAAAAATAGGCATCATCGGTATTTGCGGTTTCGGCGGTTTTGCGCTGAATGCCGCCGCCAACGATCCACGTATCAAAGCCGCCGTTGCCTCAACCATGTATGATATGACACGGGTAACCGCCAACGGCTATTTTGATTCGATGGGCGAAAAAGAGCGCGATGAACTGCGCAGACAACTCAATGCCCAGCGTACCGAAGATTTTAAAAACGGCACTTATGCCAAGGCGCCGGGCCTGCCGGAAAAACTGACCGGAGATGAGCCGCAGTTTGTCAAAGACTATTGGGATTATTACAAAACCCCGCGCGGTTTTCACGAACGTTCCATCAACTCCAACGGCAACTGGACGGTTACCTCGGCTTTATCGTTGCTGAATATGCCGATTTTGTCTTACGCCGGCGAGATTAAAAACGCCGTGCTGATTATTCACGGCGAGAAAGCCCACAGCCGCTATTTTGGCGAAGATGCTTTTAAAAAGCTCAAAGGCGATAATAAGGAACTGATGATTATTCCGGGAGCCAGTCATGTTGATTTGTATGACAACCCGGAAAAAATTCCGTTTAACAAGCTGGAAGAGTTTTTTAACACCAATTTATAAAAAATACCTCTTGCAAGCTGGACAAAAATATGCTATAAATTTGTCCATAATCACATATGTTTAATTTTAAATTATTAGATTATGAAAAAAATTGACATGCCAACAAGGCTTCTTGACTACATGGGATTAGCCGGAAAGTTCGTTTTCGTAAACGACTTTGAAGGCTGGCGGACAGATGCGATAAATGTTCCTGGGTTTACCTACGTTCCGTCGATGGAGGGGAATGCCATCAGGGCGGACAAGACAGGGGAGGTCTGGGGAGCGCAGTATTGCTCTCACCGCCGCGGCAACCATTTAACGGTTCAGCTGAGGGACAGCGAAACCGGGACGGTTGAGCAGCTTGTTCTGGCGGAACTCCCACTCTTTAAGGATTTCCCTGTCGTGATAATCACATCAGGAGAGTCCCTCTGGGGGTTTGCCCCGGTATGCTCCAATAAAATGGAGCTGGCGCTCTTTATTGAGGCCGTCCGGGAAGAAGCCGCAACAAGAGACAAAGCCTTGGACGGGTTCGATTACCGGTTTGACGGCCGGGCAGAGGACATGATTTCCCTGGCAAAGTTCCTTTACCGGAACAACCCAGATAAGACCAAATGTGTCTTGGATGAGATAGACTAAGAAAAAACACCGATGATATCATCGGTGTTTTTTCTTTTACGGTTTGCAGGAAAGTATTATTTTTTAGTCTCCGGCAGGCGTTTGATTTTGACCTTTTTATTGACAAGTTCAATCATTTCGGCGGCGTCATCGGGTGTCACGACATTATACAGCGGCAGGGAAAACGCCGTAAAGTTGCCGCAATGCTTTTGCAAAAAATTATATTTGTAATCAATGCCGTCTTTGGGGATTAAAACAATCACCCGGTATTTGCGCAGCCCGCAGCGGACCATCCGTTCTTCCGCGGCCTTGATGTCTTTCCAGAAAAGCGGTTGGCAGTTGTCAATGGTGATGCTCTTGCCGTCAAATACGGCCAGGCGGTGTTTAGCAAAATTTTTCCAGCCCCAGGCCAGCCACGAAAACGCCGTCACGCTCAACAACACCTGCATCTGCGACCAGTAAAGCAGGCAGGGGCAGACAACACTCCAGTAGCCGAAAGTAATCAACATGACGGCATTCAGAATAAACCAGCCGCCGATCGGTTCAAAATGGTAGTAAAAAACGGTTTGTTTGCTCATCTTCAACCCCTTATCACAGTCCTTATAAAAACAGCATAACATTTAGAGTAAACTCAAAGTCAAGAGTTTTTTTGTTTTAAATATTAGCATCGGCTATATAGAGCTTGTTTTGTGCCGGAATTTATATTAATAACTATATTAAAACCGCACAAACAAAGAGGAGGGTGTCATGAAACTTATTTGGAGTTTGATTTTTCTGGTCTTGATCGTCGGCGTTTGTTTTTACTGGTACGGCCATTCCCGCGGCAGGGTTCTGAAAGGGGATAATTGGACGGCCAAACAATACGGAGTAAATTATATTGTCAGTGTACACAACGGCGCTGAACTTGCGGCGGCGCTTAATGATTTTGTGCAAAAGAATAAAATAACCCTGGGCAGTATCACCGGCATCGGGGCAGTTAATCGCGCCACGCTGCGCTTTTTTGATCCCGCAACCAAGCAATATGTTGACCGGACATTCGACGGCCAGATGGAAATTGCCAACCTTACGGGCAATATTTCGACCAAGGACGGGGAGCCCTACACGCATTATCATGTTACCTTGGGCAACCGTGACTATCAGGGGCTGGCCGGACATTTGCTGAGCGCAGACTTAAACGGCGCCGGCGAATTTTTTGTAACAGCGGTTCCCGGCGGCCGGCTGGAAAGAACTTTTGATGAAAAAATCGGCCTGAATTTTTACGACTTTAGCAAATAATAAAAAACGGCAGGGAAAAGACCTGCCGTGTTTATTAAATTGCATATAAAAATATAGGGTTATATTATCAAGGCATTCAATACTTACTTTTTTGTTTAATACCAACCCTAAGGAGAGTGTAAAAATGCAGCATTTTGTATACACCGGTATTATGCAGAATAAAATACCGGAGTGCAATACTAACAAATTTGTTCAATACTCACGCTTGGGTTAGTATGACAGGCGTATGCATATGATGGTGCTTGATAGGGGGTAAATATTGCGGAAAAAGCCCGTTAGTTAAAAAACAAACAAGCTGCGCAGAATATTATCACACAAATTACAAAATAAATTTTTGGATATTTCAATAACGGGCTGGATAAATTCATCTCTTTTTCTTTTGCTCCGGGCATAAATTGTAAAAACAAATATACCAGTAAATATAATCCGATAAATAGGGCTAATATTTTCTCTACACTATCATTTATGAAAATATTTTGCTCTTTCATATAATCCAAATAACGCGTTGCCGGATAAGCTGCGGAAAAGATTAAAATACAGACGGATCCTTTTTGTCCGATATCACATTGAATACCTCGCCTGGCGTCAAGTTATTTAATCTTGTTTAACAAACTTTTAGCTTTTTTTATTCCAGTAGTTCCCAAAAGGACATCAACTCCGGCATCAATCGCATAATTTGCATATTTATAAGCTTTGCCGAGATTCATTGTGTCGGCCAAATTTTCAAGTTCTTTTTGACGATGCTCATATCCGTTATCAAAAAAAACATCGTTGAACATATCATATCCTCCAGCTGTTACAGTATTAATTCCGTGTTCTATACCACCCAAAATACCTTGTCCCAACCCTTGAAGTCCTGATGTCAAAATTTCTCCTATATGGCTTGGCGAGGTATACTTTTGTTCCTTATTGCGAGTATACTCAATACAACCAAAACATATTGAAAAACAATTTATTTTTGAAATATCAAAATGTTATTTACTTGAAAAAAAGACACTGTCCAACTAAAAATAAAATAAAAAACAAACCACTATAAATGTGTGGATGTTTTAATAATGGGCTACGGATAATTTTATCTTTTTGCTCTTTTCCTGGAATCAAAAGCAATATAATATATGAAAAAAAGTATAAAACTCCTAAAACAAACACAATATCTTTCAAATTTTGCGGTATTAACATATTATTTGCTTTCATATACTGATAATAATTGATAAAAGGAAATGCGAGAGAAAACAGAATGATAAAAAAGTTTCCACTCCAATGAATATCCCTGCACCTTTTTTGCGTGGCAGCCAGCATAGAATAAAAAACCGGCAAATATACGATATCATTAAGAATTAAATTTAGATGCATGGATATCTTAAGCAACAAGTAGGCAGAAACCATTATTCCTAAAAATTCTGTCCTTCCTAATGTTCCAAGCATGGAAAAATAATGTGACAATATTTCTTTATAGGATATATTAGCGTTTTTTTTATCTTGTAATACCTTTATCATAGTTTACTTCTGTTAATAAGTTAAAGGGTATTTGATATACTATCGAATACCCTTTATGACGTCAAGTTATTTAATTTTGTTTAACAAAGTTTTAGCTTTTTTTATTCCGGTGGTTCCCAAAAGAGTATCAACTCCGGCATCAATCGCATAGTTTGCATATTTATAAGCTTTACCTAGATTGGCCGTATCAGCCAAATTTTCAAGTTCTTTTTGACGATGCTCGTATCCGCCGTCAAATAAAGCATCATTAGCTACATCATATAAACCTAGAAATGCCGTATTTATCCCATGTTCTATACCGCCCAAAACACCTTGACCAAAACCTTTAAGACCTGATGTCAAAATTTCTCCTATATGGTTTGGCGAGGTATACATTTGCTCTTTGCTCAAAGGTTTGGGGCCAATATTTGGCACAGGCGTGTTTTGCATATTTTCAATATTTGACGATATTTGCGAAGCGCCGAAACCGTAATTATTTTCGGGCGATCCACTCCAAAAGTCAGTGCCGTATTGCGGATAATCTTGGTTGATATCTTGTCCGTTATAATTTTGCATAATTTGGTTTTCTCTTTGCTGCCTGGCTGTTTGATATGCCAGTTCGTCGCGGGTGGAAAATCCGCTGTGGTTAACACCGTAGCTGTCAACATTGTTGCTGCCTAAAGTATAACCCAAAGGTGATTTATATTTTGGATACATCATGTTTTACCTTTCTTATAAAAACAAAATACCCGGTCTTAACGCAAGACCGGGCAGTGATTAAACACAAAAAAAGCGACCTGATTGTTCAGATCGCTCCATAGTACACTTCTGCACTATATTCAAATATATACATCAGTCCGACGGATAAGTCAAGACTATGTCCGCCCCGTCTGGAATACCATAAAAAAAACAACACCGTGAGGTGTTGTTATATATTGATGGTGGAATTAGAGCGGGGATGATAAAGCCTATGCCCTTATTATTTAATTTCAATGTGTTAATAAGTATTGTACAAATAAAAGCATCTTTTATTTGAAAATAATGTAATAATATGTTTATAAGTTGTGGCGCTTGTATTGACTTCCACGTCGGGTGGATATATAAAAGTAGATATAGTGATAAAGTGTCACTAGAAAAATCCGGGTTTCAAACCGGATTTTTGTATTTTAAACTTTAAGGTGCTTTTAGCAGAGGCTCCTTTTTTTATGAAAGGAAAAAATAATGTCTTATACAAACGAACAACATCAATGGCTTGCAGATGTGCAAAGAAAACGAGAGTTAGAAAAATTGCAGCGCCTGCAAGAAAAATACTCTGTCATGCCGGATTATAGCAAAATGAACCTGCATGATGAATTGCAGGCAAGATTTGATATTGATGAAATGAAGCAATTACAGCAAAAATATGGTTCATCATTGCAAATACCTGTTCAGTCAATGCCAATAGCAACACCAGTGCTTCAGACAACTTATTCAGAAGCGTCACAATCTAAAGGTCAACAGGATTCAAGTGATAATTGGCAAAACAAAGCATTAAAGGCTATGCAAAATATAGCGGATTTGACAGAAAAAGGCTCTATTGCTTTTGCAAATGGTATAACTTTAGGTAATTTTGATGAGGCGATAGGAGTTATTGGGGGTACTGTAGGCGCTACCAAGGCATATCTAAACAATCAAAATCTACGAGATGGTTATAAACAAGGATATCAAACTGTACGAGACGATATTCGTAATAATAATAAATTTAGTATTGAACATCCGATATTAAATACCGTAATGGAAAGTGCTGGAGCTTTTGCGTCACCGGTAAAATTTTTTAGATATTCGAAAACAGCACCTTTGACAATTCAAAATAATCTAAATAAATATAACGCTATTGCCAACGGATTAGTTTATGGGTATGGAACAGGTCAAGACAATTGGCAAAATTACGCCAAACAAATAGCTGTGGGATTAGCAGGAAATTTGGGCGGACATTATGCAGCAAAACAATCATTTGGTCGCGCAGCCAGTCCGGCAGTTCGTAATTGTTTTAATACTTTAAATGGTAAAATAGCTGAATATAGTGTTGACGGAATTCAAAATCAGTATGATTATTATAATAAATTTTAACTTATAAAAATTGGAAACAACAATGAGAAATAATAAAGCAATATCTCAAAAAATTGGAATGTTAATTTTTCAGATAGTTTATTGGTGTTTAAGTTTGCTTTTTATATCTTTGGTAAATTTTAATCATATGTTGCTTCCTATATTTATAATATTAGGTGGGGTAATTATAATTGATATGGTTATTGGACATATTATGGCAAAAAAAAATCCCGATGCCATGTATTTTAATCCTGAATATAGATGGAAATATAAAATGTTGCCATGGATGTGTGTTTGCTTGATAACATTAGCAGTTTACTGGAAAGAAACTTTACTTATTTTAGATTTAATCGCAAAAAAATTGGGATAGAAAAGTGGAATTTTGAACTTTAAGGAGCTTTTTAACAGAAGCTCCTTTTTTTGTTAATAAAAAAAACAACACCGTGAGGTGTTGCATTATAATTGGTGATTCCAGCGGACGGCCGTAGCAAAAACAGCCGGTG
>CALXTU010000005.1 GCA_944391495.1 uncultured Alphaproteobacteria bacterium | reverse complement strand
GCATTAGGACCTTTGGGAATGACCGGACCTGCCGCCGGGGCATTAGGACCTTTGGGAATGACCGGACCTGCCGCCGGGGCATTAGGACCTTTGGGAATGACCGGACCTGCCGCCGGAGCATTAGGACCTTTAGGAATAACAGGGCCTGCTGCCGGGGCATTGGGACCTTTAGGAATAACAGGGCCTGCTGCCGGGGCATTGGGACCTTTAGGAATGACCGGACCTGCCGCCGGAGCATTGGGACCTTTAGGAATGACCGGACCTGCCGCCGGGGCATTGGGACCTTTGGAAATGACGGCCGGCTGAGTAGCCGGAACATCAGACAGGGTGGTCAAATTGCTTAAAAGTGCATGGCTGACTTTGTCGCCTACCTTTATGCCGTAGCGTTTTACCTGACCGGCATTTAATTCAATAACCGCCCGGACGGGATCACGGGAAATAATCAGATCCTCGGACATCGGAGTGGCATTTTCTTTAATCATGCTGATTGATGCATCAGGTGCCACAAACAGCATATCTAAAGCGATTTTGGTATTTTTCATCCACATACCGGTCGGCCGCACGGGATAAATGCTGAAAATCATACCGTTGTTTAAGGGCATCTGGGTACGATACATCAGGCCTTTTTGCAGTTCTTCGGGCGTTTGCGCCACTTCAACGTTGAAGCGGATTTCACCGTTAGACGTGCTGATTGTCAAAGGCGTGGTCGGCTTTTGTTCTACTTCTTCGGAACAGGAGGTTAAAAACAATAAAGTAAGCAGAAACGAGAACAGTTTCATTTTTTTGTATTCTCCTTTATTTTATTAGAGTCTTTTAATTTGCGCGGATGCCAGGCCGAAACCCTGACAGGGCCGTTTTGGGACAGGCGGATTCCGGAGGAAGATGCCGGTTCGTCACGGCGGGCGTTACGAATGGAATCGGCAAAAGAATCGGCCAGCCGCATCGGGTCGACAATGACTTCCGTTTCCGGACGATAAGACTGTTTCCAGCACTCCAGTGACAGGATAAAGCGGTTGAGGTCGGCTTCGGAGCGCGGCGCGTATTTTTGCCAGATCAACTCAAGAAAATCGTCGGTTGAGGAATCAAAAGACGGTTTGGACATCAACGGCAGGCCAAACCGCATGATTTGGCGGATGGTCGGTTCATAAAAGCCGCCGCGGCCGCAGACAAACAGCGACGGCATCAGAAAATGTCCGGATTTGAGGGCAAAGTGAATTTGCGCCAAAAAAAGCAGGTGCTGAATTTTGGCCTCTTCAAGCATGACACCGGCGGTGTCCGCTTTCCGGCAGAACCAGTTGACAATGTCCAGAGCTGAAGTAACGGCTTTATTTTCCATCGTCTTATCCAACTAAAAATTTACGGTTTATTATAATATAGGCTTTGAGAATTACAAACAAATATTGCAAGATAATCACTTTATTTAATATAATCTGCTCAAAACTGAGTTTTTGCTCTTGTGCAAAAAAGATAATTGTTTTATCCTTGCGCAAGGTAAAATTTTTAGAAACAGGGTAAGAAAATGCTGCTGCAAAAAGGTTTGAAAATGTCGTTGAGCGCTGTGGCCGCCATATTGCTGAGCGGTTGTGTCAGCGCTGTTTTTCCGGATTTTGAAGATGATACCGATATTGTTATCAGCGACGGCGGACAGGTTGAAGTGCGCAAGGTCAAAGAAAGCGGCGTGTTGGTTTCGGATAAAGACAATGCCGCTTATGATGACGAGGCGTCCGGCATAACGATTGAAAAGGCCGAGAAACTTGAACCGGCGGCGGTCGTCGAGGTTAAGAAAGAAAAAATAGCACCGGCCGAAAGCAAAACGGCCGAGAAAAAGACAGCTTCCGGTAATGCACCGAAAGATGAGGTCAAAGCAGCCGATAATGTTAAAATCGTAGAGGGTAAAGCGGCGGAAGACGATAAGCCTGCCGGTAAAATGCCCAGTATGCATTATCTGGCCGCAACAATCTATTTTGAAGACGGCGGCGCGGCGGTCGGCAGTTCTTATAACGCAACGTTAAGAAAAATTGCCAAACTGGTTAAAGAAAACGATGCCGCGGTAACGGTTTACGGATTTGCGTCTTCCCGCACGCGGGATACCGACCCGGCAACACATAAGCTGATTAACTTCAATATCTCGGCCAAAAGAGCGGAAAATACGGTTAAAGCTTTGCGGCGGGCAGGTGTTCCGGCAGATAAAATCACGATGCAGGCGTTGTCGGATTCAATGCCGATGTATCAGGAAGTTATGCCGGCAGGTGAACGGCTGAACCGCAGAGCCGAAATTTATCTGACTTATTAGTCGAATCATGAATAAAGATGCGGCAGACAGCATTTCTCTGGGCGGCAATTTGTGGCAGATTGCCGCGCCGGAAGGGCGTTTGGTCGATGTCATGGTGCAAAGGCACAACCTGCCGGTCATAATTGCCGGGATTATGGTTTTGCGCGGTATCGGTATTGATGACGCGGCGGATTTTTTAAACCCTAAAATCAGCCGGCTGATGCCGGATCCTTTTGTTTTGAAAGATATGGCCAAGGCGGCGGACAGAATCGCCGATGCCGTTATTAAACGGCAAAAAATTGCCGTTATCGGCGATTATGACGTTGACGGTGCAACTTCAACTTCCGTTATGCGTCTTTTTTTGCATTCGGTCGGTATTGAGCCGGAGGTTCATATTCCCGACAGAGATGAGGGTTACGGGCCGAGTATTCAGGCGGTTGATGCGTTTAAGGCTGCCGGAGCGGAACTTTTGCTGACGCTTGACTGCGGCACAACGGCATTTGAACCGCTTGAACATGCCGCGGCCTCGGGAATGGACGTGATTGTTCTTGACCACCATGAAGCAGAAGCCAGGCTGCCGAAAATTTATGCGGTGGTTAATCCAAAACGTCTTGATGAAGACAATGATTATCCTTATCTTAAATATATGGCGGCCGTAGGGGTCGTGTTTATGACGATTGTGGCGGTTAACCGGGCATTGAGGGAAAAAGGTTTTTATACGCCGGAGCAGTCGGAGCCGGATTTGAAAAAATGGCTTGATCTGGTGGCGCTCGGTACGGTGTGCGACGTGGTGCCGCTGAAAGGTTTGAACCGGGCTTATGTGGCACAAGGGCTGAAGGTTATGGCTGCCAGAGGAAACAAGGGTTTGGCGACACTGATGGACAAGGCAAATTTGTCCGAGCCGCCGACGGCGTTTCATCTCGGTTATGTGCTGGGGCCCCGGATTAATGCCTGCGGCCGGGTCGGCGACGCCGATATGGGAAATAAGCTGTTGTGCTGTGACAGTGACTATCAGGCGCAACTTCTGGCAGACAAGCTGAATGAATTTAACGTGGCGCGCAAAGATATTGAGAACCATGTTCTGCTGTCGGCGATAGAAAAGCTTGAGGGAAAAGAAAACAAATACCCGGTAGCTTTTGTTTACGGACATGACTGGCATCAGGGAGTTATCGGCATTGTGGCCGGAAAGTTAAAAGAGCGTTATAACGTGCCGGCGTTTGTGATGTCGGTTGAAAAAGACGAAGTGAAAGGGTCGGCGCGCTCCATTCCGCAGGTTGATCTGGGTGCTCTGATTATTGCCGCCAAGGAGAGAGGACTGATTACCAAGGGCGGCGGTCATATGATGGCGGCCGGGTTTTCGCTGGAAGAGGGGCGGATTGAAGAGTTCAGGGAGTTTGTCGGCGAATATGTTTTAAGCAAAATCGGTGATGAGGCGATTACGCCGGTGGTTGAGATTGATGCCGTGCTTGATGCCGGCGGCGCCAATGCCGCATTGGCCGATTATCTGGAAAAACTGGAGCCTTTCGGCGCAGGTAATCCGGAACCGAGGCTGATGTTGAAGAACGTGCGGATTATCAAGCCGTCGCTTATCGGGGTGGGGCACGTCCGCTGTATTCTGACCTCGGAAAACGGCGGTTCAATCAAGGCTATCGCTTTCAGGGTCGGCGATAACGACATCGGCAGTGCAATGTTTAATCCGCAGGGCGAAATATTTGATGTCGTCGGCGTGTTGCGGCATGATCGCTGGAACGGCCGCAGCGATGTGCAGTTCATTATTGAAGATTTGAGAAAGGCAAAAAATGGCAGACAGAAGTAAAGTTATCCGCCGTGCCAAAAATATCCGGCGGATAAAGGGAGAGCGGTTGCGGCGCGAGAAAGAAGTTTTTATGAAACTCGGCGCCAAGCTCAGAGCATATTTGTTTACCGGAATTTTGGTGACGGCACCGGTGGCAATAACCTTTTATCTGGCGTATAAATTTATCTTCTGGGTTGATGCCCTGGTCAATCAGATGTTGCCGCCGCAGTATCAGCCGGGCAGTTATCTGCCGATGAGTGTTCCGGGTTTGGGGTTGATTGTTCTGATTGTTTTTTTGATTCTGGTCGGAATGTTCGCTGCCGGGTTTTTAGGGAGTTTTTTCATCCGGCTCGGTGAATGGTTTGTGGCCAGGGTGCCGTTGATATCATCGGTCTACTCATTGCTGAAACAAATATTTGAAACCGTTTTTTCAAGTAAAACACAAGCATTTAAAAAAGTGGTTATGCTGGAATATCCGCGCAAGGGAATATGGATTTTGGGGTTGGTCAGTGCCGATTTGCAGGGTGAGGTTGAGGCCAAACTGCCGGAGCCGATGGTGAATGTTTTTATTCCGACAACGCCGAATCCGACATCGGGTTTTCTGATTTTTGTGCCGAAAAAAGACGTGATTGAAATGGATATGCCGGTTGAGGAAGCGATTAAGTTTATCGTATCCGGCGGGTTGGTTGAGCCAAAGAAAGTCCGACAGACGGAAAAATGAGATATTAAAAAATGTTGCGGGCATATAATGCAGATATTTTGCTTGCGGTTATGAGTTAAATGTAATATTTTACACCTATCAATAAAGTATTATTAATTTGATATGTATATGAAAGAGAGAGAAAAAACACCAAGAGCGACAATTGTCTTGGTTACGAGAGAGCTATGCAGATCGTTTGACGATGTTGTGTATGCAGGAAATTATCTTTGGATTGCTTCCAGAAGTAATGAGCACTATTTGGCAGGTTTTGTCAACAGGCTGCAGCAGGTGTATGATTTGCCGGTGCAGTTGCTGACAGGAAATGACGACAAGTTGTTTTATGTCGGTAACAGAGGACAGGCAGAGGCTTTGGCAAAAAAGTTTGACGGCCGGTGTTATTGGGGCGGCGAAAGCGCCTATGATACGCCGTCAATGGTCTGGGTTTGTGAGATTAACCGCGAACCGGCGTTGTCATTGCAGGAAATGCTGCAGAATGTTGAACTTGCCATGCAGGAATAACAAAAAACGGTAAAGCCTCAGGCTTTGCCGTTTTTTGTTTGGTGGTGAAAACCTTTGTCGGTTGCCACAAAACGGTTTATGCCGGTAATTTTGTCACGCAGCACCTTCAGGCTTTCGTCAGGAGTATAATTGGTGGTTGATTTGCCTGGATAGAGTTCGTAATGCCGGCGGTATTGCGTGAGGGTGACGTTAGGCATAATAACATTGGCTCCGGCCTGCAGCGCTTTGGTCTGGCCGTCGGGTGCCAGAGTTTCCATGGCGGTGGTGGCCGGAATATTGATATCCGGCAGCAGGAGCCTGGTCAGAGCCATAACCTTGAGAGACATTTCGAGTGTGCCGCCGGCGGCATCTTTCAACGGCGTATCCGGATGAGGAATAAACGGGCCGATACCGATCATGTCGGCATTGATTTCCCGGAAAAACAAGATGTCGTCGGCCAGGCTTTCAATGGTTTGTCCGGGCAGGCCGACCATAACGCCAGAGCCGACTTCAAGGCCGGCGGCCGCGATATCCGCAAGGCAGCGGCGGCGGTTTTGCCAGTTCATGCCGGGGTCAAGCCGGTGGTACAAATCACGGTCGGTAGTTTCGATCCGCAGCAAAAAGCGGTCGGCGCCGGCAGCTTTATAGGCTTTGTATTCGGCGGCGGTCTTCTCGCCGATGCTTAAAGTCAGGGCAACGTCCAGTGTTTTGATGCGTCTGATGATATCGCACAATTTGTCCCGGTCAAAAAACATATCTTCGCCCGACTGCAGCACAATGGTTTTCAGCCCCATGTTGCGGGCGGCATATTCGGCCAGATTGAAAATCGTGTCGGCGTCTATGCGGTAGCGTTTGATGTTGCGGTTGTCCCGACGCAGCCCGCAATAACAGCAATTGTTGCGGCAGATATTGGAGAACTCAATCAGAGCGCGCAAGTGAATACCGTCGCCGACATAACGGCGGCGGACATCATCGGCCGCGGCAAACAGGGCCTCGTTGCAGTCGTCATCCGACAATAGTTCTATCAGCTCCCCGCGGCTCAGCGAACGGGTGGCGGCAGCTTTGGCAATCAGCTCGGAGGAGGCGGTCATCTGGTTTGAAAATCCAAAATAAAGTCAACCTGGGCGTCAATATATTTTTGCAGCCGTTGTTCGGCTCTTTTGTTATAATCGGGCCAGTCCATCAGTTTGCAGATGAGCTCTTTGCGCGAGGCAAAAACAAATAACTGCGAAAACAGGGGAATGATGTAAAAGTAGCAGTCGCGGATGCCGATGCGGCCGCCGCCGGCCAGACACAAAAGATTGGATATGCGGTCGTGCATCGGGCGTATGAGTTCGTCATACAAAACATTGAATTCATCGGTCGGGCTGGAGTATTCGCTCAAAAATATTTTTTTGAGGTCTTCGGAAATATCCTTGCTGCATAAAAGCGACAAAAACAGATGCAGAATTTCTTTTAAGAATTTGCGGGCTTCGTCGGCGTTTTTACTGTCCATAACCTCCTGATAACGGGCGGTCAGTTCGCCGGTCATGGCGTTGACGGTGTCGACGATTTTTTTGAGGGCAGCGGTGTAAATGCCCTTTTTGCCGCCGAAATAGTAGAGAATTGACGAGATATTGATGTTGGCTTTGGCGGCAATGTCGCGGGTGGAAGCGCCGGTAAAACCGTTTTTGGCGAATTCTTCAAACGCACTAAGCAAAAGTTTGCTTTTTGAGTCGGCGGCCATGGCATTTTCTCCCGATATCACAATACAATTTTATGAAGTTCTTCAGGCACAGATTATGCGGCAGATCCGGCCAAAAGACAATGATGTTTTATCCACTTTGGGGTAAAAAGTCAAATATAAAGTAAAATCAACGTGGTATTCGGAGTTTGGCGGGATATTTGCGGGATATAACCTTTTTTTTGCTTTACAGGAGCCGATTTTTCAAGTTACATCTATTTTATATGCTTGAACTATCGGAGAACTTTTTGTGAGAGATTTTGTACGATTTTGTTTGCGCGTCGTTTTTAAGTTCTTAAAAGTACGCTGTACCATTCAGTTTGACGCCAACAAGCTTCCGACCAAAGCGGTTTATGTTTCCAATCATGTTTCTTTTCTGGATCCGCTGCTTTTGTTTGCCTATCTGCCCGGAAATCCGGTGTTTGCCTTAAATGGGCATTTGTACCGCAACAAATGGATCAGAATGTTGATGCAGACGGCGGACGTTATTCCGTTTAACCCGATTGAGCCGGGTGATTTGAAAGAACTGATTGCCAAAGTTGACAGCGGACGCTGCTGCGTGATTTTTGCCGAGGGGCGGATTACCGAAAGCGGCGGCCTGATGAAGATTTATGAGGCGCCGGGGCTGGTGGCGGATAAGTCGCGGGCGCCGATTGTGCCGGTGTGGATTGACGGGCCGCAGTTCGGTTATTTTTCAAAAACCAAAGGCAAGTTGCCGCACCGCCCGCTGCCGCGAATTCGGATTACCGTCAGAAAGCCGGTTAAGTTTAAGTTGAAAGACGAACTGCGGCGGCAGCGCGACCATATCAGCAACGAAGTTTACATGATTATGCGCGATATGTGTTTTGACGCGGTTAATAACGGTGATATTTCGCTGTTCGGTATGCTGATGAAAGTGGCTAAAGTTAATTCAAAGCGCGGTTTGCTGCACCGGCCGAAGTTTTTTGAAGATATCAACCGTGTTCCCCAGTCTTATAAAGATATTGTCATCAAGTCTTTTGTGCTGGGGCGTTTTTTCAAAAAGCTGACGGCGCCGGGTGAGCATGTGGCGCTGCTGCTGCCGAATGCTCTGGCCAATGTCTGTACGTTTTTCGGGTTATCGGCTTATGAGCGGATTCCGGTGATGCTCAACTTTTCGGTCGGTGCCAAAAATATGGTTTCGATGTGCCGGACGGCGCAGGTCAAGATGGTGATTACCTCGTCGACCTTTATCCGTACCGCCAAGATGGAAAACGTTGTTGATGCCCTGCGCGAAGGCGGGTATCAGATTTTTTATCTGGAAGATTTGCGCAAATATCTGACCTTGAAAGACAAAATCGGCGCCTATATCCGTTATAAGGTCAAAAGAGTGCCGCATCCGGAAGGCGGCAATAAAAAAGCGCTGATTTTGTTTACCTCCGGTTCGGAAGGCGCGCCCAAGGCCGTGGTTTTGAGTCATGCCAACATTATTTCCAACGTGGATCAGATGAGCTGTATCGAAACCATCAACACGGCGGATATTTTTCTTAATGCGCTGCCGATGTTCCACAGTTTCGGTCTGACGGTCGGTACCCTGTTTCCGATATTTAAGGGCAGCCGGCTGTTTTTGTATCCGTCACCGCTGCATTACAGGGTGATTGCCGAGTTGTCTTATGAAATCGGCGCAACGGTGCTTTTGGGAACGGATACGTTCTTCCGCGGGTATGCCAAGATTGCGCATCCGATGGATTTTCATAATATCCGTTTTATGTACGGCGGCGCTGAGGCCATTAAGCCCGACACCCGCAATCTGTGGGGCGAGCGACTCGGCATCAGCGTTAAAGAAGCTTACGGTTCGACCGAATGTTCGCCGGTGGTTACCGCCAACAACCGCATTTTTAACCGGTTTGGCTCCATCGGCAAACTGCTGCCGAAAATTCAGCACAAAATCGTGCCGGTGGACGGTATTACCAAGGGCGGAGAGCTCTGGGTCAAAGGGCCGAACATTATGCTGGGATATATTCTGCCGGATAATCCGGGGGTTTTGGTGCCGCTGGAGGACGGCTGGTATCATACCGGCGATGTGGTTGAGATGGATGAAATCGGCTTTGTTTATATCCGCGACCGGATTAAACGTTTTGCCAAAGTCGGCGGTGAGATGGTGTCGCTGAATGCGGTGCATGAGACGGTGGTTAAGGCTTTTGAAGAAGACGGTGTTGAACATTCTTACGGCGTGGTGGCAGTGCCGCACGAGAGCAAAGGCGAGCAGATTGTGCTGGTGACGACCAACCGCAAAGCGACCAACGACCGGCTGCATGCCTATATCAGGCAAAACGGGTTGCCGGAACTTTATCTGCCGCGGGTTATTCTGTATCATGACAGTCTGCCGGTTTTTGCCACCGGTAAGGCGGATAATGTAACCTTGAAAAAACAGGTGATGGAAGAATTAAATATTGCGGTTTGAGGCAATTGCGCGCAAAGGAAACCCCGGTTTTGAGTTTGATTCAAAACCGGGGTAACTTTTAGATGTTGTAGCCTGCCAAGTACTCGGCCAGCCTCCTGCTTTTGATCTGTCCGGAGCAGTTGAACTGCTCCGTTAGATCGCCCAGCAGGTTGGCGATCTTTTCGCACCGGCGGGAGATTCCGCACTCCACGAGTTCGTGGAGCGTGCTCTTATCCAGCCGGGAGTTGTGAACCTCCTTGGCTTTCTTAAGAGCCGCAAGATTCCTCTCGCGGTCGGACTCCTCCTTGCTGCTCAACAGAGCGGCAAGTTTCCAAGGCACGCCGGCGGCCTTGGCCAGCAGGGAGACCTTGCGACCGTATTCCTTGCGGTCGGCGTCTTCCTGCCGGAGATCGACTTCGCGGTATTCAGCGCAGAAGTCGTCTTTCCGGGGCCCGGTAACTTTATACCAGGCGTCGTAGACCTTGTTTCCTACCGTTAAACGGTAGTAGTAGGTCTTATATCCGGTACCGACCCACTGGCAGGTCTTCCGGAGGTATTGGGCGCTGTCCCAGCGGCCAATCTTCCGGAGCAACCACCCCGTGAAAACCTCGTTTCCGAGGTTATTCTCTTTAATCCATTCCTCGTTGGTGAGGATGGTGGTGGGAGTGGTGTTTATGGCGTTGCATGAAGTTTCGTTTGCCATAGTGTGTGATTTTTTGCTTTAGCAGGATTGAGGACTGATAGATTCTCAGGTCTTTCATTCAGGGATTGATTTAATTTTAAGTCACAGTCTACTGTTCTTCAACCGTGGGGCAAAATAGCAACGTTGTCCGATAAATCAATATAAATTTCCGACAAGATATTTTTTCAATCCGGCGTCCTGCCGAAGTTGTTTCCGTCACGCTTGGTCATTGTACTTATGAATAATGACGGCTGGCGGAAACTATTTTAATAATATATACAAATCTTATAAGTACAATCTCAGTATACCACAGAATCGGGGGAGGGTGCAAGTGGTTTTTATTGCTTATTTTCAGTGTGTTACACTGGTAAACGCAGAAGTTTCTTGTAATTTTGAGGTGCAAGATGGGGAAAAATTTTAGAGATTCTTCGGGACATTCGTCCCTCAGAATGACAAAAAGGGGCGCTCAGAATGACAGAAAAAAGAAAGTTCAGAATGACAATAAAAGAATGTCATGTTGAGCGGAGCGAAACATCTAAGAGGAGATTCTTCGCTGTCGCTCAGAATGACAAGCTCTTACCTGTCATGCCTCCGAATGAAATGAGGATCAGGCATCTTCTTTGTTGTTATGAAAAAACGGAAGACCCCTTGGCCTTGCCTTGCGGCAAGGCGGGGTGACATAGAATGGTATGCCGAGGCTTTGGAGCAATGACAGTTTTAAAGAGGCGGGGTAACAAAAAACCACGCGGTTTACGCGTGGTTTTTTGCAATAAGTTTCTGACTAGAAGCCTTCGGTATCTAAGCGTTTGCGCAACTGTTTACGCGCCCGGCGAATAGCTTCGGCCTGGCGGCGGGCTTTCTTTTCAGAATTTTTTTCATGGCAGCGGCGCAATTTCATTTCACGAAAGATGCCTTCACGCTGCATTTTCTTTTTCAAGACTTTCAAAGACTGTCCGACATCGTTGCCGATAACAGTAACCTGAACCACTTAAATCACCTCATTTCATTTTTAAAAAAAGTTAATCTGGCTTGGTTTGTAACATCACTGAGGTTAAAAAGCAAGCACTTTTTTATTATATACCTTTTGGCGGCAAAAATGAAGATTAATTTTTGATTATTTTTCAATATGCTTTCTGCTAACACTCTGTTTTATTTATATAATTACAAAGGCGTCCACACGGGTTCAATCATTCGATTGATTTATGAGGGCTTTTATGCTACTGCTTTATCGTGGTCTAACCCTATAAGGACTTTATTTATGAAAAAAATTGTGACTTTAACGGCTTTGGGCGCCATTTTGGCCGCTACCAACGCCAATGCAGCCGGTTTTCATCTGAGAGAGCAGTCGGCGGCAGCTTTGGGTAATGCTTTTGCGGGTGCAACCGCCGGAGCGGAAAACAACTCTTATGCGTATTTTAACGTTGCCGGTTTGACACGGCAGAAGGGAACGCAGGTTAATGTCGGCGGTACCTATATTATTCCGCGGGCGGAGGCGCATGATATTTATCCGCTTGATGCCGGCGGTAACAAGGGGCAGAGGAATCAAGATGTCAATAATATCGTGCATGCGGCGATTTCACCCAACGGTACGATATCGCACCAGTTGAACGATGAGGTTACCCTCGGACTGGCATTGAACGTGCCGTTCGGCATGATTACCAAATATGACGGTGCATGGGCAGGGTCTGACCACGGTATTACGTCCAAAGTCATTACGGCAACCACTACGCCGATGGTGGCTTGGAAAGCCACCGACAAACTGAGCGTCGGCGCCGGTTTGCCGATTCAGTATGTTAAAGCCAGACTGAGTAATACGGTTATGGGAAGGCAGTATGGTGCCAATCTGGAAGGTGATACGGTTGATGTCGGTTATCAGCTCGGCGCGATGTATGAATTTGATGAAAATACCCGTATCGGTGTCGGCTATCGCAGTGAGATTAATCACAAACTTAAGGGTGATATTTCTTCCAATGCGCTATACGGGTTTTTAAATCAGGATATTTCGGCACGGCTGGATACGCCGGCAATGTTTTCGGTCGGCGCTTATCACCGGATTAACGACAAGTGGGAAGTGATGACCGAATATCAGCGGGTTTTCTGGAATTCGTTTGACAGTTTGGACATTTACGGTACAGAGGCCGTTAATGGGTTAACGGGTAACTATTTACTCAGCTCGACGCCGGAAAACTGGCGCGACACCAATTTTTATGCCATCGGCGTCAGCTACCAGCTGGATCATCAGTGGAAACTGCGTCTGGGCTTTGCCTATGACGAATCGGCGGTCAAAACGGCTGACCGCACACCGCGAATTCCGGATTCCGACCGTTATTGGTATTCAATGGGTTTGAATTATGCTTACAGCGAAAACATGACGTTTGATTTCGGCTTTACTTATATTCAGGCCAAAGAGGCGTCGATTAATATTCCGGCCACGGCTACTCAAGCCGGTGTTTCGGCGGAATATGACAACTCGGTTAAGATGGTCGGTTTGTCTTTGAACTACAAGTTCTGAGAACGGCCGGAGCGTTGTTTGACGGGAGCCCGAAACGGCTCCCGTTTTTCTTGATAAGATTTAAGGTTGCTTTTTGGGCAGAAGATGTTATAATGACGAAAATTGACAAAAATAAGAGAGGTGCCGGATGCTCGACCTTAGTAAAGACCCACGCTGTCAGTCAATAGAAAAAAAATTGGATTTTTATGCCGAGAAAGCCCGGCAATGGCAGATTGACCGCCGCCGTTATGTCGACCACAACTACGGAAATAAATTTCAGTTCAGCGACAACAAGCCTTATCCGTATGATGATGACACCGAAAGGCGGATGCTTAATGACATAAACCAGTATCTGCTGACGTTTGACGGGCAGGACAGGGTGCAGGTCAACGGGCATCTTTTGTGGAAATATAAAGAGTATTTTTCGCAGCCGTTTGCCAAACACGCCATTCGTCTGGTGACGATGTCGGTTATGGAACATCCGTTGTCCGACAATGACAAAGCCAAATTTTTGGAATATATCTTCAGCAGCGGCAAACAGTATGAATTTGACAACTTTATTTTGTATAAACTGGCCTCGTTTGACCCGGATAAAAATCCGCAGATAAACAACCGGCTTTATACCAAAGCCATAGGATATTTTGACAGCCACCCCCGCAAAAACGAAAAATTCGTGCATCTGGTTTACGGAATGTTTAAAAGTTTTACCGGAAGAGTGCAGCAGGTATCACCGGAGGCCGTCGTTAATTATGCCAAAATTTATTTTGCCATGACGGAACGGACGTCGAAAAAATTGTCGGCGGCGCCGCTGCTGCGCCTTTTGATGAAAACGCCGACAGCTTTGGCCGAAAGGGAACAATGGGGATATGACGGTATTGATACCGAGGCGGTTAAACAGGTTTTTGCCTCTTATAAAGAACATGTTATGAAGGAGAAGGTCTTTAATCCGCGTCTGGGACAGCAGATGCAGGAGCTTGCCCGTTTTATCATAAAAGATTATTGTTACGGAAAGAGCGGCGCCGAAGCTTTAATTGCGGCTGTTCGGCCGCCGGCGGTCGACGAGCAGGGGCGTAAAATCCGCCGCAACGGCAAGACGGAAGCGCTGGAGCAGTTCGGTAACGATTTGCAGGCTTATTTTACCACCCTGCACGATCAGCGGAATCTTAATTATCTGCAGCGAGAGAATCCGCTTAAAGGTATTGATATCGACGCGGCCGATTTTAAACCGGAACAAGATTTGGTCAGGGCATATGCCTCTTATTTGTTTGATTATGCCGCGTATAATACGGGCGAAGACGTCGGCGGCGGCAAACTGATGCAACTGTTGCAGAAAAATGCGGCAGTACGGCGATTGGGTGTTATTCCGGCAACCTTGTTCAGTGAGGAGAAAAAAATCAAAGCCGTTGATAAAGAATTGGTTTTGGATATTGCCAAGACTTATGCCTCATCCGTTGGTAAATCCGGTGATGATTCTGATAGTCTGAACTATTCTCTGGGAGAGGCAATGCTGGGTATGTTCAAAGACATTGTCGTTAATTATAATTACGCTCCGAAAGAGGTTGAAGCGCTGACCGGTGCTTTGACAGAGGGCTCTGGCGGTACCGACTATCTCCAGGAAATGAGCAAAAGAATTTCCGGCGCCTATGTTTCTTCAAAAATTGCTGCCGAACGGAACAGTCGTTTCTTATAGTTTATCGCGCAGAAATTTGGCGGTGTAGCTGATGTCTGATTGCGCCACCTGTTCCGGCGTGCCTTCGGCAATGATGCGGCCGCCGCCGTCGCCGCCCTCAGGGCCGATGTCGATGATGTAGTCGGCGGTTTTGATAACGTCCAGATTATGCTCAATTACAATCAATGAGTTTCCCTGATCAACCAAAGACTGCAGAATGGAAAGCAGTTTGTTGATATCCTCAAAATGCAGGCCGGTGGTCGGTTCGTCCAGAATATACAGCGTTTTGCCGGTGGCGCGTTTGGAAAGCTCTTTGGAAAGCTTAATACGCTGTGCTTCGCCGCCGGAAAGCGTGGTGGCCGGCTGGCCGAGTTTGATATAGCCAAGGCCAACGCGACGCAGCAGATCCAGCTTGTTTTTTATCGACGGAATGTTTTCAAAAAAGGCATAAGCCTCATCAACCGTCATATCCAAGACATCGGCAATGGAGCGGTTTTTGTACTTGACTTCCAAGGTTTCGCGATTGAAACGCTTGCCTTTGCAGACATCACATTCAACATAGACATCGGGCAGAAAATGCATTTCGATTTTGGTGACGCCGTCGCCTTTGCAGGCCTCGCAGCGACCGCCGGCAACATTAAACGAAAAACGGCTGGCGGTGTAGCCGCGGGCTTTGGATTCCGGCAGGTTGGCAAACCAGTCGCGGATGTTGGTGAAAACGCCGGTATAGGTGGCCGGGTTGGAACGCGGGGTGCGGCCGATCGGCGATTGGTCGATGTTGATGATTTTATCAATGTTTTCGGCGCCGGTCAGTTTGTCATAAATGCCGGCCGGTTCGCGCGAGCCGTTGATTTCTTTTTCCAGCGCTTTGCACAGGGTTTCCAAAATCAACGATGATTTGCCGCCGCCGGAAACGCCGGTGACACAGGTAAAGGTGCCTAAGGGAATTTTGACACTGACATTTTTCAGGTTGTTGGTGCGCACGCCCTTGAGGCCGACAAATTTGCCGTTGCCTTTGCGGCGGTGTTCGGGAACGGCAATTTTTTTGATGCCGTTTAAGTACTGGGCGGTGAGGCTGTCGGACTTCAAAACATCTTTAACCGTACCGCTGGCCATAATCCGGCCGCCGTCGGCACCGGCGCGGGGGCCGATATCGATTAAAAAGTCGGCAGCGCGAATGGCGTCTTCATCGTGTTCGACGACAATCACGCTGTTGCCGATATCGCGCAGGCGCTCCAAGGTTTCAATCAAACGGTTGTTGTCGCGCTGGTGCAGGCCGATGGACGGTTCGTCCAAAACATAGAGAACGCCGGTTAAGCCGGTGCCTATCTGGCTGGCCAGACGGATACGCTGCGCCTCGCCGCCGGACAGCGAACCGGACTGGCGCGACAGTGTCAGATATTCAAGGCCGACATTGTTTAAAAAGCTCAGCCGCTCGCAGATTTCTTTGATGATTTTGGCGGCGATTTCCTGCTTTTGCGGGGTTAGGTTCGGTTTGATGCCGTTAAACCAGACAAGGGCGTCTTTAATGGACATATTGGAGGCGTCCATGATGTCCAGCCCGCCGATTTTGACAGCTAAGGCCTCCGGTTTTAAGCGCTTGCCGCCGCAGAATTCACAAGGCGCGGCAGACTGATAGCGCGCCAGTTCCTCGCGGGTGGCCGGCGAGTCGGTTTCAAGAAAGCGGCGTTCCATGTTCGGGATAACGCCCTCAAAAGGTTTGTGCGTGGCAAAACGCGAGAAGTAAAGCGGCACGGGCTCATCGCCGGAGCCGTAGAGAATGACGTCGCGGGCTTTTTGCGGCAGATCTTTCCACGGCGTTTTGACCGATATACCCAGATAATCGGCCAGAGAATGCAATGCCTGTTCATAAAAAGAGGTGCGAAAACCGTACCACGGGGCAACGGCGCCCTGAGAGATGGAGAGATTCGGGTTAGGGATTACCAACAACGGATCCATATATAATTTGGCACCGATGCCGTCGCAGTGCGGGCAGGCACCGTAGGGGTTGTTAAACGAGAACAGGCGGGGTTCAATCTCTTCAATGGTGAAGCCGGATACCGGACAGGCAAACTTGGAAGAAAAAGTGGTTTGCTCACCGGTAGAGATGTTTTCGACAAAGACCAGGCCGTCGCTCAATTTGAGCGCGGTTTCAAAAGACTGGCTCAGGCGGTCGGCAATACCCTCTTTAACGATGATGCGGTCTACGACAACCTCGATGTTGTGCTTTTGATTTTTGTTTAACTCCGGCGTGGCTTCCAGATCATAGGTTTCGCCGTCGATTTTGACGCGTTGATAACCTTGTTTCTGCAGGTTTTCGAGTTCTTTTTTGTATTCGCCCTTTTTGCCGCGGACAATCGGCGCCAGAAGCATCAGTTTGGAGCCGGCGGGCATTTCAAGAACCTTGTCAACCATCTGGGAAACGGTCTGGCTTTCAATCGGCAGGCCGGTTGCCGGCGAGTAGGGGGTGCCGACGCGCGCCCACAGAAGCCGCATGTAATCATAAATTTCGGTAATGGTGCCGACGGTGGAACGCGGGTTGTGCGAGGTGGTTTTTTGTTCAATGGAAATGGCGGGGCTCAGGCCTTCAATTGAATCGACATCGGGTTTTTTCATCAAATCCAAAAACTGGCGGGCGTAGGAAGACAGACTTTCGACATAGCGTCGCTGACCCTCGGCATAAATGGTGTCAAAAGCAAGCGACGATTTGCCGGAACCGGACAGGCCGGTGATGACCGTCAGTTTGTTTTTGGGAATACTGATGCTGATGTTTTTGAGATTGTGTTCGCGTGCGCCTTTTATGTCAATGAAATCGTTGCTCATTTTGTTTCTCCCGTTGTCGGAAGCATAATATAGGATTATTGCCGGTGAATAGCAACAAAAATATTGACAAGTACGGTCTGATATGTCAGTCTTGGCGGCAAGAGGAAAGTTTTTACCAATGAATATGACAAACAATATGCTGAATGTTATCCGCCGTCGCCGCAGAAACCTGCGACGATGATTGGTCTTGTCTGAACGAATATTGTAGTCGCAGGGGTTGAAAGTGAAAGATTTCAGCCCCTTTTTTATGTGCCCAAAATAGGAATTGAAAAAATGCAAACAAAACAGTTAACGGTTACGGAACTTAATATTGAACATCTGCCGCTGGTGATGGGGCTGCAGAGCAAAATCATCGCCAACCTGGATAAGGACGAAAAACATTTTATTCTGGAGCGGAGCGTGGAAGATTTTATGCGGGCGCTCAGCAACGGCAATACGCATATGATCGGCGTTTTTGACGGCGATAAGCTTATTGCCCAGAGTATGTTTGATTTTCCGCAGGCCGGACAAAACAGGGATTTGTCCGAATTTGCCGGGGAAACGGGCAATGAAGATCTGGTCATTTATAAAGCAACGCTGGTTGACGTTGATTACCGGGGCAGGGGATTGATGCAGAAATTGCTGGCTTATCGTGAGGCAAAGGCCAGAGCGGCCGGCAAGACGACGGCAATCAGTCAGATTGCCGTTGACAACCCTGCCAGTTGGATTAACGCGTTGAAAAACGGAATGTCCATCCGCAAGGTTGACCATGATCCGGAAGACCAGGCCAAGGTTTTGTATATGCGGAAGGATTTTTATGATTTGCCTCATATTCCAACGGCGGCAGGAGAAGGGTTTTCCATGCGGATCGGTCAGGATATAAAAAAGGAAATTCCCGCTTTGTTTAACAAAATGCGGTATTTTGCCGCCAGAGGTTATTACGGTGTCGGGTTTGACCGCCGGGACAACAGCATTGTCTGGACCAAGGCCGGCGGCCGGACGGAAAACGAGGCTCTTAACCGGCGGATTGTGCTTTTAGGTGCCCGAGGTAAAACCATTCGGATTTGACGGGAGCCTCTTTTTTGGGTAGCAGGACATAGCTGTCTGACGGACAGACGACCGTTGTGCCGTCATCATAAAAGGCAAGAATTTCGCCGGCTTTGACTTCGTCCAAATGCTTGAAATCACGGGCCAGCCGGCCGTCTTTGTCCTTAATGAACATACTGTCCATGACAATGTGCCGCTGACTGACGGGAGCCGAGGGCTGTCCTTCAAGCATATTGAGAGTCAGCAGGGTGTTCATAATGACATAGTAGGCCGTTTGGATTGATGATTCGGCAAAATGATGACCACATTCAACCGTCAGGCAGGTTTTACCGTATTGATGGGCGCAGGCGCCGGTCGACAAATCCTGAATGGTCTGACTGCCGGCGTAAATCTGCGGCCAGCCCTCGACAATGTATTTGAGGTTTTGCGCGGCAGCCAGTTTGTCGGCCAGAGCATCGGGATAATCGCTGAAGATAAAAGGTTCGGCGGCGGGACAATAAGTCGAGTGCAGGTCGATGATGACATCGGCGGCGGCAATATGGTCGACCAGTTCGTCGGCCAGTTGTTGTTCGTAGGTTGCCGGATGTTCGTATTTGCGGATAATGCGGTTTAGGTTTTCGTCAATCTGGCGAACGTTTTTCTCAAAAGCCAGGGGATTGCATACCGGAATGAACGATACCGTGCCTTTAAGCGGCGTCAGGGCGCCGGAGGCAAATTTTTGCACGGCCATGGATATGGCTTTTGGACCGCTCGGTTCGTTGCCGTGAACGGCGCCCAGAAACAAAACATGATATCCGGGGTTATCAGACTTGAAAGTGTATTTTTTCAGCATGGTGGTTTCCTGATTTGCATTAACCTGATTGGCTAAATTCTAGAAACTTTCATCGGCGAGTCAAACGTTATTTGAAAAAAAGGTTGCAAAAAACAGATAAAATGCTACTATGCCGGAAGTTTAAATTTAAGTCGAGACTAATCGCGATTATGATAAAATTGGCGAAATTCGTTCTGGCCGTTCAATTATTGGGGGCTGTTAGTGCGCAGGCGGCAAATATTGCCGTGGTGGCTCCGAAGGTGGGTGCAATGGCAAAATTCGGTCATCAGCTGACCGAGGGTGCGCAGACGGCGGTTGATGAAATTAATAAGAACGGCGGCCTGATGGGCGAACAACTGAATTTGATTACGGTTGACGACCGGTGTGAGGACTCTTTTGCCGTTTCGGCAGCGCAGATGATGGCACTTAATTCGTCGGAAGAAGACAAAATCAGTCTGGTTATCGGTCCGTATTGCGGCAATGAGTTTGTCAGAATCTCGGATATTTATGCCGGCGGAAAAATCGCCCGGATTGTTCCTGTTCCGCTGGGTAAAGTCCAATACGGGCTTGATAAGCCGGGGTTGGTTAAAATCGGCGGTATTATGAGCGAGGAGGCCGATACTTTTTTTGAATTTTATCAGCAGAAGTTTTCAGGGAAAAGTGTTGCTATGGTTTATGACAGCGCGCTGGCAGCGACGGCGGAAACGGCCCACCGGGTGCGGGAGCTGTTTAATGAACATGATCTTTCCGGGCAGATTATGCTTTATGATGCGGCCGGTTATGCTGAAAATTATGAAACGGCGGCTAAAGAGATTTTGCTGAACAGCCAGATTGTTTATATTTTGGGCAGTCCCGAAGCAACGGCAAGGTTGGCGCAAAAATTGCAGGAAGAAAAGCAGAATACGGTTCTGCTGATAGACGAATATATGGCGACGCCTTATTTCTTCAGGGAAATGGGAAATTTTGCCGAGGGTGTTTATGTTCTGGCAAAAGAAGATTTGAAAGATAATCCGACGTTTACCGAAGAGCTGGTGCGGCTGCGACTGGCCGGATATGAGCCGCGTGGACTCGGTGTTTACGGGTATGCGGCGGTCAGATTGTGGAGCGAGATGGTTCGCCGGGCAGGGAGTTTCGATTTTGGCAAAGTTGATGCCCAGAGAAACGGCAAACAGTTTGAACTGCCGTGGGGAAAGGTTGACTTTGTCAACGGTAATGCCCTGCAGAGCAGCGGGTATGAAGTTTATCAGATCGTGAACGGCGAATATGCACAGGTTGATTGATTTTGTTGCATTGCGCAAATATCCGGGTATACTTAAAAGCAGTTTTAATTTGGAAATAAAATAAGGATAAAAAAGAATGGCTGGAAGCATTAATAAAGTTATTTTGGTCGGTAATCTCGGAGCGGATCCCAAGGTCAGCAACACGGCCAGCGGCGCCAAAATCGTCAACTTAAACGTTGCCACGTCCGATTCATGGAAAGACAAAGCCAGCGGCGAACGTAAAGAAAGAACGGAATGGCACCGGGTGGTTATTTTTAATCCGGCACTGGCTGACGTGGCGGAGAGATATTTGCACAAAGGGTCAAAAGTTTATCTGGAAGGGCAGTTGCAAACCCGTCGCTGGGAAGATTCCAACGGTCAGGAACGGTATACGACCGAGGTTGTTTTGCAGAATTTCAGCGGCAATATGGTTTTGCTTGATGCCAAAGGTGATGGTGTTCCGGCCGGCGGTAACGATGTGTTTGCCACAACCGACAGCGGCTGGGATTCGACGCCGGCATCTTCCGGCAGTGCGGCGCCGCTTGATGATGATATTCCGTTTTAATGCTTGCGGATATTGAAGTCAAAAAAGACCCCTCTTTGAGGGGCTTTTTTGTACGCTAATATTTCACGGCACACCTGGCGTAAAGGTCACTAAGGGAACGATTCTTAAATTTGCCGCCGCTCACTTTGCCATTTCTCAGACCCAGAAGTAAGGCACTGTAACTGTTGCGCTCGGTGGAAGACCAATAATAGATTGAGGCAGTCGAAATGGTAGAACTAAACCCGGCTGCGGTTATACCGGTATTAATTTGCGTTCTGTTGTTATACAGTGTTTTCAATTCACTGGCGCTCGGCAAGAACCAGCTGCCTTTGGGCAAGCTACCGTAAGTACTCGTATAGCAAAAACCGGCCGCATAATCAGAAGATTCGCCCAATGCGGCAACAATCTTTTGCGTATTGCTCTGGCCATCAGTGCCGCAAGAAGTATAATTTGATCCGGTACAGTTATCTAATCCGGAAATATCAGCACTACTGCCCCAAGAGATGCTATTCTTTCCGGAATCCAAACTGATGGCCAGGCGCTTGCTGGTATCAAAAACGATACCGATGGCAGTTTTACCGGACGGTGCTTCGTCATAACACTTGAGGTCATTATATAAAACCGAGCCGATTTGACATTCAGTTGAACTGTCGGCAATACAAAAAACTTTTGCATGGTCAGACGGACATTTGAGCGTTGCTCTGCCGGAACAATCCGTTGCGGTCATTGTATAACCCATTTCTTCACATGTAGGGAAAACAGGACAGGCCGCCTGTGCACCGGTTGCCAGCCACCCGATACAACCTGCACTCATTATTAACAGATATTTCCTCATTGCTCTTCTCCTTTTCTCTGCCGCAGCAAAACGTTCCTTTTTTTGCTACACAAAGGCCAAAAGCGAAAGGTTTGGAAAATCAGGGAAAAAGAAAATTGATGAAGACAAAAAAGTGGCGGCAAAAAAAGGAACGTTTTTTTGCCGCCATTAAACACAGTATATCAGACAATCGTTAAAAAAGCAATAATTTCATATTTACAAATCTTTATCAAAATCACCGCCGGCTTATATTGTAAAGGCAGCAACCGCCAGGGCAGCGGCTGAAAAAGAATATGATTGGTTGTTGGCGTTTTATTATTTGCATAAAATGTGCAAAAACAATGCATTGTTTAACGGTAATATAATACCACTTATCAATGCGTTGAAAAATAATGATATTTTTTTGTTGACAATATGTTTTATTCCTGTATATTGACGCCGAAGTTAAATTTCTAATCAAAAGAGAGAAAACAGATGAACACATATGCAACAAAACCCTCAGACATTGAGAGAAAATGGTATGTTGTCGATGCCGAGGGCGTCGTCTTGGGTCGTTTGTCTGCCGAAATCGCCAAAATTCTGCGCGGCAAACACAAACCCAACTTCGTTCCGAACATTGACTGCGGCGACTATGTTGTCGTTATCAATGCCGACAAGGTTAAACTGACCGGCAACAAACTGCTGGCCAAAAAATATTTCAAACACACCGGCTGGATCGGCGGTATTAAAGAAACCACTGCCGAAAAAATCCTGAACGGCCGTTTCCCGGAAAGAGTTATCATTAAAGCCGTTGAGCGTATGATTTCCCGTAATCCGATGGGTCGTCAGCAAATGACCAAATTGAAGGTTTATGCCGGCAGTGAGCATCCGCATACCGCCCAGAACCCCGAGGTTTTGGACATTGCCTCTAAAAACCCCAAGAATAAAAGGAGCAGATAATTATGGCTGAAAAAATCGAATCATTGCAGGATATTAAAAAAGCGGCCAAAGTTGAAGCTGCTGCCGAGACGGTTGTTCGCAAGGCCAAAAAAGATAAACAGGGACGCGCTTATGCCACCGGCAAAAGAAAAGATGCCGTTGCCCGCGTTTGGATTAAAGCCGGTAAAGGTAATATCACGATTAACGAGAAATCAATTGATCAGTATTTTGCCCGTCCGGTTTTGAAAATGATTATCAACCAGCCGTTTGAGGTTGCCAACCGCGTTAATGAATTTGATGTCGTTTGCACGGTTAAAGGCGGCGGTTTGTCCGGTCAGGCCGGTGCGATTAAGCACGGTATTTCCAAAGCTCTGAACGCTTATGAGCCGGAATTGCGCGACTGCCTGAAAAAGGCCGGCTTCCTGACGCGTGATGATCGTACGGTTGAACGTAAGAAATACGGCCGCGCCAAAGCCCGTCGTTCTTACCAGTTCTCCAAACGTTAATTGGTTGCTTGGATTTTCTCAAGGCCTTCTCTGCAACGAGAGGGCCTTTTTCATATTTTCAAAACGGTATATACATTATCAACTATCCACAGAGATGATATTTTTTGCAAAGATGGCTGTGCTTTTCATCATCTTATTGTAAGGTAGAAAAAATGTTTTGTTTTTTTACGGAGAAAAATATGTTTAACGGTCGTAAAATAATTACTTTGACATGTTTACTGCTGGCTTTGTCAGCCTGCAAGAAAAATGACGGCAAGGAGAATCCGTCACCGCAGGCAGCATTACCTGAAGTTCATGTCGTTGAGCTGGCACCGCAGGATGTTCCGCTGAGTTTTGAATTTGCGGCACGTGCACAGGGCTCCAAAGAAACGGAAGTCCGGGCGCGGGTCGGCGGAATTTTGTTGAAACGCAACTATGTTGAAGGAACCAGAGTCGAAGAAGGCAGCGTGTTGTTTCAGATTGATCCGGCACCTTATCAGGTGGCGCTGAATCAGGCTAAGGCGCAATTAGCTCAGGCTCAGGCGCAGCTGCGCAATGCCGAAACTCAGTGGAAACGAACCGAGAAGTTGTTTAAACAAGGATACGCCAGCGAAAAAACACGCGACGAAGCACGTTCCAATAAAGATTCCATGGAGGCTTCCGTCCAGCTGGCTCAGGCTGAGGTCGATTCGGCGCAGCTTAATCTGGACTATACAACGGTAAAAGCGCCGATCAGCGGCATCACCAGCATGGAAACCCAGTCTGAAGGCAGTCTGATTTCCGTTTCCGGCGATGCGGGATTATTGACGCATATTACCCAGCTCGATCCGATTTATGTTATTTTCTCGGCTTCCGAAAACGATATTTTGTCTTTAGGCAATATGGTTGAACGCGGCCTGCTTAAAAATCCGGAAAACAAATCCGAGGTGGTCGCCAGACTGAGATTCGGCAACGGAACCGAATACAGTGAAACCGGAACAATCAATTTTATTAACCCGACAATTGACGAAAGTACCGGAACCATCAAACTTCGGGCCGTTTTCCCTAATCCGCGGGGAAAAGTGCGTCCCGGACAGTTTTTGCGTCTGGTAATTGACGGCGTAAAGCGTATCAATGCGCTGGCCGTACCGCAGGAAGCTGTCATGCAGGGAGCAAACGGTGCGTTTGTTTATCGTGTTAATGCCGGCGGTATTGTTGAGATGGTTCATGTTCAGACCGGCTTGACCACACCGGACGGTTTGTGGATATTAGATGAAGGCGTTGATACCGGAGACCGGATTATTATATCCGATTTGTTAAAACTGCGTCCCGGAATGCAGGTAAAGCCGATTTCGGATGCTGCGGCAAAAGTACCGGTAGAACAGGCGCCCGCTAATTAAATAGGAAAAAGTCATGTTTTCAAAGTTTTTTATTGAACGTCCGGTATTCGCGACGGTTATCTCCCTGATTATTGTTCTGGCCGGTCTGGTATCAATGAAAGTGCTGCCGGTTGAGCAATACCCCAATATCGTGCCGACGGAAATCCAGATTTCGGCAACCTATCCCGGCGCCACCGCCGAAGTTTTGGCCGATACGGTTGCCGCACCGATTGAGCAGGAGCTCAACGGCGTTAAGAATATGATTTATATGTATTCCAGCGCCACTTCCAGTGGTTACCTGACCATCGGGGCGGTATTTGACATCGGCACGGACCCTGACCAGGCCACCATTGACGTCAACAACAAAGTGCAGGCGGCAACGGCCAAGCTTCCGGCAGAGGTCACCAAACAAGGCGTGACGGTGGAGCAAAAATCAAACTCGATTTTGCAGGTTATATCCATGCAGTCAACTTCCGAGGAATATGACACGCTTTATGTATCCAATTACGCGTTGTTGAATGTTTTGGATGAAATCAAGCGCATTAAGGGTGTCGGCAGTGCCACGTTATTTGCCAACCAGGATTATTCAATGCGTATCTGGCTCAGTCCGGATCGTCTGGCGGAATATAATTTGACGCCGCAGGATGTTATTGCGGCGGTGCAGGAGCAAAACTCGCAGTTTGCCGCCGGACAGTTTGGCCAGCAGCCGATGGACGAATATCAGCCCTATACATATTCCGTCAACACTAAAGGACGTCTGGTCGATGAAAAAGAGTTTGGCGAAATTATCCTGAAAAGCGACGAAGAAGGCGGTATGCTGAGGCTTAAAGATGTTGCCCGGATAGAACTCGGCGCTCAGGATTACAGCGTCAGCGCCACGTTTAACGGCGAAAAAGCGGTCGCTTTTGCCGTTTATCTGCAGCCGGGAGCCAATGCACTGGAAACAGCCGAGCTGGTCAAAGCCAAAATGCAGGAATTGTCCAAGAACTTTCCGGAGGGCATTACTTATCAGATTCCGTATGATACGACGGTATTCGTCAATGTGTCGATTGAAGAGGTTATTCATACGTTTTTTGAAGCCGTGCTTCTGGTTATTATCGTTGTTTATCTGTTCTTGCAGAATATGCGTGCGACGATTATTCCGATTTTGGCGGTTCCGGTATCAATCATCGGTGCTTTTGCCGGAATGTATGTGTTGGGCTTTTCAATCAACCTTTTAACGCTGTTCGGGTTGATTTTGGCTATCGGTATCGTGGTAGACGACGCCATCATCGTTTTGGAAAACGTTGAGCGTCTGATGAAAGAAGAAGGGTTGTCTCCCAAAGAGGCGGCAATTAAAGCGATGAAAGAAGTTTCGGGGCCGGTTGTGGCTGTTGCTCTGGTGCTCTCGTCAGTCTTTTTGCCGATTGCCTTTTTGGGTGGTATGACCGGTGTTATGTATAAACAGTTTTCGGTAACGATTGCCGTTTCGGTTTTGATTTCGGCTCTGGTTGCCCTGACGCTGACACCGTCGCTTTGCGCCCTGATAATCAAAAAGGAACACAAAGAACCGAAAGGCTTTTTCCGGTGGTTTAATGTCTTTTTTGACAAAATGACCGATTGTTACCTGGCCGGTGTCAGATTCTTTTTGCACCACCGCAAAACGGCCATGCTCGGGTTTGCCGGCGTTCTGGTTCTGATTGCCGTTTTGTTCAAAGCGGTTCCGGGAGGCCTTGTTCCTGCCGAGGATCAGGGAAACCTGTTGATTGCGCATATGATGCCGGAAGCATCATCGCTGCCGCGTACCGAGAAATTTACCGAAAAACTGACACAAATGGTAAGCGAGCACCCCGATGTTGACGACGTTCTGACCATCAACGGGTTTAATATGTTGTCGGCAAGCCAGAACACTTATTCCGGCATCAGTTTCATCATCTTAAAAGACTGGGCGCAGCGCAAGTTGGATTCGCAGTCGGCGGACAATTTGGCCAAAGTGTTTACGATGATGGGAATGAGTCAGCCCGAAGGTATCGGCTATGCCTTTTCCATGCCGCCGATTATCGGCATGAGCACGAGCGGCGGTTTTGAGGGATATATTCAAAACAAGAGCGGCAAAACTTCGGCCGAACTGATGGCCAAGACCGAAGAATTTGCCGCTGCCGCCAACAAACGGCCGGAACTGAGCAACGTCAGGACGACTTTCTCGGTCAGCACGCCGCAGTACCGGGTTGACCTTGACCGTGAAAAAGCCCGGATCATGAATGTTTCCATTGATGACATTTATGCGGTAATGCAGTCAACGTTCGGCAGTCTTTACGTCAATGACTTTACCTATATGGGGCGCAACTTTCGCGTTACGCTGCAGTCAGAGGCAAAATTCCGCCGCACGCCGGACGATTTGCGTTATGTCTATGTGAAATCCAACGACGGCATTTTGATTCCGCTGTCTACCCTGATTACGGTAGAACGGGTGACTGGGCCGGAACTGATTAACCGTTTTAACATCTTTCCGGCAGCCAAAATTCTGGGCGACCCGGCGGCGGGATATTCCTCCGGTCAGGCTATTGCCGCAATGGAAGAAGTTGCCGCAGAGGTCTTGGGCAGTGATTATGCTCTGTCGTGGGTCGGTTCCGCTTATCAGGAAAAACTGACCGGCGGCGCTTCGACCCAGGCATTTGTTTTCGGTATTATCATGATCTTTTTGATTTTGGCGGCACAGTATGAAAAATGGTCATTACCGGTCGTCGTTATTTTGTCGGTGCCGTTTGCGGTTTTGGGAGCCTTGCTGACAACCTATCTGCGGGGGCTGCAAAATGACCTGTATTTCCAGGTCGGTTTGGTAACGTTGATTGGTCTGGCGGCCAAGAATGCTATTTTGATTGTGGAATTTGCAGTGGCTAAAGTCCAGGAGGGACTGAGTTATGCCGAGGCAGCGGTTGAAGCGGCCAAGCTGCGTTTCCGCCCGATTGTGATGACATCGCTGGCGTTTACTTTCGGTATTCTGCCGCTGGCAATTTCAACCGGTGCCGGCGCCGGCAGCCGTCATTCCATCGGCACGGGCATGATCGGCGGTATGATCCTGTCAACCTTTGTGGCCACTTTGTTTGTGCCGATGTTGTTTGCCATCATCGGCGAAGCCTTTGATGAGGAGAATATCATCCGTCGTAAAATCCGCAAACGTGCGCTGCAGAAAGGTCGGCCGCTGCTGCAGGATAAAAAGCGGTAGACAATTTAATCAAAGCCCCTTAAAAGGGGCTTTGGTTTTACCACGGAATAATGCCGGAAAAATTCTGTTTCTGCCGCCAGCGCAGAAAGCTCTCAAAGTCGCGTATACCGTCCTGAATAACGGCCTTATAATATTCAATGCCGCCGATTTTCATGTCATCGGGCGTTGCAAATTTGAGCTTGAGTATGGTCTGCCGCATTTCCTCGGTCATGGCCTGTTTAATTTTATCGGCAGTCTTTTCAAAATAACCGTCATACAAAGAGCCGGCCTCAATCTGGATAAGGTCAAGCTGCCAGCATTGATCCTCAGCCGTCTGCCACTGTAAATGCCACTCAAAACAACGTTCTTCCGTGTCGGCAAGATTGATAAAGGTACATTGTTTTATTTGCGGCTGCCGGCAGATTGCGGCCATGATTTTAAAACTCTGGTCAATGTCGAGTTCAGGCGTATAAATATGAAAATCAATGTCGCGGTGTTTGGCCAAAACGCCGATTTTGAGCGAGCCGACAATGTTAACTCTGGCGCCGGCCACCTCCCAGATGTTGATAATGTTTGACGCGGCAATGATTTCGCGGGCCTGCTTTTCGGCGGCTGCCGACTGTTGCAGATAATCAGTCATGTTTTTTCTCCGTTTTTTGGAAATAAAAATGATATCAGGTTTTAAATCTTGTGCAAGAGTATTAAAAGCCGATTTAAAATCAGCCCGGCTTTTGCTATAACTCCGAATGATAATGTTTAACCTAGCAAAAGGACTGAAAAATGAAGTACAAATGTTTAATCTGCGGTCAGGTTTTTGAAGTTGCCGACGGTGAAACACCGGTTTGCCCGGTCTGCAAAGCAACCGGTGATAAACTCGTTCCTTACAAAGAAGAGGAAATGTCCTGGGCGGCCGAACATGTTATCGGCATAGCCAAAGGTGTTGATGCCGAAATTTTGGAAGGATTGCGCAATCATTTCAACGGCGAATGTTCCGAAGTCGGCATGTATTTGGCAATGTCCCGTCAGGCCATGCGCGAAGGCTATCCGGAAATTGCCGTTGTTTTGGAGCAGATTGCTCATGAAGAAGCCGAACACGCATCACGCTTCGGCGAAATGCTGGGCGAGTTGGTTTCTGCTTCCACCAAAGCCAATCTTGAAAAAATGCTGGCCGGTGAAAACGGCGCCTGCCACGGCAAAATGGCAATTGCCAAAAAAGCCAAAGAGCTCAATCTTGACGCCATTCATGATTCGGTTCATGAAATGGCCCGTGACGAAGCCCGCCACGGCAAAGCGCTGGAAGCTCTGCTGAAAAGATATTTCTGAATTTTTATAAGCTGAAAAAAAGCCCCTCTTCGGAAGGGCTTTTTTTAATCAACGATTCTTCCGACATAAATATAGGCGTAGACGGCAATATTTACCGGCGTAGCGCCGGTAGACGTACCGTAAACAGAGCTTGATCTTGTGGCGTTGAGTGTTATATTTGCCATTGACAAACTCCTCTTTGTTTTCGGGTGGCGGCAGTGCAAGGTAATGCTTACCGGTGGTGCCGGTAGTGGAAGTACAGCAGGTTTTGTACGGTGGGTATTGTTGACCGTTAAGGGTACCGGAACATGGTATGAGGCCCGAAATGCCTGTGCAAGAGCTGGAGGCGTCATTGCTCCTATAACCTATTCTATGTATGGTGCTGAAGTAAATACGTTTTTTGCCAAGATAGGCAAAGGAGGTAATTGGTCGAGTACAACAACATATTGGGTAGAAGAAAAATCAGCTGATAAAGCCTCGCGTTATAAAGGAAATTCAGGTCAAGCAGTCAGTAAAACGGAGAGTCACATGTATTTCTGTATGAAGTCTATCTAGATTGATAAAGTGAAGAAAGACGGCAGATTTTTTAAGAAGTCTGCCGCTTTTCTTTGGGGTAAAATTATTCCTTTTTAAAATTTGGCACGCTAATTGCATATTAATTTGCAGAAAATGATTTTTCGAAACTATTGGGGAATAGTTTCTGAATTTAGGGGAATAATTTATGGATAATACATCTTATATTGCGTTGTCCCGGCAGATGGCCTTATGGAAACAGATGAATATTGTTTCCAACAATGTGGCCAATATGAATACCGCCGGTTATAAGCAAGACAATGCCCTGTTTACTTCATATATCAACCAAACGCCCGATGCCGCCGGGGTTGGCGCTGCGCCGCAGTTTTTTACGATGGATTTCGGCGATTTTCAGGATTTCGGTGAAGGGGCGTTTAAAAACACGGGCAATACTTTTGATTTGGCCATTAAAGGCGACGGTTTTTTCTGTATCGAAACTCGCGACGGCGAAAAATATACCCGCAAAGGCCAGTTTACGCTGAATGAAGACGGTGCCCTGACCACGACCGACGGTGATTTTGTGATGAGCGAAAACAACACGCCGTTGTTTTTTGCACCGGGCGAAACCGAGATAACAATTTCCGAAAGCGGCGATGTCATGACCGAAAACGGGGTTATCGGCCGGTTGAAAATCGCGCAGTTTGCCGATAATCAAAAATTATTGAAAACCTCCGGCGTGTTGTTTGACAACCGGGAGGGAAACGCTGTTGTTTTCGGCGGCGGCAATTATCGGATTGCACAGGGAATGGTAGAGGCATCCAATGTCAATGCGGTGGCCGAGATGACGAATCTGGTCAAGATTCAGCGCAGTTATGATTATGTGCAGCAAATGATAGACGAAGAGCATGACCGTCTGTCCAACACAATTTCAACTTTTGCCGAATTGGCATAATTTTGAAGGGGAATAAAAATGAGATCTTTACAAATCGGTGCAAGTGGTATGCTGGCTCAGCAAACGAACGTTGATACCATTGCCAACAATATTGCCAATATGAACACCACGGCTTATACCAAAAGAAGAGCCGAATTCAGTGATCTTTTGTATCAAAATATCGTACGGCCGGGCGCTGCCTCAACGGCAGACAATACGATTGTTCCGGCCGGTATTCAGATGGGGCTCGGTGTCAGAACGGCGGCAATCTACCGGATTACCGAGGGCGGATCGCTGACATCAACCGGCAATGATCTGGATCTGGCTATTCGCGGCCGCGGCTATTTTATGATTGAGCTTCCGGAAGGAAAAGGAACGGCTTATACCCGTGACGGCGCATTTCAGCGCAACGGTGACGGCACCATCGTTACCCACGAAGGTTATGTGGTTCAGCCGGAAATCACCATTCCCGATGATGCGACGGAAGTTTATGTTAACAGCTCCGGTGAGGTCTGGATTAAACAGGACGGTGAAACCGACGAGGTTAATGTCGGGCAGCTGGAATTGGCAACGTTTGTCAATGAGGCCGGTCTGGAAGCTTTGGGCGATAATCTGTTTTTGGAAACGGAAGCTTCCGGTGATCCGGTTATTGATAACCCCGATGCCGAAGGTTTCGGCTCAATTCTGCAGGGGTATTTGAATACGTCAAATGTCAGCCCGGTTACCGAAATTACCGAATTGGTTTCGGCACAGCGCGCTTATGAAATGAACTCCAAAATTATTACGACGGCCGATTCCATGCTCAACACCATTAACCAGATGAGATAGGAAAACGACGAATGCGTTTTTGGCTGACAATCGGAATAGTGTTGTTGACGGCGCTGACGGCGCGGGGGCAGGAAGCCTTTGTCCTCGGTGTTGAGGATATGGCCGCGGCGGTGCAGCGTGAGTTTGTCGAACAAGGGATAACAGAGCAGACGGAAGTTGAATTTTTCGGCGGACAGACGGAGTTCGTTTTGGATAATACGGCAGAAGCCAAAATTCTGGTAAGCCATTTGGAAACCAATGCAGAGCAAAACAAATTTACGGCCGAGGCGGAAATTTTTGCCGATGGCCAGCCGGCAGGAAAGACCAAACTTTTCGGCCGCTATTTTGTGATAACGGAAACCTGGGTTCCGGCAAAAGATATTGACAAAGGTGCGGTGATTAAAGCAGAGGATCTGAAACGAATTGCCATTCGGGCCAACCGGCTGCGCAATGATACGGTTACGGCAAAAGAAGATTTGGTCGGCCGGCAGACCGTCAGAGCGATAAAAGCCGAGAAACCGATAACATCAAGAGATATCCGCGAAGAAATCGTGATTAAGCGGAATCAGGAGGTGACGGCGGTTTATCACTATAAGGGGTTGCAGATAACCTCAAAACTTGAGGCGCAGGAAGACGGCGCCAGGGGGCAGAGAATTAAGCTCCTGAATACCAAAAGCGGAAAAGAAGTCATCGGGAAGGTCATTGATAAAAATACGGTCGAAATTGCGGCCGAATAGTCCGGGGAGCTATTGAAATGGGATTTATGAGTGAAAATATTATAAGAGGAACAGCCGTATTGCTGCTGGCAACGTCATTGTCGGGTTGCGGTATGTGGTCAAAGCTGGAACGCGTCGGACAGGAACCGCCGTTGTCGCCGATTACCAATCCGGTGGAGGCCAGGGGATATGAGCCGGTGACGATGCCGATGCCTGAGCCCCAGGAAGGAAAACAGGCCGCCAATTCGTTGTGGCATCCGGGGGCGAGCGGTTTCTTTAAAGATCAGAGGGCGGCTAAGGTCGGCGATATTATTACGGTTAAGATTTCGGCTCAAGATAATGCCCTGATGGAAAACGAAATGGAGCAAAACCGTGATGACAATAAAGATTCAATGGGAATATCGGCCTTTTTCGGTTATGAACAATATTTGGGAAAAGTTTTCCCCGATGCCGTTGATAAAGATACGACCATCGACATCAACTCTAACCGGGAAATTGCCGGTGACGGAAAAATTGACCGTAAGGAGAATATTGACGTTACGTTTGCCGCCATTGTTACCCAGGTGCTGCCGAACGGCAATCTGGTGATTGAGGGTACGCAGGAAATCAGAGTGAGCTATGAGGTGCGCCAGTTGACAATGCGCGGGATTATCCGGCGGGCGGATATATCCTCGGATAACACCATCGAATCGAGCAAGATTGCCGAGCTCAGAGTTTCTTACGGCGGTGAGGGGGTTATTTCCGACGTACAGCAGCCGCGTTACGGCCGGCAGATACTGGATATCGTTGCGCCGTTCTAGGGCTGCATATAACAAGTTTCCCTTATTATTATGTGATAAATTTTCTTGAAAAAATCTCCCCAATTTTTTCTTGAAAAAAGCAACCGGCAGTAAACCGGGTGCATCTGACTTGAACAGAAGGGTTTGAACATAAAAGCGTTTTTTTATATTCCCCAACGACTTTGTGGCTCAAACCCTTTTCTGTTTTTAAGTTTCAGGATAGTTTAGAAAGTTTTTGATATCAACCGCTTATAAAAATGGATAATAACAATGTTAGATGAAATCAAAAATCAAATTGACGGGGCCAGTCAAGAGGCCGAACTTTTGCGTGAATATGCCGATTTTCTGGAAAGTGCGGCCAAGTCAAAAAATAATGATTATAAAGTGTTGGTGCTGGATGAAAATCTGAAAATGTGGGTGGCAATCGAGGCCTCAATGAAAAGCCCGAAAAACTTTTTGCCGCAGGAAATTAAAGATAATCTCACCAAATTGTCAAAATATGTTGAACAGGTGACGATTTCCAAAGGTGTTGACATGACCGAGAACTATTATAAATCGCTGGCGGAAATCAACCGTCAGATTTCCGAAGGACTGATGGAATCGGTTAATGCCAATCTGGCGCAGCAGGAGGCGTATTATCTGGCCAAATGCGGTTTGGATTTGTCGGTGGCGGGAAAGTCCGGCGACAAAACACAGTTTGTCGAGGCGCTGGACAGCAATCAGAAATTATGGATTATGATTAAAACCCTGATGAGCGCCGAAAACAGCAAACTGCCGAAGGAAACCAGGAATAACCTGATTAAACTGGCGGATTATGTTGCCAAAAATACGATAAAACTCGGGCAGAATCTGGATAATATCGACCAGAAGATGCTGGACAGTTTTATTAATATAAACCGCCAGATATCCGAAGGGCTTCTGGGGCACAGATAAACGGCGGAGCGGAAAGAAGGAAAAGCTCTGTTTAAAAAGCAGAGCTTTTCTTTGCATAAGTTGTGTTCCGAGGTTGTCAAGGGCGGATAAAGGGACTATAAAAACGAAGGGATAAACTGATAAAAAGCAAAGATTATGATTTTTTCGCAGTTTGAACGCAAAATGGCCGGACGTTATTTACGGGCGCGGCGCCGGGAAGGGTTTATTTCGGTAATTACGGGGTTCGCGTTTACCGGTATTGCTCTCGGTGTGGCGACACTGATTATCGTTATGAGCGTTATGAACGGGTTTCGGCATGAACTTTTGGGGCGTATTCTCGGAATTAACGGTCATATAGGCATTATGGCGCCGAATGGCTATCCGTTTAACAACTATCGTAATGCCATTGCGGAAATTGAAGAACTTGAACATATCCAACTGGCCGTGCCGATGATTGAAAACCAGCTTTTGGTTACGGCCGGAAAATCGGCCGAGGGCGCAATGGTCAGAGGAATTTCGGCAGAAGATATGCTGCGTAAACCGGCTCTGGCTAAGGCCGTTGCCAAGGTTGACATGGATTATTTTGAGGCCGATAAGATTATCATGGGTATTCGCTTGGCTCGTAAAATGGGAGTGAGCGAGGGGGATAAGGTTACTTTGTTGTCGCCTAACGGCAAAGTGACGGCATTCGGCACCGTGCCGCGGATGAAGTCTTACCAGGTTATCGGATTGTTTGATTCCGGTATGTATGAATATGATGCCAATTTTATTTTTATGCCGTTGGAGTCTGCCCAGGTTTATTTTGGTCTGCCGGGCGCCGTGACCAATATTGACGTGACGATTGACGATGATAAGTATCTTCAGGTCGTGCGTACCGCGTTGGAAAGAAGTTTGGGCGGCGGTGCTTATATCTATGACTGGAAGCAGAGCAATGCCGCGTTCTTTAACGCTATTGAAGTTGAGCGCAACGTGATGTTCGTTATCCTGACACTGATTATTCTGGTGGCGGCCTTTAATATTATTACCGGTTTGATTATGCTGGTTAAAGACAAGGGGCGCGATATCGCCGTTTTGCGGACAATGGGCGCCACAAAGGGAATGATTATGCGGATTTTCTTTATGGACGGTGCGCTTATCGGCGTGGTCGGAACGGCGCTGGGACTGGTTCTCGGGCTGTTGTTCTGTGAGAATATTGAGGAAATACGCCAGGGACTGCAGTCTTTGTTGGGGCGCGACCTTTTTTCGGCCGAAATTTATTTTCTGTCAAAGCTTCCGGCCAAGGTTGATACGGCTGAGGTCTTAAGCGTGGTTGGCATCTCGCTGCTGTTGTCGTTTGCCGCTACGTTGTATCCGGCCTGGCGGGCGGCGAAACTTGATCCGGTGGAGGCTTTGCGTTATGAATGATAAAGCACCGGTTATAGAATTGAAAAACGTTTACCGTTCGTTTAAGCAGGGCACGCAAAACCTGCAGGTTTTGCGCGGGGTGGAACTGGAGATTGAAAAAGGCGAAATCGTGGCTTTGGTCGGGCCGTCGGGGTCAGGAAAGTCGACAATGCTGCAGATTGCCGGACTCTTGGAAAAACCGACCAAAGGCGATATTTATCTCGACGGGCAAAATTGTTCCAAACTCGGCGATACGATGCGTACGCTGCTGCGGCGGGATTATCTGGGTTTTGTATATCAGTATCATAATCTGCTGGCGGATTTTGATGCCGTGGAAAATGTGATGATACCGCAGCTGATTGCCGGGGTTAAGACCAAAGAGGCAGAAGAGCGGGCCAAATGGCTTTTGAAAAAAATGGGACTGGACAAGAGATTTAAACACCGGCCGGCAGAAATGTCGGGCGGAGAACAGCAACGGGTGGCTATTGCCCGAGCGTTGGCCAATGCACCGAAACTTTTATTGGCCGACGAACCGACCGGGAATCTGGATCCGAAAACTTCGGAAACGGTTTTTGCGGCTTTGCTGGCGGTGGTTAAAGAGACCGGGTTGAGCGCTCTGATTGCCACCCACAATTTTGAACTGGCAGACCGTATGGATCGTAAAGTAAAACTGGACGGCGGAAAGCTGATTGATATGCGGGCGGAAAAGTTCGTCAGCGATCGTAATTTTTATTAAGGAGAAAAAAATGAGCAGTTATTGGAAACAAAGTTTATGGATTGGCGGAATATACTGGATTATATCGCAGTTCTTTTCGATGGCGGGAAGTTTACAGAGCAGCCTTATTGACGCGGGGTTGTCGGTATTGCTGTTGTTGTTTTTAATTCCGATGAACTGGTTGCAGCCGATTAAAGGAATTGACCGGGCCATTCGCAAGGCGCCGGTTATCTCGACACTGCTGGTGTCCGTCGGCTGGGTTCCGTATGCGATTGCGGTCATCTTTATCGTCAATGCGCTGGCGGCGGTTTGGATTGTTATGGCGGGGCCGCAGTATGAGTATCATCTGATTACGTTGGTCAATACCATTATCATTGTCACGAATCTGCGGTATCTGATAACGATTTTGACGATCCTGACGGCCGTATTTATGATTTTGGTACGGCATAAATCAATTGCCGGCTGTCTGGACAAACATTATAAACTGGCAGCAGATGACAGTTGTGATGCCATTGTCGTTGAACCGGCGGTTGCGGCTTCGGCTAAAAATATGTATGTCTGCAAAGAGGCTGCCAAAGAGCATAAAACCGAAGATAAACCGAAAGAAAAGAAAACTCCGGCAGTGAAATCAGCCGGGCGGAAAAGAACGACCGCTCCGGAGAAAAAAACGGTTAAAGCCAAGCCGGTAAAGGCGGTGGTTAAAAAGACCGCGAGCAAACCGGCCGCGGCGACCGGAAAGGTAAAGTCCAAGGCAAAAGCCGGCGAAGAAGAAGCCGTCACGGCGGAGACGAAAACGGTCGCTACGAAGGTTCAGCACGGTTCCCGGGCAAAGACCAAACCGGCCGGAAAAGCTAAAAAAACGCCACAGAAAAAGCCAGAGGCTAAATAGGCTGAAAACAGAAAATGCCCTTTGCCGTTGTCGAGGGCATTTTTTTGTTTTTGGCGGCAGTCAGGAAAATAATGTGCAAATAATGCTTGATTTTTAAAAGGTTTGGTTATATAAACGCAGACGAACCGGGCGGACGGGCTGTTTGGTATGCCTGTCAGCTCTTGAACAATCCGATAAGAACAGAAAGGGATTAAAATGCCAAAATTAAAAACAAAGAGTGCCGTAAAAAAACGTTTCGGCGTTACCGGCACCGGCAAATTGAAAAGAAATTTTGCTTACAAGAGACACTGCCTCTTCTGCAAAACCCAGAAAATGAAAAGACAAGCTCGCGGAACGACCTTGCTGGCCGAATCCGATGTTAAGATTGTTAAACAGTTTTTACCTTATTTGTAGGAGTGTTGAAGAATGTCTCGTGTAAAAAGAGGTGTTACGGCTCATGCCCGTCACAAAAAAGTGTTGTCGATGGCCAGAGGCTATCGCGGCCGCAATAATAACGTCTTCCGCGTTGCCGTAGAAAAAGTTGAAAAAGCACTGCAATATGCTTATCGCGACAGACGTACCAAGAAAAGAAATTTCCGCAGCCTGTGGATTCAGCGTATCAATGCTGCCGCCAGACTGCACGATATGACCTATTCCCGATTTATGAACGGGCTCGCCAGAGCTGGTATTGAGCTTGATCGTAAGGTGTTGGCCGATATCGCTGTTAAAGAGCCCGAAACTTTCGCTAAACTGGTTGACCAAGTCAAGGCTTCTTTAAGCAAATAATTTTTTTCTAAACATATATCCGAAGAGTCCTGCTTGAGCGATCAGGTAAGACTCTTTTTAATTTTAAAAACGGTGAAACGATGGAAAATATTGATAATTTGAAAATTCAGGTCCTGGAAGAAATTAACGGCGCCGCAGATGTGAAAGCTCTGGAAGATATCAGGGTGGCCGTATTGGGCAAAAAAGGCAGCCTGACCGAGCAGATGAAAGGGCTTTCCGGTTTGGATATAGAGGCGAGAAAGCAGTTCGGGCAGCAGTTAAATTCGGTTAAAGGCGAGATTGAAAAAGCACTGGAGATCAGGAAACAGGAACTCGCTGCCAAAGAGCTTGATGAAAAACTGAAAACGGAAACGATTGATGTCACTTTGCCGGTTCGGGACGAAAATATCGGACGTATTCATCCGGTTTCAAAAATTTATGAAGAAGTTGTCGCCATCTTTGGTGAGATGGGTTTTGAAGTTGCCGACGGGCCGGATATCGAAGATCAGTTTCATAACTTTAATGCGTTGAACACGCCGGCAAATCATCCGGCGCGTCAGATGCAGGACACGTTTTATATTCCGAATCCGGAAAGCGATAATTTTGATGACAGCTATGTTGTCAGGACACAAACTTCGGCCGTACAAATCCGTACGATGGAGAAAAAGCAGCCGCCGATTCGCATTATTGCGCCGGGGCGGACATATCGTTCGGATTATGATGCCACGCATACGCCGATGTTTCATCAGGTGGAGGGGCTGGTTGTTGACAAAACGACGACTTTTGCCAATCTGAAAGGGTGTCTGTATGACTTTGTCAAAGCCTTTTTTGAACTGGACGATGTTCCGGTGCGCTACCGGCCGTCGTATTTTCCGTTTACCGAACCGTCGGCCGAAATGGATATCGGTTGCAAAAAAAGCAAAACCGAGCTTAAAATCGGTGCCGGCAGTGACTGGCTGGAGATTCTCGGCTGCGGTATGGTGCATCCGAATGTTTTGAAGGCCTGCGGTATTGATCCGGAAGAATATCAGGGGTTTGCCTTCGGTGTCGGACTGGATCGTCTGGCGATGCTGAAATACGGAATTCCGGATTTGCGCACGTTTTTTGAATCGGATATACGCTGGCTGAAACATTACGGCTTTATGCCTTTGGACGAATCGTCGATGACCGGCGGTTTAAGCAATAACGGCGGCTTGACGAGATAGGAGAGATAAAATGAAATTTACATTATCCTGGTTGAAAGAACATCTGGAGACAGAAGCCAGCGTTGAGAAGATTGCGGAAACGCTGACTAAAATCGGTCTGGAGGTTGAGGAGGTTATTAATCCGTTTGAAAACATGAACGGTTTTGTTACCGCCAGAATCGAAGAGGTGGCAGCCCATCCGGATTCCGATCATCTTCATGTCCTGAAAGTCAATGACGGTACGACAATACGACAGATTGTCTGCGGCGCACCGAACGTCAAGGTCGGTCTGGTCGGTATTTTGGCGCAGGTCGGTGCTTATATTCCGCTGTTTAAGGAGGAAATAAAGGTTGGTAAAATCCGCGGCGTGGAAAGTTTCGGCATGATGTGTGCCGAAGATGAAATCGGCGTCGGCACGAATCATGAAGGCATTATCGAATTGCCGGCCAATGCACCGTTAGGTTTAACTCTGGCCGAAGTTTACAAGGCTGATCCGGTATTTGATATCGCGATTACGCCGAACCGTGCCGAATGTCTGGGCGTACGCGGCGTGGCCAGAGATTTGGCCGCGGCCGGTCTCGGGACATTGAAGCCGTTGAAAATTAATCGTCAAAACGGCAGCTTCAAATCACCGATTAAAGTAACGGTTGAAGATTTTAAAGCTTGTCCGGTGTATACGGCGCGTTATATCCGCGGCGTCAATAACAAGGCCGAAACACCGAAGTGGATGAAAGACCGGCTGACAGCCATCGGGCTGCGCTCAATTTCGCCGCTGGTTGATATTACCAACTATATCAATTATGACATGGCGCGGCCGCTGCACGTTTTTGATGCGGATAAACTTAAGGGTAATATTTGCGTGCGGATGGCCAAAAACGGCGAAAAGTTTGTAGCGTTGGATGAGAAAGAATATTCGCTGGACGATCAGGCGCTCGGAATTTGCGATGATGAGGGAATCCAGTGTCTGGGCGGCGTCATGGGCGGTGCAGAGAAGGGGTGTTCGGCGGACACGGTCAACGTGCTGCTGGAGAGCGCGTTGTTTGCTCCGGCCTGTATTGCCCGGACGGGACGCAAGTTCCAGATTGATTCGGATTCACGCTATCGTTATGAGCGCTGGGTTGATCCGAATTCAAACGTTCTCGGTTCCGATTATGCCACGCAGCTGATTTTGGAAATTTGCGGCGGTGAGGCTTCGGAAATTGAAATTGCCGGCGAAGAGAATTATCAGCCGGTGACGACTTATATCCGCCCGGCGCGGTTAAAGAGCTTTATCGGTCTGGATATTGCTCCGGCCAAGATTGTCGAAATATTGAACCGTCTCGGTTTTGCAACGCGTGAAGACGGTGATAAAATATGGGCGACGGCACCGACCTGGCGCGGCGATATAGAAGGGGAGCATGATTTGATTGAAGAGGTCGTGCGGATGATCGGTCTGGATAATATCCCTGCCGTTTCAATGCCGAGGGCTTATTTTCCGTCGCAGGTTTTAACCCCGGAACAGCACCGGGTGGTTACGGTGAAGCATGAATTGGCTTCCAGAGGATTGCTGGAAACGGTTACCTGGAGTTTTACCGATTCAAAACTGGCCAAAGATTTCCGGCGGGTTGCGGAACCGGTGTTACTGTGTAATCCGATTACGGCCGAGCTTGATGAAATGCGGCCCTCGGTTCTGGTTAATCTGCTGTTGGGGCTTAAAAACAATATTGCTCGCGGTTATGTCGACATCTGTTTGTTTGAATGCGGACCGGAATTTTACGGACGTAAGCCGGGTGAGCAAAGACTGGCAGCCGGCGGTATCCGCAGCGGTATGACCGGAAAAAAACACTGGCTGAAAGAAGAACGTCCGTTTGACGTCTTTGATGTTAAGGCCGATGCTTTGGCGGTTATTGCCGCGGCAAACGGTCCGTTTGACAGTGTCCGGGTTTCAACCGATGCGCCGTCGTACTATCATCCGGGACGCAGCGGCGCTTTGCGGCTCGGGAGCAATGTGGTTGCCTACTTCGGCGAGCTGCATCCGCAGATTATCAAAAAATTCGGTATCAAGCAACGGGTAGAGGCTTTTGAAGTCTTTTTGGACAACATTCCGCTGCCGCGCGGCAATAAAGACAAAGCGAAGAAAAAACTTGAATTGTCCGCTTTGCAGCCGGTTGACAAAGATATGGCTTTTATTGTCGATGCAGCTGTTCATGCCGATGATGTCATGGCGGCCGCCAGAAATGCCGACAGAAACTATATCGGCAGCGTGCGGGTGTTTGACGTCTATGAAGGCGAAAACCTGCCGCAGGGCAAAAAATCGATTGCGCTGGCTATCACTTTCCAGCCGAAGACGACAACTTTCAGCGATCAGGATATTGAAACGCTGATGAATAAAGTTGAGGTAGAAGTAAAGAAGAAAATTTCTTCGGCACAGCTGCGTGATGCATAAATTGTTCGCAAAAAAAAGCTCCGTTTTTTAACGGAGCTTTTTTTTGGCTGTTTATGAAGCAGGGCTTTCAATACTTTTGAAATAGCCGACGGTGTTTTTTGATAATCCGGAAGCTGCCTCTTTATCGCAGACGATAATACCGTAGCGGTGTTGCTGTAAAGCCGTTATCGGCCATAAATGATTGACACAGCCTTCAATCCCCTGACGGATGGCCTCCGCTTTGTTGGCGCCCAGAGCCATAATGATAACTTCTTTGGCATCCATAATCGTTCCGATACCGATGGTCAGCGCCTGGGTCGGGACTTGGGATATGTCATTATTGAAGAAACGGGAGTTGTCTTTTATGGTTGACGGAGCCAGAGTTTTGATGCGCGTGCGCGAAGACAGTGATGAAAAAGGCTCGTTAAAAGCTATATGACCGTCCGTTCCGACTCCGCCGAGCAACAAATCTATGCCGCCGTAGGCCTGAATGGCTCTTTCATAGTTTTCACATTCGGCAGCGTAGTCTTTGGTCATGCCGTTCAGGATATGAATATTCTTGGGGTGAATATTGACGTATTTGAAAAAGTTTTCCTGCATAAAATAATGGTAGCTGTTTTTATCTTCGGGCGGCAGACCGACATATTCATCCATATTAAAAGTTACGACATGTTCAAAAGAAACTTTTTTGTTTTGGTAGAGTTTAATCAGCTCTTTGTAAACGCCCAACGGTGTTGAGCCCGTCGGCAAACCGAGGACAAAAGGTTTTTTGGCCGTCGGAGCCGCTTTTTTGATGCGGTAGGCAATATATCCGGCTGTCCAGGAAGAACAGTCGGCGGAAGAATCTTTGATAACAACGCGCATTATTTTTTTCCTTTAAAAAATTGTCCGTCGATAATGGTATAAATTAAATTAAGGTCTTTGTCCAGAACAATGACATCGGCATCATATCCCGGAATGAGCAGTCCTTTGGTCTTCTGACGCATAATTTGGGCCGGATTGGTTGAGGCCATACGTACAGCTTTTTCAATCGGGATACCCCAGGATATCAGATTGCGGAAGCCGTCCAGCATGGAGATGGCCGATCCGTTAATGACATGGTCTTCTTTGCGGTAAAAACATTTGTCCAGATAAAGATCCGGCGTTTTGGATAAATCTGTTTTGGCCGGATACAGCGCATCGGTAATTAAAACAATCTGGCTTAAAGGTTTGCTCTTTAACAACAGATGAATCAGATTCGGGTTGATATGAACGCCGTCGCCGATGATTTCGCAGGAAATTTCCGGGTGAATCAGCACTGCGCCGACCACTCCCGGTTCCCGGTGATGCATCGGTCGCATGGCATTAAACAGGTGGGTGACGTGCATTATTCCCGCCTGCAGACCTTCCATCATTTGGTCATAAGTTGCATTGGTGTGGCCGGCCTGAAGTACAATATTTTTTTCTATGCAGTACAGAGCCAGCTCTCGCATACCTTTGAGCTCGGGAGCCACGGTCATGTTAATCAGTTTGCCTTTGCAGGCTTTATACAGGCGTTGCATCAGGGGTAAATCAACCGGAGATATTCCGGTTGCCGATTGGGCACCGATGCGTTCCGGCGACAGAAAGGGACCTTCAAGATGAATGCCCAAAATATGGGCGCCTCTTTCTTTACCTATGGACTGAGTGATGGCTTTTATCTTTTTTAAAAGTTCCGGTTCTGTTGCGGTGCAGCAGGTCGGAATGAATGATGTTACTCCGTATTCGGGAAGTGTTTCCGACATATGCAGAATCGATTTGCTGTTTGCATCATCGGCTCCAGTACCACCGATGCCGTGGATATGAGTGTCAATCATGCCAGGCATGACATAGGCACCGCCGACGTCAATAATTTGAACTTTCGGCGAGAATCTTTTTTGCCGGAATCTTTCCTCATTATAAACATCTGCGATTTTGTCATTCTTTATGTAAACGGCGCAATTATGCATTATCGAAAATCCGGTCAGGACAGTCGCATTATGCAGGCAAATTGCTGTTTTCATAGATATTTCCTTATCTTAAAATTCTATGCGGACAATAACCCGGCGGTTTTTTAGACGGTTTTCGGGAATCGGTTCGCCATAGGGGTTTTTGTTGGGGTAGGCCGGAGATATTTCAGCCAGGCCGACGGCCTTAAAGCGATTGATGTCCATATTATTGCCAATCATACTCCGGACGACGGCACCGGCGCGCGCGCCGGAAAGTTCCCAGTTGGAGGGCAGGGTATCTGATTCGTTGGTGTCGTCTGTATGACCTTCAACGGAGATACGATATTTTTTGTATTTACTGGAGTTGAGCAACAAAGAGATTTTTTTGATGACGGGAATAGCTTCCGGTTTCAAAATGACGGAACCTTTGTCGAACAAGTTAATCGAGGCCATTTCCAAAGTTGCGCCGTTGGCATCAGAAGAAATAATGACACCTTCTTCTTCCAGATTCATGTCTTTGGCATCGTTGATAAAACTGGTGATGTTGCCAGTTTCATCTTCAAGGCCGCCGTTGCCGAAAGCCGCCGCCAAAGCGTATTGAATTTGCGCCGCTTTGTTTTTGTCAAGACTTGATGAAGCAAACAAAACGATGAACAAAGCCAGCAGCAGTGTCAGCAAATCCGAATAAGGAATAAGCCAGGTTTCATCGGGATGATCTTCTTGATGCGGCGGGGTCGGTTTTTTCTTTACCATTATCTTAATCCTCGGAATTTAGTTTTTAAGCATCACGCATTGATTTGCGCTCGGCCATCGGAATATATGCCTGCAGACGAGATTCAATGGCAATGGAAGAAGCGCCTTCTTGCAAGGCTAAAGCCCCTTCAAGTACCATGCGTTTGATGTTGACTTCTTCAGTATTGAGTTGTTTTAACTTGTTGGCAAACGGGTGCCAGCAGACATAACCGGTAAAAATACCCAAGAGCGTTGCAACGAACGCTGCGGCGATAGAGTGGCCGAGCTGGTCAATATCGCTCAGGTTTCCCAGAGCAGCAATCAAGCCGATAACCGCACCCAGAACGCCGAGGGTCGGCGCGTACATACCGCATTGAGCGAAGATTTGGGCACCGGCGCGATGACGTTCTTCCATTTGTTTGATTTCGGCGTCAATAACATTGTAAATGAAATCGCCGTTAAAACCGTCGGCAACCATGGTCATGGCTGAACGAATAAACGGATCAGCCACATCATTAGCTTTTTTTTCAATAGCCATAACGCCTTCTTGTTTGGCAGCTTTAGCCGTTGCAACAAAAAGTTCGAGAATTTCCTGTTTCGGCGTAAAATTTTGTCCTGCAAAAATAATTTTGAGCAGTTTGGGAAATTTTTTGAGTTCCCGCATCGGAAAAGCATTAAAAATTGCCGCCGCGGTACCGGCAAAAATAATCAAAAATGCAGCCGGGTTGATCAAAGCATGAGGGTCAGCACCCTTGAGAGCCATACCGAAACCAACTGCAGCAATACCGCCAATAAAACCAATCCAAGTAGATTTTTCCATTTGTGTCATCCTGTCTGTGAAATTCAATACTGATTTTTAGTATAGTTTTTATATTTTAATTTTAGGTTAAAATAATCTGACGGAAAGGAGAAAAGCAGAGGTTCTCATCCTCCCTCGAACGCAACAAAAAACACCGCGCAAGGCGGTGTTTTTTTATTGGCGATCTCGAGAGGATTGGGCACTCCCGCAAGCGGGTCCTCCTCGCGTCGTAAGGTTCGCCCATCGTGTTTTGCTGCGCTCCACACTCGTGCTCACCAACTACCCGCTCCGAACCAAGAGGTTCTCATCCTCCCTCGAACGCAACAAAAAACACCGCGCGAGGCGGTGTTTTTTTATTGGCGATCTCGAGAGGATTCGAACCTCTGACCCACAGCTTAGAAGGCTGTTGCTCTATCCAGCTGAGCTACGAGACCTTGCATTGTTGTGTAACAAAAAACATATTTTCAGCTTAAAGTCAAGCGATTGTTGTGAAAAAAATACTTAATTATATAGTTGACACTTGACAAGTTTAATATATATAATTATTACTATATATAGTTTTTGAGATATTTTTAGGAGTCAAAGATGAAAAAAGCTAAAGATGTTAAAGAGTTTGTTGAGAGAATCGACGCAACCAAAAAAGTTAATCCGAAAGATTTGTCTTCGGACCAGGATTTGACGATTGCGATTATGAATTTGATTTCAATCGAAGAGCATTTGGTTTTTTCCGGCGCCAAGACGGGTAAGACTTCTTTCTATGATTTGATTCAGGATATTCGCGAGCTGCGTAAGAATCTGATGCAGCGCGTTATTCCCGAATACGAGGGTGAGGTCTGGTGTATATCCAAGCATTTGCTGGCGTCGTCAATGCGTTTGATGGAGGTTGGTACCAAGCAACAGTCTTTGGGACATAAAGAGGCGGCTTATAAACTCTTTGATCAGGCTTATGATTTATATTGTCTGTTTTGGGGGCTTAATATGAAGATGCTTGATGTTGCCGACGTCAAGTGGGTTGAAGACAATCTGGAAGATATTAAGAAGATTTCGGCTCAACTGGAAAAAAACGATGTCCCGGTTGCGGCAGAAAAAGATGACGAAGCACCGAAACCGACGACAGCTCTCGGGAAAATGAAAGCTTTTGTCCGCAAAGCGGTTGATTGTTGTATTGAATAAAGCGGAAAGGATAGTACAAATGCATAAATTGCTTAAGATATTTGCCGTACCGGCTTTTGTTTTGGGCGGAGCGGGCAAGGCTCTGGCCAATCCGGCCTGCGCTGTCTGCACGGTTGCGGTCGGGGCGTCTTTGGAAGTGGCTCGCCGCTACGGGGTTGACGATGCCGTGGTCGGTGTATGGGCCGGAGCGTTTCTGGCTTTGATGGGCTATTGGCTGATTTTGTGGTTTGATAAGAAAAACTGGCATTTTGCCGGTCGAGATTTTATTTTGATGGCGTTGTCGGTTGCCGTCATCGGCGGTATGTATGTCGAGATTCCTTATCAGGCGCGGGTTATCGGAATTTTTTATCTTGACCCGCTGTTGTTCAGTACGGTTTTGGGCGCATTAACATTTATCTATGTTTCCAAATTTTATCAGTGGATGAAGGCAAAAAACGGCGGGCATGCGCATTTTCCGTTTGAAAAGGTTGTGCTGCCGGTTGCCGCTTTGGCGCTTTTGAGCGTTTATTTTAACTATTATCCGTTATCCGGACAGGCTCCTGCCGGCCTGGGCGATACGGCAGCGTTGTATCAGTTTTCGGAGAAGTAAAATGCGGAAATTTTTATCATCGTTGGTGGTGATTTTGGCTTTGACCGCCTGCGGAAAATCCGGTGCCGGTCTATCGGAAGATAAAATTTATTTCTTCTTCAGCAATACCTGTCCGCATTGCCATCATGCGTTGGAATACATTAATGCCAAATATCCGCGGCTTGAGTTGGCCATGGTTAATGTCGGTAATCCGGAAGGGCTTGATCTGCTGGTTAAGGCTGCGCAGAAATTTAAACTCGGCAATAATGTTGGGACACCGTTGATTGTTTTCGGCGATAAATATCTGATGGGCTGGAGCAGCGACTATGAGGACGAATTTGACGAATATGCGCGTCCGTACGCCGAAGCAGGACAATAATCATGGATCAACCACTGCCTGATGAAATTATGAAAAAAGCGGCCAGGGGGATAAGCTATATTGCTCATCCCTTAAGGCTGCGGATATTGGAGTTTTTGGACGTCAACGGCGCGTCATCGGTTTCGGCGATTGCTAAAGGCGTCGGCGAAGAGCAGGTTATTATATCGCAGAGCCTGAAAAAACTGCGTGGCGCCAATTTGGTTAAAACCGAGCGGCGGGGGCTGTTTATTTATTATAATATTTATGAAGAATATCCGGCAAGCATCTTTTTTTGTATCCGCAAACTGTTCGGTTATATGACCAATAATTTTTATTTCTTGATGGACGGGTACAAGGCTGTCCTGCCGCGGGATTATACCACGATGGTGGCTAACCGGATTAAGTTATTTGCTCATTATGACAAGATGAAAATTCTTGAATTCCTGATAATCCGCGGCGAGAGCAATGTTTCGGACATTGCCGCGGGTGTCGGCTGTGAACCGCTTAAGGCTTCGCAGTATCTTAAACGTTTGCGTGATGACGGGTTTGTAACCTGTCGGCGCGACGGCAGGTTCGTTTATTACAGTATTACCGCCGGGGTGCATAAGACAGCCATTGAATGTATCCATAAGCGATATGACGGGCTGAAAAATAAAAATGACTTCTAAACAGAAATTCTGTTGAATGTCAGATGTATCGTAAATTATTAGGGGGTGTGAAAGACAAAAATTAAGCCGAGCCGGGGAAGGCTCGGCAGATACCGGTTTTAATACCATAGTTATTAGCAATAATTTTCCGGTCAGTTGACGCCGGTCAGGTTGTTGGCCAGAGCCGCTTCCGTCGGCGAACGTTTTATGACAGCCGCCAGTTCGGCAGTGTCTTTTTGAGTCAGAGTACCGAGCGTGCGTAAATATTCTCCGGCAGCCGGGGATAAGGCCTCGCTTTTCAGAGCGGCGAAGTTATGAAGGGCAAAATGCCTGATTTTTGAGGCTTTAATAAAGCCGGTATCGGCCAATTTTGATCTTTTGGCCTTTTTCATGTTGATGTAGATCCCGTCTTGCGAATATTTCCACATGGAACTGGTGGCAAAATCGGTTGTCCAGCTGTAAATGGAAATCAGATTTCCCCAAGATGTCGTGTTTATTTTGGTTTTAATCTGCTGAATGTTGTCTTCATAACCGTCTGCCTTGGCAATGATTGTCAAGGCACCGGATCCCCTGTCGATATCTGCCTGACAGGGAGTCTGACTGCAAACCAACGCTCCGTTGGCATAGATGGAAATATTTTTGACGTTGGATTCAAAGTGAATTGATTGACTGGAGCCGTTAAACACCGTGCCGCATGCCGTTAAGGTTAAGACCGATAAAACGATAAATTTTTTATTCATTTGCTGAACATCCTCAAGTTACAGTTAAAAAAATACCCGCTTTTTTGGTAAAAGGCGGGCGGATGTTCATAACCGTATAGCGATAAACGGCTCGACGTTTTCGTGCGTAAAGCCTTATTGCGCCGACATCCGTCCATCTTGAACAGAAGTCGGCATAATATTTAAGTCGCTATGCACGTGCGACTATCGCTAAAAGGGTTATGACGCCCTGGATATAGTGTTATATCCAGGAGTTATAGTATTAATAAAAAGTGTGATTGTCAAAAAAAATCTGCCGTCGCAGATGATAATTTTTGCAGATGTAAAAAAATATTTATTGACAAACCGGCGGATACATATTATTAAAGACAGCGATTTATGACGGCAGGTTAGCTCAGTCGGTAGAGCAGAGGAATCATAATCCTTGTGTCGTGGGTTCGAATCCCTCACCTGCTACCATAATAAAAAGGCACCGCTTTATGCGGTGTCTTTTTTTGGGTTTTCAGATATCAGTGAATTTACTCAGCCGACAATTTGCAGATAAGAGCTCATCAGCTTTTTGATGCCGCCTGTATCAAAACATACATGGACGGTGTTGCCGTCTTGGGCGACGATTTTGCCGTAGCCGAAAGTCTGGTGATAAACCCGTTTACCCAGATTATTAACCGGTTTTTCGCGAACATAACTGTAACGGCCGCTGCCGTCGGAAACGCTTTCTTCGTAGCTGTTGTTATAGTATTTTTTTTGATTGTAATTCGGGCGGTATGACGAACGGTTGTCGCCGAAATAGGAGCATTTGTTGATCAGCTCAATATGTTCGGCAGGCAGCTCGTCAATAAAGCGCGAGGGCAGGTTGGTCTGCCACTGACCGTAAACGCGGCGGTTGTGTGCCATGGAAATAAACAGCCGGTGTTTGGCGCGGGTGATGGCCACATAGGCCAGCCGCCGTTCTTCTTCCAGCGCTTGAGAACCTTCGTCCAATGCCCGTTGATGCGGAAATAAGTTTTCTTCCCAGCCGGGCAGAAAAACAACGTCAAATTCCAGTCCTTTGGCTGAGTGCAGTGTAATCAGACGCACCTTATTTTCGTTCTGGTCGTTGTCGTTGTCCATTACCAGGCTGACGTGCTCCATGAATGCCGGCAGATCAGGGTAAGCTTCGGTGTCGCTCATGACGTTGATTAATTCTTTTAAGTTGTCAATGCGGCCGGGAGCTTCGGCGGAAGAGTCGTTTTTAAGCATATCGTAATAGCCGCTGTCTTCCAGCACGGACGAGGCAATATCATCGGGCGGCAGAGCCGGATAAGCCCGGCGCCATTCGGCAAAACGATCCATCAGTTCCTGCAGGGCGGTTTTTACTTTGCCCTTGACGGCACCTTCGGCCAGCATTTTTTCAACCGCGGCATAAAGCGAGATGTGATGAGCTCGCGCTTCGGCCTGGAATTTTTCCACCGTTTTGGCGCCGATGCCGCGTGCCGGTTTGTTGATAATGCGTTCCAGGGCAAGGTCGTCATCCGGCTGCAGAATGACGCGAAAATACGCCAGAGCATCGCGGATTTCGGCACGCTCGTAGAATTTGAGACCGCCGATAACCTGGTAGGGAATGGCCTCGGAAATAAATTTTTCTTCAAATGCGCGGGTTTGGGCGGCGGTGCGCACCAAAACCGCCATATCGGAATAGGCATAGCCGTCGCGGCGGGCATTGTCGATTTCTTCGGCAACAAAGGCGGCTTCTTCATCGCCGTCATAAGTGCTGACGACTTTGATTTTGGTATTGTCGACCTGACGCGCCGGCGAGTTTTCGGCCACTTTTAAAGTTTTGCCGAGGCGGCCGGCATTATTGGATATCAGCGCCGAGGCGGCGGCCAGAATATGCTGGGTTGAACGGTAGTTGCGTTCCAGTCTGATGATTTGGGCGTCTTTGAAATCTTTGTTAAAACGCAAGATATTTTCAATCTCGGCGCCGCGCCAGGAATAAATTGATTGGTCGTCATCACCGACACAACACAAGTTGCGGTATTTCTGACTCAGCAGACGGATGAGCAGGTACTGACTGACGTTGGTGTCCTGATATTCGTCAACCATAATGTATTTAAAGCGGTTTTGGTAGCGCTCAAGAACGTCTTTGTTGCTTTGTAAAATCTGCAAGGTGTAGAGAATGATGTCGCCGAAGTCGACACAGTTAAGTTCCACCAGTCGGGTTTGGTAGAGTTTGTAGATTTTGGTCATGATATTGTCTTTGAAATCGGCGCCGATTTTATCGACCGTCAGGCCTTTGTCTTTCCAGAGGCTGATTTTTTCCAAAACCGACTGCGGCGGATATTTTTTATCATCAATGCCGTTGGCTTCCATAATTTGTTTCAGCAGGCGTTTTTGGTCGTCTTCGCCCAGAATGGTGAAATTGGTATGCAGGCCGACCAGCTCGGCATGAACGCGCAGAATCTTGACACAGATGCTGTGAAAAGTGCCGAGCCAGACCGAGGATGCGACATCGCCGATCATGCCGAAAACGCGTTCTTTCATCTCGCGGGCGGCACGGTTGGTGAAAGTGACGACCAGACATTCCCACGGCGCGGCCAGATGCCTGGATAAGATGTAAGCCAGGCGGGTGGTCAGAACTTTGGTTTTGCCGGTGCCGGCGCCGGATAGGACCAAAAGCGGGCCTTCGGTGGTTTCAACCGCCCGGCGCTGTTCCGGATTTAGCATTTCAAGCCAGGCAAAATGCGGCATCAGCCGTTCGGAATTGGAATGCGGCGTTAAATCTTCTTCACTCAAAGTAAAAAAATCATCCATTGCTAATCTTCTTGTTTTTTTAACTTTTAAGCAATATATATAAATTATGTGCTTATGAAAAGAACAAAATAAGACTTTTTAGCAGAAAAAAGGATTAAAAAATGTCGGAAATACGCGAAAAAATTATCGGTTTGCAAAAAGTAATGAACGCCCGTATCCTCGGGCAGGAGGATTTGGTTGACAAATTGCTGATAACCCTGCTGGCGGACGGCAACGCTCTGGTCGAGGGCGCCCCGGGTCTGGCCAAAACCAAAGCGATTAAAACCCTGGCATCACTGATTAAGGCCGATTATAACCGAATCCAGTTTACGCCGGATCTTTTGCCGTCGGATATTACCGGCAGCGATATTTATCTGGCGGGCGAGGGGCGTTTTGAGTTTCGCAAAGGGCCGGTGTTTGCCAATCTGGTGCTGGCCGACGAGATTAACCGTGCGCCGGCAAAAGTGCAGTCGGCGCTGTTGGAGGCCATGGCCGAACGTCAGGTCAGCGTCGGCGGGCAGAGATATCCGCTGCCGGAATTGTTTATGGTGATGGCTACGCAAAACCCGATTGAACACGAGGGAACGTATAATCTGCCGGAGGCTCAGCTGGACAGATTTTTGATGTATGTCAAAATTGACCAGCCGGACGTTGCGACCGAAAAACAGATTCTGCATCTGGTACGAGATGAAATCGGCGGCAGCGAGCCGGAACTTAAAGCCGAGGTTACGGTGGGCGATGTTTTGGCAGCACGCCACGAGGCTTTGCAGGTGCATATGAGCGAGCGGGTTGAGGAATATCTGGTGCAGCTGATTATGGCGACGCGTCATCCGGAAAAATATAATACGGCGTTGAAGGGGCGGGTTGCCTACGGGGCCAGTCCGCGTGCGACGCTGGCGCTTGACCGCTGCGCCAAAGTTCATGCCTGGTTGAAGGGCAAAGATTTTGTGGCGCCGGAGGATTTGCACGCCGTGGTTTACGATATTCTGCGTCATAGGATTATTTTGAGCTTTGAAGCTCAGGCCGAGGGGCTGACAACCGATGACGTTATTGCCTCGCTGCTGAAACTGGTACCGCTGCCGTAGTTTTTTTGCCGCAGGTGCAGAAATGGGCAAACTGAAAAAAATAACCGCCAGACTTTTTAAAACCGGTTCTCGTCCGCAGGGCGGAAACGGGCTTTATGCCGGTCTTAACGAACTGATGGATATGCGGCGTTATGCCGCGTATCTGCAGAACAGCCGCAAAATCAAATCTTATTCGGCGCAGTCGGGCGATATCAAATCGGCCTTTAAGGGACGCGGTGTTGAAATGGAAGAAATCCGCGAATATGCTTTCGGCGATGATGTACGCGATATTGACTGGCGGGTGACGGCGCGTAAAGAAAAGCCCTATACCAAAATTTATTTGGAAGAACGAGATCATGAAATTTATGTATGGCTTGATTTGTCGCCGCTGATGCTGTTTGGTTCGTCAACCGAGCTTAAGGCGGTTACCGCTGCCAAAATTGCGGCGCTGCTGGGCTGGGTTTCGCTCAACAACAAAGACCGCTTCGGCTGTGTGATTTTTGACGGTCGGCAATCCTGGCTGTTTAAGGCTAAAAATGACCGAGCTTATCTGGCGGCCATTTTGAAAAAAATTTCCGAAACGGCAGAAAAGTCTTTGTTCAATACGGAAATTGCGGCAGACGAAAAGGCACGTTCGCTTAAATTGTTGCAAGCCAATGTCAAAGGGCGGGCCAGCGTGTTTTTAATCAGTTCGTTTATCGGCTGGGGTGAAAACTTTGATGCCGATATGGCGGCACTGGCACATAAAAGCCGGCTGTTTTTAATCAATGTTTTTGATAAACTGGAAGAAAAAGCGCCGCCGGCCGGGCAGTATCTGGCCGAATACGACGGCAAAAAACTGCTGCTTGATTCGTCGGCCAGGGCGTATCGCCGCGAATATGCCGCTTATTTTGCGGAAAAGAGGCGGCAGCGCAAAGATTTTTGCAACCGTTTCGGTTGCCGGATGATTGATTTCAGTCCGGAGATGAGCTTTATCGGCGGACTGAAAATATTCTAGCAGGCAACTTGACAAAAACGGCCGTCCGTGTTAGAGTCGCAATAGTAATTATTTTGAACTTTATAATTGAAAAGAGAGAACAATGGTTAAATCAAACGATAATACTTCATATAAAAGAGGTCAGGAACTTCTTGACCAGGGAATGTACAGAGATGCGATTGCCCAGTTTGATGCGGCGATTGCCGAGCAGCCCGATTCTTGGAAATCGTTAAACTCCAAAGGGTTTGCCCTGCAAAAACTGAGCAAATATACCGAGGCCGTCGAATGTTTCGACAAAGCGCTGGCGATTAACCCGAATTCGGTTGAAGTTTTGAACAACAAAGGGGTTACTCTGAGTATGCGCGGCCTGTATAAAGACGCCATTCAGTGTTTTAACGAGGCCGTGGCCTTGGATAAAACGTCGCTGGAGGCGCTTAACGGCAAAGCTATTGCGTTGCAGCATATGTTTGCTTATAAAGAAGCGCTTGACGTGCTGGAAGAGGCAATGAAAATAGACAACAAGCATGCGCAGACGCTTTTGAGCGTTGCGGTGACGCTGCAAAAACTGAAACAATATGACCGGGCTATCTCTTTTTTCAAAAAGGTTCTTGCCGCCGATAAAAACAACATTAAGGCCTGGAACGGCGTCGGCGTAACATATCAGCTGATGGGCGACAATAATTCGGCGATTAAATGTTTTACCAAAATTCTGAATATTGACAGCCGCGAAATTCAGGCATGGATTTCCATCGGTTTCGTTTATCAGAAAATGATGAAGTTTAATGATGCGCTTAAATGCTACAAAAAAGCTCAGTCAATTATCGGTAATCGTTATCATCACAAGCTTTATGACGGTTTGGCTTCTTGTTTGACGAAACTGTCGGAATTTGACCAGGCGTCGGAAGTCTATCAGCAGATATTCCAGCGTGAAGAGGGTAAGAAAAAGTGGGATGCCCAGCGTTCGTTGAAGTTTGTTAACAAGCTCAAACGTAAAAAGGCCGTCGGAACTTTGCAGGCTTTGGTTCCGCAGGACGACAGTGCGCCGAGGGTTAAAATTGATTTGCCTAAACCGGAAGATTAAATTCCGTCATATATCTTTTGCCCGGCTTTTGAGCCGGGTTTTTTATGCGGGTTTATTTAAATCGGCAAGGAGAAAGCTTATATAATCTTGGGTAAGATTTTTTACACGAGAGGAGTAAAATAATGGGTACGTTTTTGAAATATCTGGTTCTTATTTTGATTTTGGTTGCGTTGTTTATTGTCGGCAAGGGAATTTATGATGGCAGCATTACGTCGGATACGACGGTTGGCAGCGTGGCGAATCAGGTTGACGCGGGAGCCAAAACAATGGCGCGTGATGCGGCAGATGCCATCGGTAAAGCCGTTGACCATGTTACGCAAAAAGGAGATAATTAACCGGAGATTTCCTTCGGGCATCAGATAAGTTCGTCAATATCCTCAAAATGTTCATTTTTTTCATAAAAATGTTTGAGGTAATTGCGGCCGGTACGCTCAATTTCTTCGTCTTTAATGATGGACTGGTTGTTGGTATAGACGTTAATCTTGGCTGAATTATGGTCGGAAGAGGTATCTGTTTCCTCTTCAAAGATGCCGCTTAAGGCCAAAGCCTCAATGCTGCCGGAAATATCGGGCGAGGCCGAATTAAAATCTGTCTGCGGAGTGCGGCGGGAGGGCGTTTGGTTGTTTTGTCCGGAATTGCCGTCCGGCTCATCACGCACCAAAACATTGTTGGTGGTGTCGATATTTTCCACAAACTGGGAGCTGTTGTCGGAAACAAACGTCCGGCTGTCAACCTTTGAAGGTGCTGACGTCGCCGAACCGATTCTGCGCGTTGACGTAATACTCATGCGGATTCTCCCATAAGATTATTATACCTAACATACTTTAGGCCTCTTTATATCAACTATAGCACATAAATTGCCAAAAAACCATAATAATTTATTTTATTCGTTTTATCTGCCGGCGGTTAAAGTGTTTGGTCGTCAGAATTGTCGTTGTGTTTTTCTTCTTTTTTGGCGGCAATCTTTTTCTGTTCGGCAAGAGCTTTAGCTTCTTTGGCCTTGGTTTCGCTCCAGTTTTTAGCTTTGGACCAGATTTCTTGCAGACGCGGTTGCAGTTTTTCCCAATAATGTCTGAGGTCATCTATTTTAATAACGCCGAAAATGAGAGCAATAACTAAAGCTATGACAATCCATTCTAACATTTTTCGTTTCCTTGCTGTTGTTTATGTAAAATTTCGGTTACATCAAAATTTTTGCGGTACGGGGTTGCATTACCTTTAAGCCTTGTGTATTCTGCCGCGTCCGCTTTGATGCAGTGCTGTTGAGAATTATTATGCAAAATTTGCACGGCTTTGTCCAGACGTTCCATTGCGTCGTCGGATAATTTGGGGCAACAGTCGGCCAAAGCTTGGAGTTCTTCCGTGCGGCCCATGCAGTAACATACGGCGTCGCAGCCGGCGCGGAGAGAAGACAATGCACGGTCTGCCACCGAACCGGACAGAGCTTTCATGTTAATGGCATCTGAAAGAAGCAAACCGGAGAAACCAATTTGGCCGCGGATTAATTCCCTGATACCGTCTTTGCTCTGGGTCAGCGGGTTGTGTTTGTCAATGGCCGGAAATAAAATATGCGCGGTCATTCCCAGAGGAGCATGACGGCAGCTTTTAAAAGGAGCCAGCTCGGTTTGCAAACGTTCAAGAGAAATGTCGACAACCGGTAGTTCCATATGCGGGTCGGTAACGGCCAGGCCGTGTCCCGGCAGATGTTTGATGCAGGGTAAAATGCCGTTTTGCATATATTGATCGACCATAATCTTACCGAGTTCCGCAACGATATCCGGCCGCGATGAAAAGCAACGGCTGCGCAGGGCTTCGGTCGTCTGCGGATAGGCGATGTCCAATACCGGAGCAAAATTGACGTTAAGGCCGACGTCATTGAAGTCGCAGCTGATTAACCGGGCGTGGAGTTCCGCAGTGCGTTTGGCTTCGGCTTCAGGCAGCGAACCGATGGCGTATTGGGAAACATAAGCACGGAAGTTTGGCCCTTTGAGGCGTCTGACGCGTCCGCCTTCCTGATCGACGGCAATCAATACGTCTTCCCGACCGATAGTCTGCCTAATGTCGGTAATCAGATTTTTCAGCTGCTTTTTGTTAACGATGTTACGTGAAAAGAGAGTTACTCCGAGCGGATTGCTGCGGGAAAAAATATACTTTTCTTCATCGGTCAGGACTGTTCCCTTGCAAGACATCAAAGCGGCTAAGATCGGTCTTTCCATTTCTGCCATCTCCGTTTTAAATCAGCCAGCCGACCAACAGGAGGGTTGCCTGTTTCAGGTAGATTGCGAAAGGATTGAACGAAATGTCCGCTGTTTGCAGTAAGGCCGGCAGGACAAAAGCCAGAACGATAATGAATATCAGACCGCCGCGTTCGGCATTAAGGAACTTTTGAACATAAAAGTTATCCGACCATCCCAAGAGAATTTTGGAACCGTCCAGCGGCGGAATGGGCAACAGATTGAATACGGCCAGAACAATATTGAAAAGTATCATGTTCAGCCAGAACATGGCCAGAATACCGCTGAAAAGGGTTGACGGCAGCCAAAGGGTCAGCTGCAGTAAAAGCGAAGACAGAGCCGCAAGCAGCAGGTTGGTGATGATACCGGCCGCGGCAACCAGAACGATGTCTCTTTTGCGCCGGCGGAGAGCGTTGTAATTGACCGGCACGGGTTTGGCCCAGCCGAAAATAAAGCCGGCTTTGGATAAAAACAACAGAATCGGTACAATAATCGTTCCGAAGAAATCAATGTGCCGCAGCGGGTTTAATGATAACCTGCCGGCTTTTGCCGCCGTGTTATCGCCCAAGAATCTGGCAACATAACCGTGAGCTATTTCGTGGGCGATAATAGCTATAAATACGGCAACGGCAGATGTCAGAATCTTTATCAGCATTATTTTTTCTTTACTAGGCAGGAGCCGCCGGCCGATTTGACGGCGTTGCAGACTTTGTCTGCGGCACTGCGCTCCTCAAAAGCTCCGGCCATCAGACGGTAAAATATTCCTTTGCTGCCCAAATCGGCTTCCTGAACTTCATGCGGCAGGTCTTTAAGTGCCGCATATTTTTTGCTCAGGTCTTTCCAGGCTTTATCCATGGCCGATTTGTTCGGCGACGAAATCAATTGAATTTGCCAGGAGCCTTTGGCGGCCGCCGTCTGTTTGGGAGCTTCCTTTTTAATCGGTTCCGGCTGTTTAACTTCAACCGCAGCTGCCGGTGTTTCTTTAACAACAACCTTTATTTCTTCTTTGATTTCAGGCTTAATCTCAGGCTGAGGAGCCGCTGCCGGTTCGGCTTTTTTCTTTTCTTCGGCGGCAATAATCTTTTCGGCATCTTTAATGACGGGAGACTCCGCGACATTTATCGCAGCTGCGGCTTCTGGTTGTGAAGTCGCAACGGCCGGAATTTTCGGTTCTTCAGGCGGCGGCAACAGGTTTTCGACCTTAACCTCGGGAGCGTCTTTTTTCTCGACGATGTCATAGACGGTTTTGTCCTGATTTAAAATTTCCATACCGCCCGGATCTGCCGGCTGAACTTTTATGGCTGTCTGCGGCCGGCGGATAACCGGAATTTCGGCGTCTTCGACTTTTGAATAATCCGGCGACAGGATAAACCAGCTGACAATACCGGCCAGTCCGACACCCAAAACAGTTCCCAAAAATATATGCTGCGAACGGTTGATGTCGTTTTTGCGTTCTTCCAGATTTTCTATGGGCTGGGAGTTCAGACGCTGACGGAATTCGTCTAAAAATTCATCACCTTTATCCAGCTCTTCGTCGTCGCGAAAATCATCCAGCATTGACGGTCTCCTTTTGAAAAAAATAACAAGATATTATTGTTTATATAACGAAAAGCTTTATAATACCTTAACGACCGGAAATTAAAAACGGTAAGACATGTTGAAGAGTTTTTGGTGTTCTTCAACGGCAAAAGCATCGGTCATATTGGCTATGTAGGTGCAAATGCAATCGGCTTTGCCTGATTCATCTTCAGCCTTTTCGATCTGCGGGCGGAGTTCCATCGGCAGCAGGCGGGCGTCGCTCATAAAGGCATTGAACAAATCTTCCACGATTTTTTGCGATTTCATATCCATGCGGGCGATGTTGCTGTGAGTGTAGAAATGGCGCGTCAGAAACTGGTGTAAGTCATAAATCTGCTGGTGCATTTCTTTGGAAAAATTGGCGGTGAAAGAAGTGTTTTTGCGGACGTCGTCCACTGTTTTTATTTTCAGCTCAGTAATGTTTTGCCGGGTGGTCTTTAACAAGTCGAAGACCATGGCGCTGATCAGAGAGCGCGTAACGGCATAGATGCGCAGTTCATTGTTCCGGCCTGGATTTTCGCTGTCAAACCGGTCAATAATTTCTCTGACAAATGCCAGTTCGCAAAGCTGTTCGATGGTGAAAAAGCCGGCACGGAAACCATCGTCAATGTCGTGGTTGTTGTAAGCTATGTCGTCGGCAAAAGAGGCGATTTGCGCCTCCAAGGACGGGTAATTTTTCAGATCCAGCGGAAATTTACGATTGAAGTCTTTGAGAAAAGCATTGGTGACTTTTTTGACGGGGCCGTTGTGTTTAACGGTGCCCTCCAGCGTTTCCCACGTCAGATTCAGACCGTTGAACCCGGGATAATGATTTTCGGTTTCGGTCATGATTTTGAGGGAATTGACGTTATGGTCAAAGCCGCCGTAATCTTTCATGCAGCGGTTAAGCCCTCTCTCTCCGGCATGGCCGAACGGGGCATGGCCGAGATCATGCGCCAGAGCAATGGCCTCGCCGAGTTCCTCATTCAGATTTAAGTTTTTGCATAAAGTCCGGGTAATTTGCGCTACTTCAATGCTGTGGGTCAGGCGGGTGCGATAGTTGCGGCCCTCATGATAGGCGAAGACCTGCGTCTTTCCTTCCAGGCGCCGAAAAGCCGCCGAGTGAATCAGGCGGTCGCGGTCCCGCTGAAAATCGGAACGAATCAGGTTGGCATAATCGGGGTACATCCGCCCGCGGGAATTTTCGTTTTTGACGGCATAATCTGCAAGGGTCATCTTTTTTGCTTTCAATCTGGAAAAAAATATTATACTTTTACTTTAAGACAGGTGATTAAAGAAAGCGTTAACAAATGAAAATTGCCACCTATAATGTTAATTCCATCAATGCACGTCTGGAAAATCTGACGGCGTGGGCTGCGGCAGAAAAGCCCGATATTCTTTTGTTGCAGGAAATTAAAAGCGATTTTAATTCCTTTCCGTTTTTTGAATTGCAGGCGGCCGCTTATAATGCCGAAATCCTGGGGCAGAAAAGTTATAACGGTGTGGCGGTGTTGAGCCGGCATAAGATCAAGGTTGTTCAAACGGGACTGCCGGGGTTTGCCGACGAAAATGCCCGTTATCTGGAGGCGGACGTGCGGGTCGGCGAAACCGAATACCGTGTGGCATCGATTTATCTGCCAAACGGCAATCCGCCGTATAATAAACCGGACGACGACAGTAAATGGATTTACAAACTGGAGTGGATGGATGCTTTTTACCGGCGGGCGGCCGAACTGGCCGAAGAACGCCGGCCGGTTATTCTGGGTGGAGATTTTAACGTTATTCTGACCGATCATGACGTTTATAATCCGGAAGAATTCAGAAACAATGCCTTGTTCAAGCCAGAAGTTATCCGCCGACTGCAGGCGTTTTCTTATCTGGGGTATTATGACGCGTTCAGGCTGCAGCATCCGCGGGAGAACGGCTATACTTTTTGGGACTATACGGGTGCGGCGCTGCAAAATGACATGGGAATGCGGATTGATTATCTGTGGCTGAATGCCTCTGCCGCCGACCGTTTGGAAAGCTGTACGGTTGACAAAACACCGCGCTTGGGTAATAAGCCTTCGGATCATACGGTGTTGAAAGCGGTGTTGAAATAGATGAAAAAGATATGGCTGCTGTTTTTGCTGCTGTTGTTCGGAACCGATGTTTATGCCGAAGATGCCGGTTTTTGGCAGCGGATATATACGCAGGTGCCGGAGGCGTATGTTTATGAAGTAACGCCGGAGGAGTTGGCAATTGCCACTTTAAAATCGCTGCGCCGGGCAGATAAAAGTTTAACCGTTGGTGACGATAAAGACCGAATCACCCTGTATTATCAGGGAAAAGTCGTTAAAGTGCTTCGTAAGCCAAAAGACAGACAAGATGCTGCGGCCTGGGGACGACTGACCGAAGCCGTTGTTACCGCAGCGGCTGAAAATTCCCGCCGGGCGGAAAAATATGATTTTGCAACCGCGGATATTTTGGTTAAAGGAATGTCCGGAATTTTGGATAAAGATTCCAAATTCTACGGCAGCATGGATGAGGCCAAGGGTGTACCGGTGCGGAATCAACGGACTTTTGCCGCACGTCCGGAGGGCAAAAGTTTGTATATTAAAATCGGCGCGTTTAACAAACAGACTTTGAGAGAACTGCAAAAATCGGTTGCAGAATACGCTTCGGCGGAAGAGCTGGTGCTTGATTTGCGCGGCTGTCCCGGCGGTATGCTCGGCGAGGCAATTAAGGCTGCCGGATTGTTTTTGGACGGCGGAATCGTGGTTTCGGTCAGGGGAAAGCCGGCAGATGAAGAAGTCTATTATACGGCGGATCCCGGAGATATATGGCAGGGCAAACCGATAACCGTTCTGGTTGACGAGGAAACGGCCTCGGCCGCGGAAGTTTTGGCGGCGGCACTACAGGAGCAGGGACGCGCCGAAATTGCCGGCAGCAAGACCAAAGGCAAAGGCAGTATTCAAAAGCTTATTATACTGCCGGGCGGAAGTGTTTTGGCAGTGACCAGCGGCTTTTTTATGACGCCATCCGGCCGGGAATTGAACGGCAAAGGTATTACACCGGATAAAAAACTGCCGGAAATTTACGAAAATTGAAAATTATGGTTGACACAAGTCAAAAAAAATGTATAGTACCGCTAAATGTTTTGAATTGTAACCTTATTTAAGAGTATGAAAAATGGCGAAAGCAGTAAAAGTTAAAGTAAAATTGGAAAGTACGGCCGGTACGGGTACATTTTATCTTGCTGAGAAAAATCCGAGAACTCATCCGGAAAAACTGACTTTGAAGAAATATGACAAGAAGTCTAAGAAACACGAAGAGTTCGTTGAGAAAAAACTGAAGTAAGATACTCTTTTGAGATTAAAGAGAAACCGGTTCGGAACAAGAGCCGGTTTTTTTTGTTGCCGAAAGGACCGTACAATCCTGACTTTAAAAGGAATTAATCGTCCAACAGATGTGCCTTTTGGTATTCTTTTTTTAAGTGCTCAATCTCAACATTTGTGTAGCGCTGGGTCGTGGAAAGGGACGCATGGCCCAATAATTCCTGAATGGAGCGCAAATTGGTTCCTTCCGCCAAAAGGTGAGTGGCAAAAGAATGGCGCAGAGCATGAGGAGTCAGGCTGTCAGGCAGACTCAGAGCGTTTCTGAGCTTTTCCAAATTTCGCTGGATAATCCGCGGAGAAAGACGCTCGCCTCTTGCCCCTAAAAACAGAGCGTCTCCTTGTTGCTGATGATAGGGGCAGGCCTGCTGGTAGGCGGCGATTTTTTCTTTAACAGCGGGCAGGAGCGGCACCAGCCGTTCTTTATTGCCTTTGCCGCGTATTTTGAGGAAATCGTTATGGTTGATATCACCGACATTGAGTGACAGGGCTTCAGAAATTCGCAAACCGCATCCGTAAAGTATTGTCAAAATGGCGACATCTCTAAGCCCCTGCCACTCTGTTTTGGCAAAATCTCCGGCGGCGTCAAGCACTTCAAAAGTCTGGTCAACGTCCAAAGCTTTGGGCAGAATTTTATCTTTTTTGGGTGAAGAGATAATTGTAATGGCGGTATTGGTAATGATGTGCCGGCGGTTGAGCCATTTGAAAAAACTTTTAATTGCCGACAACTCGCGGGATATTGACGTCTTGCTCAGGTGCTTTTGACTGCGGGTGCTTAAAAAGGCGCGAAAAGTCCGAACATCAATTTGTTTGAGATCATCAAGCCGCGGCAAAGCGCCGAGATAATTGTTCCAAAAAGTGAAAAAAAACGAAAGATCCCGGGCATATGCATCCAGAGTATGGACGGAACAGCCTTTTTCACCGGCAAGCCACTGCCGCCAGTCGTTAATCAGCGCCGTTACTTCGGCAGAGGCTTCATATTTGATTTCCTGTTTCATATAACTATTAAAAGCATAAAATATTTAATAAACTCTTGCCGCAGAGGTGGTTTTTTGTGCGTAAATGGGAATGAAAATTTGAGATAAAGCGAAAAAATGATATGCTAGGCGCCATGGAAAAGAAAGAAGAAATGCAGGTTGTCGGCGTGCTTTTGCCACTGCCGTTCAATGAACCGTTTGATTATTATGCCGCCGCGGACATTCGTCCGGGGGCACTGGTGAGAGTGCCTTTCGGGCGGGAAACCGTTGTCGGCGCCGTTTGGGAAACCGGTAAAAAAAGTCTTTTGGACAGCCGAAAAATCAAGGCGGTTATTGAGGTTGTTCCTTATCCGCCGCTCAAGGACAGTATGCGTAAATTTATTGAATTTACGGCCTCTTACAATATGGCTTTTTTGGGGCTGGTTTTGAAGATGGCTTTGAGTGTCCGGCAGGTTTTTGATGATCCGAAGATGCTTAAACTATACGAACTGTCCGGCAAGAGTCTCAGTGAAGCCAAGCTTAAAAACTCCGATGCCCGCTGGCGGGTGATGGACTTTTTAAAATTTGCACCTTTTAACCGGCGAGAGATTGCCGCCGGCGCCGGGGTGTCACAATCCGTCATCAAAACCCTGATTGATGCCGGTGTGTTGCGCGAAGTTTTGGTGGAGCAGAAAAAAGAATATCAGGCGCCTGTCTGCGGTTTTCATAAAGTGCAGCTGACGGCGGAACAGCGGGCGGCGGCAGACATATTGTGCCGCAAAATAGGTCAAGGCTTTAATGTTACGCTGCTGAACGGCGTTACCGGTTCGGGTAAAACTGAGGTTTATTTTGAAGCGGTGGAAAGGGCTTTTGCCGCCGGCCGGCAGGTTTTAATCATGGTACCGGAAATCGGTCTGACGGCACAATGGCTGAAGCGTTTTGAAAAAAGATTCGGCGTGCGGCCGGCAGAGTGGCACTCGGCTTTAAGCGACAAAGAAAGAACGGATACCTGGAAAGCCGCGGTCAGCGGAGAGGCCAAAATTATCATCGGTGCCCGGTCGGCATTGTTTTTGCCGTATCCCGATTTGGGGCTGATTGTTGTTGATGAAAGTCATGATGCCTCATTTAAACAGGAAGATACGGTTAATTATCAGGGGCGCGATATGGCGGTTGTCCGCGCCAAATGCGAACAGATTCCGATAATTTTGTCGACGGCAACGCCGGATTTGGAAACAATTTGCAATGTTGATGACGGCAAATATGATCAGGTCTGCCTCAAATCCCGCTTTGCTGCTGCGCAGCTGCCGGAAATAAAAATTATTGATTTGAAAAAAGATAAACCGGTTAAGGGTTCCTGGGGAATGTCGTGGTTGTCGCCACAGCTTTGTGAAAAAATTAAAGCAAATTATGAAGACGGCGGGCAGAGCATATTGTTTTTAAACAGAAGAGGCTATGCGCCGCTGGTTATCTGCCGCGACTGCGGACATCGGATTCAATGCCCGAACTGTACCGCCTGGCTGACCGAACATCTGGCGGCGGGAAAACTGGTTTGTCATCACTGCGGTTATATGACAAATATTCCAAAAGAATGTCCCGAATGTCATTCGGAGAGCGGACTGACGGCCTGCGGTCCCGGGGTCGAGAGAATCGCCGAGGAAGTAAAATACAGGTTCCCGCTGGCCAGAACCAAAATCTTGTCGTCGGATTTTATTAAGAATTTTAAAGATATACAAAAGATTATTAAAGAAATGGAGAATGGTGAAATCGATATTCTTATCGGGACGCAGATACTGGCCAAAGGACATCATTTTCCGGCGTTGACGCTGGTGGGAATCGTTGATGCCGATTTGGGTTTGATGGGCAGCGATCTGCGGGCAGCAGAGAGAACCTATCAGCTTTTGTCGCAGGTATCCGGCCGTGCCGGACGGGGAGCCAAAAAAGGAGAGGTTTATCTGCAAACGCTTTATCCCGAAAATGCGGTTTTACAGGCGCTGGTCAGCGGAAACAGTGAAGAATTTTATGCTTTGGAAAAACAAAGCCGGCGAATTCTCAAAATGCCGCCTTTCGGCAAATTGGCGGCGGTTATCGTGTCGGGTACGCAGCGGGATAAGGTTGAAAAAACGGCCGTTTTGCTGGGGCAGTCTGCGTTTAATGACGATAAGGTGTCAACATTGGGGCCGGCGCCGGCACCGATATTCGTCTTGCGCGGCAAATATCGTTACAGACTGCTTTTGAAGACGGATAAAAGCATTAAAATACAAGATGTCGTGCAAAAATGGCTGAAACGTGTCGAAGTTCCGTCGACAGTGAGAGTGGAGGTGGATATAGATCCGTATTCGTTCTTTTGAGTTGTTAAAAAGATGAAGCGAAAACTTGTAATAAAGCGAATGTATTAATAAATTAGAAACTAATTGAACTTATGATGCTTGTCAGATTGAATGAAGAGGGTGTTTAAACGTGAAAAGTGTTTCCAAAAACAAAATTGCTTCGGTTTATGCAACCGCTTTATATGAGGCTGCCGTGGAGACGGGAAGTCTTGCCGCCGTGGCCGCCGATGTTGAGGAACTGAAAAAAAATGCCGCGGCAGATCCGGAATTGGAGCGCTTTTTGGCTAATCCGCTGTACAGTGCAGATGAAAAACGGTCGTTGCTGAAAGAGGTTGCCGCAAAACTTAAATGGAATCCCGATACGTTGCGTTGTATGGATATTATTGCCGAAAATAACCGCTTTAAGGAATTGGCGCTTATTTTAGATGCTTTCGGTCATATCTACCTTCGTCGTCTCGGCATTGCGGAGGTTGAGGTGGAAACGGTTAAAGAGCTCAGCGCCGCTCAGGATAAAAAATTAAAAGAAAATCTGGAACGCAGACTGCAAAAGAAAGTTACGGTTACATATAAAATCGTCCCCGAAATTATCGGCGGACTAAAGATCAGGTTCGGTTCGGAAATGATTGACAATACGCTTGTCAGCAAACTGAATCGTCTGGAAAATATGATGAAAGGTGAATAGGAATGTCGGTATCAGCCAGTGAAATATCTTCTCTTATCAAAGATAAAATTATTCATTCCGAAGTAACGGCCGATGTCGCCGAAGTCGGGCAGGTTTTGTCCGTCGGTGACGGTATTGCCCGTATCTACGGTTTGGACAATGTTCAGGCCGGTGAACTGGTCGAATTTGCCAACGGCGTCAAAGGTATGGCCCTCAATCTTGAGGAGGATAATGTCGGCGCGGTTATTTTCGGCGCGGATCAGGAAATTAAAGAGGGCGACACGGTTAAGCGTACGGAGCAAATCGTCAGCGTGCCGGTCGGCAAAGAGCTTCTGGGACGCGTGGTTGATGCTTTGGGTGCCCCGATTGACGGGCTGGGCGAGATTAAAGCTAAAGAATACAGACGTTCCGATGTTAAAGCACCGGGAATTATTGAGCGTCGTTCGGTTCATGAACCTGTACAGACGGGGCTGAAAATCGTTGATTCGCTGATACCGATCGGCCGCGGTCAACGTGAGTTGATTATCGGTGACCGGCAGACCGGCAAGACGGCGATTATTCTGGATACAATCATTAATCAAAAAAGAGTTAATGACGCGGCCAAAAGCGACAAAGAAAAACTTTTCTGCGTTTATGTGGCTATCGGTCAAAAACGCTCAACGGTTGCTCAGGTGGTTAAAACACTGAAAGATTACGGCGCGATGGATTATACAATCGTGGTGGCCGCAACGGCCTCGGATTCGGCGCCGATGCAGTATATTGCACCTTATTCCGGGTGCGCAATGGGCGAATATTTCCGCGACAACGGAATGCATGCGGTAATTTTTTATGATGACTTGTCCAAGCAGGCAACGGCATATCGTCAGATGTCTTTGCTGTTGCGCCGGCCGCCAGGACGTGAGGCTTATCCGGGTGACGTCTTTTATCTGCATTCACGTTTGTTGGAACGTGCGGCTAAGATGAGCGATGCCGAAGGCGCCGGATCGTTGACGGCTTTACCGGTTATTGAAACGCAGGCCGGCGATGTTTCCGCCTATATTCCGACCAATGTCATTTCAATTACCGACGGGCAGATATTCTTGGAAACATCATTGTTCTATCAGGGTGTGCGTCCGGCCGTTAATGTCGGTATTTCGGTTTCGCGTGTCGGTTCGGCAGCGCAGATTAAAGCCATGAAACAGGTTTCCGGTTCCATGAAGCTTGATTTGGCTCAGTTCCGCGAAATGGCAGCGTTTTCGCAGTTTGCGTCTGACTTAGATGCTTCAACCAAAAAACTGTTGGCCAGAGGTGCGAGGTTGACCGAAATGTTGAAACAGCCTCAGTATCGGCCGCTGCCGGTTGAAGAGGAAGTGGCGGCTATTTTTGCCGGTGTAAGAGGATTTTTGGACAGTATCGACTTGTCCCGAATATCCGAATTTGAACAGCGGGCTTTGCAGGATTTGCGTGCCAATCATGAAGGGCTGCTCAAAGATATTGCCGAGCAAAGAGTGATTTCCGATGAAACGGAAGCCAAACTGACGGCTTTTTATCAGGATTTTGTGAAACAGTTCACCGCAACCTCCGGTCAGGGGCAGGCGGCTTAGGATTTAGATAAATGGCAGGTTTGAAAGAACTACGGACCCGTATTGAGAGCATCAAATCAACGCAGAAGATAACTTCGGCGATGAAGATGGTTGCTGCTGCCCGTTTGCGGCGGGCACAAGATGTTTTGGGCAAGTCCCAGAGCTATTACGACGGGCTTCTGACCATTACCGGAAGACTGTACAGACAGATCAGAAATACGGAAAAACAGACCGGCGTTCGCTATAATTATCCGTTGATTATGCAGGGAAAAGAGCAACCGGAAAATTATCTGCTGGTCGTTTTTTCTTCTGATCGGGGGCTTTGCGGCAGTTACAACAGCTATGTGTTGCGGGAAACGTTGCACCGAGTAGCGGAATTGCAGCGGGACGGCAAAAAAGTGAAGGTGTTGTGCGTCGGTAAAAAAATCGGCGATGCCCTCAGACATCGGAATCCCGGCGTTGTGGCCGATGTCTTGACGGGAATTGGCGGAAAAGGTGCCGACTATAAAGAAATTGAACGTTTTATCGAGCCTTTGGTTGCGGCATATATGGTTGATGAGTTTGATGTGTGCGAAGTTATTTATACGCATTTTAATTCGGCCATTAACCGGGAAGTCAGAAATTATCGGCTGTTGCCCTTTATGCCGGAAATAGATGTTGATGATCCGCGTTATGATGATAAATCAGGTAATGCGTTTTTTGAATATGACGCCCCTGCGGAAAAAGTGTTTACCGATGTCTTATTTATGCTGGCCGTTGCCGAAGTATTTCGGATGTTCTTGAATTCTCAGGCCAGCGAGCAGGGCGCCCGGATGACGTCAATGGATAATGCAACCCGCAATGCCGACGATATGGTCGGTAAACTGACGCTTAAGTATAACAGGCTGCGTCAGGGCGCGATTACGACCGAGCTTATTGAAATTATTTCGGGCGCGGAAGCTTTATAATTTTTTGTGAAGAGAAAGAGGAGAGTTTGTGATGGCAAAAGAAACCGTTAAAAAAACGACCAAAAAGAAAGATCCGGCAATTGCCGAAGAAAAAAAGGCCGTTCGTCAACTGAAATCCGAAAAGACCAGAGAAGCGACAAAAACAAAAAAAGCCATAATTAAAGAAGAAGGAACAGGAAAGCTCGGACATATCAGTCAGGTTACCGGAGCCGTCGTTGATGTGAAGTTTGACGATATACAAGATCTGCCTCCGATTTTAACGGCACTGAGCTGTGATAACAATGGCCGGCGGTTGGTATTGGAAGTTGCTCAGCACTTGGGGGAGAGCGTTGTTCGCTGTATTGCCATGGACGCAACGGACGGTTTGGTGCGAGGACAGGAAGTTTATAATACTAATGCGCCGATTGAAGTTCCGGTCGGTCCGGAGATGCTCGGACGGATTATTAACGTTATCGGTGAACCGGTCGACGGCCGTGGCGAGATTAAGGCCAAACGTTATTATCCTATTCACCGCGAGGCGCCGTCATTTGTTGATCAGTCGACCGAAACCGAGGTTTTGACGACGGGTATTAAGGTTATTGATTTGTTGGAACCGTATGTTAAGGGCGGAAAAATCGGTTTGTTCGGCGGTGCCGGTGTCGGCAAAACGGTTTTGATTATGGAACTGATTAATAATATTGCCAAAGGACACGGCGGTTATTCGGTTTTTGCCGGCGTGGGGGAAAGAACCCGCGAGGGCAACGACCTTTATAATGAAATGATTGAATCCGGCGTTATTGACCTGAAAGGGGACAAATCAAAAACGGTACTGGTTTACGGCCAGATGAACGAACCGCCTGGAGCCCGTGCCCGTGTTGCTTTAACGGGGTTGAGTCAGGCGGAATATTTCCGTGATGAAGCTCACCAAGATGTTTTGTTCTTCGTTGACAATATCTTCCGTTTTACTCAGGCAGGTTCGGAGGTTTCGGCGCTTTTGGGGCGTATTCCGTCAGCGGTCGGTTATCAACCGACACTGGGAACGGATATGGGCGCCATGCAGGAGCGTATTACGTCAACCAAAAACGGATCAATTACCTCGGTTCAGGCGGTTTATGTACCGGCGGACGATTTGACCGATCCGGCACCGGCAACGACATTTGCTCATTTGGACGCTACAACTGTTTTGTCCCGTTCGATTTCGGAACTTGGTATCTTTCCGGCGGTTGATCCGTTGGGGTCTACCAGTCGTATTCTGGATCCGGCGGTTGTCGGCCAGGAACATTATGAAGTTGCCCGTGGTGTGCAGGAGGTTTTGCAAAAGTATAAATCGTTGCAGGATATTATTGCTATTCTCGGTATGGATGAATTGTCCGATGATGACCGGCTGGTTGTGGCGCGCGCCCGTAAAATACAGCGCTTTTTGTCTCAGCCGTTCCATGTTGCGGAAGTATTTACCGGAACGCCGGGCGTATTTGTCAAACTTGAAGATACGATTAAAGGCTTTAAGGGAATTTTGGAAGGAAAATACGACGATATTCCGGAACAGGCCTTTTATATGGTCGGAACGATTGATGATGTGCTGAAAAAGGCCGAATCGATGAAAGATAAGGCTGTCTAAAATATAAAAGGATTGTTTGATGGAAAAAAGTGTTCATTTGACCGTTGCCGTTCCCGACAGGGTATATTTGAAAGAAAATGTCGCCAGTGTGATTTTGCCGGCGGTACGGGCTGATGTCAACATTCTGCCTGACAGAGCACCAAGTATTTTTGTGTTGGATTTCGGGGTGTTGCAGATTTTGAATGCCAACGGTTCTTTGAAACAGCGCTATTTTGTTCAGTCGGGCGTTGCCGAGATTGCGGACAATAACTGCAAGGTCATGATACAAGGTATATTGCCGTTTGACGACATTAATCCGCATATGGCCAAAAAACGGGTAGAGGCGGCTGAAAATGAACAAGATCGTTTGTTCTATCAGATGATTTTGGATTATCTGCGCGGTATTCGGCGGCGGTATCTGCGGACGCTCAATCTATTTTCCGATAAATCCGGGGTGCCGAAAACTCATGAAGAGATTGTTGCGGACATAAAAGCTGAGATTGAGGAACTCAAACAGCATAATAAAGAAAATTCTTCTAACGAAGAAAAGGAGGCTTAAATGTTTTTGGAAGCAGGGCTTTTGACCAGACGTTCGGTAAGGCAATTTGAAAAAGGACGGACGATACCGCACGGCGATATGGAAGATTTGTTGAAAATTGCCATGTATGCGCCTTCGGGCTGCAATAAACAGCCGTGGGAATTTGTCGTGGTTGAAGACGAGGCATTAAAGGAAAAAATTACGCAGATTCATCCGTACGCTTCATTCCTGAAAGATGCATCGGCGGCAATCGTGGTTTGCGGCGATACCAAACAACAGTTGGAAGATAATTTCTGGATTGTCGATACGTCGGCAGCGGTTGAAAACCTTTTGCTGGCTATTCACGGCAAAGGACTGGGCGGCTGCTGGTGTGCGATTTATCCTTATGAGGACAGAATGAAGAAGTTTCAAAATTTGTTGGGGCTGCCGGAAAATGTCAAACCCAATGCTCTGGTGGTTGTCGGGTATCCGGTCAAAACACCGCCGCAGCCGAAAGACCGGTTTAAGCCGGAAAAGATTCATTATAATAAATGGTAAAAATAAAACCTCTCCCGAACGGAGAGGTTTTATTTGGCAATCCGCGTATTTAAATTTGGACCAAACCGCGGAGGAGTGCATACAGCGCCGCCAGGGCAATAATAATCAGAATAACGGCAAAAGCACATTCCCGATGCGAGAATATCCGTTGTCCGGGGGCATTCTCACGCCGGGCCCAGATGTATACGGGAATTCCCAAGGCTATGATGATAACGGCCAGCATCAGGTATTTAAGACCGGCGGCATAAATCAGCCACAGGGCATAAACAGCGCCCAAAATGGCGGTAAACAACGCGCCGGACCGTTTGTAAATCAGATTGTTCGGAAATTCACCGTCCTCGCAGAGTTTCCACAAATAGGCGCAGGAAGCGAAGTAGGCCGGCAGGACCATGACGCTGGTGATTGACAGCATGGTGTTCCAGGCGTTGGTGGAAAAATAGACCAGCAAAAGGAACAGCTGCATGGCGCTTGATGTTACAATCAGAGATACGGACGGCGCCTCGTTTTTGTTTTCTTTGGCAAAGGCCTTGGGAAAAGTGCCGTCTTGAGCCGCGGCCTGCGGAATCTGTGCCGTAACCATGGTCCAGGCCAGCCAGCTGGTCAATACCGAAATGACCAGGCCGATGTTCATAACCCAGGCGCCCCACGGGCCGACGGCTTTTTCCAGAATACCGGCGGTTGACGGGTTGGCCACAGCAGCAAGTTCGGCCTGAGACATATAGCCGAAGGGCAGCAGTGACAACAACAGATAAATAGCCAAACAGCTCAAAAAGCCCAAAATGGTTGCCGGTCCGATATCGGAAGCTGATTTGGCGCGGTTAGACATGACAACGGCGCCTTCAATACCGATGAAGGCCCAAAGGGTAACCAGCATGGTGCTTTTAATCTGAGTGCTTAAATCACCGAGTTTGGCTTTGGCTGCCACGGCTTCGCCCCAGAAATCAAGGTCAAATTTGTCAAAATGAAACATAAAAGCCATGATTAAAATGAACAACAGCAGGGGAACAATCTTGATTATGGTGCCGATGGTGTTGACGACACTGGCCTGGCGAACGCCCCGCAATACCAGGAAGTTGAAACCCCAGATAATGATTGAGCCGCCGATAATGGAGGGAAGGTTGTTGCCGCCGGCAAAATGCGGCGGGAAAAAGTAGTTGAGAGCGTCCATGGTAATGACGGCATAACCGACATTGCCGCAGACTTGACACAGCCAGTATGACCAGCCGATGGTAAAACCGGTATAAGGACCGAATCCGGCGCGGCTGTATGAGTAAATTCCGGTTGTCAGATCCGGTTTGGCCATTGACAGAATGGAAAACGTACGGGCAATGAAGTAAATACCGAGGCCGGTAATAACCCAGGCCAGAAGCACCGCACCGGCCGAAGCGCCGGCAGCCATATTCTGCGGCAGCGAATAAATGCCGCCACCCAGCATCGAGCTGACAACAATGGCCGCCAGCGCCAAAACGCCCAAGCCGTTCGGGTTGCCCGAAGCGGTTGTCGGAGAAGGTTTTGTTTGTTTCATCTTGCTATTTCCTTATATTAATATGTCCCGGAACGGACAAGCCGCTCCGAGACACCGGTTGTCGGAAAAAATTAAATCTGCGCCGCCGGGGCATGATCAAAGTTCAAAAAGCCCATAGCGGTCAAGCTGTAGCCGAACTGCTGTTTGATATTGACAAAGTTATGCCACATCTGAAAATCCGAATGTTTTTCAACACCGCGGATTTCCAGTTCGTGTTTTAGGGATTTGTTGAGCCACATTTCGGCATGGCCCTTGGCAATTTCGTCATCAATAAAGGTGTCAAAATATTCAACATATTCGGCTGCCCAGCCGCCGATGAGTTCGCCGTTTTTGTCTTTGCCCCAGCAGACGCCCAAACCGGTGGCAATGGCTTTGTGGTCATCGCGGCTGGCGCCGTTGCCTGCCATGATGACTTCAAGCACGGCGCCGTGTTTGAATTGTTTGACAATATCGTCATTGAGCGGGACGATTTTGCCGAAAAGCTCTTTGGGCAGGACGGAAGTGTAGGGAACGACGTTGAAATTTTCGATTCTGGCCTGCATTAAGGCCGAATCGTAGCAAAAAGTTTCAAACGGCTGCGGCGGAATACCGTCGTCAGCCTGGCCGGCACCGCCGGTAATGAATGCAAAAGTCGGGTAACGAACACCTTCGGTCATATTCATATCTCCTGAGAAAATGGTTAAAGTAAAATGGTTAGAACAGCTTTATTATCAAGCTGTTCTAATACGTAAGCATTGTCTGCGGGCTTTCAACCGAAGGTAAAAAAGAAACCCCCTATCCTTTAGGACAGGGGGAAAAGTAAGCAAAAAATTCCGGTTGTATCAGATTTCACCGATGTAAATGCCGAGATCCTTAGCTGTCTTGACATATTTTCCTTTGGTGTCAACCAAAGTGGTACCGGCTTTGACAACCTCGGGCAGGTTGACGGCGGTTACTTCGCCGTTTTTCCAGACAACCATTTTGTTGTCTTCGCCGTTGGCCAAAAGGTCTACCGCCTTGGCGCCGAAAAGCGAAGCCAACAGGCGGTCAAACGCAACCGGAACGCCCGAACGCTGCAAGTGGCCGAGGGTGGTGACCCGGAATTGGAATTCGTTATAGCGCCGGCTGATTTCACCGCACAAATACTGGCCGATGCCGCCATAAATCATTTCGCCGACCATATTTTTGCTGCTGGTTACGGCAGCACCGGTTTCGGTTTTTAAGCCTTCCGAGACGACGATAACGGCGTGATTGCGGCCACGAGCCTTAATTTCTTTCAGTTTATTGATAATACCGTCCAAAGTGTAGGGAATTTCGGGAATGAGGCAGACATCGGCATTGCCGGCCAGAGCAGAGTGAAGCGCCAGATGCCCGGCATCGCGTCCCATAACCTCGACAATCATGGCGCGGTTGTGCGAACGGGCAGTCAGCTCAATGCTGTCGATGGCCGTGGTGCAAAACTGAACGGCGGTCTGGAAACCGACGGAAAATTCGGTAATCGGCGTATCGTTGTCAATGGTTTTGGGAATACCGATAATTTTGACCAGTGAGCCTTTGCACATATTGGATACGATGTTCATGCTGCCGTCGCCGCCGACAACCACAATCGCGTCCAGGCCAAGTTCTTTAACGCCGATAGCAAAGCGTTTGGAAACTTCCTCCAGGGATTCGACGCGCATTCCTTTGTTGAGGGAACCGAGGTATGAACCGCTGAGTCTGGGCCAGGGGGAGTCGCTGAAATTTTTGACGGTTAAAACTTCATAACGGTGCGGTTTTTCGGTAATGCCTTCGGTGCCGTCGTGAATGCCGTAAACTTCCCAGCCTTTTTTGCCGGCAGCGGCAACAACCGCGCTGATCACGGCATTTAAACCGGCACAATCGCCGCCAGAGGTCAGAATTCCTATTCTTTTAATTTTTTCCATTCTATCAAGACTCCCTTTTAAGGTTGCAAATTAAATTGTTTTGGTGTATACTAATACAGATTTAAGAAATATTTTCCAGAAAAAAATGTGATTTAATAAGATTTTTTATCGAAAGGACGTTAATTTAATGTTAAATCAAAACCCGAATACCCGTCTGCTGCAGCAGCTTTGTGAGCTGAAACTGGAGGAACGCCGGGTGCGTTCGGATATCCGGCATCTGGTAAAGAACAACCGGACGATCGATTTCTTTCAGGCAAAACAGCTTAACAGCCTTAAATCAGGAGTCAAACAGAAAATTAAGGCAGTTGAAGCCAGAATTATGCCGAATATTATCGCCTGAGACTTTAAGCGAAAAATTTGCGCGATTACCTGCCGGCTCGGAAAAACGTATTGTGACGGATTCCGCGCCGGTTTTTTAGCGTTTGTATATCGGTAAAACCACGGCAGAGTTGAAGAATGCATGATATTTGGAATCCCTGGCACGGATGCGTCAAAAAAAGCGAAGGCTGCCGCCATTGCTATATGTATTTTTTGGACAGGCAGCGCCATATGGACGGGTCTGTTGTTTTTAAGGTTAAAAATAATTTTGATTATCCGCTGCATAAGAACAAAAACGGCGCCTATAAAATTAAAAGCGGCGAGCAGATCAGGGTGTGTATGACGTCGGACTTCTTTTTGGAGGAGGCTGACAAATGGCGCAATGAGGCCTGGGATATCATGCGCCGCCGGCCGGACGTGGTTTTTTATCTTTTGACCAAACGGCCGGAAAGGGTGCGGCAGTGTCTGCCGGAGGGTTGGAACGACGGCTGGGAAAATATTTTCTTTAACGTTACCTGCGAAAATCAGCAGATGGCGGATGAGAGAATCCCGCTGCTGCTTGAGTTGCCTTTTAAACACAAAGGAATTATGGCGGCGCCGTTTATCGGGCCGGTCAGTATTGCGGCGTATCTGTCGGCCGGACAAATAGAGCAGGTGATTGCCGGCGGCGAGAATTATGACGGCGCCAGACCGCTCCGATATGAATGGGTGAAGAAGCTTTATGACGAATGCCGGGCGGCTGATGTAACGTTTGCCTTTATTGAAACGGGAACGGTGTTTGTCAAAGATGGCAAGACATACCGTCTGCCGGATAAACGCCTGCAAAGCGAGCAGGCATATCGCTCCGGTTTGCAGCACCGGGGGCGCCGGATTGATTTTAAATTGACAAAAACCGGACAGACGGAATTGTTCGGCGAAAATCTATATCGGCCGTTTTTTAAGCCGCGTTGTGATATATGCGGCAGCCGGCTTATTTGTAACGGCTGCGGCAGTTGCGGCAGTTGCGGTTCGGTATCTGATATCGGATAATCGGCAAAGAAAAAGGGACCCACCGGCCTAGCCGGTAGTTTTCTTGTTACAAAAAATGCTGCTTGTACAAGCAGCATTTTTTAATCCAGATTAAATCTCAGCCAAAAAAGCATCACATTGCCGAAATTCTTCAGCCCCGGCACATATGCCGTCTGCAGTGCCAGACGCTTATATTCGATTCCGGCAATCGGCAGCGGCATCGGTATCGGAATATAGGCATATTCCTCACGCTGGGTCATGCCGATGGTGTAGCCGATTCCCGCTTTCCAGTTGCCGTCCGGATCCAGACTCCAGTTTTTCTGATACGCAAAACCGGCCACCGTTTCCAGCTCATAATTGGAATCCTTAAACGCAAAGGCATACAACCCGTACCAGTTGCCGGCCTCGTCATAAACCGATTTGCCCAGCCCGAAGCCGAATGCATTTTCATTATATTTGGCAATATGCTCGTCATCATACGCCAGCCGGTTGTGCCAGGCATACAGCGGCACATACATATCATAATGATCGGAGCGCCACACATATTTGGCTTCTTCCCAGGTTTGTCTGCCCCAGTCTTCAAGCCAGCCGGCAGCGGCCGTCCCGGCCGTCAGCCACAATGCAAACGTGCAGGCAAATAACTTTTTCATCGGTTCTTTCTTTGCTTATATTAAATATTAGTTGTAACCTATGTATTAAATCAACCGGCTTTTGTCAATAGCTGCTTTAACAAAAGAAACAAATAACGGCGCCGGATCAAACGGACGCGACTTCAGCTCTGGATGAAACTGCACGCCGATAAACCACGGATGATCTTTGATTTCAACAATCTCCGGCAATTTTCCGTCCGGCGATTTACCGACGATATCCATACCCGAACGCCGCAGCGTTTCTTCATACCTCATATTCAGTTCGTATCTGTGGCGATGACGTTCGGATATTCTCTCTTTGCCGTAAATTTTGGCGGTCAGAGAATTCGGCACCAGCACACATTCATAAGCACCGAGCCGCATTGTCCCGCCCAAATCCCCGTCTTTGTGGCGGATTTCTTTGGCACCTTCCTTATCCCATTCGGTCATCAGACCGATAACCGGCTCGCAGTCCGGATCAAATTCTGTTGTGCCGGCATTTTTGATACCCGCCACATTGCGCATGGTTTCAATCACAGCCATCTGCATACCGAGGCAAATGCCCAAAAACGGAATTTTATGCTCTCTAGCATAACGGATTGCCGCAATTTTTCCCTCCGTACCGCGCTGGCCGAAGCCTCCCGGAACCAGAATACCGCTTATGTCGTTCAAATATTCATCGGCGCCTTCCGTTTCCAAAAGCTCGGAATCAACCCATTTGATTTTAACTTTATATTTGTTGGCAATACCGCCGTGCGTCAAAGCCTCGTTCAAAGACTTATAGGCCTCCAGAAGTTTAGTATATTTGCCGACCACCGCGATTCTGACCTCTCCTTCCGGATGGCGGATTTTTTCCAAAATATCTTCCCATTTGCTCAAATCGGCGTCATTGTCGCAGGCAATGCCGAAATGCCGGCAGACGCCTTTGTCCATTCCCTCGCGCGAATAAGCAATCGGCACCTGATAAATACTGCTGACGTCCAGCGCCGTAATGACGTTTTCTTCGCGAATATTGCAAAACAGTGCTATCTTGCGTTTTTCATTCTGCGGAATGGGCATCTGCGAACGACACAAAAGCATATCCGGCTGAATTCCGTATTCCTGCAGTTTCTTAACCGAGTGCTGGGTCGGCTTGGTTTTAAGCTCGCCGGCCGTCGGAATATACGGCAGCAGCGTCACATGAATAAACATTGAGCGTTCGCGCCCCAGTTCATAAGCCACCTGCCGAATAGCTTCCAGATAGGGCTGTCCTTCAATATCGCCGACCGTGCCGCCGATCTCGCACAACACAAAATCCTCGTCGCTGATATCCGACAAAATAAAATTCTTAATCTCGTTGGTCACATGGGGAATAACCTGTATCGTCGCGCCCAGATAATCACCATGGCGTTCTTTGTCAATCACCCGCTGATAGATTTTGCCGGTGGTAACGCTGTCGGTCTTATGGCACGGTACACCGGAAAACCGCTCGTAATGCCCGAGGTCCAAATCCGTTTCCGCGCCGTCGTCGGTAACAAAAACTTCGCCGTGCTGATACGGGCTCATGGTTCCCGGATCAACGTTCAGATACGGATCAAGCTTGCGCATCCTGACCTTAAAACCGCGCGCCTGCAAAATAGACGCCAGCGAGGCAGAGGCCAGTCCTTTGCCCAATGAAGAAACTACGCCGCCGGTTATAAAAACGAATTTTGTATTTTCAGACATTTTGTTATCCCTTATCCCATGATTTGTAAAAGTGATGGAGGCACCTTCCCTTTTTTGAGAAGATGCCTCCGTATCATTTCAGCTTCCGCAACATTTATTTTTCCGCCGTCGGAACTTCCGGTGTTTCCGCTGCCGGAGCCGCCGGAACCGTTTGTTCGGCCGCCGCCTTGTCAATCAGCGATTCCCGGGGTTTGGCCTCACCACGGTAATACAATGCCAACGAAATACTGGTGACAAACAACAACGTTGCCAATATCGCCGTTGTCCGGGTCAAAAGGTTTCCGGTGCCGCGTACGCTCAAAAAGTTTGAAGCGCCGGAGCCGCCGCCCAAACCGTCAAGCGCGCCGCCGGTCGAGCGCTGCATCAAAATACAGGCCACCAGCAAAATACATACCAGCAGGTGAATAACCAATAAAACTGTTCCCATTTTTTCTTCCTTTTCTCAAAAATCCATATTTTAGCAGCCGGCATTATCGGCAATTGCCATAAAATCAGCCGCCTTCAGACTGGCACCGCCGACCAGCGCGCCGTCAACATCCGGCAGTCCGAGCAGCTCTTTGGCGTTGCCCGGTTTTACCGATCCGCCGTACAAAATGCGCATTTTATTGGCCTGGGCTTTGCCGAGCTTTTTAGCCAAAACTTTACGCACCGCCATATGGACGTCTTCAACATCTTGTGCCGTCGGCGTCTTTCCGGTGCCGATGGCCCAGACCGGCTCATAAGCAATCACCGTGTCGGCCGCCGTCGCGCTGTCCGGAACCGAACCGAGAATCTGTTTGGAGCAAACGTCAATCGTTTCGCCGGCCTCGCGCTGCCCCAGCGTTTCGCCGATGCAGATAATCGTTTTCAAACCGGCCTTATGCGCCGCCTCGGCTTTGCGGCAGATCAGAGCATTGCTTTCGCCGTGGTCGGCACGGCGTTCCGAATGTCCCAAAATAACATAAGAACACCCTGCGTCCGTCAGCATCAGCGGACTGATATCACCGGTATGAGCGCCTTTTTCGTCAAAATGGCAGTCCTGCGCGCCCAAAGCAACCTTGGCGCCGCGCAAAGCTTTTTTAACAACCGCCAGAATTGTAAACGGCGGACAAACCACAAATTCGCAAGTTCTTTTTTTGGCCTTAACCGCCAAGGCAACATCCTTGGCCAAAGCGGCGCCGTCTGCGGACAATCCGTTCATTTTCCAGTTTCCGGCAATCATCATTTTTCGAGCCATTTTCAAAATCCTTCCGTATTTGGACGTTACAAATTATCCTTTTTCTAGCATAGTCGGAAAAACTTTTCAACACCAATATTTGAGTAGTTGTATAAAATAATAAAATGATTATAATCAGCAGCAATTATAAGTATTTTTGCATTTAGGGATAAGAATAAAATGATCAGCAAAATCAGAAAATACCAAAATTCATGGCTCACCAAAGCCATTTTGGCACTGACGGCCTTAAGCTTTATGTCGCTGTTCGGAATTTCCGGCTATGTCAGCTCTGCCGGCAAGAACCGCGCCGTCATCAAGGTAGACAATATGGAAATACTGCAGGACGAAATGAACGTCAAACTGCAGGAAAATATCCGCAAAACCCAAAACATGTTCGGCGATGCCGTAACCGTTGACGACGAAATGCGCAAAGATATTTTGGCCGGACTGGTCAAACAAAACCTGACCGATATGATTATTGCCCGTGAGGCACAAAAAGAAAACGTCAGCATTTCCGACGAGCTTATCCAGCAGATTATTTCCTCCCAGCCCGAATTTATGGACGCTTCCGGCCGTTTCAGCCCGGAACTTTTGCGCCGGCAGCTGTCATACTTTGATATGAGCGAGCAGGAATATATCAATGATCTCCGTCAGAGCATTTTAAGCCGCCACCTGGTTTCATCGCCGGTTGAAGGCATCATTTTCCCGCAGTTTATGAACCGCTACATCACCCGGATTGAAAATCAGCAGAAGATTTTTGACTACATCTCCGTCAATCCGGCCAGCCTCAAAATAGACCGCGATATTTCCGACGAAGAAATTGAGCAATATTACGAGGACTTTGCCCCGCAGTTTGAAGAGGCCGAAAAGCGCGATGTTTCGTTCATTGAACTCAAAATAGCCGATCTGACTCGCAACATCACGCCTTCAGATGACGAAATCAAGGCTTTCTATCAGGACAACATTGCCGATTATGTCATTCCGGAAAAACGCGAAGTCCTGCAAATGGTGTTTGATAACGAGGCAGAGGCTGAAGCGGCATACAAACTTCTGCAAAGCGGCAGCGATTTTTATCAGGTTGCCGCCGATAAAGCCGGCCAGGATAAAGAAACGACGGCTTTAGGAGAAGTTACGGCCGATTCGCTGTTGCCGGAACTGGCAACCGAGGTATTTGACGCCAAATTAAACGATGTCGTCGGTCCGTTGAACTCCGAATTCGGCTGGCATATTCTTAAAGTTATTGCCGTTACGCCGAAAAAGGAAACTTCTTTGGCCGCGGTTAAAGATAAAATTATCAGCCTGCTGCGTCAGGAGCGCGCTTATGATGAGGCTTTGGAAATCATGACCGTCATTGAGGATAAAATCGGCGCCGGCGCTGATCTGAAAACCATTGCCAAGGAATATGACGCCAAAATTCTTTCGGTCAAAGGTCTGAAAGAAGACGGAAGCTACACTTCTCTCAACAACAAGACCTATGCTGATCTGGTTACTTCGGCCGATTTTCTGGATACGGCTTTTTCTTATAACGAAAATGAGGTATCGCAGACCATTGAGACCGAAAACGGATTCGTCTTGGCCGCGGTTGACAGAATTGAAGATGCCCGGCTCAAAAATATTGACGAAGTCAAACCGGAAATCATCAAAATCTGGACCGAGAACGAAAAATCGGCCATTGCACAGGAAATCGTCAATGACGTTGTTGCCGATCTGGACAGCGGCGAAAATCTGGCCGACATCGCCAAACGCTTCAATCTGCGTCTGAAGACCACGCCGCCGCTGAAAAAAGGCGAAACCTTTGCCAAACTGAATTCGGCGCAGGCGGTTGAGGCGTTTCAGACCGCAACCGGCGGCTATGCCGTTTTGTCTTCCGGCGGCATCACCACCATTGTTTCGCCTCTCCGGGTGATCAATCATGATGCCGAAGACAACCCGCAGCAGTTGGAAGCGGCCAATACACATATGCGCAAAGACCTTGAGCAAAATGCAGCCGCCGCATTGATTAATGCCTATGCCAGGACAATGGACGTCCGGGTAAAATACCGCCTGCTTGGTCTGGAAAATTAATCTGAAAAAATGCTGCTTGTACAAGCAGCATTTTTTTACAGTGTGGTGAAAATTCAGAATTTACACATGCGACATGGCGAGAGGGGGAGTTGATTGTCATTTGGATTATCATCCTCAACCTTACATTCTGTTTTGGTACCGCATCGATAGCATGTGCCGTCCGAACCGGTTATTCCGGTGGATAAGGCACCGTATGTACATGAACATTCATAACCGGAAAAATATGAGCGGTTGATTTCAGAGCAGCTGTATTGAACACATTTGCCATAGTCGTCATCATACGGACAAGATTCTTCGAGTTGACCTAGACTGATAATACATAAAACCCCTTTGAAATATCCCTCAGCCAGGCATTTTTCGGCAGGACTGATTGGTTCGGGGCAATATAACATCGTATCGTCAAACGGACATTTAAGCGTCGGTTGTCCCTCGCAATTTTCTTCGGAATAAGCATAGCCGAGTTTTTCACAAGTCGGCAGTACATCACAATCCAAGGCAGCGTAGGCCGGCATGGTTAAAGCTAATAAGCTGCAGGATAAAATAAGTTTTTTCATCTGACAAACTCCTTTTTGTTTCCGGGTAGCGGCAGTGCAAAAAAACGAACGTTTTGCTGCATTAATTCAAAGAAGCGGAGCAGATTTTGATAAAGATTTGTAAAAACGAAATTATTGCTTTTTTAACCAATGTCTGATATACTATATTTAATGGCGGCAAAAAAAGGAACGTTTTGCTGCAGCAGAGAAAAGGAGAAAAGCGATGAGGAAATATTTATTAATGGCCGGGGCGGCGTTAATCGGATTGGGCGGGTCAGCTTTAGCTGCCATTGACTGCGCGGTGCCACCCACTTGCAGTGAGTTGGGCTATGTCATGACGAAGGCCGATTGCAGCGGCGAAACCATGCTGCATTGCCCCTTTGATACAAACGCCGTATATTGTAATTCAAGCATCTACAAATGCAAACAGGCCGGATATTCCAGCACCAAAAGTTGCGGAACCGGATATGAAGAAACACCTTGTCCGTATAACGATTCATATCATAAGTGTACTTTCAGCGCCGAAGCACGGGAGTGCATTGATGATGGATACATAGATTGCAAAGCCCTTCTGAGGTGTACTGGTAATACAGTTAAAATGATGTGTGGCGTAACAACCATAAAGAAACAATACTGTAAATGTACAGAAAGACCCTCTGTTGCAGATCCAACACCAAGCAAAAAAACCTGTGCTACAATAAACGCTGGATATTTCACAGCCGCCGCTTGCCCTCCCGCCGCCTGCAAATATGGCATGAAATCAACCGGTGTTACAGGCAGCGACGGCGCCTGCTACCGCTGCGGAACCAAAGAAGAGTGCACTAATTCTTTTGGTGCCACTTTATGCATGGCGTGCACTTCTACATCAGGTCCTGTAACGGTACATTAGTGAATGCTTCATTCGCAAGAAAGCCCCCTTTAAAACAGGGGGCTTTTTTCTGTAATTAATAATTTAAGCAGCGCTCTTGTTTTTTCATAAGAATTAAAAATTTTTTTCATATAAGCAAAAAAAGCTTGATTAATTTTGATTTGTGCTTTATCTCTAGGGACAGCTTTAATGGTTTTGTAAAGCGGCCATGGCGGAATTGGTAGACGCGTAACGTTGAGGTCGTTATGGGCTAAGCCCGTGGAAGTTCAAGTCTTCTTGGCCGCACCAAACAAAAGCCCTTAAGGGATTTTGCAAGGAAATCGGCACCAGATAAAGCTTTTTTTATGTTCAACGGAGTTGCCTTTGATTTAATTTTTTGGTTTTCTTGATGTTAAAAGAGGGAGGACGGCTATGTTTAAGGTTTGTAAAACAGATGCTCAGAAAAAACTCATTAAGCTCAAGAAAAACAAGCTTTACCCCGGATCCTGGATTAATATGATCAATCCCAGCGGCGAAGAGTTGGAAAAAGTCGCCGGCTGGATTAACTGGGACGTTGATGCCCTGAAGAGCTCGCTGGATATTGACGAAAGGTCGCGTATTGAGCATGAGGGGCAGAATTTTATGGTCATTGTCAATCTGCCGCTTTTAGATGATGACGGACAGTTTGACACCGTGCCGTGTTCTATGGTGTTTACGCCGAAAAATTTTGTCACGCTGTGTCCGCGGGAGAATCGGATTATCGGTTCTTTTACCAAGGCGACGGCGGATACTTTCGATACCCGCAATCGTACCGACCTGATGCTGAGTATTTTGTATAAATCAACGCAGTTCTTTTTGCGGTATCTCAAAATTATCAACCGGAAGACGGATTCCATTGAATATAATCTGCGCAACACCACCAGCAATAAGGAATTGTTCCAGTTGATGGAAATTCAGAAATCGCTGGTTTATTTTACGACGGCGCTGAAGGATAATCAGCTGGTTTTGCAAAAGCTGCTGCGGACGGTGCGCGCCAAAAATATCACGCCGCCGATTAATTTTTCGGAAGATGATATTGATTTTCTGGAAGATATTATGATTGAAAACAAGCAGGCGATTGAGATGGTGGATATGCACCGGACGATTTTGGAAAGCATGATGGACGGATTTGCCTCGGTTATCAACAACAATGTCAACCAGGTTATGAAATTCCTGGCGGCGATTACGATTATCCTTTCCATTCCGACGATGCTGGCAAGTTTTTGGGGAATGAATGTCGGTTTGCCGTTGAGCGACAGCAGATTCGGATTTTTGTATGTGGTCGCCGTTTCGGCATTGTTGACGATATTGGTTATCTTGTTCTTCCGCAAAAAAAAGATGTTTTGAGGATACATACCTTTTTTTGTGCGTATCTTTTTGCCAGACTTGAGCTCATGTGTTTTTTAGCGTAAGCTTAAGTCCGGTTACCATAAACAGAAAAGGTTGTTTGCGAATGTGGTTGGGGTTGGCGGCCGCGGCAGCGGTTATTATTCTTGATCAGATTACCAAGTATTGGGTACTGAGCTTTTTGGGTGTCAGTGCTTATATTCCGTTCGGAGATTATTTTAACCTTGTTCGGGCCTGGAATACGGGAGTGAGTTTTTCCATGCTGAACGATTACGGCAATATGGGGGCTTGGCTGTTGTCGGGACTGGCGGTGGTTATCGTCATTATGCTGTTTTTCTGGCTCAGAAAGGAAAACAGCCGGGTTATTCAAGCGGCGCTGGGTATGATTATGGGCGGCGCCGTCGGTAATGTGATTGACCGTATCCGCTTTGGCGCGGTGTTTGACTTTTTGGACGTGCATATTGGCGATCATCACTGGCCGGCGTTTAATGCCGCGGACAGTTTTATTTGCATCGGGGCGGCCATTATCATTGCGGAGGCCGTTGTTGCCAAGATTAGGAAGGAGAAAGAAAAATGAGAATATTGCTGATGATTTGCCTGATTGCCGGTTTGGCGGCTTGTTCCGGCATTACCAAAGAAAAATTGGGAATTGCCAAAAAAGCGCCTAACGAGCAATTGGTTGAGGAGAGGGCGCCGTTGTCGCTGCCGCCGGAGTTTCATCAGCGGCCGACCGTGCTTAACGATAATCCGGCCGATGAAAGGTAACCGGTTTTGATGATGAAACGCTGGTATTGTCTATTTGCCGTTTTGAGCCTGTGTCTGCCTCTTGAGACACAGGCCGAAACTTTTAAGACAGAAGAATTCTTTCTGGATAACGGTTTGCAGGTTGTTGTTATTGAAAACCATAAAGCGCCGATTATCAAACAGATGTTGTTTTATAAAGCCGGAGCGGTTGATGAAGCGCCGGGTAAGGGCGGCATTGCTCATCTGCTGGAACATTTGATGTTTCGCGGAACGGCGAAGGTCAGAGGGCAGAAACTTAACCGCGTGTTGGAAGAAAACGGCGCCGAAAGCAATGCTTTTACGTCGCAGGACGTGACGGCGTATCATCAGTTTTTGGATATCAGCCGGCTGGAACTGGCAATGTTTTTGGAAGCGGACCGGATGCAGGGACTGGAAATCAGCGAGAAAGATTTTGCCACGGAGCGGGATATCGTGTTTCAGGAGCGCAAGCAGCGGGTTGACAATAATCCGGCGGCGCGTTTTTACGAAACACTTAACGGCACTTTGTGGCAGGAGCATCCCTACGGTCGGCCGGTTACCGGTTATGACCGGGAAATAACGGCGTTGGAGCGGCAAGATGCCGTTGACTTTTATCGTACTTATTATGCGCCGAATAACGCGGTGCTGGTATTGTCCGGCGATATCGACAAAGCGGCGGCACGGCGGTTGGCGCAAAAATATTACGGTCATTTACGGCCTTCACAAATAAAATCAGCCGAATTTGCCGAATTGCCGCCGTTTTATAAGGCAAAAGTCGAGATGAGTTTGCCGGAGGTGCGTCTGGGGCGGCTGGTTAAGCTGTTTGCGGTTTCTTCGTTTGCGATAAAACCGGAAGAGGCCTATGTTTTGGAAGTTTTGGCCGAATATCTGGCCGGTGATGAAAATGCACCGTTGTATCAGGAATTGGTGTTGCGGCGTAAAAAAGCGCTGGCGGTTAATGCCGGTTATAACGGGCTGGCGCGCAGTTACGGGACGTTCAGTCTGAGTGTGGTGCCGGCGGGGCTGCCCGATGATGCGTTTGTTGAGGCTGTAGACCGTGCCTGGCGGAAAGCGCTTGAGGATTTGGACGAAGAAAAACTCGAACGGGTTAAACGCAAGATGCTTGCGGATTTGGTTTATTTGAAAGATAATCCGGAATCATTGGCTCAGTTGGCCGGATATATGGCGGCAACGGGAACAAGTCTTGATGTTTTGCGCAACTATGCCGCCGGAATAGAGCAGGTTTCGGCCGAAGAGGTAAAAAAGGCAGCCGAAGAACTTTGGCGGCAGGCACCGCAGGTTACCGGTATTTTGTATCCGGAGGAGAAAAATAATGGGTAAGCGTCCGGCATATCTGAAGAATAAAAGAGGGTCTTACTGGGTTGTTTCGGCCGTGCTGGCGGCACTTGTCTGGCTGATTTACGGTTACGGCAATGATTTTCCGCTGCAGCCGCTGGTTGAGAACTCGGAATTTAAGAATCGCGGGTTTCAGGGACGTGTTGAAGAAATAGCCGTTCCCGAAAAGGGATTGACGTTTTATTTTATGCAGGAAAATACCAATCCGCTGGTGGCGGTCAGTTTTATTTTTGACCACGCCGGAACGGCTTATGATCCGCAGGACAAACAAGGTTTGGCCATGCTGGCAGCAGCATCGTTAAAAGACGGCGCCGGGAAATACAGTGCCGAAGTGTTGCGGGAAGAGATGGCCATGCGGGGCATTAAACTTGAATTCGGCGCGGACAAAGATGTGTTCAGCGGGCAGATGACCGCGCCGAAATCCAGTCTGCCGGAAGCTGCCGGGTGGCTGAAACTGATTTTGAGCCGTCCGAGATTTGAAGAAAAATATCTGGTAAGCGCCAAAGACCAGATTTTGAAAGTTTTGGAAACGGAAAAAGAAAATCCGGAGAAAGAATTGGCTCTGGCTTTTAACCGGAAAATTTACGGAGCTCATCCGTACGGGCGCAATCCTCTGGGTACGCCCGAAACGGTTGCGGCATTGCGGCGCTCCGATTTGCAGGATTTTGCCGGCCGTAAATTCGGGCGGAATAATTTATATATCGGTATAGCCGGCGATTTGACCGGTAAAGAGGCGGCGGAGCTGGCCGGACTGATTTTCGGCGATCTTTCGGAAAAAGCCGAGGTTGAACCTCTTGAGACACCAGATATTGATTGGCAACAATCCGTTCTTAATATCCGTCGCGGGGGCGGGCAAAATATTGCGGCGTTTGCGGCAGCGGGAACATGTCGGCAATGCGAGGATTTTTATCCGTTGTACATTGCCAATTATCTGTTCGGCGGCGCCGGGCTGAATTCACGCTTGAATCAACGGATAAGAGAAAAAGAGGGACTGACTTACGGCGGTTATTCGGCGTTGACGCTGAATGATCAGGCCAATCTGCTGGTTGCCGGTTTTGCGGCCACGCCGGAAAAATTTGCCAGAGCTAAGGAGTTGTTCCTGCAGGAATGGCAAAAAGCCGGTGAAACGGGATTTACGGAAGAGGAGTTGCGGGCGGCCAAAGACTATCTGACGGCCTCGTATAATCTCAGGTTTGCATCAATCGCCGGGATATCGGATATGCTTGCTTATATGCAGAAATATGATTTGGGACTGGATTTTCTGCAAAAACGCAACGGATATGTCGAAGGGGTAACGGCAGAACAGCTTAACCGGGCAGCAAAACAATATTTTAACAATAATCTGCTGCAGGCCGGTATAGGGTTTTTTGGTAAAGAAGGAGAAGATGAGTAATGTTTGGGTTGAAGAGAGAGATTAATAAAAGTTTTGCTTGGAAAAGGCTGGAACATCAGGCTAAAAGAATGCGCAAGACCGAGATGCGCAGTATGTTTGACAAAGATCCGCAGCGCGCCGAAAAATACAGTATCAGTCTGGGCAATATGCTGGTTGATTTTTCCAAAAACCGGATTGATGACAAGGTGTTTGCGGCGTTGCTGCGTTTGGCCAAAGAGGCCGGTGTGGCAAAGCGGATTGAACAGATGTTTGCCGGCGATAAAATCAATATTACGGAAAAACGCGCCGTTTTGCATATTGCGTTGCGCAATCGCGCCAACAAGCCGATTTATGTCGACGGTAAAGACGTTATGCCGGAAATCAACCGTGTGTTGGGTAAGATTAAGGATTTTTCCGATGCGGTGCGGCTGGGAGAATTTACCGGCCAGACAGGAAAGAGGTTGACAAACATTGTCAATATCGGTATCGGCGGCTCCGATCTGGGGCCGAAAATGGCGACGGAAGCTTTGAAAAAATACTGGGCCAAGGATATCAAATGTTATTTTATATCCAATATTGACGGAACGGCCTGTGCCGAGGTTTTGAACAAAGTTGATCCGGAAACGACATTGTTTATCGTTTGCTCCAAAACCTTTACCACCATTGAAACGCTGACCAATGCACGCACCTGCCGCCGCTGGCTGGTCGATGCTCTGGGCGAACCGGCGGTGGCCAAACATTTTGTGGCGGTTTCGACCAATACGGAAGAAGTGGCCAAGTTTGGTATTAATCCGGAAAATATGTTTGAATTCTGGGATTTTGTCGGCGGACGTTATTCAATGTGGTCGGCAATCGGGCTGATTGTGGCGATTGCCGTCGGTTATGAAAACTTTGAAAAAATGCTTAACGGGGCGTATGAAATGGACCAGCATTTCAGAACCGCCGAGCCGGCCAAAAATATTCCGATGGTCTTGGCGCTTTTGAGCATATGGTACAATAATTTCTTCGGCATACGCAATCATGCGGTGGTGCCGTATGACCAGTATCTGCGTTATCTGCCGGCATATCTGCAGCAGCTGGTGATGGAAAGCAACGGTAAGTTTGTCAGTCTGGATGACAAGTTTGTCAAATATCAGACATCGCCGGTGGTTTTCGGCGGTGCGGGAACCGATGTCCAGCATTCGTTCTTCCAGATGATTCATCAGGGAACGTCCGCGGTGCCCTGCGATTTTATCATACCGGCCATTTCGCACAATGAAATCGGCGAACATCATGAAATTTTGCTGGCCAACGTATTGGCGCAAAGCGAGGCGCTGATGAAAGGAAAAACCGTTCAGGAAGCGGCTGCCGAGCTGAAAGCCGCCGGCAAATCAAAAGAAGAAGTCGCCAGGCTGAAAAAATATAAGAGTTTTAAGGGAAACAGACCGTCGAATATGATCGTCTTCAAAAAGATTGATCCGCATACTCTGGGAATGCTGGTGGCCATGTACGAACACAAAACCTTTGTCGAAGGCGTTATCTGGAATATCGATTCATTTGACCAGATGGGCGTTGAACTCGGCAAGCAGATGGCGTTGCGGATTTTGCCGGAATTGCAGGGTAACCACGAAAGCGTCCGGCATGACGCCTCAACCAAGGCGTTGATTTCATTTATCAGAGGTTTGAGAAAATAATGGCAATCCGCGTTCTGCCTTCAAATCTGGTTAACCAAATTGCCGCCGGCGAGGTGGTCGAAAGACCGGCGTCGGTTGTCAAAGAATTGGTCGAAAACGCGCTTGACGCCGGGGCGACCATGGTTGAGGTTTATTTGAACGAAGGCGGAAAAACGCAAATAACCGTTACGGACAACGGCAGCGGTATGTCAGCGGAAGAGCTTGCTCTGGCGGTGGAGCGTCACGCAACGTCAAAACTTCCGGACGACAATTTGTTCAATATCTGCTACTTCGGGTTTCGCGGGGAGGCACTGCCGTCAATCGGATCGGTATCGCGAATGACCATAACCACCCGCCGGGCAGACGATGACAACGGCTGGAAGATTGAAGTCAACGGCGGCGAAAAGTCCGAAGTGACGCCGGCCGCTTATACCCAGGGGACGCGGATTGACGTAAAGGATTTGTTTTACGCGGCGCCGGCGCGGCTTAAGTTTTTGAAAACGGCGGCGGCCGAGGCGGCTAATTGCAGTGATGTTTTGCAACGGATTGCCCTGGCTAATCCGGAAACGGGGTTTGCGTTGTACGTCGACGGGCGCAAGAAGTTTTATTATCCGGCGGCGGAAGGTGATTTGTTTGAAGCGCGGATTGAGCGTCTGGCGGCCGTTATGGGGCGGGAATTTAAAGAAAACGCCATTCTGATTGATGCGGCGCGCGAAAACCTGCGTATCAGCGGTTATGTATCGCTGCCGACGCTGAACAAAGCCAATTCGCTGTCGCAGTTTTTGTTTGTCAATAACCGGCCGGTGAGGGATAAACTGCTGCTCGGAGCTATCCGCGGTGCGTATCAAGATGTTTTGGCTGCGGGGCGGTATCCTTTGTGCGCGTTGTTTTTTGATCTGCCGCCGGAAGATGTTGACGTGAACGTGCATCCGGCCAAAGCTGAAGTGCGTTTCTATGATAATAATCTGGTGCGCGGTCTTTTGGTTTCGGCAATCCGCAATGCCTTATCCAGAGCTTCGGGAAAGACTTCCAACACGCTGGATTTGAGCCGTATTGCCATACCGGAAAATATGCAGCCGGCACAGCTTAAGGAACCGGATTTTGCGCCACAGCCGATTAAACTCGGGCATTATCAAAGCGTTAATTTGGGCGGCTACGGCAGCCGGCAGGTTGATTTGCCGGAATTAGAGCATAAATTTTCGTTTAAGAGTGAGCCGGTTCCGGAGCCGAAAAACATTGATGAGGCCGGGCCGCTGGGATTGGCACGGGCGCAGTTTAACGATACTTATATTATATCGCAGACGCCGGACAGCCTGATTATTGTCGACCAGCATGCGGCGCATGAGCGGATTGTGATGGAAAAGCTGAAAGCCGGATTGGACGAACACCGGCCGGCGTCGCAGATGCTGCTGATTCCCGAAATCGTTGAGTTGCCAGCAGCCGAAAAGAACCGGATTTTGGAGGCGGCGCCGGAATTGTCAAAACTGGGGTTGGAGATTGAGGAGTTCGGGACTTCGGCCGTTATCGTGCGGGAAATTCCGGCTCTTTTGGGAGAGCCCGATGTTCAGGAACTGGTTAAAGATCTGGCCGAACAGATGGCCGAATGGGGCAGCGGATTTGAGTTGAAAGAGAAATTGCATCTGATCTGTGCTACAATCGCCTGCCACGGGTCGGTCAGAGCCGGACGGCGGCTGAATATTGAGGAGATGAACCGGCTGCTGCGCGATATGGAGCGGACGCCGCATTCGGGACAATGTAACCACGGTCGGCCGACGTATGTTGAATTAAAGATGAGCGATATTGCAAAATTGTTTGACAGATAGGATTAAAAAATGGGCTCGCAGGTATTTATGCAGGGATTTTTGGCAGCGCTGGGCGCCGGGTTGGTAACCGGTATCGGCGGATTGTGTATTTTTTTGAAAAAACGTTATCTGAAGGCGGAAATCAATCAGTTTTTGAATTTGGCGGCCGGCGTAATGCTGGCGGCATCGTTTTTCTCGCTTTTGGTGCCGTCTATGGAAGATATTATCGGGCAGGGTAATGATATTTACGCAGAGGCTTTGTCTTATGTCACCGCAGTGTTCGGCGGGGTGTTACTGGTTTGGATATTAAACCTTGTCCTGCCGCATGAGCATAATGCCATGGGGCATCACGGACCGCATTTTGATTTGCGTAAAGCCTGGCTCTTTATCATTGCGATTACGCTGCACAAACTGCCGGAAGGTCTGGCCGTCGGTGTGGCGTACGGTGCCGAAAGTCTGGCTAATCCGCTGTCGCTGGTTATCGGGATTGCCGCGCATAATATTCCCGAAGGGCTGACAATAGCCATATCGTTGGTCGGGGCTGGATATTCGCGGCTGAAGGCCGCGGGAACGGCTTTTTTGATCGGACTGGTGCAGCCGCTGGGTGCGCTTTTGGGGCTGGCGTTGATGAACATCAGCTTTAATATTGTTCCTTACGGAATGGCGCTGGCCGGCGGAACGCTGCTGTTTGTCGTGGTGAATGAAATTCTGCCGGAAACTTACGGTTATAAAGAAACCAATAAATCGGCGGCGGCCGTTTTTCTGGGATTTATTCTGATGACTTATCTGACGATGGTTTTTCATGAATAAAAGCAAAAAAAATTGTTGACGCTTTGGGAAAGTTAAGTTAAATATAAGCCCTGACAACGGAGAGTTGGCAGAGTGGTAATGCAGCGGATTGCTAATCCGTCACCGGGAATACCGGTGCACAGGTTCGAGTCCTGTACTCTCCGCCACTTTAAACCGCCTTTGCTCTTTTGAGCAAGGGCGGTTTTTGTGTTGGAGACAGGACTAGCACTCAGGAATGTAGGTTCGCCGCGGTTGCTGTCGCTTTCCTTGCTCACCAACATTTTCTGAGATGTTACAGATACAAAACTGACGTTAAGTCAGTTTTGTACTTAGCCATCCTGTACTCTCCGCCACTTTAAACCGCCTTTGCTCTTTTGAGCAAGGGCGGTTTTTGTGTTGGAGACAGGACTAGC
>CALXTU010000004.1 GCA_944391495.1 uncultured Alphaproteobacteria bacterium | reverse complement strand
ATTTTCTGAGATGTTACAGATACAAAACTGACGTTAAGTCAGTTTTGTACTTAGCCATCCTGTACTCTCCGCCACTTCAAACCGCCTTTGTCCGAAAGGACGAAGGCGGTTTTTGTGTTGGAGACAGGACTAGCACTCAGGAATGTAGGTTCGCCGCGGTTGCTGTCGCTTTCCTTGCTCACCAACATTTTCTGAGATGTTACAGATACAAAACTGACGTTAAGTCAGTTTTGTACTTAGCCATCCTGTACTCTCCGCCACTTCAAACCGCCTTTGTCCGAAAGGACGAAGGCGGTTTTTGTATCGGGGACAGGACTAGCACTCAGGAATGTAAGCTCATAACTGGCAGCAAATTATGTTCTGAGGTGTTTGCAAAATAGTGGTTTTATTTTGAGGTAATAAAATAATTCCACGCGGTATCGGAAACTCAGTTTGTCGAAATAAAGTTTTTCGGAAGTCAAAATCTCTCTGATAAATTTGATATCATCAGCGGTAGCGGCTGATGCGTCTTTGTAAAAGTGGCGCAAGATGCATCTTAAGAAAAAAGACGCTACATATTTTTTGATGATGTTTTGGTTTTCCTCGGAAATGGGCATATTGCGGCAGGTGTTTTGTAATTTTAGGTAGCCGACGAGCTCTTTTTTTCGAGAGTTGTTGATTTTTTCCGGCGTCAGGGTGTGCATAATGGAATTGGCGTTTATTCTGTAAAAATAGAGCGGACAGGGGATGTGAGTGATGCTGTTGATTTGCGCCATGACGGCAAGAGTGTAAAGATTGTCTTCACCAGGGGATAGATTTTCTTCAAAAAGAGTGTTTTTGATAATCGACGTTTTGTATAATTTGTTCCAGACGATGCCGGTCAATTTATCCTTTTGGCGGGAGAAGTGATTGCCCTTAAAGGCATAGAATCTAAGGGGAGGGTAAAGGTTTTGAGCTTTGAGACAGGTGGCATATTAACAGGAAAATCATCTGGGATGTCATCTGTGAATGATATGGAATCAAACCAAACGACGTCGGTGCGTGTTTCTTTGATGCTGCGGAGGAGAAGCGCAAAAGTTTGTTTGTGGAGAGCATCGTCGCTGTCTAAGAACATTGTATAGGGTGCGGAGATGAGTGGAATAGCCGCGTTGCGGGCGCTGGAAAGACCGCCGTTTTGTTTGTGGATGACTTTAAAGCGGTTGTCGAATCGGGCATAGTCATCCAAGATTTTGCCGCAGTTGTCCGGACTACCGTCATCTACGCAGATTGCCTCAAAATTTTGAAAAGTTTGATTTTTTAGAGAGTCCAAACATTGAGGCAAAAATTTTTCGACTTTGTAAACGGGGATAATAATGGATATTTCCGGCGGCATGATGCACTTCTCCTGACTGTTGCGCTGAGAAAACGATATAACAAATAAGGTATAAAGGCAATGCTTAATGCGACAGCTAAGGGATAAGTGTGCGAATAAGGAGAAAGATCTATATAAAAAAATAATGTTTGTTTAATTTGTATTGTTCATGTATTTGCTATTGGTTTTCAATTGATTATAATGTAGATTATGTTGCGATTATAGTATATTTCTATCATATGCTAATAATATTTTCTCAATTTATTATTGACAGGGGAAAAAGAGTTTTATAGCCTTAAAAAGTTAGGACCAAAAGGGAAAATATGTTTAACGTGTGGCAAAATTTGAAGTTTGAAAATTCCGTTGTGAACAACAGCGGTATTGCTGCCTGCCTGATTTCCCTTATTTCCATTCTTTTGTTGGCGATTATTCTCTTGATCAGCCTCTGAGTATTTTAACCCGTTAATCATACTTTTAAAGCGTGGGTACTCAGAGGGGAAAGTACCGACACGCTTTAAGTCAGTTTTTGGGTTTAATTTACGGAAAATGATCAAGAGAAAAAGATGAATACTTATAATATAGAAGCAGATGTTGAACAAACCAAAGAGGCTTTTGCCGATTATTTTGCTATGGTCGGCGGAAAAAAATTCAAGCAGTTTTATTATGACTGGCACATTGACAATATGCTGGCGCCGTTTGCCGGTCTGGCTGATTATTTTGCTAAACATTACGGTGTAGAGGCAGCACAGAAATTTCATGAATTTGTTGAAGACGTCCGGGTTAACGCATCGATTTATAACGGTGATAAGCCGCAGTTGAGCGCTTTGAAGTCGGCACAATATTCCCAAAGCAACGACGGACGGCTGGCGGCGTTGGTTGACGGCGTTGAAACTTTCGGTTTTGAGTTCAGGCAGTTTGTGTATAGTTTCGGCACCAAAAAAGATCATGCCGCCGAGTTCGGTAACTGGCCGATTAAAACCAATATGATGTATTCCAGCCAACATGGTATTATGGTCGGGGTTGATATTCTGAAATTTTTGGACAGTCACTTTGCCGATGTTGTCAGAGAGGGCGATGTTTATCAACGCGCTTTGTATGCAGCCGACACTTATTTACGCCGCCATATCATGAAAGATTATCAGTATCATGACGGCTATAATTTTAAGACCAGAAAACAGGCCATAAAGCGGCTGCATGATTTGCGCAACGGCTTGGGTCGGGCTTATGCCGAATCGCCGCATCTGTCGACGGAACTTAAAGAGATGTTTCAGGTGGAGGAAAAAGGGCTGCCGCCGGCAAGGGCATATTGGCCGAGCGGGTTTGAGCTGGAGTTTTATGTTCCGGAAGAATATAAAGACTACGGCAGGCTGATTGAGTATCTGAAGCAGAAAAACGGCTGGGAAAAACTTTATTCCAGCAACAAAGACGCCACGGTTTATACCGACAGACATTCGGCCGGCGTCATTATGCGGGACGAAAGCCTGGCGCGGTATAACAATCTGGCCGCGGTCGAGTATGCCAGCAGGATTATGCACAGCAAAGACGATGAGGCTGATTGTCTGAAAATACTTGATGCTTTTTCCGAGGGGCATGTCAACGTGCATTGCTCGCTGCATCAGCATCTGGCGGCCGACGGTTTGGATATGAATGCCTATAAGCGTCTGGTTAAACGAATGATGCTGCATGAGGAAGAAATCGTCGGAGCTTTTGCCGCGCCGGAACGCCGTGACAACAAATTGTTATATGCAACTTACATCAGCCGCAATTTGAGTCGCGACGGCCGCCGGGATTATCCGTTTTTGTGCGTGATGGCAGATTTGTGTGATAACAAAACGGAGCTGGAAGAAATGTCGGCATTCGGCAACAAGTATAAAACGCTGAATATTTTACCGAAACATACGGTGGAAATGCGCTTTATGAACGCTAATTTCAATAAGCGTTTTGTGGAGGCTTTTTTGCAGTTTAACCGCGAGTTTGTGGCTTCGGCGGCGGCCGGAAGTCCGCATCATGTCAACCGTCTGCTGCTGAACAAATACAGCTGGCACAACAATCGCCGGACGGATACCAAAACGGTTATGCATCCGCTGGCCTATTATTATCAGGTGCCGTACGATGTTTACCGGCCGATGAAACATGCGGTGTCAAAAGAGGCCATGGAGGGCGAGCAGATGTATGCCCGTTTGGTGATGCACGCCTTGACCGAGACCAATAAGCTGGGATATGTTAATCCGAGTTATGCCAAAAAGATAAGGGAGGCAAAGGGATATGGCAAATAAAGTTTTTGATGTTGTTAATGCCGGAGCGGAAAGTTGTTTGATCTTGACCTGTGAACATGCCGGGGCCGGGATACCCGCGGAATATCATAATCTGGGATTGTCGGCGGCCGAGTTAAACCGGCATATCGCGCGGGATAAAGGTGCGCGGGAAGTTACACTGGGTCTGGCGGAAAAACTCGGCTGCCGGGCGGTGTTGGGGGTTTATTCCCGGCTCTTGATTGATTTGAACCGGCGCATAAATGAAGACGAACTGATTGTCGCCGAAAGCGACCGGACGCCGATACCCGGTAATGCCGGCATGACGGAAGCGGATCGGCAAAAAAGAATAGAACTGTTTTACCGGCCTTATTATCAGGCTTTGGCAGGACAAATCGCCGCGGTGCGGCAAACGGGGCGGCAACCGGTCATTTTCTCAATCCACAGTTTTACGCCGCAGCTTAAAGGCGGGAAGTATCGCCCGTGGCAGGCCGGAATCTTGTATCATAATCCGACCAGACTGGCCGCGCATTTGTATCGGGAACTGAGTGCGGCGAAAGATAAAGTCATCGGTGAAAACGTGCCTTATGATTTGCGGCAGTATAATACCGGCGCGGCGGTTATCTGCGGGGAGGAGCAGGGGCTTGATTATGCACTGATTGAAATCCGCGACGATGAGTTTGACAATATGGCACAGGGTGCCGCAGACTGGACGGAGCGGCTGGCAGGAGCATTTGAGGGATATTTTAAGGATATAAAGTTTTAATCCGGTTTGTAAAAAGTGCAGTTTTCGCCGCCCAGACGGATATTTCGGCAAAAGAGGTCGTAGCTTTTGGCGATATGTCCCAGGTCAAGGGTGCGATAGCCGCGGTTGAGTAAGTCCCAGGCCAAGATAGTGGCCGTCGGGCCGAGAATGGCGATAATGAGTTTGTTTTTGTCCGTCTGCAGGGTTCGCTGCAAAATATCATCGTATTCTTCAAAGGCATTGCGGCTCGGTGCATAAATGTATTCAACAGAACGGGCATTGTCAAAGATATTATGACGTAGTTTGTCAAATACGGTGCGGCCGGTCACGATGGCGATATCTTTATCGTTCCATATTGTACGGAATTCGGTAAAGTAGTTTTTGAAATCATATTCCGCGATATAGGAATACAGCAATGAAACTTCGGAGGCACAATAGGTGCGTTCCGGTTGTAAAAAACGGTGCAAAATACGGCGGAACCGTTTCCCTTTCTTTTGCCAGAACAGTTTATTTTCCGGGGTAATGTCGGCATCAAGAGTGAAAGCAATCCGCGGAATGCCGATTAAGATGTTTTCTTTGTCGGAGGTGAGGACTTCAATCAGACGACGGCGGATTTTGAAAGAGCTTTTTTGAAAGGGAATACTCTTGCCGTTGATAAGATTCAATTCTCCGTCGCCGAAGCGGCAAATACCGGCATTTGATGATGACAGATATTTGAGAGTTTCTTCTGCGGTTATGATGTCGGGGATTTTCGGTGCGGCAGCGTTTGTCTGCAGCAAATTGAAAAAACGACAGCCGTATCTGACCACTATTTCCGGCAAAAACATTTGGTTTATCTCCTCAGAAGGCAGAACGAGGTGTTTTTAATATGGGGGATATTCTATATTACTCGGATAATAAAAGCAACCGGAATGAAAAAGTTCTCAATCGGCGTTTTTGTATTGAGTTTTGGCTTTTTTTGACATATGTTATAATAAAAGATAAATGCAACAGTCTGGTAGGAGCGGAATATCAAAAAACTTTTGCCAATGCGGCAATGGGCTTGTGTCTGAAACGCAGTAATCATGATTATCTGTATGCGTCCGACAGAATGGCTCATCTGATGGGAAACGGTGCTTTGGCGCTGATTGATGCTCGCAGCGGGTTTGGTGATTTGTTTAATGAAGATGAAATCGCTTTTTATCGCGACGAAGACGAACTATATCGCAAAATTGATTATTTTCGTAAAAATCCCGAAGATAGAATGGCAGTTGCCGAAAAGGGCTGGAAAAAATATCATGAGTTGTTTAACGAAAGACTGATAGCCCAATACATAACCGATTTGATGTTTGATGAGTTTGATGCCAAAAATTATCCGTGGCCGACTTTGGCCGAATAAATATATTTGCCGGAGTTGTTAGCAACCTTTTACAGCGTTTGACAGCGGACTGATTTTAAGGTACAAGTTGTGCAGATTGTCTTTTAACGGGAGAATTTTTACTCATGGAAAAACTGGAATATTTGCTTACGCATCATGCCGTGTTGTCGCAGGAAGCAATGTGGGCGATTTTCGGCGTGGTTGTCTTGGCACTGTTGTTTTTTGACTTGTTTATTTTTAACCGTAAAAACGAAGTGCCGAATTTTACCCATACGTTGATTTTGTGCGTGTTGTATATTGCGGCGGCCTGTGTGTTCGGCGTGTTTGTCATGTACGAAGAAGGCGTGGACAAGGGAATGGACTTCTTTACCGGATTTTTGGTCGAGAAGAGTCTGTCTTTGGACAATATTTTCATTATGTCGCTGGTGTTTGCCTCAATCGGGGTGCCGCGGCAGTATCAGCACCGTGTTTTGTTCTGGGGAATTTTGGGCGCGATTGTGATGCGTGCGCTGCTGATTTATGTGGGTGAGGCCTTGATCAGCAATTTCCACTGGGTGTTGTATATTTTCTCGGCAATTCTGGTTTACACCGGTGTCAAAATGTTGCTTGTCAAACATGATGCCGAGCCGAACTTTGAAGAATCAAGAGTGTTTAAAATCGTTTCCAAAGTTTTTCATGTTACCGGAAAAATTCACGGTGAGCATTTCTTCATCAAAGAAAACGGCAAACATTATATTACGCCGCTGTTTTTTGCATTGCTGGTTATTGAGATTATGGACGTGATTTTTGCGCTTGACAGTATTCCGGCAATCTTTTTGATTACACAGGATGTGTTTATCGTTTATACCAGCAACATTTTTGCCATTCTCGGGTTGAGGGCGTTGTATTTTCTGCTGGAGGCCGTCGTGCATAAATTTAAATATCTTAAGCCGGCGTTGGCCATTATTCTGGTCTTTATCGGCCTGAAGATATTTGTCCCCAAACTTTTCGGTTTTGAACTGGAAGCCTGGCATTCGCTGACGGTGACGTTCAGCCTGCTGTTTGCGGGAATAGGGTTTTCAATTTATAAGGCCCGAGAGGCTTAAATAAAACATTATCGGAAAAAACAGGTTCTTCAAATTTGAAGAACCTGTTTTTTGTATTAAAAAGACAAACGATAGAAAAATAATGTGAAAATGTTTGCTTAACCATATGATTTTACATACTTTATAATTTATTTGAATTTGCTTGAAAAGTTGTAGACAAAATATAAAAAATAAGTTTTAATATATAAAAATATACAACTTTAAAATTAAACACTTCAACGCTTCGGGAATAAGCAAAATGAAAATAACCGTATCCCCCGCATATCATAAAAATAATCTCGGTATTTATTGAAAGAACTAGAAAAGGGGGGATGAATTTATGATATCAAAGCGGATAATACATTGCACGAATTTTAATTTATTGAAACGCACCGGCGCATATATGAACATTGCGTCGTACAAGATATCACACGGTCTTATCCGCAATGGACATAATGTTTTGGATTTTTCAGACCGCGATATTCTGAAAACATTTTCAGTGTTTGGCAAGCTGAAGCAGTTTGGCCGCAAGCCGTTTAATGAGTTGTTTTATCAATACTGTGTGGATACTAATCCGGACGGCATTATTCTTGGTCATGCCGATACCATAATGCCTGAAACATTGGCTCGTATTCGTAAGGCATTACCTAATACGAAGGTTTTGCAATGGAATGTGGACTGTATTAATCCGCAGATTGTATCGAGTAATATAGAACATATTAAATCGAAAATTGATTTGGTGGATTATACCATCATTACAACGGCGGACAAAGATTTACTGCGGCAGTTTGACGTAAAAAAACACAAGGTTGGTTTTATGCCGAATCCGACGGATAAATCGATTGAGAGCGGACGGGCTTTTGAAATTAAATATCCGGAGTGGGATTTGGTGTTTCCGTCCAGTCCGACGAGTGTAAGGGAGTTTGATGGTAGATTGATGAAGACTTCGGATATTATTGAGCGGATATCGCGCAATATTAATATGAATAAAGTTTTGTTCTCACGAGTTGACGGCAAAAATCTAGTCGGTGGCGAATATCAGAGAGTATTTTCAAATACGGCGATGGGATTGAACATTAACCGCAGCAATCACGATTACCTTTATTCGTCTGACCGGATGGCGCATTTGATGGGCAACGGTGCATTGGCTTTGATGGACAGACGGACGGGGTTCGGCGATTTGTTCGGTGACGACGAGATTGCTTTTTATAAAGACGAAGACGAGCTTTATGGAAAGATTGATTATTATCGCCGGAATCCGGAAGAGCGGATGGCAATGTCCGAAAAGGGGTGGAAGAAATATCACGAACTGTTTAACGAGCGGCTGATTGCCAAATATATAGCCGATTTGATGTTTGATGAATTTGACGCCAAAGATTATCCCTGGCCGACAATCGTGGAATAATGAAAGGAAAAATGTCAGGTGGTTGTAACAATTAAGAAAATTGGTATGGGAAAAACATATCAAGTGACAAAAGAGGATAGTGTATTAAATTCCGCAATCAAGCCGGCCTTTGCAGAGAATAATCTCGGACTGGTATTGTCGGCAGATAAAAATTATGTTCCGTATCTTGCCGTTACGCTGCAATCAATATTTGATAATGCGGCTGCCGGATACAACTATGATATTTTAATTTTTGATGATGGGATAACTGATTGTCAAAAATCATTATTAAAGGATATGGCAAAGAAAAATTGTTCAGTCCGCTATATTAATGTTAAAGAGTTGCTAAAAGAGATTGATACGACATTGTTTCAAGCCAGGGGAATATGGAGTGTTGCAACGTTTTATCGCCTGTTTATTCCCAAAATAATGAAAAGTTATGATAAAGTATTGTATCTTGATTGTGATGTTTTGGTCAAAGATTCCCTTGTTGATTTGCTCCATCTTGATTTAGCGGACAAACAAATTGCTGCCGTTCCTGATTATATGACGTTTTCACCCAAGTTGGAAAAAGTGAAAAGGCATATGGATGAGATAGGCGTCAAAGATTATCGAAAATATTTTAACGCCGGAGTGGTTTTATTTCGTCCGGATAAAATTGATTACGAACGTTTTAAGGAATCTTTTTTAAACATTTTACGGAACAAAAAGTTATCTTTTTTGGACCAGGATGTCTTGAACATTATTTTTGAAAATAGGAGTTGTCTAATCGATTTAGGGTGGAACTATCAGTATAATTTGTTGCATGACTACCCGGAATTACAAAAAGACAAAGATTTGGCCCTGACTGAAACACAAGCCAGGATTATACATTATACATCTTCATATAAACCATGGTCGTATCCCGATTATCCACATGCGGCGGAGTGGTGGATGGCGGCCAGAAGAACGCCTTTTTATGAAGAAATCATTTATAAAAACACAAGAACAAGCAATATCTTACTGCGCAATTTGGTGTGCCGCTGGCGCCTGATTGGCAGGTTTATGCTGCTTAAGTTGTTACGTGTAATTACTTTCGGCCGGACAAACCGAAAAATCGACAAGTCCTATAATGAAATTAAGAAACAGGTTAGTTCTGTTAAAAGAGTGTTAAATTAAGGCATTGGTAATAAAGGAAAGAACTGCAAAATGAAAGATCCGAAAGTATCCGTAATTTTACCAAGTTATAACGGAGAGAAATATATAAAGGAATCCATTCAATCCGTTATTGATCAAAGTTTCCAGGATTGGGAATTAATTATAGTAAATGATTGTTCTCAAGACAAGACTTTGGAAATTGCGAATTCATTTGCTGAGAAAGACGGCAGAATTATCGTAATCAGTAACGAGAGCAATCGGCGACTTCCAAGTTCTTTAAATATAGGCTTTGCAAGGGCGAGAGGGACATATCTTACCTGGACTTCTGATGATAATATATACAAGAATAATGCTTTAGAAAAGATGTGTAATTATTTAGATGCCAATCCTGATACAGATATGGTTGCAATGGATATGGATATAATTGACGAAAATGGTAATTTAGTGGATGTTTTTTCAAAATATTTTACCTTTAAAAGAACGGTAGAATATTTAATGCATGGTTGTAATGTCGGTGCGGCTTTTATGTATAGGCGTACAATTGCCGACAAAGTGGGCGAATATGATACGAGTACATTTTGTGCAGAAGATTATGATTATTGGTGTCGCATAGCGTTAAAAGGAAAATTGGATTTTACCAATGACAATATTTATATGTATCGTGTCCAAAGTGCGTCTTTAACAGCTACAAAACCAGCGTTAGTTCAAGAAAAGACTTTAAGAGTAAAACAGAAATATGCGCAGGATTTTTTTGATAAATATTGTTATACGGAGAAAGATAAGGCTCTCATCTGGTATAACGCTTCAAAGAAAAATCGTCCCGCAGAATATAATAGGTATTATGGCATAATCAGGTTAAAAAGTTTCTTGGTTAAAGTAGCCAGCTTTTTTATCTTCTGGGATAAAAAACTTCGTAAAAATATTCGTAAAAACGGTATGCGACTTTATGTATACACGTATTCTTTTTTAAGGAAATAGGAATGAAAACGGTTCTTGTTGTCTTAGGTACTCGTCCGGAAGCAATAAAGCTGGCACCTGTGATCTTGGAATTACGGGAGCATTCTGAATTTAATGTCTTGGTATGCAATACAGAGCAGCAAAAAGAATTATCAAATCAGACGCTTGGTTTTTTTGGAATTAAGGCGGATTTTAATTTAAATGTTATGCTTCCGAATCAAACCCTGGCAGGAGTTCAGGCAAGAATTTTGAATTCTTTAGCTGATATATATCAAAATAATCATATTGATGTGACGGTTGTCCAGGGTGATACGATGACAGTATTTTGCGGGGCTTTAGTTAGCTTTTATAACAAAGTTCCCGTATTCCATGTTGAGGCAGGATTGCGCTCTTATGATCTGTTTGAGCCATTTCCAGAAGAGGCAATGAGGCAAATGACAGCGCGTATTGCAGATATTCATTTTGCACCGACACAAAAGGCATATGATGCGTTGATTAAAGAAAATATTGCTAAAGATAAAATCTTTGTAACAGGTAATACGGTAATTGATGCTTTATCTTGTTTGTCTAAAGAAACAATGAAGGATGCGCAATCAAGTTTAAGATCTCTGGGTGTTGAGCTAAATGACAAATTGGTTTTGATAACAGTACATAGGCGTGAAAATCATGGCGAACGATTGGAGCGTATTTTATCTGCAATCATTCAATTGGCAAAGGAGTTTGATGATCATCAATTTGTTTTACCTGTACATCCTAATCCCAATGTCCACAACAGGGTATATGCGGCATTGCAAGACTTGCCTAATGTAATTTTAACACCGCCATTAAATTATCCGGAATTAGTTTGTATGATGCAAAATACAAAATTGGTCCTGACTGATTCCGGAGGCATTCAGGAAGAAGCGCCGACATTCGGTAATCCTGTGTTAGTTATGCGGTATGAGACTGAACGTACGGAAGGTATTGATGCTGGTTTTGCTAAATTAGTTGGGGCAGATAAGTTTAAGATATTAGCTGAAGCAAGAAAATTTTTGAATAAAGATAAAGCAAGTACGCGGCTTGACGGACGCAAAAACCCTTATGGTGACGGGTGTGCGGCTAAAGTAATTGTTCAGGCCATAGTTGACTGGGATTTTTGATATGATGAAAAGAAAGTCTTGGTATAAATTAATATATCGTTATACGATAAGGTTGCTGCTTGATATTGTTTCGTTTCACTATATGCGTAAAAAAGTGTCAAATTATTTGATGATAAAAAAAGTATCTGATCAGCTTAATTTGATGATTGATAAAGACAGCGTTGTTATTTTGCAGATACAATTTTTTGACAGATCAGGGAAACATTGCTATAACGGCGGCGGAGAAAGATATGCTCAAGATTTGGCAAAATTGCTTATGGATAGAGGAAAGAAAGCAGTCTTATTACAGTTGGGATTTAAAGAATTTTGGAAAAGACAAGTTAATGATTTGTTGGTTATAGGTATCCCGGTTAAAAATTATCAGCAATATTTTGGCGTTATAGGATGTTTGAGAAATTATCAATTGGCTATTTATTCCGGAATGGTAAATTGGGGTAAAAAATTATTACATCCTAATATTATGATTTCTCACGGAATAACATGGGATCAGCCGACATCTGATGCCGAGCCTAAAAAAATATATAATATTATTAAAGATGTTGATGAGATTGTATCCGTAGATGTAAATACCATTTCATGGTTACGTTCGACTTTTGCTGTTTCATTAGGTCGGCGAAAAATGGCCTATATTCCTAATTATGTGGATACAAAGCAATATAAGCCTGTTATTACGGAAAATAAAAATATAAAAATCCTTTTTCCAAGAAGATGTGCACCCGAGAGAGGCTATTGGCTTATAAGTAAAATTTTGCCGGATATTATGGGTAAATATAAGAATATTGAATTTGATTTTGTAGGTTTTGCACACGGAGAGGAAATTATTGCTGATATAAGAAAATTAGCGGATATGTTTCCTAATAGAGTAAATCATTACGTTGTTAATCCTGATGAAATGTTTAAAGTCTATCAGCAGGCAGATATTTCTTTAATTCCGACGATATATTCGGAAGGAACGTCGCTCTCTTGCCTGGAAGCTATGGCTTGTGGTAATGCCGTTATAGCAACAAATATTGGCGGATTATCTAATTTAATAATAGACAGATATAACGGTCTTTTGATAAATCCCGATGAATTTGAACTGAAATCGGCCTTGGATAAACTATTATCGGATGAAGAATTACGGAATAGGTTGTCCGGTAATGCGGTAAAGGTTGCAGAGGTGTTTGATAAATCTGTTTGGCAAGAGAAATGGAATAGAATTTTTATTCGTTATGAAAGTCGGTCGCATGAAGATAATTAAAATAATTCTTGATCTAATTCCTCACAGAAAAACACGATCTTTTCTTAAGAGATATGTTTTTGATGAGGATTTCCGTAAAGAATATCAAAAAGAAAGAGAAAATAAAAAAAGACATAAAATGTATGAAAAACAAAACAATAAAAGTTTTGTTGGTTATAATATACCGGATCATACGGTGTTAATTGTGGAACCTAATCCCTATCATGGAGAAATATTACCGGGTTTTGTGAAATATTTTTATGATCTGGGGTATAATGTAGATTTAATGTTGCGGCATGAGAATGATGTTGAAGATATATTTTGTCGTTTTGATAAAAAGCCAAATGTCTTTTACGGAACGGCCAATCATTTAAAGGAAATGTTGAAATGGTCGAAAATTAAAGATTATGAATATCTTTTTTTCTCTAGTTCGGCCTTTTGGGAAAGAGATTACGCAAATTCATATTTAAATTTTCTAGAGTTTGAGCCTCAAACAAAAAAAGGTATATTGATGATTGAGCATAATATTGATCCTTATCTTCATAAGTATCAAGAAGAGAAATATTTAGATGCCGGCAGACTATTTACACTTTCGGGGTTTCATAATACGCCAATGCTTAATCCTCATTATTTTGGTGATAATATTTCAATTACACCAAAATCAGACGATAAGACTCGTTTTATTGTCGTCGGCGGAATTAATGCTGCCTGTAAGAATCACGAGTTGCTGCTGAAGGCTGTCAGGTCATTAGCAGATTTGAAAATTAAATTTGAAGTTATTGTTGTCGGTTCCGGAAAGTTAGATTTGCCTGTCGATTTACAAAAATTTGTTATTTTTAAGGGACGTCTAGGTTTTAAGAATATGTTTGCAGAGATGGAAAAAGCGGATTTCTTTTTGCCATTGTTAGATGCGACTATTCCCGAACATAAACGCTATATGACCGGAACAACAACAGGTTCCAGGCAATTAGCTCTTGGCTTTCTTAAGCCGATGATTATTGCCGAAGAATTTGCCAAGGTTTATGACCTTAATAATCAAAATTCTGTGGTATATTCTCAAAATGATTTAACAAGAGCCATGCTTGTGGCAACAAAGATTGAGCCCAATCATTATGCCAATATGCAGAGAATGTTAAAAAAATTAGCAGATGAAATTTATCAGAGGTCTTTGGACAATCTGAGAAAAACAGTAGGGGAGTAGGGTATGGCTTTTTTGAAGACCTTATCGGGGCATTCCGGATGCATTGTTGCACTGTATGACGACGGAGAAAAATTGTTTGTCAAAAAAAGGTCAGGAAATATTGATTATAATCGTCGGTTGCGTAAGCAAATGATTAAACAGCGGTTGTTTAATGCCGAGAATATCTTTGCTCCGGTAATATATGAAAAAGGGTATGATGTCGACGATGGAACTTTTTATTTTTCAATGCAATATTTAAATTGTCAATCACTTGCTTCTTATATGAATTGTATAAGGATTAAAGAAATTGCACAATTTATAGATGATTTGTTTGAGGCTCTTTGTGTCGAAGAAGCTAAAATAAACCTTGAGGCCGACGAAATTTTTAAGGCAAAGATCGGTTCACTTGAAAAGGCATTAAAAAATGGAACAGAGGTGGAAAAATATGCTTTATCGGTTTTGAAAAATTATGATTTTTCAAATATACCTTGTAGTCCTTGTCATGGTGATTTAACGACTGAGAATATTCTGATTACTAATGATAAAAAAATTTATCTGATTGATTTTTTGGATTCATTTTACAATTCCTGGATGATAGATATTGCAAAGCTGTTACAGGATTTGGAACTTGGCTGGTCGTACAGGCATGAGCAAATTTCAGAAAATTTGAAAATAAGACTGTTAATAGGTAAAGAGGCATTATTGGAAAATATTTCTTTATTAGAAGACGGTGATGAAAAGATAAAACAAATTTATCATATTTTGTTGCTTAATGTTTTAAGGATTGTGCCATATACAAAAGATAAAGAGACCGAAATTTTCTTACAAAATTCAATACAAAAAATATTAAAGATTATTGCACAGTAAAGGAGACGTTAATGAATACTTTAATTATACCATGTGCCGGTAGATCAAGCCGATTTCCGAATATGAAACCCAAATATATGCTGACACATCCGGACGGCAGTTTAATGATTGAAAAAGCTTTATCCGGTTTGAACACCGAGATTTTTGACCGTATTATCATAACTATTGTAAAACCGCATGCTGAAAAATATGAGGCAGATGTAATTATGCAACAAGTATTTGCAAATAATTCAAAAGTAGAGATCTGTATGCTGGATGATTTTACGTCTTCGGCTTCTGAGACTATTATGCAAACATTAGAAAAAATGAATGTTACAGGGCGTGTCGTCATTAAAGATTCCGACAATCGTGTTGTTACTAATATTACCGAAGTAAAAAATTGTGTTATTGGCTATGATTTGCGAGAACACAAGGACATATCTAATATTCCGGGTAAAAGTTTTCTGATCGTAAATGAACAGGGATTAATTCAGGATATTATAGAAAAACAGGTGGTTTCCAACATTATATGTTTGGGTGTCTACTGTTTTGAAAATATTGATGATTTTAAAAGATGTTATGTCGATCTGCAGAATAAGGGGGTGGCCGGCGAATTATTTATAAGCCATATTATTTCTTATATGATTGCAACAGGTGCACTTTTTTATGCAAAAATGGCTGATGGTTATGATGATTGGGGAACACTGATTGAGTGGAAAGAAGTTCAAAAGAGATATCGTACGTATTTTGTTGATGTCGACGGAGTCTTAATGAAAAACTCCGGAAGATACGGAAAGGTTAATTGGTATAATAACACGACAGTGTTAAATGAGAATATTGAGGTATTGAAAGACCTCCAAAAAGAAGGTGCGCAGATAGTTATCACCACGTCGCGGCCGGAAGAATTTCGGGCGGATTTGCTTAAGATTTTGGCCGAGAACGGGCTAAAGCCTTATGCGGTTTTGATGGGCTTAAATCACGCGGCGAGAGTGGTGATAAATGATTTTGCGCCGACCAATCCGTATCCGTCGGGTTTGGCCATCACCCTGCCGCGGAACAGTTCAATAAAAGATTATTTGGAGTAAAGGAGGTCGTGATGAATATTTTGATTACTGGCGGCGCCGGATTTATCGGTTCGGAATTGGGAAAATTTCTGCTTAAAGAGGGACATAATGTAAAGATTTTGGATAATCTGGAATACGGATATGAAGACAATTTTTCCGATGTTCCGCAGTTGGCGGAAAATTTCATTAAAGCCGATGTAAGAGAACCGGATTTTGAGCGATATCTTGATAATATAGATATTGTATACCATTTTGCGGGCATTTCGGCACTGCCGGAGTGTGAGTCACATCCGTATAAAGCGTTTGAGGTTAACACGGCCGGAGTTGCCAATGTTTTGAGTGCCGTTCGTCACAGTAAGGTCAAGCGGGTTATTTTTGCGTCGACTTCGGCGGTTTATGAAAATAACCCTGCTGGAGAAGTACATAAGGAAACAGATGTCGTAAAACCCAATCTGGTATATGCGACGAGCAAATATTGCGCCGAACAGATATGTCGTTCTTTTGCCGAGAATTATGCCATGGACATCATTATCTGCAGATTTTTTAATGTTTTTGGTCCGCATCAGGATTTCAAGCGCAAATATCCGCCGTTTACCAGCTTTTTAATTCGCGAGGCCTTGGCCGGACGCAGACCGACCATTTATAATACGGCGGATTGCAAGAGGGATTACATTTATGTTGATGATTTGATGCAGTACCTTTACCGGATGGCCCGGTCTGACAAGCATTATTCGGCGGATATTTTTAACTTGGCCACCGGCAATGCGTATTCGGCGCTGGAAATCGCCCGCGGTGTTTATGAGGCGTTGGGGCTTCCGCTGGAGTTTGACGAAGGTGATCCGCTAAAGTTTTGGGATAAATACGAAGAACTGTTCAATGCGCGTTACAACCTGCGCAAAGAAAGGGTAAAACAGGAGGTATTTAAACATTGCCTCGGTGATGGCAGTAAGGTCAGAGCAGCATTCGGTTATGAGGCCAAAACAAGCCTTTTGGACGGTTTGAAAGAAATTATTAACTATCAGAAAAACTATAAGGGGTAAAATAAATGAGTTTGAGAACCAAAATATTATATAAAATAAGTCCGACTTATCGGGAAATTGTAAGATTGTCCAAGCGTTCTGAATGGAGTAAGGGATATGGGGTATTTGTTCATTATGCTCCGGGATATCAGCCTGATTTTAAGTCTTATCTTATTCAAAATAATATGCCCGAACGTATTAAGACATTAAAGACGGGCTTAGATGATAAGTCATCAGAGGTTATTGACCGAAAGATTGAGCATTTTTTGCATCTTCCGTTGTGTGTAGGCAAATACGGACCGCATTTTCGGGCAGATACAAGAGATATTCTCTATACCAAAGAAGAGATGCAAGAAAACCAAAAATATCTCAAAGCGCTTCCGCAAATTAAGAAAAAATACAAAGGTTATTTTGGTCCCGTGTATTTGCCGGAAGTCTTTTTCTACCATCATGGATTAAAGTTTTTGCCGCAATCGGTGCTGGACTATATCAAGGGGAAGGATTTTATAGATGTCGGGGCGTATTACGGCGATTCGTCGGTTATTATGCAAGAATATAATCCGCATAAAGTTTGGGCTTTTGAACTTTTTAAGGCATTGCATTCCAAGTATATTAGTAATCAGGAGCTGAATCATATTCCGCCTGAGAAATATGAAATAGTTGCGGCCGGAATAGCTGATAAAGACAGTATCATTAAAATAGATGATAGTGAAGGAGGCTGTATTGCCTATCACGGAGATATTGAGGCTAAAATAACATCTTTAGACAACTTTTTTAGGGATAAAGATGTCAGAATAGGTTGGTTGAAAATGGATATTGAAGGCGGCGAAGACGATGCCATAGAAGGAGCGGTGTTGATGCTCAAAAAACACAGACCTTTGATTACGGCTACAATATATCATACTCCGAGGCAATTTTTTGAATTAAAGCCGCGTTTGGAGGAAATATTATCAGATTACCGTTTTATGGTAAGGAATCTTAATTTTTATCATGGTAATGAATTGGAAACCACGCTGATTGCCATACCGGCAGAGGCTTTATAAGGAAGAGCGATGAAAATAGATCCTAAAGATATTTCCGTTGTTATTCAGGGACCGGTAACAGAGGGTATGGCCAGATGTATAAAAACAGTGAAAAGTGTATTAAGCAAGGCAGAAATTATTATATCGACCTGGCGTAATTCTAATCTTGAAATGATTGATACAACGGGGTGTATAGTTATAGAAAATTCTGATCCAAATAAAAACGGTGAAACGTATTACGGGGATATAAACAATAAGGTCCCTGATAATACTAACAGACAGATAGTTTCATCATTGGCGGGGATAAGAAAAGCGACAAGAAAATACGTCTTAAGGATGAGAGGGGATATAAAGTTAGAGACACTAAAATTTTTGAGTTTTTGGGATAAATTTGATCAGAGAAATGCAGATTATGCGTTGTTTAGGCATAAAATATTGGTGCCTAGCTTTGTCTCTATGAATCCCGGTGGGGGGGGGGGAACGTAAGGCAAGTTATTTTCAAACACAAATTTCCGATTGGATGCAGTTTGGATTGCGTGAGGATATGGAGCAATTATATAATATTCCGCTGAATAGTATAGAAGACGTGACCTTTTATAAAACTAATACATATACGCTTCCAGATGATTGGATCGATTCGGACAGTCATTGTGTATTTAGATGGGGAAGTGAACAGCATATTTTTATAGCTAATGCTAAAAAGAAGTTAAAAATTTATTATCCGCATCGTAAGGCTGTTTCAAAAGAGATATTGAGGGAGCTTAATTTATTTTTTTTGAATAATTTTATTGTGATAGATTGGAGCGATTGGAAATTTGATAGTTTTAAATATCCGGTTCAAGATATTTTTTATGGCTGGACATTGAAATTTGAGTGGTGGAAAACGCTTTATAGATATAATCTTTATCAATGTGATTATAAAATCTATTGTGATAATAAGTATAAAATAAGATTAAATGATTATAGTATGATATTTATAAAGAGCATCCTTAAATCTAAGCAATTAAAGAAATGTAAGTTGAAACAAATTAAATTGGTGCTGAGAATATTAGCGGAGTTGGTTTATATTAAATTAGGTATAAGAAAATGATTGAGACAAAAGATATTTCTGTTGTTATTCAGGGACCGGTATATCCGGGAATCACGGTTAATACCGTACAAAATGTTCGGAAGCATTTTCCGGAGGCTCAAATAATAGTTTCAACCTGGAAAGGGACGGATGTATCCGAGTTGCCTGAAAATATTGACATAGTATTCAGTAAAGATCCGGGCGGGGTGCCTCTTTATGATGATCCCGTGATATTAAATGCCGCAAATCGTCAAATTGTATCTACAATGGCAGGTTTGCGTATGGCAAAGCGTAAATGGGCAATTAAAATACGTTCGGATATGTATTTTGAGAATAATAATTTTTTAAATTATTTTGATAAATATCCGAAGCGCAGTGATAATTATCGCTTTTTGGAGCAAAGAGTTATTACTTCAACGAGTTTTGCTCCTAATCCGCGTCGTGAGCCAAAACCGTATCATCCTTCAGATTGGTTCTTTTTCGGATTAACGAGAGATCTTATTGATGTTTTTGATTCTCCATTGTGTCCGGAACCTGAAACATCCAGATATTTTGAGACACATAACAGACCGATTGTAAAATATGATTCTTGGATCCCGGCCTTGTGTCAATATTCAGCGGAACAGTATATTTGGGTGGCATTTATAAGGCGTCATATGGATTTGGATTTTAAACATTGTTTTGATATAGAACGTGGAAATATAGAACATTCGGAGGAAATCTTTGCCAATAATGTTATAATGCTTGATGCGGTGGATATTAAATATGGCTCATATAAACATCAGGCGTTGCATACGGGGTTTGATTTATCATTGATGTACAGTTTTTGTGAATGGCAAAAACTTTATAAAAAGTTTTGTGATAAGAAATATAAAACGCCGTTGCTTGATTTGGAAAAAATACGAAGACTTTATTATGCAATCAGGTACCGAAGGCGAATTAAATTAAATTTGAAATCGCTTTTTGGCGGAAAATTTAAAAATCAGTTAAGATATGAAAAATGAAAGGAAAAGAATGCATACATATTATATAGTATCCGGCGGCTTTGATCCGATTCATGAAGGCCATATTGAGCTGATAAAAGAATCCGCAGCATTATCCGATGGCGTTATTGTATTGGTAAATTCTGATGATTGGCTTCGTCGTAAAAAAGGCAAAAATTTTCAGAATATGAAAACGCGCAGGGCAATTTTAGAAAATATAAAGGGCGTTATAGATGTTATAGAATTTGATGATAGTGATAATTCAGCATCAGACGGTATTCGTAAAGCCAGAGCAAAATATTCAAACGAACACTTGGTTTTCGCTAATGGAGGTGACAGGGGAAAAGATAATATTCCGGAATGTCCGGTATGTAATGAATGTAAAGTGGATTTGGCTTTTGGTATCGGTGGTGATAATAAGGTTAATTCCTCATCATGGATATTGGCAGAATGGAAAAATGACAAATAAAACAATACGTCATATCTTTTTTAAGAGTCGAACCCCGGTTGTCCGGGCTTCAAACCCGACATGGCCTAAACCACTAAAAAAGGGCCTCACAAGGAGACCTTTTTTCTTAGGCATCTAATTTCGCTGCGGTGCGCTTACGCTTCCTCGCTCAATAAGATGTTCCAAAGATTTTACAGACAAAAACGACCGGAGCAACGGTCGTTTTTACTTAGCAATTGGTAGGCGCGTGGGGGTTACTCTGCGCCAAAGGCTTGAGTTGCACAGGCGGGCTTTTGCCCTAATCGGGCAAACCGGCGATACCCGCGTCTCGCCTAGCCCTGGTAGTCGAACCCCAGTTGTCCGGGCTTCAAACCCGACATGGCCTAAACCACTAAAAAAGGTCTCACAAGGAGACCTTTTTTCTTAGGCATCTAATTTCGCAGCGGTGCGCTTACGCTTCCTCGCTCAATAAGATGTTCCAAAGATTTTACAGACAAAAACGACCGGAGCAACGGTCGTTTTTACTTAGCAATTGGTAGGCGCGTGGGGGTTACTCTGCGCCAAAGGCTTGAGTTGCACAGGCGGGCTTTTGCCCTAATCGGGCAAACCGGCGATACCCGCGTCTCGCCTAGCCCTGGTAGTCGAACCACAGTTGTCCGGGCTTCAAACCCGACATGGCCTAAACCACTAAAAAAGGTCTCACAAGGAGACCTTTTTTAGTGGTAGGCGCGTGGGGGTTCGAACCCCAGACCCACTGATTAAGAGTCAGTTGCTCTACCAACTGAGCTACGCACCCATATCAATGATGAAGCGGACTATAATCCCTCTTTATTTTTTTTGCAAGCCTTTTTTTATTTATTTGTGCGGGCGTGAAGAAAAACTTGCTTTAATCTGAAATTAGAGTATAAAAGAAAAGACAAACATTTTTTAGGAGAACCCGCTGATGAAAATTTTGAAATATACATTATTGACGCTGCTGGCGCTGATTGTCATTGTTTTGGTCGCCGGCTGGCTCTATCTTGAACCCATGGTTAAAGGCGTTGTTCACAAGTTCGGCACCCAGATTGTCGGAACGGAAGTTAATCTGGCCGGTTTCAGCCTGCATCCTCTGGACGGCGAGCTTGAAATCAGCGGCTTTACCGTTGCCAATCCCAAAGGTTATGAAACGCCGAATCTTCTGAGCCTCGGCAATATCTTTGTCAAGGTTGACCCGAAGAGTGTGCTTTCGGATACCATCGTGGTTGAAGAAGTCAGAATCCTTAAACCGGAACTGACTTATGAAATGCCGAATTTCTCAACCAGCAATGTTCAGCAGCTGCAGGAAAACGTTGCCCGCAATACGGCTAAGTCCGGCGAGGCCAAACCGGTTGAAGCCAAAGCCGAAGAACCTGCCGCAACCGAATCGGCTCCGGCCAAAAAGGTTATTATTCGCAAAGTTACCGTTGCCGGCGGTTCGCTTTCGGCCATGACGCCGCTGCAGAAAAATACCGGTGCGCTGGCGCTTGAAATGCCGGCGATTGAGCTGACCGATATCGGTGATGAGAGCAAGAGTATGTCAATCAACGAATCGGTTACGGTTATCTTTAACAAGATTTTGTTCAATGCGACTTCGGTTGTCACCAAAGCCCTCGGCAATGTGTCGGATATGGCTCAGAAGGCAGCCAACAAGGCCGTTGATCAGGTTAAAGACAGTGTTAAAGAAGAGGCCGGCGGTCTGCTGGACAAGGTTAAGTTCTGGTAAACCGGCCGTATGATCTTAAAAAGCCTCCGCTCAAAGCGGAGGCTTTTTTCTTTTTATTCTGCGCGTTCCTCTCTGTCGTTCCGGGTATCCTTTTTTGTCATTCTGAGCTTGAGCCGAAGAATCTTTGAGATGTTTCGCTTCCGCTCAACATGACTGGACAGATTCTTCGTCGTTTCATTCCTCAAAATGACAACGGCGAGATAATGCCGGTATATTGGAAAAGCGGCGGGAAAGATTATCTGATAAGTCATAAAGTTTTATTTGCGGAGGGATATTGATGAAAACGGTGTTAAAGATTTGCGGCATTTGTCTGGTGTCGGCGGCGTGTTCGACTTTTAGCGGCGGCGGGGAACAGTCTTTTACCGGAGAAATGCAGCGTTGGCTCGGTCGGCCGGAAGGGCAGCTTTATCAGGTTTGGGGCGCGCCGGCCAATGTGTATAACGTAACGCCGCAGGAAAAGGTTTTGACCTATGTCCGGACATCTTCACGCGGACGCCGCAATCCGTACGGCAATGAAATTTATTATGACGGAACGGGCGAGGCGCACTGGTGGGACGAAATTTTTGGTCCGCCGGCTCAGAATCAGCCCCAACAATATTATTGCAAAATTTCTTTTGTGGTGCGGCGCGGAATTATCGTTAATTATAATTTTAACGGCGACAACTGCGTGGTCAATAATTGATTTTTGGGCTTGACGTTTCATAAAGTTTCGGTTAAACAAACGGAAGATAAATGGTAAGACGAAGTTTTATGACGGTTTTCCGTCGGAATTATTTTGAAAAAGTACTCTATTGGAGAGGTGGCAGAGCGGTTTAATGCAGCGGTCTTGAAAACCGTCGTGGGCGCAAGCCCACCGGGAGTTCGAATCTCCCCCTCTCCGCCAGTTATGAAAAGTCCGGTTAAACCGGGCTTTTTTTGTTGAAAACAGGCGGATAATCTGTAAAAATTCTAAAAAAGGAAAAAAATGATGACGCAGATTGAACAAAATATTGCCGCTTTTTTTGAGTTTGTGTACCGGCGGCAGGAAATCTGGCACCGGCGGTTTGTTTTGCAGCAGCCGGCTCCGTGGACCGATGACGCCGTTTTGCGGAATTACAAATTTTGCAATGTTTATCGTGAGCTTGACGGCGGTACGCAGGCAATCGTCAAATATCTCAAACAGCCCGGAATTACGCCGGAAGCAAAATTGTTTAATATTATCGCCTATCGCTTTTTTAACCGCCGCGATACGATTGAAAAGCTTTTCGGCGGGTTGCTTAATCCGTTAAATTTTAAGGTGAAGGATTATGAAAAACGGTTTGACGGATTAAAAAAGCGGGAAAATATTTTTTCCAATGCGTATCTGGTGTCGTCGCATCCATATAATCCGGCCTATCGGCCGCAGGACAAACATGTGCAGATTTTGCTGATGCTTGACGATTTGCGCGGCAGACTGGGCGAAATTATTGAGCGCCTCAGGGCAAATCCGCCGCAGGAAGGACTTAAAATTATTGCAAAAAACGTGGCGATGGCCGGGCCGTTTTTATCCGGGCAGATTTTGCTGGATGCAACTTATGCCGGCGATATTGTTCCTTACAGCGGCAATGATTTTCTGATTGTCGGTCCGGGTGCGCATTGGGGGCTTAACCTGATTTTTGAGAAGAAATTGTCAAAAAAAGAGGCCGATGAAGCCTGCCGCCGGCTTTATGGTATGCAAAAAGAAGAATTTAACCGCCTGGCAAAGAATAAAGGCCTGGACTGGCAGGCGGTGCGTTGGCAGAAGCCGGATTATCCGAATGCGCCGTATTTGTGCCTGCACGATATTCAGAATTCACTGTGTGAATTTCGCAAATACTGGCGGCTCAAAGCCGGTGAGAAGGCCAAAAAAAGATATTTTAAAAGTTAGTTATGCCGTTTTAATCATTTTTAAAATAAAAAAGTTTATATTCGGCAGATAATATAACGAATCTGTTGACGGAAAAACGGAATGTCCAAATCGCTGCCGATTTTGTATATGCTTTTGTCTTTGGGAACCGCGGCCTGTGCGTCGGCCAACGTTACGTCCATCGCGCCGCCGGAATATCTTGACTGGCTGGATGATTTGAAAAAAGAGATGGTCGGCAGGGGAATTTCGCAGGAAACCATTGATAAGGTTTATGCAGTTGATTATTATCATCCGAAACCGGACGCGGTTAAAAGCGACCGCAAACAGATAGAATTTGTGCTGCGCTCCGATGAATATCTGAACCGGGTGGTCAGCAAATCAAGAGTGGAAAAAGGACAGAAGTATTACCGGGAGTTGAAGCCTTTTTGGCAAAAACTTGAGCAGAAATATGCCGTTCCGGGAGAATATCTGGTTGCGTTTTGGGGAATTGAAACCAATTTCGGCACCAATTTCGGCGGTCATAACGTGATTGACGCCTTAACCGAGATGAGTTATGACACCCGGCGGCCGAAGTTCTTTCGCAACGAGTTGTATCATGCTTTGAAAATCATTGACGCCGGGCATATTGAATTTACCGAAATGCAGGGGTCATGGGCCGGCGCCATGGGGCATTTTCAGTTTATGCCCTCGACGTTTAACGCCTATGCGGTTGATTTTGACGGCGACAAGCAAATTAACGTTTGGAAATCGTTTGATGATGCGGCAGCCTCGGCCGCCAATTATCTGACCGCTATCGACTGGCAGAAAAATCTGCCGTGGGGAACAGAGGTCAGGCTGCCGTGGAATTTTGATTATTCTCAGGCCGACCGCATGAAGTTTAAAACAATCAGGGAATGGCGCAAACTCGGCGTGTTGACGGCAGCAGGCGGCAAAATTAAATTGCCCGACGATGCAAAAGCAGCCATCATCGTGCCTGAAGGACGGAAAGGCCGCGCTTATCTGCTTACGGATAATTTTTATAAAATTATGCAATGGAACCGCTCGGAAAATTATGCTTTGGCCGTCAGTATTCTGGCGGATTATATCAAGAGCGGGAAAAAATGGCGCAAAATCAGGGCCGGTGCGTTCTTGCGGTTGAACAGTGAGGATATAAAGAAAATTCAGGCCTTTATCAATGGGCAAAAAATCGCCCGACTGCAGGAAGATGGCAAACTCGGTCAGAAAACCCGGCAGGCAATCAAAAAACTGCAGAAAAAAGCCATGCTGCCGCAGGACGGGTATCCCGATTATCAGCTTTTGCGCAAAATAGAAACTTATGACCATAAGGCCGGTTTTAAGATTCCGGTGCCGGAAAGAAAATTACACAAGGCAAAATAATCGCTTTACCTCGGGTAAAAAAAATTATAAATTATCAGCGGTTGAAAACGTTGGAAAATAACAGGAATTGGAATGAACGGGACGAAATATCTGTTTTTGGCGGCAACGCTGCTTTTGGGAGCCTGCGTTTACGGCAGCGCCGATCTCGGCGACGGCAAATATACCCAGGCAACGGCCATTACCGGACAGGGCGGCACTTATAAGGTCGGCAATCCGTATAAAATTATGGGGAAATGGTATTATCCGAAAGAGGATTATCATTATTCCGAGGTCGGCATGGCCTCGTGGTACGGCGATGATTTTCATGCCAAAACAACGGCTAACGGCGAAAGGTTTGACATGAATTCGCTGACGGCGGCCCACCGGACGCTGCCGTTGCCGTCGATTGTGCGGGTGACTAACCTGGAAAACGGGCGGTCGCTGGTTTTGCGTGTTAATGACCGCGGACCTTATGCCAAAGGGCGGATTATCGACGTATCAAAAAGGGCATCGCAGCTTTTGGGATTTCACACACAGGGAACAACCAAAGTGCGGGTTGAGATTATGGCCAAAGAAAGCAAGGCTTTGAAAGCCGCTTTGCTGGGTGAAGAATGCCCGGAGGAAACCGATGTGGCCGAGCAGACGCCGCTGCCCGTGATACAAAAGGCGCCGGCAGCTACGGCAACCGGACAAAGTTATCCCAAAGGGAGCTATTTTGTTCAGGCTGGATCTTACAGTCTGCAGAGCGGTGCGCAAAATGTGGCGGCGCGGCTTGATGAGGTCGGAAACACCAATATTTATTATGTTAACATTAACGGACAGAATTATTACCGTGTCAGAGTCGGGCCGTTTGCCGATGAAAACGAGGCGGCGCTGGCGTTGTCCAAAGTGCAGGATAACGGTATTTACGATGCAAAAATCGTGACGGATTAAATTTTGCGGAAAAAGTGAGGCAGAAATGAAGGCAAAAAATATTTTGACGGCAGGCGTTTGTTTAGCGGTTTTGCTGGCAGCGGTTAATGCACGGGCAATTGATACCAAAGCCCAAAATATGATTTTGATGGATTATACGACCGGCGAACATTTGTATGAAAAAGACGTGACCGAACCGATACCGCCGGCCTCCATGAGCAAGCTGATGACCATTTATATGATTTTTGACAAATTGCGTGACGGCAGTTTGTCGCTGGAGGATACGTTTAAGGTCAGCGAAAATGCCTGGCGCAAAGGCGGTGCTGCCAGCGGCGGATCGACGATGTTTCTGGCCATCGGCGATGAGGTAACGGTTGATCAGCTTTTGAAAGGGATTATTATTCAGTCCGGCAATGATGCCTGTATTGTGGCGGCGGAAAATATTGCCGGCGATGAAGACAGTTTTGTTGATGCAATGAATAAAAAAGCGGCGGAAATCGGGCTGACACATTCACATTTTGCCAATGTTACCGGATTGCCGCATCCGGATCACAGAATGTCGGTTGAGGATCTGGCCAAGCTGGCCCGCCGGATTATTCAGGAATTTCCGCAGTTTTATCATTTGTTTTCGCAAAAAGAATTTGTATACAACAATATTCGCCAGGGCAACCGCAACCCGCTCTTATATTCCATGCCTTATGCCGACGGTTTGAAAACCGGCCATACCGAGGAGGCCGGGTTCTGTCTGACGGCCTCGGCTAAAAAAGGCGAGCGGCGGATTATCGGCGTGATGACGGGTTTTAAATCCAACAAAGAGCGCTCGGAAGAAGCCGAAAAAATGATGAGCTGGGCGTTTCGGGAATATGACAATTATAACCTGATTGAAAAAGGGCGCAAAGTTGCCGATGTTCCGGTTTGGTACGGGACGGACAAAACTGTGCCGATGGTGGTTTCGGAAGATGTGGTCAAGACCATCAAAAAAAGTCTGCGTAATCAGGTGAAACTGGTTGTTTCGTATGATAAGCCTGTTCAGGCTCCGGTGCAGATGGGGCAAAAACTCGGCGTGTTGAAGATTGAAATACCCGATACGGCCGTAACCGAAGTTCCGCTGATTGCCGGACAAACGATTAACAAAGTCGGCTTATGGGGCAGATTGGCGGCTAATATTAAGTATCTGCTGACCGGAGAAATGTAGACATGAAAGGAAAATTCATCACTTTTGAAGGTGGGGAAGGAACAGGAAAATCTACACAAATCAAATTATTGGAAAAATATCTTCAACAAAAAGATAAAAATGTAATCACCACCAAAGAACCGGGCGGAACCGATGTCGGCGCCGAGATACGCAAGTTGCTGGTCTGCGGCGATAAAGATAAATTTGATGCCGTGGCCGAGGCATTGCTTTATTTTGCCGACCGGCATATTCATCTGACCAAAAAGGTTTGGCCGGCGTTGGAAGCCGGTACCTGGGTTTTGAGCGACAGGTTTGCCGATTCGACATTTGCTTATCAGTATTACGGCTATGATAAACGCGTCAGCCGCGAGGTTTTGGAGCGGCTTTATCAAATTGCGGTCGGAGATTTTAAGCCGGATTTGACGATTATCCTTGACTTGGAGCCCGAGGTCGGTTTGGCAAGGTCGTTTAACAAGGCCAAAAGCATGGAAGTCAAAGAACTGCGGTTTGAGGGGCGGGAACTGGCTTTTCATCAAAATCTGCGGCGCGGATTTTTGGAAATTGCCGCGGCCGAACCGCAGCGCTGCGTTGTTTTGGACGCGGACAAGACGATTGAGGCTCTGCACCGGGATATTGTTAAAATCGTTAATGAAAAATTCGGGATATGAGCCGATGAGCGAAACGGAAACATCTTTAGCACCTAAGGACAACGCTTTTTTGCTGGGACACGAAGAAGCGGAAAAGATGTTTTTGACGGCCTGGCAGAAAAATTCGCTGCATCAGGCCTGGCTGATTTCCGGGCTGAAGGGTATCGGCAAGGCGACCTTTGCCTATAAAGTGGCGCGGTTTTTACTGAGTGCCGATGAAAGCAGGCGCGACAGCTACACATCGCTTGACGTGGCGGCGGACAGTCCGGTCTTCCGGCAGATAAGCGGCGGATCGCAGCCGGATTTTAAATTGCTGGAAAGAGGATATCTTAAAACCGAACGCCAGAAAATCGCCAAGGCAATCCGCGACGGCAATTATATGAGCGAGGAAGAGCTGGGTGAGTTGAAAAAATCCGGCGTGATTGCGGTTGATGATGTGCGGGTGATTAACGAGTTTCTGGCAAAAAAATCGTCTAACGGATGCTGGCGGGTGGTGCTGATTGACAGCGTTGACGAGATGAATACCGCATCGGCCAATGCCATATTGAAGATTTTGGAAGAGCCGCCGCATAAAACGCTGATGCTTTTGGTTTCGCATAATCCGAGCCGGTTGCTGCCGACAATCCGTTCTCGTTGCGCCAAATTGGAGTTAAAACCGCTTCAGGATAATATTGTTGCCAGTCTGCTCAGACGTTATCGCCCCGAGGTTTCGGAGAGTGAGGTTAAAAAAATTACCGCCATTGCCGGTGGAAGCATCGGCAAGGCCATTGATTATGCCGACGGCAATGCGGCGGCTTATTATGACAGAATCTGTGCCCTGGCGGCCGCCGGCAGAAATTTTGCCGCTGCCGATATGCTCAAATTTTGTGACGAAGCGGTTGAGACGGATAAAAATTATGATTTGTTCAAAGAGCTTCTGTTGAAATATTTGAGCGATAAAGTGCGGTCTTTTCAGCAAATCGAGGCGCATGCGGCGGCTTTTGACAAGGCAACGAAAATTTTTGCAGAAACCGATAATCTTAATCTGGATAAAAGGCTGGCGGTGATGAATGTGATGACAAGCGTATGCAGGGAGTGTCTGGGGTAGGGTAAAAATGCTGGTTGACAGTCACTGCCATTTGGAAAACAACGAAACGCTTGACGGTATTATGGAACGCGCCGGACAGGCCGGGGTGGGCATAATACTTGATGCCGGGAGCAATCTTGATCATTTGGAAGAGCATTTGCAGATAACCGCTGCATATGCCGGCGTTTATACCGCTGCGGGCGCACATCCGCATCAGGCCGAAGAGTTTGCCAATTTGACGGCAAAAGATATTTTGGCGGCGGCCGGTCATGAAAAAGTGATTGCCATCGGTGAGGCCGGATTGGATTATTATTATGATTTTGCGCCGAAGGAAGCGCAAATCAGATTGTTTAGGGAAAATATCAAAGCCGCTCAGGAGAGCGGTCTGCCGCTTATTGTACATAACCGCAATTCGGACGAAGATATGATCCGGCTGCTTAGGGAGGCTTATGACCGTAAACCGTTTAAGGGGATTATTCACTGCTATTCATCGTCCTGGGCTTTGGCGGAAGCAGCCCTTGAAATGGGCTTTTATATATCTGCCTCGGGAATGATTACTTTTAACAATGCGGCGGAATTAAGAGCAAATTTTGCCAAAGTGCCGAATGACAGATTGCTGGTTGAAACCGATGCGCCGTATCTGGCTCCGGTGCCGAAAAGAGGGCAGGTCAATGAGCCGGCCAATGTCGTGTTTACGACGGCAAAGCTGGCGGAAATAAAGCAGATTGATTTTGCGCAGGCGGCGCAGATGACCACGGATAATTTTAAAAGGCTGTTTGAATTATGACGAGTGCATTGTTTTTGGGAGCGGGGGCATCCCCCGGCGTTCCGTCGCTCAGTTGCGGCTGGGGTGCCTGTAATCCGGATAATCCGAAAAACATCCGGCGGCGGACGTCGACGCTTTATGATATAAACGGGGTTAAAATTCTGATAGACACGTCGCCGGATTTGCGGATGCAGCTTTTGGATAACCGGATTACGGCATTGGACGGGATTTGCTATACTCACGCTCATTCGGATCATCTGTACGGTATTGACGAATTGCGCGAAATCAATCGTATTACCTGCCATCCGCTGGATATCTTTGCAACCGATATCACGATGCGGGAAATCAAAAAAAGATTCAGCTATTTGCTTCTGGACAAGAAAGCTGACGATTTTTATTTGTCGCGGCCGGGATTGCTGCCGCATATTGTCAAACCCAACCACGGTTTTGCGATTAAAGGCGTGAAAATTATGCCGCTAAAACTCTTGGGACATAATATGCCGTCGTTCGGCTATATTATCAATGATGAAATCGTGCATATTGCCGATTTTAAGCGGTTGTCGGGATCAGCTGCGGAGAGAATTGCCACCGTCCGGCCGAAGCTGATGGTTTTGCCGTTGACAATTATCGACAAACACCGCTATCATATCGGGCTAGAGGAAGCGTTGCGCTATATTGAACAGTTTGCTCCGGAAAGGGTTGTTCTGAATCATATGGCCAGTGAATGTGATTATGATTTTGTAGATGCGCATACACCGGAAAACGTTCATCCGGCGTATGACAATTTGAAAGTGGAATGGTGAGTTAGTATGCTTTGTATTTATCATATTGCCGATCATGACGGCAAAGGTTCGGCAGCGGTTGTCGGCCGCAAATTCGGAGATGTGGAGTTTTTCGGGCTTAATCATGATATGGGGGTTCCGGAAGAGGCTATTGCCCGGCATGACGATATCGTGGTTTGCGATATTTCATTGCCGCTTGATGTTATGTTTGAACTGAATGAAACCAAAAATCTGACGTGGATTGATCATCATATTTCGGTGATTGACGAGTACAACCGCTGGGTTAAAGAAGAAGGAAAGAAAGAAATCAAAGGTCTCCGCCGCAACGGTACAGCGGCAATTATGTTGACTTGGGAATACTTTTTCCCTGACGAGGCGGTTCCGGAGGGTGTTAAGCTTTTGGCGCTGAATGATATTTTTGATCTGCGCGACAAAAGAGTGCGGCCGTTTGAATATGCTTTTCAGTCGCTCGGTGTTAACAAACCGGCGGATAAAAACTGGCAGGATTTGTTTGACGGTAAACTGGACGTTGATGAAATGGTCAAAAAAGGCGAGGCCATTTTATCTTATATCAAAAATCGCAACCACCGCTTATGCAAGGCCATGTCTTTTGAAAGCCATTATAAAGGATATAAATGCATTTGTGCCAATATGCCCCAGGGATATTCGGAGTTTTATGACGGAATCAAAAATATCCGGGAATATGATTTTATGTGCAACTTTTTTATGAACGGCAAAAATACCTGGAATTTGTCGTTTTATACGGCAAAAGATGATGTCGATGTATCCAAAGTGGCGGCAGAGTTCGGCGGCGGCGGGCATCGCAAGGCGGCGGGAGCCTCCGGATTAAAAGAACTGCCGGCGTTTTTACGGCAGGGAAAACCGCGATACGACAATAATCGTTGATAATAAAAAACTGTCCGAACCATCAGGTCGGGCAGTTTTTTGTCGGTAGTTTTGGGGTGATGGTCCGGTAATGTTTTTGAATTTGGCGAACGAATTTTATGCCGTGGTATCAAAAGAGGATTTTTTTGCTTGAGAATTATACGGAATGTAGTAAATTAAAGCGGTTAAATCATTATTTGAAAAAAGGAGTGTTTTGCAAAATGTCTAAAATCTTGGTTACCTCCGCACTGCCATATATTAACGGCGTGCCGCATCTGGGTCATATGGTCGGCTGTCTGCTGCCTTCGGATACTTATGCCCGGTTTATGCGAATGATGGGAAACGAGGTTTTATATATTTGCGGCACCGATGAACACGGCACGACCTCGGAGGTCGGTGCGCTTAAGGCCGGTATGGACGTTCAGGCGTATTGCGATATGAATCATGCCCGGCATGCTAAGACTTATAAAGATTTTAATTTGTCGTTTGACTTTTTCGGACGGACGTCGACCGAACAAAACAAAGAAATGACTTATCATATTTTTGAGCAGCTGGATAAGAACGGGTTTATTGAGGAAAAGATCATCAAACAGGTTTATTCCATTGATGACAAAATGTTTTTGGCCGACCGGTATATTACCGGCACCTGTCCGTACTGCGGTTATGAAAAGGCCAGAGGCGATCAGTGCGAAAACTGCACCAAAGTTTTGGAGCCGACAGAGCTTTTGGATGCGCGCAGTTCAATTTCGGGCTCAAAAAATCTGGAAGTGCGCGAAACCAAACATTTGTTCCTTAATCTGCCGAAGATTGAAGGCGAACTGGCCGCATGGCTGAAGACCAAAGAGCCGTTTTGGCCGGATATTGCCTATACAATTGCGCAGAAGTGGCTGAAAGAGGGATTGAAAGAACGCTGTATTACGCGTGATTTGAAATGGGGCTTTCCGGTCAATAAACCGGGGTATGAAGACAAGGTCTTTTATGTCTGGTTTGACGCGCCGATCGGCTATATCGGCATTACCAAACAATGGGCAGATGAAAACCCGGCCGGGCGCAGTTGGAAAGACTGGTGGCAAAACCCGCAAGAAGTGCGCCATGTCGAGTTTATGGGAAAAGACAACGTGCCTTATCATTCGATTACGTTTCCGGCCACGCTGCTCGGGACACGTGAAAACTGGACACAGGTTGATTTCCTTAAGGGCATGAGCTATCTGACATATGAGGGCGGCAAGTTTTCGAAGTCGGAAAACAGAGGAATTTTTGCCGAAGACGCCGTTAAGGAATTTCCGGCGGATTATTGGCGCTACTGGCTGATGGCAAACGCACCGGAAGGTTCGGACTCGTCTTTTTCGTGGGAATTGTTTGCCGGGGCGGTTAACAAGGATTTGAACGGCGTGCTGGGTAATTTTGTGTCGCGCGTGTTGAAAATGACGTCTTCCAAGCTCGGCGACAAAGTGCCGGAAGGCGGTACCTACGGCCCGGAGGAAGAAGAGCTGGCATCGGTTTTGCAAAAAAGAGTTAATGATTATATCGGCTATATGGAGGCGATGGAGTTCAGAAAGGCGCTGGCCGAATTGCGGGCAATCTGGGTTGAGGGAAATAACTACATCTCAACGACCGAGCCGTGGACAATCATTAAAACCGACGCAGAGCGGGCAGGGGTTGTTTTGCGGGCGTGCATTAATCTGATTCGCATCTTTGCAATTTTGGCGGCGCCGATTATGCCGACAATTGCACAAAGTATGCTTGACCGGCTGGGAATGCCGCTTGCCGGATTGAAAGATTTTGACGTCAAAAAAGAAATGAATGTCTTAAAAGGCGGTGAAAAATTTGAGGTCGGAGAAGTATTGTTTGAGCGGATTACGCCGGAAAAAACCGCCGAATTGAAGCAGAAATACGGGAGTGCGAATTAAATGCTGAGAAAAAACAAAAAGCGTCGGCAAGATGATGATATCGGTCCCAGCACGGGGATAATGAAATGGACCAACAGATTTTGCCGGTTGGTCTTGTTTCCGGTCATTCATCCGATTGCCTTTATCAGCGCCATTGTGATTGCGGCGCTCGTTATTCTGGCCGTTCCGGCATATTTCGGCATAGAATTTAAGGATACGTTTGCCTGGTACCGGCATCAGTTTGACCGCTCGTATTCACAGGTGCAGACCGTGGTTAATCAAGAAAATGTTGCGACGCTGGTTGATGAGGCCGAAAACAAAATTAAAACGATGACCGGGGTCGGTATTAATGTCAAGGCAACCGATAAGAAGCCGAGTAATAAAGAGCTGATTGCTTATGAGGTGCCGCAAAATGTCAATCGTCGGGTTTTTGCCCGACCGACGGCCGAATTTGCCGCTGACGATGTCGTCAGGAGCGATGTCCGTTTTAAACGCGCTGCGGGGTTGGGATTGGTTTATCTGGATACTCCGCAGAAAATAAGCGGCAAGGTGCGGGTGGTCAATGCAAATGAATTACGAATCGACGGAAAACTTGTCTTTTTGTACGGTATTTATGTTGATCCAGCCTCGGATAGAGGAAAACAAGCGGAAGAATATTTGCGCAACAACACCGAGGGACAGGAGGCTGATTGCTTTATCGGGGCGTATGCCAAAGACGGTGCCGGTACGGCAATTTGTTTCTGCCAGGGAAAAAATATTAATCAAACATTGGTTGATTTGAACTATTCGCGCAATATTACTCTGAATTAAAGGATTGTTTTTATGTGGCAGCCCGTTTTGATGATATGCGGCTATTTTATCAGCGTTTTAGGAATCGCCATGCTGTTTCCGGCCGCCGTTGATATTTATTACAGCGGCGTAAACTGGTCGGTGTTTATCAGCGCAGCCATTGTTTCTCTGTTTATCGGGGTATCATTATTTTTGGCCAATCACGGCAAGATTAAGGATATATCTATTCGACAAGCCTATTTACTGACGGTTTTAAGCTGGTTTTCAGTAACAATTGTGGCGGCGTTGCCATTCGTTTTTTACGGGACACCTTGGCCGGATGCGTTGTTTGAAGCCGCATCAGGAGTTTCGACTACGGGAGCGACCGTTTATGCCGATGTTGAAAGTTTGCCGCGTTCTATTTTGTTGTGGCGGGCACTTTTGAACGGTATGGGCGGAGTTGGTATTGTTATCTTTGCCATTGCCATGTTGCCGTTTTTGGGAATTGGCGGTATGCAGATTTTCCAGCGGGAAAATTCAGACGTTAATGAAAAGTTTATGCCGAAAATAAGCTATATCGCAAAAAGAATCATCTTGGTTTATTTTATCTTGGTGGCAGCTTGTCTGCTTTCGTTGAAAGCAGCCGGAATGGGGTGGTTTGATGCGGTGTGCCATTCTTTGGCTACAATTTCTACCGGTGGGCTTTCAACCAAAAATACCTCAATAGGATATTTTAATAATGCATCAATTGAATGGATTATTACGTTATTCATGTTTCTTGGTGCTCTGCCTCTTACATGGTATCATAGTCTTTTAATGACGCGCGATGTTCGTTCTTTGCGTTCAACTCAGGTGGCAGCTTTTGTTAAAGTATTAACTTTTTATATTTTATTTATGACAATATGGTTGGTCTGGCGCGGTGTATATCAGCCGATGGATGCTTTAAGACAGGCAGCATTTAACATTACTTCTATTGTGACGTCGACAGGTTTCAGTTCTGCAGACTGGCTGAGTTGGGGGGTATTTGCGGCTACGGCTTTTGTTATCTTTGCGCAAACGGGAGGTTGCACGGGATCAACCTCCGGCGGTGTTAAAATTTTTCGTTGGCAGGTGATATTGGCTCAATTGAAAAGAATCTTTATAACGACAACGGAACCGAATCGAATGATGCCGCTTAAAGTGGGACGAACGGTGATAGGTCAGGAAGTTGCTAATTCTGTGTTTGTATTTTTTGTTGCATATGTATTTAGTTTGGTATTGATTACGGCCGTGATAGCCTTAACGGGTGTTGATTTTGTGACTTCGTTCGGTGCTACGATGGCGTGTCTTTCAAATTCAGGTCCCGGGATTAGTGCAAATATAGGACCGGTCGGAAATTTTAACGGTCTAAGCGATTCCGTAAAACTCATATTGGCTTTTACGATGCTGTTGGGACGTTTGGAAATTTTAACGGTTGTAGCTTTGTTCTTCCGTAACTTCTGGCGTTGAAACAGATGAATCTTCTGCCGGAATCATTTGCGGCAGATCAGGAATTTGCTCAATTTCGGGAATCATATCATCTTCGACAATGAAATTGTCCTCGGTTTCTGCGGGAGATGCGGACGTATCGGTTTCATCAACGTTGATAGTATAATTTTCCGTGTTTGGTGCCGGAGATGTTTCGGACGGAGATGTTGTGATGTCATCATCGTCGGTGTCGTCAGGCAACTCTAACCGGTTTTCAACCGGTTCGGTTAAAGAAGCTTTCTTTTTCAGACGCTGCATCGGGATGGTATCACGAAGTTCAAGCTGCTGTTCGGTCAGGAGGTTGCCGCGGCTTTGCGGACGATCATAACATTTGAGCAGCCAGACATCATAAATCGGGTGTTCAACGGCGTTCAGAGCCGGTGATGACGAAAACATCCAGCCTTTGAAAATGTTTACGGGATCAGGGGTTTGATAATTGTCGACAATATCAACGAATGCCGTGTTCTCCGGTGTTTCTTCCGGCGATTTGGTTACGCATTTGCGCACCAGAATCGAAAAGGTTCCGAAATTGGTGATGCCGCCGACCGGAACGTCGATTTCGCTGACACGCCCCGTAATTTTATCCATGGCCTGCATACGAGCGGTGTTGGCGGCAATATCCGCACCTAAGGCCGTTGATACCGTCAGACCGCATGTTAAAGCCGCTGTTATTAAAAATGTTTGTTTATTCGTCATTTCCCGTTACCATAAAGATGACTTCGCCGACGAGGTCTTCAATGGTTTTGAAATCTTTGGTGTTTTTCAAGACATCGCCGTCTTTTAAGAATTCTTCGGCGTGGCCGGGGTCGATTTTAATGAATTTGTTGCCCATCAGACCGTCTGCAGCGATGGAAGCCGTGCTGTCTACAGGGAGTTTGATGTCTGAGGCCAAGCTCATGACGACATCTGCGGTGTAATCGGCATTGTCCAGTTTTTGGCTGACAACGGTGCCGATTTTGATGCCGTTGATGCGGATATCCGAGCCGACGTTAAGACCGCCGACTTTTAAGAATTTGGCTGTTACGTTATATCCCTTAACGACCTGCAAATCCGAAACATTGTAAGCAAAATAGCAGAACAAAGCCGCCGTAATCAAAACCAGAATCCCCATGATGGTTTCAACGGGTCTTTTGTACATCAAAAAATCGTGTTTAGACATTATTTGTTTTCTCCTTTTTGATTTTGGCGTTTGGCTTTGCCAATGCCGATAATGCGTTCAATAAGTTCTTCAAGGACCATGGCGTCCTGAGTGTATGAAAATTCGCTTCCGGGAGCCAACATATCCTCGGAACCGCCCGGTTCGATCTCAATGTATTTTTTGCCCATAATGCCGGAGCTGACAATGGCCGCGGAACTGTCATCGGGGAGTTGAATCTTTTCGTTAACTTCCAGGGTTAAAATAGCCTTAAAGTTTTGATCAAGCCTGGCATTGACGACACGGCCGATATCCATGCCGGCCAGCCGGACCAGATCACCGACCAAAAGACCGTCGGTACGATTGAAACGGGCATAGAGCTGGTAATAACGGCCGCCTCCCTGATGCGAGATTTCGTCGCGGGAAAACAGGACGGCAAAAAAGGCAATAAAAGTCAGGAGTAAAACCGATAATCCGATTTTGAGATTGCGGGTTTCTTCTTTTGAGTATAATTCAAGTATTTTCATAACCAGATCGTTTCTTTTAAGAATTTAAGCCTATCTATATATAAAATAAAATAACCGGTTTGTCATCAAAGATTTTGAAAAATGAAAATAATTGTTAAAATTTAAAAAATATCTGTTAAGATAAAGCAAATTTGATATGGATTAAGGCTGATGCTTGTTGTTAAAAACATAACAAAATCTCTCGGCGGCAGAACTATTTTGCATCATATAAACTTTTGCCTGAGAAAAGGTGAAGTTATTGCGCTGCTCGGCCCCAACGGCGCCGGAAAGACCACGCTGATGCGTTGTTTGTCCGGTTTTTATACCCCTGACGAAGGCGAGGTCGTGCTGAACGGCAAAAATCTGGAGAAACAACGTTTTGATGTTTTGCAGCGGCTGGCATATGTGCCGGAGGCCGGCGGCATATATCCGGATATGACCGTTTATGAATATTTGTCTTTTATGGCCGAACTGAAGCATCTTGACAAGCAGCAGTTTGACGAAAATCTGTCATATTTATTGAAGGCTCTGGACTTGCGGGAAGTGATTAATCAAAGGTGCGAAACATTGTCGAAAGGCTACAAACGGCGCACGGCTCTGGCCGGTGCAATGCTGTCGCGGCCGGAGGTTTTGATTCTTGACGAGCCGACCGAAGGGCTTGATCCGCAGCAAAAACAACATTTGAGGGCTTTTTTGAAAAAATACGGACGCGAAGATATTGTTTTGATTTCAACCCATATCATGGAGGAAGTTGATGCTATGGCAGACAGAGTGCTGCTGATTAAAGACGGAAAGCTGGTTTGCGATACGACGCCGGAGGATTTGAAAAAAATTACCCCGGATAAGGATATAGAGAGTTCGTTTTGTACGATTGTCGGCAGGTAGGTGAAGATGTTTTTAAGAGATGTTTTGACATGCTGGGGTAAAGAGTTTCGCCTTTATTTTCAGAGCCGGATCGTTTATCTGTTGTTGTTTGTTTATGCGGCAATGGCGGCCGTCTTTACTCTTTATGCCTCTGACTTTTATAATAATACCGCCGTTAATCTGTATCAGTTTTTCCGGTTTCAGCCCGGTATTGCGGCAATGATTGTTCCGGCACTGACCATGCGCCTCTGGGCGGACGAATATCGTCATAATACCTTGGAAGTGTTGCTGGCTCAGCCGATCAGTTACGCGGCAATTGCGACGGGAAAGTTTCTGGCGGCCTGGTCGATAGCGGGAATTATGCTGGTGTCTTCGGCCGGTTTTTGGTTGATTGTCGGGGTTATGGTGCCGCTTGACAACGGTTGGATTGCCGCAAATTATTTGTTCACTTTTTTGATGGCCGGGAGTCTTTGTGCCGTCAGTGCCGCCGTTTCGGCCTTTTGTTATAATGTTCTGGCGGCATTTTTATCTTCGTTGGCCGTTTGTATTGTTTTGGCCGCGGCGCGGTTTAGTTCTTGGGCGGAAAAATTTATGCCCGATAATTTGCTGATTATGCAGTTGTCAAAAGCCTTTGATTTCGGACAACAATATAATGATTTGATATCCGGTCAGGCTCGATTTGCTGCCGTGGCTTATTTTGTTTTGGTAATCGGTGCGGCTTTATGGGTAAACATTATTGCCGTTGAATATAAGAGGAGCTGATTTTGAGCTTACGCTTGGGAAAAAATATCAAATTGGTTTATATGGGTGTCGGAATTGCCGTTCTGACGGCGGCGCTGATTTTTTGTTTGAATTTGGTCGTCGGCGGTTATTGGGATGTGACGGCCGATGACAGATTCGGTTTGGACAAGGATACCGTCAAATGGTTGGAGGATAATAAGTACGGGGTTAATATTCGCTTTTATGTGTCAAAAGATCTGGCACAAAAAGACGTTGCTCTGGCCGGTTATGCCGATTATGTACGACGGCTGCTGGCGGAATATCAACGCCGGAGCAACGGGCAGATAAAGGTTTCGGCGGTCGAGGTCGTGCCGTTTACCAGTTCGCAGACGGAGGCCGAGAGGGCGGGCGTTAAAGAGTTTGCGGCGCCGGATAACAAAAAATATGTGTATCTGGGATTGAGCTTTACCGACGAAAACGGACGGACGCTTGCCATTCCGCAGTTGGCACCGGAACGCCGCGATGAACTGGAAAGTGATATTACCCGGCTGCTTTCGGTTTTGACGGCGAACCGGCGGCCGAGGCTGGGCATATTGTCGCCTTATTTTCGGGCGGCGGAGCAAAAGAATCCGCTGCGCTATGCCGAGAATCTGCCGTTTGTCGACCAACTTGAGACTTTGGGATATGATGTCGTTTCGCTGAGTAAGACGTCGCCTTTTGTGCCGGAAGGGATTGATGCGGTTTTAGTCTTTTATCCGCTGAATTTGGAGGAAGAAGCTCTTTACGCTCTTGATCAGTATCTGATGTGGGGCGGTAAAGTTATGGTTATGATGGACGTACTGGCCGAGGAAAGATTCAAAGAAAAAGAAATGTTTATCGGCTATAACAGCGGGCTGCAGCGATTGCTGAAAAATGCCGGCGTTTTGTATCGTGAAGATGTTTTGGCCGGAGATAATTCCAACAGTCGGGAACTTATGTTAAGCGGGCATTTTATCAAATATCCGTTTTGGCTGATCGTGACAAACGACGGAATAGCCGAACATCCGGTCATGAAAGGCACTAAAAAACTATTTTTGAATCACAGCGGCTTTTTTGAATATACGCCGCAGCAAAATTTGCGAACGACCGTACTGTTTTCAACCGGTGAAAACAGTGGTGCCCTGCCGGCCGTAAAAGCGATTAATCTGACTTATGACGGCTTGTTGAAAGATTATTTGCTGACGGATAAACGTTATCCGCTGGCTTTACTGATTGAAGGAAAGTTTAAATCTTTATTTGACCGTCCGATTGTTTCATCTGCGCAAATATTGGCGGAAATGCCGCCGTTTTTGAGCTTGCCGCTGAAAGAAGGAACTCTGCTTCTGGTGGGAGACAGCGATATGGCTGCGGCGGCTTTATGGGACGCCAAAGCCGGACAAAAGCACGACGCGTTTGCTGCCGCAACTTTGTCGGATAATATGCGGTTTATCGAAAGTGCTTTGGATTATCTGACACAAAGCGGCTATGCAACGGTGGCGCGTAAGCCCGATGAAAAGCCGCGTCTTAATATGTCCGACGTGTTTTATCGTCTGGCTGCAGGGGTTTATCAGCCGCAAAAAAAGGCAATTGCCGATGAACTGGCGGAGATCAGGCAGCAAATCACCGAGGCAAAAGAAAGGCTTGCAGCACTGGCACTGCCTTCGGCCAAACAAATAAAAAATTTGGAAGAATTGCAGCGAACGGAAGCAGATAAAGAAAATGAACTCCGCAGAATAGCTTATCTGACGGAAGAACGTTATCAGAATTATTTGTCCTGGTTTGCCGTTGCCGTTATCGGCGGACTGCCGCTGCTGTGGGTATTGCTGGTCTGGGGAATTTACCGGATTTATGAACGCCGGGTAAGACGCAGAGCCGAGGAGTATGTAAAATGAATAAACGCAGTATGGTGCTTATTTTGATTCTGGCAATTCTGGCCTTGTCGGCCGCTGTTGCCGCCGTATATTTTTATCAGCAGCGTAATAGTCTGAATTTGCAGGGGCAGCTGGTTTTTGCCAAAACTTTTGATACCGGCGGTAAGGTAGACAAGATCGTCATCACAACGGCAGAAGATACGGTTGAGCTTGTTCAGCGCAACAGCTACTGGCTTGTTGCCAACAAGGGCGGCTATTATGCCGATTTTCATCTGATGCACCGTTTTTTAAGTTCGGTCAATAAAAGTGTTTATTCGGTTAATCTGCCATATAAACAGGAAACGCTGCATCAGGGATATCTGATTGATCCACGGCAGGAAAAACAGGATTCCGGTATTTTAATTCAGACTTATGCCGGCAATGAGTTGCTTGATGAAATGATTGTCGGGCTTTCTAATTCCGAAGAGCGCTATTTTTTTGCGCGCCGTCCGCAGGATAAGGCTATATGGTTGATTGACGGTGATTTTGATCTGCCGATTTTTGCCCGCTATTGGCTGCTGCGTCCGGTGCTTTCCATTCCGGATAAGGGGATTGAAAGCATTACATCGAACGGCAAAACGGCTCAGAGAGAAAGTGCCGTCGGCGGTTTTGCCGATGAGCAGGGCGTGAGAGTGAATGTTGCGTCCTTGCTGAATGTTTTGAAGGCCGTTAATATTGTTGATGCAATGCCGGAAGCGGTATTTAAAGAAAAGTATGACGGGGTGATTGCCGAGCCGAAAGTCATTGACGTCATAACTTTTTACGGGCTTGAATTTATCTGTCGTTTGTATACAGACCGGGAAGGTCGGGTTTGGCTGAATGTAAATTTATCCACGACGCCTCTACCAATATCTTCGGTGAATGACTATATCAGGGATAATCGTTTTCTGTATGACGGGTGGTATTTTGAAATTTCACTCGAACAGAGACATATTTTGCGAAATTTTCGTCTGATGTAGTTAGTTTTGAAAGAGGATATGACAGACCGACAACAAAATACGCTCCCGGAAATTGTTGCGGATATTTCAACCAATATTTTGCTTGAGGTTGCCAAATCCGGAAAAGTTTTATTTGCCAACGGCAAGGCCGGTTGTGTTTTTCAGAGCTGCGGTCGGAGTTGCCGGCATTTGGACGATCTGGTGCCGTCGGCCGAGGCAGCCGTTTTGCGGCAAAATGTTGAAAATGCCTTATATCAGCAATATCCGCATCATTTTTACTGGCCGTTTCAGAATCGTTATTATCTGGTTTATGTTTATCCGACGGTTGCCAGTGCCTGGCTTTGTCTGGACGATATTACCGAAAAGAGGCAGCTGGCGCATTTGTTACATATTAACAATCAGAGAGTTTTGTTTGCCGAAAGAATAGCCCGGCTCGGTTATTGGGAGCTGGATATCGGCCGGAAGAGATTTTATTGGTCGGAAGAAATGTATAAGATTTTCGGGGTGACCGACGGCGGCAAAACTTTTCATAAAAACCTTATCCGCGAACAGATATATCCGGCGGATCTGGTCGTTTATAAACAGAAATTGAAGGAAATCTTCCGCGAGAAAAAAGACGTTGAGGGAACCGTTCGGATCGTTACGCCGGCCGGTCGGCTGAAGTATTGCCGTTTTATGGCGGGTGTTATTTATGAAAACGGAGAGCCGAAAATTGCCGGCGCTTTTCAGGATATCAGCGATTTGGCCGAAATCCGGAGCGGATTATGCAAAAGAGGGCGGGTCGGTGATAAAAACGGGTTATCCGAGGTATGTCTGCCGGCGCATATTTGTCATGATTTAAGGCAACCGCTGCAGAGTATGAGGCTTTTGATTGAAAGACTAAAGACGGCGCCCGAAAAAGAATATCCGAAAATTGTTGCCGATTTGGAAGACAGCGGCAAGAATCTGGATATGATGTTCGGCCGTTTTGCCGATGCGGCGATGTTCGGCTCCGAAAGCGCAATGCAGGATAACGCATTGTTTAATCTTCGGGAATTGCTGCAGCGTATTTGCCGTGAATATCGGGAATTGGCGGCCAATCGAAATTTAAAGATAAAATTCCGTCTGAATGACGTATTTGTCCGGCAAAATGCTTTTGGGGTTGAAAGAATAATTCGTAATCTACTGGAAAACGCGTTAAAATATGCCCGGCAGCAAATCACGGTCGGGAATTCCGCCGACAGTTTCTGGGTGGTTGATGACGGTATCGGTATTGATAAGAACAAACAAAAACATATATTTAAAGAATTTTATCAATGTAACACATTAAGACAAGGTTCTGGATTGGGTTTGTATATTGTTGAGAAACTTGCGGCGGCCGGCGGTATGAAAATTCGGCTGAGGTCAGAATACGGCCGCTATACGGCGTTTAAAATAAGTTTATAGATATTTGCATATCTTATCAAAAGCATTTGCAATCATCTTTGATTTAGCCTACAATACCGGCGGTTGTTAATGATTTATGGTGGCCGATGTTTAAAAAACTGACAAATAAAATTACCGCTTCGCAGATGTATGTTAATTATCGCAAAATGTGGAAATATGTGAAACCGTATTGGGGAAGGGCGCTGTTGGCGCTGCTGATTACCATTCCCATCGGCGCCATGGACGCGGTTATTGCCTGGGCTTTGAAGCCGTATATGGATATCGTGATGATTGAGAAAGGAACGAATTATACGGTCTATATTCCGATCCTGATAATTTTGTTTACCTTGGTTCAGAGCATATTCAATTATTCGGCCACTTATCTCAATACCTGGGTCGGACAAAAAGTTTCAATGGGGCTGAAAACGGACTTGTTCAAAAAGCTTTTGCATTATCACGCCGCTTTTTTTGATAAGAAAAGTTCCGGAGAAATTGTTTTTCGGTTTAATAATGACGTGGATACCAGCTGCAACGGTTTGTTGTCTAACTTAAAATTGTTTACGACAAGGTTGTTTTCTTCCATTTCGCTGATTGCGGTATTGTTTTACAATTCATGGCAGTTGGCCATTGTGGCGGTTATTGTGCTGGCCGGTGCGTTATATCCACTGACGACAGTCAAGAAAAGAATTAAATCAATTATGGATAAGTCGGTTTTTTCCGGTTCCAACGTCGTAACGCATTTTAACGAAACTTTCAACGGCAACCGGATTATCAGCTCATACAATCTGTATGACTATCAGGCCAAAAGGTTTGAGGATACGCTGCACCAGTGTTTTAAGCTCGGTATCAAGATGACTCAGCGGACGGGAATTATGTCGCCGATGATGCATTTTATCGTGTCGGTCGGTATTGCCGCGGTTATCTGGCTCGGCAGTTATTTGATCGTAACCCATACGATTACGCCGGGAAATTTCGTTTCTTTTATTGCGGCACTGATTATGCTTTATACGCCGATTAAGGCCATCGGTAATAATTTTAATGCCGTACAGATGGCTTTGATGGCAATGGACAGGGTGTTTGAGCTTTTGGACGGGAAGCCGGATATCGTCAGCAAGAAAGATGCCAAGTTGTTACCGGGAATTAAAAAAGGAATAGAGTATCGGGATGTTTGTTTTGAATATGAACCCGGCAAGCCGGTTTTGAAGCATATTAACCTGAAAATAAAAAAAGGCGAGACGGTTGCTTTTGTCGGAAATTCGGGCGGCGGAAAAACGACTATGGTTAATTTGCTGCCGCGGTTTTATGATGTTACCGGCGGGGCGGTATTGTTTGACGGCGTTGACGTTCGTGACTTGAATTTGGATTCGCTCAGAGAGAATATTGCCATAGTCTTTCAAGATAATTTTTTGTTTGCCGGAACCATTCGCGACAATATTCTTTTGGGTAAAGAAAATGCAACGGAAGATGAGATCAGAACGGCCGTGAAGAATGCTTGTCTGGAAGAATTTATCAACGGATTGGAAAAAGGGCTGGATACGGAAATAGGCGAGAGAGGAACCCTGTTGTCCGGCGGTCAGAAACAACGTATCGCCATAGCACGGGCTTTTTTGAAAAACGCACCGGTGGTTATTCTGGACGAGGCGACTTCGGCTCTGGACAATAAATCGGAGGCCGTGGTACAGCAGGCGGTTGACAACCTGATGAAAGATCGGACGGTGTTTATCATTGCGCACCGCTTGTCAACGGTCAGACACGCCGATAAAATTGCCGTTATCAATTACGGGGAGCTGGTCGAACTCGGCACGCATGAGGAACTTTTGCAAAGGGAAGGATCTATTTACGCATCGTTGTACCAGAGTCAGTTGAAATGAAATTTAATCCAATAAAGTTTATCCGGTCGGATAAACTTTATTTTAATAAATCCGTGCGACAATATAAAATCGTGGGAAATTTTTATGAAAGGTCTAAAATAATGGCTAACAAGGAAGTCAAAACAGTAAAAGATTTGGAAGGCCTGATTAAAAAGGTTAAAGAAGCGCAAAAGATTTTTGCGACCTTTGATCAGGAAACCGTTAACAGAATTTTTAAAGCAGCCGCCACCGCGGCCGACAAGGCGCGGATTCCGCTGGCTAAAATGGCGGTTGAGGATACCGGCATGGGTGTGGTTGAAGATAAAATCATTAAAAACCACTTTGCCTCGGAATATATTTATAATAAGTACAAAAATGACAAGACCTGCGGCATCATCAAATCGGACAGAACCAACGGCATAAAAATCGTGGCCGAACCGCTCGGCGTGATTGCCGGTGTGGTGCCGACAACCAATCCGACTTCGACGGCGATTTTTAAGTCTTTGATTTGTCTTAAAACCCGCAATGCCATTATTTTTTCGCCGCATCCGCGCGCTAAAAAGTCGACGATTGAGGCGGCTAAAGTTGTTTATGAAGCGGCGGTTAAGGCCGGTGCTCCGGAAAACATTATCGGCTGGATTGATGAGCCGTCGATAGAATTGACCGATTTGTTGATGACACATCCGCTGGTTGACGGTATTCTGGCAACCGGCGGTCCGGGAATGGTTAAGGCTGCGTATTCTTCGGGTAAACCGGCGCTCGGCGTCGGTGCGGGCAATGTGCCGGCGATTATTGATGAAACGGCGGATATTGAAATGGCCGTTTCCTATATTCTGATGTCCAAAACTTTTGACAACGGCATGATTTGCGCTTCGGAGCAATCGGTTATTGCCCTGAAGCCGGTTTATGATAAGGTTAAACAGGAATTTGTTTACCGCGGGGCATATCTGCTGAGTGCCAAAGAGGCGGAAAAACTTGCCAAGATTATTTTGACGCCCAAGGGGGTTAATCCGGAAATCGTCGGTCAGCCGGCGGCAAAAATTGCCAAACTGGCCGGAATTAATGTGCCGGAACATGCAAAAATCCTGCTGGCGGAACAGACATCGACCGAGGCGGCGAATCCGTTTGCACATGAGAAATTGTCGCCGATTTTGTCGTTGTACAAAGCCGATGATTTTGAAAAAGCGGTTGACAAAGCGTTGCATTTAGTCGAGTTGGGCGGTATGGGACATACCTCCGTTTTATATACCGATACCCGCAAACAGGACAGAGTGGATTATTTTGCCAAAAAACTGCCGACGGGGCGTCTGTTGATTAATTCTCCCTCGTCGCAGGGCGGTATCGGCGACCTGTTCAATTTCAGACTGGAACCGTCTTTGACTTTGGGTTGCGGTTCATGGGGCGGAAACTCCGTCAGTGAGAATGTCGGAGTTAAGCATTTGTTGAATTATAAAACCGTTGCCGAAAGGAGAGAAAATATGTTGTGGTTCAGGGTACCGCCGAAAATTTATTTCAAACGCGGCGCGGTTGATTTTGCGTTGCGTGAACTGGAAGGCAAAAAAAGAGCCTTCATTGTAACCGATCGTTATTTGTTTGATTCGGGTATGGTCAGCGCCATTACCAATGTGTTGGAGGATATGGATATTGAATATCAGATATTCTTTGACGTGAAGCCGGATCCGACCGTTTCGACGATTGAAGAGGCTTTGGTAATGATTAACGTCTTTAAGCCGGACGTCTTTATATCTTTCGGCGGCGGTTCGCCTATGGACGCAGCTAAGATTATGTGGCTGAAGTATGAGCGGCCGGAGCTGGAATTTGAAGACGTGGCCATGCGTTTTATGGATATCCGGAAACGTATCTGCACAATAGGCGAACTCGGCAAAAAGGCAATGATGGTTGCTATTCCGACAACGTCCGGTACCGGTTCGGAAGTTACGCCGTTTGCGGTTATTACCGATGATAAAACACATGTCAAATATGCTATTGCCGATTATGCTCTGACGCCGAATATGGCAATCATTGACGCTAACTTTGTTGACAATATGCCCAAAGGGCTGACTTCGGCCGGCGGTATTGACGCGTTGGTTCATGCTATTGAAGCTTATGTTTCGGTTATGGCGACGAACTTTACCAATTCAACGGCTTTGGAGGCGGCCAAGCAGGTGTTCCGTTATCTGCCGCGCGCTTATAAAAACGGTGCAGATGATCCGAAGGCCAGAGAAAAAATGCATCATGCGGCGACAATCGCCGGTATGGCTTTTGCCAACTCGTTCTTGGGATTGTGCCACTCCATGGCGCATAAACTCGGAGCGGCGTTCAATATTCCGCATGGTATTGCCAACGCGCTTCTGATCAGTCAGGTTATTAAATATAATGCCACCGATTGTCCGCGCAAACAGGCGATATTCCCGCAGTATAAAATGCCGGAGGCCAAGCGGCGTTATGCACAGATTGCCAGCAACCTGAAACTTAAAGGTAAAACCGACGACGAGAAGGTTGCGGCTTTGATTGAGGCAATTGAAGGTCTGAAGAAGGAAATTGATATTCCGGCTTCAATCAAAGACTGGGGTATCAGCAAAAAAGACTTTGAGGCCAAACTTGACTGGCTGGTCGAAAATGCCTTTGATGACCAGTGCACGGGAGCCAACCCGGTTTATCCGCTCATGGAAGACATCCGGAAAATCTATCTTGATGCGTATGAGGGAAAAATATAATCCGGCGTAAAAAAACAACCCCTTTGATTGTCAGGAGGATTACTAATGCCGAAGAAGATTGAGATTTGTATGGGAAGCTCCTGTTTTGCCCGTGGCAATAACAAAAATCTGCAGACGCTGTCTCAATATTTGAAAGATCATCATCTGGAAGCAGAAGTGGAACTGAGCGGCCTGAGATGCTGTAACCAGTGTCCGAACGGCCCTAATCTGACAATTGAAGGGGTTGAATATCATCATGTCGATCCCGGAACGCTGATTGATATTCTGGATAATGTTTTTAAGGAGAAAAAAGCCGATGTCTAGTCGTGAACATCCGTTGTTTACCATTAAAAACGATTGTCAGGATTGTTATAAATGCGTGAGGGAATGTCCGGTCAAAGCCATTAAAATTGAGGATAATTCGGCGCAGATCGTGCCGGAGTTGTGCGTGGCCTGCGGCAAATGTTATAAGGTTTGTCCGGTTAGAGCCAAACAGGACAGGGACGATGTGCCCAGAGCCAAGAATATGCTGGCGGCGGGTGAAAAGGTTTATATTTCGCTGGCGCCGTCGTGGATTGCCGAATTTGATAATGTTACGAAAGAACAACTGCTTACCGCAATCGAGAAACTCGGGTTTGCCGGCGTGAGCGAAACGGCGCTCGGAGCGGAAGAGGTTTCGTCGCACCTGGCGGATTTTCTGGCTGACAAAAAAGACGGTGTTTATTTATCGACGGCTTGTCCGGCATTTGTTGAGTATATCAACAAATATCTGCCGGAGTTGACGGATAATCTGACACCGGTTTTGTCGCCGCTGCTAAGTCATTGCCGGATTATGCGCAAGGCTTTGGGAAATGATATCAAAATTGTTTTTGTCGGCCCCTGCATTGCCAAAAAATTTGAGGCCGATCGCAACGGCGATCAGTTGAATTTAAGCATCTCGTTTCGGGATTTGCGCCGCTGGTTTCGTGAGGCCGGTATCAATTATCATAATATTGAGCCGCGGCCGGGGATAGATTTTGTGCCGCAGCGCGCCGAGGAAGGGCGATATTATCCGGTTGAGGGCGGTATGATTGAAACAATTCGTCCCTATGGCAAGACCAATCATGTTTATATGATGCAGCTGACCGGGCTTGAGAATATTCAGCGCGAATTGAAAGATATTCACGGAACAAAGCCGCAAACTCCGGTATTTATTGAATGTCTGGCCTGTGAGGGTGGTTGTGTCAACGGTCCGTGTACCCGCGGGCATAAGTCCGGTTTTGAAAAAAGAGCCAGAGTTTTGCGCGATGTGGTTGTGACCGAAGAACTCGGACATCGGCCGCCGAAAGAGAATATTGACCGGCATTATGAACAAAAACCGATTGAGACTTATGAATATACCGAGGATCAAATCCGCCGGGTGTTGGCCATGCTGGGCAAATATACGCCGGAAGATGAGATTAACTGCAATGCCTGCGGTTATGACAACTGCCGCAATTTTGCCAGAGCCATCTTGGACGGCAAGGCTGAAATTGATATGTGTGTGTCGCATATCAAACAGCAGGCACAGCGTAAGGCAAACGCATTGCTGAAATGTATTCCGTCGCCGATTGTTATTGTCAACGCCAAGCTTTCGATTTTGGAATATAACGATTATTTTGTGCAGGAATTCTGGAACGATGAGGAACACGGCGATATTTATGACAAAAATAATCTCATCGGTGCCAATCTGCGCGATTTTATCGGTTTCACCAATTTGTTTTCGGCATCGCTGGAACTCGGCGAAGACGTTAAGCGGGAAAATGCCCATCATAACGGTAAGGTTTATGACGTGATGGTGTTTAACATTGAACAGAAACAGGTTGTCGGCGGCGTTATTGAAGATGTGACCAAGGTTGAAATCAAACGTGAAAAAATTGCCGAAAAGGCTAAAGAAGTGATTGAGAAAAATCTGGCAACCGTTCAGCAGATTGCCTGCACGCTGGGTGAGCATATGGCCGAAACCGAGGTTCTGCTGCGTTCGATTGCCAGAGATTATGCTTCCGACGACTATGATCGTCCGAATGTGACCATTCGTAATAAACGGGATGAATAAAAATGAGCGATTCGCTGTTTATCGAAATCGGTTCGCACCAGGAACATAAAGCCACCGAAAGCTGTTTCGGTGATGCGATTGCCTCAGAAAAGCTGCCGGAAGAACAGCGTATCATATCGGTTTTGTCCGACGGGCTGGGCAGCGGCGTCAAAGCGAACATCTTATCTTCGATGACCACGCGAATGGCATTGAAATTTGTGGAGAGCGACCTGGATCTGGTGCGTTCGGCCGAGGTCATGATGCAGGCACTGCCGGTTTGTCAGATTCGCAAAATCAGTTATGCGACTTTTTCGATTATTGACGCGACGCTTGAAGGCAAAACCCGTATTTATGAAATGGATAATCCGCAATGTTTTATCGTGCGCGATGCTCAGCAGTATCATCCGGCACATCACGAGATATCTTCCGAAAACTGGAAAGACCGGATTATCAATGTTTATCAATTTGTTGCCAAAGAAGAAGACCGTATCATCATTATGTCGGACGGCGTAACGCAGGCGGGGCTCGGCAATCCGAAATATCCGCTCGGCTGGCAGCGGGACGGCGTGTGGAAGTTTATTGAAAATCAGGTGCGGCGGCATCCGCATATTTCGGCAAGAGATCTGGCAGAGGCCATCGTGCACGAGGCTCTGGACAAAGAACCGGACGGCAAGGCCGGCGATGACATCAGCTGTACGGTCGTTTATTTCAGAAAACCGCGCAAGCTGTTGCTTTTGAGCGGTCCGCCGTTTGATGAGGAAAAAGACCATGAAATTGCCGAGATGATTGATTATTATGACGGCAAGACGGCAATCTGCGGCGGTACGACGGCCAATATCATTGAGCGCGAATTATGTCTGAAATGCGAAATGGACAAGACATCATTTGATCCGAATATTCCGATGGCTTCTATTATGCCGGGAATTGATCTGGTAACCGAGGGTATTCTTACGTTGACCGAGGTTTATCGTATGCTCAAAGAGGGCATCGACGAGGATAAAGACAATGCGGCAACCCGGTTGGCCAAGCTTTTGCTTGATTCGGACAAAATCGATTTTGTCATCGGTACCAAAATCAATGAGGCGCATCAGGATCCGAATCTGCCGATGGAGCTTGACATTCGCCGAAATATTGTTAAAAAGATTTTCAGACTGCTGCAGAGTAAATACCTGAAAGAAATCAGCGTCAAATATGTTTAACTTTTTTTAGAGAAGGGACGAAGCCCATGGATAAAATACAAGTAAAAATCTGCGCCGGGACGGCTTGTTTTGTAATGGGAGCTCCGCAAATTCAGGCTTTGGAGTTTGCCGCTCCGGAGGATTTGGCCGATAAAATAGAGGTTACCGAAGTCCGTTGTATGAATCACTGCAGTCAGAATCAGGGGTACAACAAAGGGCCTTTTGTTGAGATTAACGGTGAGGTTCTTGAAGAGGCTACCCTGGAAAAAGTTATTGCCAAAATTAGAGAATTGATTGCCAAAGAGGAAGAAAAAACGTGTTGATACCCAAGAATTATGCCAACCAGATGCGCAGCCGGATTCTGGTTAAGGTTGTTGAGAGCTTTTATAAAGACAGATTTGAAACCGCCGATGAAATCCCGATTGAGATGCGGCCGAAAGATTATGATTCCAGTCGCTGCTGCATTTATAAAGACCGGGCGATTTTAAAATACCGTATGATGGCGGCAATGGGCTTTACGCCGCAAGATGAAACCAATGAGGCAATGCAGCTTAAGGAATACGGCAGGGAAGCCTTAAAAAGACAAAATCATGCCAAGAGTTGTCTGGCGGTGATTGATATTGCCTGTTCGGCCTGTGTTAAATCGCAGTATATGGTTACCGATGCCTGCCGCGGCTGTTTTGCCCGGCCATGCGTGATGAATTGTCCCAAACAGGCTATTTCGATTGTTCACGGACGTTCGCATATTAATCCCGATTTGTGCGTGTCCTGCGGTAAATGTATGGAGGTTTGCCCGTATCATGCCATTGTAAAACTGCCGGTTCCGTGCGAAGAGGCTTGTCCGGTCGGCGCCATTAAAAAAGACGAGCAGGGCGTTGAGCATATTAATGAGGAAACCTGTATTTCCTGCGGCAAATGTCTGCAGTCATGTCCGTTCGGTGCCATTGTTGAACGCTCGCAGATGGTTGATGTGCTGAATTTGATTCACAACACCGACAAAAAGGTTGTTGCCATGCTGGCACCGGCTATTGTCGGACAATTTCCGTTTGAGATCGGGCAGGTGGTCGGTGCATTGAAAAAAGCCGGTTTTGATGATGTGGTCGAAGTGGCAGCCGGTGCCGATGTTACCTCTGAAAACGAAGCGGCGGAGTTTATTGAGCGGATGAAAGAAGGCAAAAACTTTATGACGACATCCTGTTGTCCGGCCTATTTCCGTGCGGCAGAGGTGCATATTCCGGAGTTGAAGCCTTTTGTATCCAACACCAAAACGCCGATGTATTATACGGCCGAGATGTTGAAAAAAGAGCAGCCGGATTGTGTTTCGGTCTTTATAGGGCCATGCCTGGCCAAACGCACCGAGGCGGAATATGATCCGAATGTTGATTATGTTTTGACTTTTGAAGAAATCGGCGCGATGTTCGTTGGTGCCGGTATTGAGATAGGCGACTGTGAAAAAGCCGAATTTGCCAAAGTGTCATCGGCTCAGGGGCGCAATTATCCGCTTTCCGGCGGGGTGGCCGGCGCCGTCGGTAATCTGGTTGACGGACAAGTCGAATTTCGCCCGGAACGGATTGACGGCCTGAGCAAAGAAAACATCAAGTTGTTGAAACGTTATGCCACCAAGGGCAGCGAAAACAATATGATTGAGGTTATGTGTTGCGAGGGCGGTTGTGTGGCCGGACCGGGGTGCATTGCTCTAGCCAAGCGCGCGGCCAAACAGATTGAGGGCTATGTGGCACAGGGAACCAATCAGAAAGACTTGAAATAACGGTTTTGTTTCTGAAAAAGGCTTTATAAATGACGGATATCCAAATTTTCAGCGGGCTGATTATTTTGGTACTGATGGTTATAAAGCCTTTTCTTTATAAACCGGCGGCTTTCCGCGTACAGATTTAAAGAACAAACCCTGAGCAACCAGCTTATGTTCGGTCTTGTGGCTCTGATTTTGGCTCTGCCGCTGGTTTTGATGAAATAACTCGCAAAATGAAAAGCCTCCCGGCAAGGGGAGGCTTTATGATTAGTAGCAGCGGGCGTAAATGACGTCCATTGTTGCGGGTTTTCCGGTCAGCAGACATTCGCCGGTTGTCTGTGACTGGCGGAACGGAATACAGCGGATGGTGATTTTCATCTGTTTCAAGATTTCTTCCGTTGCCGGATCGCCGCACCATTTACCGCGGACAAAAGCCACTTTGCCTTGTTTGCCGTCTTCAATCCATTCGTTGGCATTGGCAAAATATTCGGCAAAAGCTTCTTTGGTCGTGATGTCGGTGCGAATATTGTCATGCAGGCGGCGCTCGGCCTTGGCAAACATTTCTTTTTGAATGTTTTCAAGATATTCCGCCGCTTTGGCGACAAAGTCGTCGCGATTGATAACCTGTTTGCCCTCGGGCATATTGATATAAATGCGCTGTCTGACCATCAGATTGCCGCCGTCGACATCGCGTTTGCCGACTTCCAAAATAATCGGGGCACCTTTGCGTGTCCATTCCCAGAATTTGTCGACAGACGATTTGTCGCGTTTATCCAGCTTGACGCGGATTTTTTCACCGAAGGGCGTTTGTTTCTGCAGGTCTGTCTGCAACTGTTTGATGTAATTCATGACCGTTTCGGTGTCATCGGGATTTTTGATGACCGGAACAATCACGATTTGATAAGGTGCAATCTTGGGCGGCGTGACCATACCTTCATCATCGGCATGAGTCATGATAACGCCGCCGATAAGTCTGGTCGAAACGCCCCAGGAAGTTGTATAAGCATACTCCTGCTGATTGTTTTTGTTGACAAAAGAGATGTTGGCCGATTTGGCAAAATTCTGTCCCAGAAAATGCGAAGTTCCGGCCTGCAGAGCCTTGCCGTCCTGCATCATGGCCTCAACGCAATAGGTGTCGACCGCACCGGGGAATTTTTCGTGCTCGGGTTTACGGCCGCAAAGAACAGGCATGGCCAGTGTCTGTTCGCACAACTCTTTATAGGCCAGCAGCATATTCTTGGTTTCGGTTTCAGCTTCTTCGGCGGTTGCGTGAGCCGTGTGGCCTTCCTGCCATAAAAATTCGCGGGTGCGCAGAAACAGGCGAGGGCGCATTTCCCAGCGGACGACATTGGCCCATTGGTTGATTAAAACCGGCAGGTCGCGGTAGGATTTGACCCATTTGGAAAAAGAATCGGCAATAATGGCCTCGGAAGTCGGGCGGACAATCAGCGGCTCGTCAAGCTCTGAAGCCGGAGAAAGTTTGCCGTTTTCCATAGCCAGACGCGAATGGGTGACAATGGCCATCTCTTTGGCAAAGCCGTCGACGTGTTCGGCTTCTTTCTGGAAGAAGGAAAGCGGAATAAACATCGGAAAATAGCAGTTTTCGTGATCGGTGGATTTGATTTTTTCGTCAAAAACATCGCGGATGCGTTCCCAGATGCCGTATCCCCACGGTTTGATGACCATACAGCCCGGCGAGGACGAATTTTCGGCCATGTCGGCTTCGGCGATGACACACTGGTACCATTCGGGGTAATTGTCTTTGCGTAATTTTTTGATTGTCATAATGTCTATTCCTTTTCTTCATAACGTAATGAAAAGCCCGAGCCCCCATCGGCGCAGGCTTGTGCGGAAAGGAATATAACATAAATTTTAATTTTGTGAAGAGTTTTCTCGGCTTAACCCGTTAATCTTCCAAAATTAATATCTTGTCCAGCTTTTTGCAGAGTTTGTGATTGTCGCCGGACAGTTTCATGCAGGAACGATGGCCGGTTTTAATGGCTTCGGCGGTTTGGTTTACCTGAGCCAGAGCCGTATTGCGGTTGTTCTCGGCTATCTGTTGCAGAGCCTGCGCGTCGGCTTGGGCTAATCCGGCTTTGTTGATTTTCTTCAATGCGCTGTTGTATCTTTCGTTGATTTCTTCGCTTTGTTCGGCGGCCCGGCGATCGATCTTTTTTTGGTAAGAAGACTTTCCCTTTTCGGTGGCCGGTTTATTAACGCCGTCAGCCGACATTTGCCGTCGGGCGCAAGGACAATCGTCGGTATCCGTGCAGGCGCAGACCGGTTTGACATCATGAGATGTCGTATTTTTGCGTTGGGCAGCGGCGCCGCCGGCAACCATAAGTGCCGTTGGCAGCAACAGGAGCAGGGCAAAGTATTTTTTCATGGCAATATCCTTGTAATTAAAACGTATTGAAAGAGATAATTTTAAGTTGTGAATTTTCAAGAATGTTTTGCAAAATATGTCTTGCCAACCCTAAAATAGTGTATTACAGTTTTAGTTGTGATGATAAATCATGAGGCGTAAGGGCCTCCCTATCAACCTGTTTAATGTGAGGATTTTTCGAGATGGCAACAGGAACAGTTAAATGGTTTAACAAGAAAAAAGGTTATGGTTTTATTACTCCCGATGAGGGCGGCAATGACGTGTTCGTACATATTACAGCGGTTAAGGCCGCCGGCATGTACACCCTGCAGGAAGGCGCCAAAGTAAGCTATGAGCTTAAGACGGAAAGGGAAAAAACTGTTGCCGGTGATTTGAAGCTGATTGAGCAGCCTGAAGCTTAAAATCGTCAAATCTCGTTTGAACTAAGAAAAGGCCTGTCAATTTTGACAGGCCTTTATGATATCGGCAAAATCAGAACTGTTCCTGCAACTCAAAGAAATAAGCCTGCGGATGGTCGCAAACCGGGCATTTTTCCGGTGCATAGGGCGATTCAACACGATGACCGCAGTTGGCGCATTCCCAGATGACTTTGGTCGGACGGTTGAAAATCTTGCCTTCGGTTAAGGATTTTAATAAAGCCTGATAGCGTTCTTCATGGCCCTTTTCGATTTTGCCGACCTGCTCGAACAGGAAAGCAATTTTATCAAAGCCTTCTTCTTTGGCTTCTTTGGCCATACGGGCATACATATCCGTCCATTCGTAGTTTTCACCGGCAGCGGCATCTTTTAAATTTTCCATTGTTGAGGGAATCTCGCCGCCGTGCAGCAGTTTGAACCAGATTTTGGCGTGTTCTTTTTCGTTGTTGGCCGTTTGTTCAAATTTGTCGGCAATAATGTTGTAGCCTTCTTTTTTAGCCTTGGACGCATAATATGTATATTTGTTGCGAGCCTGAGATTCGCCGGCGAAGGCCTCCATTAAGTTTTTTTCGGTTTTTGAACCTTTGAGTTCCATGTCTTTCTCCTTTTAGTTCTAGTTGCTTTTGTGTTTGAGGCAGTTTGGACAAATTCCGTGAAGAAAAATGTCAGCACTCTCTACTGCCAAGCCAATCTGCTCCGTCAGCTGCCGTTCAAAGTCCGGAACGGAGCCGCAGTCAACGTCAATGACCGCGGAACATTCGGAGCAGATAAAATGATAATGCTTTGTCAGATTATGGTCAAAGCGGACAACGTCGTCAAGCCGGTCGAGCCGGCGGATAATACCGTTTGCAGCCAGTTGGTTTAAGTTGCGGTAAACCGTGGCCAGACTGACGGCTGAATCCTTTTGACGGACGAGCTTAAAAAGAGTTTCGGCCGTCGGGTGGCAGGGATTCTGCCGCAGGGTTTCCAAAATTAAAGAACGTTGTCTGGAGTGTTTCAATTTTTATCCTGTGTATAAAATTGATAATGATTATCATTTTTAATAAAAATATTTTATCTTGTCAATCAAAATAAAAAGTTTATTTTATGAGATAGTTTTTTATATCTGTTAAGGAGTATGACGCAATGAAAGCGGTTGAAATCAAAAAAGATGTTTACTGGGTAGGGGTTAAAGACTGGAACTTGAGGGAGTTTCACGGATATAATACGCCGGACGGCTCAACCTACAACAGCTATCTGATTATGGATGACAAAATCACGCTGGTTGACGGGGTTAAAGCCTATATGACGCAGGAACAGCTGGCAAGAGTTCGGTCGGTTGTTGATTTCGGCAAGATCGATTATGTGGTGGTCAACCATGTGGAGCAGGATCATTCGGGCAGTATTCCGGAGATTATGAAACTGGCGCCGCAGGCGGTCATTATCACCAATGCGGCCGGAAAGATGGCTCTGGAAGCGCATTTTGACACAACCGGCTGGCAGTATCAGATTATCAAGACCGGCGATACGGTTAATATCGGCAAGCGCAATTTGAGCTTTTTGACAACGCCGATGCTGCATTGGCCGGATTCGATGATGACATATGTTGCCGAAGACAAACTCCTGCTGCCGAATGACGGTTTCGGTCAGCATTTGTGCTGCGAAGCGCTGTTTGTTAAAGATTTTCCGAACGATTTGGTGGTTAAGGCGGCCAAAAGTTATTACGCCAATATTCTGCTTCCCTACGGTATGCAGGCGGAGAAGGCGCTGACTTCGGCCGGAGAAATGGGACTTGATATTGATATGATTGCGCCGTCGCACGGGCTTATCTGGTCGGGCAAAGAAGAAGTTTCTCAGATTTTGGGGCTTTATGATACCTGGGCAAAGGGCGAAACAGTTCATAAGGCGGTTGTCATTTATGATACGATGTGGGGCGCCACGGCCAAATTGGCCGAAACGGCCATGGCCGAGTTCCAGGATGCCGGAATACCGGTGGCCAAATATAATCTCGGCGTCTGCCATATTTCGGAAGTTATGACGGAAGTTCTGGACGCCGAATATGTTTTGATCGGCACACCGACGCTCAATAATCAGATTTTCCCGCGGGTAGCCGCTTTCCTGACCTATATGAAAGGTCTGGCGCCAAAAGGCAAAAAAGGGTTGGCTTTTGGTTCTTACGGCTGGCGGCCGGGTGTGGTTAAAGAGGTCAAACAGATTATGGACGACCTCGGCTGGCAGACGGCAGAAGCATTTGAGGAAAAATATACGCCAAAATCCGATGTTTTGAGCCAGTTTGCCGAAAAGGTGCGGGCGTTTATCGGCAAATAATCGGGTGAAGAGTAAAAAGACGAGGCCTGAAAATAGGCCTTGTCTTTTGTCAAATTTTGTGCTATATAATGCGTCGTTGTAATAAAAATCTTTCGCAAAGGAAGTGTAATGGAACAAAAAAACGTTAAAATAGGTGCGTTTGAAATCAGCAACCGCAAGCCGTTTTCTCTGTTGTGCGGGCCCTGCCAGATTGAGAGCAAACAGCATGCCATAGATATTTGCGGCGCTATGAGCGAGATTACCCGGGATTTGGATATTCCCTATGTCTTTAAGGCATCGTTTGACAAGGCAAACCGCTCGTCGATTAACGGTGCACGCGGCGTCGGGCTGGAAAAAGGCATGGAAACTTTTGACGAAATTAAAAAACTTTATAACAATATTCCGATTGTAACCGATGTGCATGAGCCGTGGCAATGCGCCGAAGTGGCCAAACATGTCGATATGCTGCAGATTCCGGCCTTTTTGAGCCGGCAGACCGATTTGCTGGTGGCAGCGGCCAAAACCGGTAAAATCATCAATATCAAAAAGGGGCAGTTTTTGGCTCCGGAAGATATGAAAAATGCGGTGCAAAAATGCATTGATTCCGGCAATGCCAACGTTTGTCTGACAGAAAGAGGCGTTTCTTTCGGGTATCATACGCTGATTGTTGATATGACTGGGTTGTCGATTATGGCCAAAACAACCGGCTGTCCGGTTATTTTTGATGCCACTCATTCGGTGCAAAAACCGGGCGGCTTGGGCACGTCTACGGGCGGTAACCGTGAATTGGCACCGGTTTTGGCGCGGGCGGCAATTGCGGCCGGTGTCGGGGGATTGTTCTTTGAAACCCATGAAAATCCCGATAAGGCTTTGTCCGACGGTCCGAATACGATTGCATTGAAGAATATGAAACCGATCTTGGCGTATTTGAAAGAATATGACGCCATTACCAAGTCTAAAATTACGGATTATTACGAAGATGCTTCCAATCTGGCTGATTTTGATGCCGAATATCGCAAGATTCACGCTAAAGAAGAGCAAGAGCTGAGTAAAAAACTCGCAGGATAAGTCAATACGGAGGGTTCAACAAAAAAGGTTTCGCAGCAGTGCGGAGCCTTTTTTGTGATTAACGGGGTAAAAAGATTGACGCAAAAGGGATAAAGGATTAATTTTTCGGTATGAAGTTTGTTGATGAAGGCTATATCATTCACTGCCGCAAACATGGCGAAAATTCTTTGATCGTGACGGTTTTGTGCAAAGAATACGGCAAAGTCTGCGGTTATGTCAAATCCGGCCTGAGCAAAAGAAATCTGGCGACTTTTCAACCGGGAAACAAGGTTAAAATCGATGCCTGGTCTCGGGTGGACGATAATATGCTGTCGCTTAAGGTGGAGCTTATTGCGCCGTATGCGGTTAATTTTTTGGCTGATGCCGACAAATTGCGGGTATTGTCATGTCTTTGTGCTTTGTGCCGGCAATGTCTGCCGGAGCTGCAGCCGCTGGACAGATTTTATTGGTTTATTGAAAGTTTTGTTAATCTTATAAATGAAGATAATTGGTTAACTCATTATTGTTTCTTTGAATTTTATCTTCTTGATTTTTTAGGCATAGGGTTGGATTTGAGTGAGTGTGCGGCCACCGGAACAACGGAAAATCTGGCCTATGTGTCGCCGAAAACCGGACGGGCCGTTTGCCGGGAGGCCGGAGAGCCGTATCGTGACCGGTTGTTTTTGTTTCCGGAGTTCATCGTGACGCAAAACTATCGTCCCGATGCCTTCGAAATGGCAGATTTGTTGAAGATGACGGAGTTTTTCCTCAATAAAAACTTTTTTGCAATTCATAACTTGAAATTTCCGGAATGTCGTGTTAATTTGGCAGAAATTGTTAAAAAACCTTAGGAATATCAATGGCTGAAACAGAAGAAAAAATTAAAACCGTGGCCTTGGCCGAAGAGTTGAGCAGCCGCTATCTTTCTTACGCGATGTCGACAATCGTTTCGCGGTCGCTGCCGGATGTGCGCGACGGCCTGAAACCGGTGCATCGCCGGCTCTTGTATGCCATGCGGCAGTTGCATCTGGATCCGAAATCTGGGTTTAAGAAATGCGCACGCGTGGTCGGCGACGTCATCGGTAAGTACCACCCACACGGCGACAGCGCGGTTTACGGGGCAATGTGTCGTCTGGCGCAGGATTTTTCGGTGCGGTATCCTTTGGTGGACGGGCAGGGCAACTTCGGTAATATTGACGGCGACAGTCCGGCGGCCATGCGTTATACCGAGGCCAGGCTGACCGAGTTTGCCATTGCCTTGATGGACGGTTTGAACGAAGACGCGGTTGATTTCCGCGATACTTATGACGGTGAAGAACAGGAACCGGTTGTTATGCCGGGAGCAGTGCCGAATTTGCTGTGCAACGGATCCAGCGGTATTGCCGTCGGTATGGCAACCAATATTCCGCCGCATAATCTGGCGGAGGTTTGCGATGCTCTGCTTTTGATGATTGAAAAGCCTGATGCGACGATTGAGAGTTTGGTGCGTAAAATCAAGGGACCGGATTTTCCGACCGGCGGCATTATAATTGATAAATTTGCGACAATTCTTGATGCCTACACCACCGGCCGCGGCAATTTCAGAATTCGCGCCAAGTGGCAGAAAGAAGACTTAGGCATGGGACAATACCAGATTGTGGTAACGGAAATCCCTTATCAGGTTATCAAATCCAAACTGATTGAAAGAATAGCCCTATTGCTGCAGGAAAAGAAGGTGCCGCTTTTGAGCGATGTGCGCGATGAGTCGACGCATGACGTCCGCATTGTCCTGGAGCCGAAAAACCGCAATGTCGACGCGGCAATGCTGATGGAGCTTTTGTTTAAGAATACCGAACTGGAATCCAAGTTCAACATGAATATGAACGTGTTGGATTCCGACGGCGTGCCGAGGGTTATGAACATTGCCGAGGTTTTGCGCGAATATCTGAACCACCGGCTTAACGTGTTGGAACGCCGGTCAAAATACCGGCTGCAGAAAATTGTCAGCCGGCTGGAGATTTTGTCCGGATATCTGATAGCCTATCTTAATATTGACGAAATTATCCGCATTATCCGCGAGGAAGATGAGCCGAAGGCCAAAATGGTTGCCGAATTTTCGTTGACCGATGTTCAGGCGGAATCAATTTTGAACATGAAGCTCAGAAATCTGCGTAAATTGGAAGAGGCGGATATCAGACGCGAATTTGACGAGCTGACGGCCGAAAAAGCGGAACTTGATTCGCTGCTTGCCGACGAAAGCAAACGTTGGGCGCGGGTTGCCGAAGAGATTAAGGCTATTCGGGAAAAGTTTGGCAAAAAGACGGCTCTGGGGCGGCGTCGCACCGAATTTGCCGAAGTTGACGTTGATAATATTGATATTTCAATTGAGGCCCTGGTTGAAAAGGAGCCGATAACGGTTATTTTATCCGAAAAGGGCTGGATACGCTGTATGAAGGGGCATGTTCCGCTGACGGATGAGTTTAAGTTTAAAGACGACGACCGGCTGCTGAAGGCCGTTCATGCGCAGACGACGGATAAAATCGTGTTGTTTGACACGGCCGGCAAGTTCTTTAACATCAATGCATGTGATATTCCGTCCGGCCGCGGTTTCGGCCAGCCGCTCAGGCTGATGGTTGACCTGGGTAATAATGACAACATTACCGAAATGTTTGTCTTTGAACCGAAGGCCAGTTATCTGATTGCAACCGACAAAGGTTACGGCTTTATCGTCGATGAAAACCATTTGATAGCGCAAACGCGTCAGGGGCGGAAAATTATGAATGTTACCGAAGGTGAAAAGACAATGTTTTGCAAAAAGGTTTGCGGCGATATGGTGGCGATGATCGGCGATAACCGCAAAATATTGGTCTTTAAGCTGGAAGAGATACCGACGATAGCCCGCGGCCGCGGTGTTTGTCTGCAGAAATACAAAGACGGCGGTTTAAGCGATATTCAGATCTTTAACGAAGCGGACGGATTTTCTTATAACCGCGCCGGAGGGATCAGCGTTGAAAAAGATCTGCTTACCTGGCTCGGACATCGGGCACAGGTCGGAAAACTGGCGCCGTTCGGTTTTGCGAAAGATAACAAATTTCTGAAGCAGAACAATGGCTGACGTTTTGTTTGAATATGTGCGGCACGGTACTTCGGTAAAAGTTACGGCGGTTGAGCCGGAAACGGGAATTGAGGCCGTGGTTATCGTACCGGCGGATCTGCCGGAGGCTCAGATGCAGGCCAGAGCTTTGCAAAAGCTTTTGTACATATTGAAAAAACGGGAAGAAAGTTAAATATTCCCTGTGGATAAACGGCAGCTTTCGGCTGATTGTGTTTCCAATTTTAAAATTTGCGCTTATAATGGCCTCGGAGCTTAAGGTTTAAGCTTTGGGGAATATTTAATTGATGGGGAATATATCAGATGTCTGACAGAGCAGCTGACACCGGCAGCAATGTTACGGTTTTGCCGCAGTTTATGAAAGAAAATACCGCGCCGACCGAGCTTGAGGAAAAAGAATCCTGGTTGAACAATAATCTGCATAAGCTGATGATCGGCGTCAGTATTGTCTGGTTTGCCGTCGTTTTGATTTATATTACGCAATTTTTCGGCTGGTCAAACCTTTTCTTGATGATGCCCGATGAATTCGGCGGTTTTTTGGCCGGTGTAACGCTTCCTTTGGCGATTATCTGGGTGGTTATGGCTTATATTGACAGAGGAACCTCCTTTAAGAAAGAGGCCAAATTTTTGCGCGCTTACATGAACCAACTGGTGTATCCGGAAGACGGTGCTCCGCAAACGGCCAAAGCCATGGCCGACGCCATTCGGTCTCAGGTGGTTGAACTGCAGCAGGTTTCAAAATTGGCGCATGAACAGACATCAAAAATAAAAGATTCCATCAGAGGCAATATTGACGAATTTGCAAAGCTGGTCGGAACTTTGGATAATTATTCGTCAAAGACCATCGTGGAATTGAGCGAAGGCGTCAAATTTCTGATGGCCAATTTTGAAAATGTTTTGAGCAAGGCTAAAGATTCAAGTGAAAATCTTTCGCAGATTAATCAGGAATTTATCGCCGGCAGCCGTGATATTGAAACGTCGTTAAAAACATTGTTTGACAAGTTGGAACCTTCGCTGCGGGATATTAAGAAAACGGCAGATGATTTGCAGCAGACCGTTTCCGGAGCGGCGGCGGATACGGCTCAGGTCAATGAAAATCTGAAGAGTTTTGTTGAACGGACCAATACGACTTTTAATGCCATGCACGGTGTTTTGACCGGTCAGACCAATTTGTTGAAGCAGGTCGGAGAAAAGGCCGTTGACAGCTGTGATGCTTTTAAGGAAACCGTCGCCAAAGAAATAGCCGGTTTGGACGATGTTATGCAAAAGCATAGTCAGCAGTTGTATCAGGCAATGGAAAGCGCCGGCAAAGAGGCCAAAGACAAAACGGATGAAATAACCAAATCGGCCATCTCAAATATCGGTATCATCAACAATAACCTTAAAAAGAGCATGGGAAATATTGATGATACGATAGATTTGCAGATTCATAAAATTGAAGAGGCATTGGCCAAACGAAACCGCGATATCTTGTCGTTTGTCAAACTCTTGGAAGATAAAACAGATGATGTCAGCAAAAAATTCACGGCACATGGAGAGGTTGTGGCTCAGGAACTTGACAGGCTGATGGTGCGGAGCTCAAATCTTGAAGATGGCGTTGCAATGCAGATAAGCAATTTGAGCGGCGTGGCGGACAAGGCCATTACCTCAATGCAGGAGGTCGAGAGCGCTTTGGCAGGCAATGTGGCTTCACTTGATGAGAAAGTTTTGAGCGCCAACGGGGATATTTTGTCATATATCGGCACCCTGCAAGAAAAAACCTCTGATTTTGAACGCATCAGCAATGACAGCATTGATAAAATCACCGACTTGACCGATGTCCTTAACAAACGGTATGATGAATTGCAGAAAAAGACGTCTGCCGGCGTCAATCAGTTGCAGGACGTTGATAAGGAAATTAACGCTGCGACGGAAAATCTGCTTGTTCAGGTATCGCAATCGGCGGAAAATCTGGGACAGATTTCCGCGCTGATGCAAAAGCATACGGCAGGGTTGGCAGAGGCATCGTCAATTGTGGTTACCCAAAGTCAAATCAGTGAGGCTTCGCTGGCGCAGCAGCAAAAACATATTACCGATACGGCGGCCAGAGTTGAAGAAATCAAGAATGAATTGAAGCGTCAAATTGATGAATTGTCTACCGCATCAGGCAGTTTGGAAAGAGATGCCGTTAATACGCTGGAGCTTTTGAAATCTAATATTGCCAAAATGCTCGGTCAGTGTAATGATGCCGTTAACAAGAGCAGAACTCTCAGCAGTGATTTGCTTGAAAATGCCAATCAGTTTGATGTTTCGGCCAATAAAACAATGGCTAAAGTGACGCAGTTTGAAGATGTACTGGTTAAACAAACGCAAAACATGGAAGGCCTGGCGCAAAACGTCAGTGATATAAGTGAAAAAATCAGCCGGGTTTTAGACGATCATACTCAAAAATTGAACGAGACGACGGCTAACTCCGAAAAAACTTTGAATCGCTCAATCGACGAATTTGAGACCAAGAGCGCTCATATCAGCGATGTTTCGCAGGCGGCCGCACATTATATCAGCGAGGCAACCGCCGGTTTAGATGAAAAAACCGCGGCTCTTAATGTCTTGTTCCGGCAGCAAGAGGCTGATTTTTATGCCTATTGCGATAAAGTGTCGGAAAACACCAATAAAATGGCTGATATTTTGAAAAAACAAATTACCAGCGTTGAGGAGGGAGCGGATAAACTTTTTGCCCGGTTGGTTATTTTGGAGGAAGACACCGGACGGCGCGCCGAGACGGTTATGGCCAATTCGCAGAAGTCTATTCAGGAACTTGCCGAAATTGAGAAAATGTTGGCGGATAAACATCAGCAGACCGAGAAAACCGTCGATGCGGCCATCGGTAAGCTGAGCGGCGTTAATAATGCGGTTAATGAGCATATTGCCGGTTTTGCCGCCAGCGTTGTATCCATGAAGGAAAATGTTGATGATACATTGCGTCAGATCAGCGGAAATTCGGCAAAACTAAAAGAGCTGTATCAGAGTTTGTCCAAGGACGGCAGCCAATTGTGGCAACAGCTGAACGAACAGAGCAAATATATGGAAAGTGCGGGGCTTAAAATTGCTTCGCAGGGCGAAAGCATTGCCGGTATGCTTGAAACGCAGAAGAACAATATAACCGAGGTGGTGAATAATTTGGCAACACAGGCCCGGCTCGGTGAGGCATCGCTGGCGCAGCAGTACAAATATCTGACCGATGCGACGGTTGAGACGGCAGCCAAGATGCAGGAGATTAATAATGGATTTAAGGACAATACCGGCGGAATTTTTGATATGACCAACAAATTGTCCTATGAATTTGAGGTGCTGGGAGACAGGCTGTTGAAGGCGTGTGATGCGATTAACAAAGCCTCAAAAGATTCGGTGAAAAATATTGACCAGGTCAGCCTGCGGCTTAATCAGTGCAGCGAAGATCTTGATACGGCGATTTATCATTCGGTGGAAAATATCGGCGGCGTATTTAACGAATATGAAAAATATCTGGCTGGTTTTAATACGGTTACGGCGGAAACATCAACCGGCGTGGTCGAAATAAATAATTTGATTTCGGCGCAAAGCGATAAAATGGTCAAAATTTCCGAGGACACCAAAAAGCTGGTTAATTGTTTCAACACCGTGTTGAATGATACCTCGAATCAGCTGGCAGACCGTGCCAATGATGCTTATGATAAGGTTCAGAGCCTTGGGCAGGATTTGAAAAAGCTCGGTTTGGAAATGGAAGATGCTGCCAAATTAAGCGCGACACATCTTGAAAAATCGGGCGATAAACTCAGAGCCTCGATTAATGAAATAGCGGCCAATGCCGAACGGATATCCAACACGATTTTGTCATCGGGAGAGGTGTTTGTCAAACAGTCGCAGGCGCTGACCGTTCTGGCCGACGATACAACGGCCAAAGTCGGTAAGAGTATCGAAAATCTGGTAGAGGCCGGTAAGGCTTTTGAGACACAGGGGCAGGAACTGGTTAAAGAAAGCCTGCGCTTTAACGATACGGTTAATGTCCAGACCAAGACGTTGTCGGAAAATGCCGCCCGGGCCGAAAAAGCGATGAAAGGACTGACGACGGCTTATAAAGACATTAAGGTTGATACCTTTTTGAAAGATGCCGGCAAGATTATTTCCCGGCTGGAGAGTGTGTCCGTGGATATTAATCGTCTGCTTAATCCGAAAGACGAAGAAGATTTATGGAAAAAGTTTTATAACGGAGACACGGAAGTCTTTATCCGCTCGATAGCCAAGAACATGAGCAACACCCAAATCAGTGCTTTGCGCAAGGAATTTGAAAAGAATGACGATTTGCGCAAACTGGTCAATACCTATATGTCCGAGTTTGAGGCTTTGGTTGAAAAATCTAAGAAAAACGAACATTCGGCGGCTCTGATGGCGGTTATATCCGGGGCGGACCTCGGAAGACTGTATTATGTTCTTGCCAAGGCTCTGAACAAGCTGAACTAGTGAAAAGGTCGAAGAATTATGGCGCAGTCTTCCGTTCATAATTACATAGATTCTTTGCAGCGGCAGATTGCCGATACGGCGGCCAGAATTAAACAAAAGCAGGCGTCGCGGCAGACTGATAACTTTTTGGCGGACGAAGAGCCGGGAAGGGCGTATTCGCAGTCGATATTTGTTTCTCATGTGGAAGTTCAGGCTTATGAACTTGTCGGGGCGGAAACGGCTTATACATTGCTCGGTCTCGGTATGCCGGCCGACAGCGCCTATGCCGCCGGCGCGTATGATTATGCCGGTCGGGCGGATAAGACAACCACAATAGCCGAGGGCTTGATTTTTGACAATAACCGTCAGTTTGATTTCAGGGTTTAGATGGCAATAATCGGATTAGACAGCAAAGTTTTTTTGGCGCCGATGGCCGGGATTACTGATAAACCGATGCGGCAGCTGGTACGGTCGTTCGGGGCCGGAAATATGATCTCGGAAATGGTGGCGATTAATGCTTTGTCACGCCGCAACCCGAAAACATACCGGATTGCCGATGTCCGGGACGAAAAGTATCCGGTTGTGGTTCAGCTGGTCGGTAACGATCCGCGAATATTTGCCGATGCGGCACGGTTGATTGAGGAACTCGGTGCTTATGCCATTGACATTAATATGGGGTGTCCGGTTAAAAAAATTGTTGCCAATCGTTCGGGGGCTTATCTGATGAAAGATACGGCCCTGGCGGCCGAAATTATCCGCACGGTGAAAAAGGCCGTCAAACTTCCGGTCAGCGTTAAGTTTCGCAAAGGCTGGGATCATGAGACGGTTAATGCGGTTGATTTTGCCAAAATGTGTGAGGATTGCGGTGCAGCTTATCTGACGGTACACGGCCGAACCAGGTCGGATATGTATTCCGGCAGTGCCGACTGGGATATTATTGCCGCGGTTAAGCAGTCCGTGAGTATTCCGGTTATCGGCAACGGCGATGTTACCTGTCCGGCACGGGCAAAAGAGATGCTGGAATACACCGGTGTTGACGGCGTTATGATCGGGCGGGCCGCTTTGGGACGTCCGTGGCTGATTGCCCAGGTGCATGATTATCTGGAAAAGGGGGTTGAACCGCCGGAAACAGAGATTAAACAGATAAAGGACGCTTTGCTGAAGCATCTTAAAGGGCTGCTTTCTTATTACGGGGAAAGAACAGCACTCGGTTTGGCACGGAAATATGTCTGCTGGTATTGTAAAAATTTGCGCGACGCCCGTAAATTCAGGGAAAAATATGTACGGATTGACAATATGTCACAGGCTTTGGACGAGATAAACAGCTTTTTTGCAGATGAGAATTTGCTCATGACGGAGGATAGGTAGGATGAAGATTATTGTTTGCGGCGCCGGGAATCTCGGCAAGAGCGTTGTCAGCTATCTGGTTAAGGGAAATAACGATATCACTGTTATTGACGATAATGCGCGCGATCTTGATGAATTGTCAAAAGAGTTTGACATTCTTCCGGTACAGGGAAAACCTTCGCACCCGGATATTCTGGAAAAAGCCGGTGCCAAAAATTGCGATATGATTTTAGCTGTAACCGATATTGATGAAGTTAACATGATGGTGTGTCAGCTGGCTTACAGTCTGTTTGAAATTCCTAAAAAAATTGCCAGTGTTAACAGTAAGACGTTTATTGATCCCTTATGGGGAATGCTTTATAACGACAATCATCTGCCGATAGATTTGCTGATTTCGCCGGATATAGATATTGCCGCCAATATTCTCAAGATTTTGCAATATCCGGGGTGTGCTGGAATTTTGCCGGTGTTGGACGAGGCTTATTATATTGTTACCCTGAATCTTAAAGAAAATTGTCCGCTTTTAAACATTCCTCTGGCGCAGATAGGTCGTCAGGACGATTTGGATATCGGTTTTATCAATATTATCCGCAATGATGTCAGCTTTTTGCCAGATATGTACGAAGTTTTGAAATCCAACGACGAAATAAATATTCTGGTTAAAGCGGATGAGATTTACAATACCATCAGTGCGTTCGGGCTGGAAAAGCCGGCGAATGAACGGTTGGTGATTTTCGGCGGAAATGAAATCTCGGAATTTATCGGCGACAGAGTGGAACGCGATGACAGCATCGTATCCTGCAGGTTGATTGAAGAAGATATTGACAAGGCCCGGCAAATGGCCCGCAATCTGAATCATGTGGTGGTTATTCACGGCGAAATGATGAGCGATGTTATTTTGCAGGAGGCCGATATCCAGCATGCCGATGCGGTAATTGCCTTGACCGATAATGATAAGGATAATCTTCTGGCCTCGTTGTTGGCCTCAAAAAACGGCGTCGGAACAACGATCTCGGTTATCAATACACCGTCCTATAACAATCTGATGTTTAATATTACCGACAATATTCTGGTCGATCGCAGTGCCATTACGATTTCGCGGGTATTAAAGGAAATTCGCAAGGCCAAAATCCGCGAGGCATATTCCGTTGCCCGAGAGATGGGGGAAATATGGGAGATATGTCTGGAGGAAGAAAATATCTGCCGCGATAAAAAAGTCGGCGAACTTAATCTGCCGAAAACCTGCCGGGTTTTTGCTCTGCTGCGCGGCGAGGAGTTGATTTATTCCGATCCGACGACTAAATTGGAATGCGGAGACTTGTTGCTGGTTTATGTTGATTCGGCCGCCGTGAAGCAGGCTGAAGAGATTTTTTGCTAAAAATCTTTGACAGGTCATAAAAAATGTTATTAAAATAAACAACGTTTAATTAATAAATTAATAAAAAAGGACTGAAACCATGAGCGCAAACCTTGAAATTGAAAATAAATTTTTGAATTTATTAAAAGATAAAGAAATTTCGGTTACCGTTTTTTTGGTGAACGGTGTTAAGCTGCAGGGAATTGTCACCCGGTTTGACGACGCGACTTTGTCATTGCGTCGCGACGGCCATACCCAGTTGATTTATAAACATGCCGTCTCGACAATTATGCCGGGCGAAGCCATTGAATTTTGAGCGGAGACAGAGTGCCGGTTGTCAATTTTGCTACCAAATTAAAGGTAAAGGCCGGCGTTGTCTTTCCCGAAATATACGGACAGAAGACGGTATTGTCGGCCGAGGCCAGACTGGAGGAAGCTTCAGGTTTGGCTCAGGCGATAAATCTTGACGTGGTTTATCGTGAGATTGTTCATGTGCGCGAGGTTAAACCGGCTACGCTGGTCGGGCAGGGCGTTATTGACCGTCTGGCCGCCGTTGCCGCCGATGAGAACATCGGGCTGATTATTTTTGATACGTCGTTGACGCCGATTCAACAGCGTAATCTGGAAAAAAAACTGCAAATTAAAGTGATTGACAGAACGGCCCTGATTTTGGAGATTTTCGGCGAGCGGGCACAAACCAAAGAAGGAAAATTGCAGGTCGAACTGGCGCATTTGACATACCAGCGCAGCCGGCTGGTACGCAGTTGGACTCACTTGGAGCGGCAGCGCGGCGGTGCCGGCTTTCTCGGCGGCCCGGGAGAAACACAGATTGAGCTGGACCGGCGTATCATTGACGACAAAATATTAAAAATCAAACGGGATTTGGAAAAGGTTAAAAAGACCCGGCAGATTCAACGGCTGGCACGGCAGCGGGTGCCTTATCCGGTGGCGGCTTTTGTCGGGTATACCAATGCCGGAAAATCGACTTTGTTCAATATGTTGTCCGGAAGCAGCGTTTTGGCAAAAGATATGTTATTTGCAACACTTGATCCGTCTATGCGTAAAATTTTGCTGCCGTCCGGAAAAAACGTGATTTTATCGGATACCGTCGGATTTATTTCGGATCTGCCGCATGAGCTTATTATGGCGTTCCGGGCGACGCTGGAAGAGGTTTTGGCGGCTGATTTGGTCATTCATATCCGAGATGTTGCCTCGGAGAATACCAAACAACAGAGACAAGATGTTTTGCATGTTTTGGAAAATCTCGGTTTTAAGGATATTCAAAATTCGCTGCAATATATTGAAGTGTTAAATAAGATTGATCTGCTTCCCGCGGAAAAGAAAGCCGAAATACGGCGTAAAACGGCGGCAACGGGAATGGTATGCGTGTCGGCTTTGACCGGAGAGGGAAGAGACAAACTGTTGCAGCTGATTGACGAACGGCTGGCAGACGGGCTGGAGATTGAAGAAATAAGAATTCCGGCAGCGGACGGCAGAAAGCTGGCGTGGTTATATGCGCACAGCGAAGTTTTAACACGGACAGACGAAGAAGATGATATCGTCCTGACAGTAAGAATAAGTCGCCCAGACCGGCAGCAACTTATCAAAATGGCATAAAATTGTCTTGCTTTAATCAAAATGTTGCGTTACATATTGAGGCAGACTTGGAAAACGGGACTTAGCTCAGCCTGGTAGAGCGCTTGCTTTGGGAGCAAGATGTCGTTGGTTCGAATCCAATAGTCCCGACCAGATTTTGAACTGAGGAAAAATTTTGCAACTATTGGATGCGAACCAACGAGGCGTTGGTTTGACTACAAGCGAAAGGCGGACGGGAGTACGCCGGTGAGCGACAAGCGAATGAGCGCTGTGAACGAAGTCATCCAATAGTCCCGACCAGATTCTTCTCTGTGGCCGAAAGACTGTTAAAATGCGCCAGTTTCAACGTAAAAAAGAAGATTTTGTTTGTGAACACTGCGGAGCAGAAGTTCACGGCAACGGTTATACCAATCATTGTCCGCACTGCCTGTATTCCAAACATGTTGACATCAATCCGGGGGATCGTGCCGAAGAATGCGGCGGTCTGATGATACCGGTTGATTTGGAACTGAAAGACGGTAAATATGTTTTGGTGCACCGTTGCGAAAAATGCGGTTTCGTCCGGCGCAACAGAGTATGTCCGGAAGATAATTTTGAAGCGGTTATTAATTTGGCGCGGCGAAAAGTCGAGCAACTGAAAGGATAATTTTTATATAAACTTTTTTGTCTGTTCGTACTGGTTTTTATCTGCAGGCGGATTACATATTGAGGCACTTATTATCCCATTATCTTAACAGGAGGCTAAAGTGCTGGAACAAGAAGATGCCGCTCAGGTCTATAATATCAGTAAAGATTACCGGATTGTTGCCGTTAAGGGAAATAAATGTTCGTTATTTTTCAAAAATAAGCAGAATCAGCTGGTGGCATCTCTGGAGGGGTGTCAAAACATTTTTACCGCTATTGTTGTTGCGGATAAAGCCCGCGGATTGACGAATATTGAAAAAAAATATTTGCTTTCTTTTATCAGAGTAAAAAAATATTCGATTTCCAAAGAAGTTGCTGCGGCGTTGGACGTTTCCGTCATTAAATATACGGACGGCCGGGAAGACTATCTGTCTGAAAAGCAAATAAAACGCCGGATTGCATCGGGGATTGATTTTGCCAGGATTTATATCGGAAAGTTATCAGCCTATGTCCTTAAGATTCCGGCAGATTCAAAAGATTGTCTTTATCATTTCGGCCGGGCGGAAATCAGCCGGCTGGTCATCGGAGAAAATTGCAGCATTAATTTGGATCTGCGGGATAACGAGTTTATTGAAAGTTTGGTGGTCGGTGAGAGGTTTTCCGGGGCGATGAATTTATCGCGCACATCGGTTGAGAGCGTGTTTATCGGCAATAATTGCCGTTGCAATCTGACCATAACCGACGCAAAAAAATGTTTTAATTTGCAAATTGCCGATATTTACAGCGGCAATCTCAACATCAGTCAGTCTTGTCTGTATGCAATCAGCCTCGGATATTATTCTTATGCCGATTTGATGTTGTCCAACAACATTATCAAAAAAGACATTGTCATCGGCGATTCATTTCGCGGCGGAATATATGCAACCAACCAGCATACAGAGGTAATGCATATCGGAGACGATTGTAAAGGCTGGATTAAACTGAACGATCAGAGTAAGGATAGCGGGCTGAAAAAACTTGTGGTCGGCAGCGATTTTTCCGGTAATATTAATTTATCCGGTGATGAAAGTATTGAAGTGCTGGAAACGGGGCGTAAAAACAGCGGTAAAATAGATGCTTCTTATGCGACAGCTCTGAATAAAGCAAAAATCGGGAAATTTTACAGCGGACAAATTGATTTCAGCGGTTCAAGCGTCAGACATATTCAACTGGAGTACGGCGCCAGCGGCAGCGTAAAACTGAAGGATTGTCACCGGCTGAACTTGGTTCAGGCGACCATTGACAACAGGCTGGTTATTGTTGACAGGAAGCCGGTCGGGGAAGCTCAGAATTCGGGCGGCGATATTTATTATAATTTTGATGCGTCTTTTCCGGCGGCGGAGTACGAGCCCTTTTATAAGAGATTATATCATCAAACCCGCCGGGCAATTCATGATCGTCTTTCGTAGGCGTCAATTGTTACGGTTTTGTTACAAAACGCTTGTTTTAAAGGCTGATGTATGGTATATTATATGTATAGACCAAACCTTCATACAGGAGGGTATTATGATGAAAGTCACTAAAGAGCAGGGGCTTAAGTTTTTGAATGAAATGCAGCGGCCCATTACTTCAAAAGAGCAGATATTTGATGCGTTGTTTGAAGTCTGCGGTGCCGGAGACAATGTGAATACCAAACATGTGTTCTTTCAGGAAGTTATTATTAAGTTTAATGCCTCAAAGGCAATGGCCGTTATAGCAAACCATATGCCTTATGAAACCGAAAGCCATTATGTCGATATTGCCATTAATGCTTATATTAAAGCCGGTTTCAACATGAGGGAATTCGATAAAGATTTGACAGACTTTAAGGCAAAATACAACTTTTTGTACTCTCCGCTTGCAAACGGCGTCCGAGCCTACGCAAACGCTTAAAGACAAAAAAGGTTCCGGTTTTTTACTCCTTTTTGGCCGGAGCCTTTTTTGATGCCTTGACGGAAGGTGCAAAATTGGCCCAGGCTATTCCCGCAATAATCATAATTCCGCCGATAATCTGAGGAAGATACAGTCTTTCTCCTAAGATAATCCAAGCCTCGGCCGTTGAAAACAACGGAAGGGCATAATAGACGACGGCCGTTTTTATATTGCCGAGTTTATGCAACGCCGTATTCCATGACAGATAGGCTAAAACCGAATTAAAAATTCCGAGGTATACAAATACGCCGTAGTCTGCCGGGCGCAGTTCGACAAATTGCGCCTCAGGAACGAATAGCAACATCAGGACAAATAAAATTCCGGCGCCGACGACCGCTGATGCCGCCAAAAGAGATGTCTGCGATATTTCCGGCGGGCGTTTGGTTTGCAGCAGCGAATAGACGGCAAAACAAAAGGCGTTGATCAACATGATGAAATCACCGCGCACCAGCTTGATTTCGGACAAGGCCAGAAAATCGCCGTTGACGATGATGGTCAGGACACCGGCAAAGGCTACCAGCAGGCCGGATATCTGCCGGCCGGTGATGGCAGTTTGCAGAATAAAATGAGATAACAGCAGTAAAAATACCGGGCCGAGCGTGTTGAGCAGGCTCATATTGATGGCCGAGGCCGTGTGTCCGGCATAATAGATGAGCGTGTTGGTGATGACCATGCCGCTGACGGCCAGAGCTAACAGATAGCCGATATGAGCGGTGAACCATCGGCGATTTTGCCATAAATCGCGACGGGCGAGAATTATCAGGATAATTCCGGCAATCAGCCAGCGGCCGAACGCCATTTCGAGCGGTGCCAGAGAAGAGGCGAAATAATTAGAAATTACCGGATTAAGGCTCCATAAAAACACTGCCAACACCGCCAACAAATATCCCATGAGATTCTCCCGTTATTGTTTGCCGTCTAATATAGGCAGAAAAAAGAGATTGGCAGTCTGTCCGAAAGTTGTATCGGGTTCAATGAGCTATAATGCTTTAAAAATACACCCCTTTACGGGAGTTCCGTTTTCATTTCGCAAGATGAGGCGTTCTTCGGTGATGTGCTTGAAACCGTTGTCGGTAAGGAGTTTTTTGATTTGCTCCGGATTGTGTTTGAACCGGCCGTTTTTTTGGATTTGGCAAACTTGTCCACCATCAAGGGCTTCTATGGAAAAAATAAGCTTTTTGCCGCGGCAGAGAGAGATGAATTCATCAAGCGGGCCGAGATATCCGACAACGTCGACGGCCAGTATCCAGTCAAAATCCGTTCGCCGGCGCAAAAAGTTCAGAATATCATCTTGTACCAGCTCGTCATAAACATTTTTGGTGGCGGCAAGAGCCAGCATTTTGGCGGAAAGATCAGCACCTATAATCTGATTCCGATCCGTTTTAACAGCCAGACCGACAAGCCCCGAACCGCAGCCCAAATCCGCAACACGACCTTCCAAAGATCCTGCAATTCTTCGCACAGCCAGCGGAGCTGTATAGTCCAGATTCTGCATAACCAGTTCGTAAGTATCAGCAAAATTGTCAAACAGCTTTTCAACAAAAATTTGATTATCGGCAATGTTTTCTCCACGTAAAGAGGCCAGCGTGTGGCGGGCAAAGGTGTTTTCAGGGAAGGCTTTGAGCCAGTTTTCGGCCGCCGTCAATGCTTTAGCCTCATCATTTTCGGCCAATAAAACAATGGTTTCGGCCAAATTGACCGAGGCTTCAGGCAAGGCGGGATTTAAGTTAATGGCGTTAAAGAATAAATCCAATGCCTGATCGTAATCTTTGAGGTCTTTTAATATAGCGCCGAGGTTGTTTGAAACTTCGGCCGACCGGGGATTGATTATAACTGCCCGGCGGTATTCTTCAAGAGCTTCGGACAGACGTTTTTGACGATAAAGCATTTCGGCATAATTGTTGCAGGCATCAAAATTTTGCGGATTAATTTCCAAAACGTGTCGGTATAAGAGTTCGGCCGCGGTAAAATCGTTGGCGGCACTTTTTATGTCAGCCAGCGCCAAAGCCGCGTCGATGTTGTTGGTATTAAATTTCAGGGCCTGGTTAAAGTTTTCGGCTGCGGCGGAAAGGTCGCCTTTGGCAACAAAAATTTTGCCGGTTAAGCAGTAAACCGAATCATTTTCGGGGCAGAGAGCGGCCGTTTTGGCCGCGGCGGCTAAGGCATTGTCCATATCTTGCCGGTTATAGGCCAACCAGGCCAGATCATACCAGAGCAGGGCGCTTTCGGGGTGGCGGGAAGTCAGTTTGCGCAGTTCGGTCTCGGCTTTTGCAGGATCATCATGCCGATAGCTGTTGGCCAGATTGATTGCCGCATCGGCATAATCTCCGTTTAAGTCAAGAGCCGCCTGCCAGTGCCGGCGTGCCTCGTCAAGATTGTTTGTCGCCTCATAAATGAGCGCAATTTCATTATGCGTTTCCGGAACATCGGGAGCTAGTCGTAAAACGTCATTGAATTTAAGCAGAGCTTCGGCGTATTGTTTGTCGGCTTTAAGCGAAAAGGCCAGATTAAACAGAAAAGCGGCATTGTTCGGACGACCGCGGACGGCAGCGGCAAAATACGAACAGGCTTCTTGGTGCAGACCGCGCGCCTGGGCAATCAGCCCCATTAAATTAAGGACATCCGGCTGATCGGGGGCCGTCTGCATAACCTGACGGGCAAGATTTTCGGCCTCTGACAGATTGCCTTGGTCAAAACAATGCAGAGCTTTTTGAAATAAATCGTTATAATCCATGGCTTTTTCCGACAAATAATGTTATGCTTATAACAAAAACCGGCAGAAAAATCCAGTAAAATTATAAAAAATGCTTGATTTTCAAATCAGATTGTTATACATTGCCCTCACTTCCGAGAATGAAGGCGGAAAACCGCCTCGTTTGGCCGCAAGTCAAAACTATCGGGACAATAATGTTAAATTTATAAAGGAAAGACAAAATATGAAAAGTATCGTTACCGCAAAGAAGAAAAAAGAGCGTCAGCACGGCGTGATCTGGGGTGCGCCGAACAGTTCGGTTGCCAAAAGAGAATATGCGCCCGGCCAACACGGTCAGAGACGGAAAAAAACAACCGACTACGGTGAACAGCTGGCAGCCAAACAGAAATTAAAAACCTATTACGGCAATGTTTCCGAAAAACAGTTCCATAAATATTATGTCGAGGCCGTTCGTCGTTCGGGCGATGCCGCCGAAAATCTGATCGGACTGTTGGAATCGCGGTTGGACAACATTGTTTATAAAGCCAAGTTCGTGCCGACTATTTTTGCCGCACGTCAGTTTGTTAACCACGGTCATGTTACCGTTAACGGCAAAAAAGTTAATATTCCTTCATATATTTTGAAGGCCGGTGACGTTGTCGAAGTTCGGGCCAAATCGAAACAGTTGCCGATCGTATTGGCCGCTTTGGAGTCTACTTCACGCGATGTTCCCGCATATGTTGAGCTTGATGCCAAAAAGGCCGTTGCCAAATATGCGTTTGTACCGAAATTTGATGATGTTCCGTATGCTTCGCTCATGCAGCCGAACATGGTTATCGAGTTCTACTCAAGATAATCGGACCATCTTTTATAAAAGCATCAAAAGAGCCGGAATTTATATGCCGGCTCTTTTGGTATTCGGCAGGCCGTAAAATCTTGATTTGTAAACGGAAAGGACTAAGTGCAGAAGTTGTGCAAACTGAGAGATTTTTTGTTTTAAAAAACATAAATATCCGTTAGGATTAGATATCTTTTAGTGTATGGTTTGTTGATGTGAGGATACAATAATGGATGACATTCACCTGGAAGACCCGCGAAAATTTTCGGCAAAACAGCTTCAGGCCGCGGTGAACGAATCTTCCCGCAAAAGAAGAATCTGGCAGTATTTGTTTGATCTGCTGGTCAAAACATTGTTGTGCACGGCTCTTATTGCCTTGGATTTTACTTTGTTTGCCACTGCCGGCAATTATAATATTTTTGCATCATCATTTTATCCGACATTTGAGGTTCAGTATATTTATATCGGCATTGCCGTTTGCAGCTTTTTGTTAATGTTCATTGCTTCATTCTTCCGAAAATTGGAAAATGTCGTTGCAGCCGTTTTCTTTGCGCTTTTGTGCGTGGCCATTATCAATCAGTTTGCCACTTTTGAAAAACATTCAGGACTGTTGATTGTTTTTAATGGTATTTTCAGCGACGGCGTTAATGCGGTTTTGTATGAATATTCTTTGTGGATTATCGGCATTGTCGCGTTTCTGGTTTTTTGGATATTGCTTAATGCTTTGCGGCGGCAGTTTTTGCTTTATCTGACATTGTTAATCATGGCAGTCTGGGGTTGGGTTTTGAGCCAGGCTTATTTTAATGCATCGTCGCAATATTTCAAAACGGCGGCAACGGCACCGACACTGAAAAGCGAGGCTGCCGGCAAAAACCTTATCTTTTTGTCGTTTAACAGCCTGGCCTCACCGAATAATCTGGCATCAATGGCCAAGGTTACTCCGAAACAGGTTAACGTTAAAGAAAGTTTTAACCGGGTTTTGGGATCTTTAACCCGTAATGACTTTATTTTATATCCCAATGCTCTGGTTAAAAATATTGATGAACCTTTTTTGAACGTTATTTCGTCTTATAATCCGGATTCAAAAGATGATGCGTCAGCACATATGCAGGTTTCGGCGATTCGTGACGAATATTTTGTTTTTGACGCTTTGCAGAGCGACCGGGTATATCTTAAAGACAGTTCTTTGTATTCCATGCTCAGGAAAGATGACTATACGCTGAATGTTTATCAGACCAGAGGTATTGACGTCTGCTATCTTGATAATAAGCTGGCCGTTTCTTTGTGCAAAGAAAAGATTAATGCGCCGACGGCGTGGAATGATGCGAAAATCTCAACCGGACAGAGAACCATGCTTCTTCTTTCCCAATGGCTGAACTCAACAGGGCTGATATCTTCTTTAAATCCGGTGTTGCGAATGGTTGAATATGTTTTGCCGGTGCAATCGAACCTGAGTATGAATTTTAATCCGGGACAATTATATGCCGTTAATGCTTTTAGAGTATTTGATCAGATAATGGATAATCTGGAGCGGCAAAGCGGTAACCAGGCTTATTTTGCCATTATTGATATGCCGTCGGAGACATATATCTATGATGAATTTTGCCAATTAAAGGCCATGCCGGATTGGGTAAGCGAGGATAATCAGCCTTTTGCCAACCCGGTTACCATTGACCGGCGCCGTAATGCCTATGCCGAGCAGCTGAGTTGTTTGTTCGGTGCGTTGGATACATTTATTCGCCAGTTAGATAAAAAAGGATATCTTGAGGATACGACACTGATTATTGAAGGGCTGAATACACCGCAGGGTATCAGACAGCGCGAAAAAGAATTTTACCGGCAGCTGCAGCAGGAAGAACAGGTTATGCTGGCAATTCGTCCGGCCGGCAGTGATAAACCGGAGATTGATTATCGCGTATGCGGCGTAGATGAGATTTTGAATTCGTTTTTCTTTACGCATAAACCGTGCAAAGAATTTTCGCGCATCAAAACAACCGATAAAAATATGACGCATATCAAGAAATTGATAGAAGAAGATAAATACAAGAAGCATGTGATTGAAAATGCCGAAGAAAGTTTTGACAAATGGATTATGGCATGGCAGGCTTATAACGGCCACGGCGGCAGCAATTTTGATATGCAGGCAGAAGAAGAGCCGGTCGAGCAGAATACGTTTGAACATCCACAGAAGATTGAGGAAATTGCCGTTGCGGAAAAAACGGTTGAGGATATTCCCGAACAGCCGGTAATATCCATCAGCGCCGCTGCCGACAAAACACTTCAGAAAGAAGAGGCCGCAGCTGCAGATCAATCCGTCGCCGAAGAGGTTGAAAAACCGGGAACGAAAACCGCGGAAACCGAAGATGAGGATAGTATTGATGTGTCCGTTGATGATAAGAAGGTTGTCGCAGAGCAAGATGAAACCGATAATGCCGCGCAACCGCAAGTAATCCCCGTATCTACAACCGATGACGGACAAACGGTTGTAAAAGATAATGCGGGGGCTGAAGAGCTCAATACCGAATCCTCTGCCGATCAGGCTATTGAACAGTTAATCGAAACGGCGGAGGCTTTGTCGGAACAGCCGGAACCGAAGTTGTCGGAAATTTCCGGCAATGCCGCCGAAGAAAATGTACAGACTGCCGCAGAGCAGGATGTTATTCCGGATACACTGTTTGATGAACCGAAAGAAAAAAATACTACGGAAGAGGCTATTCTTAAGGCGCGAAAGGCTACCCAGAATAAAAATACCGTAAAGCCGCAACCGACAGAGGACGACTTGTCGCAAAGTATTGAGGCTTTGGAGCAGAATCAAGAGCTTAAAGCCGTCTTGGAGGCTCCGGTGGCCGAAGGGAAAAATTTAAGCCCTGAAGAGTTGAAAAAGCAGTTTCATGAAAACTTGAAACAAGCGGCCGAAGAAACGGAAAACAGCGTTAATATCGAAGTTAAGCTCATTGAAAATTAATGATGCGGGGACAAAGCATTGACCGCGCCAAAAAGACATTCCGTAAAATATATCGCCAAAACGGCGGTTTTCAGGCAAAATAAACGTGCCTGGTATTCGCTGATTATTTTTACCGTTTTGTTTGTCCTGAGTCTGGCGGCCGAATTGATCGCCAATGATCGGCCGCTGGCGGTTTATTATGACGATGAATGGTATTTTCCGATATTTAAGAGCTATACCGAACAGACGTTCGGCGGTGATTTCCCGACGGAAACAGATTATAAGGATCCGTTTATCCTGCAAAATATCAAACAAAACGGTAATTTGTGGTTTACACTGATTCCGTATTCGTTTAATACTGTTGACTATCAGCTTGACAAGCCGACACCTTCGGCTCCGGATAAAGAGCATTGGTTGGGAACCGATGATGAGGGCAGGGATATTCTGGCTCGTATTTTATACGGTATCCGTCTTTCGGTTATATTTGCGTTTGCTTTGACGGCGGCATCGTCGGTTATCGGGATTGCCGTCGGCGCGTTGCAGGGATATTTGGGCGGTAAAACGGATATCATCATTCAACGACTGTTGGAAATATGGGAATCTTTGCCGCAGTTGTTTATTCTGATTATTATCGCCAGTATTTTTGAGCCGGATTTTTGGACGCTTTTGGTAATCATGCTGTTTTTCGGCTGGCCGGCGTTGGTCAGTGTTGTGCGGGCAGAGTTTTTGCGGGTGCGCAATTTTGAATTTGTCAAAGCAGCGCGGGCTCTCGGCGTGAGTGATTTCCGCATTATGTTCAGGCATATCCTGCCTAATGCTTTAGTTGCTTCAATAACCTTTATTCCTTTTATTTTATCCGAATCCATAGTGGCTTTAACGGCTCTGGATTTCTTAGGGTTGGGATTATCCCATGAATATCCGTCGCTGGGGGATTTGGTGCGGCAGGGAAAAGATAATTTGCAGGCTCCGTGGATCGGAATTTCGATCTTTGTGGTTTTGTCATCGCTTCTGACAATGCTGATTTTTATCGGCGAAGGCATCAGAGACGTTTTTGATCCGCGGAGGAACCACTGATGTCCTTGCTGGATGTTAAAAACTTAACTTTGGGATTTCGCAGTCCGTATGGTTATCGCTACAAGGTGGTTAAAAATATCGGTTTTGAACTTGAAAAAGGCGAAGTCTTGGGCATTGTAGGGGAATCCGGCTCCGGAAAATCATTGACGGCTTTGTCAATTTTAGGGCTGTTGCCCTATCCAAAAGCCTTTCATTCGGCATCAAGTTCCGTTAAATTTAATGGAACGGAGTTGATTGATAACCCGGATATTCAAAGTTTTCGGGGAAAAAATATCGGATTTGTGTTTCAGGAGCCGATGTCAAGCCTTAATCCGCTGCATACAATCGGAAAACAAATCAGCGAGGCGCTGCTGGTTCATCAAAAAATGACGCCGCGTCAGGCTCGGGCCGAAACAATTCGGTTGTTGACATTAACCGGTATTGCCAATCCGAAACGTCGGCTTAAGGCGTATCCTTATGAATTGTCCGGCGGGCAGCGGCAGCGCGTTATGATTGCCATGGCCATTGCCAATAAACCGGATATTCTTATTGCCGATGAACCGACGACCGCTCTTGACGTAACGGTGGCGGCGCAGATTTTGGAATTATTGCTGAAACTGAAGAGAGAAATGGGTATGGCCATTATCTTTATCAGCCATGATTTGAATGTTATCCGCAAGATAGCCGATCGGGTTTTGGTGATGAAAAGCGGTAAAATAATTGAGCAGGGGGATTGCAAAACGGTATTTTCTCGCCCTGCCGAAAAATATACAAGATCATTAATTTATTCATCTAACATATTAAAAAATATTAACAATTCTAAATCGGAATTTGTTGTTGATGCTCAACATCTGACCGTTAAATTTCCGTTGCAGCGTAATTTCTGGGGAAAGGTTGTCGATTATCTTTATGCCGTCAACAATGTATCCGTAAAGTTAAAAAAAGGCAAAACTCTCGGGTTGGTCGGAGAATCCGGATCGGGAAAAACAACGTTTGGTATGGCGCTGACCGGATTAAATAAGTTTGAAGGCAGAGTTTTGTTGGGCGGGACGGACATTCGCACCGTTCCGGCTAAGGAACTGCGTAAAAAAATTCAAATTGTGTTTCAGGATCCTTATAATTCGCTCAATCCGCGAATGAACGTTGCGGAAATTGTCGGGGAGGGGATACGGGTTCATTTTCCGGTGTTGTCAAAAGATGAGCGATTAGTACGTATCCGACGGGTTTTGCATGAGGTCGGTTTAAAAGATGAGGCTATGTCCCGATATCCGCATGAATTTTCCGGCGGACAGCGGCAGCGAATTGCCATTGCCAGAGCTTTGGCCGTTGAACCGGATATTCTTATTTTAGACGAACCAACGTCGGCGCTTGATGTAACCATTGCCGCACAGATTCTAAAATTATTGCAGAAAATTCAACAAGAAAGAGATATATCTTATTTGTTTATTTCGCATGATATGCGGGCGATCAGAGCGGTTGCCGACGATGTGGCGGTGATGAAAGACGGTAAAATTGTTGAGCTTAATGCTGCGGAAAAAATCTTTTCCGCACCCCGGCAACCATATACGCGTCAGCTGATTTATGCGGCTAATCTGGGGAAAAGATATAATGCCAAACAGCGGCAGTTTTATAAATCTGTCAGAAAGGAAAAACAATGAGCAAAACGAAATCGTATTTTATGATTCTGGCGGTAGCCGTTATTGTTGTTGCTGCCGGTTATATTATGAATATCAATGTGATAAAGTCTTTTTTTAATATGTGTCTGCGTTTTGCCGGGCAAAATGTATTGTCGGTTTCGGCAGCGGTTTGCGCATTTATCTTTCTGGGAAATAAAAACTATTGGCTGATTATGGCCGGTTGCGCGATTGTTGCGGCATTGCTGATTCAGGTTGTGATTGTCGGGCAGAGTGCCGGCATTGTCGTTTTGGCGGCCAGAGCCGTTACTTTTATGGCTGTTGTGTTCTTGATGAACTTTGTCAAGTTGCTGATTAATAAATAAAAAGAGCTCCGTTACGGAGCTCTGCTATTATTCTTCCCAGGTCTGCAATATATTAAGCGACATCTGGAGATCCTCGGGATAGCCGGTATGTGTGTCAAGGGACATGAAGACTTCTTTATCGTTGACTTTATCGGCCAAAAGGTTTTCATAATCGACATTTCCTTCACCGACGACGACAAAACGCTTGAGTTCGGCATCGTAATCTTTTATATGAAAATACAGACACTTGTTTATTATATCCTGAAGTTCCTGCGGGGCAAAATCATCGCCGGAAGCAACGGTGTGGCCGATGTCCAATAACGGAAATATGTTTGAAAACCCATATAATTCAAACAGCTGGTGCATTTTGTTTATGGTATCAATATTGCACAGACTGTCATTTTCAAGCAACAAGCTCAAGCCGCGTTCCAAAGCCATCTGACTGTAAATATCTAACTTTTTTCCGATTTCTTCAACAGATAAACTGTCATCTTTAAGATATGAATATATACGGATATTCGGTGCGCCGAAAATATCGGCCAAGTCCATTAAAGCGGTGAAATAATCTGTTTCTTTATCAAACTTTCGGCCACCGAAAGTAAATTCCCTAGTGTTTTCTTTCCATTTGAGAAAAGGTGAGGACAGGGCCGAAACCAAAATGCCGGCCGAAGTTATTTTTTCGGCCAGGGCGCAAGCCTCAGCCGGCGTCAGTTCCGTAATGTCTTTGCCGTCAATTCGGCGTAATTCAATATATCTGAGCTTGTTTTTTCTGGCAAAAGCCAAAGCTTCGTCAATGTTGGAAGATATTTCGTCGTTAATAAAACTTATCTGCATTTGTTTCTCCTGAAGATACTGACGTCATATAATATGCCAAAGCCGGGCAAAATCAAGAATTATTTAGTTTGGCATAGATCAGCTCATCATAAAAATGACCATATTTGAAAAGAGCTTGTCGTTTGGTACCTTCAAAAAGATAATGATTTTTTTCCGCCACACGGACAGACGGAGTATTGTCTTTTTGAATAAGCAGTTGTAAACGGTGAAGTCCGTTTGAAAATGCTTGTTTTTCAATAAGTTTTACGGCGCGGCTCATATAACCTTTGCCGTTGTACTCCTCAGAAAGCCAATAGCCGATATCCGCCCTGTAATTAGGTATATCAACGTTGTGCAGGTCTATCGAGCCGACAGCACGGCCGGTAGAGCAGAGGACGAGTGAATAAGCAAAAGTGTTGCCGTCATTCCAAGCCGAGGTAAATTTGTCTGTTGTCTTTGTGACATCATCAAGAGAAGTTGTGTCGTCAACCCAAAGCAGATATTGGCGCAAAAAAAGCCGGTGTTTATTTGTCTCAAACCATAAATCGGCATCGTAAAGGTTTGCAACATCTGTCAAACTCCATTGTATTTGTGTTGTAATTTTTGTCGAAAACAGAATAATAGATTGAAAATATGTTATATTTTTTTACTCGTAAATAAGCCGGGCAGATAGCCGGTCGGTTTGAATATAGCCTAATAAATTTGTCGCATAATATAGATTATGTATATTTTTATCCAATTATAACCTTAAAGAAGTACACGGAAACATAACTCCCTCAGTCTTTAGACATCTGCCGGCGGCGGCTGATAATATTCTGGATACCGTTTTGATTATCTACCAGGTAAATTCCGGAGTTTTTGCGGAATGCATTATAATACGCCGCAACTTCACCTAATTGATCTTCCGGAGCTTTACGCGTAAGCATATCTTCATAAATATTTTCCCAGGTCGTCTTTATATATTCAAGTGAATCTTTGTTCAAATAATCTTCTCTGGAACGCATTACGGCTTTCATGATATCTTGTCCGTTCGGATTGGCGGCTTCATCCGTATCATAATATTTGTCAAATATCCGATTATAAACGCTGACGCGGTCGGCCACACCCTCGTTATACATTTTAGATACAACTTCCGGTAAAATTTCATAAGCACGATCATGCGGCGGCAAAGTTACGGGAAAACCGACGCCTAAATTCTTAATCTGTTCCTCTCGGCGATAAAACATTGAAACTTCGCTGATATAGCGATGAACACCCAGCGCAACACACTCAATGCGATATCCAGCATCTTTGATGCGCATTACCGTTCCCATTTTCCAGTCGTTCGGATTGGATAAAATGGTATCAATTTGTAAATTATAGCGATTTTTTAAAGCATCATCGACCAGCTTTTCACGAGCCCAGCTCATATCGGCTTTGGTAATATAAGGATATTCCTCCGGATTTTGCAAAAGTAAATCTTGGGCATACGGCAGCAAGATACGAATATCGTCACCGCCGAATTTGGCCGGCTCCGGTGACAGTTTTTGCGCATATTTGGCCGAAGCAGTTGTTTTGCCGGCACCTGGCTGCCCGGTTAATAAAACAAATGTCGGTTTTGAAGACGGCTGTTTCCCGTCTAAAAAGAATGGTTTAACAACCTTCTCATACCACTGATTGCGAGCGGCTTCATCCAGAACATGTTTATTTTCCACTTTGATTCTCCATCATATTTTTTAAAATTGGTAAATACAGCTGATTGGTTTTTGCAATAAGTTCTTTGCTGGTCAGATACCGCATATCTTGCTTGATGCGGCGCATTTTTGAGGCATAATCATCTTTATTTTTTAGGTCATTCAGAAACCTGACGGAATATTCACGATATAATGACAGTAAAACATAGTGCGCCATTTCAATATCGCGGATTTCCTGCTCGGCCTCTCCTATAGCCACTCGATGATTTTCCATGTGTCATGATCCTTTCTGATATGCAGTATGGCGGCGTTTTTGATATCCTGCATCGGCTGATTGAGTGCCACGCAGGTTTGTGCCAGCATAATGCCGTGTGAAGAAACGGCGATTGAAGCATATTCTTCTTTTGCCGCCCATTCTTCCAATCCGGCAAATACACGCTCCCTAACCTGCTTTTTGCTCTCGCCTCCGGGATAACAAGCATCATCGGTACCGGCTTGCGGGTGATGCAGTTTGTCGAAGACATCGCCGTATTCAGCCATAATTTTGGTGTAATGCCAGCCCTCAACCACACCGACATTGACCTCTGTAAAGCGGTCGTCGATTTTGACGGGGACGTTCAGCTCTTTGTTGGCCAGTTCGGCAGTTTGTAAGGCTCTGGTCAGCGGCGAAGACACGATTATTTCGATACCTTTGCCTTTTAGTCTGCTGCCGATGGTTGCCGCCTGTTCCCGGCCGAGTTCGGTCAAAACCGAATCATTGGTCTGTCCCTGGGTTCGACCCTCAAGGTTGTAGGTGCTTTGTCCGTGTCTGAATATATAAAAATCTTTTGTCATTTCAACGCCCTATTAAATTCTTTTTGGATAGTTTGCTGCAACTTTTTGCTGACATGGCCAAAATCCGGTACGATAACCAACTCGGATTTCGGCAAAGCCTGATGAATGTCCCAGGCGCCTTTGAGCGGCGCAATAAAGTCTATACGGTTATGAACAATAACCGCCTTTATATCTTTGATTTTGTTTATATTATCAAGGATATCGTTATCACTTAAAAAGAAATTATGCGCGGCATAATGCATGAATATCCGCTGCGAGGCCAGTTCTTTCGGCGAAAGCTCGGTAAATGAAGCAAAAGAAGGCTGCATACTGCCGCAGACACGCTCAAACCAGCCATAATGATTGGCAGCCTCCAGTTGTTGCCGCTGGTTATCGGACTGGATTAATTTGTTATAATAACTCTTTATTTTTCCAGATGATTTTTTCTCCATATCGGCGACAAATTCTGGATAACAATAGCGGTTGCCGTTAAACTCCCAGTCATTATAATCCTTATTGGCCAAAAAGACCTGTGACAGCAGCAGTTTGTCAACCCTTTGCGGGTTCTTTTCGGCCCATAAAAGCGCCAGAGTTGAGCCCCAGGAGGCACCGCACAAAATTACTTTATCTTTTATATTTAAGTATGCCAACAGACGTGTGACATCGTCCAGCAAATCCTGAGTGGTATTTTTATCTGTTTTGCCCAAAGGCCGGGATTGTCCGCAACCACGCTGGTCAAACATGACGGCACGGTATTTTCTTAAATTAACGCTTTTGGCATACTTAGCTTTGCAGCTGCCGCCGGGGCCGCCATGAAAAAAGATAACCGGCGTGCCCTGCGGATTGCCGAATTCGGCAAAATAAATTTCATGGCCGTCTTTTGCCGGCAGCCAGCCGCTGTTAAAAGGTTTGGGCGTCAGCCACTTTTGCCAAAACATTAACTATTCTCCCGTGGTTTGCAACCGCAATAATCCTGGTTGTATAAGTTAAGCTCTTTGATTAACTGCTGCCGGCGTTCCTGCATTCCGCCTTTGCGTCCTTCTATTTCCAGATACGGCAGCCCTGCCCGCACCGCCTCTTCATGGGCGACACGGTTGACCTGATTTAAGTCTTTGTACCGCGATACCCCCAGAACACTTGCCACGGCATCGAATCCATTGGCTTTGGCGTATTCAAAAGCCCGACGCAGCCTCATTCCGAAGCAAATTGAGCATCTTTCGCCGCGTTCGGGCAAATCTTCCAGGCCTTTGGTTAAAGCACACCAACGGTCGTTATCATATTCCAATTCGATAAAATCAACATTGTATCTTTGACACAATGCTTTGTTTTCGTTTAATCTTTTTTGATATTCGGCCAGAGGTCTGATGTTGGGGTTGTAAAAAAGGACGCTGAAATTGTTTTTTTCTGCGGCCAGTTTTTCAATAACGGCACAGGAGCACGGCGCACAGCATGACAGCAGTAAAAAGCGCATTTTTCCTTTGATTCCTTTCGTTTTTGAATTATAAAGAACTTATTATTTAAAGCAACAGCTATTTGAGGCTTATCAATGGGGAAATTTAAAAATATCGTTATTTTGACCGGAGCCGGTATTTCGGCAGAGTCCGGATTGGCTACCTTTCGGGCTGCTAATGGTTTATGGAACAATCACAAAGTGGAAGATGTGGCCACAATAGAGGCTTTTCAACGCAATCCGGCTTATGTGCACGAGTTTTATAATGACCTCAAAAAAGAAGTTCTGGCGGCAAAGCCCAATGCCGCGCATCAGGCCATTACGCGGCTGCAAAAAGAATATCCGGCCGAGGTATCGGTTATTACGCAAAACGTTGATCTCCTGCACGAAAAAGCCGGCAACCAAAACGTTTATCATATTCACGGACAGATTAATCAGGCGGTTTGTCTTAACTGCGGACAAATATTGGAAACTTCTGGTGATGTTGATACCGAAACGGTTTGTCCTCATTGCGGCATCGGCGGAATGATGAAGCCGAATATTGTTTTCTTCGGTGAAAATCTGCTCTATATGGATAAAGTCGACGAGTTACTCCGTCGCTGCGATTTATTCTTATCCGTCGGGACGTCCGGAGTTGTTTTTCCGGCGGCCGCATTTGTCCAAACGGCAAAATATTATGGCGCGGCGACTTATGAATTTAATTTGGAAGCAACGTCAAATAATTTCTATTTTGACCAGCATATCATGGGGCCGGCCGGAACAACCCTGCCCGCTTTTGTCGACGAAATGATTAAGGATATCAAAAACGCCGATTGAGTTCCCAGTTCCAGGCCGTGCGGATGATGGCCTCAATATCCGTATATTGCGGTTTCCACCCCAGAATATTTTGCGCGGCGCGATTGTCGGCATATAGTTTGGCCGGATCTCCCGGACGGCGTTCGGATATAACTGCAGGACAGCTCTTGCCGCTTACTTTTTCGGCGGCTTTGATAATTTCAAGAACCGAGGTCGGAATTCCGGTTCCGAGATTGATAAATCCCTGAAACTCATCAAGTTTTTCTAAAGCCAGGCGGTGAGCGACTGCCAGATCGTTTACATGAATATAATCGCGCAGACAGGTTCCGTCCGGCGTTTCATAATCATTGCCGAAGATTTTTATGTTTTCACGCTCGCCTTTTACGGCTTGCAAGACCAGCGGAATCAGATGGCTCTCCGGATTATGGCTTTCGCCGATGAGGCTGCTTTCATCAGCACCGGCGGCATTAAAATATCTTAAAGCAATATATTGCAGTCCGTAAGCCGTTTGATAGTCACGGAACATATTTTCAATAGCCAGTTTGGTTTGCCCGTAAGGATTTATCGGTGCCTGCGGATGTTTTTCATCCATGGGAACATAATGCGGCTGGCCATAAGTTGCACAGGTACTGGAAAAAACAATTTTGTTGACATTGTGCCGCCGCATTGCTTCCAGCAGATTGAACGTGCCGATAACATTGTTGCGGTAATATTTGGCAGGGTCTTTCACGCTTTCGCCGACCAGCGAAAAAGCGGCAAAATGAATAACCGCATCAATCTTGTGGGTGGTAAACACGGCTTCCAAAGAGGTTTCGTTCAGTAAATCAGCTATAATCAGCGGGCTGTTCAAAACGGCCTCACGATGTCCGGCGGCCAGATTATCGGCTGCCAGAACATCATAGCCTTGTTCACTCAGGTGTTTCAGCGTATGCGAGCCGATATAACCGGCGCCGCCCATAACCAAAATTTTTCCCATTTGTATTTCCTCAAAAAGAAGCGGAGCACCTGGTTCGCAAGCACTCCGCCGATGACTTACTATTTGCCGTTAAAGGCTTTTTGATAAACTTTCAACACCAGCTCTTTAGTGCAGGGGCGCGGATTGCCGCCGGTGCAGACATCGGCCATGGCCGCCTCGGCCAGAGCTTCCAAATCTTCTTTCTTAACCCCGATTTCTTTTAAGGTCTTGGGAATACCGACGTCTTTTTTCAGCTTGGCCACGGCTTTAACGGCTGCCTCACGGTATTCGGTCTGTTTCATCTTATCAACATCTTTGACGCCCATGGCGCGGGCAATTTCTCTGAATTTGGTGCCGGTATGGGAGGCATTGAATTCCATGACATAAGGCAGCAAAACCGCGTTGGCTACTCCGTGCGGTGTGTCATAAAAGGCCGACAACGGGTGAGCCATACCGTGGACGACGCCAAGACCAACGTTGGAAAAGGCCATGCCGGTCATATATTGTCCGAGAGCCATTGCCTCACGTCCGTCCGGATCATTTTTAACCGCTTTGCGCAGATTTTTGGCAATGAGTTCAATTGCTTTCAGGTTGAGTGTGTCGGCCAGCTCCCAGGCGGCCAGAGTGGTGTAGCCCTCAATGGCATGGGTTAAGGCATCCATTCCGGTTGCTGCCGTCAGCCCCGCCGGCATGGACGACATCATATCGGGGTCGACAATCGCGACGACCGGAATATCGTGCGGATCAACGCAAACGAATTTGCGGCGTTTCTTTTCATCGGTAATTACATAGTTGATGGTGGTTTCGGCAGCCGTGCCGGCCGTTGTGGCGACGGCTATTACCGGGACACTTTTGTTTTTGGTCGGGGCAACACCTTCCAGTGAGACGACATCGGCAAATTCAGGATTATTGATGATGATGCCGATACCTTTGGCCGTGTCCTGCGGCGAACCGCCGCCGACGGCAATCATATAATCGGCTTTGGCTTTTTTAAATGCTTTAACGCCGGCTTTAACAACCTCGACACTCGGATTGGCCTTAACCTCGTCAAAAACTTCATAAGCCATTTTTGCCTTGTCCAGTAAATCGGTTACTTTTTTAACGACTTTGAATTTCACCAGGTCTTTATCGGTAACAATCAAAGCCTTTTTAAACCCGCGGCTTTTGACTTCGGTAACAATCTCTTTAACCGCGCCGTGCCCGTGATAACTGGTTTCGTTTAAGATAAAACGCTGTGACATTGTCTTCCTCCCTTTTCGAAATAACTTAAGCTTATTATATTTAATATGTAATGGTGAAAGTTTAACCAAAGGTAAAAAAACTTAAAGATACGGTGGTATAAATTTTGTTTTTGGACTTTACTTTTAAATTTTAAGGCATTAAAAAGCCTTTTGGTTTTTAATAAAATAATACAACGGTGATGTGAGATGATAAAGGATTTAACCAAGGGAAATCCGTTAAAATTGATTGTGTATTTTGCGCTGCCGGTTTTAATCGGCAATATCTTTCAGCAATTGTTTCAGATATCCGATATTCTGATTGTCGGACGTTTGCTCGGTGTTCAGTCGCTGGCCGCCGTCGGGGCATCGGCGCCGTTGTTTTTTATGTTTTTGATGGTAGCTTTCGGGTTTACTGCCGGCTTGACCGTTATTACCGCACAGCGGTTCGGCGCCAGAGATGTGACGGGGATTAAGTCTTCGGTATTTCATTCGTTGATTGCCGCCGGTATTTTGAGCATTATTATAACCTTGTGTCTGATACTTTTTTTAAAACCCCTGCTCCGTCTGATGAACGTTCCGGCCGAAATCATGGACGAGGCTTATTCGTTTATGCTGGTACTGGGACTTTCGATTACAGCCATTGTCATGTATAATCTGTTGTCCGGATTTATCCGGGCGTTGGGAGATTCAAAAACGCCGCTTTATTTTCTGATTGCGTCGTCGATTTTAAATATCATTTTCAACTTCTTTTTTATTTATTATATGCAGTGGGGTGTTGTCGGCTCAGCCAGCGGGACGTTCTTTTCCATGCTTATCAGCGCTCTGGCCTGTGTCTGGTTTATTGCCAAAAAATTTCCCCTGCTGCAGATTTCCTGGGCCGACTGCCGTTATAATCACAAATTTATGATGGAACATCTTAAGGTTTCGGTGCCAATGGCGCTGCAGTTCTCGATTTTGGCCGTCAGCATGATGATTATCCAAAGCGTATGCAATTCTTTCGGCACCGACGTTATTGCCGGATTTACCGCGGCCATGCGGATTGAACAGATATCAACCCAGCCTCTGTTTGCCATCGGTATTGCCTGTGCTACTTTTTCGGCACAAAATTACGGCGCAGCCCTTATACGGCGTATTCGTCAGGGCGTCCGTCTCAGCCTGACTGCCTGCTTTGTTTTGAGTATCATAATCAGCCTGAGTGTTCGGTTTTACGGATCTCATATGGTTTCGGCTTTTATTGAAGACGGCAATGAAGGTATTGTTCATATCGGACAGCAGTATCTGCTTATCAGCTCTTATTTTTATTTCTTTTTATCGGCTATTTTCGTGGCACGTAACACTTTACAGGGAATGGGACGCACCAATATTCCGCTGATATCCGGAACCGTTGAGCTTGCTATCAGAGCTTTTGCCGCCGTCTATCTGGCCAAAGCGGTCGGGTATGTCGGTATTTTCTGGTCCGGACCGATTGCCTGGATCGGCGGGGCGTTGGTTGTCTGCGGCGGATACTTTTTGGTTATACGCAAGCTGAATCCGACGGAAATGCGAAAAATATTTTTGCGCAAACACGCTTTGAAATATCATATGCAATCGCTTTCATAAACTTAAAGAAAAAGGCCTTTCTCTTGCAGAAAGGTCTTTTTCTTTGGATAGTCTGCGGTTAGAAAGAATATCTCAAACCGGCCGTAACCTCGGCTGCATGATTTAATTCTTTGGCGCCGATATAAGCATAACGGCCGACAACACGGGCGGAAATATGATCCGTCATATTGTACATGGCGCCGCCGCCGATACGCCAGCCGATACGGTTATTGCTGTCGCTGCCGCCGTCTTTTTCACCTTTGAAATAGTAATCGGCAACACCGATTGTCGCCAGCAGGTCATATTTGCCTTCGCAGCCCAGCGGCTGATAGCCATACAAATCCAGACCATAGGCATTGACTTTGGTTTTGAGCTTGCCATCGGTCAGATCTTTGGTGCGTTTGCCGCTCCATTGACCAAAAATCTCGGCACCGAAACGGTCTATGCGGGTACCGACGTTGATCATTCCGGAGTGGTAAGATTTTTTGGCCTCATCCAAACCGCCTTTGAAGTCATAAGAAGTGAAGGCGTAGTCGGCACCGACGTAGATATTTGAATCTTTGGCAAAATCTTTCCAGCCGGCAGAAGCATTGGTAGAAATTAAAGCACAGGCAACACCTGCAAGCAATAATGATTTTTTCATTGTCTTTAAACTCCATTTATAAACAGATTTTAACAATTTAACGCTAGTCCACTTTGTAAACCGCATGACTAGGCCGGTTTATGCAAATTAGATAATCCGTATGCAAATGATTTAAAGAGGCGATTAAATATTTTTTTACGCATTTTTGCTAATATATTGAAAATATGATAAAGAAAGGCGATGATTTCATGACTTTTTGCCCTCCCGACAGAAATTGCGATAAGTGTCCGCGGCTGCTTGAATTTCGTGCGGAAAATATTAAAAAATATCCCGGCTACTTCAATGCGCCGGTGCCGCCGTTCGGTAATCCGGACGCCGAGATTTTGATTGTCGGGCTGGCTCCGGGACTAAACGGCGCTAATCAGACAGGGCGGCCGTTTACCAATGATTATGCCGGCGATGTCCTCTACCCCGTTTTACAAAAATACGGTTTTGCCGAAGGTAATTACGGCCGGCGTGCCGATGACGGGTTTCAGTTGCTTGACGTCCGAATTACCAACTCGGTTCGCTGCGTGCCGCCGCAGAATAAAGTTACCGGTCAGGAAATCAAGGCCTGCGGAGAGTACCTCATTCAGGAAATTGCCGCCATGCCAAGGCTTAAAATTATCCTAACGCTCGGCAGCGTGGCGCATAATGCCGTATTGGGCGTACTCGGATATAAAAAAGCGGCGTTCAAATTTGCGCATAATGCTGTTCACCGGTTGGAGCGGCACAACCTGTATATGGTCAACTCTTATCATACTTCGCGTTACAACATCAATACCGGTGTATTGACGCCGCAAATGTTTGAAGACGTTATCCGGAATATGAAAAATCTGCTGGATAAAAACCGTATCTAGTAAGCAATTCCGGCAAACCCCATAAATGCCATAGATAATAATGCCGCCGAGATTAAAACAATCGGCGTTCCTTTGACGGCGGCCGGAATTTCGGTTCGCTCCAGACGTTCACGAATGCCGGCAAAAATAACAATGGCCAGCGTGAAGCCCATGGCCGAGGCCAAAGTATAGCAAATGCCGGCCAAGAGAGTGTAATTTCTTTGTACGGTTAGAATGGCAATACCCAAGACCGCGCAATTCGTCGTAATCAGCGGCAGAAAAATCCCCAACGACTGATACAGTGCCGGCGATGTTTTTTTGATGATAAGTTCAACCATCTGCACCAGAGAGGCAATGACCAAAATAAAAGCTACCGTCATCATAAACTCTAAATGATACGGCCGTAAAAAAGTATAATAGATTAAAAAGGTAACAACGGTGGCCAGGGTCATGACAAACATAACCGCCAGCCCCATACCGACGGCCGTCGATATCTTTTTGGACACACCGAGAAACGGACAAATACCGAGAAATTGTGATAAAATGATGTTGTTGACAAAAATCGCGGTGATAAAAATCATGATATAGGCCATGGCTATTTTACTCCCCGTAATTTATTGACGACAATGATGATTCCGGCCAGCGCCAGAAAAGCGCCGGGCGGCATGATAAACAGCAGCATCGTCGGCGTGTCTTCCCCGACAAACGACCAGCCGAACCAGGAACCATTGCCGAGTATTTCGCGGACGGAGCCGAGCAACGTTAACGCCAGCGTAAAGCCGATGCCCATACCGACGGCATCCAGAAACGACTGCCAGATATTGTTTTTGGAGGCAAAAGCCTCGGCGCGTCCCAAAATAATGCAGTTGACGACGATTAGCGGGATATAAATGCCAAGAGCCGAATACAATTGCGGCAAATAGGCCTGCATCAGCATTTCTATAACACTGACAAACGAGGCGATAATGACAATAAAACTCGGAATACGGATAATGTCGGGAATAATGTTTTTTACCGCCGATATGCCGATATTTGACATCATCAAGACAAAAGCCGTGGCCAAACCCATACCCAACCCATTGGCGGCCGATGTGGACACACCCAGCGTGGGACACATGCCGAGCAGCATGACAAAAATGGGATTTTCGCGCAAGATACCGCGGGTGAGATTGTTTAGGCTTGTCTTATTCATTGCTTTTTCCCGAATTAAAATTGCGAAAAGCGTCATAGGCGCGCTCAAGTGCTTTTAATACGGCACGGGAGCTGATTGTCGCCGCCGTAACGGCGTCAATATCGCCGCCGTCCTGCCGGACTTTTAATACCTGGCGTCCGGGATAAAAACCGTGAAACTGTTCCTTAAATCTCGGTTCGTCGACTTTGGTGCCGAGGCCGGGAGTTTCGTTTCCGGAAATAACCTTAAAGTTCTTAATCGAGCCGTCGACATTGAAGCCGGCCATCAGTTCTATCCTTCCGCCAAATCCGGTATTGGTATAGGTCTTGATGGCAACCGAATTTAAAACGCCGTTCTGCCGTGCTGGATACATGGTCAGCTTGTGTTTTTTATTGGCTGTCGTAATCGTCATTTTTTCGGCAAAAGGATTGTTGTCAAACTCGTTGACGACCTCGGCAATTGCGGCCAGTTCCTGATTGTCTTTGGCTCTTTTTATCGGTTCTTCGGTTATCTGGCGCACATAACCGAGCGTAAAGGCCGAAATGACGGCAATCCCGACAAGCACTATAAGCGGCTGTAAAATTCCCTGCTTTTTCCGGGCCATTATTTTCTCTCCCCGTAATAGCGCTGAACCGCAAACTTATCAATTAACGGTACAAGCGCGTTCATAATCAGAATGGCAAAAGACACGCCCTCCGGATAGGCGCTGAAAGCGCGGATAATAACGGTTAAAAGACCGCAGCCGATGGCAAAAATGATTTGTCCTTTTACCGTCATCGGCGAAGTGGTGTAGTCCGTTGCCATAAAAAACGCACCGAGCATCAGTCCGCCGGACAGCAAATGAAACAAAGGCTGAAACTTAAAATCGCCGGTTGTCATATATAAAATTGATGTCAGAGCAAAAACCGTTGCCACATAATAAAACGGTATGTGCCAACTGATAACCCGGCGCCACAGCAGATATACCAAGCCTATCAACAGCGCTAAAGTTGAAATCTCGCCGATACAGCCGCCGATGTTGCCCAAGAACATATCCAAAAGATTGGGAATATCGGCCGGCGAATACATCGGATATTCCGAGGAAACATCAATATTTTTTATAATATTCAAGGTCGTGGCACCGGTCTGACCGTCGGGACTTGTCCATTGCAAAAAATACGGTTTCGGCCAGACGGTCATCTGAACCGGAAAAGAAATGAACAGAAAAACCCGGCCGACCAGCGCCGGATTGAAGATGTTTTTTCCCAGACCGCCGAAGCAGATTTTAGCAACAATAATCGCCATAAAAGCTCCAATCAAAATCATCCAGCACGGCATTGAAGACGGCAGATTATAGGCCAGCAAAAGACCGGTGATGACTGCGGAAAAATCGCGGGTCGTGTTAGCCGTCTTCAACCAGTAGCGGCAGGCAAGATATTCAAACAATACGCAGCCGGCAACCGATGTCAGAATAACCCGCAGCGCGTCGATGCCGAAAAAAAGGACGGCCGCAACCGCTGCCGGCATTAAGGCTATGACGACGTCCAGCATAATGGATCCGGTGTTGCGGGCAGTTTGCATATGCGGATTGGCAGATATTTTCAGCATGGCTATTTCTTTCTGATCTCCTGTTTGGCTATTTTGCAGTAATCCAGCAGCGGAATATTTGCCGGACATGTATAGGCGCAGCAACCGCATTCGATACAGTCTCCGGCGTGCAAGCGGCGCAGCGTTTCTGCCGGATCATTGAAACACACCGCCTGTCTGATGGCAAAAGGACGCAGCCCTGCCGGACAGACTACCGCGCATTTACCGCAGCGGATACACGATGATGCTTCATGTTTGCGAAATTCATCGCCGCCCAAGAGCAAAATACCCGAGGTTAATTTGGTAACCGGCGCCGCCGTGTTGACAATGGTGTTGCCCATCATCGGACCGCCGATGACAATTTTTTCAACATCGTCGCTCAGGCCGCCGCTTTGTTCTATCAGAGAGGAAATCGGCGTACCGATACGCGCCAGATAGTTTCCCGGATGCCGGCAGCAATTACCCGAAACGGTTACCACTCTTTCAAACAACGGTTTATTCTTTAAAACCGCCTCATAAACGGCAAAAACCGTTCCCACATTCTGCACGATGCAGCCGATATCAACCGGAAGTTTTCCCGACGGCAGCTCCCGGCCGGTAATGGCATTTATCAACTGACGTTCACCGCCCTGAGGATATTTGGTTTTGCAGACTTTTACGTTGACACCGACATACAATTTGCTTAAGGCCGTCAGCTTTTCGACGGCTTCGGGTTTGTTTTCATCAACAGCGATGACGGCGTTTTGAATCCCTAAAGCCCGATTAATCACTCTGGCACCCATGATGATTTGTTCGGCTTTTTCAATCATCAGACGTTCATCAGCCGTTAAAAAGGGTTCGCACTCAATGCCATTAACAATCAAAACATCAACTTTTTTGTCGGCAGGTAAAGCGGTTTTTATCGGAGTCGGATACCCGGCGCCGCCCATTCCGACGATGCCGCCTTCCCTTATTTTGGTGACGATTTCTTCAGGGGTCAGATTAATATCTCTTATAATTTCCGGACTACGGTCAATAGAGGGTTCCCATTCGTCACCCTCTGTTTTGATGCTAATCATTTTTTCGCCGTATCCCGAAGCTCCGGGGATATCTTCAACCTTAACGACCTCACCGGAAACAGAGGAATGAACATCGGCCGAAACAATGCCGTCGGCATCGGCAATCAAGGTTCCGACCTTAACTTTATCGCCTTTGGCCACCATGATTTTAGCTGGTGCTCCGATATGCTGTTTGACCGGAATTGTTACAACCTCCGGCAAAGCAGCGGCCGTAATCGGACAAGCCGAGGTTATCTTGTGTTTGTCAGGATGAATGCCGCCCATCGGAAACGTATATTTTTTAACCACGGACTCTCTCCTTGTAAATAATGGCCCCGGTCGGGCAGGAATCCCGCAATTCTGCCCCGAACTCGCGGGCATCAACCGTCGGCGGAATATAGGATAAATTGTCTTCAACCTTAATCAAATCGTTTATTTTGGTGCATTTCTGGCAGGCAATGCAGGCGGCTGAGCAGTTTTTGCGGGCGACGGCACCTTTCTGCCGGTTGCGGCAGGCTACGTAAACCATGCCGCCGGCAGGGCTTTGCGGCCGGATTTCAAACAAACCCCGCGGACAGATTTTGACACAGGCGCCGCAGGATACGCATTTGGCAGCGTTCACAACAGGCATTCCCGTTGTTTGATCTAAAGACAGAGCACCGAATTTACAAGCTTTGACGCAGTCGCCCAAATGGAGACATCCGTCCGGGCAGCCGCTTTCGCCGCTGGAAATCCGGTTGGCAATACGACAGGAACTGACGGCGTCATAAACAATTTTTGCCGGCGCATTGCGGCAGGTTCCCTGGCAGCGCAGTACGGCAACCGTTGCCGGCTTATCCGTTGCGGCAAAACCTTTGAGAGAGGCTATCTTCTGCATGACCGCCTGACCGCCGACCGGACAATATAAATTGGCAAATGTCGGTTCGTCCGCCCGGGCACAGGCCGTGGCAAAATCGGCACAGCCAGCTTTACCGCAGGCGCCGCAGTTGGCCTGAGGAAGAGATTCGGCTATTCTGATAACCATTTCATCCGTGCGGACCGCAAATTTTTTGGAGACAAAATACAAAATCATTGCCGCCGCCAATGCCGTTCCGCCGAGAACGAGCATATTGATGATTATCAGATCATTCATCTGCCGTATCTTTCCTTTCGCTGCTTATTTTCACAATCGTTAAACGAAAGTTGTTTTTTAATTTTCTCTGCACTAAGAATAGCCCAAAATAATATGGAATCAAGACAATTATGCCAGATATGCCGCTGCTAAAATCACCAAAGCCTAAAGCTTTGAGCAAAACAATAACGGCAACAAGCAACACCAGCGGCAGGACATAAGCGTAAAAAACGGCTTGCAAGCCCTGCCCCGACGGTATGACGACTTCGGCTTCCTCACCGACCGCAAATTTTTCCGCCGGCGGCAGAAGAGCCGTTATCTCTTTATCCTGTGCCTCGCTCATGCCGCAAAAGCTTTTGGCGGCACAACTGCTGCAGGCCGAACGACATTTGACACGTAGTTTGACCTCATCGCCGTTGATGGCGGTAATGACGGCCGGACGGGTTATTTCTTCCATGGCATTATTCCTTAAAAGCTTTGACGGCGGCGGTTGAAAAATGCGGCTGAAAATTATTATCAAAAATAATCACCGGCAAATTATTTTCTTCGGCAAAGTTTTTTCCGGCTTCAAGTCCCATAGCGACAATGGCGGTTGCATAAGCGTCGGCATACATACAGGAAGCATCAAAAACGCTGGCTGACAAAACATCGGTTTGTGCCGGGCGGCCGGTTTGCGATGAAATCGTGTGGCCAAAAATCCGACCGTCCTGCCGGTAAAAATTACGGTAGTTGCCGGAGGTGGCCGCGGCCATATTGCTCAAAGACAAAATCAGTATGTTGTCGGTTGCGCCGGCCGCCGGTCTGTTAATACCTATATTCCACGGCGACGTGCCATCCCGCGTTCCCCGAGCTTTTAATTCACCGCCGATTTCAACGATATAATCCTTATATCCGGCATTATTCAGGATTTCGGCAACGGCATCAACACCGAAACCTTTGGCTATGGCCGATAAATTTATCTCGGCGGCAGTCGTTTTGCGTAATTTGGAGAAATTGTCCGAAAACCGCAGTTTGTCAAACCCAACCGACGCCAAAGCAGCATTGATTTCGGCAGTTGACGGATTTGATTCTCGGCCACGGCCGAATCCCCACATATCAATCAGACGTCCCAAAGTCGGATCAAAAGCACCATGGCTCCGGCGATATATTTCATCGGCTGCCCGCATAACTGCCTGCATATCCGGAGAGAGGCTGATTTCGGTGTCGGCAGGTGCGCGATTGATGGCCGAAAGCTCGCTGTCCTCCCTGAACACGGACATAATCCGGTCTACTTCCTCAAGTCTTGCCGCAATTTTGCCGGCCAACGCCGGTTCAACCCGCGGCGCATTGATTTTAACTTTATAATAGGTGCCGAAGATTTGGCCTTCGATTACCTGATGCGATGAGCTGCCGCTCAGAATATACCAGCCGGCGGCAACAAGGCATAACAATATTGAAACAACGGTAAGAAGGCGCATATTATACCTGTATAATTATGAAGTTGTTTTTTACAAATCCTGAAAAATGTTTTATAGTCAACCCTGGTTAAAGTCAACCTTCTTCATTTTGCACCTTAAAAGGATTAAATATTATGCTTGAAAATATTATAAGCAAAATCAAAAGTCTGATGGAAGAATATCGTCAATCCGATTTTTGCAAAAACTCTCAGTGTGCCCGCCAGAAATGGCAGAAAAAAGTCAACGGCTGGGGTAAAGAATTGTCCAAAAACGGCATTAATGCCAATATGGTCAGTATTTTCGGCTTTGTCATCGGTATGATGGCCATTAATTTTTTGGCGATGAATATGTATTTTGAAGCTTTGATGTGTATTCTCGTCAATCGTTTTTGCGACGTGCTTGACGGCGCCGTTGCCCGCGCCGAGGGTGTGACCAAATTCGGCGTATTTCTTGACGCCTGTCTGGACTTTATTTTTTATGCCGGGGTTATTTTCGGGTTTGCTCTGGCCAATCCTGATGAAAATGCCGTTGCGGCGTGTTTTCTGTTGTTTGGTTTCACGGCGTCGGCCTCGGCTCTGCTGGCCTATGGCCTTGTTTCTTATAACCCGAACGGCAAACCTGCTTCTTTGTCGGAATCGCCGTTTTATCTGGGCGGGGCGGCTCAGGGATTTGAAACGCTGGCCGCTTTTGTGCTGTTGTGCATTATGCCCTTCGCCTTTCTGCCGATTGCCATTGCTTTGGGCTGCTGGTGTCTGCTTAAAGCGTTGGTTATCGTTTCTTCCGCCTATTACAAATTGGTTATTCAGCAGAAGAACGGCAAATAATGAAGCTCCTCGGGGTCATATGCTGGTGTCTTTGGTTATGCTGCCGGCCGGTGCTGGCGCAGAACGTTGTTGACGTCAAGGCCTACGGTCAAACCGGCAGCAACGGGCTTTTTGAGGTTCTGCTGGCGTTTGACATTCAACCGGGGTGGCATATCTTCGCGCCGTACGAACAAATGTTCGGGGCGCCGCTGCGTGTGGAGTGGCGGCTGCCGGAAGGCGTAGCGGCGATTGAAGAAAGTTTCAGCCACACCAGGCCTTTCAACCAGGAAGGTATATCCTTTGACGGCTATGAAAGCCGGGCTTTTTACAAAACGACCCTGCAAAATACGCAGGGGTATAAAAACTTTTCGGCCGATATCAGCTGGCAGGCCTGTCGTGACGAATGTATTCCGGGCAGTATAACGCTCAATATTCCGGTTGCCGACACGCCGGCTTTTCAGAAAGTTTTGCAAAATGCCGCGCCTCACTTTGCCGGCAAGGATTATTTGCCGCGGCCGAACTGGATATTGATTCTGCTGACGGCGTTCGGCGGCGGATTGATTCTTAACCTGATGCCGTGCGTTTTTCCGATTTTGAGTTTTAAAATCATTGCTCTGGCACAGATGCAGGAACATACCCGCCGGCAGGAGGCTTTTTATTATACCGCGGGCATTGTCGTTTCCATGACGGTAATTGCCGCTATTCTGGCGTTTGTCCGGCGATTTAATCCTTCGGCCGGCTGGGGATTTCAGCTGCAGTCGCCGTGGTTTGTCGGCGCCATGCTTATCCTCTTTATTATTCTGAGCTTGATGATGTTGGAGGTTATTACGATAAACGGCGGTTTCTTGGGAAAACTGGCCGGTCTAAAATTCAACGGGCCGCGCAGCAATGCTTTTATGACCGGGCTGCTGGCGGTATTGATTGCCAGTCCCTGCACGGCTCCGCTGATGGGTGCTGCCGTCGGCTATGCTCTGATGATACCGTCTTATGCCGGTTTTCCGGTCTTTTGGGCTTTGGGAATCGGTTATGCCCTGCCCTTTGCCCTGCTGGCTCTTTATCCCGAAGTGTTGCGTAAAATTCTGCCCAAACCGGGTATCTGGATGGTGCGTTTAAAAAGAATTTTGAGCATTCCCGTCATCCTGACCTGTTTCTGGCTGGCTTGGCTTCTGGCCTCGCAAATCGGCTGGCTTGACAGCGGCCGCAATCTGGACTGGAAAGAATATTCGGCGGCCAAGGTCGAACAGGCTTTGGCAAAGAAACAACCGGTGTTTATTGATTTTACCGCCAAGTGGTGCATCACCTGTCTGGTTAACAAAAAGGCCGCGTTGCAATCGGAACTGATGGCGGAACTGGTCAAAGCAAAAAATCTTCTGCTTTTGCGCGCGGATATAACAACACCTAACCGGGAAGCGGCCGCCGGGCTGGCGGCGTATGGACGCGCCGGCGTGCCGTTATATGTTTATTATGACGGGAAATCAGATGATTATCTTATTTTACCACAAATACTTACACCCGGTGTTTTGGAAGAATATTTGCAGTAAAAAAATTCTCCTCTTTATATTCTGCCGCTCGGGATTATATCTGAGAAGCTCAACAAAAGAGGATAAACAATGAAGCTGTTTAAACGCAATAATACCGATATAAAAAAGATCATAACGGCAATCTGGAATTTTTGGACCAGCAAGACCGGTGCCTTTCTGCTGGCCGTTTCGGCCATTGTCATCGGCTGGTACCAGTTTTACATTAACCGTCCGATTTTGAAATATGAAACGGAAACGATTTCTTTTATCTCATCGCAAAACGACAATGATTACAAAGTTAATGTCAAAGGCAAAGAGTACAAAGACTTATATCTGACACGCGTGACGCTGCAGAATAAAGGCGCTTCGGCATTATCGGGACAAGACGTGTCAAAAATCGGCCACAATCCGATACGTATCGTGGTGCCGAAAGACGCCAAAATGGTGCATTTTACCTTGGATAAGACGATAACAACGCCCGATATCACCTCTAACCTGAAGCCTGTTGACGACGGTCTGGTCATTGAATTTGATTTTTTAAACTCCGATTACCAAATCGGTGCCTCAATTCTGCACGAGAATCCCAATGCCGAGTTTAAAGTTCAGGGCAGCGCGCTTAACGTTAACAGCATTTCCAGAGAATGGAGCGACAAGCAGATTAAATACTGGACCTGGTGGGGAATGGGCGGTTTGTATGTTGTTTTGCTGCTGATTTATCTGTACAATCACTGGCGGCGGAAAAAGCAACCTGCCGATAACAGGAGTTAACGACTTTCCTTTAACCTTTGAGCCTGAGCAAAAGTAATGGCCTTGCCGGTTTGAGAATTATCGACCGTGATAACCTGCAGTTGTTTGATTTGATTGTTTTCTTCATAAATTCCGTATTTATCACACAAATTATCACAAATTTCCGGTGTGGTATTGCCTAAGATGCTCTGCGAAAGATTGGAAACTTTAAATTTTTTCAAATCCCGTTTTACTTCATCTTTTTGCCGCACGACAAAAGTTTCGTCCGGATTTTCATGCGGATTGCGACTATCGGTATCTGGATATTCGAAATAGCGGATATCCTGACTGCCGGCCAGATTGGGGCTCATCAGCAAAACATCGGCCAGATTGCCGCAGCTCCATAAATAGCCTTCAAAACCGCGACGGTTGATCAGACCGTAACTGCGCTTGCCGTTAACGCTGCGATAGTAAGAAAAGGCCTCCCGCATTTTGGTTTCATCGGCATTGTCGTTAATGGCACGGCAGACTTTTGAATTTCGGAAAGCGTTTTCGTCCGTGTTGTAGATAAACATATTGACAGCCATCAGCTGTTCCGGCGAAAGTTCTTTATTAATATGACAAAGCTGAGGATAGACGTATTTTTCCATATGCTTGGTAACGGCCGCCGCGGCGTCTTTCCGGGTGACGGTGGTTCCTTTAACAACAGGCGTACCATCAGCCAACTGCCGTGATCCGTAGCCGACGGTCCATTTGCCGGCCTGGCATTTATAAGCCTGTTCATGATAATCTTCATAACAGGACAACAGACAGATAAATTCCTGCTCTAAGTTTTTGGCCTGTTTATAATTTTTATAAAAGGCCTCGTTAGTGGTTTGATATTTGGCAAAAAAGGCTTCTTTTTCAGCTTGCTCACGGGCTTGAAGCATTTGCTGCTCAATTTTGTCCTGATGCTTTTCTTTGATGACAGACGTTAAGTTGACTGCTCCCGTAAGACATACCAAGACCAGGAACTTTGCAACACCTCTGCGAATATACGGCAAAGCTGTATTATCAATAAAACTCTTGGTTTTGCTTTTGGCAAAGCGCACTTTTTTATCCAACAGATAATATGCGGCGGCCGGCAGAGCTCCGGTTGCACCGGCCAGAATATTGGCCGTTTGTTTAGCCGTGAATTTGAAAGTCCTGGCCAGGTTTTGTTTTAATTTTTCTTTTTTATAGTCGTTATGCAGTTTTTTTAATCTGGAAACGGCATCCTTGTTCAGACTGGTAATAAAATCATCTTTCGGATATATTTTGGCAACTTGCGCCGTCTGTTTTATTGCCGCTTTGTATTTACGCATGGCCGTGCGCAGTGCTTTGTTGATAATCTTTTGCTCCGACCAGTTTTTAAGGACTCCTTTTAACGGCGGGAAAATATAAAGGTCGTCATATTTCAACGGCTCGGGAATTTCTATGGGATTGTCCGGGTTGGCGGCATTGTGAGTATCATATTTCTGCAGTTCTTCATTCTGAAAAGACAGCCAGTCATCAACAAATGCGTCTTTATCGCCGTGGTAGACGCAGGGCATAAGCACACTCTCCCCGTCCGGCAAAGAGAAATATGCCGGTTCTTGACGTTCTCTTTTGTATTCATCCAGAAGAAATTGTTTATGATCCATCCGTTTTAACCCTGTCTATTTCTTTTATATAAATTATAATAGCATAAAATTAATTTATTGCAAATATTTTATAGACAAAATTAGCGAAAACAATCTCTGCTATTCACAGGAGCAATCACCTGTTGAAAACATTTTAACATATTGTTTTTTATTATAATTTATGTTCTCTATAACTTGTCCTGACGGGCAATTCAATCGACTGATTGACTTTTTGTTTTTTACGTGTATTATCCCAAAAGCAGTTATTTTTTACAGTGGTATCTTCAGAGAAACTATACCGCGTTAAAGTACGTACTTTACAGACGAAACAAAATACTGTTTACTGACAGTTACACAGATAAAGGATTTGAAAATGGAACAACAAGTGATTAAAGAACTTAAAATCGGCGATATTCTTAAAATGCTGCCGCACCGTTACCCCTTTTTGCTGGTTGACAAAGTACAGATTATTCAGGAAGGAAGCGAGGGTATCGGGTTTAAAAACATTACGATGAACGAGCCTCAGTTTACCGGACATTTTCCCGAAAATCCGATTATGCCCGGCGTTTTGATTATGGAAGCCATGGCTCAAACCTGCGGTATCGTGGTTAAGTCTTCTTTTGCCGAGACGGATAATTCGGGTGTTGTTTTATTTATGGGAATTGACGAGGCAAAATTCCGCAAACCTTTCCTGCCGGGAGATGTTATGGAAATGCACGTTGTCAAAGAAAAAGAATGCCGCGGCGTATACCGGTTCAGATGCCGGGCAACCTGCAACGGTGTTTTGCATGCCGAAGCTTTGCTGACGGCTATGATGGGCAGATAATTCTGTTGAGGAAATTACAATGGCCGATAAAACAATTTATCTGGACTTTGAAGAGCCTATTTATAAACTGGATACCAAAATTCAGGAGTTGAAATCCTGCTGTGACGATAAACTGGCCAAGGATTTTAACAAAGAAATCGCCAATCTGGAAAAAAAGACCAAGCGTCTTTTGGAAGAAACCTATGCCAAGCTGACGCCCTGGCAGAAAGTCTGCGTTGCCAGACATGCAAACCGGCCGCACAGCATTGACTATATTAACGCGCTGATCGACAATTTTATGCCGATGGCCGGCGACAAGCTGTTCGGCGATGATGAAGCGATTATCGGCGGTTTGGGATTTTTTAAGGGGCAATCGGTGATGATTATCGGCCATGAAAAAGGCCATGATCTGGAAAGCCGCATCCGCCACGGGTTCGGTATGGCAAAACCGGAAGGCTACCGCAAGGCTAAACGTTTAATGGAGCTTGCCAACCATTTCGGGCTGCCGATTATATCGCTGGTGGACACGGCCGGTGCTTTTCCCGGAATCGAGGGCGAAGAACGCGGCCAGGCCGAGGCTATCGCCGCCTGTATTATGGAAGGATTTAAGCTGGAGGTTCCCTATATTTCGGTTATCATCGGCGAAGGCGGCTCCGGCGGAGCGATTGCCATTGCGACGGCCAACCGTATCCTGATGCTTGAACATTCAATTTATTCGGTTATTTCGCCCGAAGGCTGCGCCTCCATTTTGTGGCGCGACGGTGCGGCCGTAAAAAAGGCAGCAACGGCTTTGCGGCTGACGGCGCAAGATTTATATAAATTCGGCGTGGTTGACGAAATTATTGCCGAGCCGCTGGGCGGTGCACACCGTTTCAGGGAAGAAACCATCAACCGTGCCGGAGATGTTATCTGGAAACATCTGGCCGAATTGAAAAAAATGACGCCGGAAGAATTGGCCAAAGACCGCGAAAACAAGTTTTTGGCTATGTCGCGTCTGAATTAAACGAGGTGAAAACGATATGAACTGGCTGCTTGATTATGTACGCCCGAAACTTTCGGTTGCGAAAACGGAAAAAGATGTTCCCGATAATCTGTGGGACAAGTGCCCGCAGTGCGACGCCATGGTTTACGGGCAGGAACTGGCTAAAAACCTGTATGTTTGCCCGCATTGCGGTTATCATCTGTATTTGCGGCCGCGTAAACGGCTTAATATGCTGTTTGACAACAGCGAATATACTTATCTGGAAACGCCGGCGGTTAAAGAAGATCCGCTTAATTTCAAAGATACCAAAGATTACCGCACCAGACTGAAAGCGGCTCGCGAAAAAACAAAATTTGATGATGCCTTTGTCGCTGCCTATGGTAAAATGGGCGGTCACGGCGTAGTTGTCGGCGTGATGAACTTTAACTTTATCGGTGGTTCAATGGGAATTGCCGTCGGCGAAGGCATCGTTCAGGCGGCGCATTTTGCCATTGAACATCATATGCCGCTGATTCTGGTAACCGCGTCCGGCGGTGCCAGAATGCAGGAAGGAATTCTCTCTTTGATGCAGATGGCGCGCACTTCTCTGGCTATCAAACTTTTGAAAGATCAGCACCTGCCCTATATTGCCGTGCTGACCAACCCGACGACGGGCGGGGTTTCGGCCTCGTTTGCCATGCTCGGCGACGTGACGATTGCCGAACCGGACGCGTTGATTGCTTTTGCCGGTGCGCGGGTTATCAAAGAGACAATTAAGGCTGATCTGCCGGCCGGTTTCCAAAAGGCAGAATATTTGAAAAAACATGGTATGGTAGATATGATTGTTAACCGCAAAGAACTACGCGAAAAGCTGATCTGTCTGCTTAATTTGCTCGGCAACACCTTTGTTAAAGGAGAATAATATGAAAGAGCTGAAACTTTTGGACTTATGCGGCAAAACGGTGTTTCCGCTGTTTGAAGGCGGTCGCGGCGTTAATGTCAGCAACGGACAAACCGCCGGCGCATGGGCCAAAGAGAACTGCGTCGGGACCTTTTCGGCCGTTTTTCCGGATATTCGGGATAAAGACGGTAATCTTTGCCTGGAAAACATTACCGCAAAAACAAGAATGGAACGGCATCAGCAGCTGATGGATCAGGCGGTTGAGGGCTGTGTCAGTCAGGCGCAGATCGCGCATGAAATTTCCGGCGGCAACGGTCTGATTAATATGAATGTTTTGTGGGAACTGGCCGACAGCCAATATCTGATTAAAAACGTTCTGGAACGTGCCAAAGGTTTAATTAACGGCGTTGTTTCCGGTGCCGGTCTGCCGATTAAACTGGCCGAACTGACATCGCAGTTTAAGGTGTTCTATTATCCGATTGTTTCGTCGGGAAGAGCCTTGCAGATTTTAATTAAACGCGGCTATGACAAATACAAGGAATATATGGGCGGCGTTATTTATGAAGATCCGTGGTTTGCCGGCGGACATTGCGGATTTTCCAACACCGATGAGGTCGGCAAGCCGCAGAGCCCTTATGCCAAAGTGGTTGAGCTGCGCAAAGTGCTGAATGCCAACGGGCTGGACAACGTGCCGATTATTATTGCCGGCGGTGTCTGGTCGCTTAACGACTGGCAGGATTACATCAATAATCCGGAAATCGGCAATGTCGGGTTTCAGTTCGGCACCCGGCCGATGCTTACCAAAGAAAGTCCGATCAGTCAGGCCTGGAAGAAACTGATGCTGCATTTGAATCTGGAAGATGTGGTTATTCAGGACTTCAGCCCGACCGGATTTTTGTCTTCGGCCATTAAAAACTCGTTTATCATGAAGTTGTTTGACCGTAAAAACAGTGAAATTCCATTCAGTAAAGAACAAAACGCGGAATTTTCGGAACCTGTCACCTATTCCAAAAACACAACTTATTATGTCCGCAAAGAGGATTTGCATATTGTGGACGAACAGGCCAAAAAGGGCAAAACCTGTCTGTCGGTTACGCCGGACAATACTTTGATCTTTTTGACCAAAGACGAAAAAATGCAGGATATGGAAGATATCAGAGACTGCTGCGGCTGTTTGTCGGCCTGCAAGTTTTCTTCGTGGTCAAGTCATACCGGAACAACCGGCAAAGTGCCTGATCTGCGTTCTTTCTGCATTCGCAAATCATTAATTGAAGTCGGACACAAAGGCAATATTCTCGACAATATTTTATTTTCGGGAAAAAATGCGTTCAAATTCAAAACCGATCCGTTGTTTAACCGCGGAAACTGGCCGTCTATCAAAGAGCTGATTGAGGCCATTAAAAGCGGACGTTAAAACGGACTAACACTTAAGGAGAAATTTCGTGAAAGAAGCTATGAAAAACAAAAGAGGTATTATTCTCGGCCTGGCCAACGATCATTCGATTGCCTGGGGCATTGCCAAGGCTCTGCATGAACAAGGCGCCGAAATGGCCTTTACCTATCAGGGAGAAGCTCTGGAAAAACGCGTGCGCACGCTGGCCGAAAGCCTCGGTGCCGACATTATTCTGCCCTGTAACGTAACCGATGCGGCGTCGCTTGATAATTTGTTTGCCGAAATCGAAAAGAAATGGGGCAAAATTGATTTTATCGTTCATGCGATTGCTTTTTCCGATAAAAATGAGCTTAAAGGCAGATATTGCGATACCACACTGGCCAACTTTCTGAATACCATGCATATTTCCTGCTATTCGTTTACGGATATCTGCGCCCGCGCGGCTAAAATTGCCAATGAAGGCGCAAGCTTTGTTACCTTGTCTTACCTTGGTGCCGAAAGAGTTATCCCGAATTACAACGTCATGGGCGTTGCCAAGTCTGCTTTGGAAACCTCGGTCATGTATCTGGCACGCGATTTGGGAGATCAGGGTATCCGCGTTAATGCCATCTCGGCCGGGCCGATCAGAACTCTGGCGGCATCGGGAATCGGTGATTTTCGCAATATTCTGGGCTGGAACAAAGCCAACTCGCTTCTGGGCCGCAATATGAGCATTGACGATATCGGCAACTCGGCCGTTTATCTGCTGAGCGATTTGGCCAGCGGCGTTACCGGCGAAGTATTGCATGTTGACGGCGGTTATAACAAACAGGGTATGGTTAACATCAACCGGGCGCAGGAAGTTTCCGAGCTGCTGGGTGAATTTGCCAAGATGAAGGAATAAAACCGATGGCACAAGAAGAAGATATTGCCTGTATTGAAAGCATTGCCAAAATTGTCAGCGATTTGGATTTGGAATCGGTTGACTATAACAAAGACGGCCTGCATATCATCGTTACCAACCGGAGTAAGGAAATCATCGCACAGCCGGTTGTACCGGCTCCGCTGCCGACAATGCCCGTTCCGGCGGCACCTGCAGCGGCCATTCAGCCCGAAGCGCCTGCTCCGGCAGCCGCTCCCAAAGGTGATGTCATTAAATCGCCGATGGTCGGTGTTTTGTATCTGGCGGCCAGCCCGAATGATCCGGATTATGTCAAGGTCGGCGATACGGTTAAAGAAGGCGACGTTCTCTGCCTGATTGAGGCGATGAAGACGTTTAACCAGATTAAGGCGCCCCGCGGCGGCATTATCAGAGAAATTCTGGCGGCTTCCGGTGCGGCAGTTGAATTTGACGAGCCTTTGTTTGTAATTGAATAAAAGAGAAAACGAAAAATTATGTTTGAAAAAGTACTGATTGCCAACCGCGGCGAAGTCGCTTTGAGAATTAACCGCGCCTGTCATGAGATGGGCATTAAAACCGTGGCGGTACATTCAACGGCGGATAAAGATGCCATGCATGTGCGGCTGGCCGATGAGGCCGTCTGCATCGGCGGACCGCAGTCCAAAGATTCGTATCTCAATAAAACGGCGATTATTTCGGCGGCGATTGTTACCGGCGCCAATGCCATTCATCCGGGATACGGATTTTTGTCGGAAAATGCCGATTTTGCCGAAATGGTTATAAAACACGGCCTGACGTTTATCGGACCTACTCCGGAGCAAATGCGGCTGATGGGCGATAAAATTGCCTCCAAAAAGGTTGCCATTGAAGCCGGACTGCCGGTAACCAAGGGTTCGCCGGCATTGGAAACGGTTGATGACGCTAAAAAATGGGCCAAGGAAATCGGTTATCCGGTTATCATCAAAGCCAAAGACGGCGGCGGCGGCAAGGGTATGAAGGTTGCGTTTAACGAAGACGAAATCGAAACCGCTTTCACCATGGCCAAAGCCGAGGCCAAATCGTCGTTTACCAGCGATGTCGTATTTATGGAAAAATACCTGCAAAAGCCGCGGCATATTGAAATCCAGATTCTGGCAGATATGCACGGCAACGTGGTGCATCTGGGCGAACGCGACTGCTCCATTCAGCGCAAACATCAAAAGCTGATTGAGGAAACGCCCTCGCCGGCTCTGAATCAGGAAAAGCGCAATGAAATCTGCGGTATTGTCTGTTCGGCGATTAAAAAAATCGGTTATTACGGTGCCGGAACGCTGGAATTTCTGTTTGAGGACGGCGAATTTTATTTCCTGGAAATGAATACCCGTCTGCAGGTTGAACATCCGATTACCGAGGCGGTTACCGATATAGACATCGTGCGCGAGCAAATCCGCATTGCCAACGGTGCCAAGCTTGGTTATACGCAGGACGACGTCCATTTTCACGGCGCAGCCATCGAGTGCCGCATTAATGCCGAAGATCCGTTTACCTTTGTCCCCTGCCCGGGAAAAATTGCCGAATGGCATGTCCCCGGCGGACTGGGCGTCAGAGTTGATTCGGAGGCTTATTCCGGCTATAAAATTCCGCCTTTTTATGACAGCATGATTGCCAAACTCATCGTACGCGGGACAACGCGCAGTGGTGCTTTGCTGCGTCTTAAGCGGGCATTGCGCGAATTTGTCATCGGCGGCGTAACGACGACGCTGCCGCTACATGAAGAGATTGTGTCTTCGCCCGAATTTGTCGACGGTATTTACAACATTCACTGGCTGGAAAAATTTTTGGAGAAAAGAAAAAACAATGACAACGAATAATCTGCCGATGATTACCGGTATCGGTTATGCCGTTCCGGGCAAAGTCGTTACCAATAATGACCTTACTCATTTGTACGAGACTTCGGACGAATGGATTTATACCCGCACCGGTATTAAAGAACGCCGCGTTTTTGCCAGCGACGACGAAGCTTTTGAACTGCTGCGCCGGGCCGCGGAACAGGCGGTTAAAAACGCCGGCATTGATAAAGAAGAGATTGATCTGATTGTGGCGGCGACTTCAATGCCGGTGCAGTTTATGCCCTCTTCTTCCTGCATGGTGCAAAAGCTGCTCGGAATCCAACGCAATGTTCCGGCTTTTGATATCTCGGTCGCCTGCTCCGGTTTTGTTTACGGACTGGATATTGCGGCGGCCTATATTAAATCGGGCATATGCAAAAATATTTTGCTGGTCACAATTGACAACTGTTCCCGCTATGTTGACTGGACCGACCGGCGGACGTCGATTTTGTTCGGCGACGGTATCGGCGCGGCGGTTATTTCCGCCGGCAGCGAAAATGACATTCCTGTCATTGATATCCGGGCGGACGGGCATGTCGGCGATTATATCACCATGCCGGCGGCCAAGGGGAATTGTCCTTTTGTCGACCAGACACCGACGCAGCAAATTTGCTCCATGAAGGGACAAGATGTTTACAAATTCGTGGCCAACGTCATTCCTTCTTACATTACCGACGACATTCTGGCGCAGCACGGTATTGATACCGACAGTGTTGATTATCTGGTGCTGCATCAGGCCAACCAAAGAATTATCAAAGCCGTGCAGGAGCGCCTGAATTACGGCGACGATAAGGTGATTTCCAACATCGAACATCTGGGAAATACCTCTGCCTCATCAATTCTCATCGCTTTGGGCGAAGGAATTAAAGACGGCAAAATTAAAACTCCGTCAAAGGCCATTATTTGCGGTTTCGGCGCGGGAATGTGCTGGGGCGGCGGTGTTATCTGCCTGCGCGAGGGTATTTTTAAACAAGAGAACATTTTTCAAAACTAGAAAGGACGGACAATGAAAAGAGTTGTTGTTACAGGACTTGGAGCTTTAACTCCTTTCGGAATGGGTGTTGATTTGGCCTGGGATTCAATTACTGCCGGCAAATCCGCCATTCGGAACATTACCAAATTCAATACCGAAAACTTCAGCGTCAAAGTGGCCGGCGAAATCATAAAAGGCAGTGAGCCGGGACAATTCAACGCCGACGAATTTATGGACCCGAAAGAGCAAAGACGGGTTGACGATTTTATTTTGTTCGGTATTGCGGCGGCGGAAGAAGCGATTAAAGACGCCGGCTGGACACCGGAAGACCCGCGCGAAAAAGGACGTACCGGCGTTATGATCGGTTCGGGTATCGGCGGTTTGAAGACCATCGACGACAATGCCAAAATTCTGGCAGATTCCGGACCGCGGCGTATCAGTCCGTTTTTTATTCCGGCAACAATCATCAATATGATTTCCGGTCATGTTTCAATGGCGCATGGCTTTACCGGGCCGAATCTGGCCTGCGTTACGGCCTGTGCGACCGGTTCGCACGCCATTGCTCACGCTTATCAGAGTATTGTGCTTGATGATGCCGACGTCATGGTTGTCGGCGGTGCCGAATCGGCCGTCTGCGCACTGGGTATTGCCGGATTTATGCAGGCCAAGGCCTTGTCGCACAGCTATAACGACACGCCGGAAAAAGCTTCGCGTCCATGGGACAAAGGGCACGACGGCTTTGTTATGGGCGAAGGCGCCGGCGTTATCGTACTGGAAGAATATGAACACGCCAAAGCCCGCGGCGCCAAGATTTATGCCGAGCTTATCGGTTACGGTACTTCGGGTGACGCTTATCACATCACCTCACCCGCTCCGGACGGCAGCGGCGCCAAAAAGGCAATGAGCGAGGCCCTGCGCAAAGCCAACATCAAACCGCAGGAAGTTACCTACATCAATGCCCATGGCACATCCACCCTGATCGGCGACGCGATGGAAGCCAAAGCGGTTAAAGAGCTGTTTACCGATTGTCCGGATTTGAAGATGTCGTCAACCAAATCGGCCATCGGCCATTTGCTGGGTGCGGCCGGCGCGGTTGAAGCGGTATTCTGCATTAAAGCGATTGAAACCGGTATGCTGCCGCCGACGCTCAATCTTGAAGATCCTATCGACGAGGTTGCCGGCATGGATCTGGTACCGCACCAGGCGCGCAAATGTGATGTTAAAGTTGCGATGTCAAACTCGTTTGGTTTCGGCGGAACCAATGCTTCGCTGATTTTTAAGAAGATTTAAGGAGCGGAAATGGAAGTTACATCCAATGTTTTGATTTTTCCGGGACAAGGCTCACAAAAAATCGGCATGGGCAAAGATTTGTATGACAACTTTGCTGCCGCCAAAGATGTTTTTGACCGGGTTGACGAGGCGTTGAGCTGCAAGCTGAGCACTTTGATGTTTGCGGGTGATGCGGAAGAGCTTAATAAAACCTCTAATGCGCAGCCGGCAATCATGACCGTTTCAATGGCTTATTTTGAGGTTTTGAAGAGTCTGGGTCTGATTAATCTTGACGAAGTTAAATTTATGGCCGGGCATTCGCTGGGCGAATATTCGGCTTTATGCGCTGCCGGTTGTCTTTCGCTGGAAGATACGGCCTCCCTTCTCAAAGCGCGCGGCGCTTATATGATGCAGGCCTGTCTGGATAATCCGGGCGCCATGGCGGCGATTATCGGGCTGAATTATGATCAGGTCAAAACAATCGCCGATGAGGCCGGATGTTTTGTCGGCAACTCCAATTCGCCGGCACAAATTGTTTTGAGCGGCAGCGTGCAGACGGTTGAAAAAGGCTGCGAACTGGCCAAGGCTCAGGGCGCTAAACGTGCCATTATGCTGCAGGTTTCCGGCGCATTTCATTCACCGCTGATGCAAAGCGCGGCGGACAAGATGGCCGAAATCATCGCGCAAACGCGTTTTGCGCAGCCGACGGTTAAGGTTATCAGCAACCTTTCGGCTCTGCCCTATGCCGATACGACGGAAATCAAAGACCTGCTGGTCAAACAGATTACCAACACCGTCAAATGGCAGGAAAGCGTTGTTTATATGGCGGAAAACGGCGCCGGCAAATTCATCGAAACCGGCTTCGGCAATGTTTTGACCGGCCTGGTCAAAAAGATTCTGCCGGAGGCGGAAACCGTTTTGGCCGAAGATTTGCTGAAATCTTACGCCGAAGCAATTTAAAAACTGTTACGGAGGTGCTCCATGCTTGACTTTCACGGCAAAATTGTTCTGATTACCGGCGCGACCGGCGGCATCGGCAGAGGGATATGCAAATTATTCCAACAGCAAGGCGCCGAACTGGCGATTGTCGGCCGCGATAAAGCCAAGCTGGAAGCCTTTCGGCAGAGTGAACTGCCCGACGGTGTGGTCAGGACCTATGCCGCCGACCTGAGCGAAGAAAGCAATATCGCCAAACTGGTGGCGCAGGTTGAGGAAGACTGCGGTAAAATTGATGTTTTGATTAACAATGCCGGCATTACCAAAGACAACCTGTCATTAAAAATTTCCAGCGAGGCCTGGCATAAGGTTCTGGATACCAATCTGACATCAAGCTTTTTGTTGTCAAAGGCGGTTTTGCCCGGAATGTTGAAGCACCGCTTCGGCCGGATTATCAATATGACCTCGGTGGTTGGCGTGGTCGGCAATGTCGGACAAAGCAATTATGCCGCCAGCAAAGCCGGACTTATCGGAATGTCAAAATCCATGGCGCTGGAGGTTGCCTCGCGCGGGATTACCATTAACTGCCTGGCTCCCGGTTTTATCAAAACGCCGATGACTGATGTCTTGTCCGACAAAGCCAAAGAAAAAGTTTTGGAAAATATTCCGATGGCTAAAATGGGCACGCCGGACGATGTGGCTAATGCCGCGGTTTTTCTGGCCAGCGACGAAGCCGGCTATATCACCGGGCAAACAATTCACGTCAACGGCGGCATGGCCATGATCTAAAGGACTTTTGCCATGAGCAGGCTCTATCTTAACAAACCGCAGTTTGAAGCCGAATTGTTCAGATGTTTAAACTGTACCGCCAAGCCCTGTATGAGCGCTTGTCCGGTTAATTGTTCGCCGCAGGAATTTATTCAGCATGCCAAAAAAGGCGAATTTAAAGAGGCCGTTGCCTCTATCTGCAAAAACAACCCGATGGGACACACCTGCGGGTTGATTTGCCCCGACCAGTTTTGCATGAAGGCCTGTTTGCGCGGCAAAATTGATTTTCCGATAAATATTCCGCTGGTTCAGGCAACGCTTATCAGCAAATACCGCCAGGACATGACCGATACGGACAAACAGCCGGACAACGGCAAAAAAATTGCCATCGTCGGCGCGGGACCGGCCGGTATGGCCGCGGCCTGGGTTTTGGTCAAACTGGGATACGGCGTTAAATTGTTTGAAAAAAGCGACAAAGTCGGCGGCGCATTGAACTTGATTCCCGACTACCGCCTGCCCTATGAAGTGATTGAAGACGATTGGAACTATATTAAACGAATCGGCAATGCCGAAATTGAATTTAACACACGGGTTGATAATCCGGTTGAGCTTCTGGAGCGCGGTTTTGACGGCGTTATTATGGCAATCGGTGAACAAAACGGCATAGATCTCGGAGTTGAGGGCGAGGAAAACGTTGTTCCTTATACCGAATATCTGCAGCGGCCGCAGGACTTTGTCGGCGCCAAAAGAGTCGGCATCATCGGCGGCGGCAACGTGGCGGCAGATTGCGCGGTTACGGCCAGGAATCAGGGCGCGGACAGCGTTTCGGTCTTTGTAAGGCGCAAAATCTTTGACATGAAGGTTACCCGCAAAGAGATGGAAGAGCTGATTGACCGGCAGATTGATCTGGTTACCACCACAAGAGTCTGCAAGGTGGTAAAACACGATGGCAAGCTTGATGCCTACACCTGCTCTACCCGCCCGGGAGAACGCGGTTATGAGGATATTCCGGATTCCGTTATCCGGCGCGAAGGTTTTGACCTGATTATCAAAGCCATCGGCAGCCGCGCGGAAAAGCCGATTGAACACAGCAACATTATTTATGCCGGGGATTGCAAAACCGGCGGTTCAACAATTGTGGAAGCCGTTGCATCGGGGCTTGATTCGGCCAGACTGCTGCACGGCAAAATTTCTGAGGAGAAAAGTGCATGAAAAAAATATTATCCGCTTTGGTTATGGTTACCATGATTTCGGCTTGTGCCACCGACCCTTATACCGGTGAAAGCAAGGTTGCCAAAACGGCCTGGGGTGCAGGTATCGGCACGGCTTTGGGCGCCGGTATCGGTGCTTTGGCCGGCGGTGAAAAAGGCGCGTTAATCGGTGCCGGTATCGGTGCTGCCAGCGGTGCAGCGGCCGGCGGCTATATGGATTATCAGGCAGCCAAGCTGCGGCAGGAACTGGTCGGAACCGGTGTACAGGTTAAGGAACTTAACGGTCAGATTTATCTGATTATGCCCGGAAATATTACTTTTGACACCAACGAGGCTTACATCAAGTCTTCTTTCCAGCCGGTTGTGGTTTCGATTGCCAAGGTTTTGAAAGAATATGACAAAACGCTGGTTCAGGTTAACGGCTACACCGATAATACGGGATCTGCGGCCATCAATAATCCGTTATCGCAGCGCCGCGCCAACGCCGTGGCTGATTTTCTGAAGCTTCAGGGCGTGGCGGCCGGCCGGATTATGGCGACCGGATACGGCTCGGCCAACCCGATTGCCTCTAATGCGACGGCGGCCGGGCGTGAACAAAACCGCCGGGTGGAGATTGTGCTGATTAATCAGCAATAATCTTTGATTTGCTTTGATTTTAAGAGGTTTCGCAAAGCGAGGCCTCTTTTTTTGACAAAAAAATATATTTTTGTCATTTTTATGGTTGACCACCCCGGCAAAATATGATATGTTGTTGCCATTAGCAAATATTATTAACTAAAAATAATTACAATTATGGCAAAAGAAATTTTTCAGTCAAACGAAGTTAAAAGCATCAGACCTGAATTCGCTCCTCAATTGGCAACCGGAAAGAATTTTCTTTCTTGTGAACAGGTAGATTACTTGAGAGAGATTGTTGTGAAGGCCCGTCAGGGAGGTTACTCTCAAGAGGATGGGTGCAGAGCTTGGGCGCAGATGCTCAATAACAAGTCCAATCAAGTGGACTACGAGGATAAAGAGCAACTCGACCTCTCGGAGGCCTTAACAGTTCTGTTCCAGAACATCTGTTATTATGAGGCCAAGCAACATTATCTGGCCTTTCTGGAATTCAACTCCAGGCCGGAGAGGTACATTGATTAAGAAAATTCGGTCCGCCGGGAACATTAAAGTTCCCCGCGGGCTTTTTTTGTGTTTTTGAGCGCGGGCAGCGCATCATTTTTTCATTGACCGCTTTTAAAAAAACTTATATGCTGTAATCACTTGATATACAATGATTATATTATTAACCTCTTAAATCTTCTCAATATGGCTAAAATACAAGATATTCAGGTAAAGATTACGGCCTTGTCCGACTATGTACGACGCCGTAAGACGATTGTTGAGACGGTTACAGATGCGTTGGAGGATAATGACTGTTTGATGTTTGAATCTGTTCTCTCCGTTATCGACAAAGAGAATACCATTCTCGCGGTTCAGCGTTTATGGAAAGATGCCGCCGCTCATGCCGACGACAGTATCAGGCCTGTCCGGGATAAGATTAAATTTGTTTTGGAGGGGATTCGTTATTGTCGCGACTGCCTGCGTCTCGGTCCTATTTTCAGAAAACAGGTTGCCTTAAAGCGGATGTTGTTTCAGTTGAAGCGTGAAAAAATTTTGCTGCGAGATGTCATTGCGCTGCACATTTTTGAACATCCCGATCTGGCGGAGCAGGACAAACGGATTTTGTTCAGGCATCTGGAAAATTCATTGATCACTCAGGAGATGCAACGCGAAATGTCAAAGTGATAAAAAAGGCTTCTTTTATGAAAATAAAAGAAGCCTTTTTTATATCAAATCCGGCGGTATACTGACTCCTTCCTGCCGCAAGGCCTGAATAAAGTCGGCCAGATACATACGCTCGTTATAATGCAGATAGCCGTCTACCAGGCAGACTTTGACCGCCTCTTCCAACAGGCGGAGCGCCTGGCCGGGATTTTTGGCTTTCAGACGGCTTAAGACGGCATAAAAATCATCGTCGCCGGGTTGTAAATCCGCCAAAAAGGTGCTTAAATAACGCTCGCTCAAGCTGCCGGCGGCGGCAATTGTTTGGCGGATATAATCAAAAATAATCTTCTGCTTGATGTTGTTTTTGTCATCCCAGACTTTTGACATAAACAACAACAGTATGACATCATCTTTGACCGGTGTCAGGATATCTCCCGCCGCGGTCTGATTTTTTGCCGGCGGTATTTTTTGAATATCGGCGGCCGCGGCGAAATCTGCGGCAAATTTGCGCATATCTTTATAACAAATATCGCGGCTCAAATCCCAGATGTCGTGAATAAAAACAGAGTCGAAGACAAAGGCCTTTTGCAGCCGGTAGATATAAATATCAACCAAAATACTGCGCTCTTTTTGCCATATATTTCTGACGGCGGCTTTTTCGCTGTATGTTTTGCCGTTTTTTATCAGATTAACGCGCATATTATAAAATTTGTCCGTCGGATACATCGGTTTGTCCCCTCAAAACAAATTTATTCTATCCCATTTTGGCGCAAAAGTAAATTTTTTCTTTTGGACGGGCGTTATGCCGCCAAAGCGGCTATTTTGTGAATATACTGCCGGATTGTTTTAATGCGGACGTCATAAGAAGACAGGTCTTTTTCAATAAACAGGCGCTGATCCGGACGAACTTTGATGGCGCCGAATGACGAGGCCACCAAATCAATTAGTTTTTCGGGATGAGCAAAAATATTGCCCCTAAACCCGATCAACACTCCTTTGGCGCCGGCGTCAATCCGGTCAATCCCGGCCCGGCGGCAGGCAATTTTTATCTCAACCGTGGTCAACAGGTTTTCAACCTCCGGCGGCAGCGGGCCGAAACGGTCTATCAGCTCTTCGCGCATATCGGCCAAAGCTCCGGCATCTTTAATATCGCCGATGCGTTTATAAAGCCCCAGACGAATACCCAGATCACGGACATAGGTTTCGGGTATCATAATCGGGATACCGGTTGAAATCTGCGGGGCCCAGTCTTCAATCTGTTTGCGCTGCTCGTCGGCCATCACACCGGAACGCAGCCGCAGGATTTCTTCTTCCAGCATATGCTGGTAAAGTGAAATACCGACATCTTTAATATGGCCGGACTGCTCCTCACCCAGAACATTGCCGGCGCCGCGGATATCCATATCGTGACTGGCCAGTGAAAAGCCGGCGCCCAGCGTATCCAGCGCCTGCAAAATGCTTAAACGCCGCTCGGCCACCGGATTAAGCTTGCGCCGCGGCGGAATGGTGAAATAGGCATAGCCCCTGACTTTGCCGCGCCCTATTCTGCCCTTGAGCTGATACAACTGTGCTAAACCGAACATATCGGCACGGTAGACAATCATCGTGTTAACCCGCGGCATATCAATGCCGGATTCGATAATCGTGGTCGACAACAGCATATCGGCCTGACCGTCGGCAAAATCGTTCATAACCTCTTCAAGCTGTTTGGCCGGCATTTGGCCGTGGGCCACCAGAATTTTGATATCCGGCAGCAATGCGCGCAGTTCTTTTTCAACCTCGCGGATATCCGAAACCCGCGGACAGACAAAAAACGTTTGGCCGCCGCGGTATTTTTCGCGGTAGACGGCCTCTTTAATCATCACCTTATCAAACGGCATGACAAAAGAACGCGCGGCCAGGCGGTCAACCGGCGGTGTGGCAATGACGCTCAGGCTCTTGACCCCTGTCAGCGATAACTGCAGCGTGCGCGGTATCGGCGTGGCGGTCAAAGTCAGGACGTGAACGTCTGATTTGATTTGTTTCAGCTTTTCTTTGTGGGCCACGCCGAAATGCTGTTCCTCATCAATTATCAGCAGACCGAGGTTGCAAAACTCAATTTTCTCCGACAACAGCGCGTGGGTGCCGATGACAATTTCAACCGAACCTTCTTTCAGCCCCTGTTTGGTTTCGCGCGCTTCTTTGGGCGTTACCAGACGCGAGAGCATTTTAACCCTTATCGGAAAACCTTCTAGCCGGGCTTTGAAATTTTGATAATGCTGGCGCGCCAGCAAGGTGGTCGGCACCACAACCGCCACCTGAGCGCCGGAAGCAGCCACAGCAAACGCGGCGCGCAGAGCGACCTCGGTCTTGCCGAAACCGACATCACCGCATACCAGACGGTCCATCGGGATTGCGGCGTTCAAATCCGCCATGACGTCGGCAATGGCATTAAGCTGGTCGTCGGTTTCGTTGTAAGGAAAACGGGCGCAGAAATCATCAAACATTCCCTGCGGCGGCGCATAACAGTCAGCCTTTTTGAGATGGCGCTCGGCGGCAATTTTAATCAGTTTTTCGGCAATATCGCGGATTTTGGCCTTGACTTTGGCCTTTTTGGCCGACCAGGCCGCGCCGCCCAGCGTATCAAGCTCAATATTTTCGTCGTCAAGACCGTAGCGCGACAAGACATCAATGTTTTCAACCGGTACAAACAGCTTGGCATCATTGGCATAAACAATCTTCAGACAATCATGCGGCGCACCGCCGGCCGTGATGTTTTCAAGCCCCATAAAACGGCCGATGCCGTGGTCAATATGCACCACCAATTCGCCGACCTGCAATGAGCCGACATCGGCGATAAAATCCTTGGAGGAATATTTCTTTTGCTTGCGGCGGTTTTGCTTTTCGCCCAGAATGTCCTGCTCGGCAACCAGACACAAGCCATCGCCCTTAAAGCCGTGTTCCAGCGGCATAATAACCATAACCACTTTGTCTTTGGCTTTATCCAGGGCTTCGTCCCAGCCTGCGGCAAAGGTCAGGTCCGGGATTTCGTATTCATTCATCAGCGAAAACAAACGTTCGCGGCTGCCCTCGGAATAGCAGGCAATGATGCGTTTCAGCTTTTTGTTCTCGTTCAGATAATTTTTGAGCTCAACATAAACCTCGCCGGCGGTAATGTTCTTGGCCGAGGCAAAATCGCGGGACGGCAGAATCCGGCAATCAATAACATTTTCCGATGATGGAATGCTTAAAAATGTTATTGTAATACTTTGTTTTTGCTTTAATATATTTTCAAATTCTTTGTCCGTCAAATAGAGAAGTTCCGGTTTTACCGGGCGATAGGCCTCTTCGCCGGCGGCCGATTTTATCTTGAGCGCCTCAAGGCGGGCATGATAATAATCGGCAATGCTGTCGGCTTTGGCGGCGGCCGCATCGGCAACTTTGTCCGAAACCAGAATTCCGGCGGACGGCAGATAATCAAACAAAGTCGGCAGCGGATCTTCATAAAAAAACGGCAGCCAGTTTTCCAGACCGATATATTTGCGGCCGGCGGAAACGGCCTCATAAATTTCATCGCCGCTGAAGTCGGCGCCGAAGGCTTCGCGGTATTTGGAGCGGAAAGTCTTTATGGTGTTGGCGTCCAGAATGACCTCGCTCATGACCTTGAATCGGTATGACCGCAGCTCGCCGGTGGTTCGCTGGCTCATGACGTCAAATTTGCGGATACGCTCAACCTCGTCATCAAACAAATCTATGCGCAGCGGCTCGTCGGTGCCGACCGGAAAAATATCTATGATATCACCGCGGACGGCATATTCCCCGGCCTCATAAACCTGAGCGACGCGGTTATAGCCGTTGACTGCTGCGTAATGCAAAAAATCATCAAAATTCAATTTACTGCCGACAGAAACTTCACGTATTGAATTAAGAAAAATTTTCTTCGGCGGCAGTTTTTGCAGCACCGCACCGACCGAGGTTACCACAATGCGCGGGTGCTCGGGCGACGGATTTTGCGCCAGAGCCGACAGGCAGTCAATCCGCTGCGCAATGATTGACGGATTGGGCGAAACACGGTCATACGGCACGGTATCCCAGGCCGGAAACCGCAACACCTGCAACGACGGATACATATATTCCAAAAGAGCGGCCATATTGGCCAGCTCAACACCGTCGGCGGCAATGTAGACCACGCCTTCCGGCGAGTTGAGCGCAAAATTGCCCGCCAGAAGAGCGTCATAGCCCCTGGCGACGGAAGAAAAAACGGCTCCCTTAAAATGCGCGATATTGTACTGCATTATTTGTTTCTTGTTGTTTACTTAACGCGAAAAAATATATACAATAGCCTTTGGTTATGCAAGTTTTATTTCACGAAAGGCCACGGTTTTATGCGTCCGGAGATTCTGTTTCCCCTGTTTGCCGATATTTCGGTGCTGAAAGGTATCGGCAGCAAGACCGTTAAACTGCTGCAAAATCTTTTGGGCGGCAGTAAAATTGTTGATCTGGCGTTTCATCTGCCGGCGGGAATTGTCGATCGCTCTTACCGGCCGCGGCTTAAAGACGCCGTGCCGGGCCGGATTTGCACCGTGCGGGTTAAGGTTGTTGAACATATTGCGCCGAAAACACGGCAGCAGCCCTACCGGGTGGTCGTCAGCGACGGCAGCGAAGATCTGACTCTGGTTTTCTTTAAGGTTTATGCTGATTCGATTGCCAAGAATCTGCCCGTCGGCGCGGTGCGGATTGTCAGCGGCAAACTTGAAAGTTTTAACGGCATGCTGCAGATGGCACACCCGGACTACATCGTGCCGGAAGCCGAAAGCGACAAAATTCCGGCATTTGAACCGGTTTATCCGCTGACGGCCGGCATCAGCAACAAAATGCTTAACAAATATGCCGAACAGGCATTGGCACGGGTACCCGCCCTGCCCGAATGGCTTGACGCGGCCTTTGTCAAACAACACGGCTGGGACGATTTCCGCACGGCGCTGCTCAAAGCTCATCATCCGCATTATCAGCAGGATCTTGAGCCTTATGCCAAAGAGCGGGCACGACTGGCTTATGACGAACTTCTGGCTAATCAGCTGACGTTGGCCATTGCCCGCGAACGCGTCAAAAAACAAAACGGGCGGATTATCCGCGGCAACGGGCTTTTACGCAAAAAGATTTTGGAAAAACTGCCCTTTGCCCTGACAAGCGCGCAAAAAAACGTGTTGGCCGAAATTTATGCCGACCAGGCCGAGCCGCTCCGCATGCTGCGGCTGTTGCAGGGCGATGTCGGCTCCGGCAAAACGATTGTGGCATTTTTGGCAATGCTGAATGCGGTTGAAAGCGGACTGCAGGCCGCCATTATGGCGCCGACCGAGATTTTGGCCAAACAGCATTTTGAAACGATTGCACCGATGTGCGAGGATATCGGCATTACGGCGGCGCTTCTGACCGGCAAGACCAAAGGCAAAGCCCGGGCCGAAATATTGTCGCGGCTGGCGGAGGGAAGCATTAATATTCTTATCGGTACGCACGCGTTGTTTCAAGAAGACGTCAGTTACCACGAACTCGGCTTTGTGGTCGTGGACGAGCAACACCGGTTTGGCGTGCACCAGCGGCTTAAATTGTCGGAAAAAGGCAATAAGGCCGATGTTTTGGTGATGACGGCCACCCCTATTCCGCGGACGCTGGTTTTGACATCTTACGGCGATATGGAATACTCCAAAATCGACCAGGTTCCCGAAGGGCGCAAGCCGGTGGACACCCGAGTTTTGCCGCTCAGCAAACTGACGGAAACGGTGGCGGCCTTAAAGCGCAAAATCGAAAGCGGCACCAGAGCCTACTGGGTTTGTCCGCTGGTGGAAGAATCCGAAAAAAGCGACCTGGCAGCAGCCGAAGCACGGTTTGAAGACCTGCGCAAGATATTCGGCAATGATGTCGGACTGGTGCACGGCAAGATGAAAGAAAAAGACAAAGACGCGGTTATGGAGCGGTTTAAACGAGGTGAGATTAAACTGCTGGTGGCGACGACGGTGATTGAAGTCGGCGTAAATGTGCCGGAAGCCACCATTATGGTGATTGAACATGCCGAGCGTTTCGGACTGGCGCAGCTGCACCAGCTGCGCGGACGAGTCAAACGCGGGTTTGAGGCGGCGACTTGTCTGCTGCTTTACGGGCAGCCCCTGAGCGAAACCGCTCATGAGCGTCTTAACATCATGAAACAGACCGAAGACGGTTTTTTGATTGCCGAAAAAGATTTGGAACTGCGCGGCGGCGGTGAAATCCTGGGCACCAGACAAAGCGGCTTTTGTCAGTTCAGGCTGGCGGATATGGAATATCATAAAAATCTTTTGTTTATTGCCAATCAGGACGCCAAGCTTATCCTTAATAAAGATCCCAATCTGCAGAGCCCGCGCGGACAGGCGCTGAGAATTCTTTTATATCTGTTTGAGCAAGACGACGGTGTCAGAACTTATAAGGCTTAAGACGGCCTGTCAAAACAAGCTTTTGAAAGCAAGATAAACTATTTTGAAGAGGTTGTTTTATGAAAGAGACAACGCCGTCGACAGCTTAAGGGATATGCCCATAAACCATATCATCAGTAACAAAACAGCAAAAGGCAACAACCAATAAAGAATATGCCAAACCAGTTTCCAGGGCTTTAACAGTCGCGATGCCGTCTTAACCAGCATGCCGCAAGTTATCAGTGCAAGGAGACCGTACAGCGGCAATATAACCCATTTTGATACGATTGTTGCTTTGCCGATATCAAAATCCTCATCATAATTGATGATTCCCTCTAAAATTGTGTACACCAAAAGAACACTCAAAAAACATAACAGCACAAAAGCACAGATATTGCCGATGATTTTGACGATATTAAAACCTTTGGATAAACAATTTTTAATGTGAGGAGAAAGTTTGGATTCCGACATACATGATATTCCTTGTGATTATGCGCTTTGCATTTTAACCGAGATGATAAAAAAGAGCAAGCCCCAAAACCTGCTCTTTTCTAATTATTTACGAGGGTATTTTACCGTTTTTTACTGATTGTTTGGCAAATACGCCCGACGCATATGGTCTTATATATTCGCCACAGTGCTGTTATTGACAAAGCCGCCGCTACCAGCATCAGGCTTATTGTTTGTTCTGCCGAAGTTTCCGGTTCAACGGCCCAGTTGTTGAGATTGCGTGTTATTTTTATGACCAAAGACACTAAAACATAAATACAATAGGCGCCGATAATCTTTAACAAAGGCGCCGTGTTCGGATGACCAGAACTAAAATTTTGTCCCCAAACACTTGTTTGACGGCGGCGGATAGTCAGCAGCACAGGAGCAACCAAAACGCAAAGGACAATAAAAATCATTGTCAGCAATTCATTGATATAAAGCAAACAGCCAAATATCAATCCGTAAAGTCCGCAAAACAGCAACAAATTATCCAAAAACTTTATCATAACGACTCTTTTGTTTTAATATACCCTGTCTTTGCAGATTTGTTCGCTCACCCCTTGCGCTATGCAATCCTTAATTATGTCGGTTGTTTCAATCTTGTAGCTATGTTCAGCAGCCAGAAAAAATGATATGCCGGCGGCCATGCCGATAACACTCAAGGATAGAAAATACAATATCGCATACATCAGATATTTACCACTTTTTCTTAATGTATTTTTGAATGAGAACATCGCAATCTCCTTGAGGATATTTGGAATCTAAAAGACGTCCTATTCGGTTAGCATAGTCATCACCTTGACTGCTGTCAAGTGCGGCGCTATTTAGCTATCAAGGTCGGCGAGATCGCGACCATAAGGCTCTGATTTTCTTCTGCCACAAGATTAAAACGATTTCTAACCATTAATAAACAGCCGAATGTTGTACTAATAACCGATGATATGGACTTATCAAACTTATCAATATTTATACCACAGGCTGCCAACATCATCAAAATCAATATAAACAGCAGAAAAAACAGCCAATAGCTGCCAAATGTCTGACAGATTAAAACGAGCCCCGGCGCCCGTTTCCGCCAGGACTTCAGAATTGATGTAACCGAAGAATGTTTTATGAGCACATATATAAGGCAAATGACCGTTATTACGGCGCTTAACAATAAACCCAATGCCGGATGTAATAATCCCGGCAAAAAACTGACTATAAATCCGCCGCCGCTGATTGCTAAAAAAACTGAAAAACTTTTGACATCATTTGCTCTTGATTAAATTTCTTCCAGCTTTTTACTCAAATAGGCGATTTTTTCCGGCGAAAGCTTGCGGCCGGCAATTACCTCGGCAAAGACGGCTTTGATTTCCGGTGCGTATTTGCGGCGCGACTTGGCTATCAGCGTCAAATGGCTGGCGGCGGCACGAAAGATTTGATCCTCGTCAACCAGCAGCTGGGCGGCCAGTTCCAGATACGGCGGCGTGTAGGTCGTGTGGCGGACATTCTGATTGTGTTTGTATGCCTGACGCTGGATATCGGCGGCATCAAGCGCCGAAACATTTTCATCTTTTACCCGGCCGCGCCACGAAAGACGGCGTTTTGTTTTGGCTACGATATTTTTAAGCCGGCTCAACACAGATGTTTTTTTCTCTGCTATCATCTTAAGGCCTCCTCTTTTTGGCAACGGCGTTATTTTATCAACTGCTTGTTAAATAATCCTTTACAATTTGCAGATAAATATTGATTTAAGCAAAATCTCCGCGCATACTTAACGCAGAGAACAAATTTTTGAGGTCTTGCGATGGAATTTTTTAAACGTACAAAATCCGGAAATCTGCGGGAAATAACGCTGTTCGGACTTAAATTTTGTTATACCAAAAAGCCCAAGCTGCCGCCGCATATCGACAAACAAAAAATTCTGCCGCTGATTGCCAATTTTGACGGCATCGGTATCAATGCCGACAAACGTTCGCCCAAACTTATCGTCTCGCTGACATCGTTTCCGGAGCGGATGTATGAGATACATTATACGCTGTATTCGCTTTTAACCCAGACACTCAAACCCGACGAGGTTGTTTTGTGGCTGGCAAAAGAGCAGTTCCCGAACGGTGAAGCGGATATTCCGCCGGCGGTTTTGCAGCTGCAGAAAAACGGCCTGACCATCAAATGGTGTGAGGATCTGCGCTCTTATAAAAAGCTTATTCCGTCGCTGAAGGAATATCCCGACGATATTATCGTCATTGTTGACGATGATGTTTATTACCCTGCCGACTGGCTGGATAAAATGTATCGCCAATATTTGAAGACGCCCGGTTGTGTTATCGGACATCGCAGCCACCGGATACGTCTGGGCGCCGACGGGCATCCCCTTCCCTATAAACAATGGCAAAAAAACACCACTCAGCCCAAGCCTTCTTTCCGCAATTTTCTGACCGGCTGCGGCGGCGTGCTTTATCCGCAGCACAGTTTGTACAAAGATGTCGGCGATGCCGAATTGTTCAGAAAAATTGCTCCCTATGCCGATGATATATGGTTTTGGGCGATGACGGTATTAAATAATGTTAAAGTCCGCAGTTTTCGGGGACGGATGCGCAAAGTTCTGCTGGTCAACCCCGAACGCGAACTGCGCAATACCGAACAGCTGACACTCACCCAGCTGAATATCGCGCAGGACGGCAACAACAAACAAATGGCCGCGGTAATTGCTCATTATCCGCAACTACTTGAAAAACTGAAAGAAGACTGATATGACCAAAATTACGATTGCTTATGCTCCCGATACCAACTTTGTGCCGCTGACATTGGTGTCTATGGCATCGGTGCTCAAAAACGCCCGTAAAGGCGACGAAATCGAGTTTATTATCATGTATTCGCAGCTGGAAGACAAGTATCTGCAGACGTTTGACAATCTGCAGTCCATCAAAAATTATGAGCTGAAAAAAATTAAAATCGACGAAAAGATTTTTGACGGCTTTCCCTGCCCGAACTGGGTTACCGTTGAGGCCTGGTTCCGTTGTCTGCTGGCGGATTTGCTGCCGGCAGAAGATATGGTTCTCTATCTTGACTGCGATACGATTGTGCGCGGTTCGCTGCATGAATTGTTCAAAACGGATCTCGGCGATAATCTGGTCGGCGTCATTGAAGATGTTTCCGCCTCAAAGCAAAAAGCAAAAGATATCGCGCTTGAAGATAATTTTTATTTTAATTCCGGTGTCGTGTTAATTAATCTTAAGGCCTGGCGCAAGGCGGACTTCTTCGGCAAACTGAAAAACATTGTCATGACCGACTGCAAAATCAGCAACGACCAAGACGCCCTGAACAAAACCTGCGACGGTCTGAAATGCCGTCTGTCGCCCAAATATGATTATATGCAGGTTTGGTGGCGCAAAAACGAACCGGAATATGACGAAAAATATGCCGCCGAATTTGCCAAAGCCGAAGCTAATCCGGTTATTGTTCACTTCACCGGCAAAAAACCGAATCATCCGGCGTGCCGCAACACCTTTACCGACGAGTTTAAAGAATATGCCAAACTGGTTCCGGCGTTTGATGCCCTGCAAAAGGAAATCGGCGTCAAAGAAGCCGGCAAAGGACGCGCCAGACTGCCGTTGTGGAAACGTCTGTTTTGGATTGAGACGTCAACCGACCGCAAACACAGATATATTACCCTGTTCGGGTTTACGATCAAACTGCGCTGCAACTAGCGCTTGATATAATGGCAGATACAAAAGCCGCAAGAAATATTTAGGCCGACAGGCAGACGGCCAAGCACCGCAAAGGTCTTTCCCTTGCTGCGGCAGCCAGTTTGAGTTGTAACCGCTTACGCTCATCGCTCGTTAACAACTCTGCACCGCAAAGGCCTTTCCCTTGCTGCGGCAGCCAGTTTGAGTTGTAACACTCGCTCCTCTCGCTTACGCTCATCGCTCGTTAACAACTCTGCACCGCAAAGGCCTTTCCCTTGCTGCGGCAGCCAGTTTGAGTTGTAACACTCGCTCCTCTCGCTTACGCTCATCGCTCGTTAACAACTCTGCACCGCAAAGGCAAAAAAGATTCACTGGATCTTTTTTGCACTTTGCGCCCTCTCGGGAGTTCAAACCTTAACCACCCATACCAATAAAAAAACCACCCTTCCGGGTGGCTTTAGCTTAGGCATCTAATTTCGCTGCGGCAGGCTTACGCTTCCTCGCTCAATAAGATGTTCCAAAGATTTTACAGACAAAAACGACCGGAGCAACGGTCGTTTTTGCTTAGCAATTGGTGGGCGCTGAGAGGTTCGAACTCCCGACCCTCTCGGTGTAAACGAGATGCTCTTCCAGCTGAGCTAAGCGCCCTCATCGTTTATCTGTGATGTCTTATACACTCCTCAAAAAAAATAATCAAGTACTTTTTTATAATTTTTTCATTTTAATCTGCCTATCATAACTTGTCTGGATTTGTAACAACTGGGCGTATAACAAACCGAGGTTATTTTTCCGTTCGTTAAATGAAGCTCTATACTCCCCTTGCCGATGCCTTTTTTGACAGACGGCCGGCAGTCATCAATGTGTTCAACCGTACTGGAATCAATTATCCTGACAACTATCCGCTCCGAATTACGTTCGATTTCTTTATCAACAACAGCAATATGCCCAAACCTTCCGCGATGGTTCTGGTTAATAAAGGCAATGATATCTCCCTGCCGCAAGACCTGCATTGTATCAACAACTTGCCAATGCTGCCCGCCTTTTTCCGCTATTGAACCAAAATAATCGTAAAAATCAAAAGAATATAAACGTTTAATTTGTTCTTTGCCGACGGGACGAACGCGGTAGACGAAATCATAAATTTCCGCCAGAGCCAAGGGTGCGCGCTTGGAAAGCCAAAATTCAATCAGCCCTGAACAATCAACACTGAAAATAAAATGGTTTTGCCGACGGTAAATCAAATTATGATGCGAATACTTGGTTTTTATTCTGCCTTTTTCTACCAGCCGGACTATTTTTTCAAGATATTGCATATCATACCCGTAAAAAAACGGAGCGCTTTAATATGGACGCCCCGTTCCGCTTATAAACTTTTTGCAAAGAACCGGCTAAAGAGCCGGTTCTGAGTATATTAGTTTACAGAGTCTTGCAAAGCCTTACCAGCTTTGAATTTAGCCTGTTTGCGAGCCGGAATTTTGATGGTGGCACCGGTGCGCGGATTGCGGCCGGTTGTCGCAGCTCTCTTGGAAACGGCAAAAGTACCGAAACCAACCAGACGAACTTCATCACCTTTTTTCAGAGCGTTGGTGATTGAAGAAACAAACGCATCCAAAGCCTTAGCCGAATCAGTTTTGGTAAGGCCGGTTGAGCTAGCAATGCTAGAAATCAATTCATTTTTATTCACGGTGAGGACTCCCTCTAATATAAGTTATAAACAAATGAACCAAGGGATTTCCCTTGCTCACAACAAAATTTGAACATTAAAAAAAGGCCCTGTCAAACAAAAACCGCTTAATTATCAACATTTTTAGCAAAATAGGCCTTTTTATCCCCAGAAACCGGCCTCTTTTTGCTTAAAACGGCGGATATCCGCGGATTTTATAATATTCTTTCTAAAATACGAATCCTCATATCGCTGTCGGAATCGGACGAATCCGTCATGTTTTATATGGCCTATCCGGCATATTTTTAACGCCAAATTAACTTTTATTTTCTAATATTTTATAGACAAAATTTCCAAAACGTGATATATTGGGTTATAAGTTGATAGGGAGATGTCAAAATGGATGCTGATTATCTAGAACGTATTAAAAATATTAAAGCAAAGAAGCAAAAAAATGACGAAATGCAAAATTCTAATGTTTCCATAAATAAGTTTGCATCATCTGTGGCGGGTTTCTTTTTGGGATTGGCACCTTTTGCCTCGGGAGCAAACATCACGGACCAGACACCTCAAGATAATGAATTAAAAGGAAAAACAACTTTTGTCGTCAATACGCCATCTTCTCAAGCAGAGAAAGATGACTCAACCTATTATGTAGATGGCCTGGAATCGTCGGCAGATGATCATTCCGAATCCCAAATAAAAGAAGATACGACTTCGACATCTAAACAAATAAAACATTATCTTCATATAGAAGAATTTCCTTCTCTGGATGCCATATATAATTCTCACCGTCCGGCCGGAAAATATATTGACGGAGTCGGCATTGTTTATAACCAATATCGGATAAATAACCCGACCGATGCAGAACAGCAGCTGATAGATAACATTAATAAAAACAATTATTCCGCATCCGTTGCCGACCATGAAAAGACACATGCGCTTATGGCTGATGTTCGCGATAAATTGTATGACGGCACGTTATTTATGAAAGTTTCGGACCGAGCACGTGCCGAAATACTCGCCGAATTAATTTGTTTTAAGGAAGGAGATAAAAAATCGGCCAAAGAAACTACAGAATATTTTAAGGGAAAACATTTGGACGGTTATACACGCAACTATAATACAAACTGGGGCTCCATTGTTTTGGCAAAATCGGTGGAAGAAATCATTCCCGAAACCACTTATGAAATTTTTGAACGCTCCGGCAACGACTGGCAAAATGTTTCTATTGACAGCACCAGTTATTGTATTTGGCAATATGCCAGTGAAGACGGAAAATATAAAACTTCTGTTTTGCACAAAACTGCCGGTGATGAACCGGTTGTATCTCCTGATATTTTGGCTAAGAGCCCCGTAGAAATCGGTGTTCTTTACAATGCTGACGGTTCGGCCGTTTTATCGTCGGACGGTCAAAAGGTTCATACGTCCTACTCGTCATGGGCCGGCGATGGCGACAAACATGTTTTGGGCGGAATACCTAATACCAAGAACAAGGTTCAGGGATATTCATATACCAAGGCTCAACAAAACTATCAGACTTATTTAAATGAGTTATGGAATTCCATTGACGGCAAAACATCCGTAACGAAAAAAGATTTTCAAACCTTCCAGACTTTTGTCAACGGACTTGACTTGTCGAATTTGGATTTGGATATGAGTGACAAGAAAGTGCAGAAAATCAGAAATGATTATCAAAATATAACCTTGGAACAGGCACAGCAGGATTTGAAAAAACGTCGTCAGACGATTAAAGATAAAAAAATTCAGGAGATAGAAGAATCTATAAATAAAGATACTACAACAAATAAAGATACTAAAACTTGGGTAGAAGTTGCCGATCCCTCGGCACAACAAGTTGTGCAGAAGGAAAACAAACAAGAAAAAGCTTCTAATGTTTCCTCCGAAAAGACATCTAAAGCCAAGAAAGGTTTTGCTAAAATGTTTCAGAAGAAAGAAAAATCCCGATAATAAAAAAATATTAAGGCGGCCTTTACGACCGCCTTTTTTACTCAGGAAGCTTTCTTTTTATTTGCGGGCTCTTTGCGCAAAGCAATTTTTAAGACCTCTCTGACATCTGATACCGGAATAATCTTTAAACCTTCTTTGACATTTTCCGGAATTTCTGCCAAGTCTTTCTCATTATCTTTCGGAATGATGACCGTTTTGATACCGCCGCGCAAAGCCGAAAGCAATTTTTCCTTAAGCCCGCCAATCGGCAGCACCCTGCCCTGCAGCGTTATTTCGCCGGTCATGGCAACATCTTTTCTGACCGGGATTTTGGTCAAAACCGAAACCAGCGTCGTATACATGGCAATACCGGCGGAGGGGCCGTCTTTCGGGGTGGCGCCTTCCGGCACATGGACATGGATATCGGTCTTTTCAAAGATTTCCGGATCAATGCCGAGTTCTTTGGAGTGGGCGCGGACGACCGAATAGGCCGTTTCGATTGACTCTTTCATCACATCGCCCAATTTACCCGTTTGTTTGACGATGCCCTTGCCCGGCATATCAACCGCCTCAATAAACAAAATATCGCCGCCGACTTCCGTCCAGGCCAAACCGGTGGTTACACCGATCTGATCTTCTTCTTCGGCCTCGCCGAACCGGTATTTGATGACGCCCAGATATTTTTCCAGATTTTTGGCGTCTACCGTTATCGGCAGTTTTTCTTTCTCTTTGTTCAGCAATATCTCCTTGACGGCCTTGCGGGCAATGGTTGACAACTCGCGCTCAAGATTGCGCACGCCGGCCTCGCGGGTATAATAGCGAATGATATCGCGCACCGCGTCGCCTTTAATGAAAAGCTCATGTTCCTTAACGCCGTTTTCCTTAAATATCTTCGGAATCAGGTGGCGTTTGGCGATCTCTATCTTTTCATCTTCGGTATAACCGGACAGACGAATGACCTCCATTCTATCCAGCAACGGCCGCGGCATATCCAGCGAATTGGCGGTGGTGACAAACATCACGTCCGACAAATCATAATCCACTTCCAGATAGTGATCGTTAAAGGCAACGTTCTGCTCCGGATCAAGAACTTCCAGCAGCGCCGAAGACGGATCGCCGCGGTAGTCATTGCCGAGTTTGTCAATCTCATCTAACAAGAACAGCGGATTGGTGGTGCCGGCCTTTTTCATGCCTTTGATAATCTTGCCGGGCATTGAACCGATGTAGGTGCGACGATGACCGCGAATCTCGGCCTCGTCGCGCATACCGCCGAGCGAAGTACGGACAAAAGCCCTGCCCGTTGCCCTTGCTATTGATTTACCCAAAGACGTTTTACCGACGCCCGGAGGTCCGACCAGGCACAGAATCGGCCCGCGGACTTTATCCGACCGTGCCTGAACCGCCAAAAATTCGATAATACGTTCTTTAACCTTATCCAGGCCGTAGTGATCGGCATTCAGGACATCCATGGCATATTGCAAATCTTTGTTGACCTTGGAGCGTTTTTTCCACGGAATATCCAGAATCCAGTCAAGATAATTGCGCACAACCGTCGCCTCGGCGGAATTCGCCCCCATGTTTTTAAGTTTTTTAACCTCGGCCAGAGCTTTTTCTTTGGCCTCTTTTGACAATTTGGTCTTCTCGATTTTTGCCATATAGGCGGCGATTTCATCTTCTTCGTCGCCGTCGCCGAGTTCTTTCTGAATGGCCTTCATCTGCTCATTCAGATAATATTCTTTCTGGCTTTTTTCCATTTGCTTGCGAACGCGGTTGCGAATACGGTTTTCAACCTCAAGCATAGTGATTTCGGCGTCCATAAAGCCTAAGAGCATCTCAAAACGCTCGGCCAGCGACTTGCCTTCAAGCAATGCCTGTTTGTCGGTAATCTTTAAGGCCAGATGCGCGGCAATGGTGTCGGCAAGCTTGGTGTAATCTTCAATCTGATTAACGGAAACCAGAACCTCCGGCGGCGTTTTTTTGGACAATTTGACATATTCCTCAAACTGCGACAACACGGCGCGGACAATTCCTTCCAGCTCGGGATTATCTTCCTCGGCATCGGGCAGAATGGTGATTTCGGCCTCGGTCATTTCCTCGCCGGCCTCAATCTTATCCAGCTTAACCCGTTCCAGACCTTCGACCAAGACTTTAACCGTGCCGTCCGGAAGTTTTAAGAGCTGCAAAACCGTTCCCAAAGTGCCGACATGAAAAATATCGTCCGCTCCCGGATCTTCAATTCCCGGATCTTTCTGCGTGACCAAAACAATGTTCTGCTCATGGTCAACGGCCTTCTGCAAAGCATTAATCGACTTGGCGCGGCCGACAAACAACGGCACAATCATCTTCGGATAGACGACTATGTCGCGCAGCGGCAGCAACGGATATTTTTCTTTCTGGCTAAACATTTGTAACACCTTAAATCTGTATTTTAATCTTTTATCTATATAGGAAATAATTCCGGTTTCTGCAACCGTGCCTTTTTAACTTTTTGCCATAGCGGTGGCTTTTCATCAATCCGGCAGATGTTTAATCCACAAAAAAAAATCTGTGTAATAAATCATTTTGTGATTTTGTCGGACAAAGTTTACATATATATTGTAAGCAGTTTAGTTAATTTAGAAGACTTCGGAGATTTTAAATGGCGGTAAAGAACAGACCTGCTTATTCCAGTGATGATATTGACGTAGATGTTTCAATTACACTGGGAACTGCCAATCTGCGCGTTTATCAGCTGCTGCGGCTCGGACGCGGCGCCGTGGTCGAACTTGACCGCAATATTGACGACAATGTCGATATTTATGTCAACGATGTTTTAATCGGACACGGCGAAGTTGTGGTTACCGAGAACGAAAATATCGGCATCAGCGTTACCGACACCAACCCTTAAGGTCCGAAAAGCATGGAACTGAAAAAAACATTCAAACGGATTTTAAGAACTCCGGCGGCAATTCGCTTTCTTTCTTTTTTGATTTTTATTTACTCAAAATTCGTCGGACTAAGCTGCCGCTGGCGTTTTTACGGTATTGACGAAGCCAGACGCGCCGTTGCCGATACCAATGCCGTATGGGTCGCCTGGCATGCCCGGGCAACGATGATGCCTTTCTTCTGGCAGAAATTGTTTAACCGCAAAATGGCGGCACTGGTTTCGCCGCATCACGACGGGCAGATTATCGCTCATTTTCTGCGCTGGTTTCATATCACGCCGGTCAGCGGTTCGACCAATGAAAATCCGCGGCAAAGCGCTCTTGAGCTTATGCGGGCGCTGCAAGACGGCTATGATTTGTTCATCTCGCCGGACGGTCCGCGCGGCCCCCGAATGAGAATGAAAAAATCGCCGGTTTATTATGCGCAAAAAACCGGAAAGCCGATTATCTGCGCCTGTTTCAGTCTTAACCGCGCCATGATTGCCGACAAAGCCTGGGACAAGACCATGATTTCACTGCCGTTCGGCCGCGGCGTTTTTGCCTTAAGCGAGCCGCTGTATGTTCCGGCCGAGCTGACGGACGAACAATTTGAGCAATACCGCCTGAAACTGGAGGATATTGCCAACAATCTGTCGCAAAGCTGCGATAAAAATGCCGGACGGGAACCCATACTGCCGGCGGATTATAACGAAATTAAAACTAAAAAAGGATAGCCCGCATGTTCATTAAAATCTACAATACCCTTATTACCGTTTTGTATCCGCTGGTCATTCAGCGTTATGTTGAAAAGCGCAAACAAAAAGGCAAAGAAGACGTTGCCCGCTTTAACGAACGTCTCGGACGGCCGAAAATGCCGCGGCCGGAAGGAAAGTTGTTCTGGCTGCACGGTGCGTCGGTCGGCGAATCCATATCCATGCTGCCGCTGATTAACCGGATTTTGGAAACGTATCCTGATTCCCATGTCATGGTTACGACCGGAACGGTAACCTCGGCTGATGTGATGCAAAAGCGCTTGCCGGAAAGAGCTTTTCATCAGTTTATTCCGATTGACAACCCGATTTTTACCACCCGCTTTGTCAAACACTGGCACCCTGACGTGGCGCTTTGGTTTGAATCCGAATTCTGGCCGGCGGTTTTATCGTCCATCAAACGCAAAAATATTCCGTTGATTTTAATTAACGGCCGCATTTCAAACAAAACGTTCAAACGCTGGCAGCAATTTGATTTTATCTGCAAAGAGCTTCTGGACTGCTTTGACTTATGCCTGGGGCAGTCGGAAGAAGATGCCTACCGGCTGCGGGTTCTGGGCGCCAAAGATGCCATCTGCCTCGGTAATCTGAAATATGCCGGTCTGCCGCTGCCGATTGACGAAAAGGCCAAAAAAGACTTGCTGAAACAAATCGGCAAACGGCCGCTGTGGCTGGCGAGTTCAACCCACGACGACGAAGAGGTTCGAATTGCCAAAGTACACAAACGCTTAAAAGAAAAATTCCCGGAGCTTTTGACTATCATTGCGCCGCGACATCCCAACCGCGGGACGGAAATTGCCGCCGAAATCAACAAACTCGGACTGACAACGGCACTGCGCTCGGAACAGGAAAAAATCACTCCGAAAACCGATATTTACATTGCCAACACCATCGGCGAGATGGGATTATGGTACGATATTGCCGATATCGTATTTATCGGCGGATCGCTGGTGCCGCACGGCGGGCAAAACTTTATTGAACCGTCGCGCGTACGCGATGCCGTTATCGTCGGACCGCATATGCACAACTTTACCGATGCCATGTCGCGTGCCAAAAAGGCCGATGCGGTGATGCAGGTTACCGACACGGCGGAGCTTGAGGAAATGGTCGGGCAGCTCCTGGAAAACAAGAGTCTTTTGGAGGCCAAGCAGTCTTTGGCCTACAACTGGGCAGCCAGTGAAACCAAAGTTCTGGACGGTATTATGGACAAGATTAAGGCTTATTTTTAAATGAAAACACCAAAGCACTGGCAGAATAAAAATCTTTTGGCGACGGCACTGCTGCCGGCCGGCTGTCTTTATGCTTTGGCCACCTGGTGCCGGATGCGCTTTATCCGGCCGCGCAAAATTTCTGTCCCGGTAATATGCGTCGGCAATCTGACGGCCGGCGGCAGCGGCAAAACGCCGGTAGCAGCCAGTCTGGCCAAAATCTTGAAACAGGCCGGCAAAAAGCCTTTTTTTGTTTCGCGCGGCTACGGCGGCCGGTTAAAACATATTCTGGTTAACCCTGCCCGTCATACACCGTTTGAGGTTGGCGACGAACCGCTGTTGCTGGCCGCGGAAGCGCCGGTCGTGGTTGACGGCAACCGGTTTGAGGGCGCCGAACTGGCCGTGCAAAACGGGGCAGATATTATCATTATGGACGACGGTTTTCAGAACCCAACCCTTTATAAAGACAAATCTTTTCTGGTGATTGACGGCGCGGCGGGCATGGGCAACCTGTGGCCGGTTCCGGCCGGACCGATGCGTGAATTTCTGCATCAGGGGCTTCAACGTGCCGATGCGGTTATTATGCTGGGCGAAGACAAGCACAACCTGCTGCCGCGGCTCGGCGGGTTGCCGGTTTTCAGGGGAGATGTGGTTCCGGTGCGGCCGGTCTGTGATAAGCCGCACGCGATTGCCTTTGCCGGTATCGGGCGGCCGCAAAAACTTTATCAATCGCTTGAGGACTGCGGCATTACTCTGGTTAAAACCAAAGACTTTCCCGATCATCATTTCTACAACCGCAGCGAACTTGAAAACCTGATTAAAGAAGCCGGAAAACTGAACGCCGCTTTGTTTACGACCTCAAAAGACATGGTCAAAATTCCGGCAGATTTACGGCCGAATTTCAGGGTTCTGGAAATTACCGTCAAATGGCAGGACGAAGAGGCTCTCAGGCGCTTTCTGCTGCGCTAGACCGGGATTGCAGCCCTGCCCGTAGGATTTTTTCTTCATCAACCAAAGTTTGCGCAACAGTTGCTTTAAAATATCTTGTCATATCCTTTGGCGGGGTTTTCAAAAGCCGAACCGTCAAAGAAGCGATGATTTTCGTTGAGTTCGTCAAGCCGGCGGATATCCGCAGCATCAAGCTCAACCACCAAAGAGGCATAATTTTCGCGGATACGGTCTTCATGCACCGATTTGGGAATAACGATAATGCCGCGCTGCAGCTGCCAGGCCAGCAGTACCTGCGCCGGGGTGGCTTTTGTCCGGCGGGCAATATCGGCAACAACATTATTTTCCAGCAGACTGCCGCCGCTTCGCTGGGCGCCGAGCGGCGCATAAGCGGTTACCGCGATGTTGTTTTTACGACAAAAGGCAATCAGTTCGTTTTGATTCAACAGCGGATGACATTCAACCTGATTGACCGCCGGCACAACCTGGTCTTTTTCAATCAACAGGTTTAAGTTTGCCTCGTTAAAGTTTGAAACGCCGATGGCTTTGGTCAGGCCGTCATTATAAAGTTTTTCCATCTCGGCCCAGGTTTCCCACAACGGAATCTGCGACAGAGGAATCCAGTCCTCATCGTTTTTGGGCATTCCGGTGCCTTTGGTCTGCGCAACCGGCCAATGCATCAGATACAGGTCCAGATAATCCAACTGCAGTTCTTTCAGCGTCTGTTCGCAGGCCGGACGAACATCTTCAACCGCGTGGCTGTCATTCCACAATTTAGAGGTGACAAAGATTTCTTCCCTTTTAATATCGCCTTCGGCAAAGGCATCGTGCAACGCCTGACCGACCTCAGTCTGATTACCGTAAGCCGCGGCACAATCAATGTGTTTATAGCCGAGTTTTATCGCCCAGCGGACGGCCTGATAAGTTTCTCCCGGAGCAGCCAGAAAGGTTCCCAGGCCGATTATCGGCATTTGAGCTTCGGTGTTTAAGGTTATGTTTTTCATATCACAATCCCTCCATATTGATGATTTATGGATAATATAATGACACGTTTTGTCGTCTTAAAGAGGTTTATCAGCTAAACTCTTGTTCTACCGTCTTGTCCAAAAGGGTTTCAAGCTCCTTTTGCCGCCAGTCTTTTAAAATGCTGCGGTCAAAGACATCTGCCAGATATTCGCGGTCAACCGAGGGCATACCAGGGTGAATGCCGACCTCAACCGCCTGATAACCGGCGGGAATTTTTATATCCTTGAGCTTGTCGCGCGAGATTTTACAGGTATTGATAATGCTGTAAAAATATGTGTCGGACTTGTATTTCCAGAGCAGTTTATTGAGCATGGCACAGGAAACCAGCACCAGATTTTTTACCAAACCGCCGTCCTTAAGCCATTCGTATCCCTTGGTTGATTTTATCGTCAGCCATGGGTTTTCATTGACGAACCGCAGGCGGGGAATTTTATATTCCTGCTGCAGTTCCAGAAAGGCCTTGAAAATACCGGGTATCATATGAATATGACGGTGCGAGTCAAGATGCGTCAGCTTGATACCGGCAGCCAGGGCTTTTTCAATCTGCGCCTTTACCTCGATTTTGACCTGACGTTTAAGCTCCCGAGGATGCAATACCGACAGCAACGCCAGATCAACAAAACCGTGGGCAAATTTGCCGCGTTCGTCCACCAGCAGCGGAATACGGTGCCGCGATAAAACCGGCATTTCGTTGGTCAGATTAGCGTGCAGGCCGATGTTTAAATCCGGCATCTGCCCGGCCAGTTCAATGGCCTGCGGCGCATATTTGAGGTTTATCATAATGCTGGTCGAATTAAGAACGCCCTCTTTATGCGCTTTGGCTATCGCCTGATTAACTCCCGGCGAAATACCGAAATCATCAGCATTAAAAATTTTTTTAAGCATTCTTATCTTCTCCGTCTTTATACTCGGCTATGTAAAGCGGACGTTTTTTAACCTCCATATGAATTTTGCCGATATATTCACCGATAATTCCCAAAACAATCAGCTGCACCGAGCCGATAAACACAACCGTGGTCATAATCGTAGCATAGCCGGGTGTCGGGTGCCGCAAAATAAAATGCTCAATAATGACATATAATCCCAACAGGCCGGAAATAAACGCCGTCAACAGTCCGAGGTAAATCGACAGCCGCAGCGGCTTGGTCGAAAACTGGACAATGCTGTTTAAGGCCAGCGCCAAAGACTTGCGGAAATTATACTTTGAAGTGCCGGCAAAACGCTCCGGCGCGACAAAATCTATCACCTTGACATTTTCATTGGGCATTGCCCAGGACAAAAGCCCGCGAAACAGACGGTCGTGCTCGCTGAACTTTTTGAGAAAATCAACATAACTGCGGTCAATCAGGCGGAAATCCGGCGTTTTTGCCGGAATTTTGGTGTCGGACAAAAAGTTAAGAATTTTATAGAATGCGGCGGCGCAGAAATCATAAAACTTTGACGTTGCCTGATTGTCTACCCGTTTGGTTAAAACAATCTCGGCGCCCTCCTGCCAGTATTTGACCATCTCTTTAATATAAACCGGCGGATGCTGCAAATCAGCGTCCATAAAGACAACCGCATCGCCTTTGGCATAATCCATGCCGGCGGTCATGGCAATCTCGTGGCCGAAATTGCGCTTAAAATGCACAATGCGCACATGCTTGTCTTTTTGCTGCAGTTTGCGGCATTTGACATAAGTGTCATCGGTTGAGCCGTCGTCAACAAAAATCAGCTCATAATTTTTGAGCGGCAGGCTCTTTACAACCTTGGACAGCTCTTTGTAGAGCTCGTTGATGCTCTCGCCCTCGTTAAAGGCGGAGATGACCACACTGATGCTGTCTTTCATTTCTTTTCTCCCGTGATGGTGCCGTAATACAGCTTATATTCCCTGTTTTGGCCCAAGATGTTTGTTGCTTTAAGCAAATATACTTCAGGTTCGGGCAAATTTGCAAAGGTTTTTTGATAATTTTGATAAGCGGCCGGATTTTCTTCAACCACTAAAATGCCTTTGGCGGCGACATCGGCCATATCAATCCACGGATTGGACGCCGGGGACATCAAAAACAACACGGCCGGATGATTGGCGGCATAGACGCCGACGGTTGAGGCCAGCCAGACACTGCCGCCGACATAGGCATAATTTTCGCCGCCGACACGAGCGGTGAAGTCAGCAGCATCAAGCCTGAATTTGGCGCTGTCGGTCAGCAGACACTGCAGCAAAAACGCTGCGGCAAACAACACCAGCGCCGCATAACAGACCTTGAGCAGCGGCCGAAAAGTCTTGCGGATATCAAACGGCAGCCAGACAAAAAAGGCAATACCCAGCATATAAAGAACCGGCGACCCCCACATACTTTTGAGCTTGATGCCGAAAACCAGTGATATTGCTGCCATAACCAGCACCGGCAAAATACCGGCAAAAAAGATAAACGTGCGGTCTGCCGCGGAAACGGCAACGGCCTCTTTGGGACTGTAACGGCGCGCCGCCAGCAAAACCAGCCAGGCAAAGGCCGAAGTCAAAATCTGGGCGCCGATGAATTTGAGCGGATAGATGAGATGCGCCAGGCCGAACGGATAGCTCTTGCCGCCGCCGGAACGCGCCAAAAAATAATCGAGCACAAACCAGTCGTGCTGCCACAGCCAGATGATATGCGGTGCAACAACCGCCAGGGCAACTGCCGCCGCAACATAAAGCTTCCACGACCGGAAACACGCCCTGCCCGGTTTGGTCAAAACCAGATAAGCGGCCAGACACAACAGCAAAATTCCGGAAACATATTTGGTCAGGACATTCAGGCCGGCAAACAACCCGAACAACAGCCAATCCGTCAGCCGGTTGTGTTTAACGCCGCAATAAAAATGATAAGCCGCCGCCGGCCATAACAGCAGCGCGATGATATTCACGTTGTATTCCGGCGTGACCAGGCTGTAATAAGCAACACCCTCGAGAATCAGCGCGGCAATCAGCGCCTTTTGCTCCGGCAAAGACAAACGCGCCAGTTTATAGACATAAGCAAGGCCGGCGACAACAAACAGCTGGCTCAAAACATAAAGCGAGGCCGGTGATGATGTCAGCTGATAAATAAGATTGGCAAAAAAACCGGAAACCGGCGGATGTTTGTTGGTTCCCCATTCGCCGATAAAGCCCCAGACCAGAGCCTCGGCGCTGTCCATCGGCAGATTGGGGCGCAGGAGTATCGGCAGAACCGACCAGACAAGCAAATGGCACAACAGAAAAAGGCTTAAATTTTTATTGATTTTCATCAGACGTCCCCCTCTGGCAACATCATATAAATTTGCGGGGATAAAGCAAGAAAAAAGGCACCCTTTTCAGATAAAAAAGAGTGCCTTTTATTCAAAATATTATTCTGAATCAGTATGAAATTTAGAACAATACTTTGGCATTCAAACCAATGGTGTAGTCATATTTTGTATCTTTGTCTTCAGGCATCAAATTGTAGTCGCCATATACACCAACGGTGAAGTTGTCGGTTACGAAGTAGTTAGCCGCCAACTGGAGGTACAGATCCTCGTTGTGGCCGTCGCCTCTATCTTCCTCTTCGTCACCGAATTCATAACGGAAACCGCCGTCAACCGAAGCTTTGCTCCAGGCTTTGTGAGCGCCGACAAACCAAGCATATCTCTGCTCGTTGTTGTCTCTGTCAATATCGGCATTAACCGAGAAAGAGGTGTACGGCGTGAAACCGCAATCCATCGCATAACCCAACATTACGTGAGCGTTGATTTCTTTTTCCCAACGGTCGCCCATCTCATCATCGCTGTAATTCTGTCCATACCAGCTCTGCGGATCATATGTCCAATAAGAAGCACCAACCTGAGTCAAAACTTTGCCAAAGTTGTGGTTATAAGCAACACCCAACTCATAATCGAAGTTGTGGTCGTTGTTCAAAGTTTCACTCTTATCATAATCAAAAGTATTACCAATGCTAGCAAATACAGCCAAATTATCGGTCAAACCAAAAGACAATCTCTCATTGGCATACAAATCTTTAGAAGCACCGCCGTCTTCGCCTTCCCATTTAACACGAGAGAACTCTACAGATGTGTCGGACAGGAATTTGCCCTGTGTCGGCAGGAAGAACGGATTGGTAATATCCGCCGCAAAAGCGGAAGAAGTAAACATAACTGCTGCAGAAGCAAGCAACATAGTTCTAAATTTCATAAAAAGTCTCCTTGTTTGTTAAATTTAACAACGTAGCCTTTTTCTGACTACGCAAAACAGACTATTGCAATTTTTAGTCGTTGCCAAGTCACAAAATATTTCAAAATACTAATAAAGTATATTTTGGTATGTTTATGTTTGGCATTGTCAGATTAGTAATATCCGGTTAATATAAAGTTAATTTCAATCAGGAGACGAATTGATGCAACTAAAAGTGAAATACTTAAACTCAAGCCTGCCGCCGCTTGCATCCAAAGACGGCGACAGCGGTTATGACATTCGTGCCGCAATTGACGAATCGTGGATTATTCCGGCCAAGGGAATCGCCACCATTCCGGCCGGAATATGTCTGGAGCTGACGGGGTATCCGGCCGCGGACGGCTGGTCGGCCGAAATTCAGATCCGGCCGCGTTCCGGACTGACCAAAAACGGCGTTATCGCCCAGTTCGGTACGGTTGACGCCGCTTATCGCGGCGAAATAAAGGTCAATATCATGAACTTTAACGATTTTGATTTTGAAATAAAACCGCTGGACAGAATCGCGCAGATTGTGGTGTGTCCGGTTTTTAAGCCGGAGGTTTGCGCGGCGGAAATTTTGAGCGAAACCGAGCGCGGCGGCAAAGGTTTCGGCTCCAGCGGCATCAGATGAAAAAGAAACCCTGAGCAAAAACTCAGGGGGTCTTTTCTACAACAAAGTTCCGTAACCTATCGGCGAAAGTTCGTAAAAACAATTTTTCAAGAGAATTAAATTACTGCAAAAATCACAAACCGCATAAAAAGACTTGCAAAAAGAAAAAAAGTATAATAAAAGGGTTTCCGAATTTGCCTGATGCCGTAGTAGCTCAGCTGGTAGAGCAATTGATTCGTAATCAATAGGTCGGTGGTTCGAGTCCACTCTGCGGCACCATTTTTGATAATGCACCCTTTGAGGTGCTTTTTTTGTATGTATTCCAAGGATTTCAATCAGTCCGATTTTAGATGTTTTTAATTTGACGATTTTTATAAACTTATCGGACTTTTTAAGCGAAAACTAAGAAAATAAAGCTTTTATAATTTACCATTTCAAATTCCAATCATATAAAATGTGATATTTTTTATAAGTATAATGAAAAAATAAATAAAACAGCGCTAATAGTTTTATTTTTTCATTAATGAATTGTAGCATTTATTAAAAAGTAATAAAATTGCTATTGACATTTTATAAAAAATAATGCATATGTTTTGCATATTTAATATTTTTTAGGAGAAAAACATGAAAAACTTTACATATTATGAAGCTGAAAAATTTTTAAAAGAAATAGCAAAAAATAAAGCTATTGATGTTGATAATTTTGACTTAAACAAACATAGTGATGCTGAAGAAATTTCTAATTTATTAGATGTTTCCGAATCTACCGCAAATAATTGGCTATCAGGAAGAACCGATATATCAAAATTAGGAAAACAAGCATTAGCTTGCCAATTGATGCTTGATTTAATACAAACATATAATAACATTCCTCAATCTAATATTATTGTAAAAAAACAAGATACTTATGAAATTTATTCTGCTTTAGAAAATGGAGAATATGAATTATTAGCAACAACAACAAATCCAAAACTTGCAAGAACAATCAAAGAGATTCAAAAAGTTTATAATATATTAAATGTATGTAGGGATTTTATATCTACAGAATTAGAAACTCGAGAATCAAATGGATATGAAGACTCTTTAATACTTCCATATAGAACAGATCTTAATAATTTAATTGATTTAATACACTATATTCAAGATGGTGTCACATTCTCCGAAAAATATGAGAATTTGTTACAAACACCTATAGATTTCAATTTTGATGCTAAAAAATTTGAAAATACTCCTGAGCTTAAAACTGATAATAAAGATGTTATTTCCGAGTTTGTTTCTCCGATATTCAGAACATATAAAGGTCAAATTGATACTAAAAAAATTCCCGAAGGGACCATTATTAAAAGAAGTATGAAAAGGGGTAATCAAAAAGGAAATATCTACGAATTAAAAAAAGAAGGAGATAAAATCATTTGCCCCAAAAACGGCAAAAGCTATCCTAGTATCAATGCTGCCAGTACTGACATTTTAGGATATGCAGAAAATGTTAAAGAAAACTGGTATTTTTATGATAATATTCATAAAGAATGGAAAAAATGTAAACATTTAGTTGAAGATGAATAATATTTTGAAAATCATTTTTTTTATATCTATCTTGAGCTGTAATTGTTTAGCTCAAGATAGGTATACTATGGAAAATACAAAACTAATAGATGGAATACGCTATAATGTTAATAAAGAACCTATAAATGGTATTGTGTATGTCTATTATCCGAATGGAAAAGTTCTTTTGGAGGCTCAGTATAAAAACGGCAAAATGGATGGCATTAGTCGAGGTTACAGGCCTGATGGAACTTTGTTACAAGAAATAATTTATAAAAATTCAAAAGAGATAAAAAGAAATATATATCCTCAAGGTAAGCCAATCATCGCATACAATTTTCAATTTTCTTACTCAAAAGCTTAAAATTATCATAAAAATTAGTCCGATAATTGCTTAATCTTACATCAGCTTATGGATGTCGTATTCATCATAGCCTTCGTAATAATAACTAACATCAATTCCTTTCATGAATACTTCTCTTTCATTAATTCTATCAGTAAGGGCATTTTTTAAGAGATGTTTTATTTCAATATCTTTAATTGGGCTTCTTTCCATAGCGGACAGATAGTCGGATTTATCAATTTTATTCCAATCAACCACCATTTTTAGTTCTTTTTTGAAGATTAAATCCAGCCAAATTCGGGTAGCGCGACCATTTCCTTCTCTAAAAGGATGAGCTATATTCATTTCAACATATTTTTCAACAATTTCATCAAAGGTTGATTGGGGCATTTTATCTATATGTTTTAAGGCTTGCTCTAAGTACATAACCGGCGCAAATCTAAAATTTCCTTTAGAAAGATTAACAGTCCGTATTTTTCCGGCAAAATCATAAATATCTTCAAATAAAAATTTGTGAATCTGCTTCAATCCGGCAAAAGTACCGACTCTAAGAGTATTTATTTTACCACTGTCAAAAAGTTTTTTAGCTTTTTCTTTACTAAGCTTTTCTTCTATTTTATTCAACTCTAATTGATTGGTGATATTTAACTTATTTTCTAAAACCATTATTTCCCTCTTTTTCACGTTTATTTAATTTTAAACATAAAAAACTAAAAAGCAATTAAGTTTTAATGATGATTATTAGAAATCTAACAATTAATAAGTTCAATTTTATGGTAAAGCTGTTTAAAATCATTATAAAAATTAGTCCGATAATTGCATAGTATCTCGCACCATTTTTATAAAAAAACACCCGTACGGGTGTTTTTTTATTTGACACCGGCGGCAAGCTTTTTAACACAATTAATAAAGTCTTCGCCGCGCTCCATAAAGTTTTTGTAATAGCCGAAACTCGGCGCTGTCGGCGAGAACAAAACCAGCGTGCCGCCGACTTTTTGCAATTCTTTATAGGCGGCGTTGACAGCTTCTTGCAAGCTCTCGGCCTCAATCAATTTAAAATCCGGCCGGCGGACATATTTTCTGATACTTTCGGCAATCTGATGACCGCATTGGAACAGCGTTACCGCCACCTTAACCTTGGGGTTGGCCTCGATAAATTTGGCGTAGTCGGTATAGTCCTGTTTGTTTTCAATTCCGCCGGATATTATCGCCATAGTGTCGTCAAAACTCTGCATACCGCCGATAGCCGCTTCCGGCGCGGTGGAAATGCTGTCGTTGATGAACAGGATATTGCCAACGCGGCCGATTTTTTGCAGGCGGTGCGGCAGCGGCTCAAACGACGGCAAAAAGCTCAACGCCCGCCGCCAGTCCAGTCCCAGATAGTCCAAAACCGTCATAACGCCGGCCAGATTGGCCATGTTGTGATTGCCGCTTATCCGCAGCGAATCTATATTGCAGACCGGCTCGTTCTGATAATAGAGCTCTTTGCCGACGGCGTGAAAGCCCTCCTCTTTTTGGTAAAACATACGGTGCGGCAAATCCGACGTGTAGTGCATCAGCTCGGCGTTTTCGGCGTTAACCACCGCCATACCGGCCTTGGCGGCCAGATGCACTTTGTCGCGGCAATAGCCCTCATGCCCGCCGTGCCAGTCGGTATGCACTGAAAACAGGTTGGTAAACATTACCACATCGGGCGAATTTTCCAAATCCGACGCCTGATAACTCGAAAATTCGCCGATAACGTAATCGTTATCCTCGTCGACCAGTTCTATCAGCGCTTTACCGATGTTGCCGCCGAGGGCTACTTTCAACCCCAGCCCTTGCATCATATGATACATCATGCTGACACTGGTTGATTTACCCTTGGAACCGGTGACACCGATAACTCTGGTGTGCGGACGGTTGGCTTTCATCTCGGCCAAAAACAGGTTGGTGCTGGAGGTTATGGCAAGCCCCTGCTCCTTTAAGCGCAGAAACTCCGGCTTATAAATACTCACCCCGGGAGAACGCACCAGAACATCGGCCCGGGAGGCCAGTTCGTTCAGACGCTCAACGCCGTCGGCATCATTATAAATCCATATATTGCGGCCGAGCCGATGTTTTTCGAGGTAGTCTTTAACGGCACGGCCCTCAGTGCCGAGCCCCCAGATGATGATGTTTTTATCGGCCAAATCTTTAATCAGCATTTTTTTTCTTAGCTCCTTTTCTGGCATAGAACTGACTGTCGGTTTCAACGGCAACCGAACTACCGTGGTGGATAACCATCTGGCGGAACGGTATTTCTATGCCTTCTTCAATAAACCGGCGGTTGATTGTATAGCGGACATCACTCGGCGCCGTCCAGCCGTTCCAGATATCGGTGACGTAAAAGCGCAGCTCAAAATCAAGACTGCTCTCGCCGAAATCCTGGAACAAAACATAGGGAGCCTGCTTTTTGGATACTTTGGGGTGTGAAGCGGCACATTCCAACAAAATGTTTTTAACCTTTTCGACATCGGTACCGTAAGCAACGCCGACTTTGACCGAATAGCGAACCCAGTTGTTTTCGTGCGTCAGGTTGGTCACCGAATTGGACAGAACCGTCGAGTTCGGAATAATGACGCTGTGGCGGTTAAAGGTTTCAACCTCGGTCGAGCGAATGTTAATCTGCTTTACCTTGCCTTCCTCGCCGTTGATGACAACCCAGTCGCCGACTTTAATCGGGCGCTCAAACAGCATAACGATACCCGACATGAAGTTGTTGACGATATCCTGCAAGCCCAAGCCGACACCAACCGACAACGCACCGGCAATCAGGGCAATGTTGGTTAAGTTGCCGCCCATAACGGCGATGGACAGGATACCCGCCAGGACATAGGCAATATAGGCAAAGCCTGAGGCCAGCGAATGTTTGGTGCCGGCGTCGATATTGGTTTTTTCCAGGAGCCGGAACTCAATGCGGTAGCGTACGAATCTGATAATCCATAAGCAGAGGACAAAAATCACAACGCCCCAGAAAATGGATATCAGCGAGATTTCAATTCCGCCGACCATAAAACCAGAAACGGCTTTATAAACCGCCCCTTTAAGCACGTCAAACGGTACACCCCACAACAGCAACAAAGCACCGAGCAGCAGCAATATCAATACGGGTTCGGCGATAATACCAAACCAAAAATCAAGCTTGCGCAAAAAGCGCCGGCGCATCCGGAAAGTTTTGACCCAAAGCCCCATCAGCAAAACATGCTGAACGACATCGTATATCAACCGGCGCAAAATGCTGAACACCGCTATAACAATCGCCGACAAAATCGAATTGTTGATAATAAACGATGCCAGACGCGGATAGCCGAACATCGACAGCCCGATAATACCCAGTGCAAAAAGGCTGATTAACATTCCGATACGGAAAGCCCTGCCTTCTTTCTCGTCTTCCTCGGTATCTTCAGTGCCGTTGTCGTCATCTTCCTCAAGCTCGGTCGAAAGCGGCGCAAAGTAAATATGCGCAATCCATACCACGCAAAATGCCTTAATCACGGAGGATATGGCCAGCAGGCAAGACAAAAGCTCCAGCGAATATTTGCCGACCGCGACAATATGCTGCAGGAATGCCATGATACCGACCAGAGCGATGGTCAGGTAAATAACTCTGGTTAACCTGCGGGCTTTGTCAGTCGGCATATTAATCAGACGCCATTTTTCATTATACGGCGTAAAGACAACCCGACAGGTGGCCCGGCCGATGATGATATAGAGCAGATAATACAATGCGCTTGACAAAACCACGCCGAAAAAGCCGCTGCTTAAAATACCGGCGGTTAAAATCCAGTAAAGGCAGAACCCGATGATGGCCGTCGGAATGATGCCGTAGGCACACCAGACGGCAAAAGCGGCTATGATTTTACGCCCCAGACGCGGCGCCTCGATATCAACGCGATATCCCCAACGGCGAATGACAAAACGCCGCAGCCAAAGACCGAGCAGACTGATAAAGGTGATGACCACAACCATCAGGATAATATTGTTGCGCAGAGATACTTTCTGGTCTGCCGTCAGTTCGGCATAACGGACAAACGGCGACTTGACGATATCCATTCCGAACGCGACCAACTCGCTGCCGGCCCGCCAGAACACACCCGGATTAATCAACGCGCCTTCGGAATTGAGCAGATTACCCCAAAGCTCCTGGTTGCGGATATCAAAAATTTTCAAACTTATTTCATCTATTTTGGCCGTCAATATTTCTATCTCGGACAGGCGGGCTTTTTCATCAGCAAGCTCTTGGTTATATTCCCGGCGTTTTTGCGAAATAACCCTTGCCTCGGGCAAATCATCGTTGACTTCGCCCAAAGCCTCAATCCGCTTTTCCGTACGGGCGATGGCTTCGGAGGTGCTCCGGCGGCTGGTATCAAGTGCGGCGGCGGTTTCGTTCAGATACGACAACTCGTCGACCATGGCGTCAATATCCGGCTTTTCGGCCTGCGTCAGCTTTTCTATTTTCCCGAGGCGGGACGATATCCTGCTGTAACTTAAATCGTTGCCCAGGTCATCAAGCCGGGACGATGCCGCCAGACATAACGGTGATGCCAGCAGAAAACATAACAAAAACGCAAGCCATTTTTTCATTATTTATCCTTTTTCAGAAATTGTTTTAACAATGCCAGAATATTTTGTGCGGCAATCCGGCCGGCATCGCCGGCAACCCACAGGCTGATGCCGTTTTCGACCGTCATGTCCTGACGGATGCGGCTGACAAAAATGCTGCTCTCGCCCTGAACATCCGTCAACGACGCACAGCCGCCGTCTTCCTGGCGGTCTACCACCAAGACGCCTTTGGCTTTTTTGATATCCTCACGCGCCAGGTCGGCGTCGATTTCATCAAACGTTTCGACGTTAACATATTGGCCCGTGCCGACAAACACCGGAACAACGGCGCAGTTGGCGTGAATTTTGACACCGTCGCCCAAAACTTGTTTGCCGTGCGAATTGTAGAGCCATTCGGCCAGTGTTTCTTCGCCGATAAAAGAACCGGCCTGCGGAATAATGTTAAAGGCCAGTGTTTTATGAAACAGCCCGCCGGTTGACGAGGCCGTATCATTCATCAAAATACGACGGGTGGCGTTATAAAGCTCGCTCATACCGTCCTGACCTTCCGTATCGGCAGCCATAAAAGCCGTCAGGCGGATGCTTTTAATCCGGTATTTGGTCGTCAGACCGGCCAAAGCACCCAAAAGCTGCACCACCGGCGGCTGCGGCACATTGATAATGCCTTTGCGGGCGGCGGCAAGCGACGCGTCGTTAACCCCGCCGACAATCATCGGGATTTCCGCCTCCCCTTCCAAAGCCATCGTTGCATTAATGACTTTGGCACCGGCAGCGGCAAATTTCGGCGCATATTGCGCGGCGGCATTTTCGTCGGCAGTAAAAATAACCGCGGCAAATTCTTCGGGTTTCAAGTCATGTAAAGACTGCACCTCAAGCTCATTATCACCGAACGAAACTTTGGGCCGGCCGGTAAACTTCGCGGCAAAGACGCCGACGTCCGCCGCGGCAACTCCCCTTGCTGCCAGCAAATCGAGAATATTATGAGCCAAAGTATTTTGATAACCGATAAGCGCGTATTTGAGCATTTTGCATCTTCTTTACTTATTTACTTAAAAACCTACCCGTACCAGTTATAACACTTTTTTTAATCAGACCAAGATGTTTTTGCAAAAAATCCGCTGCTTATATGTTGACATATTTAGACAAAAATGGTATATTGCTATCGTTTCAAGATTATTGTGACTATTAGTTTGACCGGATATTTGGCTGTTTTTTGCATTTTGCGGAAAGCGTCCGGGTATTTGCCGAGCGAGGGTTACGGTTGTTTTGAGGCTCTTGTGCGAAACGCGTACAAGATTGTTAAAAACTTAAATTTTTTATTTTATGTATTCAATTAAAACAATGGCTGTTTCAGCCGTCGCTCCGGTTGTTAAATTATTTCCGGCATGGGCCTTACGTCACACAAAAAAAGGCAACTTTTATGCCTCGTATTTTCTTCTCTCCCACAAAAGAGAGATGAAAATCCTCAGCAAGACACCAAATTACCGCTTCCGCCGGATGGCTGAACACCTCTGGCGGCCGGCAACCAGGCTAAAATGCCTGAAAGACGAGAAACTCTGGGAGCTGTTTGTTGACGAAATCCGCAACAGCGAGGAATTTTATGCTGCTTTTAACAATGAGACGGCACAAGACAGAGCCGTTGCCAGTAAAGGCTACACGCTGTCAAACGACGAGATTGTCCATGTCTGCAACAGCGACAAAAAGTGGGTTCCCGTACTGCTTAAGAAACAATCGGGAAGCTTCTATGACAAAACCGTCGCAAGACTGAGCGGAGAAGCCAGAACGATGCTGTTCGGCCGGCTGGTTGTCGGTTACAGCGTTGATATCCTGCAAGGTCTGGACAAAATATTAAGGCAAGACGCCTTATTTGCTACCGGCGATCTGCAGAAAACAGCTGCAGCGGCAATGTCCCTGCTTTTCAAAAACAAGACTTACCGGCCGAACATACCGGCAGAACAGCTGGTGCAGCTTCCTGACTTTAACGTCTGGGCTGACGATGCCGACTCTTTGGCCGTTGCCAATAAAATGGCCAATTACTGGCTGAGGCTCCGGCAATACGACCTTGTCGAACGGTTGATTGAACGATTAATCAACGACCGGCATCGAGCAGCAGCAGATCAACTTCTGACCGCTTTGCCGAAGGAGATTTCCGTCAGACTCTCGGACAAGCTTTGCCGGCCGGAAACGCTGCTTAATCTGGCCAAAGAAGACAAACTGCCTTTAACCTTGTATGATTTGGCGGCACCGGAACTGCAACAACGACTCTTTGACATTATGGAAGAGAATGCTCAGGCTAAGTGGTTCAAACCTCTGGCAGAACAAGGACCGAGAAATGATGTCGCAGGGTTGCTGAAATGTATTAAAATCAACGGCAAAAAAATCGGCGGCAAAGTTCAGGATATGTCGCTGGAAAACCCTGCCTGGGCCGAGATATTTGCCGCGGAGGGCTTTTATGATGATGCACATATCATCAAGCTCATGCGCAGCGGAAACAAACAAGCCATACTTCTCTGGGGCGGCAGAAACAATCTGAACCAGAAGCAATACACTGCTCTGCTGTTCGGTCCCTGTGCCTATCTGGCGCCGCAAATGAAATATCACGGAAAAAAATAAAAATTTTTCTCCCCGTCTTGTGAAAGGCCGGGGAGTTTTTTGTTTTAAAAACTTAAAGTTTCGGCATAAGCTGCTTGACAGAAGTGTTAAAATGGCTGTAATTTTAAGTTTGTCTGAATTTAATTTTAACGGAGATATGACAATGACCGCACGTACGTTACAGGGGTTTATGGAACTTTTGCCGCAGGAGCAACTTGTTTTTAATCACATGAAAGCCGTCATTGCCCATACTTACGAATTATTCGGATTTGCGCCGCTTGATACGCCGGTGTTGGAGCTGGCGGAAGTTTTGCTCTCAAAATCCGGCGGCGAGACGGAAAAACAAATTTACGAGTTTAAAAAAGGTGACACCGATATTGCCATGCGTTTTGACCTGACGGTGCCGCTGGCCAAATATGTCGCGCTCTATAACAATGAACTGACCTTTCCGTTCAAACGTTATCAAATCGGCAAGGTATACCGCGGCGAACGCCCGCAAAAAGGCCGGTTCCGCGAATTTTATCAATGCGATATCGACATTATCGACCGCGACGAGCTGAATATTATTTATGACGCGGAAGTTCTGGCGGTGATTTATACGGTATTCAGCAAGCTGGAGCTGCCGGCTTTTAAAATCTATATCAACAACCGTAAGCTTTTGAGCGGCTTTTTGGAATATCTCGGCATTGCCGACAAAACGGTCGACGTCTTGCGGCTGGTTGATAAAATCAAAAAAATTCCCGAAGAGGCCTTTTTGGGCGAGCTCAATGATTTGGGACTGGAAGAAGCGCAACGGCAAAGATTGCTTGATTTTATCAAAATCAACGGTTCAAACGAGCAAATTATAGCAAAACTTGAAGGTTTTGACATTAAAGACGGTGTGTTTGCCGAAGGCCTGAACGAGCTCAAGACGGTTGTTTCGCAGGCGCAAAACCTCGGACTGCCGGCGACTAATATGCAGATTGATCTGAGTATCACCCGCGGGTTGGACTATTATACCGGCACGGTTTATGAGACCTTTTTTGACGAATATCCGCAGTTCGGCTCGGTTTGTTCCGGCGGCCGCTATGATAATTTGTCTTCGGTGTTTATGGACAAGAAATTTCCCGGCGTCGGCATATCTATCGGCCTGACACGGTTGTTTGACCAGTTGCGCGCCAATAATCTGCTGCCAATTAAGGTTCTGACGCCCGACAAGGCGCTGATTATCACGCAAGACGCCGCTTTCACCGATGAGGCCGTCAGCCTGGCCGGCAAACTGCGGCAAAAGAATATTCCGGTTGACGTTATGTATCGGCAATGCAAGTTCAAAAAGAAAATGGAATATGCCAACAAAATCGGCGTGCCGTATCTGATTATCATCGGCGAAGAGGAAGCCAAGACCAAGCTTTACAGCCTCAAAGATATGGCATCCGGAGAGCAAAAAAGCCTTGATGCCGCCGCGCTGGCCGAGGTTCTGTTAAACTGATTTGCCCCTTTCCTGCCGTTAACATTCTGCTTTCGCAAATATTCATACTCAATTATATTCCATAGCGCCATAAACCATGGATATAGCAAAATCAGTTTGGCCAATCGCGGATAGTTTTGCATATTATACTATCGGGCTTTATAATAATCCTTTTTCTTTTTTTCTGATATTCTCTTCAGTTATCGGAACACAACCGATATCTTTACGCCAAGTCAGACAATCTTGCCTGCATTCTTGTCTGTCGGCATCCCAAACACCATGTCCTTCACTTAAACACCATCCCTCCTTATCTGTTAGCAAATAACCTATAATATAGCAGATTATGGCTATTATGGTCAGTCCGATAACAAGGCTTGCCATTTTAATTGCCTTCCGCAGATATTGTGTTATTTTTTGGGGGTTAATACTTATCATTTATTCCATTAACTCTATATGAATTACAAGCGTCTCGAGAATTAGACTTATTAAAATTAAATCTTTGGTTGCCTCGTAAAATATGTTTTCATTTTATGTTACCGCTCGGATAATTTCATCTTGATGTTCTGATACCACGGATATACCCCAAAGGCATATGCCAATACACACTAACACGTATAAATACGGGTATTTTAACAACGGGCTGGTCAATTCGGCATTTTTGATTTGTGATGATGGTAAAATCATCATGGTCAGAACAAGAAATGCATATGCGTGAAGGAAAAATTTTGATATTGTATCCAAATAACCATACATATCAAGCTTAAGTGCTTCAAATATTGCCACATAAAAGAAAGCAAGTGTTATAAAAATTATTATTAATGTCCCTTTGATGTTGATATCCCGACATCTTTTTTGAAATGCGACCAGCATTATATAGCCATAAATAAAATTGCGTATTGTTAAAGAAACATCCAACTTGCTTAAAATATCATTAGATATAAATGCTATTGAAGTGGCTATACCAAATTGCAAGCCGTTTGCAAAACCCTTGAATGAAAAAACATAGTGCAACAAAAGTTCTTTTATGCGGCTGAATATTGCTTGTTTATCTGGATAGGGCATTAGTGTTTCCTTTATTTGTTGAGGCAGACATCGTTAATCAATATCTGCCTCTTATTTGTTTACTAAATTATTTTAACTTCTTCAACCAATTTGTCGCCCATGGTTGATTAAATAAATTACTTGATAAAAGACCGGCGGTTTTGGTATCTGCCCAGGCACTTGCACCGTATTCTATGACATCATTAGCTATCTGGTTGGCTTGACCTAAGCCTGCCGCCTCCGCTTGCCGCTGAATTTGACGTTGATTCTTGTTATAATAATCCCCTAAATATTTTGAACTTAATTTATTATAGTAGTCGTTTGTCGCACCATTAACCGCCGTTAACATTCCACTTTCAATTCCTTTACCGAAACCTTGCAGGCCGGCACCAGCTATTTCCAGGATATGGCTTTTCGGAATGTAATTTGGCGTCGGTTTGCCGAGAGCAGCATAAAAACCGTTTTGTGTTCCTTTGTCATTGCCGGACAGGCGTTGGCTCAAGTCTTGAACCGGTGCGCTGTTATCATTACCAACAGTAAAACCGTTTGATGTGCCGAGTTTGGCGGATAGGTTGTTCATCTCGTTCAGATCAAAGCGCGTCTGCAATTCATTGCGCAGGCTCATATTGCCGTAGTCAATATTATCAGGGTTCGGATATTTGGCCTGCAATGCTTTAAGCCTCTTTTCCTCGCCCGCTCTTTGTAATTTTTCCAGCTGTTGCCGGAATGTTGTTTTTTCCCCTATCATCCTTGATATTCCTTTCTGTTCTAAAAAACGGAAAATTAAATCTATGGTTGTTTTGCAAAATATGTTTTTATTTTATGTTACCGCCTGGATGATTATTAATTTACATATATTCATACTCAATTATATTCCATAGTGCCATAAACCATGGATATAGCAAAATCAGTTTGGCTATTCGCGGATAGTTTTGCATATTGCTAAGCGCCAACAAAAAAATTAAAATTGAAATTCCAATATCTATTTTTATTGACTCAAGATACAACTCTTGATTCTGGTAATTCCAATCGCTCATCGTTTCTTGGGCACCCCAAATTTGATCGTCTTTGGCCGGCGGATAAAAATATTCTTTTACTAATATCAAAAAGTATAAAATATAAAAACAGATATACCACTTGAAAAGCTTGATAAATGTTTTTATTTTCTGCAACCTTTCATACACTTTGGCTTTGTTCATCACCATTTCTCCTTGGTATATTTTACATAAACCGGAACGTTATCCTGACAATCATCTAAATACCGACTAAGCTTTCCGGTTTGCCATGGAATATCTATGCAACCTGCCGATCCTTTTTTCCAACCTCCGTGAATTGAAAAGCCACTTCGACCATAAGTATTTGTGTTTATGTCTGGCTGCAGCCAAACTCGTCTTAATCCCCATGCGGGGATAGATTTACGCCAATTTCCTTCATTTATAATGCCTGCTGCGGCATTTATCGGATCAATTATTTGTCTTTGATTTTGCGCGGCATAATATGTTCCTTCCGGTATCGGACCCAAATACTTTTTTGACTGATATTGTCTGGCCTGATAATCAGGATTTCCGGACATCGCATTTAATGTGTATTGATGTGTTGGATTGCCGCCTACAAGATTTAAACTTTGTCCATCAAATGTCATATAACAATTGGCATTATCTTTATTTGGTCTGGATAAAGGCTTATAAAAGCTGTTTTGTGCCTCTGTATCGTTGCCGGACAGGCGTTGGCTCAAGTCTTGAACCGGCGCGCCGTTATCATTGCCGACCGCCAAACCGCTCGGTGCGCCGAGCTTGGTTGAGAGATTGTTCATCTCGTCTAAATCAAAACGTGTTTGCAACTCGTCGCGCAGGCTCATATTGCCGTAATCAATATTATTCGGGTTCGGATATTTGGCCTGCAATGCTTTAAGCCTCTTTTCCTCGCCCGCTCTTTGTAATTTTTCCAGCTGTTGCCGGAATGTTGTTTTTTCCCCTATCATCCTTGATATTCCTTTCTGTTCTAAAAAGAGGACAAAATTATTCCCCGCTTATATTCATAGAACGAAAATCGAACTAAAGTCAAGACCGGCTCCGGTTTATCAACAACTTTATTTTGTCTTAATCTTAAAATCAAACCTTTGGTTGATTCAAATTGTACTAAAAAAGCGGGTGCACAGAACCCGCTTTTTTAGTTCGGCAAATGCCTTATTTGCAAATTATTCGCTTTTTTCTTCGTCTTTAGCCTTAGCCGTTGCGGACAAATCGTCGGCAATACGAGCCGAACGACCGCGCAAAGCACGCAGGAAGTACAATTTGGCACGACGTACTTTACCAATACGCGAAACCTCAATCTTCGCAACATTCGGCGAATACAGCGGGAATACTCTTTCTACACCCTCGCCGAAAGAAATTTTGCGGACGGTGAAAGAAGAGTTCAAACCATCGTTTTTACGCGCAATGCAAACACCCTCATAAACCTGGATACGTTCTCTGTCACCCTCTTTTACTTTGGTATGAACTCTAAGAGTATCGCCGGGTTTAAAGTTGGGAAGATTTTTGCCTTCGAGCAACTTTTCCATCTGCTCTTTTTCAATGTTTTCAATAATGTTCATCGTTTTACCCTTTTTCATTACGGTTGGTTAGCTTTTACACCTAAATCTTTTTAGATGCAAGATATTTTTTCCACAGGTCCGGCCTGCGTTGTTCGGTTACAAGTTCCGATTGGAGATGACGCCACTCGGCTATTTTTTGATGATGTCCCGAAAGCAAAATTTCCGGTATCTGCCGTCCCTGCCATTCGGTAGGCCGCGTATACTGCGGATATTCCAGCAAATTATCCTCAAAGCTTTCGGATACGGCGGATTCCGCATTTCCCAAAACTCCGGGAAGCAACCGGACAACGGCATCAAGCATAATCATCGCCGCCTGCTCGCCGCCGGTCAGGATATAATCGCCGACCGAGACATCTTCGGCACCATAGGCTTCCAGAACCCTCTCGTCTATCCCCTCAAAACGGGAACAGATGATTGTCAGTTCTTCTTCGGCCGCCAGTTCGCGAACTTTGGCCTGAGTTAAAGGCACACCGCGCGGCGACATATTCAAAAGCCTTCCGCCGCGATAGTTGTCTTTGAGCGCCGCCCCCAGAACATCGGCCCGCATAACCATGCCGGCGCCGCCGCCCGATGGGGTATCGTCTACCGAGGCATGCTTGTCAAACGCATAATCGCGGATGTTGACCGCCTCTAAAGACCACTTGCCTTCATCTAAAGCCCTGCCGGTCAGCGAAGCTCCCAAAAATCCGGGAAAGAGTTCGGGAAATATGGTTAAGACCTTAACCCTCATTCCCTTCGCCCTCTTCGTCTGCGGCAAAGTGCATCATCTCAACAATAATAAACTGTTCTTTGATATTTATGACCGGAACGAATTCTCTGGTAAACGGCAGCATTTCCAACGCACCGTCAACCGTCTTCAGCTCTATCAGGTCTCCGGCGCCGAAATTATACAGCGCATTGACCTTTCCGACGATACTGCCGTCTTTGCCTCTGGCCTCAAGCCCGATTAAATCGGCATGATAAAACTCTTCTTCGTCCAGAGAAGGCAGTTTGTCACGATTGACGTAAAGCCCGGTTCCGATAAGGGTTTCGGCCGTGTTGCGGTCGTTAACGCCCTCAATCTTTACCCGAAGCAGTTCTTTGGAATGCCCGACAATTTTGAGAGAAAAGGTTTTGTCGCCCTGCTCGTTGCTCAAAACACCATAGCGTGTCAGGTTCTTTTCGTCTTCGGAAAAGCTTTTGACCTTAACCTCGCCCCTGATGCCGTGAACACCGACAATCGCACCCAAACAAACCTTATCTTTTGTCATAAATACCCAAACCTTAAAACAACTAATAGATTATTCGGCAGAAGCTTCCTCAGCCGGAGCAGCTTCTTCGGCCGGCGCTTCGGCAGCGGCTTTGGCTTCAGCCTCGGCAGCAGCAGCGGCTTCGGCGGCAGCTTTGGCCTTTTCTTCTTTTTCCTTAATGCGTTCCAAAGCTTTGGCCTTGGGAGCGGATTTCTTCGGCTGGTCACGCAAAACCGGCGCTTTTACCAAACCGAGAGCTGCCAGCATTTTGGCCATTCTTTCGGTCGGCTCGGCACCCTGAGACAACCAGTATTTTACTCTTTCTTCATTGATAACAAATCTGTCGGCATGATCCTTCGGCAGCATCGGGTTGTAAGAACCCAGTCTTTCGATAAATCTTCCGTCGCGGGGAGCGCGCTGGTCAGCGGCGACAACCTTATAGAACGGACGTTTTTTAGAACCACCACGAGACAGTCTGATACGTACTGACATTTATTTTCCTTTCGTTTTTCATTAACAAACGGCGCCCCGCCTCAAAAAGGCAGTTTGCCACCCATGCCCCCGAACGGCATTCCGCCGAACGGAGATTTTTTTAACAACGGCGAACCCAGCAGTTTTGACATTCCGCCGAGTTTGCCCATTTGCTTCATCATCGCGGACATCTGCTCATAAGACTTGAGCAGCTTGTTCACTTCATGAACCTCTACGCCGGCTCCGGCAGCAATTCTCTTCTTGCGCGAAGCCTTGATAATATCCGGGCTGCGTCTTTCTTTGGCGGTCATCGACAAGATGATGGCCTCTTGCTTTTTAATCAGCTTATCGCCGCCGGCAGCCTCAATCTGCGACGAAAACTTGGACAGGCCGGGCAGCATGCCCATAATGCCGCCCAGAGAGCCGATTTTTTGAATCTGACGCAGCTGTGCGAGCATATCTTCCAGATTGAAAGAGCCTTTCATCATTTTTTGAGCCAGTTTTTCGGCGTCTTCTTTGTTGACGTTGTCCATGGCACGTTCAACCAGCGAAACGACGTCGCCCTGTCCCAAAATGCGGCCGGCCAGACGGTCGGCGTGAAATTCTTCTATTTCATCAAGCTTTTCACCGGTGCCCAAAAATTTAATCGGCACACCGGCGGTCATTTTCATCGACAACGCCGCACCGGCGCGTGACGAACCGTCAATCCGGGTTAAAACCAGACCGGTAACACCGACCTGCTCGTTAAATTCTTTGGCCACGGTGCAGGCGTCCTGACCGATCATCGCATCGGCAACCAGCAGAACTTCCGTCGGAGTGGCAATCTGCTTAACTTCTTTGACCTCATCCATCAACTCGCGGTCAATATGCAGACGACCGGCCGAGTCAAGAATAATGACGTCAAAACCGCCCTTTCTGGCAAACTCCTGCGCCCGTTTGGTGGTTGCGGCAGGCTTTTCGCCCTTGACAACCGGCAGCGATGCACCGCCGATTTGGGAGGCAAGCTGCGCCAGCTGCTCCTGCGCCGCCGGACGATAAATATCCAGAGAAACCAGCAAAACCTTTTTCTTTTGTTTATCGGCCAGACGTTTGGCCAGTTTGGCCGCGGTCGTGGTTTTACCGGAGCCCTGCAATCCCACCATCAGTATGTTGACCGGCGCCGGTGCATTCAGATTAAGACCGGCATTACCGGCATCCAGCAACTTTAGCAGCTCGTCATGAACAATCTTGACGACCATCTGCCCCGGCTGAATTGAGCGGACAACCTTCTCGCCCAAGGCCTGTTCCTTTACCTGGGCAATGAAGTCTTTGACCACCGGCAACGAAACATCAGCCTCCAACAGCGCGATGCGAATCTCGCGCATGGCGGTATTGATGTCGTCTTCCGACAGGACGCCGCGCGAAGTTATTTTATTGAACACGCCGGCCAGTTTATCGCTCAAAGCTTCAAACATTTTGTCCTCAAAACCAGTTCCTACATACTATTGCACGCCAGTGTGCGAACCCTCGCTGACTGGCGGCACTCCTTGGAGTGTGTAAATTTTCATCGTTCATAATTAAGAAAATTTATGAGGTTTATAATCAAAAAAAGCCTTATTGTCAAGCATTTTCGGCAATAAATTTTCAAAATTGCGCCTCTTCAAAAAGCGGCGGGAACTTATATATTCTTTTTGACGTTGTGCCACATAGAAAACGGGAGAGGATATCCGATGCGTACGGTTATTATCGGCGGCGGCAGTGCCGGGGTTGCGGCGGCGGTTCATCTGCGGCGCAAAGACGAAAATGCCGAGATTACCATTATTGAAAAATCAGACGAATTTGCCGTGGCCGCCTGCGGGCTGCCCTATATGCTGGCGGGAAAAATTCAGAGCAAAGATGAACTTATAGGCGCCAGCACGGCGGAAATGCACGCGATTTTTAATATTGACGTTCGTCTTCAAACCGAGGTTTTAAACATCAACGCGGAGCAAAAGAGCCTTAGCCTGAGCGGCGGCGAAAAGCTCAACTATGACAAACTGATTATTGCCGCCGGTGCCCTGCAACTGAGGCCGGATATTCCCGGAATTCTGGCCGACAATATTTTTACGCTGCACAATCTGCACTCGGCACAAAAAATCATTGATTATTTTCACGGGCTCAATGCCAAAAACGTTATTATCCTCGGCGGCGGCATCATCGGCCTGCGGACGGCAGAAGCCTTGTTTGACAACGGCGCGCGCATAACCCTGATTGAAAACGGCGCGCATATCTTGAGCGATACGGATTATGACTTTGCGCAACTGGTGCAGCAAAAGCTGAAAAGGCCGAAATTTAACATCATCACCAACACGAGCATCAAAGAATTTTTGCCCGACAGAGCGGTGCTCGGCAACGGAACCAAAATCAAATATGATATGGCCGTTATTGCCGCCGGAAGCAAAAGCGAAAACCGGCTGCCGATTATGACCGGTATTGACCTCGGCGAAACCGGCGGCATCAGTGTCAATACTTATATGCAGACATCAAAGCCGGATATTTTTGCCTGCGGTGACAACGCGGAAACGACATCGCTGATTGATCATGCCGCGCTGCGTATCAATGACGCCTCCCCGGTTCTTCGCAGTGCCAAAACCGCGGCCGACAATGCCGCCGGAATTATGACACGGATGAACGGAATTTTGGAAAACCGGATTGTTAAAGTCTTTGATTATGTTATCGGCAAAACCGGCTGTAACGAGGACGAGCTGAAACGGGCCGATATTCCTTATCACCACCTTTATCTGGCCACCGGCAACGGCGAAAACTATCTGCCGACCTCGGAAAAACTGTATATGAAGCTGCTGTTTGGTATCAACGGCAAAATCCTCGGCCTGCAAATTATGGGCAAAACCGGTGTATTTTCACGGCTGAATACCGTGGCAGCGCTGATATTCAAAGGGGCGACGGTTCAGGATATGGCAGATATGCCGGCAGCCTATTTTCCGGAATTTTCGCGCGCCAAAGATGCACTTAACATTCTCGGAACACTGGCGGTCGATATCTGCTTCGGTTCGCTAAAAACCGCCGACGCCGACAAGCTTTCGGGCAGCGAAATTCTGCTGAATGTCTGCCTGCCGCAAAGATTCCGCCCTGCTCCCGATAAACCGGCTTTAAATATTCCGCTGAGTGCCTTACGCGAAAATCTGTCCCTGTTGCCGCGCAACAAAAAAATCATTGTCTGCGGCAACGGCGGTTATGATGCCTATCTGGCCTACTGCATACTGACACAACGCGGTTTTGGCCGTGTGTTTCTGCTTAATTCGCCGGATAGTTGGCGGGAAACGGAAAATTAAGAAATCATCGGCTAAGCTTGATATCGGGATTAACAATATCAGGTGATTATGATGAAAATCATTGAAGCAAAAACAACATTGTAACTTGAAAACATCAAACGTTTGTACGAAGAGGCTTTTCCGGCCGAACAGCGTATGCCCTTTACAACCCTGGTGAACACGCAAACGGCCGGCGGCGTTGAAATTCTGAGTATTGAAAATGCCACCGGGGATTTTTACGGCCTGGCGATTATGTTTGTTGATGCAAAAGCAGCGCTGCTGCCGCAAGGCTTTTTATCTGCGCAACGGTATGAAAGAGGCATCTTTCGGCGTTAATCTGTTCGGGGTTGCGATGGAAGTCCTGACCAATCGGCCGGGGTTGAGCTTTGGCGAATATCAGGCACCTTATCAAAATGCTTTCGGCAAAGATTGTGTTAAAAAAATTACGGAAATCAAATCATAATTACAAAAATATCGCCGAAGATAAAAAAATAGCTTGCAAGTTACAAAAAATTAGATTATCAAGAGGGAAGTTTTGACGGTTCCATCGTCTAGCGGTCTAGGACACCGCCCTCTCACGGCGGTAACGCGGGTTCGAGTCCCGCTGGAATCACCAATTATAATGCAACACCTCACGGTGTTGTTTTTTTTATGGTATTCCAGACGGGTCGAACCCCGGGTTCGTTCAATTCCGACTAAGTTTCGCCACGGCTTCGATTTCTCTCGCCGGCTCAACAAGTCTCATTGCGTCTCCTTGTAAAAACAGCCACCGGCTGTTTTTGCTACGGCCGTCCGCTGGAATCACCAATTATAATGCAACACCTCACGGTGTTGTTTTTTTTATGGTATTCCAGACGGGTCGAACCCCG
>CALXTU010000003.1 GCA_944391495.1 uncultured Alphaproteobacteria bacterium | reverse complement strand
CGTTCGTTCTGAGCCAGGATCAAACTCTCATATTAAAATGATCTAGCGATCCCGTCTAAATTACTCATAAAGAATTTCTCTAAGGTCCTTTATTCATACTCCAGACTTTATCCATATTATCTCCGGTACTTAAACCTCAATAATACTGTCTGCGTATCCTCTTATTTCTTCCATATCTACTCTAGTCTATAACCACCAACACTCCCGTGTCAGTGAGCCCCTGTATAATGCAGCCGAAATTAAATGTCAACAAGAAAAAAAATTTTTTTTCACTTTTTTACACAACGAATAACAACACACTGTTATTCCAAACAATATTATATCAACAGTTTTTCCGAATCAACTATCTTTTGGTTAAAATACCCCTTATCAATCCGGTTATGTGCCTCAGCGATTCCTTATATCCGCCGTCTTATCAAAACAATGAATAAAATCTTTGCTTTTATTTACTTTTATTGTTGCAAAAAAAGATTACTTTTGTATTATATTCGCTGATATTTTAATAACCATAGGAGGCAAAAATAGCAAAGGAATATACCAATGCGCCAGTACGCGAGAGCGACGGACCGCGCATTAATGAAGAAATTACGGCCAAACAGGTCAGATTAATTGACGAAAACGGCGAGAATCACGGTGTTGTTTCAATAACTCAGGCGCTTGAGATGGCGGATAATGCCGGACTGGACTTAATCGAGATCTCCCCGCAGGCCGCGCCTCCCGTTTGTAAGATACTCGACTTCGGCAAATATAAATATGAAACTCAAAAACGCAAGGCCGACGCCAAACGTAAACAAAAAGTCGTCGAGATTAAAGAACTCAAATTGCGTCCGATGATTGATACGCATGACTATGAGGTTAAGGTCAAACAAGCCAAAAAGTTTTTATCCGAGGGCAACAAGGTTAAATTCACCATGCGTTACAAAGGCCGCGAACTGAGCGCCAACAACCTCGGTAAAGAAGTTCTTGACCGGTTGCTTGAAGATTTGGAAGGCCTGTGCAAACTTGACCAGGCACCCAAACTTGAAGGTAAACAAATGATGATGATCATCAGCCCTGAAAAATAACCGCCTTATTCAGAATAAAAAAGCCCGTCAGAATGTACGGGCTTTTTTATTCTGCACAAATTTTGTTTTAACATAGCATTTTAATGGCAATATTATATAGTAAAGGTTCAACGAAAGAGGCAAAAATGAAACCGATTGCAGAACTAACCCCGGAAGAAGCTAAAGCAGAACTTGAATATTTGGCACAAGAGCTTGCCAAAGCCGATGCGGCATACTATCAAAATGACGATCCGTATCTGACCGATTCCGAATATGACAAACTCAAACACCGCAACACCGACATTGAAACACGTTTTCCGACACTGATTCGTCCCGATTCGCCGTCCAAACGTATCGGCGCCGCCGTTAAAAGCGGATTTGCCAAAGTCGTCCACACCTTTCCGATGCTTTCGCTCGGTGATGTTTTTTCCATTGACGAAGTGGCCGATTTTGTTATGGGCGTCAAACGCTTTTTAAACACGGCCGAAGATATTGCCTTTATGAGTGAACCCAAAATCGACGGCTTGTCTTTTTCCGCCCGCTATGAAAACGGCATCTTTGTCAAGGGCGCCACCCGCGGCGACGGCACCACCGGCGAGGACATTACCGAAAACCTAAAGACGATTCGCTCGCTGCCGTTGAAACTTCCGACCGGTGTTCCGGATATTTTGGAAGTCCGCGGCGAAGTTTATATGGCCAAAGAAGACTTTTTTGCCCTCAACGCAAAATATGCCGCCGAAGGCAAAAAAACTTTTGCCAATCCGCGTAATGCCGCCGCCGGTTCTTTGCGCCAGCTTGACCCGAAAATTACCGCCGAGCGCAATTTAAGTATTTTTGCCTATACCTGGGGTGAAGTTTCCGCCCGGCAATGGGATTCGCAGGCTGATTTTTTCAACCACCTGCGCGACTGGGGATTTCCGATTAACCCGAACAACACCCTTTGTGCCAATCTTAAAGAAATTGAACAAAGCTTTAACCGGTTGATGGAAATCCGCGCTGAGCTTCCTTATGATATTGACGGGGTGGTTTATAAGGTCAACGCCATAGCCTTGCAAGAACGCTTAGGCTTTTTAACTCGTACGCCACGCTGGGCAATTGCCCACAAATTTCCGGCCGAACAGGCTTTGACCAAAATCACCGCCATCAGGATTCAGGTCGGACGCACCGGAGCCTTAACGCCGGTGGCAGATCTGGAGCCGGTCAACGTCGGCGGAGTTATGGTTTCGCACGCGACCTTACACAATGAAGATGAAATCAGGCGCAAAGATATCCGCGTCGGCGACACGGTCATTATTCAACGGGCCGGCGATGTTATTCCGCAGATTGTCGGTATTGTTCCGGAAAAACGTCCGGCCGATTCCGTCGAATTTGTTTTCCCGACCGTCTGTCCGGTTTGCGGTGCCCATGCCATCCGTGAAGAAGACGAAGCCGTCCGCCGCTGCACCGGAGGCCTGTCCTGTCCGGCGCAGGCCAAAGAAAGGCTGATTCATTTTGTTTCCCGCGATGCTTTTGATATCGCCGGACTCGGCGACAAAATCATTGAAGATTTTTACGCCGAAGGCATTTTGCACAACCCTGCCGATATTTTTACCCTGCAGGAGCGCAACGGCGGTGATGATTTATTTTCCGCTGCCGAAGGTTTGTATCTGGAACGCAAAGAAGGCTGGGGCAAAAAATCGGTTGACAATTTATTTAAAGCTATTAATGCCAAACGCACCATATCGCTGCCGCGTTTTATTTATGCTTTGGGAATTCGTCAGGTCGGCACGGCAACGGCTCGCCTGTTAGCCAAAAATTACGGACGATTTGCCGATTTCATGCAGGATATGATTAACAAAGAAACCGGTAAATTAGTTGCCATTGACGGCATCGGCGCTTCAATGGCCACCGACATGGTTGAGTTTTTCCAAGAGCAGCACAATCTTGATATCATCAATCGCCTGCTGCGGCAAATAACGGTAGAAGAATTTATTGACACCTCACGGACGGATTCGCCGCTTTCCGGCAAAACGGTCGTCTTTACCGGCACCCTGGAGCATTTAACCCGTGCCGAAGGCAAAGCCAAGGCTTTGGCTGCCGGAGCCAAAGTGGCCGGTTCGGTTTCCAAAAACACCGATTTTGTCATTCTGGGTGCCGATGCCGGCTCCAAAGCGGCAAAAGCCAAAGAACTCGGCATCATGACATTAAGTGAAAACGAATTTCTTGACTTATTGCAATAGCCGATAATATTTATGCAAAAAACCGGAAATAACTGTTGACATCTGCCGCTTTCACGCCTATTTTAAGGCCACTATAATATAAAACAGATATTTTTATGAAAGAAAAATCAGAAAAACTGTATTTGCTCAGCGAGGCTGACAAATACGCGTTCTTTGAAAAGATTTTCAAAGAACTTCACATTGCGCTGGTAGATAGCGACCGCGTCGCAGAAGTTAAATGGATTGGATACGCTTGGTTAAAAAAATTCTTACCCAAATGCTTTTCCACTCTGGAACGGACGGCTTACCGTTTCGGCAATTATGCCGTTGTTTGGCAAAATCGTTCCAACATACCCGTGTTTATCACGGAAATGGACTGTCCGTTTGAGTTGTACCCTGCCGGCGAATGTGACTTCTTTTTATGCAAAACAATTAACGATGTATCTGTTGTGGAACGCTACTCTTGGGAGCCCTCCAAACAAGAATATATCATAGAGAAATTTGCGGACAATTTCGTTCCTGAAGAAATCTTGCAAGCTCAGGCTAAGCGAAAATCCCCGAAAGAGTTCAACTGGAACCGCCTCTATCCTCACGAAGATATAGAGACAAAATCGGTTGACAACACCATTTTTTATGATTTCATCGTTAAATTTGCATAACTATGAACGTTCATTTCCAAGCTGTTTTTCATCTATGAAAAACAGCTTTTTTTTATTCTATATCCAAAAAGAAGAACTCATAGGCTTTGACCGAAACGATATTAAAATAAATCGTCAGCGGCGCGGCAAACAGCAAAGTCATATAATCATTACCACCCAAATACCAGATAACACCGCGCACGGCAATAATACTCAAATTGGTCATTATGGCAATCAGCAAAAAACCAATATAATTGCCCCGCGTGCGGCTCCAGGCATATCTGAGCGATCCGGAACGTCCGGCCAAAGCCGAAATCCAGGCCAAAAACGGCCGGTAAGCAATAATCGGCGAAATCAGCAAAAATACAACATCTGTTGCCCAGATCAATATTTGGGTTTGCTCAAAATTTCCCTGTAAAAACTGGGCATATACCAGATTAAACTCCGGAGAAATGTTCAAAAAAAGCGGCACAATCGGCAGCATAACCAAAACACTGACAATCAAAACCGATAACACGACTATTTTGGTTGACGGTATCAGTGAATTAAACAAGGCTGTCCAGCCGAAATACGGCCGGCGCTTCAGATAGTAGCGAAAGGACACACCCCACAAGACATAAATCAAAATCAATACCGGTAAAAAGAACCAGCTCTTCCAACTGAATAAAGCCAATGCACCGACGATATATGCCACCGCCGCAAACAGCAGGTTGACTTTCAGGTTCGTAACACCATATTGCCACGCATCCTGCAAAATATTCTTAAGCGGTAATTTGCGAATTGTCATTTCTGCCATTGCCCGGCTCCTGATCCGTTATTTAAACAATTATTATATAATATATAAGCTTTAATGATTATTTAACATTGTCAGATATACCGACCAATATTTAATTGTCTAAACAACAAAACCGCAGAACAATTTATTGTTCTGCGGTTTACAAAAATCAAAGCAACGTAAATTACTTCAATTCAACCTTGGCGCCGGCTTCTTCCAGTTTCTTCTTCATTTCTTCGGCTTCAGCCTTGGCAACGCCTTCTTTAATGGTCTTCGGAGCACCGTCAACCAGATCTTTGGCTTCTTTCAGACCCAGACCGGTAATGGTACGAACTTCTTTAATGACGTTGATCTTGTTAGCACCGGCTTCGGCCAAAACAACATCAAATTCATCTTTTTCTTCGGCAGCGGCAGCACCACCGGCAGCACCGCCGGCAGCAACGGCTACGGCAGCAGCGGCGGAAACGCCCCATTTTTCTTCCAACATTTTGGACAGGTCAGCAGCTTCCATAACGGTCAGGGCTGACAATTCATCAACTAATTTGGCTAAATCGGCCATTTTTTTTCTCCATCAAATAAATTAACAAATTAAATTCAAAAAACGCGGATAACGTTATGCGGCTTCGCCCTTCTCCGAATAAGCCTTGGTAACCCGTGCCAACTGAGCACCGGGAGCCTGCAACAGGCCGATGATCTTGGCTCTGAGTTCGTCCATCGACGGCAGAGAAGCCAGACGTTTAATCTCATCAACCGAGAGAACGCCCGATCCCATCGCACCGCCCATAACAATCAGCTTTTCGTTGGTTTTGGCAAATTCGACACAAACTTTGCAGGCCGAAATCGGATCATTGGCAAACGCAATTGCCGTCGGTCCGACAAACAAATCGGCCAGAGCTTCAAATTTGGTGCCTTTAAGAGCAAGACGAGTAATCCGGTTTTTAGTGACTCTGAAGCCGGCACCGGCTTTTCTGATATTGTTGCGCAGTTCGGAAACTTCTTCAACCGTCAGTCCCTTATAATGAGAAATGACAACGACTTCCGAATTATTGAACAATTCATTAAGCTCAGCCAGCAATTGTGCTTTTTCTTCGCGGTTCACTTGTTGTCTCCAAATTCTGCATACACCGGGAAACCCCGGAATATGCTGCTTTTTAACACATCCGCCAAGATTTGCAAACGGGAGGAAAAGTTTTCTCTCTCCCGGCGTCCTCTTGACGGGACCTTAAATCTGCCCAGGAGAAAAAATTGATTTATAAAAAAATCTCACTTACTCCGTCTGTGCAGGATATTTAAGATGGCTGATATTATCGGGAAAACCTCCCTCATTTTTTCAACAACCACCTGCAGTCTTGGACAGGTCAAACGGATAAATATCCGTTCTTGTAAGCGTTACTTAAACGATATTGCCGCCGGAGTCAAGCATTTTTTATCCTTTCCGGCACAAAAACACCCATCAGACCAAAAAAAGATCCGAAACCAAAGCTCCGGACCCTTTCAAAATTTAACAAAAGTACCCTTACAAAGAAGTCAAATCAACTTTAACACCGACACCCATGGTCGAGCTCAAAGCTATTCTCTTCATATAAGTACCTTTAACACCTTGCGGTTTGGCCTTGACAATCGCGTCAATAAAAGCCTTGGAGTTCTCGTAAATCTGATCTTCCGAGAAGCTGGCTTTGCCGATTCCCGCATGAACGATACCGTTCTTCTCAACACGATACTGAACTTCACCGGCCTTGGCTTTTTTAACCGCACCTTCAACATCGGTCGTAACCGTACCGAGTTTCGGGTTCGGCATCAGGCCTTTCGGTCCCAGGACACGGGCAACCTTACCGGCCATACCCATCATATCCGGAGTGGCAATCATCCGGTCAAATTCAATCTTACCGGCCAGAATGGAATCAATCAGATTCTCCGCACCGACAATATCGGCACCGGCAGCTTTGGCCTGATCAGCCTTTTCGCCCTGAGCCAAAACGGCAACGCGAACCGTTTTTCCCGTTCCGTGCGGCAGAGAGCAGACACCTCTGACCATCTGATCGGCATATTTCGGATCAACACCAAGGTTAACGGCAATATCAATCGTTTCGTCAAATTTGGCTTTGGCGTTTTCTTTAACGATTTTTACGGCATCTTTCAAAGAATAAACCTGATTCTTGTCCAGATTTTTATAAGCATTTACAATTCTTTTTCCCATCGGCTTACTCCACAACCTTAATGCCCATCGAAACAGCCTGCCCTTTGACCATATTCATGGCAGCCTCAACCGTCGAACAATTCAGATCCGGCAGTTTGGTTTCGGCGATTTCCTTAACCTGGGCAATCGTAACCTGGCCGGCAACAACTTTACCCGGCTCTTTGGAAGCGGACTGCAGACCGGCAGCTTTTTTCAGATAATAAGCGACCGGCGGCAGTTTGGTTACAAACGTAAAGGACTTATCCTCATACGCCGTAATAATAACCGGTACCGGAATACCCGGTTCCAGTTTCTGGGTAGCCGCATTAAATGCTTTGCAAAATTCCATAATATTCAAGCCTTTCTGACCCAGAGCCGGACCAACCGGAGGAGACGGGTTAGCCTTTCCGGCAGGGATCTGAAGCTTGATTAAACCTAAAATTTGTTTTTTAGACTTAGCCATTTCATCACCTTTTTTGTTTAGGTTTCGTGGTAAACAAGACGATGGCCGGTCTCCCACGAAATTATCAAATTAACACGATTCGCCCGGCCGGAGAAAAAAGCTCCCTCATCCGGGCTGCTTTTGTATAACACAAAATTCACAGATTGCAAGCTTTTTTTCTTTCTCTTATTCTCCGGCATAAATGTAGATATAAGCCCCGTAATGTGCCGACCGGACATGGTTGCCGTCATAAATAGTATTTGATCTTGAAGCACTAAAATTAAGCTGTACTTGATCTGACGAACCTCCTCCAGCTGCTTGTGCAGCTGTGCTTCCACTTAACGAAAAAACACCGCTAGGGTTCTGCCAGGCAACAGCACCTCGAGCGGCTAAGGTTCCGGAAATATTCGGCAATCTTTCATACTGAGGCGTAAAGGGATCGGCAACTAGACCTGTATCGCCTTTATAGTAAAGAGCATAACCGTAAGAAGAACTCGGAGCACCGACGGTATTGCTGGAAGATAGATAAGTAGTCATTCCTCTGAGATAAAATCCGCGATAATCCGGCACGGCAAAGTAACCAGCCTTACAACTGCTGGTAGTACTATTTTTATCGGTGCGCGACGTATATTTATGACAATAGTTTTCTCCGATGAGGGCATAGAGTTTGGGATAATCAGTAGTTTTATATTGTTTACCGTCACAAGGCAGCCAGCCTTCATGAGCATAAGAATACCCATAAGAAATATTTTCAGGAGTTGTATCCCCATTCGAGACCGAATATTTCAAATCACCGACCTGAGGCGATTCAAGGCAGGCGGCCTAGGTCTTGTCAAAAGGACAGAGCAGTTTTCGTCCTACACAGTCGTCGGCGTTTTCGGTGTACCCCAGATCATCGCAGCTCGGCAGGGTGGCACAGTTGATGGTATCGGCGGCATAGGCCGGCAGGGCTAAAGCCATCAGGCTGCAGGATAAAATAAGTTTTTTCATAAGCAGGCTCCTTTATTTTTAAGTTGTACCGATGCAAAAAAACGAACATTTTGCTGCGGCAGAGAAAAGGAGAAAAGCGATGAGGAAATATTTATTACTAACCGGTGCGGCGTTAATCGGATTAAGCGGTTCTGCTTATGCTGCCATTAACTGCGCGGTGCCGCCAACCTGTGATGAATTGGGATATGCCTACACCGCCGACCAATGTGAAGACCAAGCAATGCTCAAATGCCCGTCTGACATAACCAAGGTTTTTTGTCGCACCCCAAAATCTCTTTACATCCCGGTAACTTGCACCGTCGGTGCGATTTTGTACGACGATCTCAAATGTTATGACAATATACCTTCTGATAAAACAGCCATAGGCATAGTATCTGATGCCTCAAAAAAACAAGCAATTGCTCTTAATGATATCAAGCTTAAATGGAGCAACAAAACAACAGATATAACGGCCTTAAGCAATTGTACTTCTTCCAACTACACCACCTGCAACATCAATGGCAAGGACAATACCAAAAAAATTGTTTCAGCATTGGGAACAGGATCAGATTATGCCGCTGGATATTGTTACAATAAAACCGACGGCGGGGTAGCCAAAGGCACTTGGTTTTTACCCAGTGCCAGTGAATTACATCCTATAAACGACAACAAGTTTATCCTCAGTTCCAGTCTAAAAGCCGCCGGTCGTCAAGAACTATCCCGCGACGATTACTATTGGTCTTCCAATGAAAATGCCAGTAATAGCGCCTTGATTGTTGAGATGGACGGAGGCTATACAACCGGTATTGATAAAACAAGCAGCAGGTACGTTCGTTGTATCATCGCTTATTAGACGCTAAAGCGGCGGAAAACCATATCCACCGCCTTTTTAGCTTTATCCCAGCTTTTGTTTCAGCAGTTGGTTGACCATTCCCGGATTCGCCTTGCCGCCGCTGGCCTTCATTACCTGTCCGACAAACCAGCCCATCAGCGCCGTTTTGCCGCCGCGATAAGCTGCCACGTTATCCGGACTGGCCGCCAATACTTCGTCAATCACTTTTTCAATCGCTCCGGTATCGGTAACCTGTTTCAGCCCGCGTTCCTCAACAATTTTTTCCGGATTTTCACCGGTTTCCGCCATAATGGCAAAGACATCTTTGGCTGTTTTGCCGTTAATGACGTTTTGCGAGACCAGCTCGACCAAATTACCGAGATTTTCTGCCGAAACCGGTGATTCCGCCAGCTCCAGATGTTTCTCGTTCAACATGGCAAAAAAGTCGCCCATTAGCCAGTTGGCCACCTTTTTGGCGTCATGCCCTTTGGCCGCTTTTTCAAAAAAGTCCGCCATCTCTTTATTTTCACAAATCACCGCGGCATCATACGGCGTCAGTCCCAACTCTTTGACAAACCGCTCTTTTTTGGCATCCGGCAGTTCGACCATACCGCGCCGCACTTCTTCGACAAATTCGTCGCTTAAACGCAGCGGTAAAAGATCCGGCTCCGGAAAATAACGATAATCATGGGCAAACTCTTTCTTGCGCATCACTTTCGTTTTGCCGCTCGACGGATCAAACTGGCGGGTTTCCTGCTCGATTTTTCCGCCGCTTTCATAAACTTCAACATGGCGTCTGGCTTCGGATTCGATTGCCTGCATCACGAATTTAACCGAGTTGACGTTCTTCATCTCGTTGCGGGTTCTGAATTCCGTCTCGCCGACTTTACGCACCGAAACATTGACATCACAACGCATGGAGCCTTCATCCATATTGCCGTCGCAGGTTCCGAGATACCGTACGATTGAACGCAGTTTGCGCAAAAACGCCCCTGCTTCCTCCGGCGCCCGAAAATCCGGTTTGGTCACGATTTCCATCAGTCCCACGCCGGCACGATTCAAATCAATAAACGTTTTGGTCGGCGATATGTCATGAATTGACTTTCCGGCGTCCTGCTCAATATGCAGCCGTTCAATGCCGATATTTTTGCTCGTCCCGTCCTCAAGCTCGATTTTAACAAAGCCTTCGCCGACAATCGGATACTGAAACTGCGTAATCTGATACCCCTGCGGCAAATCGGCATAAAAATAATTCTTGCGGGCAAAAGCCGAATACCGGTTTATTTTGGCATTCAGCCCCAAACCGGTCTTCACCGCCTGCCGCACACATTCTTCATTCAGGCTCGGCAGCATTCCCGGCATACCGGCGTCAATAAACGACACATTCTGATTGACGTCCGAACCATAATGCGTTGAAGCCCCGGAAAACATCTTTGATTTTGAAATAATCTGGCAGTGGATTTCCAATCCGCAGATAACTTCCCAGTCGCCGGTTTTGCCGTTGATAATCATTCCGCTCATTTTACTTTACTCCCTTAAAACCGGCCTGTTTTTCCAAAGCCGACGCCGCTTTGAAAACCGTCTCTTCATCAAACGCCCGACCGATAATCTGCATTCCGAGCGGCAGTCCGTCCTTGTTCAATCCGATCGGCAAACTCATTGCCGGCAGTCCTGCCAGCGAAACCGAAACCGTAAAAACATCGTTCAGCCACATATTAATCGGATCTTGGCTCATAGTCTCATCACCGATGGCAAACGCTGCCGTCGGCGCCGTCGGTGTCAAAATAACATCGCAGCTTGCAAAAGCTTTAACAAAGTCGTCGCGAATCAGGCGGCGGACTTTTTGCGCCTTCAGATAATAAGCGTCATAGTACCCGGCCGACAATACATAAGTCCCGATCATGATACGGCGTTTAACCTCGGCACCGAAACCCGCCGTGCGCGAATTAATATACATATCGTCAAGATGTGCACCGTCCACCCGGTTGCCGTAACGCAAACCGTCATATCTGGCCAGATTGCTTGAGGCCTCCGCCGGCGCAATGATATAATAAGCCGCCAGCGCATATTTGGTATGCGGCAACGAGATTTCGACAATCTCGGCACCTTTGTCTTTCAGCATGGCCGCAGCTTTATCCCAATAAGCGGCGATTTCTTCATTCAACCCCGCCGGACGATATTCTTTGGGAATACCAATACGCAAACCGCGGATATCACCGCCGAGCGCTTGTTCAAAATCTGGCACCGCATTTTTGGCCGAGGTAGCATCTTTGGCGTCATGTCCGGCCATCACTTTGAGCATAATCGCACAATCGCGCACATCTTTGGCTATCGGCCCCGCCTGATCCAATGACGACGCAAAAGCGATAATCCCGTAACGCGAACACCGACCGTAAGTCGGCTTAATGCCGGTAACACCGCAAAAAGCAGACGGCTGACGAATAGATCCGCCGGTATCGGTTCCGGTTGCTGCCGCACACATTCCGGCCGCCACCGCCGCGGCCGATCCGCCGGATGAACCGCCGGCAACCAGTGGCACATCTTTGCTCCACGGGTTAACCGCCGGCCCGAAAGCCGAGGTTTCATTACTGCCGCCCATGGCAAACTCGTCAAGGTTCAGTTTGCCCAGAAAATTGGCACCTGCCGCCAGCAGTTTTGCCGTCACCGTTGATTCGTACGGCGGTATAAAACCCTGCAAAATTTTGGAGCAGGCCGTCGTCGCAATGCCTTTGGTACAAAACAGGTCTTTAATCCCCAAAGGAATACCTTCCAAATCCCCGCCGCTGCCGGCCTCAATTCTGCTCTGGCTGGCTTTGGCCCGTTCCAGCGCCTGTTCCGGCGTTTCACAGACATACGCGTTCAGCGGGCGTTTTTTTTCCATATTTTGAATATAGCTTTCCGTCAGCTCCGTCGCCGTAAATTCTTTGTTTCTCAAGCCTTCTCTGGCTTCAGCAATCGTCAGTTCCGTTAAATCCGTCATTTTTCTTTTCCAATTTATAAATTACCGCTCGTCAATTTCCGATAACAATACCGCTGCGGGATTTTTACTCAACCACCTTCGGCACCGCAAAATAGCCGTATTCCTTCATCGGCGCATTTGCCAGAATTTCCTCGGCCTGATTGCCTTCGGTAACCTCGTCCCGGCGCATTTCCAAAAAATTCTCGTTAACCGAAACCAATGGCTCGACCGCCGAAGTATCAACCTCTTTCAGCTGGTCAACCCATTGCAGAATTTTATTAAACTCCTCTTCCGCCGCGGCAATTTTATCATCTTCGATCTTCAACCGCGCCAAAAAAGCGATTCGTTTAACCGTTTGCGTATCCACAGACATTTTGTTTCCTTTTTAATATTGAATTTCCAACGGCGGCATCACCGCGTCATACTTCAGCCGTTTTAGCACATTAAAAGTATGTTTATCAAGCCCGATTTGCATTTTCAACTTACCGGCCGAAACCAAAGGCGCGGCAGTCATCAATTCGGCAATTTTTTCCTGCATGGTTTTCGGCCGCGGAAATACCTCAACGCGCACCGGCGTATTTATATCAATTTCGGCCAACCTCATGGCTTCAACAAAAGCTTCCTTGTATCCGCCCAAAGCATCAATCAGTCCGTTTTCCGCTGCCTGCCGGCCGCTGAAAACCCGCCCGCGCGCCAGCCTGTCCAAGGCCTCCGGTTCAATATGCCTTGCCGCGGCAACTTTGGCGGTAAAGTCCTGATATACATTATCCAGCGAACGGTTAAACGCTTTCTTTTCCGCCGCATTAAAGGGCCTGTTCAAACTCAAAACCCCGGCATTGCTACCGAAATAAACACCGTCCCAGCTGACGCCTATTTTATCCCACAATCCTGACAACACCGGTTTGCCGCCCAACACACCGATTGAGGCGGTCAAAGTGGCCGGCTGCGCCAAAATTTTGTCGGCAGGCAATGCGGCAAAATAACCGCCGGAGGCCGCATACGACGACATTGACACAACAACGGGGACACCCGTTTTTTCCTTAAAATCAGCCAGAGCCTGCCGCATGGCATCGGCCGCGGTATAACTGCCGCCGGGCGAATCAATCCGCACCACCAGTGCTTTCAGCTTATCAATTTCGGCAATATCCTGCAGCTGGGAAATAAAACTTGCCGCACCGGCAACCGGCTCTCCCTCCCACGAAGGCAGAATACTGTCGCCGGCAGCAATCTCGCCCTCAAGAACAATCAAGGCAATCACCGGCGCGCCTTTTCCGACCGGCCGCAGTGCGGTCAGATAATCCGTCCAGTCTGCCCGGCCGGCATCATATTCTTTTTCCAGCCGCGCCAGCATTTCTTCCTGATATTCCGTTTTGTCAATCAGCTTTTCCCGCAACGCCCGGCCGGCATCTAAAGGCGCCTCGTCAATAAGACGCGTCAGCCTATCCGGCTCAATACCCCGGTCGGCGGCAATATCCGCCACCACCTGATTAAACAAGTCGCCGCCCAGCCGTTCAAGCTCTTTTTTCATCAGAGCCGTCATCGATATGTCGGTAAACGAGGCAAAAGCATTTTTATATTCATAACGGGCATAAAATTCCGGCATAATGCCGACCTTATCCAGCAGCCGGCGCAGAAACGGCATTTCAATGCCGATTCCGGTAATTCCGGCCTCACTTCTCGGCTGCATAATGATTTCATCAAAAGCCGACGCCAGATAATATTCGGCCGTACCGCCGCCGAACGCACCGAAACCGTCCGAAAACAAATAAGCCTTTTTACCACCGGCGCGAAACTGTTTAATCAATGACCGCAGTTCCTGAACCTGTGCCAAACTCAAATCCGAGATTCCTACCCGCCCGGCAATTGCCGCCACCCTGTCATCGGCGCCGGCAGCGGCAATAACCTGACTCAGTTCAAAAAATGACGCCCCGCTGCCGCCGTAAAGCCCGGTCATCAGACTGTCCTGACGGGTTTCGGCAAGCGCCGCGTCAAAGTCAATTTGCAAAACGATTTTTTCCGGCAGAGGTGCCGCCGCACCGCCGACATCAACACGCAAAAGCCCGAACAGCACCGCTAGCAGCAAAATAAACAAAAGCCCGAACAGCGCAAAAGCCCAGATGACGGACTTTAACAGGATTTTTACGGCGGTATGCCGCGACACGGTCAAAACTTCTGCCGTTTTTTTCGCCATTTGTTATCCTTCGGTTAAAACCTCAACATTCTGCTCAATGTTTTTCATCCTGAGCATTCCCTGAATATGATAGCCGCAGTCAACATGCAGCACTTCGCCGGTAATGCAGGTACCGCAGTCGGACAACAAGCCTAAAGCCGCCATTCCGACCTCCTCCGGCGTCACGTTGCGTTCCAGCGCCGAATTAAGAGCATTCCAATGCAACATTTTTCTGAAATCGCCGATTCCCGAAGCCGCCAGGGTTTTGACCGGTCCGGCCGAAATGGCATTAACCCGCACACCCTGTTCGCCCATATCCATTGCCGCATATCTGACGGCAGCTTCCAAAGCCGCCTTGGCCACGCCCATAATATTATAATTCGGCAACACTCTTTCCGAACCCATATAAGTCAGCGTAACCACCGCGCCGCCTTCATTGATAATCGGTGAAGCATATTTGCAGGCTTCCAAAAATGAAAAGCAGGAGATATTCATAGTCATGGCAAAATTGTCACGAGTGGTGTCGATTGTGCGGCCGCGCAGCTGATTTTTATCCGAAAACGCAATCGCATGCACCAAAAAATCTATCTTGCCCCATTTGGCGGCCAGTTCGTTAAAACAAGCCTCCATACTGGCACTGTCCGAAACATCGCATTGCAGCAGCAGCGGTTCTTTGTCCAATTGTGCGGCCAGCGGCTTCACGCGTTTTTCCAAAGCCTCGTTCTGATACGAAATCGCCAGCTGCGCACCGTGCTCATTAAGCGCCTGGGCAATGCCCCAGGCAATTGATTTATCGTTGGCAAGCCCCATAATCAGGCCTTTTTTGCCTTCCATCAAAGGTTTTGACATCGGTTCAAGTCCTTATAATTTAATTCCACACAACACATATTGCCCACAATACACAACAGAGTTTTTACACTCTTGCAATATAGTGTAAACTTCTATAAAATTTGCATAAATTTGTAAACACCTTTTTTGGAGGTAAGGACAAACATGAATTTTAATTATGCCAAAATCACCGAACGTCTGACTGCCGCCAAAGAGTTTTTCCGTTTTATCGCCTCTCGGATTCAAACGGACAATATTTTGCGGGTGGCGTCGTCTTTAAGCTATACCTCCCTGATTGCGATTGTACCCTTATTTGCTATCAGCCTGGCGATATTTTCAGCTTTTCCCGTATTCAGCGACATCAGAAACCAGCTGCAGGAAACCCTAATTCAAAATCTTGTTCCGGCCATCGGCCAGGAAATCACCCAGTATTTCAACGAATTTATCTCCGCCACCGCCAAACTGACCACCATCGGCGTCATCGGCATTACCGTTACCGCTATTTTGCTGCTGTCAACGATCGAAAATTCCTTCAACTATATTTTTAAGGTTTACAAACCCCGCAGCATCAAAACCAAAATCACCCTTTACTGGACGGTCATAACCTTAGGCCCGCTGCTTTACGGTGTCGGCGTATCGCTCAAAGGGTATTTTTTCACGCTGCAAAAGCTTTTTCCCGAAGAATACGGTGTCGGCCCGGTGGTACAGCTGATGCTTCCGGGACTTTTCACCCTGCTGACCCTGATGCTGGTTTATATTCTGGTCCCGAACAAAAAAGTCCGTTTTATGCACGCTTTCTGGGGCGCCTTGATTGCCCTGGCTGGCATTTATATCATGCGCAAAATTTTCAGTACCTTTATTGCCTCGTCGGTCGTCTATGCCACGCTTTACGGTGCCATGGCCGCCATTCCGCTGCTGCTTTTATGGCTGTATTTAAGCTGGGCGGTCGTCATCTTCGGTGCGGCCATCACGGCGGCTCTCGGCGAATATAAAGACGGCGAGCATTTAAAAGAAGTCGAAAAAACAAAGAAAAAAACGCCGGCGGAACAAAAAATGCACGTCAGACGAAAAAAACTCTTGCCAAAAGAACATAATTAGAACATATTATGGTATAACGATTCTAAAATTTAATTTCACAACGGAGTGGACGAATGGATAAAGAAAAAGCACTTGACGCCGCCTTAAGCCAGATTGAAAAGGCTTTCGGCAAAGGCTCAATCATGAGAATGGGGCAGGACAACGCCCATGCGGACATTGAGGGTATCTCAACCGGGTCGCTCGGCCTTGATATGGCTCTGGGTATCGGCGGTCTGCCGCGCGGCCGTATTGTCGAGATTTACGGTCCCGAAAGTTCCGGTAAAACAACCCTGGCCTTAAGCGTCATTGCCCAGGCTCAGAAAAAAGGCGGCACCTGCGCTTTTATTGATGCCGAACACGCGCTGGATCCGTCTTATGCCAAAAAAATCGGCGTTGATTTGGAAAACCTGTTGATCTCGCAGCCAGATGCCGGCGAACAGGCTCTTGAAATCGCCGATACGCTGGTTCGTTCCGGAGCAATTGACGTCCTGGTCGTCGATTCGGTTGCCGCACTGGTTCCCAAGGCAGAACTTGAAGGCGAAATGGGCGATTCCCATATGGGACTGCAGGCCCGCCTGATGAGCCAGGCTCTCCGCAAACTGACGTCAACCATTGCCCGTTCCAATACTCTGGTTATTTTCATCAACCAGATTCGCATGAAAATCGGCGTTATGTTCGGCAATCCCGAAACCACCACCGGCGGCAATGCCCTGAAGTTTTATGCCTCTGTCCGTCTGGATATCCGCGGTATCGGCAAAATCAAAGACAAAGAAGACATTATCGGTTCGCAAACCCGTGTTAAAGTTGTCAAAAACAAAGTTGCGCCTCCGTTCAAAGTTGTTGATTTTGACATTATGTACGGCGAAGGCATTTCCAAAACCGGAGAACTGGTGGACCTCGGCGTTAAAGCCAATGTTATCGAAAAATCCGGCGCCTGGTTTTCCTACAACGGTGACAAAATCGGCCAGGGACGCGAAAACGCCAAAATCTTCCTTAAAGAGCATCCGGATATTGCTTTGGAAATCGAAAACAAAATCAAAGCCGATGCCGGCCATTTAAGCTCGGAGATGATTGGCGGCGAAACTCCGGTTTCCGAAGAAGAATAAGGACAGTCTTTGCAAAAAAACTCCGCTTTACCGCGGAGTTTTTTTTGCAATAAACAACTTTATTTACGCGCCAGTTCATAACTGGCATCAATCAATGCCAGAAGTTCCGCTTCCGGCACAGAGCCGTCCAGCAACAGGGTAACCCAGTGCTTTTTGTTCATATGATAGCCGGCAAAATATTTCCGTCCGTCTACTTTGGCGGCAATATCGTCCGGTGTCATGCGCAAATCAACAATCTCAACCGCCTCATCACTAACCAGCCCGATTTTGCTGCCCGTTGTTTTCAACAACGCCGCATACCATTTCTGCGTATCCTTACGGCGCAAAACGGCATTGCCGGGAAACTTTTCCCACAAAAACTCCGGCTCGTCGCCGTATTTTTCTTTGGCATAACGAATAACCGCCGCCGCACCCGGACTTTGAAAAACTTTTGTCACGCAGCAGTTATCGGCGATTTTTTGCAAAATACCCAGACACGCCGTCCGCAGCTGGCCGATAAACGCCCCTGCGGCACTTTCCGCCCGGTACAAAACATATTCGTCGCCGGTATCCCGGTCAAATACCCGGCTCATAATCCTGCCGGCATCGTCAACCGCAACCTCCAGCCGAAACTGCCCGTCCGCTACCGGCTCATTGTAAACCAGCCGGCCGTTCTCTTGGACAAAGCCAAACATTTTCAGAGCCTCTGCAAGCGGTGCTTTGTTTTTAAATATCTCATCCTGCGGCAGCATGTCTTCCTTTCTTTTTTCCTTTGAATAATAATGTAAAACTTTTGTTTTTCTGATGCAACTGCAAAAGCTGGAAAAACTCATTATTCCGCCGACACTTGTCCTTGCCATAAAGGCAAAAACATGATATTATTCTTTCTGATAAATATTATTTATGTCTCGCCGTCTAACGGGAAAAACGGCAATCAGAGACAAACGCCCAAAATTATTAAGATATGCAAAGTTTCAACAAAGTGTTCCGCTCATCTGACGGAATGGTATTCACCAAAATCAGCCCCAAAGAAGCTGAAAGTTTCCACGGCAATTACATTACCGTACAAGATGGTAAAGCCGTTGCCGTAATCAATGGTAACCCTGTTGCAATGCCTCAGAGGCTGTTCAACGAAATCGGCGTCGAGTATCGGTTCGTAAACTTTTACGAACACGGACGCTTGATGGCCAAAAAGCACGGCATTTATTTTGCCGTCAAGCAGGAACCCATCCGCGTCTGGCCTGGGATCAAGCCTGGTGAATCCATCAAAACCGTTATTGACGGCTATGAAGAACACTCGGTAACCCTTGATGAAAACAGCGTGGCTGCACAAAACGTCATCAAAAATGAGTTTTATGCTCTTCCGCGCACCGTATTGGTCGAAAAATATAAATTCGTACGTCATGAATTTGACTACGATTTATATGAGCCGAAAGCGGACGTCATCTCGCAATGGGTTTATTCCGACGTCAATGTCTTCGGTGTCTTATGGGGAGGTTTGGAGTTCTTGACAACCCCGATGATTAACATCACCGACCCGGCCGACTGCTACGGCTGCAACTACATTGTGTGGTGGGGTAATGACGGCAGACTGTCCAGTTACCGGGTATGCGGATATTGGCGGGGCTGCGGTCGGAAATACTATCCCGACCATCAGGAAACGCCGCAAAATACGGGGTTGGAAACATTCCGACCACCTAAAGTCCTTCTGGCGGAATAAATAAAAAAGAGCCTCTCTGAAAGAGGCTCTTTTTTATTTAATTATCTTTTTCCTGCTGTTTGGAAATCGACATCATCAGTTTAATCCGGTTGACCTGATTGGTCTCGCTGGCACCCGGATCATAGTCCACCGCCATAATATTGGCATTGGGGAATTTCTTTTTAATCTCTTTGATAAATCCCTTGCCGGTAATATGATTCGGCAGACAACCGAACGGCTGCATACACAACACATTATTGACACCGGCCTCCAACAGCTCAATAATCTCGGCCGTCAACAGCCAGCCCTCGCCGGTCTGATGTCCGAGGGAAATCAGCCCGCGGATTTTTTTGCGCAGATTCTTGAAAAATACCGGCGGATCAAACCGTTTGGAAAAGGCAAACCCAAGCCGCATCGATCCGCGGCAAAACTCCAGAAAGGCAATGCTGAACAGACTGACGGCATAAGCCTTCCACGACCCTTGCAGATATTTGTAGTTAAAGACATGGTCATAAAACCCGTACAGCATAAAGTCCATCAGATCGGGCACCACCGCTTCGCCGCCCTCTTGCTCAATAATCCGCGCGGCCTGATTATTAGCGTCGGGATGATATTTGAGCAATATCTCGCCGACCAGCCCCACCCTCGGCTTGCGGGAAATATCTTTCAGCGGCAGTTTGTCAAACGCCCGTATCATCCGAAACATATTGACGTTAAATTTGATGATATCGCCGTCCTGCAAATTCTTTTTAATAATTTTAACCCACTTGGCCGTCAGTTTCAGCGTACTGCCCGGCTTTTTCTCATACGGCGTCACCCTGTTGACCATCCGCATCAGTGCATCACCGTAGCAGCCGGCCATAATCGAACGCAGCAGAATTTTCCGCCCCGGCGCAAACCCCGTATTCACCGCCCGGCCGCTGACATTCATCGTAATTACCGGAATATGCCCCATACCGCACTGAGCCAAAGCCCGGCGCAGCAACCCGGCATAATTTGACGCCCGGCAGCCGCCGCTGGTCTGCGAGATCAACAATGCAATCTTATCGGTATCATAATGCTCGTCGCGAATAGCCTGTAAAAGCTGGCCGATAACCACGATTGCCGGAAAACACGCATCATTGTTCACATGTTTCAAACCAAGCTCAATCGCGCTTTTGCTCACCCGCGGCAGCTGATCCACCTTGTACCCTTCGCTGGCAAAAACCGTTTCCAAAAACTGAAAATGAATCGGCGAAAGCTGTGGAATCAAAATCGTATGCGTTTTTTTCATTTCCTCGGTAAACACCGGCACCTGAGACTGCACACCATTCACGGTCTGCTGCCGCTGTTGCTGCATATCCTTAAGCGCCGCCAGCAGCGAGCGGATACGGATTTTGGCCGGTCCCAGATTATCACCCTCGTCAATTTTAATCTGGGCATACAACCGCTCTTTGGAGGTCACGATCTCTTCCAGCTGGTCAGACGTAATGGCATCAACCCCGCAGCCGAACGACACCAGCTGCAACACTGCCAAATTGGAGCTGTCGGCCGTAAACGTACCGGCGCGGTACAGCCGCGAATGATACGTCCATTGGTCACGCACGCGCAGCGCTTCCGGATTAGGCCGCAGATGCGCCACCGAATCTTCGGTCAAAACCGACAATCCGCAGGAGTTGATAAGCTCCGGTATGCCGTGATTGACCGCCGGATCAATATGATAAGGATGCCCGGCCAGTACAATACCAAACTCGCCGTTTTGCCGCAGTTTCTCAACCGCCTCGACCCCGGCGTTGCGAATATCTTTCTTAAACCGCCTGAGCTCAACGAACGCACGTTTAACCGCCATCCTCAGCTGCAGCGCCGAAAATCCGGCAAACAGCGGCACCGCCTTCAACCGCCGTGCCAGCACCTTTTCATCTAATGGCAGAAACGGCGCAAAAAACGGTATACCTTTCTCGCCGAGTTCGGAAATATTTTTGGCCAAAACTTCCGGATACCCGGTCACTACCGGACAATTATAGCAGTCGACCTGCGAGGAAAATTCCTGCTGCTCTCTCGGAATACAGGGAAAAAAGATATAATCGACGTTTTTGGCAATCAAATCCATAATATGCCCGTGTGCCATCTTGGCGGGATAACAAACCGTTTGCGACGGAATGGATCCGTAACCGCTGAAGAACATTTTTTTTGACGACGGCGCCGACAACTCCACCCTGAAACCGAGATGCGTCAGCAGCGTAAACCACAGCGGATAATCCTCATACATATTGAGCGCGCGGGGAATTCCGACCGTACCGCGCGGCGCTTTTTCTTTGGGCAGCGGCTGATAATGCTCAAACAGCCGTTTGTATTTATAAGCACACAGATTAATCTTGTCGCTCTTGGCCAGACCGGCGCCCTTCTCGCATTTGTTGCCGGAAATAAACTTTTTCCTGTTGCCGAAATCCGTAATTGTCAGCATACAATGATTGGCACACCCCTGACAACGGGCATTGGTGGTTTTGATATTCAGCCGGCCGATTTCCTCCAGTGAAATCAACCTTGTCTGCACCCCGTCCTCGGGCCCGCGCTTTTTGGCCAGCAGCGCCGCACCGAAAGCCCCCATCAGCCCCGAAAGCCCCGGCCGCACGACCGGCTTGCCGACCTGAATTTCCAAAGCCCGCAGCAGCGCATCGTTCAAAAACGAACCGCCCTGCGCAACGATACAATCGCCAAGCTCGGCTACATCGCTGATTTTAATCACCTTATAACAGGCATTTTTAATCACCGAATATGACAATCCGGCGGCAATGTCGCCGACCGAAACCCCTTCTTTCTGTGCCTGCTTAACCTTTGAGTTCATAAACACCGTGCAGCGTGTGCCGAGGTCAACCGGATTTTTGGCCTTAAGCGCCGCCTCAACAAACGCCGGCATATCCATATTCAATGATTTGGCAAAATTTTCGATAAACGAGCCGCAGCCGGAAGAACACGCCTCATTAAGACCGATTTTTTCAATCGTCCCGTTTTTAAGCGTCATACATTTGATATCCTGCCCGCCGATATCCAAAACAAAACTGGCCTGCGGTGCAAAAAACGTTGCCGCCTGACAATGCGCCACCGTTTCCACTTCGTCAATATCAAGCTTCAGCCCGGCCTTCAGCAGAGCACTGCCGTAGCCGGTTGCCGCCGCGGCTCTGATTCTTAACCCCGGCTTGGCCTTTTGATAAATTTCGGTCAAAATCTGCAGTGCCAGATGAAACGGATCGCCGTTGTTGGAGCCGTAATAGGAATACAAAAGCCGGTTTTTATCATCTATCAAAACGGCCTTAATCGTGGTTGAGCCGCTGTCAATGCCGAACCAGGCATCGCCCTCATATTCTTCCAGCGGAAACTTTTCCACGTCGCTCCGGCGGTGTCTGGCATCAAACTCTTCTTTTTCCTGCTTGTTTTTAAACAACGGCGGCAGTTTTTGAATTCCGTTTTCCTCATCAAGCTGCTCCAAAGCCGTCGCCACGCCGGCCAGTTCCACCGCTTCGTCGGAACTTGTCAGAGCCTGCAGCGCCGCTCCCAGCGCAACAAACAATTCGGCTTTTTCCGGCAAAACGGCATGCTCGTCATCAAGTTTGAGCGTCTCCCGGAAACATTGGCGCAATGACTTTAAGAAGGCCAGCGGCCCGCCCAGAAAAACCACCTTTCCGGTAATCTCGCGGCCGCGCGCCAACCCGCCGATAAACTGGTTCACCACGGCCTGCATAATCGACATGGCAATATCGCTTTTGGCGCAGCCTTCGTTAATCAGCGGCACGATATCGGTTTTGGCAAATACGCCGCAGCGCGATGCTATCGGATAAATCTGATGATATTTCAGCGCCAGCTTGTCCAGTTCATCAACTTCCATATTCAAAAACGAAGCCATCTGGTCAATAAAAGCTCCGGTACCGCCGGCGCAGGTTTCGTTCATTCTGAGGTCGGTACCGCTGGTCAGAAACGTCAGTTTGGCGTCTTCGCCGCCAAGCTCGATAACGACGTCGGCATCGGGAATAATTTTCTTGATACTGAGGCTGGAAGCAATAACTTCCTGCACAAAAGAAACATTCAGTTTTGTACACAGGGACAAGGCTCCCGACCCCGTCATACTGAGCTTAAAACGGTAGCCGGAAAACTGTCGGCAGATCTCGCGGACGATGTCGATAATCTTCTGCCGCACCTCGGACATATGCCGTTGATAAGTTGAGAATAATACCTCTTCCTTTTCATTGATTACCACGGCTTTGACCGTCGTCGAGCCAACGTCTATACCTAGGTATAAAACCCGTTCCGTCATTCGTCGTTACCTGTTTTTTATCCAATTCTTAACATCGTTATTTTAGATTCCTTAACACAACAAATGATTATTTTCAAGCACCAAGGACGCAATTAATTTTGTCGGTTCGTAAAATGACAATAATTTACCGCATCGGCGTCATCTGATATTTTTCATATTTACAAAAGCCCTTTTATGTATTAGCTTACCTTAAAAGCAATAAAATATGAATCAAATTTCATACACCGGATTGGACTAAATGGCGACGATTAAAGACGAGCTCAGACTTTTGCGGGAGCTTTTGTGTTTCAAAGAAACCGGCAAAACCGGAAAAATAAATGAAACCGCCGGTAAACACGGCTACAAACAGTCAAATTTTTCCAATATGCTGAAACAGCTTGAAGAAGAGCTTAACCTGCCCCTGCTGACCAGATTGTCAACCGGCGTTGTTCTGACCAGCGACGGCCGCGAAATATTCGAGATTGCCAGCCAGATTGAAAATATCTTGCAGCGCGTCCGCACGTACAGCAAACGCTCTAAAGCCCACGGCAATTTAAGACTATGGGTCGGCGACGGTCTGGCCTCAGGCTATATTTCCGGTTGTCTGCCGGAATTTTACCTCAAATACCCGAAAATATCTATTGAGATTTGCTGCTCAATCGACAATCCGAGCCTTATTCACGAAACCGACATTGCCATTCTCTATCAAAAACCGCCGCAAAACAAAAAATTCAAAATATCCAAACACACCCTGCATTTTGCGCTTTTTGCCTCGCCGGACTACCTTGCCCGCTACGGCTACCCGCAAAACCTTGAAGACTTGTGCAAAAATCATCTTATCTGCAACCGCGGCATCTTCACCGATGTCTGGCCTCAATGGCAAAAGATTATCAAAGCGGCCGAACATATCGCCGTACAGACAAATTCGGCACCGGTTCTGGTACAGGTTATCAAAGACGGCTTGGGCATCGGCCTGCTGCCCAAAACGGGTTATAATGAAGGCCTGGTTGAAATCAGCAAAATCAAATTCAATATTTCACACCCGTTTTGGATTGTATCGCACAAAGACCATAAAGACGCACCGATTGACGCTCTGGTCAGTCACATTATGGAATCAACCAAAAACCTGTAAAGCCTGACGGCCTTTTCGTCTTGTTTTTTGCGGCAGACAATCCACAAATTCGTCAAAAGAACATTGTTTTGCACAATAACTCTGGTCGTCTCGCTTTCCGCCTCATCAACCGACGCGGCATCATTCAATATGGCCACGTCACTTTCATGAAAACTGTCGACAACCGTTATATATTCCCTATCATCATAAGCATCTAAAGCGACTTCCACATTCGGCGGCAGGTACAAATAGACCTCTTCGTTATGTTTGATCCGGCTCTGCATATTGCGAAATTTTTGCAGCGTTTCTTCAAATTCCCGTGCCAGTTTATACAACTCCCGGCCGGCGGTTGTCGGTTCCACGCCGTCGCTCTTACGGTTCAAAAGCGGCACGCCGGCAGCCTTTTCCAAATCTTTAAGCAGACTGCTCAGGTTGGAGGTCTTAATTCCGTTTTCCTCGGCCGTCCGGGTAATTTTACCGTTGCGGATTGTTGCCAGCAAATACAGCATCTGCCTGATAATCGCGCTTTCCCGTTTTATATTCATTTTTTAAAATCTCTCAAAGACAGTGCCGAAAATATATAACAAAGTTATAAAAGTAGTATATTCTAATCTTGGCCGAGTCAAGCGAAAATATAATCAGGAGAAAAACGTACGAAACAGGCATTATGAAACAGGACTTTGACATAAAAATTGCCCAAACGGCCGAAGAAATTCAGGCCGCAATGCAACTGCGCCGCGAAGTATTTGTCGAGGAGGAAGGTGTTCCCGAGGGCAAAGAGTTCGACGGCAATGATTTTGTCTGCTGCACCCATTTTTATGCCAAAGACAAAGATAACGTCATCGGCTGCGTGCGGGCGCGTTTTTTCCCCGACTTTGTCAAATTGGAAAGGCTCTGCTGCCGGAAAGAATACCGCAAAACACCCTTAGCCTCTCAGCTTATGGAATATGCCTATGCCTTTTGCGAATACAAAGGCTATGACAAAGCCGTCGGCTATTGTACCAAATCTCTGCTCCCCTACTGGCAAAAATCGGGCTTCATTCCCCGGAATGATATTCCGGTCAAAAAAGTCGGCAATATGGAATTATATACCATTCAAAGAAACCTCACCCCGTCGGCAAACGGCATTTCCATTGAACGTCCGGAAACTCTGCTGGAAAACGAAAGCGGCATGGCCGGCCGCGATTTTGTCAAACGCAAAGCTTTGAGCATCATCAACGGATTGAAACGGCACAAAGAAGCAAACGCCCGTTCCGAATAACTTTTATATAACCTTTTTTATATAACCGAAATATAAAAACAGACAGTTCCCTAAAATAATTTTTCGTCCTTTAATGTCAACCAGCAAAACTTAATCAAAGGACTAAAAATATGACATATAACGAACTCTACAGTATCCAAACCAGACGCTGTGACATGGTTTTGGACATTTACCGCGATATTGTTACTCTCAAGCAGGAAGCTTCTGCCCCGCAATACAAAAAATTATACAATAACATCAACGCCATTTTAGTTCAGGTAGCGCAGTTAAATGAATTTGAAACAGCCGAGCTCAGCGCCCTTCTGCCGCACAAAATCGTCAATTTTCTCCGGAAAAATACTTAAGCGCAACCTCAACCTGAGCCGAAGTATAATTCAGCAGTTTGTCATCCATTGATTTTATCCGCTCTATCAGCAAATTCTCTTCGGCAATCCTTGACAAAGACTTATGATGCTGTAATTCGATATTTAAAAGCTCATCTAAGCTGACGTTGAACTTTTTGGCAATCTTACACAACATCAAAAGATCGGGCACCACCAGTCCCCGCTCCAGATTAGAGATGGTTCGCCAGCTCACATCGCAGAAGCTGGCCAAATCCTCCTGAGTCAAGCCGGCATTCTCCCGCAAAGAGCGAATACGAATTCCCAGATATTTTTTTATGTTGCCGTTAACATTTTCTTTCATATTTATCGTTATATCTTGAATATTAGCACTTATCCACGAACTAAATTTCATAAAAAGGATAGTGAATCACACTTAACTTCATATAAGAAAGAAAAATTTTTTGACAACCGCCTTTCGCAATCAGCGTTTTGGCTCTGCCGGCCGGTCATAAATTTTGTGGCATTGCCCAATCCGAATATTATTGATTTTTTAACCGGATAAATTATCATAAAACAAATAACGGAGAGATGCGTCATGACCTTGGAACTAAAAAACAATCCTACTCTGGGCGATTTTCAAACCTATGTTCTGCAAATGAAAAACGAACGGGGCTTTAACACGACCGATAAATTTTACGAGTGCTGCCTGTTGACCGAAGAATGCGGCGAACTGATATCCGCCGTCCGCAAAAACAACAAACGCGGCTCCGTCGGTTCCGGCTCACATCCCGGAGACATTGCCGATGAACTCGCCGACGTTTTCATCTACATATGCTCCCTTGCCAATATGCACCATATCGACCTGGAACAGGCCTTCCGCGATAAAGAAGAAAAAAACAAACAACGTACCTGGAAAAGATTATAGTCTTTCGTAACCGGATATGAAAATAATTGAAGTGAACAGACGAACCCCCTCCTTAATCAATCACCTGCTTGCGATGTGGGAAGCCTCCGTCCGGGCAACTCATTTGTTCTTGTCGGATCAGGAAATCGAAAATATCAAAAAATATGTCCCCGATGCCCTGAAAAACATATCCCTTTTAATCACCGCCAAAAATAAAAACCGGCAGTCTGTTGCCTTTATGGGCATTGAGCAACAAAAACTTGAAATGCTTTTTGTTGCCCCCGCAGAACGGGGAAAAGGCCTCGGCAAAAAGCTCATCTGTTACGGTATGGAAAAATACGCCGTTAACGAATTGACCGTCAACGAACAAAACCCTCTGGCCAAAGGCTTTTACGAACATATGGGATTTCACGTTTATAAAAGAAGCGAGCTTGACGAACAAGGCAATCCCTATCCGCTGTTATATATGCGGTTAAAATAACCTAGCCTTTCAAAGAACAAAACAACTGCCCAAACTTTGTCTGCACCAAGCGGCATAAAACCCCGGCGTTAAACCGGGGCTTTTAAGTAGCGGCCTCTAACAGATACAGTTCAAACCGATATATGTGCCAAACCTAGATACTTTTATTATCCGTTGCCCTCAAATTTTTAGTAATGTCTACAAAAAATTCTTCGCTCCATAAATCCAATTTGTTTGGCTCCGTAATAAAAGGCAAACCTCAACGCTAAGTCATCAAATGAATATATCATATTTTATCCAATTAGTTTTATAGCATAAAACTTTTGGGAGAAAATTAAGAATTTTATATTAGTGCTTCAGTTTTTTCGCAAAGTTATCATTTGTAAATATTTTATTCAGCCTAGTATATTGAAAAACAATAATTAACATATACCCAAAACCGTAATTTTTATAAAAAGCACTAAAAAACTGCAATAAAGTTCTTGCCAAGATAATTTTATTGTATCAGGATATGGTCATATTTATTTCAATAAGGATATTCCCAATGCCTTATCCAAGCTTAATAAAAAAATCTTGCAAACAAATCTACAAGAACTCTGGGCAGTAAAACTGCACAGAGTTTTTTGTTACTACTACCAGGAGTCGAATGAATGAATACAAACTTAAAAAGACTAACGAGCGTATTTATTTTAATTTTAACCCTAATATTTTTTAATTATGAATATGCTGACGCGCAGAATACATTAACAACAATTACAGATGAGCAGGCGCATGAAATTGTTTTGAATGGAACTCCAGATGATGTCAAAAAACTTATTCAAACGGGATATGATGTTAATAAGGTCTACCACTGTAATACGTTATTAACTACAGCCATTAAGAGCTCTGCAAGAGGAAAGCATACAGATGAAAATCCATCCTTTGCTTTAGAAAAAATAAAAATTTTAGTTACGTTTGGTGCCGATATTAATAAAATACCATGCCAAAATAATTCGATGACAGCTCTAAATTGGGCTGTATCTCTTCCAATGCATACTGATGACATAGAACAAGAAATATATTCAAAATTAGATACCCTACCCCAGAAAACAGGAGAGTGTAACATTCCAACGGTTATATCTAAGCCTTGCAAAGATATTTCTCAAGAAGATTTAAAAAAAATAAAAGAAACAATCCATTCATCTTTCGTTATAAAAAATAAATATTTGGTTCCTTATTTTATGGAAATCATCAGCTATTTAGTAAAAAGCGGAGCGAAGATCAATAGTAATAATATAAATGGAATGAAAACAGCTCCTATTCATTTAGCAGCGATGAATGCTGAAGAAATAACATTAGAACCATTGGAATATCTTATTAAGAATGGTGCTAATGTCAATGTAACAGATGCGATGGGGAATACGCCATTATTTTATGCTTTTGGAGTTGGAAACACAAAAGCGATAAAGTTGTTAATAGCAGCAGGAGCAGATCCTAACATCAGAAATATAGAAGGAGCCTTGTATAATGAAGTCACAACTCAACTAATGATTGTGAATTTTTCGACAAATATGCTTAATTAACCTCAAAGGAGAACGTTATGAATTACACAACTCAGTCTGAACTCAGAAACGCCTTATTATCCATGTTACAAAATTATGATTTATCCCAATCATTAATAAATCAATTGCTCTCTAATGAATTTATAAATGGAGCCTTTGACTTAATTCAAAATGAACCAGAAAATGATGAGTTTATGAATTTTGCCAGAAATTTTTCTGAAGAGCAAAATTTGAGCTCCTTAATAGCAGCTAAAGATAGGATTTCAGAAGAATTAATAACCGATGGATATCTTACAAGTATTTTTCAATATGTAATTGATACTTGGAGAGATATTGATTTTTCTGTTGATAACTCATTATTAATGACAACCGCCAATAGTGGCGAAAATGGCGAAAATGACGAAATAACAACTGAAGATGTTAAAAAGGCAAATATTATTACAAATATTGTGATGAAAATATTAGAAATCCCAAATTCTGCAAAAGCGGTAATCAATGAGGGATTTTTATGGGGAAAAATAACCGTAGCAGTTCACAATCAAGATAAAAAGATTTGGCAAGTTATGGATAATATGACCGAAGAATTGGAGGCGGTTGTCAGAAATATAAGCGCATCTTTCTCAACAGCAGAAACAGTACGTTCACCGTTAGTGGTAGATTTAGATGGGGACGGTATAGAAACATTAGGAACGGACGCCGGAGTTTATTTTGACCATGATGACAATGGCTTCTTGGAGAAAACCGGCTGGGTTGGCAAAGACGATGGCCTGCTGGTCAGAGATATTAATAATAACGGGAAAATTGATGATGGAACGGAGTTATTTGGAGATAACTCCGTTCTGTCTAATGGTGTAAAGGCTTTTAACGGATTTGAGGCTTTAGCCGATTTGGATACTAACAATTTTCTCAGACCAATAGTCAAATCAACTTCCCGTTGGTTCAAGCAATCAATTCTTACCATAATAAAAAACCTCTCCGCAAGTGAGAGGTTTTTTATTATGGTGGTGGATAGGATATTAAAAGGCGAAATCGGATAACTTTCGCGCCGGTTTGTGAATTATTCTAACAATTGGTATCTCTAGTTGTCCGGACCATTACCCATATCTGGCCACCACTTCTCCCGTATCGAAACCCTGCTTTCATTACAAAAATAAGAAATGGTGACCAGACTAATTTAAGAAAAATGTGTATATTAAAATCGAATTTATTTAAAATTTTGTGTATAATTTATCAAAATAATTCTTGAATTTTGTGTATTTTTATGTTAAATATAGCTTATAAAATGTGTATAATATATTTGGGGAACAGCGAATGTATCGTAAAGCAGAAAAAATATTGCAAGCTTGGAAGGCTAATCCGAAAAAAAAGGCCTTATTGATAACCGGTCAACGGCAGGCCGGTAAAACTTATATCGTGCGTGAGTTCGGTAAAGCTAATTATAAACACTATGTAGAAATTAACTTCATTACAACACCTTCTGCCAAAGATATCTTCTCCGGTGATCTGAACGCCGATACTTTAATCATGAATTTAACAGCATTCATCGGAAAGTCGTTGGAAAAAGGGAAAACCTTGATATTCCTTGATGAAATACAAGAATGCCCTAATGCAAGAACAGCCATTAAGTTTTTGGTTGATGATGGTCGATTTGATTACATAGAATCAGGCTCATTATTAGGCGTTCAATATAAGCAAGTTCCATCTTATCCTGTGGGGTATGAAGAAATATACCAGATGTATCCGATGGATTTTGAAGAATTTTGTATTGCCAATGGAGTTCAACCATCAACGCTTGATTATTTGCATGAATGTTATGAAAAACAGACACCTATAACTGATTCCATTCATCGAACCATGTCTAATCTATTTAAGTATTACATTGTTGTCGGCGGTATGCCTGATGTGGTCAAAAGATTTATAAACACACATGATATAGGACAAGTCGTAAATGTTCAACGAGATATTATTGCCCAATATCGACAGGATATAAGCAAATATTCTACCACCGGCAAAAATATGATTAACAATATATTTGATAATATACCATCACAGCTGGATGATAAAAATCGCCGATTTATGCTCTCATCAGTTCAAAAGAACGCCAGACTTCGTGATTATGAGGATTCTTTTGTTTGGCTTTCAGATGCCGGAGTTGCTCTGCCTTGTTATAATCTGACAGAGCCAAAGATCCCGCTTAAAATTAACGAACAAAGCCGTTTGTTCAAGCTTTATATGAGTGATGTCGGCTTACTATGCGCAATGAGCTTGGAAAATATACAATTTGAGATACTACAGGGTAATTTATCTATAAATATGGGCGGAATATTAGAAAATGCCTTTGCCGAACTTTTAAAAGCCAATGGTTTTGTATTGCGGTATCTTAATAAAAAGAATATAGGAGAGCTGGACTTTGTGGTTCAGCAAAATGATGAAGTTATGCCGATTGAAATTAAATCAGGTAAAGATTATAAAACACACGCCGCACTTAATAATGCCTTAAAAGTTAAGGAATGGAACCTCAAAAAAGGTATTGTATTTTGTATGGACAATATCCAAAAAACCGAGAAAATAACCTATCTTCCTTGGTATTTAGTGATGTTTCTGAAACAAAATAATCATGATGAATCAATGATTGTAAATGTGGATTTAAGTGGATTATGATAAATTCAACATTATATCATATTTCACTGGACTGATGGGCAATACCAAGTGCAGTATAACATTGTTGCATTTGCTCTGCAAAAGCGTTATGCGCGGAGTTAAACGCCGAGAATATAGAGCATATTTTCAAGTTTAATGACAAAGCAGAACACTTTTGCAGGCAAACCCAAAGGGCAAACTTCAAAATTTCATATAAACACCAATTTTCCTCGCACTGTATACCCAATACAGCCGCTCAAAAAATCAGTATTTCTCTGAAATTTTGAAGAATTGTGCGACAAACGTCATATTGTACTTGATATTGCCCCATTTCCAAGCATTCATTGTATTAAACGAAAGGAAATACAATGAAAACAGTTAAGATTTACATGGTCCGAAAACCTTCAGATATTGACGAAGTAATCGAGTTATGCCGGTGCTATAACAATCAGGCAGAGGAAGTGAGGGTTGCAGAAACGGTCAACTTGCCTCCGGTCTGGTATGATGCAGTGTGTCGAGCGCCACTTGACGATTACAGCTTTTTATCCGGCAAAGGCGGTTATGATGATGAAAACCACCGCCAAGTAGTTGCCTTACAATGCCCCGGCAAGCCGACACTTTACGTTGACCCGTCCGGTTCAAGCTACTGCCGATACATGGGGATTGAATTATGAAAATGCGCAAATACAAGGATATTAATCCCAGCAACCGGACAAACTTTGTGATGGTTTATTATCACGCCGGCCGAACTTTAACTCAAATCGAAACTTTACTAAAAAAGGCCTATGGTAATCCGCTACCGACAAGATCGCGCGACCGCCTCAACCGTTTACAATTTAAACTCGAACAAATGGTCGATAAGTATAAATACAATACAATTAGAGAAAAATATTCTCATGATAATAAATTATCTTAGTCAAATTATTGAATTTGTCTCAATGAAATATTGTAATCATATGATGTGACGATAATTTTATTTATTTCAATATATTGATAAAATTTTTCATCACTATTTTTAAATTCATGTACCTTATCATTAATAATATTTTGTAATTCATTTACATCTAGACAAGCTGAGGCCTTAAAATCAACAAAACACGATGATAATAATTGATGAACTTGATTTGAAACAAAAATATACAATGGGTTCACTTGCTTGGTAAAGTCATTATTTAAATTATAGATAACAAAAGGATCCTTTATACGAAATTCTACTTGTGTATCAATTACGATATTATATGGAACAATGTGTTCAGCGCTATAACCAAAAGAATGAGCTGTGCTATTAAATGTATGGTCACGCATATCAACTATATCGAAAGTTTGGCAGAAAGGAACTTTCCAGCACCATCTTTCTTCATCTTTATAAATTTTTTTGGGTTTCCCATAGGTCTTTTTAATTATCTCAAATCCTTCATGACGGAAGTAAAGAGGCCATATGTACTTCAATATGGTATCCCAAAATTTTAGTATTAGTTCCGCAAAACTTACTGTATTATCCATGTCATTCAATCCTTATCTTCATTACAGCTTCAAATGCTCTAAAAACGCCTGACATCCCTCAACAATATCCCAATAACTCTCATCAAAATTTCCGGTATACCAAGGGTCGCGAATGTTGCGTGGGTTATTCGTATAATCAAGCAAGCGATGGATTTTGTTTTCCGTATCCGGACCGACGAGCGATTGAAGGTCCTCAATGTTACTGTCATCCATCGCTAAAATATAGTCATAATAAGCATAATCGCGCGGACGAATGCGCCGAGAATAATGCTCCTCAAACGGCACATGCATGGATTTCAACATCTCGCGCGTGCCATGATGAATGCCGGCGTGACACATCTCGTTATAACTTTCGGTAGCGACAGAATCAATTTCAAACTGGTCGGACAAACCGCGTTCTTCAACCATTTGCTTAAACACAAACTGCGCCATCGGCGACCGACAAATATTCCCCAAACATACAAACAAAACTTTGATCATTTATATTAATCCATATTTAGCATCATTATTGAAGCCACTTACGAATTTGCTCTATACACCAAGGTAATTGATCTCTTATTTGGTAAACCCAAAAACGCTTCACATCCCAACCCAATTCAAATAGACGCTGATTCCTTAATTGATCTCGGTAACATAATTCACCATTCCAATCACGATGGTACGTTTCACCATCAACTTCAATGTCTAACTTCTTTTTATCATTAATAATTATTGCCAAATCCAGCTTATATTTATCAACGGGATATTGAGGAGATGTTGCAATACCAGCATCAAATAATTTGGTATACAAATATTTTTCCCACTCAGAAACTTGCTCAATATTCTGAACTGCTGGATAATCTCTAGTTTCAGGATAAAATATTGTTGTATCTGACGGCAATATTTTATTTCCCAAAGTATTGGTATATTCAACAAAATGTTCCATATAAGGTACATTACAGTGTGCACAATAATCCATATCGCCTACAACAATCAAAATCGAACGAGCTCTAGTAATTGCAACATTAAAAAGGTTCCCAGTATTTTTTAAGAAAATTATAGCGCCAAATGGAGTGTTTTGAGAAATTACTGATGAAAAAATTATTATATCTCTCTCATCCCCTTGAAATTTATGAACAGTATCAACTAAAAAATCATTTTTCGCATATAATCTATTTTTTAATTCTGGCAATTTTTCAATAGCATCCCTAATCTTATCTGCCTGAGCTCTGAAAGGAGTAACTATACCTATACTGCCCTGGTAATCATTTTGTATGACTAGTCTATTTAATTCCTCTATAATTTGTTTGATTTCCGCATTGTTGAAAGCTCCTCCATTATATGGTTTTAAAACTTTACCTTTAATATCAATCCATCTAACCCCTGCTATCTCATTTTTTGGAAGTTTTAATTTTCTATAATCTGTTGCAACTCTTAATTTACCCTCATAAAATTCTTTATTAGAAAATTCTATAATATCTGCAAAACTTCTATGATGATCCAACAAATTAACAAGAGAGGATGGTGTATTTACGATACTTGCAAGATCAAAAATTGAATTGGATGAATATGTCCACTCATAATCAACGTTATATTTTTGCAATAAATTTACGTCCTGTTTTTTAGAAATTGAACTAATATGGGGTAATTGTTTGTTATCTCCTATTATCACAACTCTTTTAGTTCGATATAGCAGTGGTAGCATAGAGGCAATGTCACACTGACTTGCTTCATCTATCACAAGTACATCATATATTGCCGGTGAAAAAGGTATTCTCCCCTTGGCAGAGAGCGATGTAACTGCCCAACAAGGTAGAAATTTCGCAACTAACTTATGCATATTAGTGAGTTCTTTGGCAAATTTTTGATCATTTCCTATATTCTTTCCTTGCTGTAACTTTAAAGCAGAAACAAAGCGAGACATATTTTGTCTTTCTGCAGGGGAAATATTTATAGGCCTTGCCAACAACCATTTGTCCCATAAGATTGTAGATTTTTTTGCTAAAGAATTTTTATGGTTCCACAGCTTGCGATCAATATTTTCTAATGTTTCCATTGTTGCAAGTGTTGAAAGCAAATCTTGGTATTCTATGATAGAATACATATTGCTGATACAATCCTCAAATTCCAAAGAATATTCTTTTAAAATTACCTCATTTAAATTCTCTGGTATTTGTTTAATACCATAATTTTCTGCCATTATGTTAAATGAAGCAATAGCATTAATAAACTTATTTTTTCGAGCCTTAAAAAGAATAGGCCAAAATATTTTTATTAACCAATTTTGCTTTTCTTTTATTGTTTTATATAAGCACCTAGAAACGACGTTAAAACATGCATTAAAATTATCAATTTGTTTGCTTGTAATATCAGGATAATATTTTTGCCATTGCTCTCTAAAAGCGCAAATTCTTTGTTCTAATTGGTCTATTTTATTTCTTAAAGCAACACACGCTTCTTTTTTATTACGTAAACTTTCATATACATTTACTTCTTCAAAATAAATTTTAGAAAGATTTTCATAATCAACTTTATCTTGAATATTAACTGTTGTAGATAACAAAGTATTTATAACCGAAAGAATGTTTGTATTATTCTGTGTCGCGCTTATACGAAGCATTACAGGTCTAGTGCTTAAATTATTTAATCTAGCTTCTACTACATCAACAGCTTTATTGTTTTTACTTGTAAATAAAACATTTTGTCCTTTCCATATCGCATTAACAAGTAAATCTGTTACAACTTGCGATTTACCTGTTCCCGGAGGTCCTGTTACAATTGTTACATTTGATGATAGCGAAGTACGCACCGCTTGTTCTTGTTCAGAATTAAGAGGTAATACTTCCAAAATATTATCAGATATTTCTTCCTTTATATTGCCCACAGAACTACTTAAATTTATCCAATCGTAAAGAGCGGTTCCTTTATACTCATTTTCATCTAATTTGGATAATTCTGAAAGTTCATTTTCCAACCCTAGTGTAAATGGAGATTTTTCCGTAGCAATTATAATTGCACGATTATAAATTCCTTCAGTATTTATATCTTGTATAGGTGTTTCGTTTGTAAGGCTTTCAGGATCCATTTCTTCTTTCCAAGCCCATTGACGTAATTGTTGCAACCTACTAATAAGATCATCCAATTCTACATCGTTGTCTACTATATCCAGTCCAAGTTGTTTTTCAAGTTCAATTATTTCATATATCAGATTGTCTTCCGAATTTTGTGTACTGTATTGCTTTATTACTTCTTTATTTATGCTAGGAATGGAGGAAACATTTATTTCGCCCGCATTATATTCAACAGGGAATAAAAATACAGGAGCAACTTTTAAATACGATTTATTAGTTTTTGAAGAAAATATCTTTTCTACCATAACAGGATAACCTACATAGGTTACCATGTTTTTATTAGGAGTCGATAAAGTTTTATGCAAAAAATTTACAGCATCAATATTTTTTTCACTCGAAATATCTAGATTTTTAAGTTCTATATATTTTAAGGAATAATTGCTTGAAAGAAACTCTGAAATACTATTATTATCCTCTATATTCAAACAATTAAGATAATAACGACATAAGTTAGATAATTTTGTATCTACATTTTTTTTGTTATTTACAACAGATGAATCATCTTGATGAAAATACCATTTATAGCGTGTATCTTGATAACATAAATCCTTTAAATCCGTTAGCAAAACAGCTTTCACTTCATTTTTATCAAGATTAAGTTTTTGAGCTATTTCAGATGCTTTTAAGCCATTAGATGTTTTTATTAGGTTCAAAATATTTTGAGAAGTTGTTTTCATTAGTCAAGTTCCACATAAACTAAAAATTATATTACCTCTAATCCGATGCTTTTCAGATAATCAAATGTCTCATCATAATATTTTGGATTTCTGGTTCCATCTTCTGGATTGCCCTCCGGAACACAAATAATCATACCTTGTCTGGCACGCGTTAATAAAACCCTATAAGCATTGATTTGAAAAGCCTTTCTTTCTTCTGAACGGATGTTTTGCCACTTATTTCCCGTAAATGAATAATTGCCCCACGTATTATCTTCGCGGCGCAAATCTCCATCCCAAACAATACATGTCCAATCTAATTCTAGCCCCTGTACATCAAATTCCGAAGCGGCATCTTCCAAGAATAAAGATGATCTAATGTCATCAATATCATCCAAAAACCAATGTACTGTGTCAGGTTTGCAACGAACATCAATAGATAAAGGTCTTAAGCGTTGAGCCTGAGATGATACTAACATACCATAACGTTCAGAACCTCTTTTCTGCTGTTTAAGCCAAGCTTTTGCTTTATCCAGTGAACGTGTTAAAACTATTGGATATCTATCTTTTAGGGATCCATATAATCTTTTGCTCTCATCTACATCAGAAGCTAAAAGTGCATGAACAAATTCAGAAAGCTGTTCGGCACGAAATGATCGCATAGACACAGCAAGGTGTAAATCTGATTTCTTTCGAACACGAGTATTATTCTCAAGCAATCTATCAATTTCTCTCGTTGCATATTCTTTATCTCTCAACTTATCAGAAATAAAAACATTCCAATTAGAAAAACTGTTATTTATGGCTCTTAACCATTCAGAAATACCAGCTTCACCGGTATTAATTTCCTGACCACCGCCAACTAAACAAATAATGACAGCCCAATCCTCACGCAAATCCAATGACCAAATCAAAAATTCCGGTTCAGACATTGGAAAATCTTTAATTCCCTGTTTACGTGATAACCAGTTAGCTAACTGTTGCTGTGTCCATGCACGTTGAGCTTCATCGAAAATAGCGACGTGCTCAACTTCTGAATAACCATCTTCCTGATGCTTTTTAACTTTTGCTGGATCAATTTCCAAAATTCCATCGCGAATTGGCGTTTTAATCTTGCTTAAAGAAGTATTACGGTAATGGTGCACAATTTGAATAAAGGATTTTACATTCCGCCTTGCCTCAGTAAGTGTATAATGCTTTTCTGGATTTTTCTCATTTTCCTGTCTTTTCTTATCACGAGCCAGCGCTTCGGTTAAAACATCTACCAACGGTTGATTACCGGACAGATATACCGCTAAATCACCTTGGTTGAATTGTTGAACAGCAACATTTAAGCCTACTAAGGTCTTTCCGGCTCCCGGCACACCAGTTACAAAACAAATAGATTTTTCGTGATTATCCCGGGAATATTGTATAATTTGAGAGATAAAATCTGTTGTTTGCTGTAAACTTTGACCGGAAGCCTCCGTACGTGTAATATCTTTCACTGAGTGATTTAGATAAAGTGAACTTGCCGCCTGAATAATTGTCGGTGTTGGCTTATAACGGCTGTTTTTCCAATCGCTCAAGTCAATATTTACAACGTTTTGAGCTTTTATTTTTTGAATTACATTACTGAGTTCACCCGCATTACATAAAATAGGTTCAAAAACAAGGTCATTATAGTGACTAAATTGCTGAACTTGTGAACTATCTTTAGCATTTGTAGCAATTAAAATCGGAACAACCGTCAAATTATGGCTAGCTTCATGAAAATTTTTCAAATCCAAAGCGTAATCCCATACCTGTTCTATATCTTGACGCAGATATTCAGTAGAGTTAACCTTAAATTCCAAAGCATAAACAATTCCGCTTATCAGTAAAACAACATCTATTCGTTTGCCCAACCGGGGAATATCATATTCAAAAATAATTTGTCCTTTTTCATTTTGCAGAATGGAACTCAACAAATTAATTTCTTCTTCCCATGCATTTCTTTGCAGATCTGTAATGTCAAACGGTGAGTTTCTCACGAGCGAGCCTAAGATATAGTTAGAATCACTCTTTATAAAGTTCTCAATTGTATCTGCGTAAAAATATCGGTTCATATCAACGGAAGTCCTTTTATTATTTAAGCAGAGTTTATTTAACAAAGCTAATTTTTGCAAGGTAAAATTTAGCTATTACAAATAGCTGTTAAAATTTATTACAGCTTCAAATGTTCTAAAAACGCCTGACAACCCTCAACCTATTTCCAACAAGCAATAGGTTAGTAAAAAACATAAAAATGAATAAATCGCAATTAGTAATTATTAAGTTTCTATATACTTCGAAAGTTTTTCTGTTTCCACATCTACTTGCCAACCTTCACAATTTGCAAGATATTTATTAATGAAAGCATCTTTATCTGATTTTAATTTAGGATCATCTGTAAAATCATTTTCAAAGATATATTTAACTAATTCTTCAATAAATGATTTGTTTGAAATAAATAATCGCTGTTTTGATGAAATTATTAATTTTGATATGATATCAAAAATTTTTCTCGGAAATTTCGGTAAATCTCTTAGTAAGTTATCCTCAATCATAAATAATTGAATAGGAACATTATGGCTAACAACCAAATTATGAAGGTTATCTATTACCCACTGTTCATCAAATTGATTACATTGATACCATCTTTCAAATTGCGATAATACTTCTGTATATTTGATTTCTTTTCCTTTTATTTCTTGTAACAGCCATTCCCAGAGTTTAACAAATCTATTGATAACTTCTTGCGCTATAATCTGGTCTGGGTTGTCTCTATTCCACATAGAAAAACCTATATAATTTATAAATTCCACCTGTTTCTGATAGTTGTTGTGGTCGTTAAATAACAATTTAATTATTTCAGAATTCAAATCAAACAGACCTCTACCATAACATATAGCTAGAAATTTACTTACCTGAGAATCTTCTGTTTTAGTTTGTTCATTATTAGAATATATTTGATTTTCAAGTACATATGTAAATTTACTTTTAAGCAAATGAAACGTATCATTATATACTTGTGAATAATCTACAAAAGTTGCAAAAGTAGCTTCAAATAAATGGCGTTTTTCTGAATCTTCCGGAAATAAGTTATCAATATTATTTTCCGTTATGGTTGGCAATGCATAATGTATCCAAGGAAGCATATGTGCAAAAATAGCATATGTTTCTAGGTACTTAAGATTTTTAAATAATTCATCTATAACCGTAGCAATATCTTCTAATGGCTTATTGTTATTTTTACTCCAAATAAGATAAAGGACTAATCCTTCCACTGACTTTCCGTGTAATGAATTGATTGCAGATGTTAAATAATCTCCTAGATTGTTAACAGTTTTCTCTTCTTTTACTTTCTTTTCTAAATATTTATCTTCTGCAAAACATAATTTTTTTAATATATTAAAAGCCTTATCAAGATATTTCTCATCAAAATCTTCTAAATTTTCTTTGTATCTAAACGCCTTAGACAGCAAATCGGCGACCACCGCTTTAGCATTTTGCCAATCGCTATCACCATCATGAAATTTACTACGATTTTCAAATACACTATTCTGTTCAACTATCCATTGGCTAAATTCAATTATATTTTGCCATTGTGCATTTGTTATTGTTTTCGCATCACGTAACCCAGATAATATGTAGTGTATATAAGTTGGATCTTCAATTGCTTTTAATTTTTCCAAACAATTTAAATACTTATTTGGATTTGATATAGAGTCATTTCTAAGATCCTCTGCTAAACCAATTTTATGAGAAACCATATCATCGGATTTCCAAGAATTAATAAACGCTACTATTTCTTCAACCGTTTTTTCTGACAATTCGTCTGTATTTAGTGGTGAAGATATAAATCCACTTTCCATCCAAAAAAGCATGTCAGGATGATTACTGTATTCTACTTCTTCACCTTTATCATTGTATAATATTGCACGATATTTATCCAACATATCTTGAGATAAATATTTTTTGATAGGAGTTAATTTGTATAAACGCCATGTACTTTTTTTCTGTTTAGATGAAGTTTGGTCATCTGTTTCATAATATTCCCCATTTGGTCCTTTATCTATATAATCCAATATAATCTTTTGATTTTCAATAGAAAGTAAATTAAATTTCTCCTGTATTAGTAAATAATACTCATGGTGGTATGTACTATCATCAAAAATATATCTATTTGTAAGATATTTAACTAATAAATCATTATTATATCTATCACTTACTCTTAATAAGTATAGTATGATTCTCGTCATTGTTGGACAATTTGAACTTTTTAAAAGATCAAAAACTTTTTGATTACTACTTGCATCTCCATTTTGAATTAATTCAAAGGATCTATCTCTAATTTCAGACACTAAGATATATAGCGGCTCACTTGTTTTATAAATATCCTGAACGTGTTTTTCGATAGCAGAACGATGAATATAATCAGTATAGTAATAGCCATCAATTTCGTCTTTAGATAAACCATCAATCATATCTTTAGCTATTATAGAAACATATAAATTCAATAATTCTTCTGAAAAATCTGAAAATATAGTATTTACTATTTTAATGATTTGCTCATAACCATAACCGGAATTGGCAATTTTAATGTATGGACTAAAAGAAGCTCCTATACTATACTTATCTTTTGTTAATTTGATAGATAATAAGTTTCTACATATATCTAATGCTAAAGTTTTATTTATAGTCTTTAATTTCGTTAATACTTGTTTTAAAATATCATCATCTTGCCATCCAAATCCATCTAATTTTTTCAGGCTTTCATTGTATACATTCATAATTTCTATAAAATCTCTATCAGGTAATTTTGTTGATAGAGAAACGCTTTGCTGAATAAGCCACCACTCTGGAATATTATTTGCTTTTATATCAGATAGAATAGGTTGTATAAAACGCATAATTTTATCTGGAATTTCCGAGGCTATTTTTAGCAAATACGGAAAAGCAGCCCACTCTTTATATTCTTGGCCATAATCATTCGTATTTGTAGAGTACCATAAAAGATTTTTTTCCTTTAGTATTTCAAACCATTCAGGATTCTCCAATTTAGCAAAAAATTGCTCTTTTAAATTACCTTTCAGATTAGCTAGTACCAATTTAATCTGTTCTTGTGTTGGTTTCTTCCAGGATGACATCTAAAGCCTCTTTTATTTCTAAATATTGCGGTGGTTCTAATTGTTTTATATAATTTTCAATTATTTGAATATTATTAAATAACTCTTCATCTGATATGGTATGAAATTTTTTATTAAAATGTCTTAAACTGTCGATGGCGCCTTTGGCGTCTTTAACACTCTTAATAAATGTATCAAGATATTCTCGTGCCTTTTCTCTTTCATCTATGTTAGAAGATTCAATTTTAAGAGCAAGCTTAGGATTCATTGATAATAATGTTTCAGACAATTGAGATCTTTCATTTCGTAATGCTTTAAACTTTGCCCAAATATCTTTATTATTTACAATTTTTTTTATTTCTTCATCGTTTGATTGTCCTTGTTTAACAAACTCAATAGTTTTTATTGCTTCCAAGAGTTGTGATTTCATTGATGTTTCATCAGTTCTAATAATTGCATTTATTAATTCTCTAAAACAATGTGCAACAACAGATTGTTTTGCCGGGAAATCCTTTATTTGCAATAGATATACTCCGGCCAAATATATCTTCTCTGCATTTTCATTAATGCTTCTTAGTATTTTTCTAATATTTTGTCTTTCCGGATCTAAATTCTTTGCAAAATACTCCTCTATTGACGAAGGGATGTAATCTTCCACAAATTCAGAATATTTAGTCATATCTTACCCTATAAAATTAGTCTTTCTAAACATTTTATGTTATTACCTATTTATCACAAAAATCAAGTATTGTCGTCATTTCTTCTCGCTTTTTTTCGGTATAAATTTTTCTACACTTGGAGTTACTTGCGGCGCTTTTAATTGTATAACTTCTTCCCCTATCACAGACGTTTTTTGTTGATTGCTTTGTTTATTATTCCATGTTTGTATGCCAAAAATTAAGATAGTTACGATTATTCCAAATATTACAAGCCAGTTTGTGGTTGTAAAACGACTTTTTGCCAATAAGGCATCGCGTTCTTTTTCACATCCTTCAAAACTTTTATTACCTTTTTTATTATAAGGATAGAAAAATAGGCATTTATTTTTGTTATTTAGGGTAGAAAATTCTTGTTCTTTACCTTGAAAATTCCACAAATTGTGCCAGCAAACAAGAAAGTCTTGATATGGGGCCGTTGGACACATAGACAGTCTAAATGTATCCACAATCGCATTAGGATAACCAACAGCAGGAAACTCATCAGGTCTAGTAGAATGTGTTATTATTTCCATAACATTTCTACCACCACCCAATTTATCATGATACAGACCTCGGCTTAAGTCTTCATAGATTTTTTTATATTGTCCATACCATTCTTTTTGAGCTCTTTGCTCTCTACCAACAAAATCAAAATTACCTTTAAGGGCCTGTTTATGTTCTTCAACAGTCAAAGAATTTGCTGAATTATTTATATACCTAGCGCAGAAAGCACAATTTACACAGCATTTTTTCATTTTTAGTCCCTCTATGCCGCTTTCTTATACAGATATTGTTGGAAGGTGCAGAACATTGAGCGGATTTCATCAGGTTTGCCGAGTTCCTGCAAGGCGTTCATCGGCGAGCCATATTTCAAGTTGACCAGTTTACCAATTCTCTCGTCATCGAGCTCTGAAATACCTTCTTTAACATATTGTTGCAATACAAACTCAATAAAGGCGAACTGTCTTGCCGCATAGTTATCCATAACATAAAACTTGCATTGGTCCGCTCTTTCGCTTCTTGTCATCATATCATTGCAGAATTCCGCTAAGAAGCTTAAAACATCAAACACATCATTATTTTCGGCATTTAAAGCTTTTTGAATATACTTAAATGTTTCTCGGTTGTAGCCGCGTTCGGCAAAACGTTTGAGCAATGTTTTTCTGGTTATTGGATCAAGCCATACTTGGCGTAATTCATCTTCTGACTTGAAGAAGTTTGGCATTTGACCGACCAGTCTTTCAATAAATTCTTTGGCGCTGATAGGTTTGCCTAAGTCTTTATCATAAAATGTGGTGCCGTCATCAAAAATTTTAACTTCACGACCTTTACCTAATTTAATTTTAGTAATTTTCTTCGGTTCCGGAGTTTCGCCACCATTGCCGTTGCCGCCATTTCCGCCGTTACCTCCTTGATCGCCTTTGCCACCATTACCAGTGCCTGGTTTTCCGGTATATTCTGTCGGACCGTCCCATTCTTTATCTTCAAAATTATGTGATGCTCCGACAAAGTCATAAATTGTGAAATAATCCTTGTCTTCACAAACTCTGGTCCCTCTGCCGATAATCTGCTTAAATTCAATCATCGAGTTCACGGGCCGGAGCAAAACGATATTTTTCACCTGAATAGCATCAACACCGGTCGAGAGCTTTTGTGATGTGGTTAAAATGGTCGGAATAGTTTTGGACGTATCTTGGAACTGCCGCAAAAACATTTCTCCTCGTGCGCCATCATCTGCAGTCACGCGCACACAATAGTTTGGGTTAGTGCTTGCGGTTTTATATTGGTTTATCATATCTCTGATTAAACCGGCGTGCGTCTGTGTGGCGCAAAAGACAAGTGTTTTATCGTTTTGATTGATTTCATCCATAAACTTTTTAACCCGCTCAAGCTCTTTATCAACAATAAATACCTCATTGTCCTTATAAGTTTTTTCCGGGTCAATTTCCCCGTCAACGTCATCAGAGGTATTATACTGATATTCGTCAAAGTTTGTGCTTAGGTTTCTAACCCTAAACGGTGTTAAAAAGCCGTCATTTATGCCTTGTTTTAATGAGTATGTATAAACCGGCTCGCCGAAATACTTATAAGTATCAACGTTATCTTTGCGTTTTGGCGTAGCTGTTAAACCCAAGTGAACGGCGCAATCAAAATAGTTCAAAATCTCGCGCCAATTACTTTCATCATTAGCACCACCGCGGTGGCATTCATCAATAATAACTAAGTCAAAAAAGTCCTTCGGATATTGTCCGAAATATGGCTTTTCGCCGCTCATAAAGGTTTGGAAAATAGTAAAGAAAATGCTTTGCGCATCCGGTACTCTGCCGTTTTTCTTAATATCCGACGGCGTAATTCGGGCAAGTGAGTTCAGCGGAAATGCCTGAAAAGCGTTAAAAGCTTGGTCGGCTAATATGTTCCGGTCGGCTAAAAACAACACACGCGGCAAGCGGTCGCCGATGTTTTTAATATTCCACTTTGCCTGCATCAGTTTCCAAACTATCTGAAAAGCAATACAAGTTTTGCCGGTTCCGGTAGCAAGGGTTAATAAAATTCTTGGCTTTCCTTCGCTTAATGCTTTTATCGTGGCGTTGATAGCATTTTCTTGATAATAGCGCAATTCAAACTGACCGTCGGTTTTTGACGGAATAGCAGAAAGCAGATTAAATATCTCGTTGTCTTGACTGTATGTCATCTGCCAGAGTTCTTCCGGAGATGGGTAGGCATTAACTTGCTGTTCCTTGCCGGTTTCCATATCTATTTGATAAATATCTGTGCCATTGGTGGCATAGGTAAAGCGAATATTTAAGAGTTCGGCATATTGTTTGGCTTGCGCCACACCATCGGTATATGAGCGAGAAGATTTTTTGGCTTCCACCACCGCTAATTTAACATTTTTGTAGATAAGAACGTAATCTGCGCTCAGCTTCGGCGCACGAGCATTCATACCGATAATTTTACCTTTAGAGATAGGATATTCCCGACGAACAATAACGTTGTCGCCGGTTTTCCATCCGCACTCTATCAACTTAGGGTTTATCAGTTCTTCTCTGGTATCAGCTTCAGAAACCATCACAGTTCTCCTCTAAATGCTTTTTGCAATATAGATTGTTTTAACTCATCACATTCTTTGATTTTTTGGGTGTATATTGCTTCAAGTTGCTTGGTTTGTTCTTGTAGTGCATCAAGCTTTTCAACGATTTTTTGTTGCTCTTCAATGGTTGGCATTGAAAGCATAAAATCGGTTATCATTCCTACTCTTAAAAATTTAGTATTTGCACCTAGCGACATTTTTTTCAACTCTGCCAATGCTTTGAATAATTGAAAATAAAGATACCTATAATTTAATTTTGATTTATCAGGTATAGTTATTACATAAGTTCTTTGATAGGCATTAAATTTCCCTTTATAATGTTTAACATTAAAATCTCCAGATGCATTATTTCCTGCTAACAAAATTGCTTCACAGTCAAATGCAAAATTATTTATTTTTAAAGGTGTCCTAGAACAAGTAAAAAAGGGATATTGACCATTCTCAACAGCAGCATTAGAATTAAGTTTACCGGTTGTTATTTTAATATATTTTCCTAATTTATCTTTTGGTGCAACTATATTTTCTAAATATCCGTCAAACAGCTCTTTGGCATTATTAAGATTTTGCTCGGCATTGGCTTTAACCTTATCTATTTTGTTAAACAATTCTGTAGTTTTACTTACAATTGCTTTTTGTTCTTGTATAGATGGAACAGGAATCCGCAATGTTCTAATATCATTATTATTTAGATGCAAAATGTTTACACCTTTAGCATACTGCGCTAGTTGATGTTTCAATGGGAAGTTAATCATATACGACAAATATGAAGATAATAAAACTTTATTTCTCGTCCTAACAATGTTTATATCGCCACCAATAACAACCCCTTCTTCATCTAGAGCTCTAGCTATTGCAATTCCCATTGCATCGGCTGTCGTAGTAGCAGGAATTAAAACATCTCCATCTATGGATTTAATTTTTCCATTAACATTTGTTTTACGTAGTACATTTTGTATTATTGGCGTATACAAAGTGTATAAATCACCGTAGTGTATGCAGAAAAATTTGCCACCATCGTCAAAATCTTTCTTTGATATACCACTTCCTCTTAAAAGTTGTATACGCCCTGTTTTTTCTAATTCTGATATTGAAACAATAGGGTACATTTACAACAACTCCTTAATCTGCTTTAACAAGTCAGCACTTTCAGCATCAAGTTTTTCTATTTCTGCAATAATCTCTGCCGGTTCGCGATAAACAACTTCATCACTCTTATTCGGGTTTTTAACCGATAAATCTAATGTGTCCGGATTAACATCTTTCAAATCAACAAACCAAGAGTTCTCGGTTTCTTTTTGCCCTTTGAAGCACTCTAAGAAATCGGCCAAGTCATTTTCATTCAACGGATTGGTTTTACCTAAGTTCCGGTCAAGGTTTAGCTGATAATACCAAATTTTCTTGGTTGGTTCGCCTTTTTTGAAAAACAGCACCACTGTCTTAACTCCGGCAGAGAATACCTTTGCCGGTAAATCTAATACCGCATACAAATTACAAGTATCTAACAGTTCTCTTCTAACCTCTGTAGCATCACCATTACTCAAAAAAGTGTTTTTGATAACCACACCGGCGTTACCACCTGCTTTAAGATATTTGATGAAATGCTGAATAAACATATAGGCAGTTTCACTTGTCTTTATCGGAAAGTTTTGAATATCAGATTTACTTGTAGCCGCACCAAAGGGCGGATTAGCTAAAATCACATCAAATTGGTCTTTCGTTTGTACTGCCATAATATTTTCAGAAAGAGTATCCTTTCGGATAATGTTTGGAGCCTCTACGCCGTGTAAAATCATATTCATAATGGCAATAATGTATGGCAATGGCTTAAATTCTTTACCGTAAAGAGTTTCCTTTTGTAAAGTTTCCATTTCATTAACGGTTAAAGTCTTGCTTTCCTTAAGGTAATTAAACGCTTCAACCAAGAATCCTGCAGACCCACAAGCACCATCATATATCTTGTCACCAAGTTTTGGCTGAACAACATTGATAATGGCTCTGATGAGTGGTCTTGGGGTATAATATTCACCGCCGTTGCGCCCGCTGTTACCCATATTTTGAATTTTACCTTCGTAAAGTTCAGAAAGCTCGTGCTTTTCTTCCGAAGTCTGAAAGCGCATTTCCTGCATAATATTGATGACAGTGCGCAGGATATAGCCATCATTGATTTTGTTTCTTAATTCGCTGAAAACAACTCCGATTTTATATTCCAAAGTGTCGGCGGCCTCCGCTAATTCCTTAAAATGCGCCAAATAAGGCCATAACTTATCTCTGACGAAGTTTACTAAGTCATCACCGGTCATAGCTTTGTGATAATCAAGCTTGCCATCTGCAGTTTTAGGATATGCCCAACTACTCCAAGTATAATTCTCATCAATAATCGGGGTATATTTTTTGCCGTTAAGCTCGGCTTCCATTGCCCGATTGTTTTCCAAATCTTCCAGATATTTCAAGAACAATAGCCACGAAGTCTGCTCAATATAATCCATTTCGGTTGAACAACCGGCATCTTTGTGCAACTCATTATCAATATTCTTAAAACTCTGTTCAAACATAATATAATCCTTTAGTCTTAGTCTCTTTTGATGGTTACATATTTTTGCATTATTTATTCTTAATCCATTCTTCAATTTCTGCTTTTTTGAAACGCCAGAATTTTCCTACACGAAACGCAGGTATCTTTTTCTCTGCCGCCAATTTATAGACAGTCTTTTTAGCAAGTTTTAGGTACTCAGCCACTTCTTCAACGGTTAGAATATCACTCGTCATCATTTTTCTCCATCATGTAAAAAGAATGCTGTTATTCTAATAAACACCAAAATATAATGCAAGAAAGATTTCCCTTAAAAGGAACAAAAGGGAATAAAAAAGGAAAAAACAGTCCTTTTATTCGGCCATTTGTGGAGTTTTCATTTGGCAAAATATTGAAATTTTAATTAGGTGTTTGGTGCTATTTTTTGTTTTTAGTTTTTTTTACCTATTTGACGTGTTAAAATTTTATGTGTAGCATATACCATCTATTTAACCATAAATAATAGGATACGTAATGAATGAAGATTTTGAAACGAATAAAACTTTATTAGAGCGTTTAATACAACGGACAGAAGCCGTTAATTTTGAAACTACAAATTTACAACAAGGAGCTACAGTTTCATTTTATAAGAGGCTTTTATCTTCTTCAAAAGCAGTATTAACGCTAATTGATGATGCCTATAACGCTTGTATTTTAACGTCTCATATGTTGGAAGCGCTTATACAACTGATTTGGATGCTAGAAAAAGAAGAAAGAATAAAACAATATATAGATTATGGAGCTATAGAACAACTTGAAGGTCTTGAAATATATCCGGACACAAAAGAAAAAGTTCTAAATTTTATAAAGGAAAGAAATGTTCAGCGGTTACTCAAAAAAGAATATCAAGGTAAAAAAGTCACAGATAAAATTTTATTAACCTCGGATAATTATTACAATTCTTGGTATAAGCCTCAAGCTAACAGTATATCAACAATAGCTGATAAGCTCATAAAAAATGAAGGGCATCCTGAAGTTGATAATTTATGTCATATGTATAAAAGATTTTGCAGTTATAAACACTGTTCCCCTTATGTAATGCTACCGAGATATTGCCCCAAACCTGTTCAAGAGACTCCTGACGCATTTTTAGCTATTACGGTTTCTTTTCAATGCCTGTATATATGTTGTTTATATGTGAATAAATATCAACCTGCGCCAGTAAATCTTGATGATATTACTGAGGAATATAACTCTGTGTTAGGTGTTAAGTGGTATCCATTTAAATAAAACCGATTTCTCTCACAGCTCCTTGCTTAAAATATCCTGGCTTTCGGTGAGCATTTTGCGGATATACTCGTCCAAGATTGCGGAGGTTTGGTGTTCGTCGGTTCCGAGTTCGGCGGCAATTAAGGCACCGTAGCGTACCGAGAAGCTCATAAACAAATCTCTCAACGCCCGACCGAGATTAAAGGCATAATTGCCGGCACGTTTACGGTCAACCATTTCACCGGTCAACATTCGCAACTTGGCCTTAGCCAACATCGCCCGATAATAAATATCTGCAGTCTTTGCCTGCTGAAAGGTTCCCATATTGCTCATACGAACGCCACCTTGCGCCTCAAACAGCGGGTCCGGTTTGCGTTGCTGTGCCGGATCGGTATTCATAAACCACTCCCGGTTCGCCTCGTCGACATCAATTTTATCATCTCTCGTCTTATGAATACGCCCGGACTTTATCGCCGTCTGCACCGCATTCAGGTTCACCCCGCGAATACGCGCATATTCTCGCATTGATACCAATCTTCCCATATTTTATCACTTTCAAACCCCTAAGTGACCAGCCGGATTTATAATCTGACCAGCCCGATTTTTTGAAACATATCATAACTATTTGATATTGCATTATTTTTCAAAACACCCGACCAGCCGGAATTTTTCTGTTCAGCTAGCGAAACGGCGCGGCTTGCGGCTCCGCATACGAAAAATCGTCAGGAAGGACCCATTGGTTACCACCGCGCCGGCATTGCAAATTTACAGTTCTCGCATTCTCTTGAAGAACTTATAAATCGTCTCTTTGCTGATATGTAGCGTGCGCGACACACAGTCAATGCTTTCGCCTTCCATAATAAGTCGCATGGCCTTTTTAAGTTTCGGTGTATCGGCTCTTTCAAGAAACTCATAAGCCATCAACGTCCGAACATTGTCAGTAGATGTGCTTAAATTGGCGCAAAAAAAATCCCCATCAGATTGATCAGAATCTAATGAGGATGTTAAATGTACGCGGGTTCGCTTTCGTTTGTCCAGCAAGTGCAAGGCATATTGACGCAGGTCATGCACCACTAATGCTTCAGGGGCATCAGGGATTTCGTAAAACTTATACAAATAGTGGCATAGCATGTCCTGCGCAATATCTTCCCGGTCGTCATAGCCAAAGTACGGCGTCGACAACAATTTTTTGATTTGAGCACAGATTGTGATACGGATATACTGCGGAAATCCGTTGAAAATCTCTTTATTCATGATTAATCCCTGATGTTTGAAATTTAAAACAAAAAACGGGGGCGGCTTTTTAAGGCCGTCCCCGGTAGTCCGAATTAAGAGTTCAGATAGTTCAAATAGTCACGAAAAACGGGAGGTTACTCGAACCTCCCGATCATACCAAGAAATTACCACATTTTAGGCGAAAATGTCCACGACTTTTTTGTGTACACAATTTCTTCCGATTATATCAGAAAAACTACCATATTTTCTTTGCATTGTCATGTGCTAATTTGTCAATGACACTTTAGACCATCATAATGAAAAATATAGGTAATTTTGGCAAAAATGTTAAGTGCTTTTATGTTGACAACATTTTGCTTGATTTGTTGCATTACGAACACAGTAATTTCAAACGATTAGGATTAATCTTGAATAAAAAATAATTCTCCGGTTACAAAGCCTACCGCATTATAACCTTTTTTATAATAATTTTTTGGGAATTTGTCGCGCTAAAAATTGTCGCGACAAAATAGTTGTTAAAAGCCCGATAAATCAGCCTTAAACAGCTCTTTAAAATGACAAATCGGGAGCAATTTATTCATCGCCCCCGATTATATCCGGTTTTATAACCTAAAAATTCAAAAATGTCTCATACTTTTTTGTCTCCAACATTTTTCCCTTTGAGATAAAAGGAAATTTTTATTAACACCCGATGAAACCGTCGCCACATTTCGGCTCGCCCGTAACCGAATTCCCGGCATAAGAATTTCCAAGGAATATGGTTGGCTCGCTTCCATGCAAGCCGTCGTTCCTCCGGTTCTAAAATCATAAACCAGTCTAAAACCACGCGTTCCCATGTATCAATTTGTTCCGGGGTTGGGTTAAGTTTAGGAGGCTTACGTTCCATCAAATCCATCTCTTGCTGAGAATAGATAATCTCAAATTGCCAGCTTGAGGCTTTCGGTGGCCTGATCTTTGGCATCATACGATCAACAAATGCCGCAGTCTGCAGGTCTTGTTTGATTTGCTCAACGGTTATCATAACGCACCGCCTTTGCTGAGCTCTTTTGCGTATTCTCGCTTCAAGACCGCAACTTCAAATTCATGCAAGGAAAGTTCGTTATCTTTGCAATACCATTGCCGAACTGCCTTCTGCCAGTCACGCGCAATACACTTCTTGCCATGCTTCCAGCCGCGCTCATTGTGCCAACTGATGAAAGCCGGTATGTCGATCGTAATTCCGATTTCATTACAATAACCGGACACATCTTCAGCTGTCGGCGCCCCGATGTAGCTCAAGTTATCCACAAGAGCCGTCTCTCTTTCTCTACAATCCTTATCATTAACCTTATCAGATTCCTTCTCATTCTCCGACTCCTTCTCCTGTTGGCGACCGGTTGACGAAAACTCAATAACTTCGCTGACCGTTCGTTTAGCGTTCGCTTTGCGACGGCTGACCGCGCGTTTGGCATTTTGTGCGTTAATCTCGCAGGTTTGACGCCATTTCTCATTGTGATTTGCAATCACTTGTTGAATCGCATCAAATCTTTTTTTATTCAGCTCCGATAATTTTACTGATGTGGCACCGAATAAATTAAATTCACATATCGCGACAATTAAATTTGCAATCTCGCTTTTCTTAAAGTTATGCACAGAAGCAAGGAAGTCTGCCGGATAGATGATAATTGAGGTTTTTCTATTTTCCATGGCCGCCTCCTTTTTTAAGCGTTTGCTTAATACGCTTTAAACCGGCCACCCATTTACGGGCAAGCTCGGAGCGTTTACCTTCTTCCTCAATGCGCTTTTCAAGTTCGTCCAAAGCCGTCATCTCAAGATTAAGCAGATAGGCAACCGGAATTTTGCGGATTTCCGCAGTAACGTAGTGCTTTTTGTCTCTGTGAAACATGTTATTTCTCCTTTTCTAAAATTCTTGTTTCACTAAGGAACACTCCGCAAAATCGGAAAATCGTTCGGCATAATTTGAAAAATTTTTTATTGCTACAAAAACCGATGTTTTGAAACGCGAACATTTGGGAATAAAAAGCCTTAGTTTTAAGAGAAAAATGGTCGGGTCTGTCCCGACCAAAAGTATCTTTTTCGGTATCTTTTTTCTTGCAAACCACGAAATTTAAAATAGATACGCGACCAGACCAGCGCACAAATGCACCAATACAGTGAAGATATAGAAAATCGGAAAGTGCCTAGAAATAAGGGATATAGAGGCAATAAATCATGCTAAAATCGCACCCGAGAATTTAAAACAAAAAAACCTCTCCATTGCGAAGAGGTTTTTTATTATGGTGGGCCCTGATGGACTCGAACCAACGACCAGACCGTTATGAGCGGCCGGCTCTAACCAACTGAGCTAAGGGCCCGTCCTCTAAAGACTGGTTGCAAAATACGCCAAAAGCCTGCCATAGTCAAGCAAAATTTATGCCCTCCGGATTATCGTTTTTTCGGCCGTTCGCTCACCAGGTGTTCTGCCGCACTCCGACAAAAAGGGCGGATTGTTATCCGCCCCTTTATAACTTTTGCCTTGCTTATTGATCCAAAAAGCTCCTCAGCTTACGCGAACGGCTCGGATGTTTCAACTTGCGCAAAGCCTTAGCCTCAATCTGACGAATACGCTCCCGGGTAACGTTAAACTGCTGCCCGACTTCTTCCAAAGTATGATCCGTATTCATGCCGATGCCGAAACGCATCCGCAAGACGCGTTCTTCACGCGGCGTCAGGCTTGATAAAATTCGCGTGCAGGTTTCTTTCAAATTGGAATGAATCGCTGAATCCAGCGGCTGTAAAGCGCTCTCATCGGCAATAAAATCACCCAGTGACGAATCTTCCTCATCACCGACCGGCGCCTCCAGCGATACCGGTTCTTTGGCGATTTTCATAACCTTGCGCACTTTTTCCAGCGGCATTGAAAGCCGTTTGGCCAGCTCCTCGGGCACCGGCTCACGTCCCATTTCCGCCAACATCTGCCGGGACGTCCGTACCAGTTTATTGATTGTTTCAATCATATGAACCGGAATACGTATCGTCCGCGCCTGATCGGCAATCGAGCGGGTAATGGCCTGACGTATCCACCAGGTGGCATAAGTCGAAAACTTGTACCCGCGGCGATATTCAAACTTATCAACCGCCTTCATCAAACCGATATTGCCTTCCTGAATCAAATCCAAAAACTGCAGCCCGCGGTTGGTATATTTTTTGGCAATTGAAATAACCAGACGCAGATTGGCCTCAATCATTTCCTTTTTGGCGCGTTCGGATTCTCTTTCGCCTTTCTTAATCGTATCAACCATCCGGCGATATTCGGTAATCGGCAGACCGCATTCCTGTGCCATTTTGGCAACGCTGTCACGCAAATCGGTAATTTCCACACCGTATTTGACGGCAAACTCCTGCCAGTGCTTGTCTTTAATTTTGCTGATTTCTTCCAGCCATTTCGGATCAAGCTCCGCTTTCTGATATTGCTTTAAGAAATCCTCTCTTTTGATTTTGCAGCTCATGGCATAGCGCAGCAGCTTGCCCTCAAAACCCATCAGTCTTTTGTTCAGACCGTTCAGCTGTTCAACCAACTGCTCAACTCTGGTTGCGTTCAGATGAATGGAGCTCATCAGTTCAACCAGATCTTTTTTAACCTCAACATATTTTTTCTCAACTGCCGGCGTAATCTTTTTACCGGCAATAATTGCCGCCACTCTCTGATTCTGAATTTTCTTCAAATCATCATAATAACTGGAAATTTTGGTCAAAATATCCAAAACCGGCTCTTTCAGCGCTTCTTCCATCGCGGCAATGGATGCCGAAGCTCTGCCGCTGCTGCCGTCAAGCTCATCTTCGTCACCGCCCTCGGCGTTATCTTCACCGCCCTCGCTTATCTCGTCGGCCGTGTCTTCTTCCTCGTCGTCAACAGCTCCGTCAAGTTCAATATCGTCTTCCAGATCTTCGTCTATATCATCAAGATCTTCTTTTTCGTCCAGCTCCTGGGCAACCTTGTCCAAATCCTCGCTGGCGCCGTTGTCTTCGTCATCATAAGCCATGGCGTCCATATCATCGCCGTACATCATTTCCAAATCGACGACGTCTCGGAGCTGCATGGTGCCGTTCATCAGTTCGTCACGCCAGCCGGCAATGGCCTTAATGGTCATCGGACTTTCGCACAAGCCGTCAATCATAACCGTTTTTCCGGCCTCAATGCGTTTGGCAATGGCGATTTCGCCCTCACGGGACAACAATTCGACCGATCCCATCTCTTTCAAATACATTCTGACGGGATCATCGCTGCGGCCGAGTTCTTTTTCATCAAAATTGCCGCTTTCGTCGTCACTTTCTTCGTAGTCTTCTTCTTCGGCGCTTTCGCCCTCAAAACCGTCGGCATCGGCCTCGGATATGATACTGATACCCATATCCGATATTGAGGTCATGATATCTTCAATATGCTCGGAAGTTTCGCGTTCCGAAGGCAAAGCTCTGTTGAGTTCCTCAACCGTAATAAAACCCCGCGCCCGGCCTTTATCAATCAGACGTTTAACGGCACTGCCCAAAGAATCAATTAACGGCGCATCGGCCGATGCGCCTTCATACAAATCCGAATTTTCTATGTCCGACATAAATTTTCCTAAAAAATCGATTTTTTGTTTAAGCTTAAACTGACATCAATTTTTAATAATTTTTAGCTGTTTTGTCAAGCATTAATATTCCGATTCGCACCCAAAAAACAGCCGACTTTCACCCCGCTAAAAACCGTCATTTTCCGCCAGCAGCACATCTCTTTCTTTTCTCAGCATTTCATAACGTTTATAGTCTTCATCGCTGAAACTGCCGCTCTCCAAGAGCCTTTTGCTTTCGCGGATATCCGCTTCCAGCTGGCGCAGCTGCACCTCAATAATGCGCTCGTCCAGGTCTTTGCGCATTTTTATAATATCGGGACACTGTTTTTTCAAGATATGTACGTCGACCAACCGTTTCCAGTCGCCCAAATCTTCTTTTGTATCAAGTTTCGCGGCAAGTTCGGCCTCATCTTTCAGTTCGGGATCATCACGCACGATTTCCGTAACCGCTTCAAACAACGCTTTCAACCGGCTGTCTTTAATCGTAAAATTAAACAGCCGTTCTTCATACTCTTCGGCCAGCTGCGGATAACAGACAAAGGCCGAAATCACATATTTGGCCACCAGATCATCTAAGTCCGTCCGCGTCCCCCTCACCAACGACCGTTTTAACGGCTGTTGTCGGGAAGTTTCCCGCCGGTGTTCCGGACGACCGGGCTCGACCAGATCGCTGTATATTTTGCGTTTCATTTCCTGAACATAATACCCGCGCACCGTTTCGTCGGCAATCTTAGCGACTTCCTCTTTAATGTCCTTTTCAATTCGCGCCTTTTGTTCCGGCGTGTTAACGAGCTTTCCTTCCAGGGTTTTGCGCCACAAAAGATCTTTAAGCGGCACGGTTGCCGTCACCACTTTCAAAAATTCTTCCGTACCTTTGGCCTTCAAAAACTCGTCAGGATCCTGCTTATCCGGCAAAAAGGCATATTGCAGCGAATATCCGGGCCTCAAAATCGGCAAAACCCGGTCAACCGACCGCACGGCCGCCCTGATACCTGCAGTATCGCCGTCAAAGCAGCAAATCGGTTCGTTAACCACTTTCCAGGCCTCTTGAATCTGATCCTCGGTCAAAGCCGTTCCGAGCGGCGCCACGGCATAACCGATGCCGTATTTGTCCATGGCAATGACGTCCATATACCCCTCGCAGATAATCAGCCTTTTGGCATCATACCCGCACTCTCTGGCATAATTCAGATTATACAAAATCCGTCTTTTGTTAAAAACCGGTGTTTCCGGCGAGTTCAGATATTTCGGCTGACTGCCGTCCATCACCCGGCCGCCGAACGCTATCACCTTGCCGCGCTTGTCCATAATCGGAATCATCACCCGGTTGCGAAAAAAGTCATGCGGACGGTTGTTTTCCGGAATGGTCAACAACCCGAGTTCGGCCATTTCCTTGTCACTGACGCCGTGTGAGGACAGCTGCGCCTTCAAACCGTTGTTTCCCGGCGCAAACCCCAGCCGGAATTTACTGATAATATCATCGCCGAACCCGCGCGAATACAAATAATCCAGGCCTTCGCGCCCGGCAGGCAGCCGCAAAGTCTTTTCAAAGAAACGCGCCGCCATTTCCATAATATCATAAGCCGTCGCGCGCTTTTCGGCCTGTTCTTTACTTTCGGGATTGAGTTTCGGCAATTGCATACCGACCTTATGCGCCAGCTTTTCAACCGCATCAATAAAACTCAGCCCGTTGGCCTCCATCTCAAACTTAATAATATCGCCGTGCGCACCGCAGCCGAAACAATGATAAAACCCCTTGGCTTCGTTAACGGTAAAAGACGGCGTTTTCTCGTTGTGAAACGGACAGCAAGCGGTATATTCGCGCCCTTTGCGCACAAGCTTGACCTTCGAGCCGACGACATCGACAATCGATATCTTCGCCCGCAGCTCATCGCAAAACCGCTGCCAATCCGTTGAAACCATTACTGATCCCTAATTGCCGCCGAGCAATGTCTTGACCAGACCGTTAACCTTGCCGAAGTCCATCTGTCCCGCATATTTGGCTTTCAGTCCGCCCATAACTTTTCCCATATCCTTCATTGACGCGGCACCGGTTTCGGCAATAACGGCTTTAACCGCCGCTTCCGTTTCGGCCGGCGACATTTGTTTGGGCAGGAAGCGTTCTATAACCGCAATTTCGGCCTTTTCCTTATCGGCCAGTTCCGGCCGGTTGCCGTCAATAAACATCTTAATTGAATCATTCCGCTGCTTAATCATTCCCTGCATCATCGACAACAGCTCGGCATCTGTCGCTTTTTCCTGTCCTTTGCCGCGCGCCTCGACGTCTTTTTCTTTCTGTCCGGCAATAATCATCCGAACGGCGCTCGTGGTAAGCGTATCTTTGGCCAGCATTGCTTCTTTTAAGGCCTTCTGTAAATCATCTCTCAGCATTGTATTCTCCTTGGTTGCTAAAAATTTTGCCTCAAGCATATACATAATGCGGCAAAAAATCAACCGCCGACATAAAAATATTTTTTCTTTTTCCGCAGCATTTTCTTGACTTTTTAGACAAATAGACATAAAAATGAAAGAACAATAACATTAGCTATAAATTATTAATTAATTTAAATTTTAAGATTATGGACTGGTATAATGCATCTTTGGGCATCGTTGCCGGCATCTTGATTTTAATCATTGCCGTAGGTTTGTTTGTCACCCGGAGAAAAAAGATCAAACCCGCACCGCCCCGCAAAAAAGAAACAGATATAATTCTTCCCGCATGCTATACATGTTCGGAAGACGGGCATCTGCTGATTAACGGCGAACGTCTGGCGTCTACGGAAAAAAAGTTTTATGTAACCGAAATGGAACGGCTTTATGTAAACCTGGACGGCCACGTTTTTGTTGAGTTGATTGAGGACAATTATGACGTGTCCATGCTAAACTACAACAAACACGGCATGCTGGTTGATCAATATCATTTCTTTGACGGTATCAGCCGAGACATCGGGTATCCGGTGACATCGTACAAAACCGACGACCAAGGTCGTCTGCATGTTATCGTAAATGTTCCCGTTTAATTGAAAAACCCGCTTTTGCACCGGCAAAACGGGTTTTTCATTTTAAAAATACCATCGGAGGCCGGCGATAAATTCTTCCGTATCTTTACCCGGCGTGTCCTCAAACAAAAGCGCCCCGCCCACGGCCCAGTTGGTATCAATAACGTAATTGGCCTCCAGTTTATAAGCCGTTTTCTGCCCGATTTTCTGACTGGCCCACTGCGGCTCAATCTCTCCCAAAATCTGCCAGTTTCCCAAATCTGCCAGCAAACCGAAATCCACACTCATGGCCAGCCATGAATTATGCGGCAAAAATCCGCCGTATGCCGCCTTGGTATTCACAAGCGCAAAGCCCCATAACCGGTCGTTAAAAGCATAAGCCCCGCCGCTGCCGACCGTCAGATGCCCGACATACCCTTCCCGTTCATTATCCGGATTCTGCCATCTTTCGATATTTGCCTTAATCTGAAAAGACATCGGCGTAAACATCGCATCAATCGGCGAAATTGAACGGATGGTCAGCAAATCAAAATTTTGCAATACATATTTGTCGCGCTCGTCATAATGCCTGAATTTTGTTTCCAGAAAATTAATCTCGGCTCCCTTCGGCAAACCGAAAGTATTATCCGTCAATGACTGATATGCCGGCCGGAAACCGAGTTCCTCAAAACTTTCGCCGTTACGCACACCCCAGCCGGCCGTCAAGCGCATAGATTCGTGTGCTTCCAACGGAGATCTTCCCGCAAACTCATCTCCGATACGCCCCTTACCGGAAAGCCGGCTGCGGGCACGCAGCGCGTCAAAGCTCTGCCGGCGATAGTCCTTCAGTTCCAAATCTCCGGCCACGTACTGATATTGCACGTACTGATACGCCGTTTCCAAAACATCAGACTTATCCGCGGCACTCATATCTTCGGGCAGTTCAAAATTTTTGCTTTTGATAATATCAAGATACACTTTTTTCTGTTCCGAAGACATTTCCCGGTAGCGGTGCCTTATCTTATTTTGCCGCGACGGACGATAATTAAGCCCTTTAATCAGCCCCGGCGCCCGGTAAGCCGCCTTGAACGTATCCAATGGTATGGCCTGAACCGGAAACTGTTGCGCCAGCTTAAGCGACGGCCGCACCGCATCAAGCATTTCCATCAGCATATAAGAGCAATTGCGGCTGAAAAAGTAATATCTGGACTGCGTCTGGCCTATTTCCCACAAATGCGCCACAAAAAAATCAAGTTCTTCCGGTGAGAAATCAAGATTAAGCTCCCAAATATCCCGATTCTCAATATTGTTGTAAGTATTGATGATATCATAATACGGCTTGACCGTAAAACCGCCGAAATACCCGCCGGTCAACCCCAGCACGGCATACAAAGCACCGGGTTCATCTCCGGTAAAAGCGCCGTAATTGGCACCGTGAGCCAAAAGTTGAGTTCCTTTACGCCGGGTATCAATTCTCAACAACGTATGTCCGAACATGGATGACGGGTTGTTCATATACGCATCGGTAAACAGCAGCGTCACCCCCGCCGGCTGCAAATCTTTTTTGAATTGTTCATATTCTTTGCACTGCGGAAACGGGGCCGTCGTCAGCCCGTTTTTTTTCAGCAGCAGATACCTTGACGGGAACAGACATTTTTTTTCATCATCATTACCGGCAAACAAAGCAATGGTTGCCGCCAGCTCGGCCGCCGGATCGGTTTTGCCGTTTTCGCTTAGAAAAAAGTTCGGCGAATCAATTGAACTCTTGCCGTTTTGATAATGCCCGACCGCCAACCATGCTTCGGATTCGGCAAAATCAGCCGCTGCCACCGCTCCGCAGTATAAAAACATCAAAACAAAAACAAGATACTTCATCATCCGGATAAGATAAAAAAACGGAGGCATCCCCGAAACCGTTGTCATAACGCCGCGAATACCTCCGAAAGCAAAAGCTTTATCTGCATTAGGCCTTGGCCAGCTGCATAACCGATAACGTCAGATCAACGGCGTCAACGTCGTTGCTGGCAAACAAAACGCCGAAATTGTTTTTGATTTTGCCGGAAAATTCGGCTTCATCAACATTTAAGATACCGGCAACCGTTACCAGAGTCTCACCCTGTCCGGCCGCGGCATCCAGCGCAAACTGTTCCATATTGTTTTCCAAAAAGGCCAGCAGCATTCTTCCCGTTCCGCCGGTAACTCGGCCGTTCGGATCACAACCGGACGTACCGGTTGAAATACCGAAAGTCTGCGTTCCGAATATACCGTTGGTTGTTGCGGCCAAAACCTGCGGTACGATGCCTGACTGTCCGCGCCATGCCATTGATCCCAAACCGCAGCCGGTCGAATCATATGCATTGGCATTGGAGCTTAAAGCCAGAACGCCCGCGGCAACAGCCGACAACAGATAAACTTTTTTCATCTCACATTCTCCGAAAGTGGTTAAAGAAATACTTATTCAGACTACCATAAAATTTATGATTGTATAGCTGTTTGCGTTGTTTTTCCCCTGCAAAGAAAAAAACTTGATTTATTTTTTGAATATGCTATATTTAATTCCATTAAAGATATCGCAATCGTTCTGTGAAGGAGTAAGCTCCCTCGCAGTTCTTTTTTTCTGAAATATTAACAGGACAGGTGTAAAAATGGAAAAATTTCCTCTGACTAAAGTCGGCTATACGGCCTTGGAAGCCGAATTAAAAAACTTAAAAGCGGTTGAACGCCCGAACATTATTGCCGCCATTTCCGAAGCGCGCGCTCAGGGCGATTTATCGGAAAACGCCGAATATTCCGCCGCCAAAGAAAAGCAAAGCTTTATTGAGGGACGCATTCAGGATCTGGAAGCCGTTTTGAGCCGCGCCCAGGTTATTGACGTTGCCAAAGTCCACAGCGATACGATCCGCTTCGGCGCTACGGTTGTCGTCGCCGATGAAGATTCCGACGAAGAAAAATCTTATCAGATTGTCGGTGATTATGAGGCCGATATTGAAAAAAACAAAATTTCTTTGTCTTCGCCGCTGGCCAAAGCCCTGATTGGCAAAGAAGTCGGCGACGTTGCCGAGTTCAGCGCACCTTCCGGCCGCAAATCTTTTGAAATAATTGAGGTCAAATATATTTAATTTTACCAACGGTCGATTATATCAAAACTGCCAGAAATTTCTCCGGCAGTTTTTTTATTTGAGGAAAATGACAATGAACATTCAAGACGATATCGACACGCTTCCAGACAGCAACGAATGTGACTGTGATGACGACAATAACTGCGGCTGCTCATATCCGAACAACATAAAAGATTTTACTGCCGCTGAACCTCTTGAGAAAGACAACAAACCATGGCCGAATTTAAAAGCAAAATCCTGATTATCGGCTCCGGTCCGGCTGGTTATACGGCCGGTATTTATGCCGCCCGCTCTGGTCTCGAACCGATTCTGGTTTCCGGAACCGAACAAGGCGGCCAGCTGGTTTTAAGCGAAAGCGTCGAAAATTTTCCTGGTTTTCCGCACGGATTATCCGGAACCGAGCTTATGGAAAATATGCGCCGGCAGGCCGAAACTTTCGGCGTCAGACTGGTAAACGACAAAATCGTCGAGGTTGATTTTAACCATCGTCCGTTTGAATGTTCTTCCGAGAATCATGATGTTTTCTATGCCGACAGCATTATCATTGCCACCGGCGCCTCGGCCAAATGGCTCGGCCTGGCCAACGAAGAAAAATATCGCGGATTCGGAATATCCGTTTGCGCCACCTGCGACGGCTTTTTCTACCGCGGCAAAAATGTTGTTGTTATCGGCGGCGGTAATTCTGCGGTTGAAGAAGCCCTCTACCTCACCACCTTTGCCCGTTCGGTAACGCTGATTCACCGCCGTGATTCCCTTCGTGCCGACCGGCACCTGCAAAACAAACTGTTCAATAATCCGCAAATCAGGGTAATGTATGACTGCACGGTTGAAGAATTTATCGGCCGCGACAATCCGCCGGCCATAGAGGGCATCAAATTTAAAAATGTCAAAAGCGACAAAACCGAAATTCTTCCGGCTGACGGCATTTTTATCGCCGTCGGCCACAAACCGAATACCGAAATCTTTCAAAACCGGCTGGAGCTTGACCGGCACGGTTACATCAAAACCATGCCCGGCAGCACCAAAACCAGCATTGAGGGCGTTTTTGCCGCCGGCGACGTACAAAACCCGGAATTCCGCCAGGCAGTTATTGCCGCCGGTTCCGGCGCTATGGCCGCCATTGAAGCCGGACGCTGGCTCAGCCGCTGAAACTACTCATAGCGCAGCGCGTTAATCGGATTTAAAAGCGAGGCTTTATAGGCCGGATAAAAGCCGAAAAACAATCCGACCAGTCCGGCGAAAGAAAACGGCAGCAAAACATAAAGCAAAGACAATTTGGTTGACAGCGAAGTAAACACACCGACCAGAACCGAACCGACCACCCCCAGAACAACGCCGGCCAAACCGCCGATCAGCGAAAGTACCAGAGCCTCGGTCAAAAACTGCCAGCGGATATCCCATGCTTTGGCGCCGATTGCCATACGAATACCGATTTCCCGCGTCCGTTCGGTCACCGACACCAGCATAATATTCATAATACCGATACCGCCGACCAATAAGGATATGGAGGCAATCGAACCGAGCAAAATCGTCATGATTTTGCTTGAACTTTCCATCATTTCCATCATCTGGGTCAGATTGCGTATGACAAAATCATCTTCTTTATTGGCGCCGAGATTGTGCTTCTGCCGCAAAAGTTCGCGGATTTCTTCCTGGGCGGTATAAGTGCTTTGGGCGTCAACGGCCTGCAGCATAACCAGCTTGACCTGATCGGGAAACGAAATTCCCATCACTTTTTTCTGTGCGGTGGTAATCGGAATATAGACCACGTCATCTTGATCCATACCGTTGCCGGACTGGCCTCTGGCTACCAAAACACCGATAACTTTGAACGGTATCCCTTTGACCCTGATGATTTTACCCAAAGGATCAACATCGCCGAACAATTCATTGACCACCGTCTGACCGAGAATGGCTACTTTGGCGGCACTGCGCACATCGGCTGACGAAAACATCCGCCCGTAAGCCAGATTCCATTCTTTTATGGCAAACATTCGTTGATCGGTACCGGTAACGCCGGTTGACCAGTTCGCATTGCCGTAAACAATCTGGGTCGTTTCCTCCAATACCGGCGCTGCCAGACGAATGGCCGCAATTTTTTCCTGAATGGCATCGCCGTCGCTCTTCTTCATCGTCGGCCGTGAACCGTGACCGCCGCGTGCACCGGAGGAAGTTGCCACCCCAGAACGAATGACAATCAGATTAGACCCCATGGTCTTCATCTCATTCTGAATGGATATCTGCGCCCCGTGACCAACCGCCAGCATGACAATAACCGCCGCCACGCCGATAATAATGCCGAGACTGGTCAATATCGAACGCATCTTATTGGCCTTTACCGCCCGTATGGCTATTGAAAATATGGTGCGGGCATCAATCACGGCTGTTCCTTTCGTCTGAGTAAATCTCACCGTCAACCAGTCTGATAATCCGCCGGGCATAGCGGGCAATATCGTCTTCATGGGTAACCAGAATGATTGTCCGGCGGAGTTCTTCATTCAGCCGGGTAAAAAGTTTCATGATTTCAACACTCATTTTGGTGTCCAGATTACCGGTGGGTTCATCGGCAAAAATAATCGGCGCCTCGTTCACCACCGCCCGCGCGATAGCCACGCGCTGCTGCTGCCCGCCCGACAACTGACTGGGCTGATGATACATACGCTCTTTCAATCCCACTTTGGTCAAAGCGTCCCGGGCTCGTTTTTCCCTTATTGCCGCCGGAACATTGGCATAAACCATCGGCAGCTCCACATTCTCAAGCGCCGTGGTGCGCGGCAGCAGATTAAACCCCTGAAAAACAAAACCGAGTTTGCGGTTACGGATTTCGGCCAGTTCATCGGCGGTCATATTATCAACCCGCTGTCCGTCAAGAACATAACTCCCCGAAGTCGGCTTATCCAGACACCCGAGAATATTCATCAAAGTTGATTTTCCAGACCCCGAGGGCCCCATAATCGCAACAAACTCACCATCTTCAATCTGAAGATCTATTCCTTTAAGAATCTTAAGCTGCAATCCGTCCAGCGGATAACTTTTGACAATTCGCTTCAGCTCGATAAGGCTCATTAACGCCTCCTGAGCCTCAGATTGGCAGCCCGTTTTGCCGTTTCTTTTTTATCTTCAAGAATAACCGTATCGCCGGCATGCACCTGATCGGAAATAACCTCGGTAAAATCATCATCGACAATCCCCGTTGCAATGCTCACCCGCTCCGGCTTGCCGCGGCGGATAATCCATATTCCTTTATCCTTATACCGCCTGACCTCGCCGTTTTCGTCCGTCACATAAAAACGCAGTGCCTTATTGGGAACCAGCAAAGCGTTCTCTTTTTCGGCGGTTATGATTTCCACGTTGGCCGTCATACCGGGTTTTAATTTCAGCTCCCGGTTGTCAATACTGATAATAACTTCATACGTAACCACGTTTGACGTCGTAATCGGATTGTTGCGCACCTGAGTAACCACGCCTTCAAAAATCTCATCGGGAAAACTGTCCACCGAAAACTCCACCTTCTGCCCGTCTTTCACTTTGGCAATATCCGCCTCCACCACCGAGGCCTCTATTTGCATCTTGGTCAGATCCTCGGCAACGTTAAACAGCGTCGGCGTATTAAAACTAGCCGCCACCGTCTGGCCGACCTCAACCTCGCGCGAAATAACCACCCCGTCAACCGAGGAAATAATCCGGGTATATTCCAAATCAATTTTAGCCTGTTTCAAAGCCGCTTCGGCCTGTTTGATTTCCGCTTCTTTCAGAGTTTTCTGTGCTATGGCGTTGCTGTAGTCGCGCTGCGCCGTTTCCAGTTCCTTATCGGTAGAATACTGCGACCGGTTAAGTTTTTTGATGCGGTCAAGATGTTTTTTATAATAGACGATGTCGTTTTTCGTTACTTCCAGCTCGGCCTTGGCAATGTCCAGCGCCGCCTGACGCTGGTCAACCGTTGCCTCAAACGTCTGCGGGTCAATCAAAGCCAAAAGCTGCCCTTTATCCACCTTCGAATTATAGTCAACATATATTTCCGCAATAATTCCCGAAACCTGTGTCCCGATATTAACGGTTGAAATCGGATTAATAATTCCCGTAGCGGTAATTTTTTCCACAATACCGCCTTGTATGACCTTATTCGTCACCAGGTTACCGGAATCTTTCCCGCAGCCTGACAACATGACAAGTCCGACTACGGCAATTCCTGCCGCCGCCAACGATATTCTGCCAAATTTATGCATCTTTCTTACCTTATGAAAAACACTGTTTTTATATAATAACGACAAATAGATAAAAAAGCTTTAAAATAATACTTGAAAGAATCTTATTTTTGTCTATATTAAAAGATGCATATTCTTATTCAGAAATTAAATGTTTTACTTGTCGAAATTACCCGCGCCCGAATATGCATGCGGCTAAGATTAGACAAAAATTAAAAATTTTATTTTTATGGCTAAAGAAAAAAACAAAACAGCCGAGGAAAAACAAGACATTCGCCAACGCTGGCATGAACGTTGTCTGTTGAATCAGATTAAAAATCTGTTGCCTGAAGGTTACGTGGTTATCAACAAAAAACCGGTACAGAAGCAACTCCGCCGGTGTGATTCTCTGGGATGCGCCGTTTATTGGTCTTCCTGGTGCAAAGACACTTCCGGAGAAACGCATCTTGCTTTGCTGGATCCCGACAAGAAACGAATCAAACTGATACCGGAGAAAATAATCAAAGCGGAATATTTTATCCGCTCCATTGCATAAACCACATAAACCTAAAGACATGAAAGAAAAAAAACTTTCAACGGAACAAAACCTGCAGTTACAAGGTTTGTCTCTTCAGGAAAAGCTGAATTTGTTGTATGACTGGAAGAAAAAAGGCGAAATCAATCAGCAACAATTCAACTACTTTTCCAATCGCTGGATTACGCGTGACGGCAAAAAAGCGATGGAAGTTCCTAACGTTCTGCGCCGTGACCCGTATGAAAACCGGGTTACCGGAAGGACGGTTATAGAGATTGAGATGGAGCAGTTCCTGAATCAACTTCAGGGAAAACTCAATCAATATCTCATTCAACGGACACCCATCCTGCTGACGGATAAAGAAAAACGAGCCTACGGTCAGTATGTCAATCAGTACGGATATCTGAAACCGCTGGTCAACCAACTTCTGGTTCTAGGTCTAAAATATCCCGACAAAGAGTTAAACACTCTTGCCGAAGCCCAGATAAAGGCCAAAAAGAAGGATTCCATTTTGACAGATCACCACTTTTGGTGTCTGTTATGGGCCGACAACCTGGTGCCGATGGATGCCGTCCGGATGATGCTGAAGAAGAACAACACCGTTTACGAAATAGACGATTGTTTTTCCAAAGAGCTCATCCAAGAACTGCTGCCATTAATGGTTCAGCAGCGCGACAAAGAGCTGGTCCGACTCAAATGGGCGCAATCGCTTGAAGGCAAAGAGCGTGAACGCGAAGTCGCCCGCAAAAGCAAACGTGCTGCATCTTTCAACATCTTGATTGATGCCGCCGAACGGTTCGTTAAAGAACGTTAAGTCAGGAAAAAAACTTACCCCCGAAAGCTCATACAAAAGCTTTCGGGGCTTTTTTTGTCTAAAAAAAGATTGCCTCATCATTATTTTTGCACTATAATATTTTTCAGACTCAAAAATTATTAATTAAAAAATACGAATTATGAAAAAATTTAACGAAACCGAAAAAGAGCTTCTAGCCAATGCTAACCCGGTGGCCCGCTACTGGCTGGCCGAAAAATTAAAAAGACATGAGTTGACTGATAAGATGCGCAACACGTTTGTCTACCTTAATCTGGTGGAAAACAATATCTATAAGAAGTGGTATCAAAACTGCCGCGAAGATATGAAACGCGTCAAACTTCACGAATGTCTGCCGGAGTTGTATACCTACATCTCCCTGCCGGAAATTACGGTAACAAAAGCTTTGGCTGTCGCCCAGCGCAAATACGCCAAAGAAACCAACAAGACCAGGCAAAAACAGCTCGGCAAAATGGTTGCCAAGATTCAGCGGCTGGAAAACAGCAAAAAATTGCTTTATCGGCAGGCCAAAGAGCAATTTGCGACCGGCCGGGTAAAAAATGTGCTGGAAGATATTGCCTCACGGATTGAAAACTCGGACGAGATTACGTCTGAAAATCTGCTGTTCACCAAACAGGCAATAAAGCACTACATCCGGCTAACCAAGCTGGGAGTAACCCCCGGTATCGACGAGCTCAGACTTTGTTTGCAGCCAGAGTTTGCTGAAGATCCTGACCTGTTCACCAAACAGGTGAACATTGTCTACTCGACCTATCACGAAGGTCAGGACGTCCCGGCAGACATAAAAGATGCTTGCTTTGAGTTTATCAAAGGCAGCATCAAAGTCGCCGGATACTTCCATGCCAGTCTCATTGATTATATATTTAAAAACAATGAGATCAGCGAAAGAGCTTTCCAGCTTTTTTGCGATGCGGAAAAATACATCCGAGGCAATAGTATGGCCGCCCTGCCGCATGCCCGTGCCGCCAAACTGGCAGCCAAGAAAGGCTTGCACGACAAGCCGGTAGCCGAGCTTTCGGATTCCGATGTCCGGATTCTGCGGCTGGAAAAGATGTTCGCTTAAATTTTACCCTGTCGGTGGTTCTTAACCGCCGCAGGGTATTTTTATATCTGCCGATAGTATAAAATCGCTCTTGTATGCGCCGTTATGTCTTTGGCTCAAAAAGTTCGGAGAATGGTGCAGACAAAGTGATTTCTAACTGCGGCGGTGAGTGAGCGTACAAAAAAAGTACGTGACCGAACCGCCGACGGTGTAAAATCGCTCTTGTATGCGCCGTTATACGAACTTTTTAAACCCGCGGAGAAGCTCTGCCGCCCCCATAACCTTTTTCCCCTGGCGCTGAATCTCTAAAACTTCAAGCGCATCTGCCTTGCAGCCGACAAACAAACGTTCACCTTCCTGATGCAAGGCTCCCGGCGCTAATGCCCATTGATTGGGAACCACCCGGCAGCGCAATAATTTAAAACGCTCACCGCCATATTCAAAATAAGTTGCCGGATACGGATTAAACGCCCGGATTTTACGCTCCAGTTCTGCCGCCGGCGCCTTAAAATCAAGCCGGCATTCTTCTTTATCAATTTTGGCCGCATAAGTCACCAGGCTTTCATCCTGCGGCTCCGGCACAATATTATCAAGATTATCCAGCACCTCGACAATCAGTTTGGCACCCAGTGCCGCCATCTGATCATGCAAAACACCGACCGTCATATCCGGCGTAATGTCAATCACACCCTTTTTATACATAGCACCGGCATCTAATGCCTCAACCACCTGCATAATCGTAATGCCGGTTTGAGCATCACCGGCCTCAATCGCTCGTTGCATCGGCGCTGCCCCGCGCCACCGCGGTAAAAGCGAACCATGAACATTCAGACATCCTTTCGGACAAGCCGTAATAATTTCTTTCGGTAAAATCAGACCATAGGCCGCCACGATTGAAATATCGGCGCCCAAAGCGGCAAATTTTTGCTGTTCTTCCGGCTGCCGCAGACTTTTCGGCGTTCTGACCTCAATGCCGTGCGCTTCGGCCCACAAATGCACCGGCGATTTTTGCAATTCATGACCGCGGCCGGCCTCTTTCGGCGCCCGGGTATAAACGCAGACAATCTCGTGCTTCTCGGCCAGCGCCTGCAAACTCGGCAGCGCAAATTCCGGTGTTCCCATAAAGATGATTTTCATTGACTTTTCTCCCCTTTACAAACCGTAAATTAACCGTCTCAGGCCTTAAAGTCCAATCCCCAGACGCTGTAACGGCCGGCATCTTCCTGCCAGTTTTCACGCACCTTGACAAACAGAAACAAATGCACCCGTGTTTCCAGCATATCTTCAAGTTCCTTGCGTGCCGCCTGGCCGATACGTTTAATCATTGCGCCGCCCTTGCCGAGCACAATCATCTTCTGCCCGTCTCTTTCGACATAAATGGTAATTTCGGCCCGGATGGAATTATCTTCGCGCCGCTCCCAAAGCTCCGGCTCAACCGTCAGCGCATAAGGAAGTTCCTGCTGCAAAAACAAAAACAATTTTTCGCGCACAACTTCTGCCGCCAGCAATTTAAGCGGCATATCCGACATCTGCTCCTCAGGATAATACCAGGGACTTTCCGGCAGCTGCGCCGCCAGATAGCGGTAAAATTCTTCCAGATTTTTGCCCGTTGCCGCCGAAACAAAAAACGTTTCCGTAAACGGATATTCATCATTCAGCGCCTGGCTCAACTCTAGCAGCCGGTCCTTTTTAACCAGGTCAATTTTATTAATCAAAAGAACGGCCGGCGTTTTTTTGTTCTTAAGCCCTTTGACAATCGCCCTTGTCTCATCGTCAAACCCTTTTTTGGCATCAACCACCAAAACGACGATATCGGCATCGCCGGCACCGTCCCAGGCCGATGAAACCATCGCCCGGTCAAGCCGGCGTTTGGGCTTAAATATTCCCGGCGTATCAACAAAAATAATCTGCGTATTGTCAAAAATGCCGATGCCTTTAACCTGAGTACGCGTCGTTTGCACCTTTGGCGAAACAATCGAAACCTTGGCACCGGCAAAATCATTGGTAATGGTAGATTTTCCGGCATTGGGTGCACCTATAAGCGCCACAAAGCCGCATCTTGTCGGTTGTTTTTCGCTCACTTCAACATCTCCAACATTGCCGCAGCCGCTGCAAACTCCGCCAATTTTTTACTTGTCCCGCTGCCCAGAGCTTTACGGTCGTCACCGATAACAACCTCCACTTCAAACAACGGCCGGTGCTCGCTTCCCGAACGACCGACAATCTTATACCGCGGCGTACCGAGTTTCAGATGATGCGTCAATTCCTGCAGTTTGGTTTTGTTATCTTTGGGAGGAGCCACGTTTTTATCAATCAGCTCCCGCCAATGATGGTTAACAAATTCTATGGCCGCATCAACACCGGCATCAATATAAATCGCGCCGATAACCGCCTCGCAGACATCACATAATACATTTTCATTGGAGCGCAGTTCGTCATTGCCCACCTTCATAAACTTATCCAGCTGCAGGGTTTTGGCAACTTCCGCCACTGTTTCTTTGCACACCAGCCCGACAAACCGTTGCGACAAACTTCCTTCCGGCTCTTTGGGAAACAAACGATACAGCAGTGACGCCGTCGCCACACCAAGCACTCTGTCGCCCAAGAATTCAAGCCGTTCATAATTTCCCTGCACATCGGAATTAATGCTGCCGTGCGTAATGGCCTTGCGCAAAAGCGATTCGTCTTTAAACCGATATTTTAATATCTGCTGCAAAGTTTCCGTCAACTTCGGCGCCCTTATTCAATCCGGTTAAACAAACGCGACCAGCGAATCTTCTTGGGCCAGGTCCAGGGCTTATACCAAGCCCCTTCGTCATTATGCGAGAAAAACAAAAAGCGCGCCTTGCCGACCAGATTTTCCGCCGGTACAAACCCGACATTTACCCGGCTGTCGTCCGAACGGTCGCGGTTGTCACCCATCATAAAATAATTTCCCTGCGGCACCCTGACTTCCTCAAAATCATCATTCGGCTCCTGATCGGACACTTCCAAAATAGGATGCTCCTTACCCTCCGGTAAAACCTCGGTGTATTGACGATACCTTTCGGCACTGCCGTAGCGATTGCGCAAAACAAACTCTTTTTCGTCTTTGCGTTCAAGCATCTTGCCGTTAATAAACAGCCGGCCGTTTTCCAGTTTTATCCGATCCCCCGGCAGTCCGATAACCCGCTTGATATAATCGGTTGAATTATCCTGCGGATTTTTAAACACGACCACATCACCGCGCGCCGGTGCATCTTCCCAGATACGTCCGTTAAACAACGGCAGGCTGAACGGAAAAGAATGTTTGGAATAGCCGTAAGTATATTTGGACACAAACAGATAGTCGCCGATATAAAGCGTCGGATACATAGAGCCGGACGGAATTTTAAACGGTTCAAACCACAAACTGCGAATAAGCAACGCTATCAAAACGGCATAAATAATGGTTTTTATGGTATCAACAAAACTTTCTTCTTTTTCCATCAAAAGGCCTCTAAAAACAACCGATTCTCGTAAAAACTGCGCCTATCATACAGCATTTTTGCAAATTAACAACTATATTTTTTCAATAATAACAACTGCTTGCGCAAAAGGTTTGTCATCACTCAGGCTGATCAGAATATTCGCCGTTCCGCCGGAAACCAGAGCCTGTAAAATTTCTTTGGCACGCCCGTAAAACTCAAGCTCCGGCTTGCCGTCAGCATTATGCCGGAGCGCAATATCCTTAAATGTCACCCCTTGAGCAAAACCCGTTCCCAGCGCCTTAACCGCCGCCTCTTTGGCCGCCCAGATTTTAGCCAGCCGCATCACCGGATCTCCGTTGCACTGCAAATAATTTTCTTCATCGCTGCGGCAAATTCTGACGGCAAAAGCCCCGCCGTTCTTATCCCAAACGGCGGCAATTCTTTCCGTACTGACAATATCCGTTCCCAGGCCGACAATCATTTTAACCTCTCTATTGACTGGCTCTGGCGACATACGAAACAACTTTTAAAGCCCTGAGTGCCGCAATGATATCAGTCAGATGTTTCAAATCACGCACTTCTATATCAACAATCAGCTCAAAATAACTTAATGTCCGATTGGTAATATTTAAATTGGCAATATTACCCTCGCTGCGGGCAATCAGATTTGACAAATCCCCCAAAGCGCCCGGCTCATTGGCCAGAATAACTTTCAACCGGCCGATGTGCATACCTTCCGCCGCACCGTCGCCCCAGGAAATATCCAGCCACCGCTCTGGTTCGGAAGCATATTTTTCCAGCGCCTTGCAGTCGATTGAATGGACGGCAACCCCTTTGCCGGTCGTCACGATGCCGACAATTCGGTCTCCGGGCAGCGGATGGCAGCAGCCGGCAAAATGCACGGCCATGCCGGGAATAAGTCCTTTAATCTTGAGCGGCTCCGATTTGTTTTTCTTGTCGTTTTTGCCAAAACCGCGCACCTTAAACGATTTGACCACTTTGCCGAGTTTAGACTGTTTATAGCTCGGATACGCGGCTTTCATAACATCCCAGGCGGTTATCAGTCCCTCGCCGACTTTGGCATAAATATCTTCAACCGATTCCGCTTCAAAATTCGGCAGAATACCGATAAGAACTTTGTCGTTGAATTCCAGATTTTCACCCTTAAACGTCCGTTCAAGCATCTGTTCGCCCAACGTAACAAACTGCTCACGCTTGTTGGCGCGCACATACCGCCGGATTGCCGCTTTGGCCTTGCCGGTCACCACGAACCTGTCCCACTCCGGCGACGGATGCTGCGCTTTTGATGTCAGAATCTCCACCTGATCGCCGTTTTGCAGAACCGTACGCAACGGTTTGATTTCACCGTTGATCTTGGCACCGACACATGTGTTGCCTACCTTGGAATGCACCGCATAGGCAAAATCCACCGGCGTTGAATTAATCGGCAGACCGATAAGATCGCCTTTCGGCGTAAAACAAAATACCTGGTCATTATACATTTCCAGTTTGGTATTTTCCAAAAACTCTTCAGGATTGGAGGCTTCTTCCAAAATTTCCAACAGTTCCTGAATCCAGCGAAAATTCTTGCCGACCACTTTCTCGCCTTGTTTATAAGCCCAGTGCGCCGCCACGCCCTTTTCGTTAACTTCATGCATCTCCTGCGTACGGATCTGAATTTCAATCCGGGTATTTTCCGGCCCGATAACACCGGTATGCAAAGATTTGTAGCCGTTCGGTTTCGGCGTTGAGATATAATCCTTAAACCGTCTGGGAACCATATGATATTTGCTGTGAACGATACCCAGCGCCTGATAACAGGCCGCCACATCGTCAACAATGATACGAAACGCCATAATATCCGATAACTGCTCAAACGAGGCGTTTTTCTTCTGCATCTTGCGCCAAATGGAATAAGGTGACTTTTCGCGTCCCGAAATCGTTGCCTTGACGCCGCCTTCTTCCATATCTTTTTCCAGCTGCCTGATAATCGCCGGCACCAGATTGCTGCCCTGTTCGCGTAAAAAGTTCAACCGCGCGGTGATTGATTCATAGGCCTCTTTATGCAGCTCTTTAAACGCAATTTCTTCCAGTTCGGTCTTAATTTCCTGCATACCGATTCTTTCGGCCAGCGGCGCATAAATATCCAAAGTTTCCCTGGCAATGCGGGCGCGTTTTTCCGGCGGGCAAAAATGCAGCGTGCGCATATTATGCAGCCGGTCGGCCAGTTTGATCAGCAGCACGCGGATATCTTCGGACATTGCCAGCAGCAATTTGCGGAAATTTTCCGCCTGTTTGGTATCTTTTGATTTAAGCTCAATCATCGCCAGTTTGGTCAAACCGTCAACCAGCTGCGCCACCTGCGGACCGAACAACTCACGGATTTCTTCCACCGTGGCGTCGGTATCCTCCACCGTATCATGCAACAGACCGGCAATAATTGACGTTGAATCCAATTTAAACTTGGTCAAAATACCGGCGACTTCCACCGGATGCGAATAATACGGGTCCCCCGACGTCCTGAGCTGGGCGCCGTGTTTTTTCATCGCATAAACATATGCGCGGTTCAGAGCATCTTCATCGGCATCCGGATCGTAGGATTTAACCAGTTCAACAAGTTCGTACTGTCTTAACATTTTGTTGTCATTCACATAAAAAATTTCAGCTATTCTAACTTATACAACAGCATTGCTTAATTAAGTTTAAATAGCTGAAATTTTTAATGCAACAAAAATCTTTGCCGTAACGACCTATTCTTCCAAATCATCTCCGGCATCAAAACCGGCATCGCCGGGAAGATCATCATCGTCCAAAGCGGCATCGTCCGCCTCATCTAAAGCCTCGTCGGCATCCATATCCAATGCATCATCATCACCGCCGTGAATCTGCATTGAATCCTCCAGCTCCGCCTGCGGCAAAAGTCCTGAAAACTGTTCGTCCAAATCGGCCAGTTCTCTCTCTGCCGCCATGATTTCAAGCTCTTCTTCCTCAGGTTCTTCAACCTCAACATATTTCTGCAAGCCCATAACCAAAGAGCGTTGCAATTCCTCAATACTAACCGTTTCTCCGGCAATTTCACGCAAAGCAACAACCGAATTTTTATCATTGTCGCGGTCAACCGTCAGCGGAGCACCGGCGGCAATATCTTTAGCCCTCTGCGCCGCCACCATCAGCAGTTCATAACGATTAGGAATTTTATCAATACAATCTTCAACCGTAACACGAGCCATTTTTATTTCCTTATACTAAAAAGCTGTTAAACCATCGATTCGTTTTCGGTATAAACACTTCCGGTCGCAAATGCAACAAAAAAATTATTTTTTTATGTAAAAACAAGAAGCTAAAAAATCAATAACGATTGATCGGATAACCGAAAAGCTGAAACCCCTTTTGCCGGAGTTTATCACCGAAATCCTGCCGATTCTTCTTAAACTCCAGAACATCGCTGAGCGGCGCTTTATGCGCCTGAATAATTGACTGCATGGTCGCAAAACGCACATTCTGGGTATACGCGCTCATACCGGCAATCTCATCGTCATAAATTCCCCTGCGGTATTCCCTGATGGCCTTTACCACGCCGCTGCGGATATTGGCCAAGCGATAGGCTTTGATGGTTTTATCACAGGTATAGGCCCACTCGTTCAAGGTAAACCCTTCCCCCGCCACCAGCTGCGCCAGTTCACGTTCTTTGCCGAGGATTCTGGTCTTTTGTACCAGCCGGGCACAGGGATTAACCAAATCTTTAAGCCCTGACGGCACATACCGTCCGATACCCTGCTCTTTTTCATAGGCCATCCAGATAATGCCGATGCGCGTCAGCAAAAACTCGTTTTCCGGCCGGTGCGCCCATTCGTCCACCGCGTCAATCGTCGCGATAAAAGCTCTGATATCCGCCGCCGTCAACAGGCTGTCTTTCGTCGGCCGCAGCGTACGCAGATCGCTTTTGTTTAATTTGCTTTCTTCCTGATACCCCGGCATATATTTTTCCGGACGGATTAATTTTTTAATGGCGGCATAAAAACGCGGATCATATTTAACTTTCGGATAATAACGAACCATCCGCGGCAGCTCAATTTCTTCCTCATATCCCGGCCAGGCTTCGGGCATCAACAAGAAATAAAGCGCCGGCGAAACAAACTCCAGATTTTCAATATCTTTAACCTGCTCGGCAATCCGTGTCGGAAATTGGTTTTTTGTTTCTTTAATTCCCGGCAGATTCAACACCTTCTCCGACATATTGGGTACCTCAAACAGCATCGGCCCTAGATATTGATAATATTTTTTGGGAATCATACTCAAAAATTCAAGATACAAATCCTCGCTTTCGCCCTTAAGCCTTTTTTCCTGCATACCGTAAGCGGCAATCGTCGTCTGAAACTCATGGTCAAATCCGTGCAGCAGGTCATAAAAACTGCCGTATTTCTTATTATATTCGTCATGCTTGGCAAAGGCCGTTTCCAGCTCTTCCTGCGTTGGTAGCTCATCTTGTTCCAGATCAATATCAAAAAAATCCGCAAAATCGCTTACGCCGGCCGCCGCGGGCGCCGCCGCAAGCATTAAAGCGATAAAACATGCCGCAATCCGATATTTCAAAATTTTTCTCCGCATTTCCGGACATAATTATACACGACAAACTTCTAAAAAAAGATAAAGATTTAAAAAAGAGGCTGGACTCTGAGCAAATATTACCATAATATGCGAACATATTAAGGATAAATTTTAGGAGATATGCTATGGCTTGGACAGACGAAATGGTCGAAGAGTTAAAGCGGCTTTGGGCTGAGGGGGTTACTACCGGGGAAATCGGCCGCCGTTTAAATATTTCAAAAAACTCCATTGTCGGCAAAGTTCACCGTCTGGGACTTTCCGGCAGACCATCGCCGATTAAGAAAAAATCCGAAGATGCTCCGGCCAAACCGGCTGCCAAAACACCGGCCAAAGAAAAAACGGCCAAACCGGCAAAAAAGGAAACTCCGGCCAAACCGGCTGCCAAAACGCCGGAGCCGGCCGTTGCGGAGGAAAAAAAGCCGGCCGCACCTAAAATTCAGGCAAAACCGTCTTCTGCCGAAACCAATGAGGAAGATATCAAATTAGCCAAAAGCCTGAATATTCCGCTGGCCGATGCACCCAAAAAAGAATTCTTGTCTCTGACCGACCTGGATAATCATACCTGCCGCTGGCCGATTGGCGACCCCAAAGATGAAAATTTCCACTTCTGCGGCCGGAAAGTGCGCCTGGGGCAAACTTACTGCGAAGAACACGCTGCCATTGCTTATGTCAAACCGGGAAAGAAATAATTTTCTAACGAATATTCGTTTTTTTCATATCCAACACTTGCCTGATATTAATTTTCCGGGCCGATTCGGTTGAATCCGGAAACAATTGTATGTGTTTCAGTTTCCGATAAGCCAGCGCATCGGCGGGTAATACGTTTTTAATAAGATTTTGTTCAATATTTTGCTGACACAAATGATCGGCGACAACCGCCCGATAAGGCTCCGGTACGTTGCCGGCATCAAAAACTTTAAGTTCGGTTTTATTGTTATTCAAAATAAATACCATATCGCGTCGTTTTGCCATTTCACGCAACACGGTCAATAACGTATTCTTATCAAGATAAAAATGTGCCGTTCCGTAATGTTGAATTCGACCGCCGGCCGCCCGGTGATAATCCGGTGACCGACTGATGCCTCCTCTCTCTCCGTAAGCAGCTCCTTCGGGCCCCATAACCTGAACATGCGAATAACGCGTTTGCCCTTTTTCGTTTACCCGCACGACACCTTCAATCGGCATTGTTTTATTTTTTCTGTCGGCTTCAACCATATTAAACGGTACCAGATTGCCGATTTTTCCGCTGTCCAGCAAAGGAATAAGCCCCCACGCCGGTACAATACGGTTAAAGACCTGAACATCTTGTTTGGTCATCTGAGAAATCCACCCCATTTTGACCACGCTACGTTTAAAATTACGCGTGCATCTGCCCGACCCGGTATAAGTACGAACAGCCGTCTCCCACAATTTTTTGGCCGTTTCCGACTCTTTTCCCTTGGCCAAAGCGAGATCTTCCGTCCGCAACACGATCTGGCTGACATCCGGACGAATATCATCTCCGTATTGTTTCAGGCAGCTTTCCAAATTATCCACGACGACCAGAGCCGACATCCGGTTATTCAAAAAGGAGCCTGCGGCTATTGTGCCTTTTGCCTGTTCTTCATACTTTCCGCCGGTTTGGTTATTTTCTCCGGTATTCGTATTTTCCGGCACCAAAGCGGATACCTGTTCAGGAAAAGGGTTTGCCCGGGATACCGGAGCCCAACTGACAGTAGGTGCGCCCGTCATCAAAACCGGCAGGACAAAAGAGCGTATGCGTCGCCAAACTTTTGCAGATTGACGGTTTAACATATGTAAAGGCTGCCCCAACACACCAAATACGGCTCTTTTTAAATGATCTTTTTTTGTCTTAAACAAGATCTCCACTTTTTACTGCCCTTTCGCCTTTTTATCATCAAACATCTCGTGTAAATGCACCTATAAACATTTACCCGGCTAAAACTTGAAACTTTATGAATAATCACAAGATTTTTTTATCATTTAGACAAAACCCGATAGAATATCAAGTTACATACCAAATTATAAACACGGAAAAATTTTTTATTGCATCCCGGATAAAAGAAAGGCGAAAACTTTTTTCAAAGTTTCCGCCTTTCAATCTCTCTTATTCCCAAACGACACAAATTTCGCCGTTTACCAGGCAAACTTTGCCTTCATTGCCTCTGTTGTCGGTGTAGACATCGTCCGAAACCTCAGCCTCACAAAATGCAAAACCTTTCGGACACGGATAAGCGAACCGCGTCGAGCATTCAAGAATAAACGGCATCTCCTGCCCGTCTTTTCTTGCCATCAGCATCCAGGCCAATTTTCCCGGAACATAATCTTTCACCAGAATCAATTGCGCCTTTTTCTCAAACTCAAACCCTTTCCAATCTTCTTGAAAAAGGTTGATCATTGCCGTAGCAATTGCCTCGGCTGTTTCAACTTTCTTCATAAAAATAATTTTTAATTTCTACTAATTCCTGACACCCATGAAAGATAAATGACGTCTTTCGGAAGAAGATGCGTTCCCCAGAACTGGTTCAGGGTTCTTACCAGGTCCTTGGGAACCTGATGATCAAAACCTGTCACCCCGATCATTTTGAAGATTTCTTCCTCATATTTTAAGAAGGCATCATCTTCATCTGTCATGTCGGCCTTGGCTTTTAACTCGGCAATATGCTGAGCCAATAACGGCTTGATTCCTTCTTTTTTGTCGGTGTTAAAAGCGAAGACATAGACCTTTTCGGTCAGTGACTCCAGGGTCGTTCCACAATGTAACTTTTGACCTTCTGTTTTCTCAGGCATCGGCACAAGGAGTGCTGATGTAAATTGAAATTTTTCCATATGATTTAAAATTATAAAAAATTAAACTTATTTTATCGGTTACCATAAATAGCACATATTTAGACAAAAGTAAACAAAAAAAATCAACTTTCATCTCTCCTCTTTAAATCGAACTGCTGCGGCATATATCAGTTAATCATGATTAATTTTCAGCAAAAGGATTACCCTCATGTCCGACCACCGCATTTATCCGGCTTTATTGGCCGCCTTTGGCCTCAGCATCATCAGCAGCCCGGCTTCGGCCGACGATTCCAACGCCCTGCCGCATCAGGAAAGCGCCGAAGGCCGGGTGCAGATTTCCGAAAACTACCGCCATCTCAAATTCAGCAGTCTCGGCCAGGACTATTCCGACTTTAAAGACTGGCTGCAGAAAAAATACGGATTCGGTTATTCGCTGACAGCCTCTTTTACCGCCCAATACGGCGCTCCCGGCGGCCATAACACCGCTTTACAGACAATTTTATACCCGGCCTTTACCTGGAATTTGTTTAACAATTCTTTCGGCAATGCCGTCTTAAATTTTGCTTACAACATCGTCCAGTACACCGGCGCCAACTCCGGAACCATTGACGACAATATCGGCGTGGTCACCTCCATCAACGATTACGACGACCAAAGCAACGAATTTCCGGAACTTTATATCAGCTATCAGCTCCCCGGCAAGTACGACTGGCTAACCGTCGGCCTCGGCCAATACCCGATTTCCAACTTCGACGGCACCACCTACGACTCCAACCAGCAGGAAAACTTTATCAACTGGACCTTCTCACAAAATGCTTCTGCCTCATACCCGACCGCCGGCCTGGGTTCGTATATTCAGATAACGCCGACTCCCGAATGGAGCTTTGCCGCCGGTTTTCAAGACGCCACCAACGTCGACGGCACCCGGATATCCACTTCGCATCTGGACGAAAAGCATTACGCGACTTTCGGTTATGTTTCGTACAGCCCGGTAATCAAGGGGCTCGGCCAGGGACAATATTCTTTTCTGTATTACAATCAGCCGTGGGTTGAAGCCCAGCCGCAAACCACCAACGGCTGGTCGGTTAACTTTTCGCAAAACCTAAACGAAAAATGGGCGGTTTTCGGGCGCGTCAACGGTGTTTCCGGCGAGATGGAAGAAATTGACAATTCCTGGCTGCTGGGTGTGGTTATGAATAATCCCTTCAACCGCAACCCGCTTGATCAGATAGGTTTTGCCGGCGCCCTGAACCACATCAACGAAGACGCCGTCGGCGAACCGGTTGAGCATAATTATGAAAAAGTTATCGAGGGCTATATCACCTTAGGCGTATCCAAATGGATGACTTTAACACCGGATATTCAGGTCTATTTTGACCCGGCGCTCAACCCGTCTTCCGACACGGCTTTTGCCTTCTCGCTGCGGGCAACGCTGTTCTTCTGAAACAAACATTCTCTTTTGCAAAAAAATCTTGTATAAAACTGACGCCTTTTTAAAAGTTTAACTTTACAAAAACGTCCGGCCTGCGCTAAATTGACTCAATCTTAAAAAAATAAAATAAGTTAAGGTTGGTTCATGAAAAAAATTATAGTTGTTGCCGCTATGGTTATACTTTCTGCCTGTCAAAACAATATCGAACAAATTCCCGCTGCCGAACCGCCCGCTGCCGCCAAAACGCAGCAGATTCCCGACGGCGTCAAGATTGCCGGTGCGGTTGAAACGCTTTATGTAACACCGATTGCCATGCCCTTTCAGGCACGAATGGATACCGGCGCCGAAACATCGTCGCTTGATGCCAACAATATCCGGCCTTTTGAGCGTGATGGTGAAAAATGGGTTTCTTTTGACGTAATCAACCGCAAAAACGGTGAAAAACACCATTTTGAAAAACCGGTCAAACGCCGTACCACCATCGTTCGCATCAAGCACGAGGAAGCGCGCTATGTCGTCAACATGAGCATCAAAATGGGCGATGAACTCATCAACGCCGAATTCACCCTGGCCGAACGCGATAAATTCAATTATCAGGTCTTAATCGGCCGCAATATTCTCAACGGTCGCTTTATTATCGATTCTTCACTGGAAAACACCATGCACTGATTTTTCGGGACAACGTCTGCCATGAAACACTTTTTTTCCGTCCGCCTGCTGTTAACTGTATTTCTTGTTTTGTCCCTCGGTTTTGCCGGCTACAGTATGTACTATAAAATCAAATATTGGGGCTTCAGTCTGTCGCCGAAACAAAGCGCCAACGTCTGGGCAATTGAAGCGCACATCAATTTTACGGCAGACGGTCTGCCGGTAAAGGTCAGCCTGGGCATTCCCACCAAAAACAAAGGTTTCAAAATTCTGGAAGAAAATGTCATTGCCGACGGTTATCACACTTCAAAATACGCCGACCGCATTGTTTTTACTTCCAAAAACAAATCGGGAGAACAAAACCTTTATTATAAAATCATCGTGTTTGACAATATGCCGGGCAAAGACAAACTAAAAGACAAAGCTCCGGCGGCACCGCAGCTTCCCGAACTTGATGACCAGCGTATGGCTCAGGCCAGACAAATTGTCAAACTTTCACGACAAATGCCCGGAAACGATGCCATTGAGCAACTAATAAACCTGTTTAACGCCGAGCCGCTGGATCCGGCATTAAAATCTTATCTTCCGGTACAGTACACGCCGAAAATGAAACTTGAGATTATGCAGGAACTGCTGGCGGTCAGCGGCATTGCCTCACGCACGGCGCGTGGTCTGCAATTGGAAGAAGGCCAGAAGATTACGCCGGACCTTATGCTGGAGGCCTATGTTGACGGCGCCTGGCGCATTTACGACACATCAACCGGCAAACGCGGCCTGCCGGATAACTTCCTGTTGTTCCAGCGCGGCGGCAAATCCTTGCTGGACGTTGAAGGCGGAACTGAATCAACGGTTAAATTCTCTTTGCAGAAATCCATCACCTCAACAATGAATCTGGCCAGCCAGCGCGCCAAACTGGCCGAAAAATCGGGCTGGTTTGACCACACCATTTATACCCTGCCCCTGGCTCAGCAAAACACGCTGAAATGGCTGTCGGTTTTTCCGATCGGTATTCTCCTTGTGGTTTTGATGCGCAATATCGTCGGTGTTCAAACCATGGGAACCTTTACACCGATGCTGATTTCAATGTCGCTTGTCAAAACAGGATTTTTAACCGGTCTGATTTGCTTTATCGCCATTGTTCTGCTCGGCCTGGCCATTCGTTTCATTATGTCCAAACTCAATCTGCTTTTGGTACCTCGTATTTCGGCCGTGGTAATTTTTGTCATTCTGATTATCCATGCGCTGACCTTTATCGGCTATAATTTTGATATCAAAATTGCTCAGGCCTCGGTCTTTTTCCCGATTATCATTACGGCCTGGATTATTGAACGCGCCTCCATAACCTGGGAAGAAGACGGTCCGGTCAACGCCGGCAAAGAGTTGTTCAACAGCCTTTTGGTCGGCATTATCGTTTATTTTGTTATTGCCAATGATTATGTCCGCCATTTCATGTTCGTCTTCAATGAATTTAATCTGGTCATTTTGTTCATTGTCATGCTGCTCGGCACCTACACCGGCTATCGCCTGACCGAGCTGAAACGTTTTGCCCCGCTGGTCAAAAAGGTGAAATAAGATGTTCGGCTGGTTCAAAAACTTCACCTCGCCCAAACTTCTGCGTGCCAAAGGGGTTCTGGGCATGAACGCGCGCAACTTTCACATCATCAGCAAATACAACGCCCGCCGGTTGTACCCGTTGGTTGATGATAAGGTGCAGACCAAAGCCCTGGCTTTGCAATACGGGGTCAAAACGCCGGACTTAATCGGGGTTATCGAACACCAGTATCAGGTCAAAAACATTTTGCAGATGGTCAAAAACCATCATGAATTTGTCGTCAAACCGGCGCACGGCTCCGGCGGCAAAGGGGTACTTGTCGTAAAAGACTATACCGACAACTGTTTTATGATGTCATCCGGCAAAGTACTGACCTATAATGAGCTTTATCAGCACATATCCAATATTTTAAGCGGCCTTTATTCTTTGGGCGGCCGTTACGACGAAGCCCTGGTTGAAGAGGTTGTTCACTTTTCCGATATTTTTAAAAACTACAGTTATCAGGGCGTTCCCGATGTCCGCATCATTGTCTATAAAGGCTATCCCATTATGGCTATGACCCGCCTTTCCACGGCTGAATCCGCCGGCCGGGCCAATCTGCATCAGGGAGCCGTCGGCGTCGGGCTGGATATCAAAACCGGCAAGACTAAACGTGCCGTCCAGCACAACCTGCCCCTGACCCGTCACCCGGATACCGATGCCGATTTGCGCAAGATTGAAGTCCCCTTGTGGCGCGAACATCTTTTAATCGCTGCCAAGGCCTATGAGATGACCGGCCTCGGCTACTTCGGCGCCGACATCGTCTTAGATGCTCAAAAAGGCCCGATGATGCTGGAATTGAACGCCCGCCCCGGTCTGGCCATCCAGATTGCCAACGGTTTGGGGTTAAAAAAAGCCGTCAAACGGGTTGATAAAAAATATCCGTCCGGTCTGACGCCCGAGCAGCGTGTTGATTTTATTTTGAGCTGACATTTTGCATTTTACTCCCCCAGTACCTATATAATATAAAGAAAAATACCATAAGGAGATTTTACAATGTCAGAAACCAAACAAATCAAAAATGCCGCGGCCAAAAGCCTGAGCGACAAAAAGACCAAAGGCCTGCCGAAAGAAGATACCAAAAAACTAACCCAGAGCAAAACCCGCGCCAAAAAAATCAAACATTCTTACGCCGTTAAAGATCCCGAAAACTCCCTGTTGCTCAAATTAAAAAACGGCGACGTGGTTATTGAGATGTACCCGGACGCTGCACCCGGACACGTTGCCCGAATCAAAGAACTGGTGCGTCAGGGCTTTTACAACGGCCTCAAATTTCATCGCGTGATTGACGGCTTTATGGCGCAGACTGGCTGCCCCTACGGCAACGGCACCGGCGGTTCCGGCAAAAAGCTCAAAGCCGAATTCAACCGCAACCCGCACAAACGCGGCACCGTGTCAATGGCACGCTCCATGCTGCCCGATTCTGCCGACAGTCAGTTTTTCATCTGTTTTGCCGACTGCCCGTGGCTCAATGGTCAGTACACCGTCTGGGGCGAGGTTACCTCGGGCATGGAATATGTTGATATGATCAAAAAAGGCGACGGCGCCAACGGCGAGGTTGCCAACCCCGATGAAATTATATCAATGACCGTTATTGCCGATATTTAAACAACTTCCGGTGCAGTATCCGCAAAAATACTGCACCGGATTTTTAATCTTCCCCCTCTTCGTCGTCATCGGCGGAAAACAGCATCTGCCACAAGGCTTTGCGATAAATCCATAAATTAAACACGCCGAGTACGACCGAAATCATGCCGAATAAATAAAGGATATAATACCAATTCATCTGGTCGGCATTCATCATCACGTCCTGCCGGCCGGCACGAATAAACCCGATAGCCGCCGATGTCGCCGCAAAGGCAATAACAAAAGCAACCAGCCAGATCTTTTGCTTGGTCTTTTTCTTCAGCAAAAAGGCGGTAATCAGATAAAACAGCAAAAAGGCAAAAAACAAATATAATTCCATCATCGCGGCTCCTCAAATCTGCACTCCGGATATCTTTGTCTTTTGATATAATGCCGGCCGGTCAAAAAACAAGAAGTCCGCTTTTCCCAAAAACTAACGTTTTCCGAAAAAGCGAACTTCTCAATCTTCTTTACATCCGGCAGCATTCACCGGGATCATCACCCCAAATGCAACCGCCGGAATCAGCAGCCACCAAAACGGATTCCAGTTGAATACATCAGCTGTAATCCACTTGACGGCCATGAGCACCACAATAGCAGCACCCATGATAAATTGCGGTTCCACAGCACCCGTGGAATAATGGCGCTGCCCGCAACGACAAATAAGCCCCGTTGCGAGAATAAATCCGAACCGCCACCATCCTGAATCTGCACAAGCGCAGAAAACGCCCGCAGCAAGGACCAGGATGGTCAAAATCTTGTTAACGATATCTCCCTTTAAGAAAAGAGAAATAACGGCTGCCAACAGCAATATACCATACGGCAGCATATCACAAATATAAAACATAATCCTTAACTTTAGGATTTTATTATAGCATAAAACCGGCAATTAATCAAAAGAAAAAGCCTCTTCCGATTCGATTACCGGCCACTCGCCGGCCGCAACCTGCTCCAGCGTTTTGTTTTCCGTGCCGAATCTCAGATTATAAATCCAGTAGTTAGCCACTACCCGCTCAATATAAATGCGGGTTTCCGCCGCCGGTATCACCTCAATAAACAGCAGCGGATCTTTGCCGTAACGCGCCGCCTTCTGCCATTTGACCAAATTCCCCGGCCCGCCGTTATAAGCCGTCAGCATAAAGAACAAATTGCCCTCAATAAACGGTTTGGCCAAAAGATAACTGATATATTGCTGCCCGAGTTTCAGATTATAATCCAGATCAAACAACTTGTCCTTATTGCGCTTAACGCTTTTGTCGCCGCTGATATGATAAGCCGTGTTTGGCATCAGCTGCATCAACCCCCGCGCCCCCGAGCGGCTGGTCGCATTGTCTTTAAACGCCGACTCCTGCCGGATCATCGCCAGCACCAGCGCCTTATCCACCAGCCATTTTTTATGCTCCGACCACTTTGGCAGCGGATAAACCTCTTTCTCATAACGCCCGGTCAGTTTTTCCAGATTTTTGTGCTTGCTGATGGCAATCACCAGCGAATGCATTCCCCGCTGGCTGGCAATCAAAATCACCGCCTCTTTCTGGTTATCGCTCAAACCATCATACGCGGCAAACAATTCTTTTTCCGCCAGCTCCGGCTGCTTTGCCGCCAAAAGCACCAAAGCCCGCACCAGCGCCTCTGACTGCACGATTTCATCAACATACGCCGGCGTATCAAAATTATTGATGTACTCATTGCGGTCAAAAGCAAAATCGGGTTTCTCTCCCAGCTGATAGACCGCCAAAATGCCGTAAAACGTATGTTGGGATTTTGCCGCCAGTTTCAACATCTCTTGGGCTTTCAGATGATTGCCGAGCTTGTCATAAGCCCGCGCCGCCCAGAAAGACCCCGCAGCCGTCAGCCATTTATCCGGATTTTTGGAGCTGCCCAGCCGGGCAAAATAACTGGCTGCCGCTTTATAATTTTTCAGCCGCCATGACGCCAGTCCTGCCACCCATGTCGCCGTGCCGGAATTATGTCTTTTTGACGCTTTCACGCCCCATTCCAAAGCTTTACGATCATAATTATCGACCAGATATTTCATGGCCAGTGTCGCCGCCAAGCTGTCCCAATAAGGCTTGGGTGCCAGACGCTGAAACCTTTTGTTCTCCAGAACATGCCGTGCCGGCAGCGTTTTGCCGCGGCCGATATAACGCCGAAAACTCTGCGCCTGACGCACCAGAAACCTACGGTCGGCAGCACTCAGCCGCTCCAGATATTTACGCGATATTTTCCGGCTTTCATCTGCCTCGTCATCAACCGCCGCTGCCGGCTGCCGAGGCTCTTCCGCCCCTTTACGCAGCGCCAGTTTATAAATTCTCGCCGCCTGCGGCAGGTCTGAATACTGCTCCAGCCAGTCTTCCAGTTCTCCGACCGAACTCTTATACTTGGCGTGCAAATATTTTTCCGCCAATACATGCCCCAGAATAACCGGATTATCCAAATCGGCGATTCTCTCATCGGCCGCGGCAAAATCCCCTTTGGCAATCAGTCTGAAAATATGCTTATATCTTTTAATATCAGCTTCCGAAACACCGGAGCGTTCCATAATCTGCTCATGCACCTCCGGCGTCAGAATATTAACCTCGGCACGCGCCGGCAGCACCGCGCTGATAACGACGGAAAAAATTAATATAAACCTGAAAACGTGCATTGTCCCTATCTTGAAAGCCAAACCAGCTTACCCGCACATTCCGAAGCTGTCATACCCCGCACCCGACAGCGGTTAACGATAATGTTGGGCGCCTTGTCCATATTATAACACCCTTCTCCCATCAGTGAATAGTTATAATATGTTTGCGTATTCGGCTGCACATCCGAAAAAGACAGCGTTGTCGTCATCCCTGGCCACACCAGTTTGATGTCCAGTTGATTAATTTTACGGTCCAGATTGGATAATATGTTGAAACGGACATCACATATGGTCGTCTCACCGAGGCGCCCGCCTATTTGAAATTGATCATAATACAAAAAGATGTTATCGACTTTTTTCATCCGCCCTTGCTCATCAACCTCGACAAAGGCCTGACCGCCGCGGACCGAGCCGTCCGCCGTCGGGGTATCAAGACGATACAACTCGCCTTCGGGAATAAAAATATCCTCTTGTTCAGGTTCAGTCGTTGTTTCTGGTGCTGCATCGGCCGCTCCGCTTTGCTGAGCCATGGCCTGGGAAATCTGAGCCAGCGGATTATCGGTCGCCGTCTGAGTTTCGGTTTCGCCTTTTTGCGCAGCATCATCTTGATCGACCGCCGATGGCGATTGAGCGGCATTGGTCTGCAACATCGGAATATCCGCCTGACGTTGCCCCGTTCCGCCGTCGGCAGAAAACATCTGAGCCGCCGCCGGCCGCACTAATGCCAGCATAGTCCCCCACAAAAACAGCGCAAATATTCGCAACTTTCCCTCCGCTCAAATAAACGGGACTAAACCCCCGGCTTTGTACCCGAAGCCGCTTCAGACGACGCATCCGAAGCAATATTTTGAATTGCCGTCAAAGTTTCATTATAAATCTGTTCCAGTTCTTTTTGTTCGGCATCAAGCGCCGCATCTTCAATAGCCGCTTGCTGATCCGGAGAAATTTCTTTAAATTCCGTATAATATTCGGCACCGGCCGGAGAAACATAGCGGAACAAATTACCGCACCCCTGACGCGACACCTTCCCCGACATAGACGCCGTACCGCAGTTATTGACATTGACATCCATATCATTCAACAACAAAAAACATCTGTCGGTATCAACCTTGGTTTTAAGCGAAACCTGCTGTTTGGCTTTCATCGGCGGCAGTTTCAGTGACAGACTGATGGTCTTGCTGGTAAAACCGGAAGTCGAATACCGCGACTGGGCCGCTCTGGAATTGGTGCGCTGTTGTTCTTTAGCCGCGCGCTCCTCCTGATCAATCGTTTCACCGATAACTTCATCGTTCCAACTAAGCGTTAAGGCTATATTATTCAAGTCCACCGTCGTATTATTAAAAAAAGTCGCCCCGATATTGCAATACAAAACTTTTCCGTCGGCATCTTTTTCCGGAACGATGTCATGGATTTTAAACAAGACCTCGCCAAGCAATTCTTCGTCATTTTTTTCAGCGGCACCGGCGACACCGGTAAACAATGCCGTTCCCAGAACCAAAACCCGAGCCAAAAATTTTGTTGTTCCGTTCATTTTCTTTCCCTCACCAAATAAGGCCGACAACCGGACTTTTTTCATAATTTCTTATTATCATAAAAGATTTTTACTAAAATACCATTAAATATTGCAACAATCCCCCGGACTGTTAATTATTTTCTTCCCGTGCCTTTTTAAGCCGCAAAAAATCTGCCCAGGCCTTGGCCTTTTGCGCCGGCGTCCGTAACAGATACGCCGGATGGTAACCGGCTAAAACTTTAATTTGCCGCCCCGCGGCGGTTTCATAAGTCATCCATTTGCCGCGCAGACGCGATATTCCGTCTGAATTGCCCAGCAGCGAATTGGCCGCGACCGCTCCCAAAACAAAAATATAATCCGGATTGACGATTTCGATCTGTTTTTTTAAAAACGGCAGACATACCGCTATTTCCGCATCTGACGGCGAGCGGTTTCCCGGCGGCCGCCAGGGCAGAATATTGCAGATATAACACAAACTGCGGTCCAAACCTATTGCTGCCAGCATTTTATCCAGCAGACGTCCGCTGCGGCCGACAAACGCCTTGCCGGCCAAATCTTCTTCCGCTCCGGGCGCCTCTCCGACAAGCATTATTTTTGCCGCCGGATTGCCGTCGCCGATAACCGTGTGCTTGGCATTATACTTAAGCGGACACCCCTCAAAATTCTCGACTACCTGTTTTAATTCATCAATCGTTTGAACTTCCCGGCACAGATCATCGGCATTTTTCACCGCCGCCGCTGAAGAAAGCGCCAAAGATGACATCGCCGGCCGGCCGCCGGCAACCGGCTGAGCACTGTCCGGCAGCGCCGTTTTTGCGCCTTTTTGCTCCGACAGACAGCAAACCTCACTGCCGCAAGTTTCATCAACCCCCGACAAGACATAAAATTCAAGCAGTTGTTTAATATTCAAATTATCTTCACTCATGCTTTGAATTTAAAATAAATAAGCCCCTTACGCAAGAACAAACATTTATTTGCACAAATTTAATCATATATTTATAAACCTGTTGTATCCTTCAAAAAAAATGTATAAGATAAGCCGTAATGCGAAAAAAATCTTTGGGAAAATATCTGACAATGGGAAAAATCAGCTTTATATCGGTTTTGTTGGTTGCCGCCGGTATTTTCATATCCTGTTCGCCGGTCATTCATACAAATATTCCGACCGCTCCGGATTCGGCGCCTGAAACCAAAAGCTCCCCTGAAATCAACACTTACGGTGCTTATTTGGCCGGAAGAGTCGCCCATATCCGTAAAGATTTTGACCACGCGGCAGACTATTACAAACTGGCCTATGAACGAGATCCGGAAAATACCGAACTGGTTGACAAACTCTATCTGCTGTTGGCCTCCAAAGGACGGATTGACGAGGCCGCGGAATATGCTCAAAAGGCCATCGATGCCAAAACATCTAACAATTTTGCCTATATGCTGGTTGCGGCCAAACAGATGCATGACGGCAACTATGCCGATTCAATCAAAACCGTCAATCAGATTAACGACCCGATGTACAAGGCTCTGATTGCACCGTTGATTAACGGCTGGAACTATGCCGGTCTCAACCGGCGGCAGGAGGCATTTGCCGAACTGGACAAACTTAATTTGGAAAAGAGTCTGGCTCCGATTTACCGTCAGCATTATGCCATGATGTTGGATTATTTCGGCCAAAACCGTGAAGCTGCCGAAGCTTACGAACAATTATTGCAGGATAAAGATGCCGAAATATCCGTCCGGCTGCTTGAAATTGTCACCAACTTCTATATCCGCACCGGACAAAAGGACAAAGCGGTTTTGATTATGAGTTCGACCATCAACAACCAAAGCCTTGATTCCTTGCTGCAATCGCTGCGACGGAAAGTTGCCGCGGCAGATCCGGTCAATACACCGCCGGTATTATTCTCGGCACAGGCAGGCGCGGCCGAAGCCCTGTTCACCATAGCGTCAACTTTTCGTTATGACGAAGCGATTGATATCGCCCATATGTACACGGCTTTGTCTATCTACATGAACCCGCAGTATAGTACGGCCAAAATTCTCATGGCTGACATTTTTGAAACCCGTGAAATGTATGATGACGCCAATCGCATTTATGACAGTATTGACAAAGATGATATTGCTTACTATCCCGCTCAGCTTAAAAAAGCCCGCAATCTCTCCCTGCAGGAGGATTACAAAGGCGCCGAAATTCTGCTGGAAAGCTTAAGTGAAGATTACAACGATATTCAGATCTATATGGAACTCGGCGATATCCTGCGCCTCAACGGACGTTTTGCCGAGGCAGTCGACTATTATGACCGAGCCATTGAAATGACACAAAACCCGATCAGTCTGTGGGTTCTTTACTATGCCAAAGGCATCTCACTGGAACGCACCGGCAGATGGCAGGAGGCTGAAGAAACTCTGCTTAAGGCCTACGACATAAAAAAACATTTTCTGGTCTTAAACCACCTCGGTTATACCTGGATGCGGCAGAACAAAAAGATCGACGAAGCTTTTGCCATGATTGTCGAGGCTTACAATCAGGCACCGTTTGATCCAAGCATCAATGACAGCCTTGGTTTTGCTTTGTATAATCTCGGTTACTATGCCATGGCTTTGCCGTATTTGGAAAGAGCCGCCGAATTTTATCCGTCTTCCGCAGTCATCAGCTCTCATCTTGGTGATATCTACTGGGTTACCGGCCGCAAAAACGAAGCTCGTTTTCAATGGCAGCATGCCTTGCGCATGAAAGACGAAAGCGGCGAGCTAAACATTGACGAAACCAAAAACAAAATAGCCAACGGCATCACCTCGGAACCGCAGCTTACTTATGATAAAGAAAAGATAGAGGCGGCCATCCGGAAAATCCGTAAGCCCAAAAAGAGTATTCGTGTTGTCAGGGTTAACTGATAAAATTAAAAGGCTTTCCTCTTCGGGAAAGCCTTTTTCTTTATCCGGCAACCTCAGCCGGCTTTTTTCTTCTGCTGTATAAACTTTGGCGCCTTGCCTTCATTTATAACCTTTTCATCAATAACAATTTCTTCCAGTTCATGCTGGTCCGGAACTTCATACATCAGCTCCAGCAGCGCCTCTTCCATAATCGCACGCAAACCGCGTGCTCCGGTTTTACGCTCAATCGCTTTTTTGGCAATGGCCTTCAATGCGCCATCGGTAAAAGTCAGCTTGACGCCTTCCATCTCAAACATTGACTGATACTGTTTAACCAAAGCATTTTTCGGCTCGGTCAAAACCCTGACCAACGCATCTTCGTCCAAATCATCTAAAGTGGCAATAATCGGCAGCCGACCGACAAACTCCGGAATCATACCGTATTTTAATAAATCTTCCGGCTGAACGTCTTTGATAATTTCACCGATATTGCGTTCTTCTTTCGGAGCAACCTTGGCCCCAAAACCGATAGATGTTTCTTTGCCCCGACGACCGACGATTTTTTCCAACCCGGCAAAAGCACCGCCGCAAATAAACAGGATATTGGTCGTATCAACGTGTAAAAATTCCTGCTGCGGATGTTTGCGTCCGCCCTGCGGCGGAACATTGGCCACCGTTCCTTCAATAATTTTCAGCAAAGCCTGCTGCACACCCTCACCCGAAACATCACGGGTAATTGAAGCACTGTCAGACTTACGGGTAATCTTGTCAATCTCGTCAATATACACAATGCCGCGTTGGGCCTTTTCGATGTCATAATTGGCGTTTTGCACCAGTTTCAAAATAATGTTTTCGACATCTTCACCGACATATCCGGCCTCGGTCAGTGTTGTGGCATCGGCGATTGCAAACGGCACATCCAAAATCTTGGCGAGCGTTTGCGCCAGCAAAGTTTTACCGCTACCGGTTGAGCCGATGAGAATAACGTTTGACTTGGCGATTTCAACATCGCTGCTGCTCTTTTTCGAGTTCAGACGTTTGTAATGGTTGTAAACCGCAACCGCCAAAACCTTTTTGGCCAAATCCTGTCCGATAACATACTGATCAAGAAACTCCTTGATTTTCGATGGCGACGGCAGGCCTTCAAACATAACCTTGCCCTCATTCTGCTCCATCTCCTTCATTTCGTCGGACACAATGCTGATACAAACTTCAATACACTCGTCACAAATGTAAACGCCGCGGCCGGCAACCAGTTTTTTCACCTCGTCCTGACTTTTGCCGCAAAACGAACAATGCAATTTTTCTTTATCTTCAGCCATTTTTCTTCCCTTATTTACTCATCTCATTGCGCGAAGTAACCACATGATCAATCAGCCCGAACTTCTTAGCCTCCTGCGGCGACATAAAATTATCGCGCTCCATCGCCTCTTCAATAACATTCAATTTCTTGCCGGTATGCTGGGCATAAATCTGATTTAAGCGTTTTTTCATATCCAAAATTTCTTTGGCATGAATCTCAATATCGGTTGCCTGTCCTCTGAAGCCTCCCGAAGGCTGATGAATCATAACCCGGGCATTCGGCAGGGCAAATCTTTTACCCTTAGCGCCGCCGGCCAGCAGCAATGATCCCATGGAACATGCCTGTCCGATGCACAACGTATTAACGTCGCAGGATATATACTGCATCGTATCATACATGGCCATGCCCGAGGTTACTACGCCTCCCGGCGAATTAATGTACAGAAAGATATCTTTTTTCGGATCTTCGGCCTCCAAAAACAACAGCTGGGCGCAGACCAGAGATGAAACCTCGTCATTAACTTCGCCCGTCAAAAAAATAATCCTTTCTTTTAACAGGCGCGAAAAAATATCAAACGAACGTTCGCCGCGCGATGTCTGTTCAATCACCATCGGTATCAGGCTGTCTCTGATTTCACTCATCATTGCTTTTCATCCTCAATTAATAAAAAAACGCGATTCTTAAATCAATGCATATCATAATACAGTCAATATTTTATTAAGAAAAGAGTTTTTTCTAAAAAGTAAAGGCCGGAATTTCATCCGGCCCTTGCAACAATTATACCAAACGACTAGGCTGATTTTTTAGCCGCCTTTTTGGCCGTTTTTTTGTTTTCATCAAAAGCATACAATTCTTCAACCGATACGACCTTTTCGTTGAGTTTGGCCAAAGAAATGATATGGTCGATGATTTTCTCTTCAAAAATCGGGGCTTTCAAAGCTTCAACCGCCTGTTTGTTTTTGAGATAATAATCCAGAACCATCTGCTCCTGTCCGGGATATCTTTTTGCCTCGTTCATAATTGCGGCATTGATATCTTCCGGCTTAATGCTGATTTTGGCGTTCTGACCGACCTCGGACAACAACAATCCCAGTTTAACCCGGCGAACGGCAATATCCTTATATTCCTTAAGCAGGTCTTCTTCTTTTTTGTTCTTTTCTTCTTCATCAAGCTGGTTAAGTTTTTTAGCCTGTTCATACTGGTTGACGATAGCCTTGTACTCGGCATCAACCAAAGATGCCGGAACGTCAAAGCTGTATTCTTTGTCCAGGATATCCAAAAGCTGGCGTTTCAATTTCAGACGCGAAGCATTGTCATAATCGGCCTTAATCCGCGAAGCCAGGGTTTCTTTAAGCTTGTCCAGACTTTCGGCACCGAGAGATTTGGCCAGCTCATCGTTAATTTCAACCTGCTTCGGCTCCCGGACTTCCTTGACCGTTACCGCAAAAACAGCGTCTTTTCCGGCCAGATCTTTGGCATGATAGTTCTCCGGGAATTTGACTTTAACGTCAACTTTGGCACCGGCTTCCGCCCCGATCAACTGATCTTCAAATCCGGGAATAAACGAACCCGAACCGAGCTCAAGCGGATAATTATCACCCTTGCCGCCGTTAAACTCAACCCCGTCGACCGAACCGACAAAATCAATCATAACGACATCACCCTTGGCGGCTTTTTTGCCGTCAACTTTGACGGTTTCCTTGCGGGCATTGGCCAGATAACCGACCGCCTTGTCGACCTCTTCCGCCGGAACTTCGGCAGTCTGTTTATCCAAAACAATCTTTGAAAAATCACCGAGTTTGATTTCCGGCAAAACCTCGACATTCATCTCAAACTCAAGATCTTTGTCTTCACCGAAAGCCAAAATTTTAATTGCCGGCTGATTGGCGGGACGCAGTTTCTTCTCGCTCAAAACCTGATTGCTGCCGTTGCGGACGGCATCGTCCAAAGCCTCGCCCATAACCTCGTTCTGATACTTTTTCTTAATCATGCTCAACGGCGCTTTGCCGGCTCTGAAACCTTGAATTTTGGCCTTTTTGGCAATCTGATTCAGCTTGCCGTCGATTTCTTTGGCAAAATCCTCTTTCGGCATAACCACTTTATAGGACTTGTTCAACCCTTCGGATTTCAATTCGGTAATTTTCATAAAACTTCTCTCTTTTCAATAAAATACAATGACTTTCGGCTTTTGAACCCTGGTGCGGGTGAAGGGACTTGAACCCCCACTCCTTGCGGAACCAGATCCTAAGTCTGGCGCGTCTGCCAGTTCCGCCACACCCGCGTTAAGAGCGCAATAAGCCTTTTAATTGCCTGAATACTAGCGTATTATTTTAATAAATCAAGCATAAATTCACAATTGCCAAACAAAATTATTGTAATATGGTTTAATCTTTTATAATATGAGCTGAACAAGGTTATTTACTGCATTTGGGGGTATGTATTCTGATGTTTGGCCGCAATTTTACCAAAGCTTTGTCATCGGCCGCCGCTCTGAGCCTTCTGGCTGCCTGCGCCGTGGTTGACAAGAAAGACACCGCCGAAGAATCAAACTGGTTTGTCCGTATGTTTGAGAAAGACGGCCAGAACTATGCCGAACAGGCCACTTTGTACTATTCGCAGGGCAATTTCAACAAAACGCTGGAATACACCACGGAGGCTCTCAAAGCCAACCCCCGCAACCAGCAGGCGCTGCTGGTCGGCGCTCTGGCGGCGGAAAAACTCGGCCGCTACAACAAAGCGCGTCAGTACTATGAAGATTTAATCATCATCAACGGCAGCGAAACATCGCTGTTAGGCTCGCCGGACGGACAACCGCACAAGATTTCCGAAATTGCCAGAAACAACCTGCGCGCCATCACCATTGCCCAGAACAAACTGACGATTGAAAACCGCGACGGCAGCCAGAGCTTTGCCGTATCGGAAGCCGTCGGTGCCGACATCAGCAAAAGCACCATTGCCGAGGCTTTAAGCAAAAAGTCAATCCCCGCGGTACGCACGCAGCCGGTCGGCGTTGATGATATTTTTACACCGGAGCAGCAAAACATTGTTTCCCGTTTTCTGATTTTAAAAGAATTGGCCGAAAAAGACTTTATCACCAAAGAAGAATTTTTGTCCCGCCGTCAGGCCAACATCGGCGGCCTTTTGCCGTTGACCAATCAGGCGCCGGGCGTCGGCATTACCGATCCCGTACCGTCGCCGGATTTGATTATTGAACGCCTCAACATCTTAAAAGAAGGTGTTGAAACCCGGGCCATCACGCCGCGCGAATTTTCGGCCGAACGCGATGTTATTATCGAGGCCCTGATGTCGCCGACGCCGCGGCAGAGAATAAAGAACAGAGCGCCGTCGAAAAACATTCTTGACGCTGCTCAGGATCTGCGCCGGCTGGAGGTTTTATATAATCTGGACCTGATTACCGCCGGTGAAAAAACGGCTGAAAAAAAGGCCGTCGAAAAATATCTCGGCATCAACCGTAATCCCGTAAAACCCGCGGCAGCCGCACCGGCTCCTGTGGCCGCGCCGCAACCGCAGACACCCTCCGTACAGGTTGAGGTAAAAGAAATCACCAAAGCGCCCGCAGCGCCCAAAGCTCCGGAAACTTCTGCTCCGGCAGCTCAAACACCGCCAGCTGCCGCAATCGTTGAACAACAAACAGTGGAAATATCCGCAAGTCCGCAGGTCAGCAGCCCTTTCTAAACAGCATAAAGCCCGGTTTATAACAAACCGGGCTTTATTTACGGCTTAACCGCATAATCTTCCAAAAATACCAGCGGAAATTTGATTTCGATTTCCATCGCTTTTTCATCAAACTCCGCCGCCGACAACCGATGCCTCTGCCGTCGCAGCTGCCGCACGGCCTGTTGCCGCAAAGCGGCCGACTGAATTGGCATCGTTACGACAGACATTCCGGCCTTGCGCACACTGTCTTTATCACCGGTAACCAGCGGGTGACAGTCAGGAAGTTTTCCCTGCTCCGTAAGCACCCGGTAAGCGCAGCCTTCCGGCAGCAGCTCCGGCTGTGTCTTAAGCAATTGCGGCGTAACTTTCCGACATCCGCTGACATTCAGCCTCTGTTCATAACAACGGCATAATCCGGTTTCAATATCCAACTCACTGCAGCAAAGATTAGAAAAATAGATTCTGTCTTTCTTCTGCCATTTAAGCAGACAACATTTGCCGCAGTGCATACATACCGCCTCCCACTCCTCAACAGAGAAATCTTCCGGCGTTTTTGTTTTCCAAAAATCTTTTTCTATCATAAACACAATAATTATTGGTGATACCGGGTTTATATCATAAAACCGCCGGTCGTTCAAGCACAAAAAAGCGGGAACTATCCCGCTTTCTCTTGTCTGGCAATTTCCTGCATCCGAAACAGCTTCATTTTCTCAAGCTTTTGTTTCTTTACATACTTCAGCCAGCCCTCGTAACTGAACAGCACCACTGCCGAAACCACCAGCGGCAGCAGATAATAGATAACCCGGTAGGCCAGCAGCGCACCGAACAGCAACACCTGATTATGCTCGCCCGGAATAATATACATAAACAACCCCTCAAAAACGCCGAGCCCGCCCGGAACCTGGCTGAACACCCCCAGCACTTGGGCAATGATAAACACGCCGATAAAGGTGTTAAACGAAATGTCAACAAACGGAATCAGCGAAAAATAAAGCACCAGCGAGGCCATCAGAATATCCGCCGCACCGATAATAACCTGCGCCAACGCCATTTTAATCCCCGGCATATCAAACTCAACCTCTTTGATAATCAGCGGTTTTTTATACCAAATACTCAAGGCAAAATACCCTGCCAGGCCGACAAACGACACCGCGGCCACGATTTCGGTCGTCAGTTTTGACACCGAGCCGGCACCGAAGGCGTGATCCGGCGTGATAAAGTAACCGACAATAATCAGAAAAAAACAGGCCACCAGATACGTAAAGCCGGAAAAAGTAACCATCCGCACGATTTCCGTGCCGCGAAGCCGCCAGCGGGTATAAAGCCGGTAACGTATTGTCCCGCCGGAAACAATGGCATGCCCGGCATTATTACTGACCGAAAACCCGATAAACCCGGCAAAAATCCATTTCCACGAAGCCAGTTTACGACCGATGTAACGCAGCGCCAGATAATCATAAGAAGACAATGCCACATACCCGCAAAACGACGCCGCACAAGCCAGCCACAAGTTCTCGGCCGGAATGGCCAGCAGGGCGTTTTTAATGTCTTCCAGACTGTATTTTGACAACTGGCGATACAGCATATACGCCGCCACGCCAAAGAAGAACAGCCCCGCCCAGGAAACCGCCTTTTTCAAAACACGTTTGGTCTGCAATGCCATATACTACACCTCTATATAAATCCTGCACATTATCTTATAGATATAGTCGGTCAAACCCAACGCGTCAATCTTTAAGTAAAATTTATCAGCGGAATTAATTTTTTGTCTTTTTAGACAAAAAATCCTTGTACCGACTCCGAAAATATGATATAAGTCAACTAAGAAAATCCAATTAAATAAAAATAATTATGAAAAACTCAAAAAAATTTTTTTACATCATTTTTAGATGTAATCGGGTAAAACGGGCAAAAAATCTGGCGAAACTTCAGGCAGCCTCTGCCCGGCGGAAAAGAGCTCAACTTTTCCTGCTGGAAAAAGCGCTTGAAAGGCACAAGTACGCCTTCGGCTATTATTTATCTGAATGGCAAGACAACCCCGAAAGCCACGAAGTTTTTGCAAGAGCACTCTTTGATGACGATATCCTCGGAATGTTTGTCGAAGAACTGCTTGACGGGCATAAACCAGACATAAAGGCTTATGAAGAGCTTGTCAGCAGGCAATATGCTTTGGTGCGGGCCTTGGAGAAGAAAGACAAAAGGGCTTATGACAAAGCTCTGGCCGACGGAGCCGATCCGAAGCTTGTCTTTGCCTATGACCATGGGTTTGAGATCGGTGATGAGTGGTACACCCGCATTGCCATCAAAGACCTTGAAGGTCAGGCAAAAGCCTTAGGCCTGGAATATCCGCCTAAGTGGTAATGTAAAAAAAGTCCCGCAAAATTGCGGGACTTTTTTTAACCTGTTTTCCAAACATACAAAAGAAAAATATTGCCAAATTAAATTATTTGCGCTAAACAAAAAACCGTCCTGCCGCAGGTATAATTCAATGGTAGAATGTGAGCTTCCCAAGCTTAATATGCGGGTTCGATTCCCGTTACCTGCTCCAATTAAAAACGCTCCTTTTAACGGAGCGTTTTTTGGTTGCAGGTACGGAAAGCGAACCCTTTTTTATTCTTTGATTTTAGCAAATTTCACCCGCGGAAAATCTTCCTGCACCTTGTTGAGATGCCAGGCATTGCGTGCCAAAAACACCAAATCGCCGTCATGATCCTCGGCCAGGTTCAACCGCTCGCTATCCGTAAATTTCTTGAACTCGGCTTTGTCGTCCGAACTGACCCATCGCGCGGTAAAATACTGTGTCGGCTCAAACATCACCGGCAGATTAAACTCGTTTTTAATCCGGTCGGCCATCACTTCAAACTGCAACGCCCCGACCACGCCGACAATCCATTCCGCCCCGACCACCGGTTTAAAAATACTGGCACCGCCCTCTTCGGCAATTTGCTTCAACGCATCACCGAGGTGTTTTGATTTAAGCGGATCCAGCGCCCGCACCGACTTTAACAATTCCGGCGCAAACGACGGTATACCGGTAAAATTGATTTTTTCGCCTTCCGTCAGCGTATCGCCGATTCTCAGCTGTCCGTGATTGGGAATCCCGATGATATCGCCGGCAAAAGCGTCTTCCGCAAGTTCTCTTTCCTGCGCCATAAACATCACCGGCGTTGCCACTTTAATGCTTTTGCCGGTTCTGACCTGATACAACCCCATACCGCGCTTGAAATGCCCGGAACATATCCGCATAAAAGCAATCCGGTCGCGGTGTTTCGGATCCATATTGGCCTGAATTTTAAACACAAAACCGCTGACCTTGCTTTCCTCCGGTATCACCTCCCGTTCAACCGCCGGATGCGGCCGCGGCATCGGCGCAAACTGTGCCAGCCCTTCCAAGACCTCTTTAACGCCGAAGTTATTAATCGCGCTGCCGAAGAAAACCGGCGTCATCGTTCCGGCCAGATAAGCCTGCCGGTCAAATTTCGGACACAGCGCCTCAATCATCATCACATCCTCACGCAGTTTTGCCGCCTGATGTGCCGGTAACAGGGCATCAAGCTTCGGGTCGTCAAGCCCGCTGCAGGTTTCAATCACGCTGTTGATGGTCGATTTATCACCGGTTTTGCTCATCAGGATCATCCGGTTGTTTAAGATATCGTAACACCCTTTGAAATCCTTGCCCGAACCGACCGGCCAGCTCGCCGGCGTTACGTCAAGCGCCAGCGTTTTTTCAATCTCATCCAACAGAGCAAACGGGTCCTGCCCCTCGCGGTCAAGTTTATTGATAAAGGTAATAATCGGCACGTCACGCAACCGGCAAACCTCAAACAGCTTTTTGGTCTGGCTTTCGATACCCTTGGCCGAATCAAGCACCATCACGGCCGAATCAACCGCGGTCAATACCCGGTAAGTGTCCTCGGAAAAATCTTCGTGCCCCGGCGTATCCAACAGATTGAACGTTATTCCCTCATAGTCAAACGTCATCACCGACGAGGCCACCGAAATTCCGCGCTCCTGCTCAACCTTCATCCAGTCTGAGCGTGCGCGCCGGCTTTCGCCGCGGGCCTTAACGGCCCCCGCCTGCTGAATGGCGCCGCCGAACAGCAGCAGTTTTTCGGTCAGGGTTGTTTTACCGGCGTCCGGGTGGGAAATAATCGCAAAAGTTTTGCGCGGATTAACTTTGTTCATGATAATGTTCTTTTTTCAAAAAGCGGTTAAAACTTGAGCCGTTTGTAGCCCAAAACACCGTTTATGTCAAGCCGCATAAAAAAAGCCCGCTCAACGCGGGCTTCCGTTTTCTTTTTGCCGGATTATTCTTTGATTTCCTCACCGTCGGCGTCATATTTGACAATGGTCGCCTTGTCCTGCAGACCTTTGATAATATCGCCCATGGTTTTCTGCGCCAACATGGCTCTGAGCTGTCTTTCGACCTGTTTCAAAGGCTGCGGTTTGGCATCGCGGATATCCTCAACCATAATGACATGGTAACCGAACTTGGTTTTGACCGGCTGTTTGGTATACTGGCCTTTTTTGAGCTTAAACGCGGCTTCCGAAAATTCCGGCACCATCATATCTTTGGTAAAATAACCGAGCTCCGCCGGCTCCTCGGAATATTCTTTGGCCAGCTTGTCAAAATTGCCTTCCTCGCTCAGACGGGCAATAACTTCTTTGGCCTTGTCCTCGGAATCGACCAGAATATGCTTAGCCTTGATTTCCTTTTCGCCCTTAAAGCTGTTTTTATAATCGTTATAAAGCTTTCTGACGGCACTGTCGGTAACTTTGGCGCGCACTTCTTTTTCCAGATAAATTTTGCGGGCCAGTTCTTCTTTCAAAGCTTTAAGCTGGGTTTGATATTCCGGCGTATCGGTAACTTTGGCGTCCACCGCAGCCTGATAAACAACCTCGCCGTCGACAAAAATATCCAGCGTGCGGGTATAAAACTCGTCAAACGACGCTTTTTCCTTAACCGTCGGATTGGTTTCATAAGCGGCTTTAATATCGTCAACGCTGATTGTCTTTCCGTTAACCGTTGCGGCAACGCCGTCCTTTCCGGCGGCGAATCCGTTTCCGGCCTGTAAAACGGCCAGCCCCATAACGGCCAGCGCAATATAATTTTTGTTCATGTTTTTGTCTCCTTAAAAATAAAAACGCGCTTATCTGAAAGTTATATAATAAAAGGATACAAATTTCCAACTTATTTTTTTTGCTGGTTTATAACTCAGTACGGCTCTTGACTTCACGGGCATAAAACACTAAATGTAAGACGTTAAACTATTGAATAATTTATAACTCTTAAGGATAAGGACAGATGATAGGTAGCCTCGCCCGTAAAATTTTCGGCTCCGCCAACGACCGTTATATCAAAAGACAATACAAAACCGTAGAAAAAATCAATGCGCTGGAGGCGGAAATTTCCCCGTTAAGCGACGAGCAGCTTAAGGCCAAGACTGACGAATTCCGCGCCCGCATCAAACAGGGCGAAACCCTGGACGAGCTCCTGCCCGAGGCTTTTGCCGTCGTCCGCGAGGCCGCCAAACGCACCCTCGGCCAGCGCCATTACGACGTCCAGCTCATCGGCGGTATTGTTTTGCACCACGGCCAGATTGCCGAAATGAAAACCGGTGAAGGCAAAACGCTGGTAGCCACTCTGGCCGCCTATCTTAATGCTCTTGACGGCAAAGGCGTACATATCGTCACCGTCAACGACTATCTGGCCAAACGCGATGCCGAATGGATGGGGCAGGTTTACCGTTTTCTCGGCTTAACGGTTGACTATATCGTTCACGAAAAGAACGACGAACAGCGCCGCGCCGCCTATAACGCCGACATTCTTTACGCCACCAACAACGAACTCGGTTTTGACTACCTGCGCGATAACATGAAATTCCGTCTGGCCGATCTGGTGCAGCGTCCGTTTAACTATGCCATCGTCGACGAGGTCGATTCGATTCTGATTGATGAAGCCCGCACCCCGCTGATTATCTCCGGCGCCGCCGAAGACAGCTCGGAAAAATATATCCTCGTCAATCGTATTATCCCGCAGTTGAGCGAAGACGACTACGAAAAAGACGAAAAAGCCCGCCAGGTAACCTTAACCGAAAAAGGCATGGTTCACGTCGAAGAACTCTTAAAACAGGTCGGCCTGATTACCGAAGGCGGCCTATACGACCTTGCCAACGTCAGCCTGGTTCATCACGTTAATCAGGCTCTGCGGGCGCACAAAATGCACACTCGCGATGTCGACTACATTGTCAAAGACGGCAAGGTAATGATTATTGACGAATTCACCGGCCGCATGATGGAAGGACGCCGTTATTCCGACGGCCTGCATCAGGCGATTGAGGCCAAAGAGGGCGTCCAGATTCAGTCCGAAAACCAGACGCTGGCTTCCATCACCTTCCAAAACTATTTCCGCCTCTATCCCAAACTGGCCGGCATGACCGGTACCGCCATGACCGAAGAGGCCGAGTTCAACGACATTTACAATCTGTCTTGTGTTGAAATCCCGACCAACCGCCCGGTTATCCGTCAGGATCTTCATGACGAAATTTACCGCACCGAGCGCGAAAAGTTTGACGCCATCATCAAGACCATTATTGAGTGTCATGAAAAAGGACAGCCGGTTCTGGTCGGCACCGCCTCAATTGAAAAATCCGAACTGGTTGCCGATTTGCTGGCCAAACGCACCGACCTCAAATTTGAGGTCTTAAATGCCCGCCACCATGAGCGTGAGGCAGCCATTGTCGCGCAGGCCGGCGTTTCCGGCGCCATTACCATTGCCACCAACATGGCCGGCCGCGGTACCGACATCCAGCTCGGCGGCAACGTTGATATGCGCCTGAAACAATTGCTTAAAGGCGATGAAACACCCGAACAGATTGAAGCCCTGCGCACCAAAATCAAGCAGGAAGTCGAAGCCGACAAAGAAAAGGTCAAAGCTGCCGGCGGTTTATATATCCTTGGCACCGAGCGCCACGAAAGCCGCCGTATCGACAATCAGCTGCGCGGCCGTTCCGGTCGTCAGGGCGACCCCGGAACATCAAAATTCTTCCTCTCGCTGGAAGATGACCTGATGCGTATTTTCGGCTCCGAGCGTATGAGCGTCATGCTGCAGCGTTTAGGCCTGCCCGAGGGCGAACCGCTGGTTCACCCCTGGATCAGCAAAGCGCTGGAAAAAGCACAGCAAAAGGTTGAAGAGCGCAACTTTGACATCCGCAAAAACCTGCTCAAATATGACAACGTGATGAACGAGCAGCGCAAAGTCATTTACGAACAGCGCCGCGAGCTGATGGCTGCCGACGACGTTTCCGAAACCGTAACCGATATGTGCCATGACCAGATTCGCAACCTTATTTACAAAAACATTGCTTACGGCTCTTCGCCCAAGGAATGGAATGCCGATGCCATCAAACAGGATCTGGCGCGCCTGAGCGGTATTTTGCTGCCGGTTGAAGAATGGATAAATGAGCCGGAAATGGATTCGGAAAAACTGGTTGACAAAGCCACCGAAGCTCTTGATGCGGCGCAAAAGGCCAAAAATGCCGATATTCCGGCCGATATTGTCCGCATGGTCGAAAAGTCGATTTTGCTGCAGGAACTGGATACTTTGTGGAAAGACCACATTGCCACGCTGGATTACATGCGCCACACCATTGTTCTGCGTGCCTACGGACAAAAAGATCCGCTTAACGAATACAAAAAAGAGGCGTTTAACCTGTTTTCCGAGATGTTGAATCAGTTGAGCGAAAAGGTCGCGTTTATTTTGATGCGCACCGTCATTCAGCAAAACTCGGCCAGTGATTTGGAGGAAAAGAACGCCCGGCAGGCCAAAATGCAGGCCGTACACGAAAGCCCGGTCAATCTGCTTTCGGGCAAACCGACTTCCGAAACGCCGGCACCGGAAAAACAAATGCCCTTCAGCTATGGCAAACAACAGATTGACCCGAACGATCCGTCAACCTGGGGTAAAGTCGCCCGCAATGATCCCTGTCCCTGTGGCAGCGGCAAAAAATACAAACATTGCCACGGCCAGGTATAAATCTGAAAAAGCCTCCGTCAAAAACGGAGGCTTTTTCTTTCTTGTCATTCCGGATGTTTTTTCCCTGTCATTCTGAGCTTTCTTTTTCCTGTCATTCTGAGGGACGTAAGTCCCGAAGAATCTCCTCTGAGATGTTTCGCTCCCGAACGAAGTGAGGGATAAGCGATCTTCAATTTTTTATAACAATAAAACATCACCCCAAAACACTCCGTCCTTTAAACGACGAAACCGTCCTCTTTCACAAGAGAACGGTTTCTTTTTTACTTTTTCAGCGGCAAAAATGTCTTCGTCTGCTCATCTGAAAAAATAACTGTGCCGGTAACCTTGCCTATATTTGCGGCAAAGTCCCTCTGCACCTCAAGCTGTCTGAGCTCCAGAATCTGAGGGTTACGTGCCAACGCTTTACCCTCAATATCCATCGCTTTGGCAGTCGCTTCAGCGGCAGCAATTTTAGCTTCGGCCTCAGCTTCAGCCTTAATCACCGCCTGTCGCCCCTCCTCTTCTATTTGAACTGTGCGGTTTTTGGCCTTCTGAGCTTCCTGCTCGGCTAGTACTTTTTCTTCAATCCCTTTCTCAAAGGCGTCTGAATAATCAATATTCGACATTTGGAAAGTTATCTCTGCAAAATACTCTGCAGGAATTCCCTCAACCAACAGCTCCGTTACCTCTGCCGTTGCCTTTTCACGGTTGGACACGAGATCCTGTGCCGTCCAACGCCCTATCACATCTTTTAAGGCGCTTTTTAACACCGGATAAATGAGTTTGTCCTCATATCCTTTTCCGGCTGAAAGATATAGCCGTGGAGCATTACTATCCACAATCCTATACGTAAACACGTATTGGATCTCCGCAGGCTGAATATCCTTCGTGTAAGTGGCATCTTGTGCCTCTATTCTTTGTGTCGTTTTCTCAAAACATATAAACTTCGAGATCAACGGCCACTTCACATTAAATCCGTACGACGGTTCAGAAGAAACACTTCCTAGCGTTACCCTTATACCGACCTGTTCGGGACCGATTATTGAGCAGGCCCCGAAAAGTAGAAAACAAAAAACTCCCCCGAGGACAATTCCCCAGAAAATTTTCTTTCTTCTGGCTTTTCTCTTTTTCTCGCTTTCGTCATTGCAATACATAGTCTTATTTTTTTTATAACACCCTCTTCTGCTCTGTTCATCATATCTGATTATTCCACTGATAATTACTGCAAAATCAATTCTTACCTTTTCCCCCGAACACGTAGTTCTCTGTTATTAAAAACAGCGGGCAGCCTAGCGCTGGCTCTTTCAAATATTTTTTTACAACATTAATCAGTCTTTACTCAAAAATTCCGAACAACATCTGTCGGGCATTTGTTAATAATATATATCTAATCAAAATATCATCCATAGTTATACCACATTTTTACCCCCTCCGCAAGCACAATTTAGACAAAATTTTATTTTTTTGCCAAATTGCCGGCGGACAATGCTTTTTTACCCTCTGATTTATTAACCCGGCGTAACTTTTTGCTGGATTTTTTGTTCACACAATGCTATAAGGCACGCAGGTATAGGATTCTGTTACCCGAAAAGCCGGTAGATCAGGCGTTAAACCGTCTAATTTACAGGGCTTTTTTTGTTTTATTAACGCTAACTTTAAGGATGAAATATGTCTGAAGTAAAGATGAAAATGATGGACGGCAACGAAGCGGCCGCTTCGGTTGCCCACCGCATGAACGAAGTCTGCGTCATCTACCCGATTACCCCGTCGTCGCCGATGGGCGAATGGGCCGATGCGTGGTCTGCCGCCAAGCAAAAAAATATCTGGGGTGTTGTTCCCGAGGTTCAGGAAATGCAGTCCGAAGCCGGTGCTGCCGGTGCCTGCCACGGTTCTATCCAGGCCGGTGCCTTAACCACCACCTTTACCGCTTCGCAGGGGCTCTTGCTGATGATCCCGAATATGTACAAAATCGCCGGCGAATTGAGCCCGTTTGTCATGCATGTTGCCGCGCGTTCTCTGGCCTACCACGCTTTGTCGATTTTCGGCGACCACTCCGACGTTATGTCCTGCCGCCAGACCGGCTTTGCCATGCTCTGCTCCAACTCGGTTCAGGAGGCACACGACTTTGCCGCCATCGCTCAGACATCAACCCTGCGTTCGCGCGTACCGTTTATGCACTTTTTTGACGGCTTCCGCACCTCGCACGAAATCAAAAAAATCAAACTTTTGTCCGACGACGACCTGCGCGCCATGATGGAAGGCGTTGACTATACGTTCAATGCCGAACATGCCCTGCGTCCGGAAAAACCGGTTATCCGCGGCACCGCGCAAAACCCTGATGTCTTCTTCCAGGGACGTGAAGCCTGCAACAAATACTATCATCAGGTTGAAGGCATTGTTCAGGAAGAAATGGACAAGTTCGCCAAGATTTCCGGCCGCCAGTACAAGGTTGTCGAATATGTCGGCCCCGAAGACGCCGAACAGGTTATCGTCATTATGGGTTCCGGTGCCGAAACGGTTGAAGAGACCATCAATTACTTAAACAACAACGGTTACAAGGTCGGCTTAATGAAAGTCCGCCTGTATCGTCCGTTCCCGGAAAAATCCTTTGTTAAGGCTCTTCCGGCTTCGGTTAAGGTTGTCAATGTTTTGGACCGTACCAAAGAATCCGGCTCCATCGGCGAACCGCTGTATTTGGACGTCGTCGCCACATTGACTCAGGCTTTTGCCAACGGCGAAATCGCTGCCATGCCGCGCATTTTCGGCGGCCGTTACGGCTTGTCGTCCAAGGAGTTCACTCCCGGTATGGTTCGTGCCGTTTATGACAACGGTGCCTCAATGAAACCGATTAACGGCTTCTCGGTCGGCATTAACGATGACGTCAACAACACATCGCTGCCCTTCTCCGATGATATCGACACCGAAGGCAAAGATGTTGTCCGTGCCGTATTCTACGGTCTGGGTGCGGACGGTACCGTCGGCGCTAACAAAAACTCGATTAAAATCATCGCCGAAGACGCCGGCAAATACGGTCAGGGCTATTTTGTTTACGATTCGCGTAAATCCGGCTCAATGACCACGTCGCACCTGCGTTTCTCTGATAATCCGATTAAAGCGGCTTACCAGATTAACAAGGCCGATTTCGTTGCCTGCCACCAGTTCCCGTTCATGGCCAAGGTTGATATCCTGAAAATCGCCAAACCGGGCGCAACCTTCCTGTTGAACGCACCTTATCCGGCCGACGAAGTATGGAATCACCTGCCGATTGAGGTTCAGGAAGAAATCATTGCCAAAAAGCTTGAGTTCTACACCATCAATGCGGTAGAGGTTGCTCGCGAAACCGGTATGGGCCAGCGCATCAACACCATCATGCAGGCCTGCTTCTTCGCGATTTCCAACATTCTGCCGAAAGACGAAGCTATTGAGCAGATTAAGAACGCGATTAAGAAAACCTATTCCAAAAAAGGCGATGCCATCGTTCAGAAAAACTTTGCCGCGGTTGATGCCTCTCTGGCTCACCTGCACAAAGTTGAATATCCGCACGAGGTCACCTCAACCGTTCATCGTCTGCCGCCGGTTCCGGAAAATGCGCCTGAATTTATCAAAAAGGTTACCGGTGAAATTATTGCCGACCGCGGCAACGAGCTTCCGGTTTCGGCTTTTGCCGATGTTGCCGACGGCACCTGGCCGACCGGCACCACGCAGTACGAAAAACGCTGCATCGCAACCGAAATCCCGGTTTGGGATCCGGAAACCTGCATTCAGTGCGGCAAATGCTCATTGGTTTGCCCGCACGGCGTTATCCGCATGAAAGTAGCCTCGGACGAAGAACTGAAAAACGCACCGGCTTCTTTCAAATCTGCCGCTTACAAGGGCAAAGAATTCGCCGGCAAACGCTTTATCTGGCAGCTTTCGCCTGAAGACTGCACCGGCTGCGGCATCTGCACTTCGGCCTGCCCGGCCAAAAACAAGGCCAATCCGGAACTCAAGGCAATCAATATGGATCATATTGAAAACCATCTGGAAGCTGAAAAGGCCAACTGGAAGTTCTTTGAAACCCTGCCTTACGTAAAACGTACCGAGGTTGCCAAGAACCTGCCCAAGACCACGCAGATGATTCAGCCGTTGTTTGAATTCTCCGGCGCCTGTGCCGGCTGCGGCGAAACGCCTTATGTCAAACTGCTTACCCAGTTGTTCGGCGACCGCATGGTCGTTGCCAATGCAACCGGCTGCTCGTCTATTTACTCGGGCAACCTGCCGACCACTCCTTATGCCAAAGACGAAAAAGGCCATGGTCCGGCCTGGTCAAACTCGCTGTTTGAAGACAACGCCGAGTTCGGCCTGGGTATGCGCTTCTCAATTGATCAGCAGACCGGTTTTGCCAAACAGCTGCTTGAAGGCTTAAAAGACAAAGTCGGTGCCGATCTGGTTGAAAAACTTTTGAACAACCCGCAGAAGACCGACGTTGAAATCGACGAACAGCGCGAACTGGTTAAACAGCTGCGTACCAAACTCGCCGGCATCAACACTTCCGAGGCTAAACACCTTGACAAACTGGCCGATTACCTGATTAAGAAATCGGTTTGGATTTTGGGCGGTGACGGCTGGGCTTATGATATCGGTTTCGGTGGTCTGGATCACGCTATCGCGTCCGGCAAAAACATCAATATCCTGGTTATGGATACCGGTGTTTACTCCAATACCGGCGGTCAGCAGTCCAAGGCCACTCCGATGGGTGCTTCGGCCAAATTTGCCACGGCCGGTAAATCGCTGCCGAAAAAAGACCTGGGCATGATTGCCATGTCTTACGGCAACGTTTATGTTGCGCAGGTTTCCCTCGGCGCCAACGATACCCAGGTTATCAAAGCCATGAATGAAGCCGAGGCTTATGATGGTCCGTCCATCATTATTGCCTACTCGCATTGTATTGCGCAGGGCTTCAACCTGATTGACGGTCTGAGCCACCAGAAAGCTGCCGTCGAATCCGGTTCATGGCCGCTGTATCGTTACAATCCGGAAAACATTCACGAAGGCAAGGCTCCGCTGACCTTGGATTCCAAGGCTCCGACCAAACCTCTGGCCGACTACATGGCCAACGAAACCCGTTTCCAGATTGTCAACAAACAGAATCCGGAACGTTACAACACCTTGCTCAACAAAGCACAGGAAAACGTTAACGAAAAACGTTCGCTTCTGGAACATATGGCTGAATTCAAAGTCGCCGAATAATCGGCTGACCTGGTTCACCCTGGCTCTCCGGCTGACCGGCCGGAGAGCTTTTTTGTTGACTCCGCCGGTTGTAGCGGATAAGCTGATGATATGAAGCAAAATTAAAAACAAATTAGTATGGAAAAATTTTTAAAAACCGCAGCCGGAGAATGCACCTATTCAACTCTTGCGGCTGCAACAAAACGTTTTCGCAAACTCGGTAACAGCGGTGCAGCCAAACTCGGCGTTGCCAAGCTTGCCCGACACCCGGAAATTATATGGTACGCACTTGACGGTCCGAAATTGACGATATTGCCCGTTTTCAAAGATTATGATGTCGTCAATTATCATACGTTTTTGCATAGTTACGTCATTGACCAGATTATGGCGGAAGAATATTTTCTTCGACATGGCATTCTCTATCGTTATGACGCAAACTGTCGCATCAAACAAGTTGCTATCAGCTGGAATGAGAACCTGGCCGCTTTATATGCCCGGACTATCGGCATAACTCCGGATTCTTGTTCGCTGGTTAAACTTTTTACCATTGGCCGCACCCGCGAATTTGTCTGCATAGCATGGCTGATTAACGACGAAAACGAACATTTGATAGCGGACTTTCCTGTATTTGCCGAAGATCGTGATTTGTTTGTTGATGAAAACGGCCAAAACACAAGCTTATATAAATTTGATTACGAAATTATGGCCGAAAATGAAACATTTCTGCACGACAATGACATCTGGCAGGTTAAAAAAGATGCAACCGGTAGGTTATTTATTGAAAAAACGCCTATGCACATTATCCGCAAAGCCTAAAATCACAACAAAAAACCTCTCACCCGCAAAAGGTAAGAGGTTTTTTGTTTCATAACCGGCAAACATTATACCGAAGCCGCAAACTGACCTATCAGCTTCCTGATCTGACCGCATATCCGGCGACGAACTTGACCTCCGGTCGCCAAATCATTCCTTCGGGCCATGATGGTTTCAATATGCTTGACCGCATCTTCTTCAAAGAAGTCCCAATCCCGGCCGCTTTCCAGACCAAGAACATAGCCGCGTTGCAAGAGCTCCTTAACCGGCTGCATTTTGGGCGCGTTATGGCGGGTTTCGGCACTCAGCGGATATCTGAAACTTCCCCAGTCCTGCCAAACATGGGCCATTCCGCCGATCAAAAGATCAATTTCCAAACCGCCGGAACTGATATCTTCCGTATCAAAGATACGATCCTCCAGCTGCACCATCGGATTATCAAAGAATATCCAGCGAATCCGTGGTATTCGTTGATATAATTCCTGCGCCACCGTCATGGAATATCCTCTGGACGAAAAAACCACCACGGTTTTTATTTTCCGCCTTTCGGCAAAAAATTCCGTCAGATTCCAGCAGGGATCGCGCCGGTCAAAGCATAATTTATGCTGTTTCAGCAACTCTTTCGGAATCCCCAAAACCAGCATAATCACTTTAAGCCACCACTCTGCCGGATACCCGAAATCAACGGCCGCCGGTGTACTAAACCCCGGAGAGCAGATAATTTCCGGATAGCTGCCGCGCATCTTTTTATGATGAAGCAGAAAATCCGTCGCTTCGGCAGCAGCACGTAAATTATCGCCAACCACCAAAACGGCATCAACTTTCAGTTTATGGTTACCGTAGACCGAAACCGTCGGCAGCATGGATTGTCTGCTAAGTTTGTCAAAGCGAAAACCGCTTGTTGCCGTCAGCCACGATTCGTAGCTCAAAACTTCTCTCTGTACGGCTAAAGAGAGCTTTTTCAAATCATTTGCCATAGTTGTAAAATTTAATAATAGAAAACATAAGATTTAATCTGATTAAATTCTTATAAGATAGCTGGACAAAAATCAAGACAAAATTTGTTGCAAATAGAAATTTTACAAGTTATACTTAACCATAATCATAAATCATTAAATCCTTATCATTATGAACCAAAAATATTATGTCACGCCTCAAAAATACACCTTTGCCTCACAGGCTCAGGCAAAACAGGCTTTTGACCAGCTGAAAAAGACCAATTTTTGGCCGGAACCCTATCTGGCTTTTTATCGGCTGAAGAAGTCCGCAACACCCGTTACGGTATTTTGCTGGGTGATTAAAGACGGTGAAAGGGCACAAGTTGTCCTGCCGGCCTACCCTCTGGACAAAGAAATCCAGTTTCACTACAAAAGCTGCCGTCTGCAACATCTTCCTTTGGGAAGCTTCTTCCTGATTGACGATGTTTTGTACACGCTGCAATATGATGTCACGGGAGGATATGTGGTTAAAGAAGTCAGCTGGATATATTCCGTTGAACTGGCCAACATTTATGCCACTTTGAAATACGGAACGGATATGTTCTGGTCCTTGGAATATCTGGTCTGCGGCGATAAAAAACTGGGAGTTTTCTGGATCGGCACGGCAGATGAAGACGCCGACTTCCCCGACGCCATAATTGCCGTCTGGCCGGAAGACAAAAAAAATTTTGTCGGTTGTTCATTTAATGACATCTCGGCAATTGATATAAACATCGGCTATGCCTTTGAACATGACGATGATTTATATCTGCTGAAAAAAAGCGGCGAACAAATATATATCTGCGCTGCCGACGAACCGGAAAGCCTGACCTCTTAGTCATAAGAGGCAGGCTTTCTGCCTGTTTTATTTCAGTTTATCCGGATTAAGCCCCTGAAGTTCTTTCAGGACAAATACTCCGTCTTTGCGAACCAGAACATCATCAAACCATATCTCTCCGCCGCCGTGCGCCTTATCCTGAATCAGCACCAAATCCCAATGCACGCTGGAGCGGTTACCGTTAAACGTTTCGTCGTTATACGAATTGCCGATAGCCATATGCAGCGAACAGGCAATCTTTTCATCAAACAAAATATCAAGCATTTCCTTGCGGATATACGGATTAACCCCGATGGCAAATTCGCCCATATAGCGGGCACCGTCATCAGCGTTTATCTGTTTTTGCAGTTTATCATTGTTGGCCCGTGAAACGGCCTTGACAATTCTGCCGTTCTCAAATTCCAGATAAACATTAGAATAAAACACGCCGCCGTAAACCGTATCGGTATTAAAGCGGATATGCCCGTTAATGGAATCTTTTACCGGTGCGGTATAAACTTCGCCGTCCGGAATATTCATCGCGCCGTCACAAACCACCGCTTTCAAGCTTTTAATCGAAAAACTCAAATCGGTATCCGGACCTTTGATCCGCACTTTGTCGGTTTTATCCATCAGCTTTTTCAACGGCTGCATGGCTTTTCCCATCTTTTTGTAATCAACCAGACAGGCATCAAAGAAAAAATCCTCCAATGATGTCCGCGACATTTTGGAAACCGCCGCCATCGTATCGTTCGGATAACGCATCACGCACCATCTGGTTTTGGCAATGCGCCGGTCAAAATGCACTTTGTTATAATAAATATTGTTATAAAGCTTCATTTTAGCCGCCGGAACATCGGCAAGCGCAAACAAATCGTCATACCCGCGCACCGCCACATAACAATCCATATCATCCATCAAGGCGGCATGCCATTCGGCATACTGTTCGATTTGTTCGGCCGAAGCCGTCATAATCAGGTTTTTGACAAAAGAATTGTCATTATAAAAATAAAACGGCGTTGCCCCGATTTTAACGGCAATGCGGATAAATTCGTTCAACAAATCTCTCGTCGATTCGCTGAATGCCTCAATATAAATTTTTTCGCCTTTTTTCAACGCCACCGAATTTTTCAAAACATTTTCGGCCAGCCGGGTAATTCTCTCATCAATTTTCATCTCATAATTCCTTTATCAATTCGTCAAGCAGCCGAACGCCGAAGCCCGAAGCCAGGCCGGTTTTATCAAGCCTGACGCCGCTGATGTCTATATGCGCCCATTTAACGCCTTTTTCAACAAAACGGTTCAAAAAAGCTGCCGAAACAATGGAGGCTCTGCCCTCAACCGCCACATTGCGTATATCGGCAATCGGCGATGACAACATTTGTTCATAACGAATATCCAAAGGCATTTTCCAAAGCTTTTCGCCGCTCTTGTCGCCGGCGGCAAGCAGTGCTCCGGCCAATTTGTCATCATTGGCAAACAAGCCGGCGTAAACATTTCCCAAAACATTCCGGAGTGATCCGAGCGTTGCTAAGTCAACAACCCGTTTAACCGGATAATTTTTCTGCAAATAGGCCAGACAATCCGCCACCACCAGACGTCCTTCGGCATCGGCATTGCCTATCTCCACCGTTTTTCCGCAGACAGAGGTGCAGACATCGCCGATTTTCATGGCCGCCGGCCCGGGCATATTTTCAATCAACCCGACCACCGCAATCAGATTCTTGCGCCGCCGCTGCAACGCCGCGGCTTTCATAGCCGCCACCACGGCCGCCGCCCCGCTCATATCCATTTTCATTTCCTGCATACCGGCCGTATTTTTAAGACTTAAACCGCCGGCATCAAAGCAAACGCCCTTGCCGACCAATCCCAGATCATAACCTTCCTGTTGCCTTTTACCGCGCCAGGAAACAACAACCACCCGCGGTTTTGCCGCTGTTCCTCCGGCAGCTGCCTCAATCAGGCCGAAACCTTTGAGATGCAACGCTTTTTCATCAAAGATTTCTACATCTAACCCCAGATATTCCAATCTTTTGATATCTGCGGCAAATACTTCCGGCGTCAAATAACTTGCCGGTTCATTGCATAAATCTTTGGCATAGCGCACGGCCGTAACCAATGCCAGACAAGCCTTAAAATTTTCGGTTGCCGCCGCCGGATCCTTAACTCTGACGATGATTTGCTCCAATTTCGGAAAATCTGCCGCCGTTTTCTCGGTTTTATATTTATCAAAACTGTATGAACCGAGCAAAATCCCATACGCCAGCTGAATTGCCGTATTATCGTCCTCCGCCGCGATATATGCCCGTTCATCGCCGGACAATTGTCCGAACAGTTTTTCACCGGCTCCCTGCAAACTCAGATCATCATTATCCGAACCGAGCCCCGCCAAAATAATCTTGGCCCGGCCGCCGAAAATATCAAGATTCTTCCCTCTTTGTCCGCCAAATTCGGCCTGAACAATGGCCTTTTTAACCAGTTTGGCTTCCTCATCCGTTAAAAAATCCGCCTTCACCATTTTATCTTCAAACATCGGAATGACCTTAACCGTTCCGGCAGACGGCTTATCTTTGCTAAAAACGACTTCCAACATTTATTTTTTCCTACAGTTAAATCAATATGATGAATACTTTATCGCCAATTAGTTAACATAACGCAAAAAAAATATGGACAAAAATCTAAATACGCGCTAAAATTTAGACAAATATTTGTTCTTTAAGGCAATAATATGAGCAAAAAGAACCAGAAAAACAAAAAATTAAACAACCTGCGTCGTGAAGAAGAAGCCGTTACCGCTTTATTTACCCATAAACTTCACGCTCTTTTCCAAACCCGCTACCGTGAATTTAAAAGAAACAACTACAAAAGCAAAGACAAAGGCGGCGAACGCAAATTTATCCCGCCCGAGCAAAAAATTAAAAGAACCTCTGACAAAAGCCTGCAAAACATCAAAAACGAACTCAAACTTCTCATCGCCTTTTACGGCATCGGCACCCCTCACCTGACACCTCCCAAACAACCCGAACTTTCCCGCGAACAAATTTCTCTTATTGATATTGATTTTGACGGTATGTATTTTACGCCGGAAGCGGAAAGTCTGTCTGCCGAATACCGTGCTGCCAAAGAAAACGCCGCCGATTATGACCTCATTCCCTTTTACAAATCATCGGATTATGACCTCAATAACGTGCCTTTCTGGGCCGAGATGAAGAAATTTAACAGCTTTCGTTACATGTACCGGCCGATTTGTGCCCAACTGGCCAAAATCAACTATCCGCCGGAAAGACTTAACCGTCTGAACTACAACGACCTGCTTGATGCAATCAACCGCCACAACCGCGAACATCCCGAACATCGTATGTCCAACCAACGCACCCGGTTTCTCAAAATGTTTTCGGCTTGCTACGGGGAAGAATATCTTGAAAAGATGACAATTCTCGGGCAGGAAAAAACAGCCCGTGATTTTTTAACCTATATCCACTATCTGGACAAACCGGGACGCCGCTGCCCGCAAGACGTCCGCGATACGGCCAACCTTTTCAACGTCCATCATGTCAAGAACCGCAAGCACGCCAACGAATTGGATGACTATTCAAAAGTAAATGATTTTTCCAACCTGTCATTATGCAGCGCCTTTCCGCATCATAAAGTATTACATTCTCCGGTTGAAATTGACCTTAATCCCAACATTGTATTTTTCGGCGGCTTTATGAACGAATTTCAAATCACCCGTAATCCGGAAAAAGAACGCCTCTATCAACAGGGAATGTTGAAAAAACCAAACTTTAATCAGAGGTAGCCATGGAAGATCTGCAGCAAAAAATAAATCTGTTGGAAGGCGGCATAACTGGCACCCCGCTGGATGAAGATGATATCACGCAAACCATGCAAGAGCTTGCTGCCGGCGGAATGCCGGCAATCCCGGAAGAAATGCTTGCCTTTCTGCGCCGTTACAACGGTTTTTTATACGACGGCAGATGTATCTTCGGCATTGATAACCGGAGGCATTTTCTGTATGACCTGTTAGGCGAAAACCTGGCGGCCGATAATCCCGAACCCGCCAACATTTTGCTGCTGGGCGCTACCGACATGACTTATATCGCCTGGCTGAACGAACCGAAACGTTATTGCATAATTGACAAAGCCACTTTTATGGTGCTACATAAGCTTAAAAGTTTTAACGATGCGGTTGAGTATATTCTAAAAATCAATGACTAATATTTTTGCTTATTCACCGACAACACTCAAACAGGCGGCCGAAACCATCAGACAGGGCGGCCTGGTTGCTTTTCCGACCGAAACCGTTTACGGCCTCGGCGCCAATGTTTACAATTCCCAAGCCGTGGCCAATATTTTTGCTGCCAAAGGCCGGCCTTCGTTTAATCCTTTGATTTCGCATATTGCCGAATTGGATATGCTTTCCGAACTCGCCGAAGCCGACAGCCGCACCTTGGCCCTTGCAAAACATTTTTGGCCGGGACCTTTGACCTTTGTCGTCAAACGCAAAAACCTAAGCTCTGCACTTGATTTGGTATGCGCCGGCCTTAGAACCATGACCGTACGTATGCCCGATCATCCGATAGCGCTGGAACTTATTAAAACGGCCGGCGTACCGATTGCCGCACCGTCGGCCAATCGTTCGCAAAGCATTTCACCGACCACCGCCCGCCATGTTTTTGAAAGCTTAGGCAACAAAGTTGATATGATTTTGGACGGCGGCGCCTGCAAAGTCGGTGTCGAATCAACCATTCTGGATTTGACCACACCGCAAGCCGTCATGCTGCGCGCCGGCGGTCTTGCTAAAGAAACTCTGGAAGATTTTTTGGGTGAAAAAATTCTCGTCTCACATGGCAATCCGGATCTCCCGTCTTCTCCCGGCCAGATGCTCAAACATTATGCACCCCGCCTGCCGATGCGCATCAATATCCGGCCGGAAGAAAAAAAGCCGGACGAATTCTACATCGGTTTCGGAGCCATGGACGGACAGCTCAACTTAAGCAAAAGCGGCGACTTGACCGAAGCCGCCGCCAATCTGTTTGCTTTCATGCATCTGGCCGAAGCGCAATCCGAATACCCGGCCATCGCCATGGCGCCGATTCCCGAAACCGGCCTCGGTCTTGCCATCAACGACCGTATCCGTCGCGCTTCATACCGCAGCTAAACGCTTCAGCGTCTTTCAATTAAAATCGAATAACTGTTGCGCGACATATAATATTCAATCAGCTGCAAAATTCCGAACATAACGGCATAAAGACCGGTAACCGTCGATATGGTTACGGCGCCGACCATCGGATATGCCAAAATAATCAGCCCGAAGATAACACCGGCGGCACCCATAATTGCCGACCAACCCCAGGGAAGCCCGTATTTTTTGATTTCAAACGCGCCGATAATCTGCACGACGCCGACGGTCAAACACCATAAAGCCAGAATAACCGGCAGACTTGCCGCCGTTACCCCGAGGTTAAACAACAAAATAAGCCCCACCAGCAAATCCAACACACCGACCAGCAGATACCAGCCGGATTTAATATCCAGTGAGGCCATAACATAAAACACCCCTGCCAGCATAAAACCGATACCGATATATGCAGCCAACGCCAACATCGTTCCAAACGGATTAAACCAGATAATCACCCCCAAAATCAGCATGACAATTCCGGCGACCAGATTCCATTTGGCATTTTTCAACTTAATTGCGGGCATAATATTTTCTCCTCTGTAACAACCATCAATAAAATATATAAGTGTTTTGGCAATTGATTTCAAATCCGCATTTGTTTTTTCGGTTTAACCAGATGATGAATATGCTCGCCCCAGCGAAATACTGCGGCGCCCCACAACGCACTCAGCAATGACCCGCACAATATACCGAGACGTATTTCCTCCTGCATCGAACCAGGAAGCGATAACTTGCCGACAAACAGTGCCATCGTAAAACCGATACCCGCAACCGCCGCAACGCCGTACAAATCAACCAGTTTAACCTCCCGTGGAAAAACGGCAACCCCGGATTTGACCAACAACCATGTTGTCAGGAATATCCCAATCTGTTTGCCGAAAAACAAACCGAAAATAATGCCGAGTGTCAGCGTGTGCGTAAAAGTTTCCTCTGTCACATTTCCGAGATACAAACCGGCCGAAGCAAAAGCAAAAACCGGCAGAATAACCAAATCAACCCACGGTTTCAATTTATGGCTCAACCTCTCAAGCGGCGAATATTTCTTAATATTAACTCGCATCGGATAAGACATCGCCACCACCACGCCGGCAATGGTCGTGTGAATCCCGCCGTTCAAAAAACAATACCAGAGGCCGACACCCAGCAGCAAATACGGCACAAAACTGGTTATCTGCATTTTATTCAAAAAATACAAAGCAATGCAAATCAACCCGGCATAGCCGAGCAAATCAACCGAAACACCCTGATTATAAAATAAGGCGATAATAACAATAGCGCCCAGATCGTCAAAAATGGCAATGGCCAGCAAAAATATTTTAACGGCCTGCGGCACGGCCTTGCCGACCAGCATCAGCACGCAAATGGCAAACGCGATATCAGTTGCCGTCGGAATGGCCCAGCCGTTCATATATTGCGGCGAATGATGGTTAATCAGCGCATAAATAATTGCCGGACAGACGATTCCGCCTAACGCGGCCAGTGCCGGAACCATAATTTGCCGTGAATCAGCCAAAAATCCCTCTTTCATTTCCCGTTTCAGCTCAAACCCGATCTGCAGAAAAAAGAAGACCATCAATACATCATTAACCCACCATTCCAGCGGCCGCGAAAACTGAATATCCGCCACACCGATAAAGACGTTGGTTTCCCAAAAATGTTCTATAGATTCGCGCCAGGGACTGTTGGCAAACAAAATTGATGCCAGCATTGCGGAAATCATCAGCAATCCGCTGGTCATATCATTGCCGACAAATTTTTCAAACCAATCTCTGATTCGCATCATAAATTATCTCCGATCTAAACCGAAACTGCCCGAATTTTATTGCATTAACCCTTAACATTTAATAAAAAAAGCCGTCTTTTAAAGACGGCCTGTGGCTGACAACGTATGTTTAATCTACATAAATAATCTCTTCGGAAGCATGTTCGACACATTTCTGCGTAACTTTTCCGGTCTTGCGGGAAACAATGGTATAACACCGTCCCTCGGGTTCAACTACATAAACCCGTGGTCGCGGTCTGGGCCGGGTATCTCCGGCATCCATAATCTCCCGGGCCAGCATGATACCGGCGGTCGTACCGACGATTCCCGCCGCAACATCGGCCGCATAATAACCGTGACCGAAATGGCGATGATGGTGCCATCTGGCATTTGCCGGCATAGCCAAAAAAGTTACCGCCAACAAAACAATCATAAAATGTTTCATTGTGTTCTCCTTGTTTCAAATGGCTATTCGACTGGTTCCGGAGCTAGGATATCATCTTCAGGAGCCGGTACGGGAGGCATATCCCCGGGAACCGGATCAAATTCGTCAACCGGCGGCATTGCTCTGCCATGATGCCGCGGCATCGGTTCAGGACGACGGTGGTGCCTTCCCACACGCGGTCCAGGGCGCGGACCTTTACGCATTTTCATCTCATCAAAGACCTTTTTCTGTTCCGGCGTCAGGATTTTTTCAAACTCTTCCATATTGGCTTTGCGTACGACATCCATTTTTTCACGCAACGCTCTCTGTTCGTCCATCAACGGTTTCATCTTTTCACGGCCCTCTTCACGGATTTTATCGGCCTGAGCTTTTTGTTCGTCTGTCAGATTGAGTTTTTCGGACAACGGTTTTCTGTCTCGCATTTCAACACGGGGACGGTTGTCTCCGGGATCTGCCGGCTGAGCCGCCGCAATATTAATACCGCCGCTTAATACGGCCAAACAAACTGCTGTTAATAACATTTTTTTCATCTAATTATCTCCTTGTAAAAATTTAAGTTTTTCCGCCAAAATTTTTCTGGCATTAAAGAGCCGCGACTTAATCGTCCCTTCCGGTTCGCCGAGTTTTTTGGCAATCTGTTCAATAGAAAACTCTTCAAACTCAAACAAAATAATCACCTTACGCATTTTGGACGGCAGTTCGTCAACTGCCCGCAAAATAATTTTTTGCCGTTTTTTGGCATCAATTACCTTTTCCTGCATCGGCGCCACTGCCTTGTTCGCAAGAATTTCCTCTCCGTCCACTTCGCGCTGCGTTCGCCGATAAGCGGCCGATTTAAAATAATCGCGACAGACATTGGCGGTAATAGCCGCAATCCAGGCCCCGAAACTTCCTGTTTCTTTATATTTCGGCAGATTGCGCCATGTCTTGATATAAACCTCCTGTTCAATATCTTCATTATAAGAGCCGGTAATTTTTTTGATGACGGAACGCACCAGTCCCTTGTTTTGTTCAATAATTTCTTTCATTTAACCCACCAAAAGCAACCCGTAATCATCAACCGGCAGCCCCAAATTTTCAACATAAGTTTTGGTTTCGGTTTCCGTATAGCCCAAATCCCAATAATACAGATTTTCAGGTGTTTGTTTTTGCGGCAAAAAGGCAAAAACAAACAGCATGCAGACCACGGCGGCAAAGCCGGCCTTAATCCGGTTGTTGCGTTTTTTGCGGGCAAAATACAACGGCTTGGCTTCTTTGAGTAAATCGGAAATATCCTGCATTGTTCCTCCTTTCATACCACTTAAAACGATAGTAAAACGTCAAAGGTTCATTTTTAATTAAAAATTTTTTAAAATTAGGATTGCATTTTAAAATGAATTGTTATATACAATCACTCAATCCTGCTTATTGCGCTATCGTCTAATGGTAGGACAGCGGACTCTGACTCCGTTAATCGTGGTTCGAATCCATGTAGCGCAGCCAATAAAAAAATGCCCCGTCGAGGGCATTTTTTTATTGGATTAATACATCGGATGAGAACCACGATAGGTGGTTCGGATTCGAGCCGCCGTATTTTGTGGCGGCGAGAACGCGTCAGCCCCTGCGGGGTGCGCCGTGGCAACCGCCGCGCGCACAATCCATGTAGCGCAGTCAATAAAAAAATACCCTATTGAGGGTATTTTTTTATTGGCTGAAAAGTATTTGTTAAACGGCGAAGACAGCGATAGCAACTAAAGCCGTTGTTATAAATGCTTTGACCGAAGTGCAGTTGTTGAGCGATAAAATCGCGAAACTTACGAAACAAGAGCCAATAAAAAAATGCCCCGTCGAGGGCATTTTTTTATTGGATTAATACATCGGATGAGAACCACGATAGGTGGTTCGGATTCGAGCCGCCGTATTTTGTGGCGGCGAGAACGCGTCAGCCCCTGCGGGGTGCGCCGTGGCAACCGCCGCGCGCACAATCCATGTAGCGCAGTCAATAAAAAAATACCCTATTGAGGGTATTTTTTTATTGGCTGAAAAGTATTTGTTAAACGGCGAAGACAGCGATAGCAACTAAAGCCGTTGTTATAAATGCTTTGACCGAAGTGCAGTTGTTGAGCGATAAAATCGCGAAACTTACGAAACAAGAGCCAATAAAAAAATGCCCCGTTAAGGGTATTTTTTTTGGATTGATACATTGAATCATTCTATTTGCTCTGCCTGCTGTTCCAAAGCTTCTTTTTTTCGATTCCGCCGCAGCCTTTTTTGCTTTTCCTCACGTTTTCTGGCCCTTTCCTCGGCTCTTTTTTTAGCCTTCTCGGTAAACCGTGATTCCGATGGTTCCTGCGCCTTTTTTATGGCCTCTTCTTTTTCTTTCTCGGCTTCTTCCATGGCCGCTTTTTGGAAACGCGAAGCTTTTTCCTGTTTGCGTTTCATTATTTCCTCATATTTTTCTTCCCGCGCTTCGGTATTAGCGATGGCCTTTTTCTTAAATCGGCTGGTTTCTCTGGCTCGTTCCTCGGCAATTTCCTGCCGTCTCTTCATCAGACGGCGTTCTTTATTACTCATCAAACCGCTGTCGGCATTTTCCGCCTGATCATCTGCCGCAGCCACCGATTCTGGCTCCGCAAATGCGCCTGACTGTCCTTGTCCGTCATTAATCTGCCGAACGGCCTCTGCCGTATTCTGAGCCTGAGCCGCCTCCTCTGCCGCCCGCTGCTCCTTTTCAATTTCCAATATAGTTTTAGGTTCTTCCCCCACAGGCAGAATTTTCATTCCCAACCCGGCATAGGCATTATCGCCGCCACATATCCCCCAGAACAACACTGACAGTAAAAAGTACCGCTTTTTCACCTCTTTTCCTCCGCTCGGTTTAATATCTTGCATTATATGTAAAAATATTTGACTCTTCAAGTAAAAGGATAATAATTAAGCAAAACATATCGGAGTTTCTGTATCATGAAGAAAATCACCGTCGCTGCCGCGGCATTAATTAAGGATCATAAACTTTTTATTGCCAAACGACCGGCAAACAAATTACCGCCTCTGGTCTGGGAATTTCCCGGCGGTAAACCGGAAGCCGGCGAAACTCTGCCCGAGGCCTTGCGTCGGGAACTTCGCGAAGAACTTCACATAGATACCGACATCGGCGACTTTATCGCCCGCACAACTCATATTTATGATTTTGCCGAAGTTGAAATCAACTTGTTCAAAGCCCGGATGAAAAATCCGTCGGCTCCGATTATTGACAACGAGCATGTTGAAACGGCATGGGTATCCCAAAACGAACTTGACAACTATAAGTTTGCTGATGCCGACATAGAACTGCTTGATATCCTCAAAAAAACAGCGGTTTAAAAATTTGCCGCCCTTACAGAAATTTCTGTAAGGGCGTCGGATCAATTCCATTTAATCGTCACCTTGGCATGTTCTTCGCCTTTTTTTGATGCAATCCGGTGAGTAGTTTTAAGACCGTCCTGTTGTGTCGTAACCACAACATCTTCACCATAAACGGCCTCTTTTTTGAACGAAATAATAACCTCGCTCAACGAATGATCCGCTCTGAAAGCCTGATCGACGCTTTCACTGGCCCATAAAGGATACAACGAATTATTGACGTGTTGGTTGACATCAATATTGTCATAACACACGGCAAAAGATTTGCTGTAATCCTCTCTTTTCACGCTGCCGTGGGGAAAAGTTGCCGGAAACAAACTTCTGTGCCATATCGGCATTGGCGGGATATCAACAATTTTTTTTGTTGAAAGGTCAACCAACACCCATTTACTCACGGCCTCAACCAAACTGTTGCCTTTGGCATCTTTAATCAAAAATTCCCGAATGGCCGCCAACCGGTTTCTGTCCGAAATCCAGGTCAGAATATTGATTTTCTCATCAACTCTGGGCATTCGAATAATCTTGATGGCATATCTCGTTGTCATCCATGCCCGCAATTTCACCGACATAAAGCCGATTCCGACTCCCTGGCGCAATGCATGTTCTTGAGCCGCGTTTTGCAACAGATTCATCAACGAAACAATCCTCAAATCACCGCGCTTATCACTTTCATAATAAGCAACGACATACTTTTGAGAATACTTCCGAAGGTTGCGGTTTTGCCATTTCAACCAAAGCCTGCATCTCCGGTTCTTTCCAAATTTTAGGTAAAATTTCATAGGTTTACGAATTAATAATTACTAAAAAAATCAGGATATGTTCAACAATTAACCTGATTTCAGACAAAAGACAACCCTGTTTTTGCAAAAACTTTTACCAAAATACGCGGCACTATATTTATCAACAAAAAAACCGCCCGAAAAGGCGGTTTTTTATGGGGCGGATTATGAGACTCGAACTCACGACATCTGGTACCACAAACCAGCGCTCTAACCAACTGAGCTAAATCCGCCATCAAATTCAGTTGCTTTTTAACGGCAAACCTCATCAAAGTCAAGCTAAATTTACAAAAATTTTCTGGCATTAATAATTTATTTTCTTTTTTTGCTTATCCTGAATCGTAATGAAATATTTCCACCAAGGATAATAATATGAAATTCAAATTTTTTCATTGGAAAATTTTGATATATATCCTGACAATTTTTGCACTAGGCTGCACTTCGTCGGCGCAGGCCGCCCGCAAACGAACAACCTCGTCCATCGTCATTGATGCATTATCCGGTGAAGTCATTGCTTCCTCCAATGCTGACGAACGGCGCTATCCAGCCTCTCTGACCAAACTGATGACGCTTTATATCACTTTCAGCGCTCTTGAAAAAGGCGACATAAAACCGGACGATCAGCTTAAAATTTCCCGCCGTGCCGCCAACCGGGAGCCTTCCCGTCTTGGCCTGAAACCCGGTGAAACCATTGCCGTCAAAGATGCCGTCATGGCCATGATTATCAAATCCGCCAATGACTGCGCCTCGGTTCTGGCCGAAAATCTGGCCGGCAGTGAAGCCGAGTTTGCCGAGCTGATGACGCAAACGGCCCGGGAACTCGGAATGAAAAATACCATTTTCAAAAACGCATCGGGGCTTCCCAACCGTGAACAAAAAACCACCGCCCGTGACATGGCCATTCTAGGAAGCGCCGTTTATCACCATTTTCCTGAGTACTATGATTTGTTTTCCGCACCGAAATTTACCTATAAAGGCAAAACCTATTACACCCACAATCATCTCTTAAAAAAATTTGCCGGAGCCGATGGCATGAAAACAGGCTATACTTCGGCCGCCGGATTTAATATTGTCACTTCGGCTGAACGCGACGGAAGACGGGTTATTGCTGTAACCATGGGACATGACAGCGTCAAAAACCGCGATTATAAAATTGCGCAATTGATGAATTCCGGCTTGAAAAAAATAAGCCGGGAAAATTCACAGCCGCACCGGATGACGGCTCGGCTTGAAATTCCTGCTTTATCCTCAGATGAAAGCGGAAAAGATGAAAACTGGGCAATCCAGATCGGTGCTTTTTCCAATTACATCAAGGCACGCAATTATGCTCTTGATGTTCAAAGCCACATTCACCTTCCTTATGCACAGAAAACCGAAATCAATATCGAACCTGCAACCAAAGGCGCGGCAATCGTTTATCGTTCTCAGCTGACAGGATTGTCAAAAAATGAGGCGGATAAAACTTGTTATAGTTTGAAAAGAGCCAACAAGTCGTGTATTGTCGTAGCCGCACCTTATTCTGATGAACAACAACTGGCACTGGCGGACAAATGAGCGACATATCCAATTCAAAAGCCCACATCATCGTTATCGGCAATGAAAAAGGCGGCACCGGCAAATCAACGCTTGCCATGCACTTAGCCGTCAAATTATTGCTGGAAAACTTTAAAATAGCGGTCATTGACCTTGACGGCCGCCAGGGATCGCTGTCAAAATATATTGCCAACCGCCGTTCTTTCTGCGCTAAAAACAATATCAGCCTTCCGACTCCCGTGCACTATATTTTTGAACCGCTGCCTGATGAAGCCAATTGTTCCGAGATCTCGAACCTGATTGCCGAATTAAGCACAAAATTTGATGCCGTTATTATTGATACGCCCGGCAGCAAAAACTATTTGTTTGAACTGGCGCATCAATATCCCCATACCCTGATTACGCCGATTACGGACAGTTTGGTCGACCTGTCGGCCATTGCCGACTTTGATCCCGACACCGGCGAAATTTTACATGCCGGTCATTACGCCGAATTTGTCTGGGAAGCTAAAAAAAGTCTGGCGGCCAAAGGCCTTCCGTATCTGAACTGGGTCGTTTGCGGCAATAAAATTTCGCCGATTCGCTCAAACAACAAAAATATTGTTTTCGCCAAACTTGAAAATCTGGCCAAACTATACGGTTTCCGGTTCACGCCGGGCCTCAAAGACCGAGTCATTTATAAAGAGCTTTTTTTGGACGGCCTCACCGTCCTTGACCTGACGCGAGAAGAACTGCACCGCCGAATGACCATGTCTCATCTGGCTGCCAAAATGGAACTGACGGATCTGGCCGAATTTATTTTCCCTTAAATGCTGATAACTTTGTCATAGTTCTTGTTTTTCAGCCTGCTGATGATAGATTATAAACAATCGGCAGCTTGAATATGCTTATACAAACAGCTTTAAGGAGATATGATGATTACGACCGTACACACAACCCCCTACAATGACCAGAAAATGGGTACCGCCGGCCTGCGCCGCAAATCCAAAATCGTCATGCAGGAAAATTATGTCGAAAATTTCATGCAAAGCATTTTCAACGTCATCGGCGATCTGCGGGACAAGGTTTTTCTGCTTGGCGGCGACGGACGTTTTTATAATAACATTGCCATTCAGAAAATCATCAAAATGGCTGCCGCCAACGGCGTCAAAAAGCTCATCATCGGCCAAAACGGTTTTATCTCGACACCCGCCGGTTCAAACGTCATTCTGCAAAATCACCTGAACGGCGGCTTTATCCTGTCCGCATCACATAACCCCGGCGGCCCAAACGGCGATTTCGGCATCAAATATTCCAACGAAACCGGCGGCCAAATTCCAAGCACCGTCAGCGACCGGATTTATCAGGAAACCCTTAAAATATCCGAATACAAAATCTGCAGCGGTCCCGATATTGATTTGTCAAAACTCGGCCATCAGGAATACTGCGGCATGGAAATTGATGTTATCGACCCGGTTAAAGACTATGTCGAACTGATGCAGAAAATTTTTGACTTTCCGGCAATCAGAAAAATGTTTGCCAACGGATTTACCATGCGTTTTGATGCGATGAACGCCGTAACCGGCCCCTATGCCGTTGAAATTTTCGAAAATCTGCTCGGCGCGGCCAAAGGTTCGGTCGTCAATGCCGTTCCCAAACCGGATTTTGGCGGGCTTCATCCCGATCCCAATCTGGTTTATGCCAAAGAACTGGTTGATTTTATGTTCTCCGATCAGGCAGCCGATTTCGGCGCAGCCAATGACGGCGACGGCGACCGCAACATGATTCTCGGCAAAGGCTTCTTCGTAACGCCCAACGACAGTCTGGCAATCATCACCGACAACTTCAAACTCATTCCTTATTACAGCAAAGGCATTTACGGTGTTGCCAAGTCGGCGGCAACATCAACCGCCGTTGCCCGGGTTGCCGCCGCGCATAACATCGGCTACTATGAAGTTCCCACCGGCTGGAAATATTTCGTCAACCTGATGGATTCCCGCCGCATCACTTTCTGCGGTGAGGAAAGTTTCGGCACCGGCTCGTCGCACATTCGCGAAAAAGACGGTATCTGGGCAGTTTTGTTCTGGCTCAGCATTTTGGCCGCAACCGGCAAAACCGTTGAACAGATAACAACCGAACATTGGCAGAAATACGGTCGCAGCTATTATATCCGTTTTGATTTTGAAGGAGTGGACACCGCTGTGGCCGATAAACTGATGGCCGATTTGGAAAATCGTCTGCCCTCGCTCAAAGACAAAATCTACGGCACTTTCGTAATCCGCGAAGCCAAACCCTTTATCTATCATGATCCGGTTGACGGTTCGACAACCAAAAACGGTTTAATTATTTATTTTACCGACGGTTCACGTATTGTCTATCGTCTGTCCGGCACCGGTTCGTCCGGCGCCACCATTCGCGTTTATCTGGAGCGTTTTGCCGATAAAGACATCTTGCAAAATCCGCTGGATATGGTTTCGCCTCTGGCCAAGATAGCTCTTGATGTTGCGGAAATTCCTGAAAGGACGGGAAAACACCAGGCCGATGTCGTCACGTAAAAAAATATTCTCGGCGTTTCTGACTGCCGTTCTGTTGCTGATACCTGCCGTAAAAGCCGGTGCCGGGTTGTATGGTTTTCACCACTACAACCCCTACACCAAAGAAGAACGCATCTTAAACCTTGAGGAAGTTCCCGATACCATCCGCAATTACCGGGCGTTGATGCGGGATAATCTTTTGATGCTTATCCGCTATGCCAAAGAACAAAAAAAAGATTTCAAGATCATAGCGCATGAAGGGCAGGATCTGCTGACCAAAAGCCTCTGGGAATACGACCGCGAAGGTTATAACCGGGCGCGGCGGCAGGACAATGCCGTTGACGATTCGTTTTTGTTTCACCAGCGCTTTCGCGAGCAGGAGCCGGAGCGTCATACGCCGGCTTATGATTATTTACATGCGATAGATGCCGTTGCAATCAACAATCTTTATTGCGGCAAAGGCCGGGAAAGTCAGATTACCCAAAATCATAACCTCGGCCTGATAACCATAGAACAATGCGCCGACAAAAATGCCGTTGATGCCATGCATGTCAGTGCAATGATTGATCATAAAATATCTTACGGCTTTACCGACATCGACAATGCGTTTAACAACACCGACAATCACAACGATATCAATGATTCTTCCAAGAACATTTACAACGTTGCCGATGCGCAGAACATTCTGATTTTAACTGACGACAGCCGCTATGAAAACAAAAACCAGATGGTTGCGGACTTGGTTAAAACCAATTATGACATCATCATCATAAAACCCTTATTTGCCGACAAAGAACGTTTTTCGGCCGAAGACATTCAGGCGCTGCATTTCAAGCATAACGGCTCCAAACGTTTATTACTGGCCGAACTCAACGTTGCTGAAGCTTCGCCGCGGGACTATTTTTGGCAAAAAGACTGGCAGGTCGGCAATCCGTCCTGGCTGGCACGGCGGTCTTTTACGTCGGCCGACGGCGTTATAACCAAATTTTGGCAACCGGAATGGCGGAAAATCATATCCCGTTATTTTAAGGATATCCTAAACGAAGGTTTTGACGGCATCTTTTTTACCGGAATTGAAACTTATCGTTATTTTGAACAGCAAAATCCTCTGGAGTAAGCGCTCATGAATGAAGCCGAGATTTTTGAAATTACGCGTGAATCAATCTTCACCCTGTTAAAGGTCGTAACGCCGATTATCGGCGTGGCTTTGGCTGTCGGTTTGATTATCGGTATTTTTCAGGCTCTGACTCAAATTCAGGAAATGACTTTGGCTTTTGTGCCGAAAATTATTTGCGTCTTTCTGACGCTGATTCTCCTGTTTCCGTTTATGTTCGGACAAATGCAGACTTTATCGGATACACTTTTCAGTAAAATAGCCGGAGGCTGAAACCTCTGATGACGGAACTTTTTAACATAAGCTTTTACGGCTGGTTGATGATCTTTTTAAGAACCGGAGCAATTTTTATGCTGATGCCCGGTTTTTCGGCATCTTATGTTACCGCCCGTATTCGTCTCATTCTGGCGCTGGCTTTATCATTGATTCTGGTTCCTCTGTTAACCCCCGAACTGCCGCCCGAACCGGAAAATTTCAGTACCATGCTGCAATACATCTTATGTGAAATCACCATAGGCCTTTTTTTGGGCATTATCATGCAGGTTTTGTTTTTTGCGCTGAATTTTGCCGGTGCCATAGCCTCACAAGCCATCGGCTTTGCCAACGCCCAGATGTTTGATCCGGCCTTCCAGACACAGACAATGTTAATCGAAACTTTTTTAAGCATTATTGCCGTGACTTTTATTTTTGTAACCGATATCCATCATCTGATGATTGGCGCTATTGTTGACAGTTATCATCTGTTCAAACCCGGAGAGCCGCTGTTTTGGGACGACTTTGCCCGGCATATGACGGAAACGGTCAGTCGTTCGTTCACGATCGGTTTTAAACTCGGCGCCCCGTTCATCGCTTTTACGATAGTTTTTTATGCCGGCCTCGGCCTTGTTTCAAGACTTATGCCGCAGCTTAACATCTTCTTTTTATCCCTGCCGTTGCAGATTTACCTCGGCTTGGGAGTATTGTTTTTAACCGCCCCCGTCATAATCCTGGTCTTTTTCCGTTATTACGACGAAGGACTTTATTTCTTTGCCCGTTAAGGAGTTTCGCTGATGACCGCCCCCGAAGATGAAGACGAAGCCTCCAAAACGGAAGAACCTTCCGAACGAAAAATATCCAAAGCCAAAGAAGAAGGCGATGTCGCCGTATCCCAAGATGCCAAAAGCTTCATCATGCTTGTCGGCAGCCTGTTTATCGTCTGGCTGTTTATCCCTTTTATGTTCAAATGGTTCGGCGAATTGGGAGCTTCGTTTATTGAGCGTTCCGGCACAACCCATGTTGATCCCGGCAATTTTATTTTGCTGTTTCGCCGGGCCGTTGTCGGTTTTTTCAAGATCATGGCCATTCCTTTTGCCGTATTTATGTTCTTGGGCGTTATTGCCTCCCTAAGCCAAACCGGCTTTATCTATGCCCCCAAAAAACTCGAACCCAACTGGAATAAGCTGAATATTTTTGCCGCCCTGCCCAATTTCATCAACAAGCAAAAAATTGTTGAAAGCTTAAAAGGCATCATCAAAATCACCGTTGTCAGCATACTGGCTTACAAAGTGCTGCAACCTTATATTCCCGAGGTAGAACTTTTGCCGGATATGACATCTTACGGCATTTTGGAGTTTATCCACCATCTGGTTGTTTTGCTGTTGTTCACCGTAACAATTGCCGTTCTGGTCATCGCCGCCGCTGACTATGCCTGGCAAAAATATTCTCATTTGCAAAAACTGCGCATGACCAAACAGGAGGTCAAAGAAGAATACAAACAAATGGAAGGCGATCCGCTGGTAAAGTCAAAAATCCGCCAAGTACGTATGGAACGGGCCCGCCGCCGCATGATGGAAAATGTCCCCAAGGCCGACGTTGTTATTGTCAACCCTACCCATTATGCTGTAGCATTGGAATATGATATGGCCACCATGCCGGCGCCGAAAGTAACGGCCAAAGGCGTTGACACGGTTGCATTGCGCATTAAATCCGTCGCCGAGGAAAACGATGTTCCGATTGTTGAAAATCCGCCGTTGGCGCGTGCTTTATTTGCCTCAACCGAAATTGACCAGACCATTCCGACCGAACATTTTAAAGCCGTAGCCGAGGTAATTAACTATGTTATGCAGCTCAAAAACCAACAATAGACCGGACAAAACTCTGCAAAAAGCTCTGCTCCGGCTGGCCGCGGCTTTGGTTTTGCTTACCCTGAGCCTGATCTGGTTTTTTCTTTATCCCGAAGATCATTTATACAGCACGATTTCCACGTCGGTCATAACCGTCTACTGCCTGCTGACCGCCATCAAAACGCTCAATGCCGGCGAGGCAGCCATCAGTTACGGCGGTTTTGCCAACGAAATCATCCGCAACGATTTTAAACTGCGGCGAATTGAAAATCCTGCGGGAGAAAGCATCATTCAAAACGAACCGGCCAAAGATCTGCTCAAAGATTTTCCCGTTCTGAATTTTCTGGAACGCCACCTGGCCGCCGGTGATGCCAATCAGGCGGCGCTGTTCCGGCTGGAAACCGCGCGTAAAAACCTGGGTTCGGACAAAGTGACCTTATCGCTGACACTCAAACAAAACGACGATCGCGTTTTTAACGAGCTTGAATATTTTGAAATCTCGCTGCGGCCGATTTACCTGAAAAAGCCCCAAATTTTTGACGGTGCGTTTTCCGTCAAACGTATCCGCAAAGAAACTTACTTCTACTGGACGCTGCACAATATCACTGCCAAACAAAACATGGATTACGTCTTCAAAGAGGAATGTTCGTCACTTCATGACTTTTTGGACGATCTTCCGGTCGGCCTTTATGCCATTGACAAAGATTACCGCCTGGAATACGTCAACAAAAATCTGGCAGACTTTTTCGGTCTGCAGCCGCATCAATTCATCGGCCGTTCGCTGCAGGATTTTCTGGCGGAAAACGCCGCCCTGCCGCCGCATCGCGAATCATGGTTCGGCCCGGTACATTTTGTTAACCGCGACGGTAAAAACACCGAGACTTATGTTTTTCAGAATGCCTATCGTGAAAAAGACCGCATTATCCGCCGGGGCGTCGTGGTTCATCAACTGCCGACACCTGACGAATTGCAAAAACAAATAAATCGTTCGCTTGATGAAAACAACTGGCTTTTCAATAATTCTCCCGTCGGAATGCTTTTTATTGACGGCCGGGGCAAAATAATCAGCGCCAACCCCAAAGCCAAAGAGCTTTTCCGTTTTAATGACGGCGAAAACACATTGTCGGACAGCCTGTCGGAAGACAACGCCAGGCAGCTGTTATCGGCCATAAATAAAGCGACGAAGGCCAAGACGTCCGTTGTCGAGCTGAAAACGGACAATCAAACCCTCAATCTGTATATCAGCGCTCTGCGCGGCTTATACCGCAGCCAAAGGGAAACCTCAGCCGAATTTATTGTTTACGTCATTGACGCCACCAAACAGAAAAATCTTGAGATTCAGTTTGCCCAGGCTCAGAAGATGCAGGCCGTCGGCCAGCTTGCCGGCGGCGTGGCGCATGACTTCAACAATCTGCTGACCGCCATGATCGGCTTTACCGACCTTTTGCTGCAACGCCACGGCGTCGGAGATCCGTCTTTTGCCGACCTGATTCAAATCAAACAAAACGCTAACCGTGCAACCAGTCTGGTTCGGCAGCTTCTGGCCTTTTCGCGCAAACAGCCGCTTATGCCTAAACTGATTGACGTCACCGACAGTTTTGCCGACTTAAGCCAGATGCTCAAACGTATCCTCGGCGAAAAGATAAAACTGGTTTTCAAACACGAAAGCGACCTCGGCTATATCAAAGTCGATCCCAACCAGTTTTCCCAAGTTATCATCAATTTGGCCGTCAACGCCAAAGATGCCATGAACGGCAACGGCACGCTGACTATCTCAACCCGGACTTATTATCTGCCCGAAAAATATACTTTCGGCGATGATATCATCAATCCGGGCGACTTTGTGGTTATCGACGTAACCGATACCGGCTGCGGCATTCCACCCGAAAACTTAAGCCGCATTTTTGACCCGTTCTTCACCACCAAAGAAAACATTGTCGGCTCCGGAACCGGCCTCGGTCTGGCAATGGTTTACGGCATCGTACGCCAAACCGAAGGATTTATCCGGGTTGAATCAGCCGTCGGCAAGGGCACGACTTTTTCCATTTATCTGCCGCGTTTTGAAAACGGCCCCGAAGAAGAAATGCCTGATACCCCGCAGCCGGTCATAAGCGGACGCTCCGGCCAAACGATTCTCAAAGTGCAGGAAACCTTATCCGCTCCGGCAAACATTAACCAAAAAATCATCATGGGGCTGAACATATCCAACACGATTGATCGCGGCTCAACCGTTGCCAAAGACGGCAAGCCGGCGCGTATCCTTTTTGTTGAAGATGAAGATTCGGTCCGCGCTTTCGGTGTCCGTGCCTTAAAGAAAAAAGGCTATGACGTGGTTGACAGCAGCTCGGCCGAAAACGCTCTGGAAATTTTGGCTGCCGACACCGATTTTGACCTGCTCATCACCGATATGGTTCTTCCCGGTCTGAGCGGTGCTCAATTGACCAACAAAGTAAAAGAGCTGCACCCATCCATTGCCGTTATCCTGGCCTCCGGCTATTCGGAAGATATTGCCCGGCAGGAGGTCAGCAATACCAACGAATTTGAGTTTATCACCAAACCTTACAGTCTGGGTGACTTGACAGCCAAAGTTTTTGATGTCTTAAATAGAAGCAAATCATGAACAAGACAACCGACATAATGCAGTTAGCGCTGGATTTTCCGCACCGTCCGAGTCTGGGGCGCGAAGATTTTATGGTAGCCGAATGTAACCGCGAGGCCGTGGCGACAATAGACTTGTGGCCGGCTTGGCCGTATTTTGCCGTCTGCATTTACGGTCCTTCCGGCTGCGGCAAAACACATCTTGCCAACGTATTTGCCCAGAAAGTTGCCCTGGCCACCAACCACCCTTACCGGATTCCCTTTATCCGCGCCGAACAAATCAACCGGGAAATGGCTCACGACCTGTTTACCGCCAGTCCGCAAATCGTGATTGAAGAACTGCAGCAGTTGCAGAATCAGGAGGCCCTGTTTCATTTATACAATACCTACCGCGACCTCGGCGGCAACATCTTGTTTACTTCCGAAATTGCCCCGGCGCGCCTCAACTTCAGCCTGCCGGACCTACGTTCGCGCATGAATATTGTCCCGGCGCTGGAAATCAAAACGCCGGGTGATGATTTGCTGATGGCGCTGTTGGTCAAGCTTTTTGCCGACCGCCAGATAACCCCGCAGCCCGAACTTTTAACATATCTGCTCAACAATATGCAGCGTTCTTTCTCTTATGCCCGTAAATTGGTTGAAGAAATTGACAACATATCTCTGGCGCGCAAACGCGCCGTCAGCATCAACATTGCCAAAGAGGCCATCGCTGTCCTCAACTCCGACCGCCAGTTTAATTTATTCTGAACCTCATCACAAAAAAGTGGCGGCAAAAAAAGGAACGTTTTTTTGCCGCCATTAAACATATTATACCAGACATTGGTTAAAAAAGCAATAATTTCGTTTTTACAAATCTTTATCAAAATCTGCTGCGCTTCTTTGAATTAATGCAAAAAAACGTTCGTTTCTTTGCACTGCCGACACCTGAAAACAAAAAGGAGTTTGTCAGATGAAAAAACTTATTTTATCCTGCAGCCTGTTGACTTTAACCCTGCCGGCCTATAAGGCAATTATTATAGTGATGCTTTATATTACAAAGGCGATTATGCCACGGCTTACCTTACTTATGCCCCTTATTATGAACGATTGCCGGATATTACCGGAAGCTTTTGGGCCAGAGGCCCTGAAGGCCCGCATGCACCGGCAAGTGGTGCTTTTAAAAACTACATCACATCTGATGGTTATGCTCACGGACATGATACGGGAAATAATAGTGCCGGATTTAAATTTACTGCCTCACTCAGCAATACTATCTATGACGGTACTCATGTCTGCCCCGCCCATTATGTCGCTTATATCTACATTTATGCCGGGGAGTAATACACTAAGCAAAAAAACGGACGGTCCATAACAATTCGGACCGTCCGTTTTCCGTGAATAAAAAACTTTTTTATTAACGCCGCCGCAAAAATGACGGTATTTCCAAATTAACCTTATCATCACCCGCGTCCGCAAAACTCGGCGCTACCGGTTCCTGAACCCGTGCCGCCTGTTTTTGCTGATTACGCTTGGCAATCGAACGCCCGGTCATAATCTCAATAAAACTACGCCGCCGCGGCTCGCTTTCGCTGACAATAAGCTCTTCCATTTCTTCGGCCGGTTTGGCAACCGTCGGCGCCGGATTATGGTTGGGGAACAGTTCCGGTTCCTCTTCCGGCATTTTCAGAGCTGCCTTCGGCACAAAATAATTCTCCTGTGCATCAAGAGCCTCATGCATCTGCTGTTCACCGGCATCAGCATTTTCTTCCGGAGTTTCATCGGCCGGTTTATTAATGATTGCCTTAAACAACGCCGAGGAATTCGGCATATCGTCCAAAATCTCGGACTTTTTCAGGTTATCAAAATCTTCAAAGGTTGTTTCTTCCGCCGGTGCCATTTCCCGCGGCATCATCGTCACCGTGGCCGTTTCCACGATTTCTTCAATATCCTCATCTTCATCCGCCGCCTCTTCCGCAACCGTTTCCTGCGTCATCTGCCGGGTAATCTCGCTCATGCTTTCAACCGCCGCAGTTTCGCTTTTGTCCTCCCGAGGCTGTTCTTTTATTTGCTCGGCCTTACGCAGCATTTCGCTGCGGGACGGCGCATTGTCGTCAATACCGGTGGCAACGATGGATACCCTGATTTTACCATCCAATGAAGCGTCAAAACTGGAACCGAAAATAATGTTGGCATCTTCGTCAACTTCTTCTTTAATCCGGTTAACGGCATCATCAACTTCCATCAGGGTAATATCCTGACTGGCCGTAATATTAATCAACACACCTTTGGCGCCTTTCATTGAGCAGTCGTCCAACAACGGATTCGCCAAAGCCTGCTCCGCCGCTCTGATTGCCCTGTCCTCGCCTTCCGCCTCGCCGGTACCCATAATCGCTTTGCCTTTATCTTCCATAATCGCTTTGACATCGGCAAAATCCAGATTAATCAATCCCGGCATAATCATCAAATCGGTAATTGAACGCACACCGTCATACAACACGTTATCCGCCATAACAAATGCGTCGGCCAACGTTGTGTTTTTATCGGCTATACGAAACAGATTCTGATTCGGAATAACGATAATGCTGTCCACTTCCCGGGTAAAATTTTCCAAAGCTTTTTCCGCCGTTTCCGAGCGTTTTTTACCTTCAAACTGAAACGGTTTGGTGACCACGCCGACCGTCAGAATCCCCTGCTCTTTGGCAACTTTTGCCACTACCGGCGCCGCACCCGACCCTGTACCGCCGCCCATACCGGCGGTAATAAACACCATATTGGCGCCTTCAAGCTCCCGCTTGATATCATCAAGCGCTTCCTCCGCCGCCTGCTTGCCGATTTCCGGCCTGGCACCGGCGCCAAGTCCTTTGGTGGTTTGCAGTCCGAGCTGGATTCGCCGCTGCGTTTTGGAGTTTTCCAACGCCTGAGCATCGGTATTGGCAACTATAAAGTCAACCCCTTCAAGCTTTTTGGCAATCATATTGTTTACGGCATTTCCGCCGCCGCCGCCAACCCCGATAACCGAAATTCTGGGCTTGAGTTGAACCATATTCTTTTCCGGCACTGCCAATTTGATGCTCATCGTATTTCTTACTCCTTGCAAATCCTGACATGATTATACTGTTTGAAATCAAGTATAAACAAAATACCTTAAGTTTTGGTTACCAATAACGATTAAAATAAAGAAGCTTATCCCCACAGAGTTTTCAGCCACATTGCCAGATTGTCGCTCCAGCTGTTGCCGGCAGAAATCGGTTTGCTGATAATTTTTTTCGGCCGCCGTTCGCTAAAATTAACGGCAAACAGCAGCATACCGACACAGGTTGCAAACGACGGTGCATACAAATTGTCCGGCAGATTCAGAATATTTTTCGGTTTTCCCGGCCGCACCTGTTTGTCCAATACCATAGCCGCAATATCAACCACTCCGGGCAGCTGCGAGGCACCGCCGGTCAAAACAACCCGGTGCGACGAATCATGCGCCAGTCCCGCCTCATATAACTTGCGGTTCACTATTTCAAAAGTTTCTTCAATCCGCGGCGTAATAATGCTGATAAGCTCAGACCGCGGAATCTGCTTGATGCAGCTGTCGTCTTCCTCACCCACCGGATAAACGTTAATCGTGTCAATACTGTCCTGCGAGGTCAAAAAGGCGCAGCCATGCAGTGTTTTCAAACGCTCGGCATGCGAAAAAGACGTCGTCAGCCCGTAGGCAATATCATTGGTAACATTATTGCCGCCGACCGGAATTGCCGCAAAATAAATCGGATGCCCGTTTTTAAAACTGGTAATTGAGGTCGTGCCGCCGCCCATATCAATAACCGTCGCACCCATTTCTTTTTCGTCGTCAACCAGGCAGGCCAGCCCCGACGCATAAGAATCAAACACCCTGCCGCTGATGTCAAGATGAGCGTTTTCAATAACCGTATTAATATTTTTGCAAATATGCTCCGGCACCAGTCCCAGCAAAATATTGATGGACAATTCCTCGGCAAACAGATTGCGCGGATCTTTCAACAACTCGCCGCCGTCCAGCCGGTAACTGTTGTGAATACAGTGAATCAGACTGTACTCACCGACATTAACCTTGGCCGTCCCTTTAACATAAACTTTTTCCAAATCCGAATCACTGATCGGACGGTTTTTGTTCAGAGTGATGGAAGCCGTCTTAAGCAGACTGCGTATTTTTTCGCTGCCGATGCTGACAATAACTTTATCAATGGGCTCATTAGCCATCTGTTCGGCATCTTGCACCGCATTGCCGACGGCAATCGTCGCCTGGCCGATATCGGTAACCACACCGTTTTTAATGCCGCGCGAAGCATTATAACCGTAGCCGACGACTTTTATTCTTTTATCTTTGGAAACCTTGGCAATAATACAACATACTTTGGACGAACCTATATCCAAAGCTGCAATGGTGGTGGCTTTTCCAAAAGAATGCTGCAAAACAAAAACTCCCAAAGAAACCTGTCAGATATTATGTTCCGGTTTTTCTTGCTTAATTTTGCTTTTGCGCAGTTTAACCGTTACTTTATCTTCCAATCTTAAATCAATGAAGGTTAATTTACGTTTAAGAATTCCCTGTGCGGCATCAAGTTTCAACAATTTTTTCCACGCCGAGGCCACATTCTCTTCCGGCAGCTTAATCGTCACACCGGTGCGAATATCGTCCAGGATAATATTCCAGCGGCGCTTGGAAATATAATTGGCAACTTTAATCCGCGACAGATATTCCGGACTTATATTTTCCACCATGCGTAAAAACGGTAAAATATTTTCCGCCGCTCCCGCGCCGACCACCAGAAGGATCGGTTTATCGGGCCGGTAATCGGCCTCAATGACATAACCGTCGGTATCCAGGGGATAAAAGCGTTCGTTCAGCTGCCAGATAGCCAAAACCTTTTTTTCCTCAATTTCAATCTGCAAAATATTCGGCAGCAGACTGCGGCTGACACGCACATCTCTGACCCACGGCAGCATTTCAAGCTTCTGTTTCAGCCGGCGGACGTCAACTTTCAGAATATTGTCGCCGCGTTGCAACCCGATGGCCGCGTTGATTTCGGCCAGGCTTGTTCTTTTGCGGCCGGTAATGACAATATCTTCAAGCGCAAAACCCTTGGCGCCGATATAATCCAGCACGGCGTTTTGCGTCTCAATGATTTTTTTATTCACCAGATCATTTTTAAGAATAACAATCGCCGCAGCGGCAAAAGCCGTCAAAAACAAAACAAACAGCGAGGCTTTCAGCCTGTCCGGCCATTCTCTGGCCGGCCGCAGGACTTTGCCGTCGTTTTCCTTTTTGACTGCCTGTTCCGCCATTATTTGCCGACGCCCACCTTTTTAACTTCCCATTCCAAAACGATTGACGTTTCCTTTTTAACGTTTTCAACAATCTTGTCGCCGAGCTCTTCAATATCTTTGGCTGTTGCCTTGCCGGTATTGACCAAAAAGTTGCAATGCACGTCCGAAACCTCGGCACCGTTGACCTTAAACAAATTGCTGCCGGTTTTTTTGATAAGCTCCCAGGCACGCAGCCCTTCGGGATTTTTAAAAGTCGAACCGGCGGTTTTAACGTTGTGCGGCTGGCTTTTCAGGCGGTAAGCTTTATGCTCCTCAATAATCTGCAGCGTTTTGGCGGCCGGCTGCGGTTCAACCTTAAACGTCAGCGCCGTAACAATCCATTCTTCGGGAAAGAAGCTGCAGCGGTATCCCAGATTAAAATCATCGGCCGTCACATTTATCTCATCGCCGTTGCCGTTGATAACCGTCGCGCCGAGAAGAACATCTTTCAACTCTTTGCCGAAACAACCGGCATTGGTCTTAACCGCACCGCCCAGACTCCCCGGAATAGATACCAGAAACTCCAGTCCGCCGATATTATTGTCCGTCATAATTTTTTTCAGTTCGCTGTTTTTCATACCGGCACCGCAGGTCAGCTTATCACCCTCCAGCGACCATTTTTTATAAAACTTACCGTTAAGCTTAATCACTACCCCCGGAATTCCGCCGTCCCTGACCAACAGGTTTGACCCGCTGCCGATAACAAAAATCGGCAGATTATACGGCTTGTTTTTCATAAACCAGCTCAAATCCTCGTTATCCTGCGGCCAGTACATCACCTCGGCCGGCCCGCCGACGCCGAACCAGGTATATTTGCTCAAAGGCTCGCCGGGCAGATATTTTCCTTTGACTTCCGGCAGAAGTTCCAACAAACGTTTTTTATCTTTTCCCAGCCCGAACATCATCTTTCTCCTTCATCATAAGTTCTTCAATACCGTCGGCCAGTCTGGCGGCAGCATCGATAATGGCAATCTCTCCGGCCTTGGCGGCCATCTGCGCCCGCTTTTGCGGCTGCAGCAGCAAATCCTGCAAAATATCCCGCAGCTTTTGCGGCGTAAAATCTTTTTGTTCCACAACAATTCCGGCCCCTGCTTCGGCAAATTCCAGGGCATTATAAAACTGATGGTTGTCGGCGGCAATCGGCAGCGGTACCAAAACCGACGGCAGCCCGGCCGCCGCAATTTCATACACCGATGATGCCCCCGCCCGCGAGATAATCAAATCGGCCAGCCGGTAAAGTTCCGGCATATTGTCGAAAAACGCCCGTATCGTGACCTGACAGCCGCTGTTTTCATACTGCGCCGCCACCGCGGATTCTTCTCCCTGACGGCACTGCTGATAAATAACCAGATTGGCGCGCAATTGTTCATCCAGCATCATCACGGCCTGCGGCACCGCCTCGGCAAAAATCTTTGCCCCCTGCGAGCCTCCCAATACCAGCAGTGTCAGTTTATCTCCCGGTTGTTTTTCCGGCCGCGGCTGCCCGTGCAAAGCCGCAATGGTGTTCCGTATCGGCATACCGCTCAAAATTGTCTTAATCCCGGCCGGTGTATTTTTAACCTGCCGAAAACTCTGCGCCGCCAGTGTGGCAAAACGGGCCAGAATGCGGTTGGTGCGGCTCATCACCGAATTCTGCTCATGAATCACCAGCGGAATTCGCAATATAACCGCCGCCACCGCCGTCGGAAAAGAGGCATACCCGCCAAACCCGACCACACAAACCGGCCGCCGGCGCAGCAGATAATATGCCGCCTGTATAACGCCGCAGCCGACCTTAAACAGACTGCATATTTTAGTAACCGGCGATTTGCCGACCACGCTGCCCGAATAAATGGCTTTATTTTCAATTTCTCCGAGCTTGCCTTTATAATTATGCAGTCCCCGACCGTCGGTAAACAACATAACCTCATAACCGCGTTTTTCCAACTCCGTTGCCAGAGCATCGGCCGGATAAACATGCCCGCCGGTGCCGCCGGCCGTCAAAACGATTAATCTCTGCCTATCCTTCGTCATCTTTATTCTCCGCATGAACATTTTTCCGCGTCAGCGCCAGCAGCATGCCGATACCAATGGCCGCACCCAAAAGCGACGACCCGCCGTAAGAAACCAGTGGCAGCGCCATGCCTTTGGTCGGCCCGAGCTGCAGGGTCGACGCCATATTGATAAACGCCTGCAGACCAAAACTGACCGCCAGCCCGCACACCGACAAAACAATAAACATATTGTCATCTCGCCCCGACAGCCACATCGACCGCACCACAATCAACCCGTATGCCCCGACAATCAGCAGGCAAAACAGCATACCATATTCCTCTGCCGCCACCGGAAAGATAAAGTCGGTATGCGCATCGGGAATATGCCATTTAACCACCCCTTCGCCGACCCCGACACCGAACAGGCCGCCGTTTTTAAATGCCTCCAAAGACCTTTTAACCTGATAAGACGGTTCACCGCCGAACATACCGGCCAGCATCTGCTCCACCCGCACCTGAACATGCGGCAGCGCCAGATATGCGACCGCAAACAACGCCATCAGAGCCACGGCCACAATCACCAGCCGTTTTATCGGCAAACCGGCCAAAAACAACTGCACAAACCAAACCGCCGCCACCACTGCCGTCATGCCGTAATCCGGCTGCCGCAGCAGCAAAAGACACGTTACGCCGCACAAAGCAATACTTACCCACACGCCCGGAAAATTCTTATACCGCCGCTGAACTTCAAACAGCCATGCCGTCATCACGATAAACGTCGGTTTCAAAAATTCCGAAGGCTGAATCTGCACGCCGATATCAATCCAGCGGCGCGCACCTTTAATCTCAACCCCGAAAAACAATGCCAGCAAGACCAGCAGCATAGCACCGGCATATCCCAGAATGGCCAGTCGGCGGATTGATTTTAGTCCCAGCATCGAAAAAAACAACATCACGCCGCCGGCTATGCAAACATAAAAGGCATGGCGGTAAACAAAATGATAAGTCGGCACCCCGATTCGCCGTGCCACCGCCGGCGAGGCCGAAAGACTTAAGACCAAACCGCAGCCCAGTAAAAAAATCACCGCCGCCAGCAGCCATTTGTCAACTGTCCACCACCAGTTGGCCGCTATATTTCTGCTGCTGCGCGAAAAAGACAACTGCACGGTTTTTCCTTTCCCTTATCTGCCGCAAAACGATGCCAGCGCTATTGCCGCCAATACCGTTCCGATAAGCCAGAACCGGAACACAACCTTGGTTTCGGCCCAGCCGAGCTGTTCAAAATGATGATGTATCGGCGCCATTCTGAAGAATCTTTTGCCGCCGCTGATTCTAAACCAGCCGACCTGTATCATCACCGAAACCGATTCCAGCACAAACACGCCGCCGGCAACCGCCAGCAGAATTTCCTGCTTCAGCATAACGGCAACCACGCCCAAAAAAGCCCCCAGCGCCAGCGACCCCGTATCTCCCATAAAAACGGCGGCCGGTTTGGCGTTAAACCACAAAAATCCCAGACAACCGCCGATAACCGCCGCGCACATAACCGCCACTTCCGCCGCCTGCGGAATAGCCGGCATATAATAGTTCAGAGCCAATACCGTTCCGGACAAATACGCCGCAATCATAAACACGACAAACACGGCCGACAACAATCCGGCGGCCAGACCGTCAAGACCGTCGCTTAGGTTAACACCGTTTGAGGCACCGGCAATCACAATCATCGCAAAGGGTACATACCACCAGCCGAGATTCCACGACCACCCCGGTGTATAGGGGAAATTGAGCATAAATCGATATTCTGCCGGCGTTTCATGGCAGATAAGCAAAATCGCCGCCAGCGCCGTGCCAAACTGCAACAGGAGCTTAACCTTGGCCGTCATTGCCGCGGAGGTTTGACGGGTGACTTTCAGATAATCATCGGCAAATCCGACCGCGCAAAAAATAACCAGAACCGCAATACCTATCCAGACAAACCGTGCCGACAAATCGCAAAACAGCAGCATGGCCATAATTGCCGCACCCAAAATCAGAAAACCGCCCATTGTCGGCGTGCCTTTTTTGGTCAAAAGATGCGACTTCGGCCCGTCCTCGCGGATCGGCTGGCCTTTAAGCTGATGATGATGCAAAAAGGCAATCAGCCTGCCACCGCAGCAAAGCGTCAGCGCCAAAGCGGTAAAAAAGGCCAAAAAACAACGAACATACGGGCTTTCCGCCCAACCGGAAAAATGAAAAACTTCTGCAAGATAAACCAGCATGCTGCAAACCCCAAACAAAAACAAAGATTCTTAAAGACCAACCTAGCAGACAAATCTAAACAAATCTTAAAGATTCGCTATATTCAACCTTTAATTTAGTATATTATAAAATTTTATAACTAAAGTTGTTGATATCTTCCACCACCATACTTGACAAAAGTTCTTTTTTTGTTCTAATATGTATGCAAGCGGATAAAAGAAAACCTGAAAATTTTATTGATAACGGCACTGTGCCATAAGAAGAGGATACCTTTTATCTTGAAATTTCCGAAAGACTTGGCCGAACCGGCTGAGCCGTAAAAACTTAATTTTAAGAAAGGTATCTCAAGAAATGAACAATCAATTTCAACAACAAATGAGCCTCATCAGGCAAAACAACGAGCGTAAACGTCTGGCAGAACTGCAAAGCAAATATCAAACGGCGCCGGATTATACCAATATGAGCTTAAGAGACGAACTGAACACCCGTTATGAGATCGGTGAAATGAACCAGCTGCAGCAGAAATATCCGCCGGAAAATAATGAATATACCTTAACAAATAACGCAGCAAACAATATTTCTTCTCCCAATATATCCAACCGGATTTTTCCTTCATCAATTACAACTCCGCAAGACTTAGTTGTCAGTTTTCCGCAAAAATACTGGTAGGTCATAAAATGAAATACGTAAAATATATATCATGGACGATTGTTATCGTGTTTTTGTTAATCCAGGCCAAAGGTTGTATGGAAGTAGACAGTTGTTTGGATTTCGGCAATGTCTGGGACTATGATGAAAAACGCTGCCGCAGCGATTGTCTGGCCTGGATAAAAGGCAAAGGCTGTATTGAAATGAATGAGGAATTTCAAAAGCTGTTTACCGCCTGTAACGAAAAAACACCGCAATGCGATGAAAAGCGCCTGAAAGAATTGCTCTTTGCCGCTTGTCAGAAATATCAGGGAGCGTGGAGTCTGGCCGAAAATCTGTGTTATTTTGACTTTGAGCCTGAAGAATGTGGTAAAGAGCCGGGAAAATGGATTTATCCGTCAGTCTGCGATACTAAAACCGCACAATCTGAATAAGATCGTCATTGCTCCATTTTAAAACTGTCATCGCTCCCGAACGGAGTGAGGGATAAGCGATCTTCAAATTTTTATAACAATAAAGAAGATCGCTGATCTCATTCGCTGACCGCTCGTTCAAGCGATGACATTCTTTCTTCTTTGTCATTCTGAGGGACGATAGTCCCGAAGAATCTCTGAGATGTTTCGCTTTCGCTCAACATGACCATAAAGGGCACCGTCATTCTGAGGGACGCAAGTCCCGAAGAATCTCTCAGATGTTTCGCTCCGCTCAACATGACAATAAAGGGCACCGTCATTCTGAACGTCCTTTTTTGTCATTCTGAGGGACGCATGTCCCGAAGAATCTCCTCTTAGATGTTTCGCTCCCGCTCAACATGACCGTAAAGAGCGCCGTCATTCTGAAAGACAAAAAGGCGCCGCGTTATCTCTTGCCTTTCTTTTAGTGAAGTCAAAAAAACTCTTGCCAAAAAGTTGTATTTCGCTTATAGTCTTAACTGCAGAGGCGAATTGCCTCTGTGGTGCTTAGAAAACACCAGACGCATAGTACATTCCCTCAAACGGGGAGTGTGTGAACTAAGCACTCCCTTTTGGGAGTGACGAATAAACACAGCTGTGCTATGCCAGTTTTCTAGCTCCCCGCCTTTTTACCGAAAAGGCGGTTTGCTTTTTGATAAAAGGCGGGGAGACCTTCCTGAGCAGTTCATGGATGCTCAAAAAAGAAAGTTCTAAAAACGACCGGAAAACCGGCCGGAAGTAAAAAATAAGCCGCCGGCAAAAATCAACTCACCGGCGGCTAAACCAAATCTGAAACAACCCGGCTAAATGCTCATCTGCATAATTGAGTTATAAGCCCTGATTGCCGTATCACGCACCGCAACCACCGTTTCCAGAGCCTGTTCGGCATTGGCAATTGCCAAAACCACATCTTGAATATCCGCTTTGCCGGCAATACCGTTAATGGTGGTTATCTCGGCCTGTTTCTGAGCATCGGCGGCTTCTTCAACCACATTTTGCAAAACCTGGCCGAAGCTTGCTTCCGGCTTGGCAGCTTCCTGCGGCTGCTGGGCGGCTGTTCCGTTAATCCGGTTCAACGCTGCCTGATAAGCATTCAGAGCATTTGCAACACTGTTCACCACTTTTTATTCCCCCTTTTATCTCAAAATATCCAACACGCTGGAATTCATCTCGCGTGCCGTCCGCAGCATATTCAAATTGGCGTCATACACCCGCTGCGCCTCTTTCATATCCATCATCTCAATCAGCGGATTAACATTCGGCAGCGACACATACCCCTGCGCGTCTGCCCCCGGATGATTGGGCTCATATCTTTTTTCAAACGGCGACATATCTTTGACAATCTTGTCAACCCGGACTTTTTGCGCACCGTTGGCCGGATCAATATAGTTTTCAAAACTGACCACCTGCCGGCGATAAGGCTCACCTCCAGGCTCCGCCGAAATTGAATCGACATTGGCCATATTCTGCGAAATCACTTTCAGACGCTCGGCTTGGGCTTTCATTCCCGAGGCGGCTATATCCGCGCTTAATGTCAAATCACCTGCCATCTAAATTACCCCGTAATTCTGGTATTGGAAGTTGAAATCAGGTTCTTATAGGCATTATAAATCGTTACCATCCGGTTATATTCCGAACTTGCTTTGCTGGCCTCGTTCATCTGTTCTTCCAGGATAACGCCGTTGCCGTCGATTGTCAGCGCATTTTCCGGCTGCGGTGTATAAACCTCAAAACCCTTGGCATTGCGCCTTTCCGCCGTCGATTTCAGCTCGGTAAAATGTTTGGCGTTGGTCGTATGCAGCCGCAGATTAGAACGACTGTCCTGTAAATCGGTCAAGAAAGACGGTTTGGCAACATCTTTGGGCAGATACCCTGGCGTTGCGGCATTGGCAATATTCTCGGCCAAAACCTTCTGCCTGGCCGACAAATAGCGCATATTCTGATGCGCCAGATTAAAAACCGTAAGATTTTTCAAATCCATCTAATCAACTCCCCAATTGATTAATTCCGGGCTTTCCCCTCTCCCGGAAGACATGCAAGTTTTATGCCAAATAAAAAACTTGCCAAACCCCGCAACGACTCTTATTATTTTAAACCAACCCGTTAACGGAGCTATCCATGTCTGCATCAGATAATAACACATCCGCATCCAAACACAACGCCGCTTCGGCTTTTTCCACAGGCGAAAGCGACTATGCCATTGCTCTGGGTTATGACCAACAAAAAAACAACGCACCGGTCGTTTTGGCTAAAGGTCAGGGCGAAATCGCCGCCCGCATTATTGCTCTGGCCGAGGAAAACGGCATTGAAATTCACCAGGACGCCGACCTGCTGCAGATTTTAAAAGCCGTTGACATTAATCAGGAAATCCCGGTTGAGGCCTTTGCCGCCGTCGCCGAAATCATTTCTTATATATACCGCAAAAACGCCGAGGCCTAAGCCTTTCTCTCTAAAACACAGACAAAAAACCCGTCGGTGCCGGTAGTCAGCGGCGACAACCGCAAATACCTCTCATCTGCCGCCGGATAAGGCGCGGCATTTTTCCGCCCCCACAAATCTTTGAGATTAAGCGGCACAAATCCGGGCTGCCGCCGGCAAAAGGCCTCTATCATATCTTCATTTTCTTCTTTAAGCACCGAACAGGTCATATAAATGATGCGCCCGCCGGTTTTGGTCTTGACCGCCGCAATATCCAAAAGCTCCGCCTGCGTTTTGTTCAAATTTTTAAGCTGCTTTTCGGAAAGTCTGAACTTGGCATCCGGTGCCCGCCGCCAGGTACCGCTGCCGGAACACGGCGCATCAAGAATAAAACGGTCAAAATCTTTATCCGAGTCGGCAATAATATCCGTCAGCTCAATATTCGTTGCTTTCAGCCGTGCCATTCTCGGCTTAAGCGCTTCCAGCCGCCGTGCGTCAATATCATAAGCCAGAATCCGCCCCTTATTATGCAAAATATCGCTCAAAGCCAGCGCTTTACCGCCGGCGCCGCAACAATAATCAATAATTTTGTGTTCCGGCCGCACATCGGCTAACAACACCGCTGCCTGACAAGCCTCGTCCTGAACGTCCATCAGACCGTCTTGCCAGGCCATGCAATTGTTTAACACCAGCCGGCCGTTGATTTTAAGACATGTCGGCGCATATGCGCCCTCCGTTGCATCAATTCCCTCGGCCGCCAGTTTTTGCTTAAGCTCGGCGCGGCCGATGCCGTGTGCCCGCACATCGGTTGTCGCCGGATTATTCAGAGCTTTGCAAAAAGCCATATCTTTGATTTTGGCAAACAGCCATTGCGGACACTCTGCCTCGACATAATCCGGATACGGCATATCATTTTCCTGTCGCAGCCTCTTTTCTTCTTCGGCCGTCAGCGGCACCATGCCATGAACCGAACCGTCAAAAACCTCATCCAGCCGGTCGCGGACGGCATACAGCAAAACCTGCCTGGCATCTGCCGACTGCGCGTCAAACTCAAGTTTCATTCGGTTGCGGATAATCCGCCAGACCAAATCGACAATAAACCGCCGATCCTTGGAACCGATATATTTTCGCCCCCGCAGATAATCATTGATAATCTTATCCGCCGGCAGCCGGTCTTTGAAAACCTCGCTCAATATTTCCCAAACTGCCTGATATCTGGCGCCGTTTTGCATTGTCTTTCTCCTGTTTTGCCGCAGTATAAAAAAAAGCGCCGCAAAAAGCAACGCCTTTAAACGCCGGAAGGCACCTTTAACCAGGTGCCTTTCGTCAAAATCGGAACATTAAACCCTTTCGCCGGTAACAATCTCCGCCGGGACATTAATATCCGGGTCAACCAGCTCGCTCAGAAAATCATCGCCTTCCGTATACAGAAACAGCCCGATGATTTCCGAACACCTGACGGCCAAAATCGTCGCCAATTTTCCGCCCTCTGTCCAAATACCTCCGAAAGCCGTAACCTTTAGGTTAAAACCTGACTGCGGCGCAACCGTTCTGACACTGCCGTCCGGAGCAATAATTCTCAACGGTCCGACAAGTTTTTTAACCACCCAACCGGCCACCGTATCCGGCGTCAGCTTTCCTTGCGGTAAATCCTGTGCTGTTCCGTCAAGATAAATCCGCTTTTTGGATAAAAAAACTTTTTCCATAAATTAAATTTAAATAATGAATTAAAATAAACATAATAACTGCCGTATATTCTTTAGCAATAACCGAAAAGCCGGCAGATGTCAAATACTTACCATGCGTTTTATTGTTTTTTCTTATATCCCAAAGCTACCAGATACGTCTCCGGCGATTCTTTGCGGCTGGCCTCCGGTTTAAAATGCGCCGCTTTGGCAAAATTCTGCTTAACGTCCGCCAACAACCCGCCTTCGGCACCGCCCTGAAATACTTTGGCAATAAAAATACCGCCTTCGCTCAAAACTTCTTTGGCAAATTCATAAGCAGCTTCAACCAGCGCAATCGTCCGCAAATGATCTGTCTGCTGATGTCCCGTCGTGTTGGCGGCCATATCGCTCATAACGATATCAGCCTCGCCGTTGAGCAATTTTTTCAACTTTTCCGGCGCATCGGCCGACGTAAAATCCTGACAAATCAGCTCGGCGCCAGGAACAGCCTCGGTTTCCAGAATATCAATGCCGACAACCTTGCCGCTGCCCTTGTTGCGTGCAACCGCAACCTGCGTCCAGCCGCCCGGCGCACACCCGAGATCAACGATAACTTTGCCTTTTCCCAAAAAATGATATTTCTCGTCCAGTTGAATCAGCTTAAATGCCGCCCGCGAACGATATCCCTGCCGTTTGGCCTCGGCCACATACGGATCATTCAGCTGCCGCAGCAGCCACTGGTTGGAAGACTTCTTTTTGTATTTTCCCGTTTTCAGCTTAACCGTCAGATTATGCCTGGCGCCGATGACATCTGCCGCTTTACCTGGTCTGGCCATAATTAACCCTCCTTCCGGTCACGGGCAATCAATTCCGCCACAATACCGTCCTTGGCACTTTTCAAAGATGCTGTCAGTTCCGAAATGCCGAGCCTTTCGTAAATCCGTCTGAAAATGACGCAGGCGGCAATAAAAATATACGAGCGTTTATCCCCGATATACGGATTTTGCGCCAATTCTTCACGTCTGGCACGCAGTAGTCCGTCAATCGCCTCGTCCATTTCCTGGCGGCTCATTTTCAAACCGTCGGCTCTCTCGCGGTTATAATCGCCGAAACCGCGTATCATCGAAACCAGCCGCAGCGGTGTCGACGACGTCGCCACAAAACAAATATCGGAATGTGCCGCCAAATCGGCTTTGGTCAGAAAATCATCAAGATATCCGTCGACCTCGACCCGCAGCCGGTCGCCGGCTTCTTCCGAATATTCAACCAGATTAAATGCTTCCGAAGCATTCCGCGCTCCCCAGGGAATTGATATAGTCTGCAAAATTTCCGGATTATCCGTATTGGCTGCCAGTGTTACCTCGGTCGAGCCGCCGCCCAGATCATAAACAATAAGATATTTGCTTTTGCCGCGCACATGCTCCGCCGCGCCTTTCAGATTAAGCAGAGCTTCTTCTCTACCGTCAATAATCTCCAGACGAATATGCGATTCGTCATAAATTTTTTTGACAAACTCCCTGCCGTTGGCTGCCATCCGGCAGGCCGCCGTGGTAATCGCCCGCAGATTCTGCGGACTGACATTGTATTTGTCCAAAAGCTGCCGGCAGTCAAAAAAGCACTGCTGCCCGCGCTCAAACGCCTCCGGCGTTATTTTGTTTTCTTTATACATTCCCTCGGCCAGCCGCGTCGGATAATTTTTAACGCATAATGCCCGCCCGTTTTCATCGCAGATCAGCAGCTTGCACGAATTGGAGCCCAAATCAATTCCGGCATAATTTTTACTTGTCATTGACAGCCTCCCGTATTTTTTGGTTGTCATTCACCCGGCGGCGCATTTTTTTGGCAAACGGAAACCGCGGCCGAAACCGTTTCCGGGACTTTTTCTGCTGCCGGTCGGCGTGCATCATATCTAAAAGAATACCCTCGCGGATTCCGCGGTCGGCAATGGTAATTTCGCTAATCGGCCAAAACGACAACAGTCCTTCAATGATGGCGCAGCCGGCAATCGTCAGATCAGCCTTCTGCATACCGATGCAGGCGTGTTTTTTGCGGCCTTCGTCTCCCATGCGTTTAATTTTGGAAATAGTTCTTTGCACGTCTTGAATACTTAAAGCCAGCCCGTCCACCGCCGAACGGTTGTAACGCGGCAGATTCAGATGCACCGCACCCAAAACCGTCACCGTGCCCGATGTTCCCAAAACCTGAATTTCCTGCGCGGCAATAGCCTCGGAAATATGATATTTTGCCTCAAACTCGGCCAGAATTTTGTGCGTGCGTTCAATAATCGTGTTATAGGCCAGATCCGTCATTTCATGGTTGGGGAAAGCCTCCGCCACCGTCACAACCCCATAGGGAAGCGATACATATCCCTCAATCAGCGTCCGTCCCGAATTGGTCATCCGCGCCAGCGACACCTCCGTCGATCCGCCGCCGATATCAAAAACCAACGCCCGGCGGATATGCCGGTTTAAAAGCGGGATACACCCGACCACCGCCAGCCTTGCCTCCTCCTGCGACGAGATTGTTTCTATCGTCAGGCCCGTTTCTTTTTTCACCAGGTCCAGAAAATAACGGCAGTTTTTTGCCCGGCGGCAGGCTGCCGTGGCCACATACCGCGCTTTGGCAATCGGCGCATATTCTTCCAGCACGCCGGCACAGACTTTTAAGGCATTAACCGTCCGGCGGATTGCCGTATGCGACAATTCATTATTATTGATGATGCCCTCGCCCAGACGCGTAATTTTGGAAAAGGTTTCAACAATCCGAAAAGATGACGGCGTCGGCGTGGCAATAACCAACCGACAGGAGTTTGTTCCCAAATCTATCGCTGCATAATTTTCTCCCGAAACCGGTTCGGTTTTCTTTCCGGCGGCCGGGTTTTGTAAATTGGTCGCAGCTTTGTTTTTTTCCGACCATCTGCGCATTTTAAAAAACTTTTTGTCATAAAAAATAAACTTGGATTCAATATAGTCCAAGTTTATTTTTTGCACAACAGATTTTTTTATAAATATTAACCCTCGATTTCGGCGCGCAGAACCTCGCGCAGCTCGTCAATACACACCAGTTCTTTATTGGCATTTTCAAAATGCCAGTAGACCCAACCGTTGCACGCCGGTGCATTTTGCGCCGCCGCACCAACCTGATGAATGGAGCCCTCGGCATTTTCGCTTTTCAGTGTTCCGTCCGAACGCACCACCGCACAATGTTTGCGGCTGATATCGTATAAAATATCTCCGGGTTCCAGCAAACCGCGCTCCACCACATTGCCGAACGGTATCCGCGGCAGCTTTTTCTTACAGGCATATTCCAGACACAACTTGTTCTTAACCGGCTTGACTTGTTCTATTCTTTCAACCGCCGCCTTCACATAACCGGCGTCTTTTTCAATACCGACAAAATGCCGCCCCAGTTTTTTGGCTATCACCCCTGTTGTTCCGGTACCGAAAAAAGGATCCAGAACAACGTCGCCGACTTTGGTTGATGACATAATCACCCGGTAAAGCAGAGCTTCCGGTTTTTGTGTCGAATGCAGCTTGCCGCCGTTTTCGTCCTTCAGACGCTCTTTGCCGGTACACAGCGGAATATGCCAGTCCGAACGCATTTGCGTATCTTCGTTAAGCGCTTTCATCGCCTCATAATTAAACGTATATTTGGAGTTTTGGCTTTTAGAGGCCCAAATCAGCGTTTCATGCGCATTGGTAAACCGTGTCCCCTTAAAATTGGGCATCGGATTAACTTTGTTCCAAATAATGTCGTTCAATATCCAAAAACCCAAATCCTGTAAAATTCGTCCGACCCTGAAAATATTGTGATACGAACCGATAACCCACAAAGCACCGTTATCTTTCAGCACCCGCCGCGCGGCGCTCATCCAGGCCTTGGTATATTCGTCATAGGCCTCCATACTCTCAAAACTGTCCCATTCTTCGTAGACGCCGCTGACATTGCTGTTATCCGGACGCAACAAAGCCTCTCCGAGCTGCAGGTTATAAGGCGGATCGGCAAAAATCAAATCGACCGATTTTTCTTCCATCTCGTTCATCGCTTTGATGCAGTCGTCATGAATCACCGTATCCCAAAGCGCCCGGATTTGCTTTTTATTCATATCTTCAACCATTCAGTTGTTAATGCAATTCTGCAACCCAGTATGGCTTAAAGATGGTTATAAATTTATTAACAAGAGACGAGGAAAAAATTTTAAAACCATAAAGTGTTTATTTTCAAGCCCTAACCGACTTCTCAGGCTGCCCGGTGTAAAAACTCCTGTATCGGCCGGTATGACAACCGGTGCACTCCGTTTATAATACCGTGTCCGGCCAGTCCGTCAATATGCGCTTTCGTTCCGTAGCCGGCATTTTTTTCAAACCCGTAATACGGATACCTGCCGGCCAGTTCTTTCATCAGCCGGTCACGAAATACCTTGGCCGCAATCGACGCCGCCGCCACCGAATATGACCGCGCATCACCCTTAACCAATGTCATGCATTCACAAAGAAAATTCTGCGGCTTCTGATTACCGTCAACAATGGCATATGCCGGCTTTTGCGGCAGTTTTTCCACCGCGCGCCGCATCGCCAGAAACGTTGCCTGCAAAATATTCAGCCGGTCAATCTCTTCCGCCGAAGCCTGGCCGATTCCGATCAACATCTGCCCCTTGTCCCGAGCCTCCAGAAGTTTTTCATACAGAACTTCCCGTTTTTTTGCCGATATTTTTTTGGAATCATTAAGATTTTCCAACAAAAAGGCATCAATATCTCTGGTCAGAAACACTGCGGCTCCGGCAACTACCGGCCCGGCCCAGGGACCGCGGCCGGCTTCGTCGATGCCGGCCGTCAGCGGCGGCAATCTGTCCTCAAACGTAAAATCCGGCATTTTACCAGTCAATCCTTATCTGCCCGCTGCGAATAATGCAATGCCCGCCGAGTGGCAGAGTCGCAATCGGCGTCGTATGACCGAAATCCGCACCGGTAATCACCGGCAAACCTTTTAATTGCGGAATATGCCGGATAAGAAACGCCAGCTTTTCGTCACTAACCTCGGAAGCTTTCTGGAAACGACCGATAATCAAAGCTCTGACATTCCTGAAATCTTCCCTTTGCGCCAAAGATTGCAGACGAGCCATAAAACTTTTGGCATCGGCAACCGCCGACACAAAACAATCTTCCAGCACCAAAATCGTATCAGGCGCAAAATTCTGCTGATACGGCGTCCCGTTCAGGAGCATAAAAGTCTGCAGATTACCGCCTTCCAGATGCCCCTCGGCATCACCGGGTTGCACAATCCGCCAGCCGTCGTTTTTAATAAATTCGCGCTTTTCCTGATCAATAAACCACAAATCATCACTCCATTCTGCCGAGGCCTTCCAGTCGCAGTTTCCTATAAACAGCACCTGCCGCAGCATCTCAAACGTATATTCGTTGCCCTTTTTCATCCCGACGGAACTGTAATGCGGTCCGTAAAAAGTTATCAGCCCGGTCTTGGCGCGGATACCGTTCAAAAGAGCGGTAATATCCGAATAACCGCAAATAATTTTCGGATTTTGACGAATAAGCTCATAATCCAAAAACGGTAAAACCTGATTGGAATTATAACCGCCGATAATCGTAAATATAGCTTTGACGTTTTTATCTTCAAACGCATCCATAATATCCTCGGCGCGTTTCATGACATCGGCCGAGCCGAACATATCAAAATTGTCATCTGTCGTATTTTTGCCGAAACTGACCTTAAGCCCCATTGCTTCAAAACGTTCTTTGGCAATCTGCCTGCAGTCGGCTCCGATGATTTTAAGCCCCGTTGCCGGTGCGATAACTCTGATTTCATCTCCGGCTTTAAGTTTTTCCGGCACAATATTTTTCATCTGACATCTCCTTATCAACCTGTAACTGTTCGTTTCAGTATAGACAAATTTTTATATTTTGCATCTATTTAATAAGATTAAATCACAAATAACGGCAATATATATCCGTTAAGCTTCAACAACGGAAACACCATGACAAAACATTTTTACATCTTTCGGCACGGCCAATGCCCGTTCAACATCAGCGGTCATATCCAGGGACAGCGTTTCAATGGCGATCTGACGCCCGAAGGACGCCGTCAGGCCGCCCGCACGGCAGAAAAGCTCAAAGACAAACACATCACCCTGATTGTTTCCAGCCCGATGAAACGTGCGCTGCAAACGGCCGCCATCGTTGCCGGCCGCTGCCATGCCCCGATTTTAGTAGACCATCGTTTTATTGAGGTTAACATGGGTATTGTCGAGGGCATGCACATCAGCGCTGTCGAAAAGAACTTTGCCGAGCTTTACGACCGCTGGCGCCATGACAAACAGGGCAATATCCGTTTTCTGTTCGGCGAAACCAAATCAGAAGTCCGGCGGCGCATTCTTCAGGGATTAAATTATTATGCCGAAAACACGCCGCACCCCAACATCGGCATCTCAAGCCACGGTATTGCTATTTCCCAAATGCTGCAATATTTCGACATCGACCGCTGCGATATCCCGAACGGCGCTGTCCTGCACCTGTCCTATGACGCACCGTCCTGGCAGTATCAGGAATTTATGCAATAAAAATTATGCCTTGCCGATGCACTGATAACCGAACCCGGATCTTTCCGGATCTCTGCTTTTCAGCATATTGCGCAAATCAACGATCCGCGGCTGGCGCATAACGGCTTTAAGCGCCGTCAGATCAACGTCGGCAAAACTTTCCCATTCGGTCAAAATGGCGACAACATCGGCGCCCTGAGCCGCATCAATCTCGGAAGACGCATACTCGACCGCATCGCCCAAAATCTTGCGGGCATTGTCCATGGCCTTCGGATCATAAACCCGCAGCCGGGCACCGTGTTTCAGCATCTGCCCGACAATTTGCAAAGCCGGCGATTCCCTCACGTCATCGGTACCGTTTTTAAATGCCAGTCCCCAAACCGCTATTTTGGCTTTTTCATTGTCGCCGACCTGCCGCAAAATCCGTTCGGCCATTTGCGCCTTACGCAAATCATTACCGCTGATGGCCGTTTCAATCAGCGTCAGCGGCGCACCGTACTTTCTGCCCATACAGGCCATTGCGTTGGTATCTTTCGGAAAACAACTGCCGCCGTATCCGGGTCCCGGATTCAAAAAGCGGCTGCCGATTCTCTGATCAAGCCCCATACCTTTGGCCACCTCAAAAATATCGGCACCGGCCTTTTCGCAAAAATCGGCCATTTCGTTAATATAATGAATTTTCATGGCCAAAAAAGCATTTGATGCATATTTAATCGTTTCTGCCGAACGACGCCGGACAAACAATATCTGCGTTTTTCCGGCAAACGGTCCGTACATTTCTCTTAGCACCGCCGTCGCTTTTTCGCTGTCGGCGCCGATAACTATCCTGTCCGGCGCAAAAAAATCATGGACGGCAAACCCTTCGCGCAAAAATTCCGGCAGCGAAACAACATCAAACTCAGCCAAGGGATTCTGGCGGCGGATAATGTTTTCCACCTCGTCTCCCGTTCCGACCGGCACCGTCGATTTGGTTGCAATAACCGTATACCCTGTCAGCTCGGGCGCCAACTCGGCCGCCGCGGCATAGATATATCGCAAATCAGCCTCTTTGCTGACCGGATCGGGCGGCGTGCCGACGGCAATCAAAACAACATCGGCTCCGGCAACACCTTCTTTCGTTGATGTTGTAAATTTCAACCGGCCGTTTCGGATGTTGCGTTGAAATAACTCTTCCAGTCCGTCTTCAAAAATCGTCAGTTTCCCGGCCTGAAGCGCTGCAATTTTTTCTTCATCTTTATCAATACAAACAACCTGATTACCAAGTTCTGCCAATCCGGTTCCCGTCGGCAGACCGACATAACCGGTACCTATTACTGCTATTTTCATTGTCATACACCTTTTCTGAAAAACAGTTCATTTTATACACCGCCAGCAGGCTAACAAAAGACAAGTTTTTTTTCAAGTCTCAAAATTGCTGTTATCAACTGTAATAAGGCATTGTTAAGCAGCTAAAATTTTTCTATAAACAAAAATGTTTTTATCGGGAGACCAAAACTCATGAAACAACGCTTTTCATTTTTACTGGCTACTTTTTTCGGCGTCGGATACGCCAAGGCGGCACCCGGTACAATTGGGTCTTTAGTCACGCTGCCGTTGGCTTTCGTTTTAGCATATTTCCATGGTTTGCCCGGTATTGTCTGCGGTACTCTGGCAGCCTTTGTTATCGGTGTTTTAAGCGTAAAAGAAGTCTTAAAGCAAACGCCGCACGACCCGTCATTCGTTGTAATAGACGAGGTTGCCGGACAGCTTATGACTTTTGCCGCCGTCGCATCACATCTGCAAGGCAATTGGCACGCCTGGCCGCTTTATTTGTGCGGTTTTATTCTGTTTCGCATTTTTGATATATTCAAACCGCAACCCGTCGGCTGGGCCGATCGCAAAATTTTAAATGCCTGGGGTGTAATGCTTGATGATATTATTGCCGGCGTTTATGCTATGTTGATTCTCTACATTTTATTTATTTTCGGCTTCGTAAGCTAATTTTAACTTATTGCGGCTATCATTAACAAAAATACAGTTATATGCTTCGGAGATAAAACCATGAGCGAAACCCAACAAACATTTTACTACTCCCGCCGCAAACTCGGAATATATCTTTTGTTCAACCTCGGTTTGCTGGCTCTGGCCGTATTGTTCACCTGGAGTATTTTTCCCGATTACAAACCTGTTTATTACTTTGCTCTGATTACCTGCTCACTGTCTATTCTGAGTGCGCTGTTTGTTTTTTTGATACGCCTTCCTCTGGCAGTTATTGACTCTGACGGAATTAAAATTGATCACAATCAAACTCTTAAATGGACACAGATAAAATCCGTTGAACCTTTAACCTTAAAATGTTTCGGCTTGGAACGTCCGATACTGCGGATTACCCCGCAAAAAATCGACAATTATCATATGACTCTGATGCAAAAAATTGCCGGTAATTCGCAATTTGGTTCTTTTTCCATTCCGCTCTATGCCATGAATGACGATAAGGCTAAAAAAATTACCAAACTTATTTTTGACCACCTGAAGCAGCCAAAACAGACCAAAACAACCGCAAAAAAAGCAATGACTAAAAAAGCTCCGGCTGCCAAAACAAAAGGTCAAACAAAGAAACCTGCCGGTGGCAAGCCCCGAAAAACGGCGGCAGCTAAAAAAAGCAAAAAATAATTTTTGAAAAAAGTGCCTCAGAAAAGGCTCTTTTTTTCAAAACAGCTCATTGCGCCGCGGCAAATTTCCTTCAAGACAGTCGGCCGGGTTTTCAAAGGATTTAAGCTTTTGCATAATTGAGCTTATTTTTTCCGGTGTATAAGATTTGTAACAGAAATCGGCACGGTAAAAATCTGCACGCACGCCGGCCGCTTCCCTGGCCGCAGCAAAAGGCCGATCTGCGAACAACATCGTACCACAATTTTCAGACAAAGCCTGATATCTCCGTCCGTCATACCGAAGTCCCATCCACTGCGGCCGGCGATCGCATTCGCGGCAACTGTTCTCTCTGATACAGACCGCCGACGTAAATAACGGCACATCCTGATACACGACCATAACAACCGGCAATGGCGCACAATGAGCCAAATCTTTAATATTGGTCAGCGTATCCTCAACCGCCAGAGTAACCCTTGCTGCACCCGTTTCGGCGGCAGCCTGCATTGCCTGAGTATTAAACATATAAATCAGATTATCAAAGCTCAGATCAAGTTTTTTGACCGGTAGTACCTCTACCCCCCAATAATTGGCAATTTCCCATCTTTTATATCCGGCATCCAGCAGTCTGGAAACCAATGGCTCAAATTCTTCTGTCCGCCGACAGACCGCCGGCAGGGCAAGCCGTAATTTGTTTTTTGGCAATTTAAAAATTTCTTCCGCCGCCATATCCGGATTGATTTGTAAAATAATTTCATCTGTCAGTTGCTCGTCCAACCGCAGCAGATTCTCTATTCTGTCGGCCTTAACAATCCAGCGGCCGGTCGTCGGCAGCGGCCGCGGTTTAATCTCTTCGAGAACCACAACTTGGTATTCGGGTTTAATCTGGGCAAGCAATTGCCGCCGCAGTTCATTCAGCAGCGAAACGGGAACAAATCTTCCGTCGGGGTTTTCAATATCCAACCGCCGCAATTCAAAAGGCGTATCTCCGGTCTTGGCAAACGCCTGCCTGGCAGCAGCATCTGTTTTTGCCGAATCTCTGGCCGTCACAAAACTTCCTTTAAGCCCGGCTTCTCGTCCGGCCGCAGATGCCGAAATTTTATCGGCCGTAATCACCAGCCTGACATCAACTGGCAACCGCTGGATAAATTCCTGCGGCCGCGGTTTTTGATAACCGTAAGCACCCTTAACTGCCGAAGACGACGCCAGATAAACCGCCGCCTTTTTTTTAAGCCCAGGAACCTCGGCCGGCAGAGTTATTTCCACTTTGTCACCGGCAGCCGCCTCCCAGACAGCACGCCCGCCGACCTTAAATTTTTGCAACGAAAATCCGTAAGGTTTTTCCAAACCTTCCACATCAATCTGAATACCATCGTGCCTGGCAATACCGTAACGAACGGTCAAAATGATTTTCTGGCCTTTAATCTCCTCAATCCGGCCGATTTGCAACCCGCGATGTCCGACAAACTTTGTGTCGGTAACCTCTTTGTTGCGTCCTCTAAAATGAAACTTGCACCACGGCCGTGAAAAAATCTGCTTGATATTTTGCGCTTTTTGCGGCTGAGCACCGTTTCCGTCAAGAATTGTGCGATAATAATCCGTCACCGCCGCCACATACAACGCATTTTTTTTGCGCCCTTCAATTTTGAGTGAATAAACGGGCAGTTTCGTCACATCTTCTTCCAGTGCCAGATCCTTCATCGAAAAACAATGCTCCGTCCGCCCGCCGCGTTCAAACGCCGCCCTGCAGGGATACAAACATTTACCGCGATTGGCACTCCGACCGTACATCATGGACGAAAACTGGCAGATACCGCTGTAAGAATAACACAAGGCTCCGTGAATAAAGGCTTCCAGCTCCAAATCAGGAATTGTCGCAATATCTTTAATTTCGGCCAGCGTAAGTTCGCGCGCCACCACCACGCGCGAAAACCCAAACTCTTTCAAAGCCAGTGCCCCGGCTTTGTTATGTACTGCCATCTGCGTGCTGGCATGCATCTCCAGCTCGGGATAATATTTTTTGACCACCCGTGCCACGCCGAGATCCTGAATAATCAGTGCATCTACCCGGCAGCGGCTGCAGATGTCAAGCGTGTGCAGCAAATCATTCATCTCATTCTGCTGCAAAACCGTATTAACCGTCACAAAGACCTTACGATCCAGATGATGCGCAAATCCGACAAACTCATTCAGTTCCGCTTCGTCAAAATTTTGTGCCGTCGCCCGCGCCGAAAACTGCTTCAGCCCGAGATAAACCGCATCTGCCCCGTAATAAAGAGCAGCATATCCGGCCTCAATATCACCGGCCGGTGCCAAAAGTTCCTTTGCCATTTTGTCTCCTGTTCTTATGCCTGCTTATATAATATTTCCACCGTCTTGACAACAACATTTATGCACACGGACAAAATTTTATTGTCACATTCACCGATTTGGGAATATATTAACAGATTGCATGAAAGGAAAAGATGACAATGTATAACCCGAAGTCAGACAAAGCCGAAGAATTTATCAACCACGAAGAAATTCTTGCTACCCTGGAATACGCCGCCCAAAACAAACACAACACGGCACTGATTGATGAAATTTTAACCAAAGCCAAACTGCGCAAAGGTCTGTCCCATCGTGACGCCGCCGTACTGCTTGATTGCGACATTCCAGAAAAAAACGCCGAAATTTTTGCTCTGGCCGAACAAATTAAAGATGATTTCTACGGCAACCGCATTGTCCTCTTTGCGCCGCTGTACTTATCAAACTATTGCGTAAACGGCTGTGTTTATTGTCCCTATCATGCCAAAAACAAACACATTGCCCGCAAAAAAATGACGCAGGAAGAAATTGCCCGCGAAGTCATTGCCCTGCAGGATATGGGGCACAAACGTCTGGCTATTGAGGCCGGCGAAGACCCCGTCAACAACCCAATTGAATACATCTTGGAATCCATCAAAACCATCTACGGCATCAAACACAAAAACGGTGCCATCCGCCGCGTCAACGTCAACATTGCCGCCACCACGGTTGAAAACTACCGTAAACTGCACGAAGCAGGCATCGGCACCTACATCTTGTTCCAGGAAACCTATAACAAAGAAAACTATGAGCAGCTTCACCCGACCGGCCCCAAACATAACTATGCCTACCATACCGAGGCCATGGACAGAGCCATGCAGGGCGGCATTGACGATGTCGGGCTGGGCGTTTTGTACGGCCTGTCAACCTATCGCTATGAATTTGCCGGTCTGCTGATGCATGCCGAACATCTTGAAGCCGTTTTCGGAGTCGGCCCGCACACCATAAGCGTCCCGCGCATTTGTCCAGCCGATGATATTGATCCGGGCGCTTTTTCCAATGCCATTGATGACGATATTTTTGCCAAACTGGTCGCCTGTATCCGTATTGCTGTTCCCTATACCGGTATGATTGTTTCCACCCGCGAAAGCCAGAAATCCCGCGAACGGGTATTGCATTTGGGTATTTCGCAGATTTCCGGCGGCAGCCGCACTTCCGTCGGTGGTTATGCCGAGCCGGAACCGGCAGCCGAAAATTCGGCGCAGTTTGATATATCCGATACCCGCTCGCTGGACGAAGTTGTCCGCTGGCTGATGCAGCTTGGCTACACGCCGAGTTTCTGCACGGCCTGTTACCGCGAAGGACGCACCGGCGACCGTTTCATGGCCTTGTGCAAAAATATGCAGATTCACAACTGTTGCCTGCCCAATGCCTTGATGACACTGCAGGAATATCTGGAGGATTACGCCTCTGCCGAGACCCAAAAGGTCGGTGCCGAACTTATAGCCAAAGAAGTCGAACAAATTCCCAATGAAAAAGTCCGCCGCATCTGCAAAGAACGGCTGGAACTCATCAAGCACAATCAACGCGATTTTCGTTTTTGAGGGCTTTTTTAACTTGAGCGCCAACGCGTTTTGAATCCAATATCTTCCGCCGGGTAAGTTTGTAAATCTCCGGCGGAATTTTTTGCAAAACCGGCCTTGTCTGCTCCGGAAATTTAATAAAACATTCGGCCAGCGCCCAGGCCAGACCTTGTTTGCCGTCCCATGTTTCCGGTTTTGCTTTACCCAAAAGCGCCAGTACCCGCCCGATATATGTTTCATTGCAAAAATACTTAAGCATCATGACATAAGCAAACCGCCGCTCATAGTCGTTACTTCCCGCGGCATATCCGGCAATCATATCCCAATAAAGCTGTTGATGCGTTTTGGCTTTCTGCAGCGCCCCGCAAAAGCTGTCGCATACCATCCAGTTGTCTATTTTCGGCACAAACTTAACAACTTCGCTCATCTGTTTTTCAATATCACGCAAATACCCTATGGCAAATGCCTTCAACAGAATTTCTTCACAACTGTCTCCCCGTATATCATCAATAACGGTCGTCAGTTCTTTGGCCTTTTGCCGCAATTTCGGCAGTCTGACACCATGCATTTCATGCTTCAGCCCCGGAACCAGACTCGCCGCAAATTTGGCAAAATCAGGTTCGGCATTGGTTTTAATCCAGTCTTTTATGTCTTTTGTCATTGCCGTACTCTCCATTTTACTGGAACATAAACTATATAATTTAAATATTTGTTTAAGATTTAGTTTTTATAATAAGTCAGATTAATTGTTCAATACAAAAGGAAACTCATGGATCACCTGCCCGCGCTTATATCCGATCTGGCATTGATTATGATTTGCGCCGGAATAATTACCGTGCTTTTCAAAAAACTGAAACAGCCGGTAGTTTTGGGTTATATTCTGGCAGGCATCATCGTCGGCCCGCACTTTGCCCTGCTGCCGACCGCCGCCGATAAGACCAATATTCAGATATGGGCAGACATCGGCGTTATCTTCCTGTTATTCAGTCTGGGCCTGGAATTCAGTTTCAAAAAAATCGTCAATGTCGGCAAATCGGCCATTATCACCGCCAGCGCCAATATTTTGTTTATGCTGCTCATCGGCTACCATGTCGGTTTGGGACTCGGCTGGTCCACCACTGAAAGCTTGTTTTTGGGCGGCATGATATCCATGTCGTCAACCACCATTATCATCAAAGCTTTTGAAGAGCTTAACTTAAAAGGTCAAAAATTTACCGATTTGGTTTTCGGCGTTCTGGTGGTTGAAGACGTTGTCGGTATTTTACTCCTAGTTTTACTGCCGACCATATCCATCGGCAAAAGCGTTGACGGTATTGAGCTTCTGCTCAGTTCCTCCAAGCTGATATTCTTTCTGGTCTTATGGTTTATCACCGGTGTTTATCTGGTGCCGACTTTCCTGAAAAAAGTTATTCATCTGCTCAACGACGAACTTTTACTGCTGGTTTCCATGGCTCTGTGCCTGGGTATGGTTTGGCTGGCAACATCTTTTGGTTTTTCATCGGCTCTCGGGGCCTTCATCATGGGCTCAATTCTTGCCGAAACCGATGAGGCCGAACGCATTGAATGTACCATCAAGCCGGTTAAAGACCTGTTCGGCGCCGTCTTTTTCACTTCGGTCGGTATGTTGGTAGACCCCTATATGTTTATTGAATACATCGTGCCGATTATCGCCATCACTCTGCTGGTTATGCTTGGCAAAATTATCTTATCCACCTTCGGATTTCTGCTTTCCGGCAACCGCCTCGAAACATCTATTCTCTGCGGCTTTTCTTTAGCCCAGGTCGGAGAGTTTGCGTTTATTATTGCCTCTTCCGGCATGGCCATCGGCGTCCTCGGAAATTATGTTTACCCGACGATTGTCGCCGTTTCGGTCGTAACCACTTTTACCACGCCGCTGATGATCGGCGCGGCCAAGCCGTTTTATAATTTCATCTACCGTCACCTGCCCCAGCGCTGGAAAGACTACCTGAGCACCCACACCACCTCCAAAAAAGACACCAACGCCGAGGAAGAATTGTGGAAGCAGTTGTTCAAAAAATACTTTGTCAAGCTCTGTATTGCCTCGGTAATCCTGATTGCCATCATTAATATTTCATTTTATATCCTGCAGCCGTTTCTGGTCAGCCACCTGCCCGGCCGGGTGGCAGATTTAACGGCCACGCTTTTGACGCTTGCCGCCATGTCGCCTTTTCTGCAAGGTTTATTAAGCGTCAACAGCGATCTGGCACGCATTTACCTCACTCTGTGGCACAAACGTATGACCAACCGTCTGCCGCTGATTCTCTGCACCGTATTGCGTATGGCGGTTATCGTTATCTTTATCATGGTTGTCATCAACCATCTGTTCACCAAAGACTTTTATGTCACCTACGCTTTAATGGGCCTGTTCATTGTCATTTTGTACAAATCGACCTGGCTGTCCAAAAAATATAAAAATATCGAGCGCCAGTTCTTGTCCAATCTGTACCGTTATAAAGAAAAAGACGCCGGCGAGACTCATAACGAAGTTGAAAAATAATGTTAAGATGTTAAATTAAATTTTTAGCGGGAGAAAAAACATGGATAACAAAACGGTATGTATTTTGTTGATTGACGGTTTTGAAGATGTTGAAGCCCTGATGCCGGCCGATATTTTCAAGCGGCTGGGACTCGGCGTCATTCTTGCCGGCGTTGAAAGCACCAAAATCCGCAGTGCTCATGATTTTTATATCGCAACCGATACGCTGCTGCGCGATGTATCTGTTGCCGATTTTGACGCGCTGATGCTGCCGGGAGGCCTTCCCGGAGCCGTCAACCTGCGGGATTCGAGCGCCGTTACCCAAATTATCAATCAGACCTATGCCAACAAAAAAGTTTGCGCGGCCATTTGTGCCGCACCGATTGTTTTGCGTGATGCCGGCATTGCCAAAGACAAACGCATCACCGGCTATCCGACAACCGAACAGCTTTCGCACGCCCCCGATTTCAAATATACCGGCAGCGACGTCGAGCGCGACGGCCTGATTATTACAGCCAAAGGCATGGGCAAAGCCGCGCCGTTTGCCTTTGAAATCGCCCGGGCTCTCGGTGTTGCGGAAGAAAAAATCCGCGACGTTGCCGAAAACTCATTCATTAATATCTGACCTTGACGGAACTCGGCCATGCGCTGTATCGGAATTATGACCGGCAACTCGCTTGACGCCGTTGACGTCGTCATCACGGATTTCAGTGATGACCGAATAAACGACGTCGGCAGTTTTTCTTTACCGGTTCCGCAGGCTATGGCCGCCGAATTCCGCCTTCTGAAACAGGCGCTGCAAACCGCCGGCGGCGATATTGCAACAATCCGCCGACAAAATGAAACACGCTTTGCCAAACTTCATAACGACTATATTCAACTGGTGGCCAAGGCCGTCAATCAGGCCATAAAACAAAACAGCTTCAAACCAGACGATATCGACATCATCGGTTTTCACGGTCAAACCTGTGCACATTGCCCGCCCTCAATCACCAAAGAAAATCCCTATACGCTGCAAATCGGCTCCGGCCAGATGCTGGCCGACTTAACCGGCATCAGAGTTGCCTATGACTTCCGTTCCGACGACCTGATGAACGGCGGTGAGGCGGCGCCTCTGGCTCCGGTACACAACCACCATCTTGCCGTCAGCCTGAAAGCAAAAGGTATTTTTCCCGTTGCTTTCTGTAACGGCGGCAACACCGGCAACATCAGCATTATTTCCACGACACCGGCCGGCACCGTAAAGACTTTGGGCTGGGACACCGGTCCTTTTAACCATTTTATTGACGAACTCGTCCGCCGCGAAAAAAACGAACCCTGCGATTTCAACGGCAAATACGGCCTCCGGGGAACAATTGACTTTAACCTGCTGCGCGAATTGTTTGCCCGCGCCGCCGTTACGGAAAAAGGCGGCAACTTTCTGCTGCAAACCCCGCCCAAATCATCAGACCCAGCATGGTATCGTCTGCCGGCCGCGGCGACAAACGCAAAAATCCCGTTTAACAACCGGATTCGCACGCTGGAATTTTTCAGTGCCTATATTTTTGCCTACAGTCTGCGCTTTATCCCCGAAAACATAACCTTTCCCCGGTATTTTCTCACTTTTGGCGGCGGTTGGAACAACCCGGTGATAACCGCTGACTTTCACAATATTTTAACCGGAAAAGCCGAGATTTTGCCCGAACACCGCCCGGTTTTTGCTTCCGTCTGCCGCCCGGACATCACTGTAACACCGTCCGATACTTACGGTTTCAGCGGGCGTTTCATGGAGGCGCGCATCTTTGCCGACATGGCTTGCTGTCTGTTGCGGCGGGAACCTTTTTCATACCCCGAAACCACCGGCTGCCGGACCCCGACAATTGCCGGTATTATCGCCCTCCCCGGCGGCAATGACAGCCGTCTGTGGTCACGCGCCGCTTTCGGCTGGCAAAACCACCGTTCGTAACCTAAATCAAAAACCCCGCCTTCCATCAGACGGGGTTTTGTCTCTACAAACCATTTTTTATTTTGCTTTAACGGCTTTTTCCGTTATCAATTCCGACGTACAATTCGGACAACGCGTGGCATTCAGCGGAATATCCGTGCAGCAGTACGGACAGGTTTTGGTTGTTTTGACCATATCTTTGGCTTCCTGCCGTTCCATTTTTTCCCTTAAGGTATTAATGGCCTTAATTAAAACAAACACGGCAAATGCCACAATCAAAAAGCTGATGACGGCATTCAAAAACAGACCGACATTCAGCGTAACCGCCCCGGCATCCTGTGCGGCCGAAAGCGACGGATACGGCAGTTCGCCGACACCTTTACGCAAAACAACAAACAAATTTGAAAAATCAACCTTGCCCATCAACAGACCGATCGGCGGCATAATAATGTCTTTAACCAGTGAATCGACTATTTTGCCGAAAGCGGCACCGATAATAATACCGACGGCCATATCAATGACATTGCCGCGCATGGCAAATTTTTTAAACTCATTCAGGAAACCTTTAAACATCTTCCGCCCTCCTGTTTATCAATCTTCAACATCAAAAAAAATGCCGTTCAAAACGGCATTTTCAAGCAACTAAACCTTCTCAACCTGAGAATACTCAAGTTCAACCGGGGTAGCCCGTCCGAAGATTGAAACCGAGACCTTAACTCTGGCCTTCTCGGTGTCAACATCTTCAACCAATCCGACAAACGAAGCAAACGGTCCGTCACAAACGCGAACCTGTTCGCCGATTTCAAAATTAACAACTTCCCGCGGCCTCTCGACACCTTCCTGCATCTGCGTCATAATCCGCTGGACCTCGGCCTCGGTAATCGGATACGGCTTATTGCGTGATCCCAGAAAACCGCTGACATTCGGATTATTTTTAATCAAATGCCAGGCATCATCGGACATAACCATCTTAACCAGAATATATCCGGGAAAGAATTTGCGCTCACTGGTAACCTTGGCGCCTTTTTTAACCTCGACAACCTCTTCGGTCGGAATCAAAACATCAAAAATACGATCTTCCATCTTTTTGATGACGGCCTGTTCCTTAATCGACTGCGCCACTTTTTTCTCACAGCCGGAATGAACGTTTACAACATACCAACGGGCATCCATTTTATTTTATACTCCCAGTGAAAACACCAATCTGACAATCCAGCCCAGCAGCTGATCGACGACAAAGAAAAACGTCGCCGCAATAGCCACGATAACAATAACCATAACCAAGGTCTGGTTAACTTCTTTTTTGCTCGGCCAGGTAACTTTCTTGACTTCTTGCTTAACCTGACGCAAAAACTGCAACGGACTGACTTTTGCCATAAGTTATACCTTAAAATTACAATCAACTAAACCAACACTCACCGGATACAACCGTACGCCGCAACTAGACACAATCGGCCGAATGTATCCTGACTCATTGAGTGCCAACATATTAAATTATTTTTCATCTGTCAATAAATATATTATTATTGTCCGTTCAAATAATCAATCAGCCGCAAACCAATCTGCCATCTTCAAATCAAAAAAGCTGTCCGCCTTTCGCCGACAGTCAAACTCACTTCCCCGTGAGTTCTCGTCACCTCTTGTAATAAAAAACTTTATTCACTTACCGCAGGATAAAAACAAAAAAAGGAAGTTTTTATAACTTCCTTTTCCGTAATGACACATTGATTATGGCTCTACCCACTGTTTACCGGTAATATAATATGAGTTATACCTATAACACGCAACATTGCCTTCTTGCATATAAAGAAGATACCGCTCATTTGTACTTGCTGAAGACGGATAACCTCTCCAAGTGCTTCCGTCCGAAAAAACAAGGGTAACCTCCGTTTCAGAACCCAATCCGCAGGGAACAATTAATTCACTCCGTGAAACGACTGTTACCTCTTTCCATTCAGAAACCTTAGGTGGCTTAAGCGCAACAGTGATGAATATTACCAAAAAAAACCCGATACCTGTAATAAGCACATAAAACCAATTGTTACTTTTTCGTTTTTCCATAAAATATAAAAATTTTAATGACACAATTATATTATTTTGTTCGTATTATAGAAATATTTCAAAGAAGAGCAAGCATTTTCGGAAAATCCGTCATAAAATATTTATTTTTTACAATAAAACAGCCTCATTAGATATTATATAGTCCCTAATGCCAATAAAAAACCGTCCTTTCGGACGGCTTATCTTAACTGGCAGGGATAGTAGGACAATCCACGGACTATTATAATTCTTATATTAAATATAAATTTTTTTATTTTACTAATGGCAAGCGCGATAGCATTTCCCTAATACGAATAGCCGTTCTCGGCATCGGTTCTGCCACAGTAAGCCCGACAATTTCTGCCTCTTTGGAAATATCATTGATAATTCGAACAACTTCATCTATCTTCAGACCGTTAGGAACAACACCAACTGCAGCGATAATTTCACTTGGGTCAAGAACGTCCATATCAAAATGGATGACAACTTTGTTTGCTTTTGTGGATTTCAGCCATTCTATTATTTTATTACTGTTGGCACGCGTAGAGATACATTTTTATAAGGAAGGTTTCTATTTACATAAAGACAGTATATCTTCTGATATATTGCGTTGGGATAGATGTGTTAATTAACAAAGGTAATCAGCTAATCACAAAAAAATTACTTAAATATCTATAATTAAACCCTACTTTTAAGTTTCGTTAATTGATAAATTTTGATTTTTATAAAAAAAATTAAGGATTGAAAATGGAAATAATCAGAGCATATCAGCAACTAATGACACATAATAAAAAATATTCATACATTCAAAGCGATGGTAAAATTGTATTTAATCAAAATTGGGCTTGGAATACTACTATCCAAGCCCTTAACAAAAGAAATTACTCTATTGTAAAAATTACCTACAAAAGTATAGTAATTATTTTAATCACAGCAGATATATAACCTAAACAAATCCAATCGTTGCTAATTTTATTAACAATCTTAATAAAATCATCTCTATTTGTATAATATATTATTTAAAAAATTATGCTTTTAAATTATCCCCTGCTTTGCCCAAAGATTTTAAAATATCTATTATAAACCGTAAAATTATACTAACGAAACTTTTAGGTTCATTATTTTCATCAATTCCTTCATTTTCAGAAGTTTCTATTTCATTCATTGAACTAATCCTTTCTACTTTTTAAATAAAGTTCCCAACGCTCAGGTTCTTTTTTTATTGCTTCTTCAAGAACATTAGTTTTGATAACATTTACAGCCAAAGAATTATCATTACTATTTGTTCCATAATAATAAAACCTTGCTGGAATATTAAATGCTGAAATTGCCAAATCAGTTCCATTATACGCATATCCTCGTCCAACTTCTTTAGCCAATTGGCTCAAAGAATTATTAACAGCTTGATTAAGCACTTTCTCTAACACATTTGTTCTATCATCAAGGTCATTATAAAATACTGTCAAATAGTCATTCCAAATAGATTTACCAAAAAAGTAATCTTTGCTTTCACCTTCAAGAAAAAATCTTTCAGACATATAATTACGAATACAATCTTTTACAAATTCTTCATAAGTCATTTTTTTTACTTTCAACAAATTTAATCTTTCAATGCTGGCAATGTTTGATGATAATTACAAGTAGCCATCGCTGACACATCTAAATGATACATACCTTTACTATTGGCACACATGCCTTTGGTGGTATTACTATCTGTTTCGGCATAATATTCTTGATTAACAAGTTTTCTAACACCACACCAAAAAGCACAAGTTAGACAACATTTAAAAGATTTTGGCAACTGATAAGACATTTTATCTAACCATCTGTCCTCTTTCATTAAAAACTCTTGTAACCCCTGATTGTTTAACAGTTACAGATGTTGATGTGTAGCCAACTAATTCACCACCACAGCTAAATAATAATCTTCTATTTGAATCATATACATAAACATTAAGCCCTCTTTGTTCAACATAAGCAATCATCTCTATACTCCTTAACAAATTCTTAACCACTATTGTTCAATCCTCTAAAATATTGCTAAAAACTGAACAATTCTTTTCCATACTAAATCTATCTTTTAAAAAGTCAAACAGATTTAACCTCTCTTACTTTGTTGGCATATTCAATAATACCTAATTCAAGTAATTTCGAATGAATAACCTATTATGCCCATTCATCTAACTTTGCTCCTGTGATACACCTTGGTGATACACAGGCAAAAACGGCATTTTTTGTAAATATTTAAAAAAATTATAGCCTAACTTCAATGAGTTAGGCTAAATATGGCAGGGGCAGTAAGATTCGAACTCACGACCCTCGGTTTTGGAGACCGATGCTCTACCAACTGAGCTATACCCCTATCAAATTCTTCAGATTTATACAGTATAAAATCACATAAATCAAGTACTTTTTATGCTATTCCTCAATCTGTTCCAAACGACCGTTTTCGGCATCAAGCCGGTACCTCACCCCGCAGGTCAGCACTCTTCTTCTCTGAATATGCCCGTAAGCAAAATCTTTAACCATCGGCAACCCGACCTGTGCGGCAAAATCTTCAACCACCCCGGTAACCGTCCCGTGAGTGGCGTGGTCGCTGCAATCCGTAAACTGCCCGAACACAATTCCTTTAACCCCGCCAAAAGTTGGATTATATTTAAGCTGCGTCAACATCAGTTTCAGCTTGTACGAAACCTCACACTCGTCTTCCAGCAGCAGGATTTTACCGTTCAAATCCGGATAATACGGCGTGCCGGACAAATCCGAAATCGTCGACATATTGCCGCCGATAAGCACCCCTTCAGCCACTCCCGGATGAACGCAGACACCTGAAGACGCGGCAAACTTTTCACCCGCTAAAACCCGCCGCAAATCTTCGTCCGTCGGCGCGGCAATCCGTCCGTCCCGGAAATCGTATTCCGGCAAAAAGCCCGTTATATACGCCTGCCCCGTTTTCCCGAAGACGCCAAACTGCAACGACGTCGTATCTGAAAAGCCGATAACCGGTTTCGGATGTTTTTTTATCACCTCAAAATCAAGATATTCCAAGACCCGCAAAGCCGAAGCGCCGCCATGCACCGCCAGCAGTGCGTCAATACTGTCGTCGGCATAAGCAGCCATAATATCGCACGCCTTGTCTCTAGCCTGAAAGGTCTCAAGTTTCGTTCCGCCTAAAGCCGTCGGCATCAGCACAACCTCAAGCCCCAGATCCTGCTGCAGATACGCCAGCCATTTTTCCGTATTAAACGACCTTTCCGACAACATGACCGACGGCGATACCACCGCCACTTTTCTGATTCGTTTCACTTTGCTTTGTCCTCTACTGGATTGACTTGTCAATCGGATTAAACCTCAAACGCAAAACCCGCCATTCATCATATTTTTCAGCGTAGTTCTCCGACAAAATCTTATACGGCGCACAGATATAAACCGCCCGCACCGCACTGTCCGCCACCGAGCGAAAATGGCTGTCGCTGCGATACCGCCCCTGATTGATGATTTCAACCTTCATTGGTTTACCGTCCTGACTAAGTTCGGCACGGATTTCAACAATCATATCCTCAATTCCCATTGCCCCCGGATCCAAATTCCAACAGGCTCTGAGCTGACCGGCCAAAGCGTCCATTTCCGAGATTGACAATTCGCTGAAGTACGACCCGCCGACACCGCCTTCAACCCCCATATTGGCAACCTCGGTTCCCTCTTTGATGGTTGCGGTTTCAGACTTTTCGCCCTCTTTTTCCAAGGCATCGACACTGGCCAGCAGGCTTTTTAACGGATTAGCCAGCTGCGGTGCTTTTTCTTTAGGCTGTTCTTTAGGCTGCTTTTTGGGTTCGGCCTGTTTTTTCGGCACCGGTTTGGCTGCCGGCGGTTTGGGCTTTTGCGGCTGCGGTTTAACCTTCGGCTTCTTGGGCGGCGGTACCGCTAAAAAATCTTTTTTGGGCGCTTCCGGCTGAACTTCTGGCTTCGGCTCCGGTTTCGGTACCGGCTTAGGTTCCGCCTTCGGCTGCGGTTCCGGCTCGGGCGCCGGTTCTTCTTTGGCATAATTTTTTTCAACTTTGCGCTTAATCGTGCTGGCCGCCTTGTCCTCTTTGCCGAATTTGGCCTTGGGCGGCAGATTGGTCATCTCCGATATTTTAACGTCTTTCAAATCGACGATAATCGGCGCCTGCCCGACACTCGGACGATTCCACCAAAACATCGGCACATCGATTACCCACAGTAAAAATACTGCCAAATGCAATGCCAACGATTTTTTTAAGCCCGAGGTCATAAGTCTTTACTTTTTCCTGCTCTGCAACGGCCGCGGTTCGGTTCTTAAGCCCACTTTATCAAATCCGGCCTCTTTCAACAGCGCCATCAGTCCGATAACCCGCCCGTATTCCGTTCCGGTATCACCGGAAATGGTTACCGTAACCGCGCTGTTTTGCTCTCTGATGGCATTCAGTTTGCCGACAATTTCCTCGGCCGAAACTTCCGTTTGCCCGATATAGTAATAGCCGTCTTTATCCACGCTGACGTTAATTGAGGTATCCTCACCCTCCAGCGCCGGCCCGCCGACTTTCGGCAAATCCAGGGCAATACCGGAGGTCATCAGCGGCGCCGCCACCATAAACACCACCAGCAGCACCATCATCACGTCCATCAGATTGGTGATATTGATTTCCGAATTCAGATGATACCGGGTAGAACGCCGGCGCGTGTTGATCATCATGATTATTCTCCCGCCATCTCGGCTCTGATGGCCGTATCGTCAATTTCCCGCGACAAAATGGTCGAAAACTCGGACATAAAAGCTTCCAGCTTTTTGGCATAACGATCCAAATCGGAAGAAATTTTATTATAAGCCACCACTGCCGGAATGGCGGCAATCAAACCGAACGCCGTCGTAAACAAGGCCTCGGCAATACCCGGAGCCATCGCCGACAATGAGTTACTCTGTGTCAGGGCTATGGCATTAAAGCTGTTGATAATTCCCCAAACCGTTCCGAACAACCCGACCAAAGGCGCCACCGACCCGGTCGAAGCCAGAAATCCGAGCCGGGTTTCCAAAGCGTCCAAATCCTTGTCCATTGCCACCATCATTGCCTTTTCAATCCGCTGCTGCAGCGAAACACCGCGCAATCCGCGATCCGTTTTCGACTTCAGAATATTGGTGCGTTTCCATTCCCGCATGGCACCGACAAACATATTGGCCATCGGCTCGTTGGGATGTGCACCCAACGAGGTATAAAGCTTGTCCAAAGAACCGCCGGACCAGAATCTTTCCTCAAATTTGGCCGTTTTATGCTTTAACTGCCGCAGGGTGGCAACTTTTTCAAAAATAATGGCCCACGACCAGACCGACGCAAAAATCAGTCCGACCAAAACGACCTTGGTCACCATATCCGACGCCCAAAGCAGATCCCACATTGAACTGTTGTTGGCAACTTCTTGTAAAACCTGTGTTTCCATATGCTTTCCCTATAACTAAAAAATGATATTTTGCAAAGTTACCTGCAAAATATCAAAAAATATTAAAAATTCAATTAACTAAATCAACTTTTTCGCAAGAATCTTCCGCCGTCCGGATTTACCCCATACGCCCCAGCAAATCTTTGGGTATCCGCACCGGCTTTTTAGTCGTGAGCGACAAATGGGCAACCTTGACGTCAACCGTCACCAAAACTTCTCCGCCGCGGCTGATCTCCTGATGCATGGCCGCCGTTACACCGCCGATATTAGTAATCCGGCAACTGACGACAAGCTCGTCGTCAAGCACTGCCGGTTTCAGATAATCCACCTCGCAATGTCTGACCACCCAGCCTGTTTTTTCGGGTTCTTCCAGCCCGTCCTGCTGCCGGCAGCCGACACAGCGCAGATATTCCGTCCGCGCCCGTTCGGCAAACTTAAGATAATTGGCGTAATAAACAATACCACCGGCATCGGTATCTTCATAATATACTCTGACCGGAAACAAAAACTCTCCATCAACTATTTCGCCGGTCGCCGGCGCAATCGGTTTAACAATCATTCCCCTTATCCTTCCAACAAATCAAGCTGTTGCGAATATTTGTCCCGCCGCAGTTTCGGCACGCCGAGATACTGGCAACCCGAATCCGAGATTACCCGGCCGCGCGGTGTCCGCTGCAAGAAACCGAGTTTCAGCAAAAACGGTTCAATAACTTCCTCTATCGTGTCGCGTTCTTCCGAAAGCGCCGCCGCCAGCGTATCCGCCCCTACCGGCCCGCCGCCGTAATTATGCAAAATACAGTTAAGATAACGCCGATCAAAAGCATCCAGGCCGTAATCATCAACATCTAAACGTTTTAATGCGCTGTCGGCAATTTTGTTGTCGATTTCCGCCGCACCGCAAACAGCACCGAAATCCCGCACCCGCCGTAAAAGCCGGCCGGCCACGCGCGGCGTTCCCCGCGACCGTTTGGCAATTTCCAGCGCCCCGGCTTCCGACAACGGCATATCCAGAAGTCTGGCCCCGCGTTGAACAATCTTCTGCAAATCTTCCGGCGAATAAAAATCAAGCCTGAGCGGTATGCCGAAACGTTCACGCAACGGCGTCGACAACATTCCCGAACGTGTCGTTGCCCCTATCAGCGTAAACGGCTGCAAATCAATCCTGACCGAACGCGCCGACGGCCCCTCGCCGATAATCAGATCCAGCTGAAAATCTTCCATCGCCGAATACAAGACTTCTTCAATCGCCGGATTAAGTCGGTGAATTTCATCAATAAACAATACGTCGTTGCGTTCCAGATTCGTTAAAATCGCCGCCAAATCGCCTGATTTTGAAATCATCGGCGCCGATGTCGCCCGAAACCCGACACCGAGTTCTTTGGCAACAATCGAAGCCAATGTCGTTTTGCCGAGCCCCGGAGGTCCGAACAACAACACATGATCCAACGCCTCGCCGCGGCTTTTGGCCGCATCGATAAACACTTTTAAGTTTTCGCAAACCGTTCTCTGCCCGACAAAGTCGCTCAGACTTGTCGGCCGCAGATTAACCGGCATATTGTTGTTTTCCGGTTCGTCCTCAACCTGTTTTTGCGGACTGACAATACGTTCATCAATCATTTAGTTCATATCCTTTGCCGCAAATTCTTTTAATGCCAGCCGGATAAGCTCGCTCATTTCCGCCTCCGGCGCCTTAATCATCGCCTGATTAACCGCTTTATAGGCTTCCAGCCGCTGATACCCGAGATTAACCAACGCCGAAATGGCATCTTCCATTTTAGTCGGATCATCATCGCGCGCCGCCAGATTATCCTGATAAACTTCGGCTTCTTCCGCCGGTGTCACATCTTCACCCAACGCCATATTAACATCCCTCGCCACCTCTGCCATCGGCACGCTGACAATTTTACCCTTCAGTTCGGTAACAATTCTGGCCGCCAGTTTCGGCCCGACGCCGCCCGCTCTGGTAAATGATGCTTTATCTTGCGCATTAACCGCCTGTGCCAGTTGCAGTGGCGATAAGACGGACAAAATACTCAGACACACTTTTGCCCCCACGCCTTGAACTTTCGTCAGCGTATTAAACCATTCTTTTTCCAGGGCATCGGCAAATCCGAACAACGATATGCTGTCCTCCCGTACCACCGTTTCAATCAGCAGTACTGCCGGCCGGCGCAAAACCAGTTTTCCCAATGTCTTGGCCGAGGCAAAGACCAGATAACCGACGCCGTTGACATCAATAATGCAGTAGTCCTCGCCGATGGTATCAATCAAACCTTTTAATTTGGCAATCATTTACATATCCCGATATAATCTCTGTTCTAAATTATACAATAAGCCTCTCTCTTGCAAGCCCATTCTTAAGCTTTTACGGCATATTTATTTAATCCGCAGGCTGCCACGGTATTGAAAATGGCACAAGGCAATGGCCAAAGCGTCAGAGGCATCGTTATTTTTCGGCTTGCAGCCCGGCAGCAGAATCTTAACCATGGTCTCAACCTGATTTTTGGCCGCTTTGCCTACCCCGACCACCGCTTTTTTAACTTTATTCGGCTCATACTCAACCACATTAATGCCGTATTGCGCCGGCGTCATAATCACCACGCCGCGTGCCATACCGAGTTTAATGGTTGATTCCGGATTGGTATTCAGGAACACCTTTTCAATTGCCGCCTCGTCCGGCTGGTAGGTTTCGATAACCTGCCTCAGCGTCCGGTTAATTTCTTCCAGCCGCGCTGCTATCGGCATTTTGGTGTCTGTCGGAATAAAACCGTCCGCCAGATACCGCACCCGGTTATTCTCAACCTCAATAACCCCCCAGCCGGTTGACGACAAGCTGGGATCAAGCCCCAATATCCGCATTCAAAACCTCTTCATCAAAAAATCTCCGTTCATTATAAAACGGAGATTTTTTTTTGCAAGCTCGACACTGCTGTTTATTCGCCGGACAGGGCTTTCATGACTTCGTCGGTAAATTCAGCGTTATGATAAACCTTCTGCACATCGTCATCATCTTCCAGCGCGTCAATAAAATCCATAAATTTCTGCGCCGTTTCCAAATCGGCAATCTCGGTTTTAACCAAGGGTTTCCAATCCAAACGCGATGCTGCCGGTGTTCCGTACTTGGCTTCCAGCGCTTCCGTCACCATATTCAAATCATCGGGCAGAGTTTCAATGTCGTGATGTTCGTCATCACTTGCCACATCATTGGCACCGGCTTCCAACGCCGCTTCAAACATTGCATCGGCCGCAGCAGCTGCTGCCGGATATTGAATAAAGCCGATTCGCTCAAAATTAAACGTAACCGAACCGCTTTCGCCCATAACGCCGCCGCGTTTACCGAAAACGGTACGCACATTACCGGCGGTACGGTTTTTATTATCGGTCAGACATTCAACGATAACCGCTGCCTTGCCCGGACCGAATCCTTCATAACGGGTTGCAACATAATCATCGCCGCCGGCCGTCTGACTGGCTTTGGCAATAGCGCGCTCAATATTGTCTTTGGGCATGCTTTCGGCCCTTGCCGCGGCAATTGCCAGACGCAAACGCGGATTTTTATCCGGCTCCGGCAAACCGGACTTGGCCGCTATGGTAATATCACGGGCCAGTTTGGCAAAAATTTTAGCTTTTTTGGCGTCTTGGGCGCCTTTACGATACATAATGTTTTTAAATTGGGAATGTCCTGACATCCAACAACTCCTTAAAATGACATAAATTATCCGATTTTAGGGGCTTTATACAACAATGATTACGCCAGTGCAAGCAATTTTTATGAAAATGCTACATATCAATCAGCGTGCGCAGCTCATTGTCATTAAGTATTTTCGGCAGCACGATGCCGTCGGGAAACGTCGGCGAAAACAAAACATAAAACGGCAGACTGCTGCGGCCGAACGTTTGCATAAATGCCAAAACGTCCTGATCATGACCGCTCCAATCCGTTTCAAACACTTTAACACCATTATCCCTAAGAGAATTTTTGACATGCTCAATATTCAAAACAAATATATCGTTATATTTGCAGAGCAGACACCAGTCGGCATTGACTTTAACCAAAACTTTCATTCCCCGCCGCACATTTTCATCTATCGCCGCTCGGTTAAGTACCGACGGAACGTTATCCTGCAACAGACTGCGGCGTTTTGCGGCGGCAGAGCCGAGATCCCACAGACTGACCGCCGTCAACAGCAACATGACGATTCCGAAAAAGATATTGGTGCGACGCCGCAAAATAGCAGCGATTCCGGCATCGTCAAGCTTATCAATTTCCGCCTGAACGGTTTTACGGAAAGACAAAGCCGCAAATGCCGCCGTCAGATACAACAGCCAGTGCCATATCTCGGCTGCTTTGCTTTGGGCTGCGGCCAAACCTATCAGCCAGATCAATGATACCGGCAACAAAATAACAACGATTTTTTGCAATATACGTCTCTGGTTTTCCGTCCGGAATATCCCCGCAACGGTATCCGGTAGCGCCGTAATCAGAACATAAGGCAATGCCAAACCGGCTCCGGCAGCCATCACAGCCGCGGCGATTTCCGCTGCCGAACCGGCCATGGCCGTTCCCACGGCCTCTGCCAGATAAGGCGCCGTACAGCCCGTAGACAACAACGCCGCAAAAATACCGCTGCCGAAATCAATCCAACAATTTTTATGCCGCATTGTATCGGAGCCAGCAACCGCCGGCAAGCCGATAATTTTTATGACATACAGCCAAAACAGCATAACACCCCAGATCATTGCCCCGATAAAGTAAACATTTTGAAACTGGATACCCCAGCCTAAAGGATAACCGCCGAATTTCAGTCCTGCCAACCAAACAGCCGCAACGACAAAAGAGAAGAATATCCCTGCACCGGTCCACCCGAAACGCCGGCGGATTTTATCACGATTACGACCGCCAAAGCCGGTAAGACTCATCAGCTTAAACGCCAGCACCGACAAACCGCAAGGCATGATGTTAAGCAGCAACCCTCCGATAAAAGCAAAAAGCAAGACACCGGCGGAAAATCCGTTGTTTTCCACATCAAACCATGACACGTCCCGCACAACCATTTTATGAATATACTGATCAATGCCGCCGGTGGCTGCTAAAAAAGTTATTTCTTTTCCCAGAGGATCAAATGTTTCGTCTACAACCTCAAATCTGATAATTGCGGTATTTCCGTCGATTCTCATTTTCGGAGCGGCAAAATAACCGGCCTCTTTCCCGATAACCGATACGCGGAGACGCGATGCGTCATGACTTTTAATCTCCAGCCGCACGACATCCCGTCCACCGTTTTTTCCCTTATCCAAGACCAACTTTACAAACTCAAACTCACCGGCATTGCTTGCTCTGGGAATATTAACGGCCACTGTTTCGACATAAGCGGAAAAGACCGTCTCACTCGTTTTACCGACCGGCTGCAAAACAACTTTCGGATTCAATTCAACCGTTTCGCAGTCATTACCTTTACAAATACCGGCCTTAATTCGCGGATACAGCACGACCGGCTTGTCGGGATCCTGAGCCGTCCCTTCATAATAAAGGGCAAAGCTTTTGACATAAGCCAATATTTCTTTATGCCCGTCAACCGTAAATCTTTGCGGCAGGACAAGGCCTGTTTTTATATTGCCCAAATTGTCAGAAGCATCAAAATCCGCCGTAATTCCGGGATAAGAGGCAAAATCGTTATAGAGTACGACTGTCTGCGGCGCCGGTTTCAGCAAAATGACACCGGCAACTTTACCGTCCGGTCCCACCCCTCTGAATTGCGACAATACCACCGCCGAAAGCTTTTCCGACGCGGCATCTTCAACACTGTCGGGCATTTCATACAACCGGGCAATGTACTCTGCCGGATCAAACCCGAGCAGCGCCTTCCAGTCTTTTTCCAACAACGCCTTTTTTAATGCGGCAATTTTTGCGGACGGACGGGGCAGATTATAATCTTTGGCAGTTTTTTCTTCGGCCGCCAGCTGATCTCTCTCGGAATTTGAATAGGCTACTATCTTTTTAAAATCTTCAATAACCAGAGGCTTGTCGCTCTCAATATAGGTTTCGCTTTCACCCATTTCATACTGGTCATCGGGAACAACCACGGGCATCTCATGATTTAACACCCAGCTAATGACCTTTTGTTTAATATCCTCGTAAAAACGATAGGCCTTAATGCCCTTTTTAACGTAATTTTGCCACTGTTCCGCCTGTTCCCGGCTGTAATCGGGATATTTGGCGCGGATATCGGCGCTGAAATCCTTTTCAATGTTTTCGCCGTCCAGTAATTCATTATATTCTTTAACATCGTGCCAATAGGCCGCCCCCACACCGAGAACGCTCTCTACGCCGCCGGTATCGTAGTCTTTTTCATCGGGCTGCAAATCCAAAATAACTCTGCCGCCTTCCTGAGCCGCCGCACCGACAGCATTCAGAAGCATTAAGACAACAGCCAGACAACCGAATATTTTTTTCATCGTTTTTTGCAGACCAAATTGATTTTTCCGTAAACTCACCCTATATTATAGAATAGATATCGTATACATAAAGTTAAAGCTGCAGTAAATACTATGGATAAAATAGACGCCAAAAACCTGACCGGAAAATGTCTTGTTTCCCTTCCCGATGCCGCCGGAGAATTTGCGGATGCGGTTGTTTACATCTGCTCTCACGGAACCGACGGTGCAATGGGCTTTATTGTCAACAAACGGGTTAAAGAATTCTCTTTTCGCGACCTGGCTGCCGAACTCCCTTTCCCGATGGAAAGTGACATAACGGCGCCGATCAGCCTTTATCACGGCGGCCCGCTGGAACAGGCCAAAGGCTTTATTCTCCACTCCGGAGACTACCGTCTGCCCGGCAGCCTTGATACCGGCAGCGGTATTATGGTATCATCATCTTTTGAGGTCTTACAGGATATTGCCGCCGGTGCCGGCCCGAAACAGAAGATAATTGCCTTAGGCTATGCCGGCTGGGCGCCGCACCAACTGGAAACCGAAATCGCCGAAAACAAATGGCTGATTGCCGAAGCAACTCCGGAGTTGGTTTTAGGCGGTGACGACGACCGTAAATGGTCGCAGGCAATGTCTTCTTTGGGCATAAGTTTCACCAATCTGTCGCCCGCTGCCGGCCACTCTTAAAACTTAGGGTGTACGAATTATCCGACACCCGAAAACCGATTTTTACTATGTTGAAAAGAAATATTTTTTCCTTTACATTATATCTCATCAACACCAACAAAGGAGGGTATAATGATAAATAAACAAGATCAGACTTTTCTTTATGACGTGGTAAATGACAATCTGGCGCTGATGAGCAAAATATACCAAAGCTTTGAGGCCTTGGAACAAACGCTCGGCGCTTTGAAAATGGAAGAACCTTTGTTTATGACCTATGCGGCCAAAAAATCTTTTGCCAATTCTTTGATGAAGGCTTCCGGCAAACATTTGAAACACTAAAAAAAACGCCTCGAAAGAGGCGCTTTTTTATGCTCTTTTCCACGTTGTCCCCTGTGGTCCGTCCTCCAGCAAAATGCCTTTTTCTTTCAGTTCGTTGCGGATTTTGTCGGCCAACGCATAATCTTTGTTTTTCTTGGCCGCCGCACGTTGCGCAATCAACGCCTCAATCTCCGCCGCCTCATCGGCCGCGCCGCCCTTAAACCATTCCTCAGGTTCCTGCCACAAAAGTCCCAGCAAATCAGCCGAACGTAACAAAACCGCTTTGGCCGTCGCCTGTTCTTCCTCGGATTCGGCTTTGTTCAAACGATTAGCCAATTCATGGATAAAGCTCAGCGCCAGCGGCGTATTCAAATCATCTTCCAGCGCCTGCACCACACGCTCGTCAGCGGCAGCACCCTCTGCCGGAGAAACATCTTTAACTCTGAGCAGCGCATTATAAAACTTGTCCAGATTCTGCTTGGCCTGCTCCAGCCCCTCAAAAGTAAAATTAAACGGCTGATGATAATGCGTGGTTAAAAACAACAGCCGCAAAGCCTCTGCCGGTGCCTTGTCCAAAACCTCGTCAATCGTATAAAAATTACCCAGCGACTTTGACATCTTGACGCCGTCAACCATAAGCATGCCGCCATGCACCCAGTAACGGGCAAAACTCTCGCCCGGATGAGCGCACAATGATTGCGCGCATTCATTCTCATGATGCGGAAAAATCAAATCCGAACCGCCGCCGTGAATATCAAAAGAATTGCCCAGAAGTTTGGAGCTCATCGCCGAACATTCCAAATGCCACCCCGGACGACCGTACCCCCAGGGACTGTCCCAGCCGGGTTGATCAGCTTCCGACGGCTTCCACAGCACAAAATCTGCCGGATTTTTCTTATAATCCGCCACCTCAATCCGCGCACCGGCCAGCATTTCCTTTTGCGTCCGGCCGGACAAAAAACCGTAATTCGGCATTGAATCGACATCAAACAAAACATGCCCTTCGGCCTCATAAGCATGCCCGTTGGCCAGCAGCAGTTCAACCAGTTTAATCATCTCGCCGATATACTCGGTTGCCCGCGGCCGGTAATTCGGCGGCAGGACATTCAACTTTGCCATATCGTCGACATACCATTGATAAGTCTGCTCGGTAATCTCGCGGATAGACTTGCCGGTTTCTTTGTGTTTGTTCAAAATTTTATCATCAACATCGGTAATATTGGAAACATAAGTCACATGTTCCGCTCCGTATTTATGCCGCAAAACCCGGAACAAGACATCAAACACCACCGGCGTTTTGGCATTGCCGAGATGCGCCCGGTCATAAACCGTCGGCCCGCAGACGTACATCCGCACGTTGTTTTCATCTAAAGGCACAAATTCTTCTTTGCGGCGTTTCAGGGTATTAAACAGATACATTTTTCCTCTCTTTTATGCTTCCTGTCCCAAAAGACGTTTTTGCGCACGCTCCCGGCCGATAAGCGGCAGCAGAACTTTCAATTCCGGCCCGTCATCCAGCGCCGTCAGCGCTTTGCGGATCGGATGAAACAGCTCTTTTCCTTTTTTGCCGGTTTCGGCTTTAACCGTGTTCATCCATTCGCCGTATGTATTTTCGTCCCACGGTTCCGGCGGCAAAGCAGCCGCGGCGGCCGATGTCAGGCCGGCATCTTCAATTTCGGGCTTCAGCGGCTTATGGCAAATATCAAACCACTTGTCGGCTTCCGCCACGGTATCAAGATTGCCGCGCACCGCATTCCAAAAGCGCTCATCGCCGGCAATCCGTCCTCTGACTTTTTCATAAGGCATCTGGCGCACAAATTTCCGGTTAAACATTTTCAGCTCTTCTTCGTCAAACTTCGGCTGCGCCCGCCCGAGTTTGGTCAAATCAAGTGTTGCCGCCAGGCTGTCAAGATCATAAAACGGCTCAATCGCCTCTGACGTCCCCAATTTAGCCAAAAACGAACAGATTGCCATATTTTCAATTCCCTCGGCCCTGAGTTCGCGCACACCGAGCGACCCCAGACGTTTTGAGAGCTTGCCTTCTCGTCCGGTCAAAAGCGGCAAATGCGCAAACGCCGGCGCTTTGGCACCCAAAGCCTCAAACATTTGAATCTGCATGGCCGTATTTGTCACATGATCCTCGCCGCGGATAATATGCGTAATGCCGAAATCAAAATCATCAATCACCGACGGCAGATGATACAAATAACTGCCGTCTTCGCGGATAATGACCGGGTCCGCCAGATTCGCCGCATCATAATGCGTTTTGCCGCGCACCATATCGTCCCATTCGATATTCCCCGGCAGCAGCTTAAAGCGATAATGCGGCCGGCGGCCTTCTTTTTGATACCGTTCAGCATCTGCTTCGGTCAGCTTAAGTGCGCCGCGGTCATAAATCGGCGGCCGCCCCTGTGACATAAGCTTTTTGCGCATAACTTCAAGTTCTTCCGCCGTTTCATAACAGGCATAAACCCGGCCGGCTGCTTTCAGCTGCGCCACAACCTGATCATACCGCGCCATTCGCGCCGACTGCCTGGCTTCCTCATCCCAGGTCAGCCCGAGCCAGCACAAAATATCCCTGATGGCGTCTTCATACTCCTTTTTGGAGCGCAAAACATCTGTATCATCAATCCTCAATAAAAAACTGCCGCCGAGTTTTCTGGCCAAAAGCCAGTTAAACACGGCCGTTCGGGTATTGCCGATATGCATAAACCCGGTCGGGCTCGGCGCAAATCTGACCTTTACGTTATTCATTGATAAAAACCCTGTCTGTTGACACTTGCGCCAAGATTAGCCGTTTTCCGCCGCAAATTCAAGGGAATTTTGCTGATTTGAAACATTTTCGTTAAGACTGTGCTCCAACGACGACGCCAGCATTTCCAAATCTTCCAAAAACCACTCTATTTCACCGTCATCCTGCGCAATCATTTCATAAAATTTGCTCCGGTATGCCAAAAGCAGACTGCTTTCGGCAACCTTAACATCAACCGCCTTAATCACGCCGTCAACTTTATGCAGCCTGAAAATAAGCGTAACATCCTGACTGTCATTGCCCAAAAAGACATGAACGTTGGTTGCCACGTTAACAAAAGCACCTTCCTGGTCAACGCCTTTAATTTCATAAGTCAGGTTCTTGGCATAATCAAGCGGCAGCGTTTTATAATAAGCCAGACCGTAACGCACAAAAATATCGCGGTAACGCTGCCGTTGATCCGAACTCATCTGCCGCCAGTAGCGCCCGAGGACAAAGCGGCTGACATAATCAATGTCTATATAGGTCATAAACAGGGCGTCAAGCTGACGATACCGCTCTGCCAGATCCGGCTCCTGAAAACTCATCAAAAGTTCTTTACCTTTGGTCGAGGCAAAATCTTTGGCCTCCTCCGCCGACAGCCCCTCCGCCCGGCACAGTGATGCCGCAAACAACATCAGACACCCTGTGATAACTTGCAAAAATTTGTTACTTTTCATAAAATTTTACCTTATAGTCAGAAAAGAGCAATTTTATTTATATTAACAACAAATGGTTAACAAAATGAGTCTGAAATTCGTCTTTTTTGCCCTGGCGGCATTTTTATGGACAAACGCCGCTCTGGCCGATGACGGATTCAGTCATATTCGCAAAAGGCAATACGTTGCCTGCGGCATCGGTACCGAGTACAAACCGCTGGCCTATCGTCAGGACAATGTCTGGCACGGTTTTGACGCCGACATCTGCCGCGCCGTTGCCGCAGCCGTTTTCGGTGATGCCGAGAGGATCAAACTCATTTCCGTAAAAGAATCCGCCATCGGCAAGGCATTAAACAGCGGCAAAATTGACGTCATGCTCGGCCATTCTTCGCTGACCGCCGCCGAAGAAGCTTCGCAATATGTTATCCCGGTTGACATACTGTATATGGATCGTCAGGTATTTGCCTCCCGCCAGAAAACCGACGCCCGTTCAATGCGCGATTTTACGGGCAGCAATGTTTGTGTGGTCAGAGACTCTGCCGCCGCGGCCTTCTTGGAAGAATACAATCAGAAATATGCCCTTGGCTTTAATATTTTACAGCAAGCATCGCCGACCAAGGTTAAAGAGGCCTTTTATCTTAACCGTTGTGATCTTATCAGCGATGGTGAAATTTTTATCAATGGTATCGTGGCAGACCTAAAAAGCAACAACCCGGCCGCTGTCCTGCCTGAGGAAGTAGCCTACATTCCCGTCAAAGCCTATACCGCAGGCAATAACGCCACCTTAAATATAGCTTTACGTTGGATAATCAATGCGCTGAAACTTGCCGACAATGCCGACATTACCTCACAAAACGTTGATATTTTTAATGCCACTAAAAGCCGCTCTCTGCAAAATCTTCTCGGAATTCGTGAAGAGGCTTGGGTAAAACTCGGTCTTGAGCCCGAATGGTTGCGAAAATATTTGCCGATATACGGCAATTATCATCAAATTTTAGAACGCAATTTCGGAACGGATTCATCACTGCATCTGGATACAACGCCAAACAACCTCATCGGCCGCGGTGGTTTTTTGTCTTTTCAACCTTTTATTTAACAACGTGATTTTATAAAATCGTGTGCTTTAACGACGGCCTCTTCGGTAATTTTATGGCCGGCACCGGCAATAACCGCCGTTTCAACCTTACAGCCCATCTCCCGCAAACCGCGCACCGTAAAATCAAGCGCCTCAAATCGTACCATATTATCGGCATCGCCGTGCAGCAATAAAAAGTCCGGCCGGCTGCTGCTGTGCTTCTCGACATATCCCCGTGCGGCCAGAATTCCGCTGAAACTGACAACCCCGCCCAATTGATGCGGACACATTAATCCGCTGTAAATGGCACACATGGCCCCTTGGGAAAATCCGCATAAAAACAAATCCTCATACCCGAGTCCATACTCGGAAAGCAGCGTATCGACATATTCCAGAATATAATGATTAGCCTCTTCCAGTCCGACGGTCATCCGGTTATAAAACTCGATAAACTCATCCCACGATGCGGTTATCCGGCGTTTATCGTCAGGATCAAACTGATGCATTGAGTACCACTGCCGCTTGCTTCGGTCAACCTCATTGACGCAGGGCGCTTGCGGAATATGCAAAGCCGTATTATTCAAACCATGCAAAAACTCCGTTTTGCGGTCAATATGCTCGGCATCGTCTTGATAACCGTGCAAAAATACCACCAGTTTCTTCGGGACGCCCGTTACATGAACAATCTCTTCACTGATCATCGGCCTGTCAACACCTTATTATATGCGTTTGTTTTTTAATAACCGAAAGGTCTAAATAAATCGTAAACATTTAAAATCCGCTTCTTAGCAGAAACGGATTTTAAATAGTTGCCTTTTCGGATTATTCATCACTGGTCAAAATCATATAAGTCAGCGTATCTTTGTCCGCTTTCAAAATTCTGAATCCCTGGCCATGAATATTAATCAGTCCCGGCTTATTCGGGAAACTGATACGCTCAAATTGCCCGCCGTCGTTATTCCAGGCATCATAAACCATATAGTCAAACCAGATGCGGTCAAGTTTTACGCCGTTATATTTGACTTCATAACCGTTACGGACATTGCTGACTTCATCGCGAAACTTGGCAATAATCTGCATTTTCATATCCGACGGATAAACAAAAATTTGTTCTTCAAGCAGCTTCAATGTTCCGTCGTCAATCCAACCGGCATGATCATAAAAATTGCCTTTTTCGTCAAACAAAAAGACATAATCCTCCAACCCGCTGTCCAACATGGCATAGCGCACGCCGTCAATAGTCGTCCAACCGATGATGGAGTATTCTTTTCGATTATCCAGTTTCACCGGAAAAGCCTGATTCTGCAGCGCCCCTTTTTTGGTCGGCCGATAGACGTATGAACGGTAGATATCGCGGATAAGCCGTTTATCGCTCAAAATGGTTTCACCCTTTTTAACGGTGATTGCCTTATTCAATACATAATTATTCTCACGCTCGCTCTGACTGCGGATAAATTCTTCCTTCTGTTCGACAAACTCTATCGGATAATTATTGATTGAATCAAGAATCTTTTTTCTGACCGGTACCAAATCATAACTTCCGGCGCGTAGACACCCCGTCAGCATCGCACACAAAACAAGACAAACGATTTTATTTTTCATACGGCTCATCTTCTGCAAAAATAAAGTTATTTTTAATTATTATATCATAAACTCCATTTAGTAAATAAATTTATAACAAGATAGGATAACTGCTGTCATGGCATCATCTTGCTGGCAGATAACTTTTCGCCCTTCGGAAATGCCGTCGCCGGCCTTTGACGAATTTATGGATTCTTTTTTCGAGGTCAGCGCCCAAAACTACGCTGCCGAACCGGACGGCATTGACGAATACGTCGGCTACCAAAGCGGCGTTTTTGACGAGCAGGCCATGCTTTCGGCCGCCCGCTCTTTGGGCGTTGAATTGCCGCCTTATGAAATCAGTGAACTCAAAAGCGACAACTGGCTCAAAGACTACGTTATTAAATTTCCGCCTTTTGAAGTCGGCGACTTCTGCATCTACGGCATTCACGAAACAACCGCGCCGCAAACGTCAAAAATTCCCCTGCAAATATACGCGGCCACCGCTTTCGGCTCCGATCACCAGACCACCCGTGGCTGCATCACGGCCTTGTGCGAACTCAAACACCGCGGTTTTTCTCCGCAAAAGATTCTTGATATCGGCACCGGCTCCGGCATTTTGTCGCTATGTGCCGCCAGCCTTTGGCCGTCGGCCGAAATTCTGGCCGGCGACATCGATGAAGAGGCCGTCATCGTATCGGCCGGTAATGCCAAAACCAATCGCCTGGATAACCGCATCAAAACATTTTTAAGCGACGGCTGCCAAAACCCGCTGATTGCCGCCGCGGCTCCTTATGATCTTATCCTGAGCAACATTCTTGCCAACCCGCTGATATCCTTTGCCGCCGACATCGCCGAAAACCTGGCACCGCAGGGATACGCCGTTTTATCCGGCTTTGTTGCCGACCAGTCGGCCGGCGTCATTGCCGCTTATCAGGCTCAGGGACTGGATCAGATTAAACTTTATTCTCTTGATGACTGGCGCGCCGCGCTTTTACGAAAGGCTTGATTTCCGATGACCACAATTGCAGAAATTCAAAAACACCTCATATCCCGCAAGCTTGATGCCTGCATCATTACCCGCGGCAATATGTTTTTGGGACAGGACATTCTGCCGGAAGAAAACCTGCTCTGCAGCCTGACCGGTTTCACCGGTTCTGCCGGCAAACTCATTATCTTCCGCAACCGTGCCTGTCTTTTGGTTGACGGCCGCTATGATATTCAGGCGCGCCGGCAGACGGATCCCGCTTCGGTCGAGGTCTTCTGCACCAGAGATTCTCTCGGTACCTGGATTCAACATAATGTCACCCAACCGTGCAAATTTGCCTATGACCCCTGGTGTCACTCAATTGCCGAGGTAGATTTCTGGAAGCGGGTTCTGACCAGCCACGAGTTTGTCGAAACGCCGCCGGAGTTTCCCGCCGTGCGGCCGTCGGAACGCGACGCCGAGATTTTTGAGCTTGACGAACGCTTTGCCGGCATTTCCGCTGATGAAAAAATATCTTACCTCACCAAATTTTGCGCCGACAATAATCTTGATGCCTATTTTATCGGCGAATGTGACTGTGTTTCATGGCTGCTAAACCTGCGTTCGCGCCTGCTTGCCGACACCCCGGTCTTACGGGCTTTTGCGCTTGTTTCGGCGGCTGGCGGTGTCAGCCTGTTTGTCAAAGACTTTGACAAACTTGCCGCCGAATTCGACACCTGGCGGGGCAAGACAATCGGTCTGGCGTTCAACCGCTGCCCCAAAAAAATTCAAACCCTGCTCAGGGATAAACACGTCCGCTGTGTTAATATTCCCGACCCCGTCGTTGACTGGAAAGCCGTCAAAAATCCTGTTGAAATTGCCGGTTTCCGGGCGGCTCACCGTCGCGACGCCGCTGCCGTCTGCCGCTTTTTGCACTGGCTGGAAACCAACTGGCAAACCGCCGACGAACTCGGCGTCGTTGCCAAACTTCACGAATTCCGCGCCGCCGGCGAAAACTACTATTCCGAAAGCTTTGCCACCATTGCCGGCTTTGCTGCCAACGGCGCCGTCGTCCATTATCAGCCCACGGAACGCACCAACCGCCGGCTGGAATCCGGCTCGGTTTTGTTGCTTGACAGCGGCGCCCAATACCTTGACGGTACCACCGACATCACCCGCACCGTTGCCGTCGGCACGCCGCCGCAGGAAATTATTGATGATTTCACCCGGGTATTAAAGGCGCATATTGCGGCGGCAGACGCCCTTCTGCCGCCCGACACCCCCGGCCTGGTGCCCGACACTCTGGCACGGGCAGCCTTATGGCGTTTTGGCAAGGACTATGCCCATGGCACCGGCCACGGCGTCGGCCATTTCTTAAACGTTCACGAAGGGCCGCAGTCTTTATCGTTAAAAAGTCTGGCACCGCTCAAAGCCGGCATGATAACTTCAATCGAACCCGGTTATTATAAAGAAAACACTTACGGCATCCGTATTGAAAACCTGTATCTGCTTGAGGAAACAAGCGTTGAAGACAAACCGCTTCTCCGGTTTGAACCTTTGACCATGGTGCCGTTTGACCGCCGCCTGATTAACAAAGCGCTGTTGTCGCCGGCGGAAATTGACTGGGTTAACGCCTACCACCAAAAGGTTCTGACGGCTCTGTCCGGTTTTCTGCCCGCGGAAGAAAACGCCTGGCTGCAAGCCGCTGCTGCCCCGCTTTAAGAAACACCACCTCTTGCCCTCTTTAAATCCGCCCGGCCGGCATTATATTTTTTCTTGTATTTTTTCATACCAAAAATTCAAGGAGAAACAATCATGAAATATTTTGCCTTTGTATTGGGCTTTTTTGCCATCTGCGCCGTTGCTTTTGCCCAGGACGGCAACGAGATTCTCGAAACCGAAGTTGAGGAGCAATATTTTCAAAACGAGAACCAGAACCCCGATAAATCAATCATCTATATCTTCTTCAACAACCAGCCCTGCCCGACCTGCCCGCAGGCCATCGAAATGATTGAGGAAGTCTACAACCAAAACTTTTTGAACAATTACAGCCTGTTTACCATCAACTACGGCGAGGACTCCAACGCCGGCTTTATCCAGACCTATGCTTTGAGCAATCCTCTGGAAGTGGTTATGGTCGACGTTGAAGACGGCGAGGTTCAGGGCTATCAAAAGATTGAAGGACTGCAGGATATGGTAACCAATCCCGAGGGCTTTAACGAATACTTTGTCACTCAGGTCAACGGCTACTTGGCTGACGAATAAACCGCCCCGTTTCTTTTTCCTGTCATTCTGAGCGCCCCTTTTTGTCATTCTGAGGGACAGAAGTCCCGAAGAATCTCTTAGATGTTTCGCTCCCGCTCAACATGACCATAAAGGACACTGTCATTCTGAGCGCCCCTTTTTGTCATTCTGAGGGACAGAAGTCCCGAAGAATCTTTCTAAGGGTCCGGGATTTTGCGCGTATCAGCCCCGGCAAGCCGGAATCAGGTCTATGAGCTTTATCGCCGTCTTGTCTGCGGCATCTTGCCAAAGATGCCAAGTTACGGCGCCTGATATGCCGGCGATGTCGGGGCGTTAAGAGGAGCGCTTATCCCGGCGGCTTTTGGTTACTTTTGTCCGCACAAAAGTAACGTTAAATTGAGATATTTCGTCGCTTAGCTCCTCAACATGACAAGTAGGGGCTATTCGTCATTCTGAGCGCCCCTTTTTGTCATTCTGAGGGACAGAAGTCCCGAAGAATCTCTTAGATGTTTCGCTCCCGCTC
>CALXTU010000002.1 GCA_944391495.1 uncultured Alphaproteobacteria bacterium | reverse complement strand
TGGGCCTTTTTTATTGGTCGGGACGAGAGGAACGCTAAGCAAAAAGCACCGCTGCTCCGGTGCATTTTGTCTGCAAGTTCTTTGGAACATCTTATGGAGCATAAACGGCTTAGGATAAGGCGTTTAATGCGAGATTAGATGCCAAAGAGGACTAATCCTCTCCATAAAAAAAGCCCATCTTTTGATGGGCCTTTTTTATTGGTCGGGACGAGAGGAACGCTAAGCAAAAAGCACCGCTGCTCCGGTGCATTTTGTCTGCAAGATCTTTGGAACATCTTATAGAGCATAAACGGCTTAGGATAAGGCGTTTAATGCGAGATTAGATGCCAAAGAGGACTAATCCTCTCCATAAAAAAGCCCATCTTTTGATGGGTCTTTTTTATTGGTCGGGACGAGAGGATTCGAACCTCCGACTTCTTGCACCCCATGCAAGCGCTCTACCAGACTGAACTACGTCCCGAAAATCTATTTTTTTTAATAATATCAAAATTGCAAGAAGTCGGCGACTTCTAAATTTTCCTTATCAGAAAAATTCCAGCTTGATTTGTAATCTTTATTTATTGAGCTGTCGCTCAAAAATCAAGAAACAAATCATTGCCTCTTGCGGTAAAAACAACCGGAGCATCGGTTGTTTTTTATCCTCGAGCCCTATGCAAGCTCCCCGCAGCCGGCGTTCCGGCCAGACTGAACTGCGTCCCGAAAATCTGGATTAAATATTTAGCACAATAAAATTTTTATGCAACAGCTTTTTTGCAGCTTTTCGGTTTGTCGGCAGAATTTTAAGGCATACAGTCGTTAAAAATATCCAGATTCTTGGTATAAAGCGGCGTCTTGACGGCCAGCAGCCGCAAAACCGAATGAAACAGGTTGTCGTGCGAAAATTCCGTTGTTTCGGCTTTTTGCCGCAGGCATTTTTCATTAAGTTTCATATTCTGCCGCAGTTGGTCAGACATCCAGAGAATCATGGGCACTTTTTTCTGTTCTTCCGGAGCAATAGCATAAGGCAGTCCGTGCAGATAAATATTATTTTCGCCTAAGGATTCGCCGTGATCGGAAATATAAATCATACTGCTGTTCAGTTCGGGGTGTTTTTTCAAAGCGTCAATTACCGATGAAATAATGTAGTCCGAATATAAAATCGTGTTGTCATAGGTATTAATGATTTGTTCCCGGCTGCAGTTTTGCAAATCCGCCGTATCGCAGGCCGGAGAGAAGACTTTTACGCCGTTGCCTGACCGGTTTAAAATTTTCGCTTAAGATTTCAGACGAATATCAACGCGGAACACGTCGCCGCTGCGGCTGTAAACGGCCTCACATTTGTGCAGAGCGGCAATTTTCTCAACAATTGAAAGCCCCAGTCCGCTGCCGCGCGCCTGTTGCCCCGCCGGCCGGAAGAATCTTTCGCCCAGCCGCGGCAGATATTGGTTGTCGAGGGATGTTTTATTGTTACTGACCATAAGCTTTTCACCGTCAAGTTCAATGGTAATAACCGCGCCGTCATCACTGTAACGAATGGCATTATCAAGCAGGTTGCGCAGCAGAAGCGACCATAAGAAACTCTGTCCCTTAGCCAGAAATTCCGGTTTTTGACAGCTGGTGCTGATGGTAATATGCTTGTCATCCGCCGCAGCTTGCTGCTCCTGTACGGCATTGCCGATAATAATGCCCCATTCAAGTTCTTCATCGTTTTCCTGGCCTTGTGAGGCATCAAGTTTTGACAAAGCCAGCATTTGTTCTACCAACCGGCTGGAGCGTTCGATTCCCTCACGCAGATTAACCAGTGCCGTTTGCTGCATCTGTCGGTCATCGCCGGCCAGTTCGGCAACATCAAGCTGCACTTTAAGCGCCGTCAGCGGGCTGCGCAGTTCGTGAGCAGAGTCGGCAATAAAGCTGCGTTCCCGTTGCAGCATCTCGGCAATTTTAACCAGCAGGGCGTTCATGGCCTGCACCAGCGGTAAAACTTCTTTCGGCACATTTTGTTCGTCAATCGGTGCCAGATTGTCCGATTCCCGCTCGGCAAGACTGCACGCCAGTTTTTTAAGCGGCAAAAACTCTTTGCTGATGAGACCGATAATGGCAACCAGCAAAATTCCCAGACCGCATACCCAGGGAATAAAAGTAGCCTCAATCATTTCCAGGGCAATATCGTTGCGGTAATCAAGCTCCTGTCCGACGGCAATGCTGTATTGTCCGTCGGCACTCGTAACCCAGACGATTCGCCACATTTCGTCATCATCGGTCAGTTTTTGGTTAACAAAACCCGATGCCGGGGCATAGCTGAAATGGCGGCCGTTTTCGTTGTCATGAAAAATCATATTGCCTTGGGCATCAAATACGGCCAGACCCAAGGCTTCGTCTTCTTCCTCGCCGTCGTCGTCCAATCCGTCAATAATATGGTCGACGCTTCGTTGAATGCCGGGTTTGATATCTTTCCAGTCGGCGGAGGCAAGCTGCCGCGCCAGCATCAGTTGATAGGTGTCAAAAAACTCGTCTGTCTGTTCGCGGCTCTCCAACCATGCCGAAACACCGGAGACCGCCCATACGGCGCCGGCAATCATCAGGAAGAAGAGCATCAGCCGCAGTTTCAGACTCAGTTTTTTCATGTATCCCCCAGCATATAGCCTATTTTATTGACTGTTTTAACAATATTTTTGCCCAGTTTTTTGCGCAGATGATGAATATGCACTTCCACGGCATTGCTCTGCACGTCATTGTCCCAGGCATAAAGTTTTTCTTCAATCATGCTTTTTGAGAGCACTTTATTCGGATTCATCATCAAAAGTTCCAACAACCGCAGTTCTTTCGGCGCCAGAGTGATTTCTTTTCCGTCAAGGGTGACGGCTTGTGTCTGCGGATGATAGGCAACTTTTCCCGCCGTAATGACCGGATCAAGCCGGTCATTGAAGCGGCGGATTAAAGCCTTGAGCCGCGCGGCAACTTCCGAGAGGGCAAATGGTTTGGCCAGATAATCGTCTGCACCGCAGTCCAGTCCGATAACTCTTTGGTCAACATCGCCGCGCGCCGTTAAAATAAGCACGGGTTCTTTGCGTTTGTTCAGGCGCCATTCTTTCAGGATTGACAGGCCGTCGCGTCCCGGCAGACCGAGGTCAAGGACCACCGCGTCATAAGGAGCTTGAAACAAGGCTTCATAGGCTTCGTCGCCGTCTTGAAACCAGTCGACGGTAAACCCCATTTTACCAAGGCCGATATTTAAGCCGTCGCCGATAAGCCTGTCATCTTCTGCCAAAAGAATACGCATTTTGAACCGTCCTGTTTTGGAGCCTATTTTTTGCTGACGGAGTCAACGCTGATTTCAAGATTCATGAATTCTTTGTCAACTTCGCCGCGGATTTCAACCGTGTCTTTGTCGCTGACGTTCAGACCTCTCCAGTCGTCATTATCAATTTCTACTGTAACCGAACCGGTGTTATCCGTAAACAGATATTTTTCACCGCCCAGGCTTTTCTCGATTTTACCGACCAAAACGACCGGAGTATCATCGCTGAGCTTTTTAGCCTCGGCAACCGTCATGGCAGCAGCCGAAGGACCGGTATAACCGCCGGCATTGGCTGCACCGAAATTCTGTTGTGCCAAAGCATTGCCCGAAACACCCAAAATCAGAGCCAAAGCAGAAACCATTGCAAATTTTTTCATATCATATCTCCTTTTCAAAAGTTAAATCATTCATTGCTTACAAATATAATTCAACATTTTAAACTTAAGGTTTGCTTAAGGCATAAATTTTTTTTCAAAAAAATGAAAAAATGTTGTTTTTCAAGCTGATAAAAGCGGTGGAAAATTTTCTTTTTATATAATATCATACTTATTCTTAATATAAGGAGAACGTAAAATGCCGCAAAGTTTTGCTCAGCTGGTTAATAAAAATACCCGGATTCTCATTTTGGGAACCATGCCGGGCGAAGCCTCGCTTAAGGCGCAAGAATACTATGCGCACCCGCGCAATATCTTCTGGCGGATTATGGCCGATATTTTTAATGCCGGTGCCGGATTCGCCGATTATCAGGCCAAAACGCAGTGCCTGCTCAGCCATAATGTCGGCCTGTGGGATAATCTGCAATACTGCGAGCGCCAAGGCAGTTTGGACAGTGATATCCGCCGGGAGATTCCCAATGATATAGAAACCCTGCTGGCTGCCAATCCGCAGATAGATATGATATTGTGCAACGGGCAGAAGTCATATGATTTTTTTAAGAAATATCATCAGCCACTGTTGAAAAGTCTGAATTGCCGGATAATGCCGTCAACCAGTCCGGCCAACGCCCGCCTGAGCTATGCGCAAAAACTTGCAGCCTGGCGTCAGGCATTGCAGCCGGAAGCCGAAGACAAATAAAAGATATTGCAAAAACCGGGCGATTCGGCTACAATAAGGCTGAAAGGCAGAGCGATGGAAGAGTGGGATGTCTATGATGCCAGCCGCAACCTGACCGGACGTACCGTCCGCCGCGGAATGGACAAACTGCAGCCGGGGGAGTACCACCTCGTGGTTGATGTCTGGCTGCTTGATGAAAACAACCGTATCCTTATCCAGAAACGTTCCTGCCGCAAAAAGAATTTTCCCGGAAAATGGGCGCAATCGGCCGGCGGCGCCGTTATCAAAGGCGAAGACAGTTTTCAGGGCTGTATTCGCGAAACCGAGGAGGAACTCGGAATTGTGCCGGATATGCAAAAAGCCGAACTGGCAACCAGTTTTATCCGCCACGGCGACACCATTGTTGACGTTTATGTTATCCGGCAGGATTCGCTGCCAGATAAATTTGTATTGCCGGCTGATGAGGTTGAAGATATCCGCTGGGCAGATGTAAATGAAATTGAAAATCTGCTGCAACAGGGGCAGTTTGTGCCGACGGTAATGGAAGGCCTGCAAGCCGCCTTACAAAATAACGTCACCTTCCCGCCGGAAGAAGACGTTATTTTTGATTGATTATTATTCTCCGGCATAAATAAAGATGTAAGCCCCATAATGCGCCGGCCGGACATGGCTACCGTTATAAATCTCATTCGAACGTGAGGCCGAGAAGGCTATTGATGTACTGCTGCCATCTTTTTCGTGTCCACTGCCATAATTATTCCAAGCTGATTTTACAAAAGCTCCGGTTGCAGTACTTGGTGAGAATTCCGTCCCGAATAGGCCAATAGTTCCGGAAATAGCCGGTAGTTGTTCATACTGAGGTCGACTGGTTATTGTAACTGTGTCGGTATCACCTTTATATTGAAGTGCAGAACCGTAATAGTCACTGGGAGCTGCAACACCGGAAGATTTAGGACGATAAGAATTTAATCCCCTGAGATAAAAACCGCGATAATCCGGCACGGCAAAATAGCCGTCGTTGCATTGCCCACTCGTTCCCGCATGGATTCGACTGGTGTAAGTTTTGCAAAAGTTTGTACTGATAAGCTTATAAAGTTTGGAGTAAGTCGTTTGGCTGTATTGTTTACCGTCGCACAGCAGCCAGCCGTCATGGTTGGCTAAATAAAGCGAATATTTCAGATCACCGACATGCGGCGAGTCAACACAGGTTGCTTTGGTTTTGTCAAACGGGCATAAGGTCTTCTTACCGACACAGTCGCTGGCGTTTTCGGTATAACCCAGTTCGGTACAGGTTGGCAGGGTATCGCAGTTGATGGTTTCGGCGGCATAAGCCGGCATGGTTAAAGCCAACAGGCTGCAAGATAAAATAAGTTTTTTCATAAGCGAGCTCCTTTATTTTTAAGTTGTATCGGTGCAAATAAACGATCGTTTTTTTGCACTAATTCAAAGGAGCGATGCTGTTTTTGATAAAGATTTGTAAAAACGAAATTATTGCTTTTTTAACGATTGTCTGATATACTGTATTTAATGGCGGCAAAAAAAGGATCGTTTTGCTGCGGCAGAGAAAAGGAGAAAAGTGATGAGAAAATATTTATTATTGGCCGGCGCAGCTCTAATCGGACTGGGTGGTTCGGCTTATGCCGCCATTGACTGCACTACACCGCCGACTTGTGCCGAACTGGGGTATACCAAGAGCAAAAGTGATTGCAGCAGCGGACTGGCAATACTTGTTTGTCCGTTTGATTCCGGAAAAGTTTTTTGTGCCGATGTTGACAAGGCACCTACATGCTCCAGCGGGGAAGTTCTGGTAGACGGCATTTGTCGTAAAGCATATGCCAGCTGTTCGGCAGCGGGGTATTTATCAAGTAAAGGCAACACCAGCGGCTGTTCATATTCGGCTGTGAGCATTTATAATACCAGCGGCGAAAAAATGACCTGTTATGATGAATCTTGTACCAGTACCAGCAGTAGCAGTAGCAGTAGCAGTAGCAGCGGATCCGGTGGCAAATACTGCACCGATATCGATCAGCAATGTCTGAAAGAATGTCAGGACTCCGGCAGACCTGTCGATTGTTACAGTGAGTGTGAGCGTCAGGTTCAATGCCTGAACTTAGACAGAATGCAGACAATTTTTGTCGCCAGCGGTAAGACGGAACAGACGCCGTTACTGTCGTTGCGTTGTATTGATCAAGATACCTGCCGTACCAAATATTTGCAAAATCTGGCATCCGTAGACGAGGACGATTTTGAAGTCTATGCCTGATAACGCAGAACAAAAAATATTAACCCGCGAAGAAAAACTGGCCGTCATATCTGATATGACGGCCAACCACCATGTCCTTTGTCCGGATGTATTCGATGCTGCCGGACACCTTTTGCCGGCGGTCAGGGCAAAGCTTCTGGCTGTTAAAGATTTTGTTCAAAACAGCTTTCTGGACTGTTTTCCGGGAGTGCGGATATATGATGTCAGGCTGTGCGGCAGCCTGTGCAGCTATATCTATTCCCCGAGATCAGATTTGGATTTGTTTATCCTTCTTGATACCGTTTTGGATAATCAGGAAATCAATAATAAAATATTCAATGTTATTGATGTTTATTTTTCCGGTCTTGAAGTGCGTCCGCGGATTAATACCCATCGGATAGACTACGGCGTTTTGCATAAATCGCACAAAAAAGTGAGGCCGTTCAACAGTTATTCAGTCATAACGGACAACTGGCTGCAAAAACCGGTAAGAAGAGAATTATCCTTTACGCCGCAAGAACTTTATAGAGCCTATGCAGCTTACAGCGCCAGGCTCCATCAGCTGGCTGCAGGTCTTGCTAAAACATCCGAAGGTTTTCTGACCTCAGAATCACAAAATATTCTGACTGAATATCTGAATGAATTGGAATTGGCTGCATATGTCTGCAAAATTGAATCCCCTGAACATGAATACGGGTTAGAATATAATTTGTATCGTTTGTTAAAACGCTTTGGCGCAAAGCGGCATTTTTACCAATATATCAACGATTCGTATAAGAAAGGTTTGAGCAAAAGAACATGACGGAAGCAACTGATGATATTGATATGAGGATGGTTGCCAGACGCCTGCTGACGCCAAACGACACGTTGGATGTACGGTTGTTTGATTATCGCGGGCAGATGCACCCTGATATTCGCCGGCAGCTTTTGGATAATGCCGAATATATCATTAACAAGACGGTCGCCGGTATCGATGGTCTGGTGGTCAGTGATATCTTTCTGAACGGTTCGTCTGCGGGCTATTTTTACCGAAAAGATTCCGACATAGATATACGTATTGAAGTCCATAATGAAAATTGTCCGTATTTAAGTACTGATAATCAGAAATTATCAACCTTTTTGATGATGCTTTTACGCAGTGAAACCGGTAATATGCACTTTATGATTAATAACCGGCAGATTGATGTTTCAATCAAAGCGTTTGAAAATGAAATGATCGGCCTCTACTCAATATTGCAAGATAAATGGGTGCGTAAACCGGACAAACACATAACGGATAATATAACATTTGATGCCATATGGCAGAAATATGTAAAGCGTTATAATGATATAAGCAGCTTTTTGCAGCAAATACAAAACTCCGGCAAGTTAAAAACGGCAAAAGGTTTAAGAGAACTCGAACAATATTTTCGTGAATGTTTTACTTATAGTGAGCAGGGAATCCAGGAGCTCATTGTTCATAAACTTCTCGCGTATCAAGGTATTTTGCAGGATATCCGTACGCTTATTTCACAATCATGGCAAAATTTTCTGTCACTTACGGATTCATATCCTGCAGAAAATTAGTCCGCTTTTTTCGGCATTTGTTTCCTGAACCAGGTCTTGCCTCTTTGTCCCAAAAAGCCGTGTTTACCGCCGCTTTTTTGTCTGGTTTTCGGATAGGGTTTTCCGGCGCCGGTTTTGCGACCGCCCGTCGCGCCTTTGCGTCCTTTCGGCTTGGCAGCGGAAATCTTTTTGGTCTTAATCTTCAGAGTGCCTTCCTTGAGCTGTTCTTCAATTTTTAAGATATCCATAAATTTGGATTTGCGCGGTTTGGTTTTATTTTCTTTGGTCTTGTCCACCGAAAATCCAAACGCACCCAAATCCCGTCCCAGAGTATAATATCTCCCGTGGGCAAAAGCCAGTAACCCGGCCTTTTCAACGGCCAGCCGACCGTCTTCCTCAATATATTTATCATCAACATTGACATTAACGATTTCCGCCAAAAACATATCGTGGGTGCCAAAGCTCTTTTTATCAATAACCTTGCACTCCAAAGATAATGGTGCCGCTTTAAGCATAGGTGTCTTGACTTTTTGGCAGGGCTCAAGCTCCAGCCCCATTTCCTTAAATTTGTCGGTATTACGGCCGGATTTAACCCCGCAAAAATCACAGGCTTTGGCCAGCGGCAGATTGACGATGTTGATAACAAATTCTTTTGTTTCCTCAATCAACTGATGCGAAAAACGGCTCGGCCGTACCGAAATATAGGTCAACGGAGGTTCAGAGTTGATTATTCCCGTCCAGGCAATTGTCAACACATTCGGCTTTTCTGCCGTACCGCAGGTAACCATAACCGGCGGTACGGGAAAAAGCATTGTTCCGGGCTTCCAGGCCTCCTTTGCCATAACACAACTCCTTTAAGCGTTGCCAAACGGATTAATGACCTCTTCGTTTTGCGATGCTCGCAAATCAAACAAAGCCAGAAAAGCCGTTGATACGTAAATTGACGAATATGTCCCGATAATGACACCCCAGAAGATGGTAAAAGCAAAACTGCGCAGCGTATCGCCACCCCAAATCAAAAGCGCCAGCGAGGCAAACATGGTCGTAAATCCGGTCAATATCGTACGCGACAAAATATCGTTAATACTTTTATTTAACAAATCGGTTTGATTCATCTTTTTATATTTGCGCAGATTCTCACGGATTCGGTCATAAGTAACCACCGTATCGTTGACCGAATAGCCGGCCAAAGTCAAAATCGCCGCCACCGTTGTCAGACTGAAATCAAGCTGGAACAACGACAACAAACCAACGGTTACCAGAATATCATGCACCAATCCGATAATGGCGCCGAAAGCAAATTGCCATTCAAAGCGAAACCAGATGTAAGCGCTGATTGCCAAGATAGCAATAACCGAGGCGATAATGCCGTCTTTTTTCAACTCATCGCCGACTTGCGGACCAACCAGATCAATCCGGCGATATTCATAAGACGAGCCGAGAGTTTCTTTAATCTGGTTGATAATGTTCATCTGGGCTTTTTCGTCCAGCTCTTTTGCCTGCGCCCGGATAACGATTTCGGTGCCGTCCTCGCCCATGCTTTGCAGGTTGAGGTCATCAATATCAAGCTTGCTCAGCGTATCCCGCATTTCATCAACATCAATAACCTGCGGTGATTTTATTTCCATCAGGATACCGCCGGAGAAATCAATTCCGAAGTTAAATCCCTTAAAAACAATGCAAATAATCGCCAGCAAAATTAATGTCGATGACAAAGCATAAGTAATTTTGGTCGACTTCATAAAATTGATATTGGTGTCTTTGGTCACCCACTTAAAAATTCTTATCATTCTTTTTGTCCTCTAAATCAGGTTAAATCGGCAGTTTGGTCGGCTTATATTTATTCAGCCATGCGGTAATGATCAGACGGGTAACCGTTACCGAGGTAAACATTGATGTCGCGATACCGACGGCCAATGTAACCGCAAAACCTCTGACCGGACCGGTACCGAAATAAAACAGCACGATAGCCGCAACCAAAGTCGTCAGGTTTGAATCGACAATTGTCGCCCAGGCTTCGGTAAAGCCTGCATCTGCCGCATCACGGGTAGAACGTCCGTTTTTGACCTCTTCGCGCATTCTCTCAAAAATCAGCACATTGGCGTCAACCGCCATACCTATGGTCAGGATAATACCGGCAATACCCGGCAGGGTAAGGGTTGTGCCCATCACGCTCAAAATACCGAGCATCAGCAACAGGTTCATAAATACGGCAACGGTGGTAAAAATGCCGAACAAACCGTATGCCGCCACCATAAAGAACACAACCGCCGCCAGGCCGATACACGACGCCAGAATACCGGCCTCAATCGAATCTGCGCCAAGTCCGGCGCCGACGGTTCTTTCTTCCAACACTTCCAACGGAGCCGGCAGAGCGCCCGAACGCAGCAGCAGCGCCAGATCGTTGGCCGATTCGACGGTAAAGTTCCCGGTAATGACACCGGAACCGCCCATAATGGCGCTTTGAATAACCGGCGCCGAAATAACTTCGTTGTCCAAAACAATGGCCAGTCTTTCGCCGATATTGTCGCGGGTTACTTCGCCGAATTTTTTGCCGCCGCGGGAATTAAAGCGGAAGGAAACGACCGCTTGCCCCTCCTGAAAAGACGGCTGGGCATCGACCAAATCTTCACCGCCGACAACCGGTTTGCGGGTAATGACATAAGGTTCGCCCATTTCACCGTAGGCCAGCTTGTATTTGCCGCCGAGTTTACCGCGTTTGGCGTCAGAGGCTCTGGCCGAACTGTCAACCAGGTGAAATGACATTTTGGCCGTTTTGCCGAGCAACGTTTTGACATATTCTGGATTTTGCAGCCCCGGCAGCTGAACCACGATACGATCCGCGCCCTGCGATTGAATCAGCGGTTCTTTGGTGCCCAGTTCGTCAATACGCCGGCGAACGATTTCAATCGACTGGTCGACGATTTTTCTTTTGAGCTGAGCCAGCGCCGCATCATTGTAATGAATGTTCAAAACACCGTCGCCGTTTTCCTCAACGACAATGCCATCGTCAATTTTGCGAAACAGATTGGCGGCTTTGGTGCGTGACGATGCATTTTCAATGGCAACTTTAACGCCGTCCTGATTAGATGTCAGGCTTTTATAGCGGATTCTGTTTTCGCGCAGAATTTGCCGTGCGGCATCTTCGTTTGAGGCCATTCTTTCCTTGAGAACATCGTCAAGTTTAACTTCCAGCAGCAGGTTCGAACCGCCCTGCAGGTCAAGCCCGAGGTTAATCGGCTGCCACCAGGAAGGCAGCATATCCTTGTTCGGAACAATATTGGGCACGGCAAAGAAAATACCCGCCGCGCAAATGGCCAGAATGGTAATAACACGTGATTTTGATAATTTATACATATCGTTTTGCCTTAACAGTTAAACAATTCACCGGATTTATTCTTCGGTCAGAACTTCGCGGATGGTTGCTCTTGATACGCTGACAACAACGCCGCCGGCAATTTCGGCTTTCAGTTCATCGGCATTTTCAGGCGCTTCGGTAATCTTGGCATAAATGCCGCCGCCGGTAATAACCTTGTCGCCGCGCTTGATGGCTCTGAGTTTCGCCTCATGTTCTTTAAGGCGCTTTTGCTGCGGCCTGATAAGCAAAAAATAAAAAATGGCAAAGATCAGCAAAAGCTGTAAAATCATGCCGACCAACGAATTGCCGCCGGCCGCAGCTTCACCGGCTGCTTGTGCAAACGCGGGATTTATAAACATTTTTCTTCTCCGTTTTTATTAAATATTAGCAACAATATAAAACAAATATCACTGCATATATAGGGAAATTTTTATTATTTCACAAGATATTTTTATGTGCGAATGTGTTTTAGGGCAGGTATGCCAGCGGGTTAAGAGCCTTTTTGCCGGCACGGGTTTCAAAGTGCAGCTGCGGCGTCGTCATGCCGCCGGTGGTGCCGACGGTGGCAATCGGCGTGCCTTTGGCAACTTTTTGCCCCTTGCGGACTTTTAAGGTGTCGTTGTGGGCATAAGCCGTTACCCAGCCGTCATTATGTTTAATCAAAATAAGGTTGCCGAAGCCTTTCAACTCGTTTCCGGCGTAAGCAACCGTTCCTGCATCGGCAGCTTTAACCACCGTGCCGCGGGCGGCTTTGATGTTGATGCCGTCATTGTTGCGGCCTTTGGCCACCGGGCCGAATTTTGATATAACCTGCCCTTTAACCGGCCAGGCAAATTTTGATTTACGTTTGGTAGAGGGCTGCACATAAGTGTAACGGCTGGAGGAAGAGCTCTTTCTGGAGGTCGTGCTCTTGGTCGCGGATTTTTTGGCGGAGGATTTTGCCGCGGCGGCAGTGGTTGTCGTTCGTCCGCTGCTGGTAACGATTGAGCCGGGCAGCAAAAGTTTTTGGCCGATATGCAGCGTAAACGGTGCTGTCAGATTGTTGGTGCGGCTCAAAGTCGGCATATCGACATTATAGCGGCGCGAGATGCTGTAAAGCGTGTCGCCTTGGGCTACAATATGGTATTTTGCCGCCGGCAGCCGGATAATCTGACCGATTCGCAGCGTGTAGGGCGGTCGCAGATTGTTAATCTCAATAACTTCACGCATCGGCACGTCATGGGCGCGCGATATGCTGTAAAGCGTGTCGCCGCGTTCAACCCGGACGGACGACGGCCGGTTGTAATTGTCCACGCCCCAAATGGTATAGCCGAACAGCTCAATGTCTGACGAACAGGCACCAAGCAGCATTATCCAGCATAACAGCAGCCATCTGCGCAACATATTAATGTTAACCTTTTACAAGGGTTATAAAGCTTTACGCTCAAAAATTAACACTTAACCCTTAATATTTTCTAAACCGGTTTTGCCGCGGTCGGAAGAAACGATACCGTATTCCTTTTGTTTGAGCGCCATGCCGATATGCCGCTCCAGCCGGCCGGCCATGGCATCGTAGCTGTCGGTAAAACCTTTTCGGTCGGAGTAGGCGATAACAATCATCTGGGCGTTGGCGGCATCTACCCGCAAAGCCCTGACGGCCTCTACCGCCCGCCCGAACAATGCCACCGCTTTTTGCAAAGCCTGTTCCCGCGGGGCGTCTTTCAACACCATAACGATTTTGGTCTTGTCCACCCGTCCGGCATAGCAGCCCTCGGGCAGGGCATCAAGAACAATGTCGCTGATGTCTTTGAGCATTTTGTCGGCGGTTTCAAAATCGATTCCTTTGGCAATAAAATCATAAATGTCTTTAAGCTCAATGACAATGCTGGACAATTCTTTGTTATAACGGTTGGCCAGTTTGAAATCATGTTCAAAACGCTGCTCCAGAGTTTGTTCGTTCAAGACATCGGTAAACGGATCAAGCGCTTCGTAGTCTTTGATTTTCTCCTGCATCTTGTCGGCCTGTGAAATATCCTTGCATAAAAAACTCAAACCGCGGCATTGCAGAATCTCGTCCAAAATCGGTCGGATTCGCGTCAACATCAGCATATTTTTGCCGTCTGCCCGGCGGATGAGCATCTGCGTATTGAAAGTGGTTTGCTTTTTGGCCAGTTTGCTCAAAGTCTCCGTCAAAAATTCTTTGTTGGCGTCGCTGTTCTCAACCAGACAGTCAAACAGCGGCCGGCCGATGAGATCTTCCGCATGATAGCCGAGGGCGCGGATGCCGGCTTCGTCAACAAAAGAAATATTGAAGGCATCGTCGATTTTAAAATAAACGTCGCCGGTTTCAATCTTCGGCGTTTGTTCCGGAGCCTCCGCCTCACGCAAAAGTTCCTGCAGACTGGCTTTGGTCTGCCGCAGCGTTTTGAACAAAAACACGCTGGTCATTAAGAATGATGCGGCTGTTACCGCCAGCACCGCAGCAAGAATATCCATCAGATTTTGCTCCATGGTAAATGAGGGTTGTTTATTTCCAAGCCTAGGTGCATAAAAGCTAAAATAAGGTTAAATATGGGTTGATTTTAAACAAAAAAAACACTAATTTCTTTCTGCGATGGAAAAAGAACGTGAAAACAATATCAAAATCGTCGATGAGTCCGGCGATAAGTATAAATACGGCTTTGTGACCGAAATTGAAGCCGACACGGTTGCGGCCGGCCTGAATGCCGACGTTATCCGTCAGATTTCAAAGAAAAAGAACGAACCAGAATGGCTTTTGGAATGGCGCCTGAAGGCTTTTGAGTTTTGGTGCGGTATGAAAGAGCCTTCATGGGCCAAACTCAAATATGACAAAATAGATTATCAGAGTTTATCCTATTACTCGGCGCCCAAACAAAAAGTTGCGCCGAAAAGCCTGGCCGAGGTTGACAAAGATCTGCTGGATACCTACGAAAAACTCGGTATTCCGTTGAAGGAGCAGGAGGTTCTGGCCGGCGTTGTCGCGGTTGATGCCGTGTTTGACAGTGTTTCGGTTGCCACGACTTATCGGGCCAAATTGGCAGAACAGGGGGTTATTTTTTGTTCCATTTCCGAGGCGGTGCGGGAACACCCAGACCTGGTGCAAAAATATCTCGGTTCGGTTGTGCCCTATACCGACAATTTTTTCGCCTGCCTCAACTCGGCAGTCTTTACCGATGGTTCTTTCGTCTATATTCCCAAAGGCGTCAAATGCCCGATGGAACTGTCAACCTATTTTCGCATCAATGCCAAAAATACCGGTCAGTTTGAGCGCACGCTGATTATTGCCGACGATGACAGCTATGTTTCCTATCTTGAGGGCTGCACCGCGCCGCAGCGCGATGAAAATCAGCTCCACGCGGCGATTGTCGAAATTGTGGTCTTGAATAATGCCGAAGTCAAATATTCCACCGTTCAGAACTGGTATCCCGGCGATAAAGACGGCAAAGGCGGCGTGTATAACTTTGTTACCAAACGGGCGGCCTGCCGCGGCGAAAATTCCAAAGTATCATGGACGCAGGTCGAAACCGGTTCGGCCGTGACCTGGAAATATCCGTCCTGTGTGCTGCAGGGCAATAATTCGTCCGGCGAGTTTTATTCGGTAGCCATCACCAACAACCGTCAGCAGGCCGATACCGGAACCAAAATGATTCATATCGGCAAAAACACCACCTCAAAAATTATTTCCAAAGGTATTTCCGCCGGTTTTTCCAACCAGACTTACCGAGGTCTGGTCCGGGTTGCACCCGGCGCCGATCACGCCCGCAACTACACGCAGTGCGACAGCCTGTTGATCGGCACGACCTGCGGTTCGCATACGGTTCCGTATATTGAAAACCGCAACAAAACCGCGCAGCTGGAGCATGAGGCAACCACTTCGAAAATTTCGGACGAACAGCTTTTTTACTGCCGGAGCCGCGGCATCGGCGAGGAAGAGGCCGTCAGCCTGATCGTCAATGGCTTCTGTAAAGAGGTTATGCAGCATCTGCCAATGGAATTTGCCATTGAGGCGGCCAAATTGATTAACATTTCACTTGAAGGGAGTGTCGGGTAATGAACATTTATGAAAGAGCCGTCAAAGTCTGGGGCAAAGAGCCGCAGATGCTTCAGGTTATTGAAGAAATGAGCGAGCTGACCAAAGAAATTTTAAAAAACGTCAACCGCAAAAAAGACAATATTGATGAATTGATTGAAGAAACGGCCGATGTCGAGATTATGCTGGAACAGCTCAAATGCTGCTACGGCATCAAATCGCAGGTTGAGGAATATAAAGCCGGCAAACTGTTGAAGATTGAACGCCGGCTTGATGAATGGGAAAAAACGCATGACCACACCGCTGCTTGAAATTGAAGATTTATATGCCGGAGTAGACGGCAAAGAGATTATCAAAGGCTTTAACTTAACGATTAACGCCGGTGAGATTCATGCTCTGATGGGGCCGAACGGTGCCGGTAAATCAACTTTGTCGAATATTTTGTGCGGCAAACCCGGCTATCATGTTACCTCCGGCTGCGTCAGATTTAAGGGACACGATTTGTTGAAACTGTCGGCGGAAGAGCGGGCGCGTGAAGGCCTGTTTCTTTCCATGCAGTACCCGGTGGAAATTCCCGGTGTGCCGATAACCTCGTTTTTGAAACACGCCGTCAACGCCATTCGCAAACATCGCGGCGAGCCGGAACTTGACACCATGGAGTTTATCAAAATGGTGCGCGAAGAGGGCAAAAAGCTCGGTCTTGATGCCGAGATGATAAAACGGGCGGTTAACGTCGGTTTTTCCGGCGGTGAGAAAAAACGTCTCGAAACTTTGCAAATGTCTGTTTTGCAGCCGGTGCTGGCCATTTTGGACGAGGCCGATTCCGGTTTGGATATTGATGCCCTGCGGGTGGTTGCCGAGGGGGTAAACGCCTTGCATACGTCGGATAATGCGCTGTTGGTCATCACCCATTATCAACGGCTGCTGAACTATATCGTGCCGGATTTTGTGCATATTTATGCCGACGGACGCATTGTCAAAACCGGCGGTAAAGAGCTGGCGCTTGAGCTGGAACAAAAAGGCTATGCCGAATTTATAAAAGAGGGCTTATGAACACATTGTTGCAAGAGGTTGAACTGCTGGGTGACGAACTGCCGTGGTTGAAAGAATACCGCACCGCCGGCCGGGAGGCTTTTGTCCGTCTCGGTATTCCGACCGCCAAGACCGAAGCCTGGAAATATACCAAGCCCAACCGTTTTTTGAGTGCGGATTTTGTCTTTAACCCGCACGGCAAAGCTTCGGTGGCAATGCCCGATATCACCTTTCCTTTTGATGCCTGCCGGATTTATTTCATAAACGGTGTTTTTGCCGCCTGTGATCCGGAACTTCCCGCCGGGGTGGAGATTCTGCCGCTGGCCGAAGCCCTGATGTTGCGTCCGGATATAAAAGAGCTGTTAGGCTGCCGGGCAGATATGAAAGAACGGCCTTTTGTTGCCGTGAATACCGCTTATCTTAATGAAGGTGTTTATATACGCGTTGCCGCCGGTGCCAGACCGGAAAAACCGGTTGTTTTGGTGCATTACGTTGTTCCGGAGGCGGGTAACGGTTTGTATAACCTGCGCAACCTGATTGCGGTTGAGGACGGGGCCAAAGCTGAAATTTTGGAGTATTATTGCTATACCGGTGAGCCGAAATCATCTTATCTGGTTAATGTTGTTAATGAAATCAGTGTGGCGGCAAATGCGGTTCTGCGTCATTACAAGCTCCAGGATGAAGCCTTCAAGGCCGGTCATCTGGCTTTTAACGGCGTTGAGGTAAAAGCCGGCGGCCTTTATAAGGCATTTTGTCTGCAAAAGGGCGCCGATCTGGCACGCAACGAAACCAAGGTCGTTTTGGCGGAAGAAAATGCCGCCGCCGAGGTTGATGCCGCTTATATCATGAACGGCTGGGCCACGATTGACACCACCACAGATATTGAGCATCTGAAACCATACACCAATTCGTCGCAGCTGGTTAAAGGTGTGGTCGGCGGTCAGGCCAAAGGTGTGTTTCAGGGTAAAATCCATATTGCCCCCGATGCGGTTAAAACCGAGGGTTATCAGCTGCATAAAGCAATGCTGTTGAGTGATGAGGCCGAAATCGACGTCAAGCCTGAGCTTGAAATTTTTGCCGATGATGTCAAATGTTCGCACGGCGCCGCCTGCGGCCAGTTGGATGCCGAACAGTTGTTTTATATGCGCTCCCGCGGCATTTCCGAAGAAGATGCTAGACAAATGTTGATTGATGCCTATCTGAACGATGTTATGGCTAAAGTCGATGATGAAAATATCCGCGCCTGGATTAAATTATCGGTAAATTCCGGTCAGTCCGCATAAAAATCGAGGTATGACATCATGTATGACATAGAGCAGATAAGAAAAGATTTTCCGATTTTCGACATAAAAGTTAACGGCAAAGCCAATACTTTTCTGGATTCCGGCGCTTCGGCGCAAAAACCGCGCTGTGTTATTGATAAAATGGCGCAGATTTATGCATCGGAGTATGCCAATGTTCACCGCGGCTCTTATTTGTTATCGGAAGAAATAACCGCCGCTTATGAAGATGCCCGGGAAACGGTGCGCCGGTTTCTGAACGCCGCGTCGGCCTCAGAAATCGTTTTCACGCGCAACGCAACCGAATCAATCAATCTGGTTGCGGCAACCTGGGGACGTAAATTCTTAACCAAAATGGACGAGGTTATTATTTCCGAAGCCGAACACCATGCCAACCTGGTGCCGTGGCAGGTTTTGCGTGATGAAATCGGATTCGAACTCAAAATCTGCCGGGTGAATGATGACGGCTCTTTTGACTGGGACGATTTCTGCCGTAAATTGAACGGCAACACCAAACTGGTGGCAGTCACCGGAATGTCAAACGTTTTGGGGACAATCCTGCCGCTTAAAGAAATCATCACGTCGGCACACCGCATCGGCGCCAGAGTTCTGGTCGACGCCTGCCAGCTGGCGGTGCATCAGAAAATTGATGTCCGGGAGCTTGACTGTGATTTTCTGGCCTTTTCGGGACATAAGACTTACGGCCCCACCGGCATCGGTGTTTTGTACGGCAAATATGATATTCTGGATTCGATGCCGCCTTATCAATACGGCGGCGATATGGTTGATGTCGTCACCTATCAGGCCACCACTTTTGACGTGCCGCCGGCGCGTTTTGAGGCCGGAACGCCGGCGATTGTTCAGGCAATCGGCCTGGATGAGGCGTTAAAATATATAATGTCCTTGGGAATGGATAATATCAAAGCTCATGAAGACGAATTAACGTCTTATGCCGCGGCAGAACTATCCAAAATTGAAGGCTTGCGCCATATCGGCACGGCGGCGGGCAAAGGCGGTATTTTCTCTTTTGTGCTGGATGGTATTCATCCGCAGGACCTGGCATTTATTCTGGATAAAGAGGGCGTTGCGGTACGTGTCGGACATCACTGCGCCGCGCCGCTTGTCCGCCGGATGGGATATGAATCTGTGGTGCGGGCGTCGTTGGGACTTTATAATACCAAGCAGGATATTGATACGCTCTGCCGGGCGCTGAATAAAGCCAAAACATTTTTTTGACGGAAACGAGAGATGGAAGAACTGACCGATATAAATCTTGACGAGTATAAAAAAGATTATGTGGCCTGTGCAGGTAAGCCGCTGCCGCAGGGAGCTGTCAAAGCCTCACGGGAAGATATTGTCGCCGCACTGAAAACCGTTTCCGATCCCGAAATCATGATGAATATTTGGGATATGGGACTGGTTTATAAACTGGAGCAAAAAGAAAACGGCGATGTTTTTATTGAGATGACCGTCACGTCACCGATGTGTCCGGTCGCCGGCGAGCTTCCGGCTCAGGCCGCCGAAGCGGTTGCTTCTGTTGCCGGTGTCGGCGAAGTTGAAGTCAAAATTGTCTGGGAGCCGGCCTGGAGCCTGGATATGATGAGTGATGAAGCCAAAGAAATGTTTGAGCTTTTCTAAGCTTTCGGTGTCAGACGGCAAAAGTTGAAAACAGCCGTCCGCAGTTCACGGTAAATTTGCGCAAAATCCTCTGTATTTTTAGCTTTCCACGTTTCCAGCGTAATTAAAGGAATCTGCCGTTCAATTCCCGCCCAGGTGCCGAAAGATCCGTTAGTCGGGTAACCGACATTTTCAACCAGCCGGTAACCGCTGTCTGCAGCCATTCGGGCGGCAAGTTCCTGTGCCGGGCCGTCGTAGTCAACCAGATGCAAATCGGAATGAATGGATAAAATCCGTACCGGACGGTAAGTTTCCGTCCAGCGGATAAGTGCCTGCGTTTCTTTTTCCGAGGCCGGCGTTCCGGCAGATAAATTTCCGGTATGCGGGTTAACGCTGGCAGCGGTAAAATTGACGGTGGGATAGTTGCGGTTGAGGTCGATTCCGTGGCCGTTGGCACGGGTAAATTTTTGTTTACCGCTCGGATTAAGACAGGTAATGATAAAAATATTATAAGGTGATGCAAGTTTTTCGTCTTGCAGTTCTTCCGTCATTTTTTCCAGAATGAATTCGCCTTCCGGCTCATCGCCGTGAAACCGGCCGATAAGCAGGATGTTTTCGGCCCCGGCGGCAGAGCTCTTCATTTGCCGGAGGACAATATCGTTGCCAAAATCATCTGTCGCGGTATCGGCAATGTCAATCATCGGCTTTGCCTGCCTTTAGTTTGGAAAATTTTTTCTTTGGCTTCAATGTTCTTCAAAACGGTTGAAAAACGCCCCATGCCGATTGTCACCGGACTGATACAGAATTTTGTGCCGTCACGGTCGGATATAACATGGTCAAAATCGGTTGTTACCGCTATTTTTTCGGCGCACAACACATCTTCATGAAACTTTTTGCCGTTAAAATTGTTATCGTTATATTCAACGATAAACTGGTCGTATCCTTTTTGTTGCAGCAGCGGAATAACCTGTTTGATAAAAGCCGTGCCGAACCCTTTTTTCTGTGCTTCCGGTGCCAGATAAATCTGATTGAGAATTAAGGTGTTGTCATCATACCGCGGGTATCTGACATAATGTATTTTCCGCTGCCGGCTGATGGTCCAGCCGTCCAAAAGTCCGTGTTCGTTTTCGGCCGCCGTCATCTGCCGGTCGATTTTACGATAATCGGTCGGAATTTCATTAAGCCGCATAATGCCGCACGGTGCGTCGTTATGATACAAAACAAAGATGAAAGGCTCTTTGCCCTGCTGCTGGTTAACAGCCCAGGTTTTAAGCTTTTTGATAAAGTGTCCTTTGGTGTACAGAGCCATCTCTGCCGATGATTTATAATTTTTTGAAAGCCCGTTGTAAGAGCGCATGTAAATATCGGCCAGAGGAAGTATTTCTTTGACGCTGCCGCCGAATTTTTTGATTTGTAACATAACCCGAAATCCTTGCTTAAAAAGAAACAATGCCTAACAACTATCATTTTGGGAAAATTTTGTCAAGTTAAGTTGCGGTTCAAAATGATAAATTGTATATCTGCCGTTTTCTGTTGCCTTGTGTTTTTTTAGATGCTACAAAGACAATAATATAATTTTTTGAGGCGTCAGCCATGAGTATAGACGAACTGATTGAGAATTTTGAGTTTTTGGATTCCTGGGAAGACAAATACCGCTATATTATCGAGCTGGGCGAAAAACTTCCGCCGCTGGATGATAAATTCAAAACCGATGAATGGAAGGTTCGCGGCTGTCAGTCGCAGGTATGGCTGGTTCCTTCCGTAAAAGACGGGGTTATCAGTTTTGCCGGTGACAGCGATGCGGCAATTGTCAAAGGCTTGATAGCCATTGTTTTGATGATATATAATCACTCTTCCGCCGCGGCAATCAAAGAAATCAAAATTGACGAGATTTTTGCCCGCTTGGGTTTGAGCGAACATCTGTCACCGTCGCGCCGCAACGGATTGGAAGCGATGATTGAAAAAATCAGGCACTATGCCGATATTTTGTAAAGAGGGCTTGAAGAGATGAATATACATGAATATCAGGCCAAACATATCTTAAGCCGTTACGGAATTAAAATTCCTAAAGGCATGATTGCCTATACGCCGACGGAAGCCCGCGCCGCTGCGGAAAAAGTTTCCGGTCGAGGTCCCTGGGTGCTGAAGGCACAGGTGCAGTCCGGAGCCCGCCGCAAAGGATATTTTCTGGAAAAAGATGCCGGCGGGGAGGGCGGTATTCGGGTTGTCAGATATCGCCGCCATATTGCCGAAACCGCGGCTCAAATGCTTGGTTCAACGCTGGTAACCATGCAGACGGGACCGCTCGGCAAAAAGGTCAGTCGCATTTATGTTGAGGCTTTCAACGAGGTTGAGCGGAATTTTTATATGGCGCTGGCCGTCAGCCGGGTTGCCGCCGAACTGACGCTTTTGGTCGCTTCGCTCAAAGATGAGGATATTCTGAAAGCCGCGCTGAACAAACCGGATAAAATTCTTAAGGTTAAGCTCGATATCGCCGGGGACACCCGCCCCGAACAGGTACGGGAAGTCATCGACTTTTTAAAACTAAAGCCGCGTTCGGCCGCTCATTTGGAAAAGTTGATTAACGGGTTACACCGGGCTTTTCTTGAAAATGACGCGTCCATGATTGAGATTAATCCGGTCGGTGTCTTAAAAAACGGCGATTTGATTGCCCTTGATGCCAAAATATCTTTTGACGATAACGCGCTGTTCCGGCATCCGGATATCCTGACGCTTAAAGACGATTGCGAAATTTCGGAGCGGGAGCTTCAGGCGTCGCGCTATAAATTCACTTACAGCGAATTTGACGGCTCGGTCGGCTGCATTGTTAACGGTGACGGCCTGGCACTGGCGGCAATGGATTTATTACGGGACAAAAATATCGGTACGGCTTGCTTCATCAATGTTAAAGGCGGGGTGGACAAAGACAAAATTGCCTCAGGCATTAAAATCATTATGACCAATCCGCGGGTTGAAGGAATTTTATTGAACATTCTCGGCGGTTTTCTGCGGTGTGACCTGATTGCCGACGGTATTGTTTCGGCGGCTTCCGAAGTCGGCTTAAACGTTCCGATGGTGGTTCGCTTTGAGGGGACGAATAAAGAGCGTGCCCGGGAGATTCTGGAAAATTCCCGCCTGCCGGTAATTTGGGCCGATACAATGGAAGAATCCGTCGACAAGCTTGCCGTTGCGTTGGAGGAGGCTGCCTGAGATGTCTGTTTTTGTTAATAAAGAAACCAAAGTTCTCTGTCAGGGTATTACCGGTACGCAGGCATCGTTTCATATCCAGCGTTCTCTGGACTATGGCACCAAAGTTGTCGGCGGTGTTACGCCGGGCAAAGGCGGAACGTTGCATCTTAACCTTCCGGTTTTTGACACGGTAAAAGAGGCCGTCGCCGAAACCGGCGCAACGGCCAGTGTTTTGTATGTGCCGGCCAAGGCGGTAAAATCGGCGGTTAAAGAGGCGGCCGATGCGGGAATGGAGCTGGTCGTAAGCATTGCCGACGGTGTTCCGCTGAAAGATATGCTTGAGATAAAACAACTGCTTAAAGGCACCAAGACTCGTCTTATCGGCCCGAATACACCGGGTATCATCACCCCGGGGGAAGCCCGTTTGGGAATTTTCCCCGAAAATATTCATAATCCCGGGCGGATCGGCATCGTATCCCGCTCTTCAACACTTACATATGAGGCGGTATTGGAAACCAAACGTGCCGGCGAGGGGCAGTCAACGGTTATCGGTTTGGGCGACGATGTCTTAATCGGTATGGACTTTATTGATACCCTGACGGCTTTTCATAATGACGCGCAAACCGATGCCATTATTATGATCGGCCAGTTGGGCGGAGCTTTTGAGGAAGTTGCCGCCGCCTGGTATAAACAGCTTGAGCATAAAAAACCGGTAATCGCCTTTGTGGCCGGTAATGCTGTTCCGTTCGGCCATAAGATGGGATATGCGGGCGACATCATCACCAAAGGCTATATTTCGGTTCAGGACAAAAAAGACGCTTTAAGCGACGCCGGCATAATTGTCGTTGATCATATTAACGACATTCATCTTAAGCTGGCCGGGCTTAAATGAATATTTTCAAAGATATTGTTAATCTGCTTTTGCCGCCGCGCTGCGCCGTTTGCGGCAAAGTGCTTGATATTGACAAAGGTCTGTGTGACGAATGTATTGCCGAGTTTGATTTTATAAAAGATGCGGTATGTTATCGTTGCGGCCGGCCTTTCGGCAATTTGTCCGACGGCCGCGGGCACGGCGTCTGTGCTTCGTGCCTGCATCGCAAACGGTATTTGTTTCGTTTTTCGCGTTCGGCCTTCGGTTATGATGAATTTTCCAAGAAACTGATTTTGGATTTCAAATTTCATGATCGGACGGATCTGGCATCATTGCTTGCCAAAATGATGTATGTGGCCGGCAGCGATATCTTTGCCGCCGGTATAGATGTTATTGTTCCGGTACCGCTGCATTATACCCGCCTGCTGAAACGCCGTTACAATCAGTCGGCGCTGCTGGCCAGAGAACTCGGTCGCCTTTCCGGCGTAAAGGTGTGTTGCGATGCGGTGGCCAAAATTAAAATGACGCGGCCGCAGGCAGAGTGCAGCGGTGCGGAAAGACTGAACAATGTCAAAGATGTGTTTGCGGTTAAAAGGCCGGAGGAAATAACCGGTAAAAGAGTACTGTTGATAGATGATGTTCTAACAACCGGAGCCACTTTGACGGAGTGCGGCAAAGCCGTCCGCCGTGCCCGTCCGAAATCTTTGGATAATCTGACGGCTGCGCGGGCCTTGTAATTATGTCGCGCTAAATCTGGGCAAGGGCATGGCTGTAATTATCAATGGCCTCCTGAAACGGCTGAATGTCCCGGATATCTTTATGCACACTCAGGTATAAGGTAGCCTTGGCTTCACAGGGGATATCTTCCAGATAGATCAGGTTGTTTTGTGAAATTGTCAGCGGTACGATACAGATTCCCGCACCGTAGCGGGCCATGTCGGTCAAAATAATGTTAATGTTGTTAATCGGGCAGACCTTACAGCAGTTTTGCATCATGCTGCGGTATTTTTTATCGGCATACGGACGGCCGCTGCCGTCAAGAATACGATGATTTTTCTGCATATCCGAAACATCTTTCGGCTGGCCGAATTTATCCAGATAAGCCGGGCTGGCGAAAAATCCGCAGGGAATTTCTTTTTGAAAAACAATCACCAGATCGGAATCTTCGGGAACCGAATAGGTGATGGCAATATCCCAGTCCTCACAGTGCAGGTTGGGATCATCGGCAAAAATCATGATGTCCGGAAAAGCAGGCTCTCCGTCGGTTAGCGAAGCAACGAGAGTTGCGTCAATTTCGCGTGACAGGGCCAATCGTATTTTCTTTTCTTTGTCAGGTCTGCCGTTTTTACGGAAACAGGCCAGAATATTAAGAAGATTGTCGGATTTCAATAAAAGTTTCTTTCCGGTAAAAGTTGGGTAAGAGCCATGATTATCCGTTCGCATCAAGGGGCAGCCCAGAGTTTTTTCCAGATTTTCTACATAGGCGTTTATTGTCTCGACGGAAGAAGCAAGCATTTGCGATGCATGGCGCTTGTTGCCGTAAAAAGCAATTGTTTTCAGATAAAAAATACCGCGCAGATTTTTCAAATTGAGCAAATTAAAGTCCCGTTTGGCCGGCAGCCAATTTCCTGCATAAATGTTCCGGGATTTTTCGACAAGTTCTTTCGCTTTGGCCGTTAATGTACAATTATGATGGTTAATCAGCAGTTTGCATCCCAGGCAGGCTTCCAGAAAAACGACATATTTGGTTACGGTATCAACCGAAATTTCCATTTGTGCGGCGGTTTTGCGTTTGCTCGCAGTTCCCGACAAAGAAATCAGCAATAACAGTCCTTCCAGGCATTTTAAACTTCTTTTGGTTAGCATATTTTTTCCTTAAAGACCTTATTGTGTTTAAACTTATAGTATATTTTTTATATTAAAGCAAGCTAAAAATAGCATCATCATAAACGTAAAAACAGTTGCGAAACCAAACGGTTTATAATATAAATCTGAACAAAGATTTTTAAACAGAGGCCGGAAATGAAAGTAGATATTTTTGATTTTGAATTGCCAAAGGAATTAATTGCCTCGCAGCCGGTTACGCCGCGTCATGCATCGCGTTTGTTGGATTTGTCGGTGGAAGGCCGCATGACGGACCGTCATTTCAGCGATCTGCCCGATCTTCTTGAAGCCGGCGACGTACTGGTTTGCAACGATACCAAAGTTATTCCGGCGCGTCTTTACGGCCGCCGGGGAGAGGCAATGGTTGAAGTAACGCTGTACCATCCGGTTGACGGGCTGTCCTGGTGGTCGTTTATCAAGAATGCCAAACGCCTGAAACAAGGAGATGCCATTGCTTTTTACAATGATGAAACGCCGGCGGAACAATCGCCGTTTTCGGCCACGGTCATTGAAAAAAATGCCGAAGACGGTGTCCTGCTGCGATTTAACTGCGAATCTTCCGCTCTGCCGTCGTTTTTGGAAAAATTCGGTTTTATGCCGTTGCCGCCGTACATTAAGCGCGATCGTCCGGGCAAAGATTCACTGTGGCATAAGTTTGATGACAAAGAAAATTACCAAACCGTTTATGCCCGCTGCGAGGGTGCGGTTGCCGCGCCGACCGCCGGTCTGCATTTTACGCCCGAGGTTATGCAGCGCCTTAAAGACAAAGGTGTTAATCAGGTCTTTTTGACATTGCACGTCGGTGCCGGAACTTTTCTGCCGGTTAAAACCGAAAATACCGAAGACCACAAAATGCACGCCGAGTACGGCATTATCACTCCGGAAACCGCCGCCGCCATCAATCAGGCGCGGCAAGCCGGGCATCGGATTATCGCCGTCGGCACGACATCGTTAAGATTGTTGGAAAGTGCTGCCGATGATAACGGCGTGGTTCATCCTTTTGCCGGCGAAACCGATATTTTCATTACGCCGGGCTATAAGTTTAAGGCCATTGATATGCTGATAACCAATTTTCACCTGCCGAAATCAACCCTGTTTATGTTGGTGAGTGCCGTTGCTGGGCTTGAAACCATGAAAAAGGCCTATGCTCATGCGGTTGCCGAAAAATACCGTTTTTATTCTTACGGTGACAGTTCCATCTTAAAATGCGTAAATAAAATTTAACCTTTTGCCGCTATAATCCGCAACACGAATATGACAGTCGGACAGGGGTAAAAAAGTGCGCTTACAGCAAACACTGGAAAGATATCTTCCGTTAATCGGCAATATGTTATTTCCGGCAACGGTTTTTGCCGCCGGACTGTTATATTTTTTGTCGGTCGGAAGCTTCAGCTTTTCGTCGGCGTTGTTTTTTCATTATGCTTTCTACGCCCTTAGTCTGGTTAATATTTTAATCTTAGTTAATTTTAACCGCGGACGCTTTTTGTTTTTCATCGTAACGACGGTGCTGGCCTATGTTTTGATTAATTATCTGAAGCATCGTTTCGGTGCCGGTTTTTCGGCCACTTTCTGGTATCGGGGACTGGAGGTGCTGACGCCGTTAAACCTGCTGGTGTTTTACCGCTTTAACCACCGGCGTTTCTTTGGCCGGTGGTCTTTATTAATGTTGGTGTGTTTAATCATACAATACACGGCGGTTGAATTTTTTGGGCGTGCCGGAATAAATCCGGCTGTCGTCTGGAACAATATTAATATTCCGGCAGCGGCTTTGTTTATTTTGTTAATCGTCTGGGCTTTTGTTGCCGCGGTAAAAGACGGTCGTTTGGCCGATTACGGCATTTTGTTTGCCGGGCTTGGCGTCGGCGCCGGTTTTTATTGGTCGGCCGAGCCGTCCGGTCTGAGCCTGTTTTTCTGCCTGGCGCAGTTTATCTTAAGCGTATGTCTGATATATGACTTGGTTTATAATCATTATTATGACGAACTGACCGGTTTTTACGGCCGGAATTCGTATCTGCTGCAATCAAAGCATTTTCCGCTCAAATACAGTTTGGGAATAGTCTGTATTGATAACTATGACAAGTTGTTGACGACCATTGGGCGCCGCCGTCTGAATCTGGTTGTCGGAATGCTTGCCGGCGTTCTGGAGGAAATGAACCCCGAAGAGCATATTTACCGCTATACCGAAGATGAATTTATCATTATGTACAAAAAGCTTGATAAAAAAGAGACCTTTGCCCGGCTTGACGATATTCGCCGGACGATTGCCGGACTTGAGTTTATTTATAATCCGGCGCAAAAGGCGTTAAAGCTGACGGTTTCCTGCAGTGTTGCCGAGAAAAAGCGTAGCGATTCCGGTGCCGTCGAAGTCCTGTTGCGTGCCGACAAAGCCATGCGCAACACTTTAAAATTCAGCCACAACGTAACTTCTCAGGGATAATTATTTCCGCAGTTTAACGGTCAGCACCCAGGCGCCGGCGGCAATCAGCGGCACCGAAAGCATCTGTCCCATGGTAACGCCGCCAAAGAAAAATCCAAGCTGAACGTCCGGCTGGCGGAACTGCTCCATCAAAATCCTGAACACACCGTACAGCAGCACAAACATTGCCGACACAATCCCCGACCGCTCACGAACTTTGGGCGATCGCCACATCAGGTTCAGAACAATGAAAATGATAATTCCTTCAAAAAAAGCCTCATAAAGCTGCGACGGGTGCCGCGGCACATAACCGCCGTTCGGAAAGCGCACCGCCCAGGGCACGTCGGTTTCCCGGCCCCAGAGTTCATCGTTGATAAAATTGGCGATTCTGCCCAAAAACATTCCGATCGGCGTATATAAAACCACCAAATCGGTGATAGCCAGAAATTTGAATTGGTATTTGCGGGCAAACAGCCATACGGCACCGATAACACCGGCAATGCCGCCGTGAAAAGACATTCCGCCTTTCCATAACTCCAGCAGCCGCCAGGGTTTCAGCCACATCTCCGCGCCGCCGTAAAAAACGGCGTATCCCAATCGTCCGCCGATGATAATGCCGAGCGTTACGTAAAAAGCCAGATCTTCAATCTGCTGTCGGCTGTATCCGAGTTTGTTCTTGTCATTGTTGCGCAGGAGCAAAAACCATGCCGCCAGAATTCCTGTCAGATAGGCCAGCGAATACCAGCGTATGTCAATCGGGCCGAGGCTGAGTGCTATCGGTGATATTTCGGGATAAGCTAAACCGGTCATGCCGTAAAATCCTTTCTTTTAAAAACAGTGCTTAAAGAATAATTAATTTCCACAAATATATCCACACTTAAAAAAAATAAAAAAAATTTTTAAAACTATCGTTTTGATTTTACACAAAATTGACGTGATAAGTTTTATCCACAAAGGTGAATTTGGTGGACAACTGCGACTCGGCGGTTGCATTTGTTTTGCGGCCAATGCAAGCTTAAAACATACCCGCGCGGGAGTGCGCAAATTTTTTGATGGAGAGAACAGAATGCAGCCGGCTCAGAATTTAGCCCCGACGATTAACCCGATAGATATGGTTGAAAGTATTTTCGCAGCGCGTTCTTTTGAACTTGAGCGGCGCAATCCCGACGAAGTTGTGGTTGAGGTTCAGGGCAAATGGGCAAATATGTTGTTGTTTTTTGCCTGGGAGGCATCAATGAAATGCCTGCATATGTCCTGCCTGATGGACATCGACAACAAATTGGCCGACCGCAGCAAGATTTTTGAGCTGCTGGCACTGGTTAACGAAAATTTGTGGGTAGGCCATTTTTCTTACTGGACCGAGCAGAATATGCCGGTTTTCAAACATTCGGTTTTTTTGAACTACGGCGAAGAATTTTTTGAGCATAAAATTTCTCAGATGATTGATATCGCCGTCAAAGAATGTGAGCGCGTTTATCCGGTTTTTAAGGTTGTTTTGACCAAGGGCATGGATCCCAAAGAGGCGCTGTATCCGCTGATGATGGAAACCATCGGCCAGGCCTGAAAAAACGCTTATGCTCCGTTTTTTAGGGAGAATAAGCGTTTAAGTTTTATAAAAGAAGCACCATCTCGGCAAAATCGCCGACAACCGGGTATTTCTGCCAGAGATTATCTTCAAGCAACAAACAGTTGAACTCTTCTTCAATCCGGTTCTTGACAAAAAGCTCGTCCAAAACATCTGCGCCGAGTTCGTCAAAACGGTCATATTCGCTGATCGGGCGCCGCAGAACCGATTCAATAATCCGGATAATATCATCTTTACTCATAATGATGATATTTTCTGAAAATTAAACCGACCAAATCCTCCACGGTTTTGATGCCGTCAAATTCAACCAACAGCACCGGAACACCGAAAGCACCTTCAGCCCAGCTGTAAAGTTCCAACTCGTCAAAACTGTCCAGCGCCAGGTCGCGCCGCAAAGCATCTGTTTTTTGAACATATCCCGGCAAAAAGCCGAATTTACAGCAGATATAATCACAAATCTGCCGTCCGATTTCATCAGAAGAGTACTTTGTCTCGTCTGGTTGATTTTTGTTTGGTTGTAGTTGCATAGGGCATAATAATTAAAAAAAAACTACTTGTGTTGCTGATGACGAACGATTTTTCGTCTTTGCGCCTGAGAAATGGGAACGGATTTTTCCGTAGGTATCTTTTTTCCTTTTCCGGAAAAGAAACGGTACAACGGACTTATTCCCAATGCGTTAGCCGTCCAGGTAATAAAATATCTGAACTCAGTCAGTAAAAGTTTTTTACGTGATTCCATAAGATCTATATTTAAGTAATTAGTAAAGTACGGATAATATAGACGTTTACCACAAACTTAGCAACTGTTATTTTCGGATTTTTTTCCAGTTTTGCACATTGTTGTTGTGTTCTTTGAGCGATGAGGCAAAATTATGCCCGCCTTTGCCGTCGGCAACAAAATAAAGATAATCGCTTGTTTCCGGGTTGGCAGCAGCCTCCAGCGAGGCTCTGCCGGGGTTGCAGATGGGAGCCGGCGGCAGACCGTAGTATTTGTAGGTATTAAAGGGGCTGTCAAGCGTCAGGTCCTTGCGCATCAGCGGTCGTCCCAAGTCTTTTTGTCCCTTGGTCAGTCCGTAGATGACGGTCGGATCCGTCTGCAGTTTCATTCCTTTGCGCAAACGGTTGACAAAAACCGATGCCACCAAACCGCGCTCGGCATCAACGGCGGTTTCTTTCTCAATGATTGAGGCCAGAATCAGCAGCTCGTTTTTATTTTTAATCGGCAAATCGTCCTGTCGGTTGTCCCAGGCACGGTCCAAAGCCTCATCCATGGCCTCTTGTGCTTGGCGGATAATGTCGTCGCGTCGGTCGCCGCGCATAAAATTATACGTCTCCGGCAGCAGCGTCCCTTCCGCCGGAGTTTTGCTGATTTCTCCCGTCAGCATGGGCTCATTGGCAATGATATTAAGCATCTGGCGGCTGGTCAGTCCCTCGGCCAGAGTAATCTGGCGGTACGAAACTTCGCCGCGGCCGATTTTATGAATAACGTCATAAACGGAAACCGGACCGCTAAAAATATATTCGCCGGCTTTAAGCTGTCTGTCCAGTCCGTAGATTCTTGCCGCCAGTTTAAATAGCCAGGCTTTGTCAATAACTCCGGCGGCCTGCAACTTCTCGGCCGTTGCGGAGGTACCGTTGCCGCGGGATATGACAACCGTCGCCGGCGTTTGTAAATCCGACGGGCGGTGTATCCATATTTTCAGCTGCCAGCCCAAAGCGGCTGCGGCAATCAAAGCCAAAATGATAAATTTTTTCATGATATCCGAATTTACAGACAGATGTTAAAACATTTTCCGCAGATAAATACGCGGCAGATGACAAGACGATTCGCTTTTCTGATTTAAAACCAATGAAACCCGCCTGATATCATCGGCGAGTTTCATTAACTTTCCTAAAGCCATTCAGACTTAAGCATTCTTTGAAAGATAGTCGATAGCATCTTTAACGGTCAGAATTTTTTCGGCGGCTTCATCCGGAATTTCACATCCGAATTCTTCTTCAAAAGCCATAACTAATTCTACTGTATCCAAACTATCTGCGCCCAAATCGTCAATAAAGCTGGCATTTTCCGTAACTTTAGATTCTTCAACGCCAAGATGCTCTGCAACGATTTTCTTAACGCGATTTGCTGTATCAGTCATAATGTAAACCTCAAAAAAATTAAAACAATTAACCACACCTTTTGCAAGGCTGTTCGTTGATAGTTAGCACTATTTTATTCAATTTGACAAGCATTATTTAAAAAAAACACACAAAAAGACGGGTTGATTGTGTATAATGCCTTGTAAATAATGGCTTTTTTGTGATCTGTTTCATGCCGCGACGACCTCTGTTTTTGCCAAGATAAGAGGTTAATAACAATTAATTAAGGTTGACAACCGACCGGGGAACACTTAAATTTAAAACCAGAGATTGACTTTTGAGGAGAGGAAGATGAAAAAAATCATTTATATTGCCGTTGTTTTGGTTATCTTGCTGGTTTTAGCCGCCTGGCTGCGGAATGACAATCCGGCTCCGGCGGCTGTCGAAGAGACCGCTGTCGTTGAAACGGAAGCTGTCGTCATTCCTGAAGAGGCTGCTGTTATTGAAACGACTGCAGCGGCTCCGGAAGAGGAAGTCGTTGTTGTTGACGTTGAGCCGGCCGGTGAGGTTGTTGACGTCGTTGAGGAAAATCCCGAAGAAACGGCTGACGAAGACGAAACCGTCGTTGAAGAATAACCAAGATTTTCAAACAGCCAACCCCTTGCTGTTAAAACGGGCAAGGGGTTGTTTTTGGGCCGGTTGATAACTAATTAATAATTGAAATAATAAAAAGATAAGGAGAACAAATGCAAGTAGGAATTATTGGCGCCGGTTCGGTCGGCGCGGCGACGGCGTTTGCGCTGATTATGCGCGGCGTTGCCCGTAAAATTACCCTGATTGATATGAACAAAGACAAAGCCTGGGCAGAGGCAACGGATATTGCCCATGCGGCGCCTTTTGCCTATGCCAATAAGGTCAAATCGGGTGACTATGAAGATTTGTGCGGCTGTGAGGTTGTGATTGTCACCGCCGGAGCCAACCAGAAACCCGGCGAAACCCGGACAGATTTGTTAGGCCGCAATGTTAAAATTTTTGCCTCGGTGATTCCGCAGATTGTTAAATACGCACCGGAAACTACGTTGCTGATAGCCACCAACCCGGTCGATGTCATGACCGAAGTTGCCCTGAAGCTGTCCGGTTTCCCGAAAGAGCGCGTTATCGGTAGCGGCACGGTTCTTGATACGGCGCGTTTCCGCACCGACTTGGGCTATCATCTCGGCGTGTCGCCAAAGTCAATTCATGCCAATGTTCTGGGCGAGCACGGCGATAGCGAAGTCTTGTGCTGGTCAAACGGTGATTCCGGCACGCTGCCGCTGGAAAAAATCGGTCGGGAACTCGGACGCCCGCTGACCGATGAAGTCAAAGCCAAAATTGATGACGATGTCCGTAATGCCGCCTATAAAATCATCAACGGCAAAGGCGCCACTTTTTACGGTGTCGCCGGTGCGTTATGTCGGATTTGCCAGGCCATCACGACCAATGAATATGCCGTTTTGACGGTTTCCAGCCACCATGCGGAAATCGCCGGTGTCAAAGATGTTTGCATATCCATGCCGACGGTTATCGGCAAACGCGGCGTACATGATGTTTTGTATCCGGATCTTAATGATGAGGAAAAAAGGCAGCTGCATGAAAGCGTCGTCAAAATGAAGAAATTTTCAGACGAAGCTCTGGCGATGATATAGTAAGCAAAAAGCCCCGTCATCTGACGGGGCTTTTTGTTACCCGGCGGAATTTTGTAGAATAAGATAGATTTGGTATTTTAATTCTTTTAAGCGAAGATAAGCTTCGCTTTCTTTCTCAGGTTCAAAAGTTTCACTTGTCAGCTTTAAGCGGGTGTTGTAAACGTTAAACCAGTTGACGATATGAACCAGTCTTTTATTGTCCCAGGCGTTTAAATTTCCTTCTTCAAGCAGAAAGACTTTTTCTCTGGGGACTTTCATAAGAAAAGCAGCCCGGTCTAAAGATATCCCGTTACGCAGACGGGCGCTGCGCAAAAGGGTTCCTAAATCACGCACAAGGGATTTAAGATGAACTTGATTGATATTAATTTGCATAAATTGTAACTCCTGAATTTTGTTAAAACAAAACCGCCTTTTGAAAATAAAAGGCGGGGAGCTAACAAACTGCAAGTGTACAGTCGCGCTTATTCGAGCAAAAGCCTTATATCACGCACTCCCCCTAAAAAAGGAGTTATAAACACTTGAGATGTTTGTTAGACACCACCGGGGCAACCCGCCCCGGCAAAGATAAGATTAATTAAAATGATACAAATAAGCAAGCGGAAAATATTTTATCATTGTTGTCATTCTGAGGGACGCAAGTCCTATCCTGTCATTCTGAGGGACGAATGTCCCGAAGAATCTCCTAGATGTTTCGCTCCCGCTCAACATGACAAAGTATCGTCATCGCTCATCGGGAGGTATTCTTCCCGAGGATAAGCGATTTTCAAATTTTTCACGGATAACAAAAATAACACCACAAAAAACGGCTGAAAATAAAAAAATACAGCCCGGAGTTTTGTCTCCGGACTGTAAAATTTCTGCGGCTTAACTCAGAACAAAATTCTGAATCTGGCTTCGGCCGTATAACCGTAGTCAACTTCACGATACGAAGAGTCGGCAAACTGATAATCCAGATAAGCACCGAGAGTCATTCTGTCGTTCAGGAAATAATCGGCCGAACCCTGCATATACCAAGCGCTGACATCATCACTGCCGAACTGAAATTCATAACGCAGACCGGCATCATAGGCAAAATTGTTTTCCAGTTTGTGAATACCGGCAAAAGCGGTATAGTACAAATCACGGTCGGAATCATCAATATTGCCGTCAACACCGAAAGAGGCATAAGGCATCAGGCCGTTTTCCAGTTCGGTTGCCAGCTTGACATCACCGCGCAGCGCTTTATACCAGCGGGTGTTGCCCTTAACATCGCGGATTTTGTCTTTAGCCTCGCCGCTGTGTCCGTACCAGCTGCGCGGGCTGAAAGTGTAATAAGAAACCCCGACCTGCATCAAAAGGTCGTTAAACAGACGGGCATTCCTTTTCAGGCCGAGTTCATAGTCAAAGTTATGATTATTGTTGTAATCCTGATTGGTAAGACCTTTGGTGTTAAAACGGTTGCCGATTCCTGCCCAGATGGACGTATATTCGCCGATACCGAAAGTCAGCGTTTCACGGGCAATCAAATCCTCTTTGGCGCCGTAGTCCTCAAACTTGGTGCGCTGATAAGCCAGAGATGTCTCGGACAGGGTTTCCATCTCATTCGGCAGATACATCGGTGAGGTAATGTCCTCGTTAACGGCTTTAGCTTCGCCGATATTTAATACGGCAACGGCCAGAACGGCAGAAAGTAAAGTTTTGTATTTCATGGGATTCTCCTTAAAACTTTTTAAGATACTTTTGCTGGGCATTGTAAACGCTAAATCTTAACAAATTCATAATTTTGGGCTTGCGTCCGGGGGCATTTGTTTTTATATTGGTGCCAGAATAAAAGGATAAACATAAAAATGGTTAAAGTCATCACGCTGGGCTGCCGCATCAATGCCTATGAGTCTGAGGTTATTAAGGAAAAGCTCGCACATCTGGATAATGTCATCGTCGTCAATACCTGTGCGGTTACGGCCGAGGCCGAGCGCCAGTGCCGGCAGACGGTGCGCAAGCTGCGCCGTGAAAATCCCGCTGCCAGAATTGTCGTTACCGGCTGTGCCGCTCAGATTGCGCCGCAAAAATTTGCCGACATGACCGAGGCGGACTTAATCTTGGGTAATAAGGAAAAAGCCGATATCGCCGCTATTCTGGCCGCACCGCTGACCGAAAAGACCATCGTCGGTGATATTTTTGCCTATGACGGGCATGATGCTTTTGTGATTACCGGTTTTGAAGGCCGGCAGCGTGCCTTTGTTCAGATTCAGCAGGGCTGCGACCATCGCTGCACTTATTGCATTGTTCCTTTTGCCCGCGGGCATAACCGCTCGGTGCCGGAGGCCGAAATTATTGCCCAGATTCGTGAGCTGCTGCGGCAGGGATTCGCCGAAATCTGCTTAACCGGCGTTGATGCCTGCTCTTACAAACCGTCTTTCAGCGCGTTGGTTAAGTATATTCTGCAGCAGGTGCCGGAGATTCCGTCCCTGCAATTCGGATCGCTTGATCCGGCGGCGGTTGATGACGAATTTATTGCTTTGGTGCGCGATTATGCCAATATTGCGCCGCATTTTCATTTTTCGGTGCAGTCCGGCGATGATCTGGTTTTAAAACGGATGAAACGCCGCCACAGCCGCGCCGATGTCATTAATCTGTGTCGCAAACTTAAGGCCGTGCGTCCGGACGCGGTTTTCGGCGCCGATTTTATCTGCGGTTTTCCGACCGAAAGCGAAGAGGCTTTTGCCAATACGGTAAAACTGGTGCATGAAGCCGGTATCTCAAAGCTTCATGTTTTTCCGTATTCCGAGCGTCCGGGAACACCGGCGGCACTGATGCCGCAAATTCCGGTCGAAGAACGTCGCCGTCGTGCCGAAATTCTGCGCCGGGAAGGGGAGGTTGTTAATGATTAACTGGTTTGGCCGGCTGACGGCAGGCTTAAAAAAATCATCGGATAAACTAAACGCCGGCATCGGCGATATTTTCACTAAACGCAAAATCGATGCCGCCACGCTTGATGAACTGGAAGAAACGCTCATCGCCTCGGATATCGGTTACGGCGCCGCGGCCGAAATCATCAAACGCTTTGCCGCGCAAAAAATGTCTAAAGACGCTTCCCTGCCGGAGATTAAACAGGCTCTGGCCGCAAATATTGCCGCAATACTGAAGCCCTGTGAAAAAAAACTGGAATTTCCCGCCGTGCCGACGGTTATCCTGATGATCGGCGTCAACGGTGCCGGCAAAACCACGGCCATCGGCAAACTGGCGCATAAGTTTAAGGACAAAAAAATCAGCCTGATTGCCGGGGATACGTTCCGTGCCGCCGCGGTTGAACAACTGACGGTTTGGGGCAGCCGCAACAATGTCCGGGTATTTTCCGGCGCGCCGGGGTGCGATGCCGCCGGTTTGTGCTTTGACGGCCTGTCCGAAGCCGTTCGCCAAAAAGACGATATCGTATTTATTGACACGGCCGGCCGTTTGCAAAACAAAACCAACCTGACGGAAGAATTGAAAAAGATTGTCCGCGTGGTGCAAAAATCCGTTGCCGGCGCGCCGCATCATGTCTTGTTGTGTCTGGACGCCGCTACCGGGCAAAATGCGCTTGACCAGGTTAAAATTTTTACGGAAACCGCCGGCGTCAACGGCCTGATTGTCAACAAACTCGACGGTACGGCCAAAGGCGGCGTTTTGGTCTCGATTGCCCATGAAACCAAACTGCCGGTTTATTACATCGGCGTCGGCGAGGGCATTGACGACCTGACGGAATTTAAGGCCGAAGATTTTGCCGCTTCTCTGCTCGGGCTGTAAAAAAAGCCGTCAGGGTGACGGCTTCGAGGTAATTATTCTTGCGGTGTATACGGTTCAAACAAAAGTTCGCCGCCGTTGTCGGTAATCAGCACCAGATAATTTCCCTGCATTTTATAAGATTTGATTTTGGGCAGAATCTGCAAAAAATTTTGTTCGGCTTCCATAGCTTCCTGCGGTCCCATCATCATGGTGGTGGCAACCGGGCTGAAACTGATGGCGTTGTCTTTTTCAAGCTTGTATGAGCCCATCATATTGTTGACAACCTTGCCGCTGAAATGACCGTCCTCGGCAAAATTAACGGTTGTCGGCACATCGTTGAGTGAATCAACCAGTTTATAAGACCCCGTTTTGAATGCCGGAACCTGCTCGCCGCTGCAGGCAGCCAGCATCATAACTAAAAATGCAGCCAAAAATTTCATAATTGCGTCTCCTGTTAAAATGTTTCTCTAAAACCGATATAATCAAAAAATCTCAAACTGTCTAGTCTTCTTCGTCATTTTTAATGCGGACGATGTCGGCGCCGACCGATTTGAGTTTTTCTTCCAGTTTTTCATAACCGCGGTCCAGATGATAAACGCGGTTGACGGTCGTTTCGCCCTCGGCGACCAGCCCAGCCAGAATAAGAGCAAAAGACGCGCGCAAATCAGTTGCCATGACCGGTGCGCCCGAAAGTTTTTTAACCCCGCGGACAATGGCCGAGGCATGGCCGTGAACATTGATGTTGGCGCCCATGCGCAAAAGTTCCGGCACATGCATAAAACGGTTTTCAAAGATGGTTTCCGTCACCATGGAGGCACCTTCGGCCGTCAGCATCAATGCCAGAAACTGTGCCTGCAGGTCGGTCGGAAATCCCGGAAAAGGCTCCGTCATAATGTCTTTTCCGACCAGGCGGCAGCCCTTGGCGTCAACAATAATGCTGTTGTCGGTTTCGCTGATGCGAACTCCCATGTCTTTCAAAACCTGCAGCGGCTGGCGCAAGGTTTCCGGCCGGGCGTTGACAAGTTCTATTTTGCCGCGGGTAATAGCCGCCGCCACGGCATAAGACCCGGCCTCAATTCTGTCGGCAATGACTTTGTGCACCGTCCCGTGCAGAGAAGAAACACCGTCGATTGTCAAAACCGAAGTGCCGATACCTTCAATCTTGGCGCCCATTTCATTGAGCATTTTGGCCAGGTCGCCGATTTCCGGCTCTTTGGCGGCATTTTCCAGCACCGTGCGGCCCTCGGCCAAAACCGCCGCCATCAAAACATTGCAGGTTGCGCCGACCGAAACCCCCGGAAAGATAATATGGCAGCCTTTGAGGCGGCCGTCTGATTCGGCAAAGATATAGCCGTTGCGGATTTCGATTTTGGCGCCCATTTTTTCCAGCGACGACAAATGAATGTCCATCGGTCGGGCACCGATGGCACAGCCGCCGGGCAGCGAAAGTTCGCACTTGCCGTAGCGTGCCAAAAGCGGCCCCAAAACATAATAAGAGGCGCGCATTTTCCGGACATAGTCATAAGGAGCAACCAGACTTTTGATTGTGCGGGTGCGGTAAGAATAAGTTTTGGTAGCATGGCCGTCAACAAAATCGTCAAACTCGTTGATTTGCGTTCCCAGTTGTTCCAACAGCAGGTTCATCGCTTTGATGTCGGAGAGCATCGGCATATTGGTCAGGGTAACGGTTTCGTCTGTCAGCAGCGAGGCGCAGATCAGGGGCAGAGCGGCATTTTTGGCACCGCTGATGAAAATTTTCCCTTCCAAGACTTTACCGCCGCGGATTTTGATTTTATCCATGGTTCTTCTCCTTCAGTTGTTCACGTTTTTCCTGCTGTTGTTTGCGTTTTTTCAGGTTTTTTTGCAGAGCCCTGGCCTCGCGTTCAAAACGTTGCGCCGCCCGGGATTTGCTTTTGTTTTTAAGAGGTTCGGACATAATCTGATATCCTTAAAATAAATGCCTTTCTTAAGCTATAGCATAAAAAATAAAAAAAATAAGTAAAATAAAGAAAAAATCCCTTGATTTTTACAAAATGGTTTTGTATGTTGTGTTTCGCAAACAATGATACCGCAGGCACAGCCTTTAAGGGTGTGCTCGGACACATAAAAGGTTATTATTTTGCCGCTATAGCTCAGTGGTAGCGCTAAGCAAAATTGATACATTGAGTATCAATTTTGTCTGCAAGCTCTTCGGAATATCTTAGGGAGCAAGGGCAGCGTAAGCAACCGCGGCGAGCTTAGATACCGCAGGCACAGCCTTTAAGGGTGTGCTCGGACACATAAAAGGTTATTATTTTGCCGCTATAGCTCAGTGGTAGAGCACACCCTTGGTAAGGGTGGGGTCGTAAGTCCGATTCTTACTAGCGGCACCATTTAACACAAAAGCCTCCGTTCGGGAGGCTTTTGTGTTAAATGGTGATAGTCGCAGTCAGAAGCGGACTTACGAAGTAACGTCCGGAGCGGGTAGTTGGCGAAAGCAAGTGTTGAGCTTTAGCGAACAGCTTAGCGAAATACGAAGCTTGAGGCCTACGACGCGAAAGGGGCCCGTTGCTGCAGGCAATGGGAATTTACATTCTTACTAGCGGCACCATTTTTGATAATGCACCATTTGAGGTGCTTTTTTGTTATGTAAACCAAGCCTTCGTACAAATTCAAAATCGTCCTTGAAAACGCAGGGCCCGTTCATACCGCAGGCATTGCAGCCCGTGCAGGGATGAACATTCTTAAATGCCGCGTCAAAACGCACCACTTGATGTCCGGCTTCTTTCGCGCCTTTGATAAAGTTGTCTGCCAGAGTGTTGGAATTGCCGTTTTTACGCGGACTTCCGGTTAAAACCAAAATTTTCATACTGCCTCCGTTTTGTGCCGTTGCTGCCCGCGGCAGTACCGAAAGTGCAGCTGCCGCCAGGGTTGTTTTGATAAAATGACGCCTGTCCATAGGTCTTTGTCCGTTAATTGTTCATGAGTTCAAGTCGGGCCGTAAATCCGTCGGTTTGGGTTGCCAGATACTCCAGTCCGCTGATAACCTCGCCGAGCGGAATCAGGTTTTTATCGGGCGTTGAGCCGTGGTTTTTGTAAAAAAAGCCCATATTGCCCCACGGCGCATAAATAAACATTTTTCAGGCTGTGGCAATCATGCCGCGCGGCGCATCGGCCAAAGAGAGCGGCCGCGGAAATTCGGTAATTTTTTCCTCGCCGGCAAAATCAATAAAATCAAATTCGGCCGGCAGCAGAGCCAGCACCTGCCGTGCGGCGATGTTGTCTTCCATTTGCACAATCACTTCCCGTCCGGCAAAACTCATCTTAATTTTCATGGCATTATCCTTTACGTTTTCACCGCCGGCGGCATATCCGAGCGATGCCATGCATAACAACAATATAACGGCGGCAAATTTTTTCATTTGTTATTCCTCATAAATCGGTTGGTAATTTTCGATTTCGGTTTCTTTAATAAGATTAACGGCCGTCAGCGCATTGGGCAGACCGATATAAGGCGCGGCCTGAACCATGGCGGCCAGCAGGGTTTCTTTGCTGTTTCCGGCTTTAAGCGCTCCGAATATTCATAAATTCCGGATCAGTAGGGCTGGCGGTGCGTTCGGCGGCAAATAGCGCCTCATACTTTTGGTCGGCCAGCCGGATTCGGTCCGTCGCGGCCGTCGTAACTTGTGCCTGGGCGGTACCGGCCATAAATAACGTGAGCACAAAGGCATAAACTGTCTTCATTTTACTCTCCCTGAATGTTCTTGTTCGGTTATTATGATATTGGCAATAAAAACAAAAGTACAATACCGTTTTTTTATAAAACGATAAATAAAATTTATGGTTTTCACCGGGGCATAAAAAACGCGCCGGTTAAGGCGCGTCGTCTGCGTGAACGTCTTTGCCGTAAAGCATCCAGTCATAAAGACGCGATTTCTTGCGGACATTGATATCCATGTCCTTTACGGTCATTTTGCCTTCGGTTAACGTCGGCATATCTGAGAATAATGATGTTCCCAGGCCCAGACGGTGGCCGTCAATCTTCGCGCCAAGGCTTTCGATAATCGTCGGATAGATGTCAAACGGCGTAAACACGCGGTTTTTGGTATTGGCCGCTGCCACCGGTGAGTTGATGAAAATATTAATCGGTTTGCGGTTCATATCTTTGGTAAAGAATTTATTCATCGTCAGATGATCGCCCAAAACGACGACAACCGTGTCTTTATAAAATTCCTGCTGCTGCAGCCAGCTGATAAAGTCGGTAATTTGTTTGTCCGAGCAGGAAATAACGTTTTCAATATTATTGTGCGGGCCGTATTTGCGTTCGCAAACATCATCGGAAAACCGCGCCGTGCCGTAGTGGGTATCAAGGGTCATCAGCGTGAAGACAAAAGGCTTGTCCTGTAAACGGAGGTTCGCCAGTTCCTCTTTGGCATAGGCAAAGACCTGTTTGTCCAAAAATTTGGTCGTCTTTTCAAAAGACAGGTCGATTCCGTCGCGTTCGGCATAAAAATTGGTGTCCAGCAGCCTCTGGTTGCCGTGAGTTTCAACAAATTTATCCATACCGGCAAATTCGCCGTTGGAGCCGATTAAGAAACTCTCGACATAACCCTGACCACGCAAAATGTCATACAAACACCAGGCTTTGGGGAAGAATCCTTCCTTAGGATGAAACCAGTTCGGATCATTAATCGGAAGCTGAATCGGTGCCCCGCAGGTTTGGGCAAACAATCCCGCCTGAGTCCACTGAGTACCGTCAATCTCATACGAGCCGCCGAGATATTCGTTGTCGCTGAAATGAATATTGTTTTTGGCCAGCTTGTGCAGTCCCGGAATCAGGTCAGCCTTAAAATAATCATGCAGCGGCGTTTGGGCATAAGTCGCCTCGATTGATTCGGCAAAAATCAAAATCAGATTGCGTTTATGCGCCGGGAAGGTGATTTTGGTCTGTTGCGGAATAACGTAATTTTCCTCATAAAAATTAGAGGTTTCGGTTTTATATTTGTGAAAGGTAATCATGTTGTAAACGTTCATGCGGAAAAACACAAAAACAAAACAGAACGCCAGCCAGGCCAAACTCAACGGCAAGCGTTTCTGCCGGACCCAGTCACGGCAGGCGTCGATGACTTTGACATGAACGCGGTATTTCAGGCCGAAAAACAAAATCAAAACCACGACAATAATGGCGCCGGTCATGACCGTGTTTTTGATATAACTCATAATCATGCGGATTTCTGACGAAAAAGGCATATTAAGATGAAACATGATTTGTTCATAGGTAACTTCGCCAAACTTTTCGACCACCCAGTTGGCGGAAGAAAACAGCATAAATCCGATAAAAAATATAAAAAGCGACAACACGTCCGTATACTCCGTCCGAAAAAATTAAGTTTTCAAATAACCTTATGGCTCCTGACCTTAGCGCGTTGGTTGCCGTTAGTCAAGAGCCATAAGTTATTCCGAATGTCTACAGACTGCGCAGCGTATCGGTATCGACCAGGTCAATATATTTGTTCAGATATTTTTTGATCTCGGCCGGATTTTCGACAATCTTAAACCGCGGGTTGCCGTACAAAATAACCGTAACGCCTTTGTCGTGCAGTTCGCCGATATAATCCAGGTTTTTCTCAAACGATTTCTCGCCCAAGATAACCGACTTAACGTTCAGCCAGTCCATAAATAATTTGTAAATTTCTTTAACGCCGCGGCGGCCGCCTTTGAGACGCAGAGTCGGATAATCGATTCCCGCTTTTAAGGCACGCATATAGCCGTACAGACCGTATACCTGCAGAATTACCCGCTTGGGAAAAGGAAACAATTCGGCGATATATTCAACATCGCGCGCCTTGTCCACCAATAAAATCCAGTCCGGATATTTTCGCATCAGTTCCGCCACGTCATTTGCGTCCATGGTGGTATATTTGCCGTATATTTTTGAAGCTTTCACCTCGGCTAGCGACAACGGTTCGTCGCCTCTGTCCTCATGACCGGTCGCCTCGTTAAACAGCTTCCAGTCATGTCCGGCAATATAAAAACCGTCAGATGTTTTGATAAAGTCTATTTCAATGAATTTCATGCCGGCCTTGATTGAGTCTTCAACGGCTTCCCGCGAGCTGGTATAAATATGTTCACCGATTTTGCCGCCGGCATGGGCGACCAGATGATGCTCACCGTTGTGAAAAGGATAGGGTGTTTTATCCCTGATATTGGATATTGCGGCCTTACCCCACAGCACGGAAACAACAACAGCCCAAACAATTGCCAGGCAAAGGATTCCTGCCAAAACACGTAAAAATATTTTCATTATAACAAAGTCCCTTCAATACATAAAAATCAGTTTTTATAATCAAATAATTTTGTACCCCTTTCAAGTTTTTTTTAATCATTTCTGTTTATAATCAAGTATGCAATCATACCGTATAACGGATATAAAATTTAGAAAATTCAACGAGGAGGATTCTTGTTTTCAGGATTTGACTGGCAGCAGTTTTTAGGGGCGTTTTTTGTGTTGTTTGCCATTATCGACATCACCGGTTCGCTGCCGATAATTGTATCTTTGTGCCGCAAGGGAAAAGCCGTTGATCCTCTCAAAACGGCCGTATGGTCGTTTGGGATGTTTATGGCGTTTTATTTTGTCGGCGAGGCTTTTTTAAATCTTTTCGGGGTAGACACGGCATCGTTTGCTGTTGCCGGTTCGTTGATTATTTTTGTTATGGCCTGCGAAATGATACTGGACATTTCAATCTTTCAGGAAACACCGGACGCACCAAAGGATTCGAGCTTTTTTCCGGTTGTCTTTCCGTTGATTGCCGGTGCCGGTGCATTGACGACCATGCTGGCCATTCGTTCGCAGTTTTCGCCGATAAACCTTATCAGCGCGATTGCCGCCAATATGGTTTGTGTTTACATTGTTTTGCGTCTGGCCACCCGTCTGGAAAAGAAGCTCAGCGCCAGTGTGCTTTATATGCTCAAAAAGTTTTTCGGCATTATTTTGCTGACAATTTCCATCAAATTGTTCACCAGCAATATCACCTTGTTGATTGAAACGGTTATTAAAGGTGACGCCTGAGTACCGTGTTTTTTATCTAACGGGGCAGCAGCCCGTGTTCCAGAAAAGAAAAATAGCTTGAGCGGGTAATGATGATATGTTCGTGCAGCCTGATACCGACCGTCTGACAGGCCTCGGCAATTTCGCCGGTAAGTCTGAGGTCGTTTTCCGACGGTTTGGGCGAACCGGACGGATGATTATGTACCATGATGATTCCGGCAGCATTGTGCAGCAGAGACTTTTTGACAATTTCGCGCGGCGCGACCGCCACGGAAGAAAGGCTTCCTTTCTGCACGAGTTCGCAGCCGATGGCATTCAGTTTTGCATTAAGGTAGATGATATGCAGCTCCTCAACATCCGAATAAGCGGCGGCACTACGGCAAAACTCTATCAGGTTGTCAATGTTTATCAAAACGGGCATATCATCGGATGCCAGATTCTGCCAGCTTGTCCGTTGTGCCGCAACCTTGATGATTTTAAAAACGGTAATAACACCTTCGCTGACGCCGTGTATGGCCTTCAGCCGGTATTCCGGTGCCGAAATAACATTGGCAAAACTGCCGAATTCCGCCACCAGCTTTTTCGCCAGAGGTTTAACATCACGCCGCGGAATAGCCAGTGTCAAGACCAGCTCCGTCAGCTCATAATCCGCCATATCGCGCCCTTCGCCGAGCAAAAACCGCTGTTTCAAACGTTTGCGGTGACCGATATAGTCCGGTTGATTTTCGTCCATGAGTGATAAGTCCTATTTGCTGTAAGGCGGTTTGTCCAGTCCGGCCGGTGAATAGGTAAACACCTCAAATCCGTCTTTGGTAACGGCAAGCGAATGTTCAAACTGTGCCGACAGCGACCGGTCGCGGGTAACGGCGGTCCACTCGTTGGCCAGAATGGTTGCTTCTTTTTTGCCGAAATTGATCATCGGCTCAATGGTAAAGAACATTCCTTCTTCCAGCCGCGGCCCGGTTCCTTTCTTGCCGCAGTGCATGACATTGGGTTCGTCATGAAAAATCCGCCCCAGTCCGTGACCGCAGAACATATCCACCACCGAATAGCCGTAATGATGAGCGATTTCTTCAATTGCCGCGCCGATATCACCGAAATAAGCCCCCGGCCGCACAACGTCAATGCCGCGCATCATGCACTCGTAAGTCACGTCGCAAAGCCTTTTGGCTTTGATCGACGGCTTGCCGGCAAAATACATTCTTGACGTGTCGCCGAACCAGCCGTTCAGAATAACCGTAACATCGATATTGAGCATATCGCCGTTTAAGAGTTTACGCTCCGGCGAGGGAATCCCGTGACAGATTTCATGGTTGATGGAAATGCAGGTGCTTTTGGGATAACCGTGGTAACCCAGACAAGCCGGAATGGCACCGTGTGACTGAATAAAACGCCGGCACAGGTCATCAAGATATTCGGTCGTCACGCCCGGTTCGACATAGGGCGTAATATAATCCAGACATTCGGCGGCAAGTCTGCCGGCTTTGCGCATACCCTCAAAATCTTCGGGATCCGTATGAATGATAATTCCGTCTTTGTTTCTGTTTTCGTCGGTCTTTTGTGCCACTTTTCCACCTCTGTTAATATGCGATATCCAGTTTACGGTTTATTTCTATTCTGTTTTTTGCCGTTTTGCAACCATAACACAAAAAATTTAAACCGTTTTTTGCCGCCTCAAACAAAATGGCCGCGCCTCTGGCATCGGCGTTCCAGATGAACTTTGCCGCGGCGCAGTCTTCGCGCGGCGCAATCATAAAGACATAGGTTTCGGCACCGGCCTGCCGCCGTCGTTGCATTTCCTCAATCATTTTAACTTCAAAAAAATTAACCGAGTTCGGAAACACGGCAAAACCGTCTTTTTTATTATACACGGGCAGGACAAAGACAAAGCCTTTTTTGCCGCCGTCGCCGGTCAGCTCAAAGTCAAGCCCGTTGACATTGTCACTGGTGCCGAGCAGCCGGCATTGCGAATATTCGCCGAAATCGGTCAGAATTCCTTTGTCAAACGCCTCTTGGAACAGGCGGCGGTTATAACGCGGATTGGCAAAGACCATTCCCTCGGGTGTTTCGACGAAGGATATGTTATATTTGACCAGACGTTTGGTCCGCGAGGTTCGTTTCAGCCACAGCCGGGTTCCGGGGCTGCACATTCCGGCGATATCCGGCGCTCCGCAAAAAGCGGCAACGACCTGTCCGTCATCCAGGCGGGCGTCAATAATAATCTTGTTATAGGCACCGACAACTTCGGCCGGCAGCAGTTTGTAATTGTAATTCAAAATGAGTCGTCCCGTTTAAAAAGCAACAATCTTAATTAGATTATTATACAAAAAGCATCAATTTATCAAGGAATAAACCGCATGAAAACCTGGTTTAAATTTTTTTACACCGCCGCTGCCGTTTTGCTGACGGCTTATACCTGCTCCGTTTTGACTCAAACCGGCATTCGCGGCTGGTATCACACGTTTCCCCGCCCGCGTCTGACACCGCCGGATATCGTTTTCCCGATAGCCTGGTCGGTGATTTACGCGCTGTTGATTATATCAACTTTCATAGTGCTGCGAGATGCAAAAGACGCTCTGCGCGACCGTGCCAACAACCTGTTTATTTTACAGCTGGTGTTGCAGATTCTGTGGTGCGCGGCCTTTTTTGTTGAAGGTTATCTGGGGCTCGGGCTGGCGGTGATTATTTTATTGGATATAGCGGTCTTCAAAATGATTGTGACCTTCGGCCGGATAAACCGCCTGGCGGCTTGGCTGATTTATCCGTATTATTGGTGGTTGCTTTTCGCAACTTTTTTAAATGCGTCTTTTGTTTATGCCGGCGGTTTGGTCGTTGTTTTTTAGGGCAAAAAACTCTTGCCACTTCCCAAACTTTGCTTTATAAGTGAACGTCAGGATTTTTGATAAGGATTTTTGGGAAAAGACAATGATAACCGTAAATGAAATCAGAAGCACTTTTTTGCAATATTTTGAGAAAAACGGCCACAAGATTCTGCCGTCTTCCTCTTTGGTTCCGAACAACGACCCGACGCTGATGTTCACCAACTCGGGCATGGTGCAGTTCAAAAACATCTTTACCGGCAATGAAACAGCCGCTTTTAAGCGCGCCGCCACTTCCCAGAAATCCGTGCGTGCCGGCGGCAAGCACAACGACTTGGATTCGGTCGGCTACGACGTCCGTCACCACACGTTTTTTGAAATGCTCGGCAACTTTTCGTTCGGCGACTATTTTAAAGACGAGGCTATTGCTTTTGCCTGGGAGCTCATTACCAAAGAGTTCGGCATCAGTCCGGACAAACTGGCGGTAACTTATTTCCACACCGACGAAGTTTCGCGTGATATCTGGAAAAAGGTTTCCGGCCTGCCGGAAGACCGCATTATTCCGATAGCCACCAAAGACAATTTCTGGCAGATGGGCGACACCGGCCCCTGCGGTTATTGTTCCGAAATTTTTTATGACCACGGTCCTGAGGTCTGGGGCGGCCTGCCGGGCACGCCCGAAGAAGACGGCGACCGCTGGATTGAAATTTGGAATCTGGTATTTGATGAGTTTGAAGATTTGCCCGACGGCACCCGTATTCCCTTAAAACAGCGGTGTATTGATACCGGCATGGGGCTGGAGCGTATTTCCGCCATTTTGCAGGGCGTTCATTCCAACTATGATATTGATTTGTTCCGCAATCTGATTAAGGCCGCGGCCGAGCTGACTAATGTCGACCCCGAAGGTTCGCTGCGTTCGTCATACAACGTCATTACCGACCATCTGCGCTCAATGGCCTTTTTGATTGCCGACGGCGTTCTGCCTTCCAATGAAGGCCGCGGCTATGTTTTGCGCCGCATCATGCGCCGTGCCATGCGCCATGTCCATATGCTCGGCGTTAACGAACCGATGATTTATAAACTGCTGCCGGCATTACAAAAGGAAATGGGCGAGGCCTATCCCGAACTTTACAAGGCTGAAACCCTGATTAAAGAAACCATCAAAACCGAAGAAGAGCGTTTCAGCAAAACACTTGAAAAAGGCTTAAAGCTGCTTGATGACGAAACCAAAGAGTTAAAATCCGGCGACACCCTGGACGGCAAAATTGCTTTCAAATTATACGATACCTACGGTTTCCCGCTGGATTTGACGCAGGACGCGCTCAAACTGCGCAACATCAATGTCGATGAAAAAGGCTTTGACGATGCCATGGCGGCGCAAAAAGCCGAGGCTCGTAAAAACTGGGCCGGCTCCGGCGACGCCGGCACGGAAAAAATCTGGTTTGAACTGCAGGACAAGCTCGGTTCAACCGAATTTCTGGGCTATAATACGTTAAATTCTGACGCACAGATTACCGCTTTGGTGCAGGACAATAAGCCGGTTGCGGAAGTAATCTCCGGCGAATTCTGCCTGCTGGCCAATCAAACGCCGTTTTATGCCGAAATGGGCGGCCAGGTCGGCGATACCGGCATAATTAAAAATGCCGACTTCACTGCCGAGGTTGTTGATACCAAAAAGAAATGCGACGGGCTGCATGTTCATGTCTGTCGTCTGGTCTCGGGCAAAGTTACGGTCGGTGCTTCGGCATCTTTTGCCGTTGATGGCGCAACCCGCGCTGCCATTCAGGGCAACCACACGGTAACCCATTTGTTACATAAAGCATTGCAGGAAAAATTCGGCGCCGGCGTCACCCAGAAAGGCTCATATGTCGCGGCCGACCGTATGCGGTTTGACATCGCCTATAATAAGCAGATTTCCTTGGGCGAACTGCGCGAGCTGGAAGACCGTGTTGATGAGATGATTCGCGCCAATTATCCGGTCGAAACCAAACTGATGTCGCACGACGCGGCAATCAACAGCGGCGCCATGGCGCTGTTTGGCGAAAAATACGGCGACGAAGTCCGGGTTGTTTGCGTCGGCGACGGTGTGTCGACCGAACTTTGCGGCGGTACGCACGTCAAACATACCGGCGATATCGGCGGATTTTCGATTTTATCCGATTCGGCAGTTGCGGCCGGTGTGCGCCGTCTGGAATGTGTAACCGGCCCCGGTGCTGCCAGACATACCCGCGAACTGGAAGATAAGGTTCGCCATATCAGCCAGCTTTTAAAAGTCGGCGCGCATGATGTCGAGGGCAGGGTGGCGCAGCTTTTGGTCGAGCGCAAAGAAATGGAAGCCAAGATTTTTGAACTCAAAAAACAGCTGGTCAGCGGCGGCAGAACGGCCGAAAATGAGGTCGAAGAGATCAACGGCGTCAGGTTTATCACCAAAACTCTGAGCGATATCCAGACCAAAGAAATGAAAGCCGTGGTTGACGACCTGAAAGATAAATACAAAAATAATCTGGTGGTTGCGCTGTTCGCCGTCAACGATGGTAAATCGTCGGTGGTTATCGGCGTCAGCGATGATATCAAAGACACGCATTCGGCGGTGGATATGGTTAAAAAGATTGCACCTTTTGTTGGCGCTCAGGGCGGCGGCGGCCGGCCGGATATGGCTCAGACCGGCGGTTCGGTGACCGGCCGTTTCGACGAGGCCGTTGCCGAATTGAAAAAAGCTTTGTAGCGCAGCCTTAACTGTCACCCCGCCTTGCCGCGAGGCAAGGCTAATGGGGCTTCCGCTTTTAGATGCCTTAGCCAAGGCAAGAATGCTTGCCTTGACGGCATGACAGGTGAGAGAGCAGAAGATCGCTGATCTCACTCGCTATCCGCTCGTTCAAGCGATGACATTCGTTCTTTATTGTCATTCTGAGGGACGATAGTCCCGAAGAATCTCTCAGATGTTTCGCTCCCGCTCAACATGACCGTAAAAAGCACGGTCATTCTGAGGGACGATAGTCCCGAAGAATTTCCTTTTAAGCACATTGCCTCTTGGGGAAAAGAACAATTATCAGAGTCCGGGATTTTGCGCGTATCAGCCACGGCAAGCCGGAATCAGGTCTGTCAGCCTTATCGCCGTTTTGTTTGCGGCATCTTGCCAAAGATGCCAAGTTACGGCGCCTGATATGCCGGCGCAGCCGGGGCGTTAAGAGGAGCGCTTATCCCGGCGGCTTTTGGTTACTTTTGTCCGCACAAAAGTAACATTAAATTGAGATGTTTCGTCGCCTTGCTCCTCAACATGACCGTAAAAAGCACTGTCATTCTGAGGGACGTAAGTCCTATCCTGTCATTCTGAGGGACGTAAGTCCTATCCTGTCATTCTGAGGGACGCAAGTCCCGAAGAATCTTTCTTTAAATGCCTCGCTTCAGAGGTCTGATAAAAACAAGACCTTCCCCTTTTAGGGAAAGGCCTTGATTGGTGCTCTGGAAAAGACTCGAACTTTCACGGGGCAACCCCCACAAGTACCTGAAACTTGCGCGTCTACCAATTCCGCCACCAGAGCGATTCGACTTACATAGTTATACTCAAAATTCCGTAAGAATCAAGTAATAAAATTGTTCCGAGGATAATTCTGTAGATTACAAACGGTAAAAAGGTCGATTTTTTGAGCCACCACATCACGACATAAATCGCGATAACCGAAGAAATATAAGAAAAAACAACACCGTCAAACATCCAGCCGATTTCCTGAAAATCCCCGGCCTGCCAGACTTCCCAGCCGGTCAAAACCGCGGCAGCAATGATAGCGGGAATCGACAACAACATTGAGAATTTTGCCGCTTCGCGACGTTCCAGTCCCAAAAAACGTCCCATGGTAATGGTAATGCCGGAGCGGGATGTCCCCGGAATCAACGCCAGGCACTGGGCGCAGCCGATGAGAATGGCGTCAACTATGCCCAGATGCTTGATTTCGCGAATCGTCATGGAAAATTTATCGGCAACATACAAAAGTATTCCGTAGCCCAAAATCGTCCAGCCGATAATCCGGGTATCGCGCAGCCACTCCATGCCGTAGCTCTTGAGGGCAAACCCGGCAATCACCGCCGGAATGGTGCTGATGACAATCAGCCAGAAAACCTGCGCGCCGTAGTTCTTAAAGTTCGGAATAAAACGGGTTTTAACCACCCCTTTGATCATTTCCCAGATGGTTTCGGAAAAATAAATCATCACCGCCAGAATGGAGCCGACATGAACGGCCACGTCCAGCGCAAGTCCCTGATCCGGAAAATAGCTGAACTTTGAAAGCAAAATCAGATGTCCCGAAGAACTGACCGGCAGAAATTCGGTAATTCCCTGCAACAGGGATAAATAAAAAATCTGGATTGTCGTCACTTTTATACTCTTTCTTTAATGCCGAAGGCCGTGCAGATTCGTTTTTTCAATGCCAGCGGCGATATCGGTTTGACCAGATATTCGTGAATACCGACGGATTTAGCGTCTAAAACGGTTTTTTCCTTGGTGTCAATGGTTACCATAATAATCGGCAGATTCGGATCATCGCCGACTTTTCCGGCTTTAATCTGCCGCGCCAGTTCCAGACCGCTTTCGTCGGGCATCTGCTGGTCCAGGAGAACGACATTGATTTTAAATCCGCGCAAAATTTCCGCGGCTTCAAGGGTTGAGGCCGCTTCTTTGGTGTTTTTGATGCCGATTTGATACAGCGCCGTTTTAACAAATGTCCGCGAAAACTTGTCATCATCGACAATCAGACATGTAATGGCGTCCCAGTTGATTTGTTTGGTGGTTTCGTTCATGATAACCTCGTTCGCTGAAGCCTGAGCTTTAAGACTGTTTATACACGAAATATTATTAAAAATCCCTTACAAAGTAAAACATTTTTCTTGATTCTTGTTCATATCTAACAGCGACTGCGGATTAAACCTGACATCACGCAGTGAGGCGCCCCAGTGCAGATGCGGCCCGGTGACGCGTCCGGTTTTGCCGACACTGCCGATAATATCGCCCTGTTTGACCGTATCGCCGCGTTTGACATTCATATCCTTCAGATGGGCATAAATCGTCTGCAGGCCGAAACCGTGGTCAATAATCACCGTATTGCCGGAATAAAACAAATCCGGGTAAGCCAGGGTGATTTTGCCGTCGGCGGCGGCTTTGACGGGGGTTCCCTCTTTGGCCGCGATATCCATGCCGCGGTGCGGGCTTTTCGGCACCTTGTTCATAATGCGCTGGCCGCCGAATTTGCCCGATATCCGCCCCTCAACCGGCCGGATAAAGCCGGAAGTCCACGCCGGATTATCTCCGAGTTCTTTCAGCGCAGCGCCGACAACCTTTCCTTCCAGCTGAATGGCTTCCAGATCCGAATCAGAAGGGGTAACTTTGCGCGGCGGCACGCCGGTGATGTTTTGAATATCCCATTCTCCCGGAGCCACGGCAAATTCATAAGCAGCACCGCCGCCGAGGGCTCCGGTCACCCGCAGTTTCTGGTTATTGATTTCATCGCGGCCGAAAGCCAGCAGAAACCGGCCGTCCGCGGTTGTTGCAATCCGTTTGTCGTTAAAAGTGACTTCTTCTCCGGGCGCGGCTTTGCCGACAAGAATTTCACCCTGTCTGACGGTGCCGCACAATTCAACCGCCTGCGCCGAAAAAGCAAAGCAGTTTAAGCTAAAAATCAAATAAAGAAATTTGTTGTTCATCAGTGTTTGATCCTTTTTTGTTGGAATGTTTGTTTTTTGTCGTCGGTGTTTCGGCATTTCCGGTATTCAAACTGCCGTCGGCAAAGCGGATTTCAAGTCTTTTAGCCCGGCGCGCCGCCTCAACCCCGTAAACGGTTTTTCCGTTATCGTCTTTAACCCAGGCAAAACCGCGTTTCAGCACAGCCTCGACCGAAACCGACGACAGCCGGAGCAGCAGGTTATTGAAAGTTTCCTGTTTTTTCTCGACAATATTGCGGATGTAAAAAGGTTTCAAACCGCAAAGCTCAATCTGCCGGGCTTTGTCCTGCATAAAGTTTTTTAATGCCAGCCGCAGTCTTTCGATTCGGTCGTCAAATTTTTGACTGGCCTCCTGCAAAATCTGCTCCAGATTGGGAATTCCCCGCGCCAGACCGGTCAAAATATTTTGTTTTTCGCCAAAATAGCGCAGAATACCGTTTTTAAGCCGGGCCTCCAGATTATTGACGCCGGTTTGCAGCTCCGCCCGTACGGGAACGGCAAATTCGGCGGCGCCGGTTGGCGTCGGCGCGCGTTTGTCGGCCACATAGTCAATCAGCATGGTATCGGTTTCATGCCCGACGGCCGAAATAACCGGAATATCCGAAGCATAAACCGCCCGGATAACGCATTCTTCGTTAAACGGCCACAAATCCTCAAGACTTCCGCCGCCTCGGGCCACAATCAGAACATCGGGTTTGGCATAGTTTGAAATCTCGTCAAGCCGGTTAAAATCTTTAATGGCCTGAGCAATTTTTTCGGCTGCGCCTTCACCCTGAACCGGGGTTGGAATCAGCAAAATATGCGACGGAAACCGGTCGCGCACCCGGTGGATAATATCGCGGATGACGGCACCGGAAGCCGAAGTCACCACCCCGATGCTGCGGGGCAGAAAGGGCAGGGGCTTTTTATGCGCGGCATCAAACAATCCTTCGGCGGCAAAAGCTTTTTTGCGTTCTTCCAACAGCTTGAGCAATGCACCGGCGCCGGCAACTTCCATGGTTTCGATAATCAGCTGATAAGACGATTTGCCGGCAAAGGTGGTAATTTTTCCGGTGGCAACCACCTCAAGTCCGTCTTCCGGTTTAACCGATAACGTCGCCGCCGTGCCGCGCCAGATAACCGCCGCAAGTGCGGCATTGTCGTCTTTCAGCGTCAGATACCAGTGTCCGGAATCGGCTCTCTTGGCGCCGAATATCTCTCCTTTGATGCGCACACGGCTGAATGCCGCCTCGACAAAGCGCTTGATCTCAAACGAAATCTCGCTGACGCTGAATTCCGGAATTTCGTCGCCGTTGCGGGCGGCGCTAAACAAATCTTCCATAAAACGGTATCCTGACTTAAAAAACAAAACTTTTACGATAGTTTAGCGGTCCGCAGTTTGTTTGTTAAGTATAAAAAGCAGGTTATCCGTCAGGTTTTTGCTTCTGGCCGTTAAAAGGGTAAAGATAGTTCTTGCCTTGGCCGGCAAACAATATACAATATCTGCGTATTTGTTTATTGCGAAAGGAATTGCCGATGTCCGAAACTTTAACTTTTGTTTTGCCGATTCTGTTGTTTTTGGTTGTATTTGTATTGATTCCCGGCCTGCGGATTGTCATGCAGTATGAAAAAGGCATCATCTTCACTCTCGGCCGTTATACCAGCACCAGAGAACCGGGGCTGCGCTGGTTTGTACCGTATATTCAGACCATGCAGAAAATTGATATGCGGATTATGACGGTTGATGTTCCCAAACAGGAGGTGATGACACGCGACAATATTCCGGTCAATATTAATGCCGTGGTTTATTTTCGTGTCAAAAATCCCGAGGCGGCGGTGATTGAAATCGCCGATTATGTCGTTGCGGTTATCCAGCAGAGTCAGTCGGCGCTTAAAGATGTCGTCGGCACCAATGACCTGGATACGATTTTGTCCGAAAGGAAACGGATCGGCGACGAGATAAAGACCATTGTCGACCAGGCCACCGACAAATGGGGAATAGATATTGAGGCCATTAATGTTCAGGAAATCGAACTCCCCGAAGATATGAAGCGCGCCATGGCCAAGCAGGCCGAGGCCGAACGCAACCGCCGCGCCATGATTATTGCCGCGCAGGGGGAGGTTGAATCAGCCAAAAAAATGCTCGAGGCAGCCGAAACTTTGCAGAAAAGTCCGGTGACCATGCAGCTGAAAACCTTGCAGACGATAAAAGATATTTCTTCCTCACAGTCGCAGACAATAGCTTTGTTTCCGGTCGAGCTTGCCAACGTCGTTTCCGCCAAAAAGTCTTAACCCGCAATGAAAACGTCTGAGTTGTCGCAAAAGCTTCTGGTCTGGTATGACGTTGCCGGGAGGGATCTCCCGTGGCGTCACAAAGGCGGCGCTCATCCGGATCCGTATGTCGTTCTGGTGTCGGAAATTATGCTGCAGCAGACAACGGTCAAAACGGTTATTCCGTTTTTTGCAAGATTTATGCAGCGTTTCCCGACGGTCGAAGATTTAGCCGCCGCACCGGTGGAAGAGGTTTATCAATATTGGCAGGGGTTGGGATATTACAGCCGGGCCCGCTCGCTGCATGCCGCCGCTCAAACGATTGCCGATGAATACGGCAGCCGTTTTCCCGATACTAAAGAGGAAGTCCTGAAGTTAAAAGGCATCGGTCCTTATACCGCGGCAAGTTTTCTGGCACTGGCATTCAATCGTCCGGAAACGGTGGTTGACGGTAATGTTATGCGCATTATCTGCCGGATGTTTCATTACACGGAGCCGCTGCCGGATATAATGAAAAAGATTCGGGAAAAGGCCGCGCTTCTCACCTCCATCGAACGCCCGGCTGATTATGCGTCGGCCATTATGGATCTCGGCGCCGAAGTTTGTACGCCGCGCCGGCCGCGATGCGATGTTTGCCCGTGGCGCCAGGCGTGTTTGTCGGCGGGAAAAGATGATGTCGCGGATATTCCGCACCGCGTTAAAACGACCAAAAAAGAAATCAGCGGCAATGTTTATGTGATAACAGACAACCGCGGATATGTCTTTATCCGCCGCCGTACCGAAAAAGGCCTGTTGTCCGGCTTATATGAATTTCCGTGGAGTGAAAAAACGATGTTTCCGTCGGCTCAGGATACCGGAGTGAGCGTAACCCATATTTTTACCCATATCAGACTGACTTTGCGGATTTACCGGCTGCAAAGCGACAATTTTTCCGCCACGGGCTGTTTTATCCCGCCGCAAAAGCTTAAAGATTATCCGTCATCAACCCTGATGAAAAAAGTTTATGCGGCGGTTCGTCCTTTGGAAATATTGTCAGATTTCCCTCAAAATACCCAGTAATGCCTGCTTAATGCGGGTATCCCTGATCCTGGAAAACAAGTGGATAAATTCCAGATTCTCATTACTGATAAATTGTTTGCTGCTGTTTTTCAGGCCTTCAAGAAAAAATCCCGGCTCCGTATCCAAAACATTGGCAAGTTCCCATAAGCGGACAACACTGATATTGCTCTGTGCGCTTTCATAATTTTGCAGTTGCTTGCGGGTTATTCCCAATCTGCCGGCAACGCTTTCCAGTGTCATATGTTTGATGGAACGCGCCAATTTTAATCTTTCGGCAATATAAACAATGACTTCGGCGGCGGACGAAATTTGCTTGGGCTGGTTTTGGGTTCGTTTTGGCATGACAAAGTTCCTCTTGAGGTTGATACTTAAGCCATATATATCACAAAAAGTTGTATAAGCAAGTTTAAATTTGGTGTATCAACTAAAAAAATATCGTAATATGCGAAATTTGTGTCGTCAAGACTGTTCTGATTCTGATAAAATTAAAGGATACATTCACTGTTTCCCAGAGGGAAAAGATGTCTCTTGACGAGAGTAGCGTAAAGGAGTAAGAACAATAAAGTTAAGTTTAATGTAGCAAATTAATTGTTTTTTTATAAGCGGTTAAGGAATTTTGGAAGGGCGGCATGAAAAGATTCGTTGTTTTCTGTTTGTTGCTTTTATGGAGTGTCGAAGCCCGGGCTTTTTCTTTTGATGACGTTATAGCCGAGGCGCAGAAGTTGTCGGCCGGTACCTATATTGAAAATACGACGCCGCTTCCCGAAAAACTAATACAGATGGATTATGATGCCTACCGCTCCATTCGTTATATGCGCGACAAAGGGCCATGGTATGATCAAAATCTGCCCTTTGAAATCCAATTCTTTCATATGGGATCATTATTTAAGCATCCGGTAAAAGTTTATGAGATTGATCAAGAAAATGTCAGACCGTTAAATTATGATTCGCTGGCTTTTCGCTTAGGTGATGAGGCTCTGTACCCTTTTAAAGACCTGGGGTATGCCGGCTTCAGGTTGCATTATCCGCTGAATACGCCGGACTACCTTGACGAGCTTGTGGTTTTTTTGGGCGCCAGCTACTTCCGCGGTCTCGGCAAACATCAAAAATACGGCGCTTCGGCGCGCGGCCTGGCCGTGGATACCGGGCTGATTACCGGTGAGGAATTTCCCGAGTTTACGACCTTTTGGCTGCAAAAGCCCAAACCCGGCGACAAACAGATTGAACTTTATGCTTTGCTTAATTCGCCGCGAATTACCGGAGCTTATAACTTTGTCATTAAGCCGGGCTATACAACCCGGATGGACGTTAAAGCGGTTTTGTTTCCGCGGGCGCCGATAGAAAAGGTCGGTATAGCGCCGTTGACCAGTATGTATCTGTTTGGCGAAAATACCAAAAACCGTTTTTTTGATCACCGGATGGAGGTTCATGACAGCGACGGTCTGCTGATACACAACGGTAATGACGAATGGCTGTGGCGGCCGCTGGATAATAACCTGAAGATGCGCATCAGCTCGTTTGAAGATAAAAATGTTAAAGGATTCGGTCTGATGCAGCGTGATCGGAATCCCGAACATTATATGGATTTTGAGGCTTATTATGAAGATCGCCCGTCGGTTTGGGTGGAGCCGGTCAAACCTTTCGGTCCCGGCGTGGTGCAATTGATTGAACTGCCGTCGGACAAAGAAATTCATGACAATGTCGTGGCAATGTTTGTTCCCAAGGAACCTTTACAGCCGGGAAAAAGATATGAGTATGACTACAAACTGCGTTGGATGAAGGACCGTAATCCGATAGCCTCCGGGTTTGGCGAGGTGATTGCCACTTATACCGGTCTGGGCGGTGTATCTGGTGTTAATGAAAAAGACTGGACTAAATTTGTCATTGATTTCAAAGGAAAAGCGTTGGAACGCATTAAAGACGTATCTGAGCTGACACCGGAAGTTTCTGCCCAGCACGGTCGCGTAAAAGATATCGTCGTCAGCAAAAATCCGTTAACCGGCGGTTACCGGCTTGTTTTTGACTTTCAGCCCAAGGAAAATATCGCCGAAATCCGTGCCGTATTGAAAAAAGGCCGTTGGAATCAGACGGAAGTATGGAGCTATCAATGGCTGGAATAAGGCTTTATCAGCCGGACGAAATCATCAAAGAATATGTTTATTCCTGGTATATCCGGGACGAGCAGACCGTCACCGCCATGAAACTTCTGGCCAAAGACCGCACTGGTTCGCTTCAGGATATTTTTGATTGTCTGGGAGGACATATTTTATCTCAGGTTGATGGTTTTGCCAAAACGGTTGCGCTTTCAAAAGAGCAGACACTGGCGCTGATTAAGCTTATTTATCTGCAGGAAGAATTGTATCATTGGGTAGATATTTTCAACCCCGGTCGGCAGAAAGCTTTTCTCGAAGAACAACTTGCCCGCTTTGGGCAGAAATATGCCCTGCCGACGGCGCATCTGTCCGAAATGATACCTCAGGTGATAAAAATATATAATCCGCTGCAGCGGATAAGGTTAAGGTTGCAAAGGATTTTCGGCCGTGTCGGAAAATAATGAAATTCGTCCGCTATCCTTATTAAGCCGCCGGCGCGTCGCCGTCCGGCGTATCAAAGTTTTTGGATTGATGCTGCTCAGCACGGTTTGGGCGTCCGTCAAATGGGCGCAATTTATGCCGACAGATGTCAATTCATGGATTCATTGGATTCTGATTATTTTGTTTGCGCTGACTTTTGGCTGGATAGCCCTTTATTTCTGGTCTGCATTGTTCGGATTTTGGGAGCTTGTCCGTCCCAAAAGATATGAAGGCATTAGTCGTCCGCCGGCCGAATTGCCGTTGACCACCCAAACTGCTGTTTTGGTACCGACTTATAATGAAAATCCGGTTGAGATTTATGCTCGTGTTTTGGCAATGGCGCAAAATTTATCCGATAGGGGTGCCGTCGGCCATTTTGATTTTTTTGTTTTAAGCGATACAACCAATCCCGATATCTGGGTTAAGGAAGAAGCCCTGTGGTTGGAAACCAAAGCCCGTTTCCCCGAGGGCGTTAATTTGTTTTACCGTCACCGCCCGAAGAATACGGCGCGTAAATCCGGCAATATTGAAGACTTTTGTGTCCGCTGGGGCTCGGGATATGATTTTATGCTGGTGCTGGATGCCGACAGCCTGATTGGTGCTGCAACCATGATACAGATGGTACGGCTGATGCAGGTTAATCCGACTACCGGCATCATTCAGGCGCCGCCGCAGATTGTGAATGCCGAATCTTTTTTTGCCCGTATGCACCAGTTTACCGGTAAGGTTTACGGCAAAATCATAACGGCCGGTTTGGCCTACTGGCAGGCGTGGGACAGCAACTACTGGGGGCATAATGCCATCATTCGCACTCAGGCGTTTATCGACAGCTGCGGTTTGCCGGTTTTCAAAGGCAAAGCACCTTTCGGCGGCCATATTTTAAGCCATGATTTTGTTGAGGCGGCCTTAATCCGCCGCGCCGGCTGGCTGGCATGGATGTTGCCGGAGCTTAAAGAAAGTTATGAAGAATGCCCGCCGACCCTGCTTGACTTTGCGGTTCGTGATCGCCGCTGGTGTCAGGGAAATCTGCAGCATATTCGCATTTTGTTGTCGCAAAAACTGCATCCCATCAGTCGGATTCATTTTATTGTCGGCATCATGTCTTATTTATCGTCGTTGCTGTGGTGCTTGTTTTTGTTGTTTGGCATCGGCATTGCCGTCTGGCGCTATTTTTATCCGCCGGCATATTTTACCCAGGTTAAAGAGTTGTTTCCGGCCTGGCCGGTGTTTAATGTCTGGGGCACGCTGACATTGTTCGGTATCTCGATGCTGATGTTGTTCTTCCCGAAGATTTTGGGTGTTGCCTTGGTGTTCGGGCACCCGGCCAAACGATTCGGCGGCCGGGTAGGGTTGCTTTTAAGCTTTGTAACCGAATGTCTTTTCAGCGCTCTGACCGCACCGATTATGATGTTGTTCCAAAGCCGGTTTATTGTCGAGATCCTGTTGGGAATGGATTCCGGCTGGAAGACGCAAAACCGCGCCGATGATACATCATGGTCTCTGGCTTTTCGCCGTCACGGTATCCAGACGTTAATCGGTATCGGTGTAACTGTCTTGGTTTATCAATATGCACCGGCATTGTTCTATTGGACGCTTTTGATAACCGTCGGCCCGATGCTGTCAATACCTTTGTCGGTCTTGTCGTCTCGGGTAAGTGTCGGCCGCCGGTTTAAAAAAATGCGGATATTCGTAACGCCGGAAGAGCGGAAAAAACCTTATATTTTACGCCGGACACAAAAAAATATTTCCTTACTGAAAGCAGCAGTCGGCCCGGATGATGCATCGGCAATGCTGCAAAATCAGAGATATCTGTCCGCGCATATTTATCTTTTGAGTATCAACGGTCCCGAACCTGATTTTGAAAAACAGCTGGCCGTCAGAACCCGTCGCAAAATTCAGGCCAATATCGGCGGTGCGGTCTGGCCTCTGGATACGGAAGAAAAAAGATATCTGCTCTACCAGACGGATTTACTGAAAGAGCAGGCGCTGCTGTTGTCAATCCGGGAGTAAATCATGGAAAGAAAATGGTCGCAGGTGGAATACCTGCATGAAACGGTTAAAAACCCAAACATTATTATCAAAGGAACCCGGAGTTATTACAGCAATGCCTGGGGCAGTTGTTTTGAGGACGATGTCGTGCGCTATCTTTACGGCGACGAACACAGCCGTAAAAACTGGCAGCCGCAATGGGAGCTGGACAAGCTCTATATCGGCAATTATGTCTGCATCGGTGCCGAGGCGGTTATTTTACTGGGCGGCAACAATACGCATCGCAACGACTGGTTTTCCAATTATCCGTTTGCCGAATGTATTTTGGACAGCTATCAAACCCGGGGTGATACCGTTATTGCCGATGCGGTCTGGATTGGTATGCGCAGCATGATTCTGCCCGGTATCAGACTGGGAGAAGGTTGTGTCGTGGCGGCCGGCAGCGTGGTGACCAAAGATGTGCCGCCTTATACGGTGGTCGGCGGCAATCCGGCCACAATTCTGAAAAAACGCTTTGATGACGAAACGATATCCCGTCTGCTGGCCTTAAAACTTTATGACTTGTCTGAGGAACAAATCGCCGAACTCCGGCCGTTGCTGTGCGCGTCGGATATAAACGCTTTGGAGGAGGCCGTCCGCCGGCTGCGCTGAGCGGATTATTCGACGGCCAAAGCCTTAACTTCTTCACCGTAAGCATCTTTGACGCAGGTCTTGATTTGCATCAGCTGCCGCCAGCGACGGAAGGCGCCGGCCAATACCACAATCATCAACAGCATAACCAGGCAACCCAGACCGGCCAGCAGGTTTTGTCCTTTGGGCAGATATTCGGTAAATACCTGCAAATATCCGGCCCAGAAAGTAACAACCACCATAAATATTCCCGGAACGGCAACTGCCAGCGTGTATTTGCCGCGGTTGAGCCTCAGCAGCATCGTGGTGCAGACAATCAGGGCGCAGGCCGCCAGCAGCTGATTGCTTAAACCGAACAGCGGCCAGATGGTGCTGATATTGCCGGTATAAACCAGATATCCCCACAGGAACGTAAACACCGCGCTGGTAATGACAATTCCCGGCAGCCATTCTTTGTTGTTGAATTTCGGCCAAACCTTGCCGAGCATTTCCTGCAAGAAAAAGCGTCCGACGCGGGTTCCGGCATCAACGGCCGTTAAGATAAAGACCGCCTCAAACATCACGGCAAAATTATACCAGTAGGCCACCAGCTGGTCCATGTAGGGCAGGTTGCGGAAGATATGCGCCATGCCGACGGCCAGCGATACCGCGCCGCCGGTGCGGCCGTGCAAATCAATGCCGATATGGTCTTCATAATAGGGCAGGTCAGCCACGGCAAAATCCGGATGTGCTGCCAGCAGATTTTGATAGGCCTCAGCCGTGGCGTTAATGGCAAAATAATCACCCGGCATCATCGTACAGGCGGCAATCAGCGCCATAATCGCGACAAAGCCTTCGGTCAGCATGGCGCCGTAGCCGACAAACAAAATTTCCTTTTCGTTGCCGATCATTTTCGGGGTGGTTCCGGTGCCGATAATCGCATGAAAGCCGGAGATTGCGCCGCAGGCAATGGTGATAAAGATAAACGGCAGCACCGGCCCGTTGATAACCGGTCCGCCGCCGTTAACAAACGGCGTAAACATCGGCATGGTAATATCCGGGCGCACAAAAATAATACCCAAAGCCAGCATCAGGATAGTGCCGATTTTGAGATAAGTGGACAGATAATCCCGCGGCACCAGCAAAAGCCATACCGGCAGCACCGAAGCAATAAAACCGTAAAGCGGAATGGCAACGGAAACCGTTTCCCTGTCCCAGTCAAACATCCAGCCCAGCACCTCCGGCTGCATCAAACCATGGCCGGTGATAATTCCCGTGACCAGAAGAGCAATGCCGATGATGCTGGCCAGCAGCACACCGTCATTTTTATAGCGCATGATAATACCCATCAATACCGCAATCGGCATGGTAATAGCGACGATAAACAATGACCACGGTGCATTATGCATGGCGCTGACACAGGCCAGCGACAAACCGGCCAAAGTCAGAATCAGGATAAACAACACCGCAAATCCCGCTACCGTTCCGGTAAAAGGGTTGATTTCGCGTTCGGCAATCGTGGCCAGACTTTCGCCTTTGTGGCGTACCGAGGCAAAAATGACGACCATATCATGCACGGCGCCGGCCAGAACGCAGCCGATAAGTATCCACAAAGCCCCGGGCATAAATCCGAACTGCGCCGCCAGCACCGGCCCGACCAAAGGACCGGCCGCGGCAATGGCAGCAAAATGATGTCCGAACAGGACGTTGCGATTGGTCTTAACGTAATCATGCCCGTCGGCGTACTTGACCGCCGGTGTGACCCTGGTACCGTCCAGCCGCAAAACTTTGTTGGCAATAAACAAACCGTAAAAACGATAGGCAATGGCAAATATGCACAAGCTGGCAAATACCACCGTCAGGGCGTTCATACCTTCAAACCATGCCCAAAAGCCGGCGGCTTCTTCGGCCGCAGCCGCCGGATTCGGGCAAAGCAGCATCAACAGGACAAACAGACAGCGCATGAGGTTCTCCATAAAAAAAGATGATATAACATAATCTTAAGGCCAAAATATTGATAAGTTGTTAAATTGCAGCCATATTAAATAATTAAAAAAACATCTTGACTTTGAGTATACTCTAAGAACTATTTTATAATCATCAAAAAATGATAAGGAGAAAAAAATGAGCAAATCAGTTGTTTATTTTACCAGAGAAATCACGCCGGACAGCTTAATAAAAATTTATAAAAAACTGGGCCGGGAGCTTAAAGGCCGTATCGGCGTCAAAATTTCCACCGGTGAGCCGGGCGGGCATAATTATCTGAAACCGGAACTTATCGGCAAGCTGGTCAAAGAATTAAACGCAAAAATCATTGAGTGCAATACGGCTTATGCCGGTCGTCGCAACACCACGGCGGCACATCTCGGCGCCATAGAGGAACATGGTTTTAACAAAATTGCCGAAGTCGACCTGATGGACAGCGAAGGCGATATGGAAATACCGGCCGGCGGCAAACATCTGGATGTTGATATTGTCGGCCGGCATTTGCAAAACTACGATTCGATTTTAAATCTGGCTCACTTCAAAGGTCATGCAATGGGCGGTTTCGGCGGCGTTTTGAAAAACCAGTCCATCGGCGTTGCCTCAAGCGCCGGCAAGGCCTATATTCACACCGCCGGTGCTACGCGCAAACCGGAGGAACTTTGGGATAAACTGCCGGCTCAGGACGATTTTTTGGAATCCATGGCCGAGGCAGCCAAAGCTGTTGCCGATTATATGAAAGGCAATATCCTTTATATTGACGTGATGAACAATTTGTCGGTCGACTGCGACTGTGATTCTCACCCCGAAGCTCCGTGCATGGCCGATATCGGTATTTTGGCGTCAATCGATCCGGTTGCGGTGGATCAGGCCTGTATTGACAAGATATGGTCGTCGGCGGATCCGGGACGTGATCACTTTATCGCCCGTGTCGAGCGCCAAAACGGCCGCCATATCCTGCCCTATGCCGAATCAATCGGCCTCGGCTCAAGGGATTATGAATTGGTGGAGCTGGATAATGAATAAAAATATTGTAAAGATTATGGCCGCGGCGGCCGCGTTGCTTATGACGGCATTTCCGGTTGCGGCCGCAGAGGAGGATATAATGACCGATAATTCCAAAACCCTGGTGGTTTATTTTTCTCACACCGGCAACACCAAAAGTATTGCCGAGCGGATTGCCGCCGCTGTGCCGGCAGATATCGTCCGCATTGAAACGGTAACGCCTTATACCGGCAGCCCGAACGAGGTTTCGGCGCAAGGCAAAAGAGAAGTTGACAGCGGCTACCGCCCGGCTATTAAGCCTTTGGGCGTCAATCCGGCCGATTATGATCGTATTGTCATCGGCACGCCGACCTGGTGGTATACTATGGCGCCGGCCGTCGCCACCTTTTTTGATACGGTTGATTTAAGCGGTAAAGACGTTGTGCTTTATATGACCAACGCCGGCTGGCCGGGACACGTTATCAAAGACATGACCGCGGCGGCCAAAGGCGCTGATGTCATTGCGTCTAAAGAAATTTTATTTGATTCAAACGGCGGCAACCGTATGATTACGCCGGCAGCCGAAATTGACGAATGGATTGCCGGCTGGAAATAATCTGCTGAGGTGTATATCCGAATAAATATTCCGGCCGTTTTTGTAAAGGGCCGGAATATTTTTGTTCACGCGGTTCAGGAAACCCCACCGGTTTCGGAATCCAAATTTTTCAGGGCTTTATACTGTTTCCAGCCGCCGGCATAACTCAAAACATTGTCAAAACCGTTTTGCAGCAAAATACGTGCGGCCACATAACTGGTATAGCCTTTAACACAATGCACCATGATGGTTTTGTCTTTGGGCAGTTCATGAAGTCGGTCGCGTAGTTGCGCCGCCGGAATATTAATTGCGCCGTCAATATGTTCGGCGTGGTACATCTCGGCCGGCCGGACGTCCAAAACCAGCATATCGCCGAAATCGGTGCCGAAATAAGGACGATATAAACCGGCGCGCAGGTTCTCAATGGCCATGCCGATGATATTGACCGGATCTTTGGCGCTGGAATAGGGCGGGGCATAGCAGAGTTCGGCATCGCGCAGGTCTTTGGTCGTGCCGTTGAGGCGCATAACCGTGGCAATGACGTCAATCCGTTTGTCGGCCCCTTCGGCACCGACGGCTTGAGCGCCGAGAATCTTTCCCTCGTCGTCATACAATACTTTTAAGGTCAGATCTTTGGCATCGGGATAATAACCGGCATGTCCGGTGCCGTTAATCAACATTTTATGATAAGGAATTTGCGCCCGCTGCAGTTGTTTTTCGTTATTACCGGTAAAGGCCGCGGTCAGACCGCATACTTTGACCACGCCGGTGCCTTGGGTTGCGGTGTAAGGATAAGCCTGCCCAGCAATATGGTCGGCAATCAGGCGTCCCTGACGGTTTGCCGGCCCGGCCAGCGCTATTGTTTGCCTTTGTCCGGAAACAAAATCTTTCACTGCAACATTATCACCGCAGGCATAAATATCCGGCAGATTGGTGCGCATATAATCATCGGTCAGAATGGCACCGCGCGCGTCGGTAGCAATACCGGCGGCTTGAGCTAAAGCCGTTTCCGGCCGGATGCCGATAGCCAAAACCGCCATATCCGCCGGCACTCTTTTTCCCGAATTAAGAATAACGCCGTTGTGCTCAAAACCTTTAAGACCGTTACCCAAATACAGCATAATACCGTTGTTTCCAAGTTCATGTTGCAGCGGCCGTACCATATCTTCATCAAGCGGCGGTAAAATTTGCGGCGCCATTTCAATCAATGATACTTTAATACCCAGATGATTCAGGTTTTCAGCCGTTTCCACCCCGATAAAGCCGCCGCCGATAACTGCTGCCGTCTGAATGTTTTTATCTTTGATCAGGTTTTTAATCTTATCGGCATCGGCCAAATGTTTAAGCGTAAACCACGGCAGCCGGTCAAGTCCTTCCAGCGGCGGAACAATCGGTGCCGCACCGGTTGCCAAAACCAGTTTATCATAAGCATATTCACTGCCGTCGGCCGTCGTTACTTTTTTGGTCGCCGGATCTATGGCGGTTACCCGGCAGTTAAGCCGGAGATTGATGCGAAAAACTTTAGTCAGTACAGATGTTTCTGCCACCTGCATTTTGTTGCGCAGGGCAATAACGCCGCCGACATAATAAGGAAGGCCGCAATTGGCAATAGATACTTCGTCCGTTTGTTCCAAAACCGTGATTTCGGCTTTGTCGTCAAGCCGGCGCAGCCTGGCAGCACAGCTGAGGCCGCCGGCACCGCCGCCGATAATTACAATTTTCATCGTCCAAGTCCTTTTCGTCCGTTAAAAAATACTATTGAAATCCGCCGGCCATAAAACCGCCGTCGACAATAATATCCTGTCCGCTTATATATTTGTTTTCCGGGCTTCCCAGAAAATAAACGGCCGCAGCAATATCTTCGGGCGTTGCCAATCGTCCGAGCGGAATGCGGCTGATGATTTCATTAATTTTGTCTGCCGTATTGCGGCCGCGAAACATTTGCGTATCAACATACCCGGGAGAAACGCTGTTACATAAAATATGATATCGTCCGAGTTCAATCGCCATCGTCTGCAGCATACCGACCAGAGCATGTTTGGATGAGGCATAGGCTACGCGCTCGGCCCGCGAGGTTGAGGCATAAAGCGAGGCAATGCCGACGATATATCCCTGCTGCCGTTGCCTGAAGTGCGGCAAAACCTGTTTGGTTATTTCCAAAAGCGCCGTCAGGTTGATGTTTTGTGTTTTGTTAAAATCATCAAGCGTAATATTCTCAATTGCGGCAACCGGGTTATAACCGGCGCAATGCACAATAACGTCAAAATCTCGTCCGTTCTGCTCAAAATAACGGCCGATGGCGGCAATATCGGCCAAATCAAGCTCTTTACTGGAAGGTGCGTAAACCTCATGACCTTTGGATTGATACAAATTGCGGATGGCAGAGCCGATATTGCCGTTGCCTCCGGTTAAAAATATTTTCATAGCCTGTCCTTTCGTCGTCATTATTCCGGCGGATTTGATTTTAGAACAAAACGCATTGTTCTGGCAAGCAGAATATTGTTCCGGCAAAACAGCAATTTTGGAAAAATATTGACAAAATTTATCAAGCGCGATATTTTACAAAACGGTTATTTATTTTTAATTTTTTATAAGATGAAAAAGATTGTTTTTGTACTGTTATGTACGGTACTGGCATTTGGAGTCAGGGCAAATGCCTCTCAAACGGTAAATCCTGATGATCAAAAAGTAAAAGTTGCTGCTGTTTCGGTTACTTCTGACAAACCCGGACAAGACGGCGTAAAAATCTTAAAAGATTTTAGCGCCGGTGATGACGCTAATCTGGTTACCCGCAATTCATCTTTGCGAATGCGCAGACAGGCCGTTAAAATGGCTGCGGAACTTTACCGTGTACAAGAGCTGACATACGCAGAATATGCACAACTGGCCGAGGATTTGGGAATAAAACCAAAATCTCAGGCAAAACTGGATAAGTAAATGACAGCAAAAGTATCGGAACAAACTTAAAAAGGCCTTTCTCTTAATCGGGAACAGGCCTTTTTAATTATAAAAAGTCGGCAATAAAATTATACAAATCCTTTTGGTTTTGTAGCGTTTCAAAATTATGCCCGCTATTTGGGACAACCGCCAGCCGCTTTTGTCCCGGCATGACATTGTACAATTCTTTAACGTCTTCCGGCGTAATAACCGTATCATGAGCGGCGGTAATCAGCAGAGTATCGGCCGTAATGCTGTCGGCCAGCTGTAACGCGTCATATGTTTTGGCATCTTCAACCACCTGATACGGAATAACGACCGTTTCATAATTGTAAAAGCCGTTGTTTTTCCAGTCGGTGCAAAAATCCTTCATATTGACCATACAGGAGTTTTCCCATTTTTGTCCGCTGACAACGGGGGTTATCGGCACTAAAAGGCCGACTTGTTCCGGGTGTGCGGCGGCATATTGCAGAACGGACGCCCCGCCGAGCGAATGTCCGGCCAGCGCCAGAGGTTCGGCATAAAATTTTTGCATCTTTGCCCAGTTAATGACAGTCTGTAAATCTTCCGCAAAGGTTGACAGGCGCACCTTGGCAACATCTTGTCCGCTTTTGCCGAGCGAGTAGCGGCTGTCAAACAAAATAACCGTATAACCGTTGTCAAGAAAAGCTTTTTTTGCCGTTTGGACGGCCGGGTGTTCCATATCGGAGGCCAGACCGTGCTGAATAACGGCCAGTTTTCCGTTAGCGTTTTCCTTAGGCTGCTCTATTTGCAGATATATCGGTTCGTGCCGGGTATTTTCAATCAAAATCCCGCCGTCCGGTGTTTCCGGCGAACAGGCCTGCAACAATAACAACAGCAACAGAATATAAATTTTTTTCACGGGTGTTCCTTTCGTAAAAATTATTGCCGAAACATAACAGCTTATATCTGACTTAAGCAGGCAAAATCAAAAATGTCAACCAAAGTCAAAATATAACGCTAAAAATACGCCGAAAAAACGATTAAAGTTTTTTCATACTTTTAAGTCGGAGTAACAAATGAGTAACAGAATAAATAGCATTCCTTGGAAAAAAGGGCGAAAATTAGCAATTTTGGCAGAGATAAAAAGGCAAACAAAAAAGGCTTGGAAAATTGCCAAAATCTAAGCAAACCCAAGCCTACCAACTGGTTGCGGGGGGAGGATTTGAACCTCCGACCTTCAGGTTATGAGAAATCAACATCCTTATAAAGGGTAAACAATAAAAACAAATAAGAACAACAAAATCAAAATGTTAGATCATATCAATTTATTTTTATTTCTTCTCTATTTTTGCCATTTTTAAAAATCATTGTCCCACAATTGCCCCACAAGAAAAATCAATCATGGTCATACAAATCACCATCATTATCAAAACAATATACTTTAAATTCTTTCCCAAATCTTGCTCCTAACATCCGAGATACCCCTCTATTTTGGATTCTAAAAACCATTACTTTTTTTATACCCGCTTTCTTTAAATCACTAAGCATCCAAGAACAACCATGAATACAAGAAAAAGGCAATAATTCAAATCCATACTTATCTCTAGGAGACTTTTTGATATCACTCCATGTCATACTAGATAGTTTTTCAATACGTTTTAAAAAATTATGAGATGTTTCTTTAGTTTTTATTAGGTTTATATCTGCTTCATTTGCATGCAAGGATATTGGCTCAAAATTAAATATAGGATGAGCCTCATCTGTACTTTCTGAAGTTTCTTGAAACTGAAAAGTATCTGGTGAATCAACGGCATCATTATTGTATTTAAGGGAGACCATTGTAATCTCATCAATTTATAGTTATTGATTTATCAAAGAAAGATTTAATATCTTCGAAAGGTATTATGTTTTTCTTGCTTTCCTCATAATTTCGTTTCCATGGTGTTTCTGCATGTGTCATCTCCCTCAGCCTCCATGCCGAATACTGAGAAAAATAAGTATATGTTATGTCAACAGCTTTTTGCTCTAAATTATTAAAGGATAAATCAGAATAATCATCCGGAATAGTTATTCCATTAGATTTACGAGCATATTCCTTATAAACCTCTCTAACAACTGGACCATGTTGCCACGCTTCTACGTTTTCATTAAAAAGTTTTTTACCGTTAGATAACTTAGAATAAACACCCAAAGCATAATAACAAAGTTTTTGAACTTTCATATTAGTAATAGGATCTTCGTCTTTCATTGCACGTATAATCATATACTTTGCAACATCAATCGCTGTCGCCATGTCGCCCTCCCTCATTTATATTTATACTATATCAAAAATTTTATTAAAAATCAACTAACACACTGTAAAATAATGAAATATTTTTATTTTTAGAGTCTTTTCAAGAAGTTAGGATCACAAAACTGTTAATAAATCTTATAAAAGTAGAATTTTATTAGCTTATAATATCAAAACAATCAAGTCTTATTTAATCACAATAAAAGAAAGATAATACCAAATCATGACAAAAAATGTCGCCTTTCAAGCGACCCATTTTAAACGCAATAATTGTAGCTTCATAAGGTAACATCTTTTATAAAGGATTCAAAAATGAAAAAAAGTTTATTATTAGCAGGTATTGCTGCATCAATATTTTCAACCAGCGCTAACGCTATTGAATTAAAACCTTATGTTGGTTTGGATTATTCTTATTCTAAAGCTTCAACAAATGATATTGTTGTTGAGGGAGTTCAAGTGCCTAATAATTTATTTGAAGATAGTTTCAACTCGTTATCAGTAAATTTAGGAACAAAATTTAATAAAAATTTCGGCATTGAAGCTTTTTATCAAAAATCAGATGAAGAAAAAGGAGAAATGTCAGCGCTGTCAATAGCCGGACATCCCATTGCAACAGACCGTCTTGAAACGAGCTTTGAAGCTTATGGTATTGACGCTCAAGGATATCTGCCTCTGAATGAAAAAGTGGATTTAATTGGTTCTCTTGGTTTAGGACAATATGACTTTGAAATTAAAGGATTTGGATATAAAGAAAGCGAAGATGAACTGGGATATAGACTTGGTGCCGGAGCTCAATACAACTTTAATGAAAATATTGCCATCCGAGGCATGATCCGTCATGTTTTAATTGATTCTGATGCTGTTGATGATATCACCGAATTTTCTGCAGGCGTAAGATATACATTCTAACAGGCAAAGTAAAAAACGGTTGGGTTATAAATAGCTCAACCGTTTTCTGTTTACTATATAAAAAAAAATAAATAATACTAAAGCTACGAAGAAAGAGGAAAATATGCAGGAAAATAAACAACTATTATCAAAGTCATTAAGATCATATCTGGATAGATATTATAGACCAGAACCTGAAGATATTGTTATCTTTTATCAAGAAGAACTACCAGATATTTCAGAAGATGATCTCATAAACTCAATGGAACCTACATTTTCTCAGATGTTATTTAGATTTATTAAACAACAAGGAATATCAGAAACAGACTGTTACAAAAATGCCAATTTAGACAGACGCTTATTTTCAAAAATAAGAAGCGATAATGATTATCAGCCCAGAAAAGCGACTATTTTTGCCCTAATCATAGGATTAAAACTTAATATCAACGACGCTAAAACCTTACTTAATTCTGCCGGATATACGATTTCCCATAGTATTAAGCTTGATACAATCATGGAATTCATAATCCTAAAACAAATCTATGACATTAATCTTGTAAATGAAATACTCTACTCTTTTGAATGCCCAACTCTAGGCTCTCAAGTATAGTTAAATTTTGGCATATAGCAAAACGACTGTCTGTAGCAAACATTGATTTATATAACTAATATATATTTTCTCTTTCCCAGAGTAATAATCCGCAATCAACTAACTGTTTGTTAATTTTTTTAGCTAGGCTATCTCTTGCATCAAAAAAATGCTCAAAGATTGGTAAATATTCTGAATTTATGACATATTTAACTGTATTTCTTCCAAACCCCTTTGTTCCTTTTGTGGTTTTAGTTTTTGTTATTCTTGTATCATTTTCTATTTTTAATTCACCAAATTGGGAAATATCTTTTCCCATAATAGCATTTGTAATATCATAAAAACTGTCATTCCAATCTTTATTAGAATAATCTTTATTGCGATGATAAAATTTGAATATTTCTAAAGCTGAATCATATAAATTTTGCGCTTCAAAAGAAAATTCAAATTTTTTTAACCACTCTCTAAAATCAAATGGTTTATATTCTCTTTGTGATGAAAACAAATCCACACTATCACTATTCGTAAACAACACATTTAAATCATTCTTATTGCAATCTAACTCTTCAGCATTAAAAGGCATAATATAATTTTTTTGTCCCTTATTTGTAAATTGATTATTCTTGTAAAATAAAGAAAACATGATAGCATCATTAAATAATTCTGAAGGAATATCTCTAATATTTCCTTTATAACAATGGTAGTTTCTCTCAAAATACTTTGCATGAGTATTAAAATTTATTCCTTTAGATAACAAAACATATTCTAAATTTTCTACTGTAATCTTGTTATCTTTTTCCTTTCCTCCATTTCCTATAACCAAAACATGAGTTAAATAACTCCATTGACCTAAAATACTTCCAAACATATGATCTTTAATTTCTTTTTCTATAGATTTTATCAAATATGGTCTAGCAATATCATAAACATAAGTTTTTTTATAAACTAATATGTCATCTTTTTCATCCAATTCATATCTGTCGGCAACAACTTTTTTGTTATCAATTTCAGCACCTTGATTTTTATCAAAAATAATCTGGCTAATCGGCCATTCTGATAATAAAAAAGTTGTTTTTGCATTGCTAAATATATGAGAGATAATTTTATAATTGCTATTCAAATAGTGCATTCTTTCATCTCTGAAAAAGCTTTCCATAGTGTAATAAAAAACAATCACCTCGGGCTTTAAAGTTAATACCTTATTAAAAAATTCTATAGCCAAATTATATTTTTTACCCGCAACATTTTGGTATGGTGGATTCATTATAACCATCAACTTCCGATTTTCTCTTTGACAAATCTCAGTTACACTAAGTTGCATTCCCTTGTATTTGAATTGAGGATGATTTTTATCTTGTAAATAATCAAATTGTACTGAATTTTCAAATCCCTTAATTTTGCATATATCTACATCTGTTTGCTCAAGTGTAGAAAGATAACAATATTCTTTATAATCTTTTCCGAACTGATTTTCTAAATTTCCTACACCAGCGCAAGGATCAAATACTATAAAATCGTTCATATCATAATAGTGTGACAATATTTCATTTTGTTTTACCACAAAACAACTAGGAGTATATTCTCCTCCGGTGTCTTTCCTATATTTATCGGAATATAACCTTGCACTTCTTTCTATAATTCTAAGAAATTCATGTTTCTCTGGTGGTCTTTTATACTTTTTCCAGAATTCATGATACTTTTCGGCATTTTTAATAGTGTAATATATTGAATTATATTTTCCTTCATATTTTATACCATCCACTTGCCTATTAGCATTGTACACTATAGAATACTTACTTAAATTAGTTCCCTCTCTAATTAAATCATTTTCTGTATCTATCTCTCTTGTTCCTATTTTTTCTTTGCCAAATAGCGTATTTTCCTCAATATCTTCATAAAATGACTTTTTATAAGTTGTCCCATTCAATATATCCACCAGAAAAAGATTTATTAAATCTTGTTCATCAACTATATTTTCACGAAAAGACACATCATTTTTCCAATGATTGTAAACACCTTGGACATTATTTTCAGTTATATCAAATCTAGTATCTTGACCTTTTTTAATTCGAGAATATATTTCATTTATTTCTTCATTAACATAACGTGTTATTTTATCTTTAATACGGTCATTGATTCTGTCAATTGCATCTTTTGTCGGATGACTTGGAATTTCTGATTTCCAATTTATATCATTGTTATACATAATGCTATTATCAGAACAATCTATAATCTCTAAAATATCATTTTTTTTATTATCCTGATAAACAAGGGCCACTTTATTCATAATGCGATTTTGCTTTTTATTTGTAATAATTACTTGAGCCAATGCGCTTCTATATTCAGCCTCATTTTTTATAATAAATTTTGTTTCTATATATAAAAGATAATTTCCTTTTTTATCTTTAAGTAAAACATCTACCTTGTTAAGGACATCAAAGTCCCAACAACCACTGTCAAAATATTTTTCACAAAAATTTTTTTTATAATTTACTTCCTCTGATTTCATAAACACCTCATCTACAACGATAGTTTATCCTCGAGCACTATCATTAAAAAAAGAAACGAAGGTTAGAAACAACAGCAGCAAATAACATAGGGCTTTGATCCTGATTTGGTTCAAAGCCCTTAAAATATTGATTTTATACTTGATAATATGTCTAGAAGGAGATATTAAAATAATATGGTTCGTTAGCTTTTTCTTATATTTTGCTATATTTTCGAAGTGTTGGGTATGAAATGCTCAGTTTTCGGCATATTTCTCGTTTAGATATGTTGTTTTGTAACAGTTTTTTTAGAGTATGCTCTTTCCCTTCTAATTTGTAGTGTTTATTCTTACTTCCTAACTTCCTGCCAAGAGTTTTTCCATTAGCTCTAATTCTCGCCAAAGCCTCTTTAGTTCGCATTGAAATTAAATCCCTTTCCATTTCCGCAAAGGCTGACATTATGGCTAACATCATTTTACCCATCGGAGATTGGTCTAAACCGATGTTTTGTTTTACAAAACAGACATTTATTCCCTTTTGCGCTAAAATACCGCAAGTTTCCAACACATCCACGGTTGAACGTCCAAGCCTGGACAATTCTGATGTTATCAACCAATCTCCGTGTTTGCCTTTCTGAACAATTTTCCAAAGATTTCTGTTTTTTGCCTTAACAGTTCCGGAAACACCGGCATCTTCAATATATTTATCAATTTTGAGCTTCAGAGATTTTGCCTTTTGTTCGATACCCAATTTTTGATTTTCACAGTCTTGTTTGTCAGTCGAGACGCGAATATATCCATAAATCATGTTATATCTCCTAATTTTTGTAGTACTAGTTCAAAGGTATTTTCAATCTACTTTAATCTACTTTAGAACAATTAGTAAGCCTGATAGCGTTATGAATGTTTTTTGAGCTAAGAAGTTCACAATATTTTTTTGCGATTTGCCGTGTTATGGGATTGCAAATATAAATATCAAACTTTGGGTGATAGCTTTTTTTCAAAATATAACGCCCCCAACCTTTAGGACTATAAATCATTCTACATCTAAGCTTAAATTGCTCAGGATAATGAAAACCCCGATTCTTTTTAGAAAAAGCCGTTGTTTTAAGAATCTTTTTAATAAGATCAAAATTATTATCCGGTTTAATCACACCGTGAATATGAAACATTTTATTATCAAACTCTAGGCTAAACAGGTATTCCGGAACATATCCTAGCCGATTCTTAAAATTCTCGTTGAGGCGTCTACGAATAAAATCTGTTATTTTGGTGTTATAAATGCACTTGGCTACCAAATCTTCTGAGAAACGAAGCGTTATAGCACTCCAAGAACTATCAACTATATGTTCAAAAAATAGTTTTACTTTATCAATTTTATTAAGCTCTTTCCATTTGGATGTATATATATTATTTAAATTATATATTATATTATTAACTAAAGAGTTACTCAGCTTAGAGCAATGCTTAATTGATAAAAAACCTGTTCCACACTGACTTTTAACATAATTAGTTAATAGTTTACGATTTTCCTTTTTTTCCATTACTATTTCTCCCACCTTTTTTGGATATTTTTCATTAAAGATGCCCGATGGCTATCTGATATTTGCCTTTTAGGAAGTAGCGTATTTTTTCCCAATCTAAATGGATATAACGGACAATTAATGCACACACATTTACGAGGATGATCATCACCACAACAATCAAGACATCTGGCTTTAATTGCTTTTAACGGAGTATTAGTCATGAGCACCTCCGTTCATGGCGTTCAACCAATTAAAAAAGTTTAATTCATTGATATAAACTCGTTTGCCCAACTTCAATGTAACCTTAAATTCATCCATCCTATTTTGAGACGAATAAAAGATTTTATTTCTCAACGCTGAAGGGGTTAAAAAAGAATGCTTTTCACAAAATCCATTAATTGTAAAAAGCGAAGGAACATTATTTTCAATCATTTTAAATACTCCATATTTATTATTACTAATTGCAAGCTTTTTGCACTTGCTATGGAGTATTTTTATAAATTTCAGATTATAATATAATGGAGTTTCAAGCTATTTTTTCTTCTTTGAATCTTCACTTTTTAGATTATTAGCTATTTTTGATAAAATAAATGAATCTTCTAATTTGGGTTCATATCCTTGGCACTTTATTTCTTTTTCAAGTCCTTTATAACGCCTTCTAACAGAGGAGCAAAACTTTATGACCTCATTTTCCGTGTACGTACTACCGAATAAGTGTTCCAATATTAATGAAATTGTGCCATACAAAGGTCTATTAAATTCTTGCATAAATTTAATATATAACTCACGTGCAAAATAAATTTCTTGAGCGCCATCAATACCTTTTTTTCTTGATATAGGATTATGCAGAAAAACAGTTGTTTTATATCTCTCAGAATCTTTGAGCTTTACTCTATTATGAAGTTTTTCTAGAATTTTCTTAAAAATGTCAATAAATTCGAAATATTCATCATCAGTGATAAGTAAATCCCAATTGATTTTATATGGAGGATTACCATTTTCATCTAAAAATTTTTGATCTTCAGGATTATTTTTATCTAAATCTTCAAAGCAATCAGCCCCATCTGGAGCTATTAGAGAAATATTACTATTGAATATATTATATAGTTCTTGTGCCTTTTTTAAAATATCTTCTGGAGATCTCTTTATGGATATATGCGCATCAATGCTGGACTGTATTTCACTAGACATTCCCCATTGATGTATATCTTGTTCATAATTAATTTGGCGGCAAAAATTATTTGTAATCCAAGTATAAAGACTAGAATAATCAAAATGAGATTTTGCATATTTTTCAAATGTTTTCCATATCTCAGCAACTTTCTCATTACTAATCAAACAAAAACATCTTTGTAATCTATTAAGATATTTCAAATATCTATACCAATCATCCGAATCCTTTTCATACACAACCGGCGGAAAATTAGGATATTTTAGACTGCGATAGCATACATAAGGATTTGTTTGAACATATCGTATAGATTCGATAATTTCATTAATTCTATCTTTTAATTTTTCTGGTAAGTAATCTGGAGCTTTTTTCAACGTACATTCTTTTAATTCTGTATATTCATCAGATCTCATACTACTCTCCAAAAATTGCTTTATTCATATCTGCTGTTAATGATTTTTTGTGTTCATCAGACAAGTGAGCATATCTTTTGACCATTTGCAAAGTTTTATGACCTAAAACTTCAGCAACTTCACCCATAGATTTTCCTTGCATTGCAAGATAACTAGCGGTGGTATGCCTCAGATCATGGAAGCGAAAATCTTTTATTCCGGCTCTTTTAACTGCAGCTTTCCAACTTCTTGTTATATCAAATGGCTTTTTCCCATCATGACTTGGAAAAACATAAATATCAGATTTTCGACGTTTATTATATAAATCTTGCATCAACTGATTAACGACACCCAATAGATTAATTGTTCTTCTCTCTCCATTTTTGGTATCTTGCAAGATAGCCCTTTCATTAGCCAAATCAACATCCTCCCACCTTAAGCTCATAACTTCCATTTTTCTTGCTCCAGTTGACAAAGCAACAATTACAGCTGGATATAAATATGGATTAGATGCTTTCTGGCATTCAGCCAACAAACTTTCTCTTTCTTCTTTGCTCAAATAACGAACACGACCTCTTGGCTCTTGTAATTTTTTCACTCTAAAAAATGGATTCACATCAAGCAATTCCCACTCTTTTACTGCAACCGAAAACACACACTGCATTGTTGTAAGATATCTGTTTACTGTTGCATTACTCCGAGGTTTGCCCTTTGCTCCATTTTCTTGTGAAAGTATATCTCTCATTTGAGAAATAAGCGCTGGAGTAACATCTGCCAAAGCATATTGACCAATTTTGTCATTCCACCAATTTAATTGAGAAGTCCAATCTTTAACTATAGCCTTCTTATGAATAAGAACCGTATTCTTATAGCGCTCTATTATTTCCCAAACAAAATGCTTTCTTGCTTGAATTTCACTTAAATATTTTCCATCTTTTATTTTTGTTTCAGTCCGAGCAACCCAATCTTTAGCCAATGAAAGTTTTGTAAATGTGGCGGTTTGCGCTGGAAATCCTTTTATTCTGATTTTTACCCGATAAGAAATTGTTCCATCTTTAGCTGTTCTCTTTTCAATAGACGCCATAACCAATACCTTTTTAATAAATTAAAATAGATAAAAAGAGTCTAAAAGAAGTCAGAATATATGTCAACAAGTTTTACAAGCTGATGTTTCCTGATATATATTATATTGAATTAACGGGATAAATATATGCGCTAATCACTCTGTGGGACACTAAAGGGACATACAAGTCTAAAAAAGTCTATTTTAGAGGGTTTCTGTGTTGTTATTAGTTTCTGATTATTTGTATTTTTTATCTTTAATGTCCCAGCAGTGTCCCATTTTGGATAAAACAAAAGGCTCTCGATTTCTCGAAAGCCTTGAATTTCTTTGGTTGCGGGGGCAGGATTTGAACCTACGACCTTCAGGTTATGAGCCTGACGAGCTACCGGGCTGCTCCACCCCGCGATAAGATAGTGTCCTTTTACGCTTCAAGACGGCTTTTGTCAAGCACTTTATACGCAAAAAGTATAAAAAAACGTCAAGTTTGACGTTGCAGCGTCAAATTTGACGATATTTTGATACTTTTTACCATAAAAGACTGATTCCGACGACAAAAACGAATACGACAATAACAATCCAATACCAAAGGCGCATAATAAACCTCCTTGTCCGAAAGATGCTTTACAGACTAAAAAACAAGAGAATTCTCTTGTTTTTTAGTCCTTCGGAGTTGTGAGAGAAAAAATTACAAAATCTTAATATTTCCTGCTGCAATTCGTCCGCGGTCATCATAAAGTTCATATCCGACGCGCTGTCCGTCATTTAGTCTTTTCAATCCGATTTTTTCCAGTTGTGTGATATGGACAAACACATCTTTATTTCCGGTCTCAGGCTCAATAAAGCCATACCCTTTCTTACAATTAAACCATTTGACAGTTCCGGTTAACATAGTCGAAGTTCCTCCTTGCAGATATTTGGTTGGTTATGCTTACAAGGAATATACTATTCTAAATGCGTGATTTTTCATATACCATATTTTTCGGTTTTGGGTGTCGGATTTTTCGGCTATTGAATAGTTATAACGAAAATGCTCAACTTTTTAGTGTCTGACGACAAAAAAGTGAAATTTAGCCTTTTGCAGCCGGTCAATCAAACAAGGCGGCCGTTTGCGGATGCGCCATGGCGGCCACGGAAGAAACGCCGAAATAATCCGTCAGCTCTTTGTTTTCCGCTGTCCGGATAATACCGCCGGCCTCCTGAACCAGCAGACAACCCGCGGCATAATCCCACGGCTGCAGCTCAAGTTCCCAGAACAGGCCGTATCTTCCGGCCGCCACATAAGCCAGATCAAGTACGGCTGCCCCGGCTCGTCGGATATCCAGCCCGAGTTCAAGACTTTTGGCCGCCAGAGCAATTGTCCGCCCGTGCAGTGCCGAATTATACGGCGCCGATCCGAAGGCAATTAATGAATTTGCCAACGGTTCGTCAGTCGTATGGATGGCTTTGCCGTTTAAGAAGGCGCCTTTTCCCTTTTCGGCCCAAAACATTTCGTCAAGATAAGGATCATAAATAACACCCATAACCGGTTTGCCGTTATTGAGCAAAGCAATCGAAACGGCGCTGTGTTTCAGGTTCTTGATAAAATTGGTCGTTCCGTCAATCGGATCACAGATAAAACAAAAGCCTTCGCGCCGAAAATCATATTTTCCCTCTTCGCCGAGAAAAGTCGCTTCCGGCAGCAGTGTCGTCAGTTTTTGCCTCAGCATCTCCTGAATTCGGATATCGTATTCGGTAACCAAATTCCGCGGGTTGTCTTGCTTTTTCTCAATTTTCGCGGCATGGGCTTCCCGCATGACGGCGCCGCATTCACGGGCAATGTCGATTATTTGCCGCAGCATTTTATTTTGCCGAGTTGTTTATCCAGCCGTTCCAATTCGTCAATATAAGCACCGATAAGACTTAAACCCTTATTCCAAAACTTGCTGTCTTTGGCGTTCAGTCCGAATGGTTTCAAAAGTTCGTCATAACGCTTGATGCCGGTCAGCGACAGCATATGCAGATATTTGTCGGCAAAATCGGGCACTTTGTTTTCCTGATAAACCTGATACAGCGAATTAACCAGACAATCGGCAAAAGAATAGGCATAAACGTAAAACGGCCGCCAGAAGAAATGTCCGACCTGTGTCCAGTTGTTTTCGGTTACCTGGTCAATATTAACATATTTGCCGAGCGACGCACTCATTTCTTCACGCCATATTTGCGCCAGCCGGCTTTGCGAAACTTCGCCCTTGCGGCGTTCGTCATGAACTCTTGTCTCAAAGAAATGGAAGGCAATCTGCCTGATGGAAGTGTTAATCATATCATTAACCTTGCCGGCAATCAGACACAATTTTTCTTTATCGTCCGTCGTATTTTTCAATAATGACTGGAATGTCAGCATCTCGGCAAAGACTGAGGCAACTTCCGCCAGTGTCAGCGGCGTGGCGTCGTTCAAATCACCCTGTTTGGAACTCAGGCGCATATGGCAGCCGTGGCCGAGTTCGTGCGCCAGTGTCAGAACATCATTCTGCGTACCGGTAAAATTTAAAAATAAGTAGGGGTGATATCCTTCCGGCAGCGGCATGGCGAAAGCGCCGCTTCTTTTGCCGTCGCGCGGCGGCACGTCAATCCATGAATGTTGTTTGTCAAAAAAGTCTTTGGCCAGTTCGTAGAGTTTCGGCGAAAAAGCCTTATATGCCGCCAGAACGATTTCAACCGCTTCGTCCCATGAATATTTGCGGTCGGCGCTGAACGGTAGCGGGGCGTTGCGGTCCCAGTATTCCAGCTTTTTGACATTAAGCCATTTGGCTTTAAGCTTGTAAAACCGATGCGCCAGATTGGCATAATTGGCGCGCACGGTTTCCGCCAGCGTATTAACGGCTTTGTCATCAACGCGGTTGGCCAGATTCTGTGATGCCACCGGCGTTTTGAAACCGCGTTTGATATCCTCGATGGCCTTGTCTTTAACCACCATATTATAGTTCAGCGTAAACAACGGCGCGTTTTCGGTGCAGACGCGGGCAATCTCTTTTCCGGCCTTGGTGCGGGTTTCTGCCGATTTTTCCAACGTCAGCTTGGCAATTTCGGCATCGTTGTATTCTTTGCCGTCCACGGTATATTTGAGGCGGGCGGAAGTTTCTTCATACAGGCGCTCCCAGCCTTCGCCGGACGTAACCGATTTTTCATGCAGAACTTCCTCAACTTCTTCCGGCAGCTCATAATCTTTAAACAAACGCACCCGGTTGAGCCACGGCGCATAATAAGCCGCTTTTTCATCACTCAGCCATTCGTCGATTTTGGCCTGCGGCAGACGGTTCAGCTCCAGCGGCAAAAAGATTGTCGGTTTGCTGTACTCATTGAGTTTTTCCGAGATGTTTTGATAAAAAGTCATCACTTCGGCATTTTTCATCTGCGTAACCATGCTCAAATAAGCAAAAATACCGAGTTTGCTGCCCAAGACCGAACGCTTTTCGGCCTCCTGCGCCATTTTCAAAAATTGGTCGGCATCAAGGCTTGCTAGTTTTCCTTTATATTTTTTGGCAAAGCTTTCGGCCGCTTTTCGATAAGCCGCCAGGTCTTTATCGATTTGTTTATCGTCAATCCCCTGATACAGGTCGGTCAGATCCCAACCCGGCAGACTTGTCTTCTTCGGGCCAGAGGTCCTGGCTGTTTTCGATAATGTTTTGCTCATTTTCCAATTCCTTTCTCAAAAGATGCAGTCTTTCCATTTCCTGTTCGGTATCGGGGAAACGCGCCAGATATTCCTGCCGCGCCGCTTCATCAATAAAACCGTTTTGCGGAATTTCCGCTTCATAAATATAATTGCTCCAGGGCGCGGGTTGAGAACCTTTTGCCCAGTTTTGCAAACCCCGGCCGATAACTTTTATATCACACCGGCTGCACCGCAAAACCGCCTTGCCGCTGCACCATAACCCGCGTTCACATTCACCGAGATCAGCCAGCAGCTGGTGCGAGCAGGCGACAAAACCCCGCTTTTGTACATCCTGTTTGGGTGCAATCAAAATCAGAATAAACATCAACAGGAATACGGCCAGCAGCAGCCCGATGATAAAACTGAACCAGTGTTTTTTTATAAAAGCCATTATGCGGTTTTTTTTCTCTTTTGAATTAATTCTTCCAGCAAAGCCAGTTCTTCAAGCGTGTTGGCCGCCGATGCCTCCTCGACCGGACATTCGACTGCCGAACATTTGAGTCCCAGCCGCAGGGCAATTTCGACGGCATCGGTAAGATAATACTCCTGCGCCGCATTTTCATTGCTGATGGCGCCGAGAATTTCAAAAAGTTTTTCGCCGTCAAAACACATAATGCCGGAATTACAGAAAGTAATGGCCTTTTCTTCGTCGGTGGCGTCCTTAAATTCGACAATTCGTTTCAGATTGTCCCCGTCCATGACCAGACGTCCGTATCTTGCCGGATCGGCAGGGCGGAATCCCATGCAGACGACCGAGTAGCCTTGGGCGCGTTTGCGCAGCATTTTACGCATGCTTTCTTTGGTATAAAGAGGCTGGTCGCCGAAAATGACCAACACGTCGCCCTTAAATCCCCTGAATTCCGAACGCGCCGCCAAAACGGCATGCCCGGTGCCGAGCTGCTTTTCCTGCACGCAGGTCGGGTAGGGCGCTACTTCTTTTTTAACGGCATCACCGTCCGGCGCGATAACGGTAACAATTTTGGTAACGCCGAGGTCTTCCAGAGTGTCAATGATATGCCGGATCATCGGCTTGCCGTCCACCGGCATCAAAACCTTGGGCAGATTAGATTTCATACGGGTTCCTTTTCCGGCGCCCAGGATAATGGCCCCAACCTGATTATTGTCCATAAATGTCGTCTCCTTTTTATAACTTTTTAACAACTTTCCGCTATCATATAATGCAATGATGAATCTGTAAACGGCGAGTGTCAAGTTATGAAAAAACTTTTTCTTGCAATTTGTTTCATGCTGATATCCGCGGTGCCAGCCTTTGCGCGGGTGACACCGGTTAGCGGTTATGAAAATTTAAAATACCAGCCCCCCGCCGAACAGACGGAGCCGGAAGTTCATGAAGTTGAGTTCAACGATTTTAAGGAATTTCTGACCGACAGTTTTAAGAACGCCGTCAAAGCCGACCCGGAAACGGTTAATCAGAATGTCGGCTATCTGCCCAGTCTTATGCGTCAGCAAATGGAGCAGGAAAGCCAAAAGAGCTTTTTTGAGAAAATTTACGACCAGGCTTTAAACAGAGTTTCATCGCCGGCCGATAGTCAAAGAGATGATGTTGCCCAACCTGCATCTTTGCCCGATGTTGAACAGCAACGCCAAAATTGGCAGCAAACGCCCGATGTCCCGTTGCTAACGGCCTACCTGCCGCCGGATAACCAACCGGCAGCCGTACCGGCATTGGAGCATATTCCCTATTTGATGAATTCAATAGAGGTTTTGCCGAGCGGATTGGTTAAATTTGCAGAAACAATTGTCGTGGTAGCCAACGGCGAGAAACTTAACCGCGGATTAACCAAAATTTTGCCTCAGTATGTGCGTAATGCCGTCGGAAAATCTCAGCGCCTTGATTATTCTATTCTGGGAGTGCGGGTTAACGATATGCCCGTTGAATACCATTTAACCTCAAACGGTCGCAATATTTTGTTGGTCCCGGCAGATGATTATCGTCTGCCGCCGGGAATTTATACCTACGAATTTGAATATGTAGTAGACAATTTGCTTTGGGATTACGGCAATTACTATCAATTTTATTGGGATATCGGCGGCAATGGCTGGAATTTGGTGGTCGACCGGCTCGGCGCCAGTTTAAATTTACCGCGTCCCGGCGCCTTGCTGGAACAAATTGTGTTGCTCGGATCACCGCGGCAACTTAATCGCGGAGCCGTGAGCATCAGTCCCAACGGTCCGTCGGCAACAGCCTATATTGCCTCAAGGCCGTTGTTTGTCGGCGAGGGAATGCATTTAATTGCCAACATTGATAAAAATGCTTTAGTCGTTCCCGGTTTGTGGCAAAAAATCATGCGGGCCTTTTACAATCGGGGCGATATTTATTTTGCTTTGCTCGGTCTGGTGGTCATAACGTTTTCGTTTGCCGTGTCATGGCGTTACATTGCCAAAGACAAAGGGCAGTTAAAACTTAAGTTTAACAAAACCGCGGCGGCGGTTCGGCTGCTGTTGTTTGATCGATTCGATGTTAAATCGGTCTGTGGTTTTCTGCTGGAACTCTATAATAAAAATATTATCGACATTCAGCAGGCCGGCGACACAATTTTATTGATCAAGCGCACGGATAATCTTAAAAGCCTTGAGAAATGGGAGCAAAAAGCACTGCGGCGTCTTTTCCCGGCACACGAAACCGTTTTTAACGTCAATCGCAGCAACAAACTGCCGTTTAAGCGGTTTGCCGCAGATCTGGAGGCCGGTATCCGGCGGCAGCTCGGCGTATTCCGCTTTAAGCTGAATATCGGTTATTTACTGTCGGGCTTGGCCTTGGTCGCGATAATAGAGGCTTTTATTGCCGCATTTCGGCCCGATGGTTGGTATGTGTTTACGGTTTTGGGCGTTACTTCGGTAATTTGCCTGTCGGCAATGTTTTTATGGAATTTCTTCCGTCGCCGCTGGCTTAAGATTGCGGCACGTTTGTTCGTTTTAGATATTGTCGGGCTGGGGCTGATTGTGTTTTCGGCGGTGGTTCACCCGCTTGCCGCTCTGCTTTTACTGGCCTCTCTGGCCGTCATCGTGACGGCTCTGAATGCTTATGGCCGGCGTTTGGGGCTGATTAAACACTATATTCAGGATATCGGCCGATTTCGGGATTATCTTGTGGCCAATCATGATAATATCGTGCTTGGACGGGATCTGGTCAATTATCAACCGCTGATTTGGGCGCTGGATTTGGAAGCGGATTTTGTTCCGGTTCGCGGCAGCGAACGTTGCAAACTTCAGACGGCGGGGAATATTGCGGCAATGTGGAGCTGAGATGTTTATTATCTGATAACGTCTTCAAGATTTTCAAAAACTTTTTTGGCGGTGGTCAGATAATCATCGGCTTTTTCGGGTTTTCCGGCATAGGCGACGGAGTAGTTGATAACTTTGAAGCCGAACGGATTTGATGTGTAGTTGAGTTTGTCGCGGTCGTCTTTTTCAATATCTTCATAACGGTCAAATTCCAGATAAGAAATGCGCAGGTACGCCCGCCAGATGATGATGTCCGGCTCCGGCATATCTTTGGTCGAGGTCATTGTCCGGAACTGTGCCGCCCATAAATTGCCGGTCAGTTTTTTAATCCAGTCTATTTCCACCTGCCGCCGCATTTTGAGACGAATAAACAGTTTCAGCTGGTCATTATCCAGATTGTTGACAAACTGATAGTAGTTTCGCAACCCGGAGTACCAATAAAACAGCGAATTCGTATCCCAGCGGTAAAACAAATCGGCGGAAGAAATCGGAATGGCGTGGCGCATTTTGATATAGTCGGTAATATACTTTTCGCTCAAAAGATCGCGGTATGAGGCGCTGGTCTGCCAGGGCTGGGCGTTTTCCAGATGATACAAATCTTTGTCGGAAACATAAAAGATCGGTTTTGCCGTTTGCTGCGGAATTAAAAGATACAGCGTCATCACCAGCATAATGGTCAGACAAAAGCTCAAAACGGCAAAGATGGCCAATATCCGCGATGTCCATAAATATCGCCGTTCGGGAAAGGCCTTAATATGAAAATCGCCGGGATAACGTCCGAGTTTGTCCGGACTTTTTTTGTCGCGATAATGAAACAGGGCGGAAAGGATCATCGGCAGCCTTTCACTAATACGGATACAGCTCGGCTCTGACGTCTTTGGCGGTATTTAAGTAGCTTTCCGGATCATCAGGCGTCCCGACATAAGACATTGAATAATTGGTCACCAGAAAACCGAAAGGATTTTTGTCGCGCAGAGATTTGTTTGCATAGGGTATCGGTGCCAGCATGGCCCGCAAATATGCCCGCCAGACGTTAATAATCGGCACGGTTTCGCCGGGATAATAATCCATGGTAATAAACTGCGCCATCCAGAACCCGCGCGACATCGGTTTTATCCACTCCACTTCTGCCAGCCGTATCAGCCCGCGTAGTTTGAACTGGTTGATGTTGTTGTTAAGGTCGTTGGATATAAAATTCTGATAAACCAGCCGTGACGACATCCAATACAGACGCGAACCGCGCCCCCAACGTGTCAGAAGCTCATCATAGTCGGACGAGATGACATAGCGGAGCAGGATAAATTCTTCAATAAAAGATTCGGTTAAGAGATCAATTGCGGCTGCAGGACGCTCCTGTTTTTCCAGTAGGGCAAACTGGCTGAAAATCCGGTCGTGTTTAAACAACAACGGCGATGAGCTGCGCTGCGGTAGCATAATATAAAGACCGGAAACCAGCATCATATTGAGGCAGATGCTTAAAGCCGCAAAAATAACCAGAAGTCGCGAGCTCCACAAATAGCGGCGTTCCGGCATGGCGTTGGTATGTATCGCCTCCGGATAAAGCCCCAGTTTGTCAGGGCTTCTTTTTTCCTTGTATTTGAATACCGTGTTTAATAAGTCAAGCATTCGGCCTCTGGAAAGTTTGATTTTTTCTGAAACTTAATTATCGCAGATAAAAATGTCTTTTTTATTAATTTTATACAACAAAGTTGAATAAAAGCAAATAAATACTGTTAATATTCAAAATATTGATATAACTTAAGCGATAGATGTTTATTTTTGACAGGGTATGGTTATGAAAAAAATAGTAGTTTTACTCAGCGTTTTTTCTCTGATGATTGCCGCTTGTTCCAAGGAGGGTGGCAATTCGGTTGTTGAGATAAACGTTCCGGCGCCGGCGGCTTATACGGATTGGGACAGGGCGATTCGCGTCGATACGGATATGCAGTCGATGTACGCCAACCTGCCGCGCCGCATCGAAAAGCCGATAGATATGTATATGGCCTTTGCGCTTGCCTTAAAATATAACTATACCCGCCGGCTGGTCAGCTATCAGCAGAGCATGATTGAAGTCGGGCAAAACCCCGCAAACCGTCTGCCGGAAATTTTTTCTTCCGCCGGTTATGTCAATACCAGCAACGCCGGCGCAATGGATTCCGAGCTTAAACTGGCCTGGAACATTCTTGATGTCAGCACGGTTTATTACCAAAGTAAAGATGACTGGTATCAGACCAGTGTTGCCTATGAACAGAGCCGCAAGGTTATTCACAACCTGATGCAGGAAACGCGGGTTTTGTATTGGAAAGCCCTGTCGGCCCAGCGTTTACTGCCGGTGATTGATGATATGATCGAATATATGACGCTTGACGTCGATGAACTGAACGCCCAGTCGGCCGATCTGGCCAAAGAGGGCAAAAGCCTGAGTGTTGCTGATCTGGAGCGCAAGCGTGAATATATGGAATCCGTCAAAGAATTATCGGCCTTGAAACGCGATTTTGAAACTGCCGAGGTTCGTCTGGCTTCATTAATGGGTTTTCATCCCTCCACCGAATTTAAGCTCGTCGGTCGGGAAAACGGCAATTTTGATCTGCCGGAAATCAAAAGCTCGTTAAGCGAGATGGAATGGGTTGCGCTGACCAATCGTCCGGAACTCCGGGTGCGCGATCTGGTGACCAATATTGACGAGGTCATTGCCTCGTTCAAAGTTTTTTCCGATCCGGGCAATGTCAAATACAAAAACAATCCGTCCTACTATAACCGTATGTGGTCGCGCAAGGCCAAAGAGGTTGGTCTGGAAGTCTTTGAAAATGTCAAAGATCCCAAATATTTTGAAGCCGAAGCGCTGCGTCGCCAGCGGATGACGACATTGGTTTTGACACAGGTTTATGTCGCTTGGGCGCGGTATATGTCGGCAATGGAAGATTACCGGATTGCCGATGAACTGGCTAAAGCCTCCGAGGACATTGCCGAAGACACAACCATGACGGACGGCGCCCGTGCGGCCAAATCTCAGCTTGAAGCGGCACGCGCCGTTGCCGATGAGGGCAGAGCGCTGTTGGCCTATGTTAATTTGCAGGATGCTTTGGGCAATCTATATGCCACGTTGGGTATGGACGCGATTCCTTATTATATGCTCAATGAAAAACCGTCCAAAATAGCCGTTTATCTGCGCGGTGTTTTGGAAAAATGGCGCAAAGGCGAATTTTTGCCGGACAATCGCCCCTATCTGCTTGATGTTCCGGCTAAACGTCCGCCGGTTAATCTGTCATCGTCAAAACTGCTGCCGGATCTGGAGCTTGAAAGCGGCCGGAAGTTTGAAGTCCGGATTCCCGATGCGATTATGAACAAGATGGATTTCAAAGGAAAAGTCACCATTAAAGCCGGGTTGGTTGACGATTCGCCGCTGCCGGACTGGGTAATGTTTGATGAAGAAAAACGCGCCTTTGTCGGTATGGCAATGCCCGGCAACGTCGGCTCTTATACGCTGAAAGCTTATCTGACCGATGAAGAGGGGACAACGGCTTACGTTACCTTTAAAATTAAGATTACTGATGTTTATGTACCGTCGGTAAAGCTGCGCGGTTTGACCGAGGGGCGGGAGGCAACGGTTTTAAAACGTTGTGTCGGCCGGCAGTGTACGGACGAATATATTGCCGAGGAAGTCTTGGGCGAAGACGTCGTCAAACAGCCGAATTAACCCGAAAGCCTCCGTCAAAAACGGAGGCTTTTTCCTTTTTGTTGCCCCGAGCGCTTTTTCCCCGTCATTCTGAGCGACAGCGAAGAATCTCTTCTGAGATGTTTCGCTTCCGCTCAACATGACATTCTTTTTCTGTCATTCTGAGGGGCGCAAGTCCCGAAGAATCTCCCTTTAAGCACATTGCCTCTTGGGGAAAAGAACAAATACTTAAGGGTCCGGGATTTTGCGCGTATCAGCCCCGGCAAGCCGGAATCAGGTCTGTCAGCCTTATCGCCGTCTTGTCTGCGGCATCTTGTCAAAGATGCCAAGTTACGGCGCCTGATATGCCGGCGCAGCCGGGGCGTTAAGAGGAGCGCTTATCCCGGCGGCTTTTGGTTACTTTTGTCCGTACAAAAGTAACGTTAAATTGAGATGTTTCGTCGCCTTGCTCCTCAACATGACAATAAAGGAAACTGTCATTCTGAGCGACAGCGAAGAATCTCTTCTGAGATGTTTCGCTCCCGCTCAACATGACAGGACAGATTCTTCGTCGCTCTGCTCCTCAGAATGACATATCCTAAAACAGTCATCGCTCCTCGGGAAGCATTCTTCACGTGGATAAGCGATCTTCAACTTTTAGATGCCTTAGCCAAGGCAAGAATGCTTGCCTTGGCGGCATGACAGGTGAGAGAGCGGAAGATGCCCGATCCTCATTTCATTCGGAGGCATGACAGGTAGAGGTGTGCCGCCATTCTAAAGAATGAAATATCCGGCGGTTTTTGGTTACTTTTGTCCGTACAAAAGTAACGTTAAATCACCCTCCCGGCCGAGTCGAATCCGCCGTTGAAAATCCGACTCGGAAATTGTCGGAAATTGGTTAATTTCTTGCTTAAATTACCTAAATTTTTAGACAGATTGCCAAATAAAAATTTTATTAAGAAATTTATCCTCAACCTCAAAATTTTTTTATCGCCTTTTTTTAAATAGATAGTGCGGAATCACCTTTTTGTTAACTAATTTTCGGTTGAGCCGGCGGGGGTAAAAGTTAGAATGAACCACAGTAAAAGATATCGGAATTATTGTTCTTTATTTACCATCATAAAAAAATTGTGCATACTATATATAGTGAGTTTACTTTTTATTAAGACTAGATATTGTATGTTTAATGTCAAATTCGACATGGCGAGTCTAACGATAAAATGTTTAAGGAAGAAAAACGGATTATGTCAGAAGCAGAGAATAAAAAATCTTCAGGAGCCGGCAAGAAAGTCGGGATTGAAAAAGTTGTCAAACGCGACGGAACTTTGGCGCCGTTTGACAGCGACAAAATTTATAATGCCATTAACAAAGCCGGCGCCACGACCAAGGAATTCGGCGATGATGAGAGTCGGCTGCTGACGGCTCAGGTTTTAAAAGTGCTGAAACACAAATTCAGCGAAAGCCTGCCGTCAATTGAGCAGATTCAGGATATCGTCGAGCAGGTTTTGATTTCCGCCAACTACTTTGCCACGGCCAAAGCCTATATTTTGTATCGCGACCAGCGCAACCGGGCTCGCCAGGATCATAGAGTTATGGTCGATGTTGAGAGTTCGATTAACGAATATCTGGAAAAACTCGACTGGCGCATTAATGAGAACGCCAACCAAGGATATTCCAACGGCGGCCTGATTTTGAACGTTGCCGGCAAAGTTACCGCCAACTACTGGCTGAGCCATGTTTATCCGGCAGCCATCGGCGAGGCACATCGCAACGGCGATATGCATATTCATGATTTGAGCATGCTGGCCGCTTATTGCGCCGGCTGGTCGTTGAAGAATCTGCTGCATGAAGGCTTCAATGGCGTTCCGGGTAAGGCTGAAGCCGGTCCGGCCAAGCATTTGTCGGCTGCCGTCGGCCAGATGGTCAACTTTATGGGTACGCTGCAAAACGAATGGGCCGGTGCGCAGGCTTTCTCCTCGGTAGATACTTATCTGGCGCCTTATGTCCGCAAAGACAAACTGACTTACAAACAGGTTTATCAGAGCATGCAGGAGCTAGTTTACAACCTGAATGTTCCGTCCCGCTGGGGTTCCCAGACACCGTTCACTAACTTCACTTTTGACTGGGTATGCCCGGAGGATTTGCGTGCGCAGCATCCGATTATTGCCGGCGAGGAGCAGGACTTCACCTATGGTGATCTGCAGGAAGAAATGCATATGATCAACAAGGCCTATATGGAAGTCATGATGAAAGGCGACACCAAGGGTCGTCCGTTTACCTTCCCGATCCCGACTTATAATATGACGCCGGATTTTCCGTGGGAAGACGAAAACACCGAGCTGCTGTTTGAGATGACGGCCAAATACGGTCTGCCTTATTTCCAAAACTTCATCAATTCGGTTTTGAAACCGGGACAGATTCGTTCGATGTGCTGCCGCCTGCAGCTTGATTTGCGCGAACTTCTGGCTCGCGGCAACGGCTTGTTCGGTTCGGCCGAGCAGACCGGCTCCATCGGCGTCGTCACCTTTAACTGCGCCCGCTTAGGTTATGTTTACAAAGGCAACGAGGCCGGATTGTATGCCCGTTTGGACGAGCTTTTGGAATTGGCCAAAACCTCTTTGGAAATCAAGCGCAAATTAATTCAGCGTCTGATTGACGGCGGCTTGTTCCCCTACACCAAACGTTATCTCGGCACTTTGCGCAACCATTTCTCGACCATCGGTGTCAACGGCATCAACGAGATGATTCGCAACTACACCAATGACGAGCACAATATTGCCGATCAGTGGGGACAGGATTTTGCCATCAAATTCCTGGATTACATCCGCGACAAGCTGGTAAAAATCCAGGAAGAAACCGGCCATATGTACAATTTGGAGGCCACGCCTGCCGAGGGTGCCACCACCCGCTTTGCCCGTGAGGACAAAAAGCGCTTTGTTGACATCATTCAGGCCGGCCCGAAAGAAAATCCGTTCTATACCAATTCGTCGCAGTTGCCGGTTGGTTACACGGATGACCCCTTTGAGGCTCTGGACTTGCAGTCAACCCTGCAGACAAAATATACCGGCGGCACCGTTTTGCACCTGTATATGGGCCAGAGAATATCCTCAGCCAAGGTTTGCCGTGACATTGTCAAACGTGTCCTGACAAACTACCGTTTGCCGTACATTACCATCACTCCTACTTTTTCCATTTGCCCCAAGCATGGATATATTTCAGGAGAACATAAGTACTGCCCGATCTGCGATGAGGAGTTGAAGGCAGCCAAGAGAGCCGCAGCGTCAAGAAAAGATGTTGCTTAAGTTTTAATTTTTGAACAAGAAATATGGAGAAAACTAATGAATACTGTTAATTTTGAAGATATCAAACTTGCAGATGAAGAAAGACAGCCTTGCGAAGTATGGACCCGCGTTATGGGCTATCTGCGTCCGTACTCCGAATTTAATGTCGGCAAAAAATCGGAATACCGCTCTCGTGTATGTTTTTCTGAACTTAAGGCGATTGACGGCTGCGCTTGCCATTGCGAATGTGGTGCGATGGACATCGCGGCGGAATAATCCGTAAACAAAAAATGTCTGAAATTGTAGTCGGCGGCGTTGAGAAATTCAGCGCCGTTGACTTTCCCGGGGTTTTGTCGGCTGTTGTCTTTATGCAGGGCTGCCCGTGGTCTTGTCCTTTTTGTCACAATGCTTCTATCCGTCCGATTGTCAGGGAAACGGATTTTTCTTGGGAGTTGTTTTTTGACTTCCTGAAAACCCGGGTCGGCAAGCTTGACGCCGTAACTTTTTCCGGTGGTGAACCTCTGGTGCAGGATTGCCTGGCCGACAAGATGCGTGAGGTCAAAGCTCTGGGCTACAAAATCGGTTTGCATACCGGCGGTTACCGGCCGGAACATTTGGCCAAAATACTGCCCCTGGTCGACTGGGTGGGACTGGATATCAAAGCGCCGTTTGACGCCGCGCGCTATAAAGAAATTATCGGCGTTGACCACTTGGCGCGGGTGTTGCAGAGTCTGGATCTGCTTTTGGCTTCCGGAACAGACTTTGAGTGCCGCACGACCTGTGATCCGCGTTTTATCAGCTCGGCGGATTTATGGCAGATAGCCGAAGCGTTAAAAAATAAAGGCGTAAAAAAATACTTTTTGCAAAAATACCGGCCGGTGGACAGCGACAAAACCACCACGGAAGACGATTGCGAAAAACCGTTTGCCGACAAAGAACTGCTCGCTTATCTGCAGGCCAACTTTGAAGGTTTTGAAATCCGCCGCTAAACCGACCGGCCGGTTGTATCCGGCCGGAAAATTTTTCTTTAAAATCACCGATTCCGTTCGCAGCCGGCAGGTAATGGCGTTGTGTTATGCTGCATAAAAAAGCCTCTCATAATCCGAGAGGCTTTTACCGTTATTCTTTCGGTTCGTCGGGATCCCGCAAGACATAACCGCGGCCCCAGACCGTTTCAATATAATTTTTGCCGCCGGAGGCTTTTTCGAGTTTTTTACGCAGCTTGCAGATAAAAACGTCAATGATTTTAAGCTCCGGTTCGTCAATACCGCCGTACAGGTGGTTTAAGAACTGGTCTTTGTTGAGGGTCGAGCCTTTACGCAGTGACAACAGCTCCATAATACCGTATTCTTTGCCGGTCAGATGCAGCGGCTTGCCGCAGACGGTAACCGTCTGGGTGTCGAGGTTGACCTCAACGTCGCCGGTATTGATGATTGACTCCGAATGTCCTTTGGAGCGGCGGACAACCGCGTGAATTCTGGCCAACAACTCGCTCTTGTCAAAAGGTTTGGTCAGATAATCGTCGGCGCCGTACCCCAGACCTTTGACTTTTTTGTCGGGTTCGCTCAAACCGGAAAGAATCAAAACCGGCGTGTTGACTTTGGATGCCCGCAGATTGCGCAAAACTTCATAGCCGTTCATATCCGGCAGCATCAGATCCAGAATGATAATGTCATAATCGTATAATTTGCCAATCTCAAGCCCGTCTTCGCCCAAATCGGTGGTATCGACAATCATGCCCTCTTTCTTGAGCATGGTTTCGATGCTTTGCGAGATTGCAAAATCATCTTCTACCAATAAAACACGCATCTCACAGCTTCCTTTCCAAACAATTTACCACTTATGCTATCACTATATAGCCATAAAACGGATTTGTTTAGAGCTGTTAATAATTATTAACAGCTTTTTGCCGGCGGGCATGATTTGGTGTTGATAACCTTGATATTTCTGGCAAAAAGCAGAATATTATTGTATACAATAAGTTGTGTTTTTTACTAAGAGGGCGCTTTGGGCGAGTTAACCGACAATATCTTGCAGTCTTTGGCCAAGCTTGACACCGCATCTTATTACGGCAGAGTAAGCGGCGTGCAGGGACTGTTTATCGAAGTCAGCGGCATTTTGAGTCCGCTGGCCGTCGGCGACCGCTGCAACGTTATCAATAACCGCGGCAAAAAAGTTGCCTGTGAGATTGTCAGTTTCAAAGATGATAAAATCCTGCTGATGCCTTATGATTCAATGGATGGAATCGGCGTCAACTGCCCGGTCGAGGTCTTGGACGCCAAGCCGGTCATCTACCCGCATCCGTCCTGGCTGGGGCGGATTGTCAACGCCTTTGGCGAGGCGATTGACGGCAAGGGGCCGCTGCTTAAAGGCGCCAAACCGTATTTCATAAAATCATCGCCGCCGCCGGCGCAGTTTCGCGACCGGGTTAAAGGCAAGGTTGACTTGGGAATTAAGGCCGTCAATGCATTTCTGACCATCTGCAAAGGCCAGCGTATGGGTATTTTTGCCGGTTCTGGCGTCGGTAAATCAACCCTGATGTCTATGATGGCCCGCCACACCAATTCCGATATTTCGGTCATCGGGCTGATTGGCGAACGCGGCCGCGAGGCCAAAGAGTTTGTTGAAGATGTTTTGGGCGAAGAGGGGCTTAAAAAGTCGGTGCTGGTCTTGGCCACTTCCGACGAAAGCCCGCTTTTGCGCCGCCAGGCGGCTTATGTAACCATGGCGATTGCCGAATATTTCAGAGATGAAAACAAAGATGTCCTCTGCATGATGGATTCCATCACCCGTTTTGCCATGGCTCAGCGTGAGATCTCGCTTTCCGTCGGCGAGCCGCCGGCCTCCAAGGGCTATACGCCGAGTGTTTTTTCCGAGCTGCCGCGTCTGCTGGAACGTGCCGGCCCCGGTGCCGGAACCGGCAGTATTACGGGGCTTTTCACCGTTCTGGTTGACGGTGATGATCATAACGAGCCGGTGGCCGATGCCGTGCGTTCGATTTTGGACGGGCATATCGTGCTTGACCGTGCCATTGCCGAGCGCAACCGTTATCCCGCCATTAATATCCTGCGTTCAATTTCGCGAACCATGCCCGACTGCGACACGCCGGAAGAAGCGGCCATGGTCGCCAAGGCTCGCAAATACATTGCCTCTTATGAGGATATGGCCGAACTTATCCGCCTGGGCGCTTATAAAAAAGGCTCCAACCGTGAGGTTGACGAGGCAATTTTTTATTATCCGATGCTGGAGGACTTTTTGGCGCAGGGCAAACAGGAAAGATTTACCCTTGAGCAGTGTTACGAATTGCTCGGCGCTATTCTGGCCACGCCGTATGTGCCGGAAAATTAGAGCGGAGGCCTGAATGCGCAACTCGCTGCAAACTCTCGGCCGTATCAAAAAATTTGAGCTTGACGAACTGCAGCGCCGGCTGGCGGCAGAACTTGAGCAGGAAGAAAGTTTAACCGGCAAAATCAAAAAGCTGACGGCCGACTATGAGGCCGAAAAACTTTTCGCCATGCAGAATCCTGGCATCGGTGATTTCGGCGCTTATACCGATTTATACTTAAAACGCCGCCGGGCGCTGGAAGAAAAGCTTGAGGCCGTGCGCCGGCGGATAGAAAATTTGCGCGACGAGATGGCCGCCGCCTTCAAAGAGCGCAAGACTTATGAAATCGTTGACGAAAACCGCCAACAACGCCGCCGCAAAGAAATTGACGCCCGCGAACAAAAGACGCTTGATGAAATCGGAACCAATGCTTATATCAAAAAACATCACGAAACCTGAAAATTAAGGAGAAAATCTGATGTTTGAGATGAAGCAGCTGCCTTTTGAACTCTCGGCGCTGGACCCGTGGATATCGTCCGCAACGATGGAATTTCACTACGGCCGGCATTACCGCGGCTATATCGACAAACTTAACGAGCTGGTTAAAGATACGCCCTATGCCGAAATGCCGCTGGAAGCGGTTATCAAAGAAAGTTATCGCAAAACCTCCGACCGCGCGATTTATAACAACGCCGGCCAGGTATGGAATCACCAGTTTTTCTGGAACTCTTTGTCGGCTGAGGGCGCAACCCGTCCGCCGGTCAAGATTATGAAGCAGATTGAAGCAGCCTATGATTCGTATGATGCTTTTAAAGCGGCGTTTAAAGCCAAGGCGCTGGGGCAGTTTGGCAGCGGCTGGTGCTGGGCGGTGCAGAAAGACGGCCGGGTGGATATCGTTGCCACATCCAACGCCGATAATCCCGTGTCTTTGGACCTCGGCCAGCCTCTGTTGTGCCTTGATGTCTGGGAGCACGCTTATTATCTGGACTATCAGAACCGGCGCGCCGATTTTATAGATGCGTTTCTTGAACATATGATCAAATGGTAATTAATTAAAACTTAAGTATTTAAGAGATAATATTGTGCTATATTGACCATAATACGCCGCCGGCCGGGGGATAAAGCCATGTCAGAATATATTACGGAAAAAGAATATTATATTGCCGAAGATGCCTCAGGTACTTTGTATATTTATATCAAAGCCAAGTCCAACCGGCCGCAGATGCCGAAAATAATCTACGACGGCTTTGACCACGCCGTGTTTGTCCGCTCGGCTAACGAAAAAATAATTTTGGACTATATCAATCCCCAGGTGCGCGACAAACTGCGCAAAGCCAAAGAGGTCGTCGTGGTGGAAACGGTTCTGGAAAATATCAAAGATGCCTATATCGTTGATGTCAATATCGTTGACAAAATCCCGCTGGACTGGGCGGAAATCGGCCTGCAATCTTGGGAAGAGGCCGCGCTTAAGGCTTAAATAAATATTTCCGGTAAGATACAAAAGCTCTATTTCTTTCCGGCATAGGGATTGTCGGTTTTACGAACCGTAATCCGAATGGGAATACCGCCCAAATCAAACGTTTCGCGCAGGCTGTTAACCAGATACCGCAAATAGGAATCCGGCAGACCTTCGGGATTGCTTGAGAAGATATAAAAGGCCGGCGGCCGGGTTTTGGCCTGAGTAATATAGCGCAGTTTAATCCGGCGCTTGTTTTTGCCCAGCGGCGGCGGGTTGTTGTCAATAATATCGGAGAACCACTGGTTCAGCGGTGATGTCGGAATTCGTGTGTTCCAACGGTCATAAACCTTAAACACCGCCTGCATCAGCTTATCCAGATTTTCTTTTTTCAAAGCCGAAATCGTAACGGTGGGAATCCCCTCGGCCTGAGTCAGAGAGGTGCGCAATTTGTAGTTAAGCTTGTCCAGCGCCTCTTTGCGGTCGGCAATATCCCACTTGTTGAGCGCAATCACCAAAGCGCGGCCTTCGTCCAAAACCTGGCGAGCAATTGTCAAATCCTGCTTGTCTAAAATCCCGTCGGCATCTAACACCAGCACGACAACCTGCGCCATAAAAGCCGCGTGTTTGGTCGCTGCGGCCGACATCCGTTCCAGACTGTCTTCAATTTTGGCATGTTTGCGCAGACCTGCCGTATCAACCAGCGTAATCTTGCGTCCCAGATATTCCCATTTGTTGCTGACGGCGTCCCTCGTCACGCCGGCCTCCGGGCCGGTGAGCATCCGTTCGTCGCCCAAAAGCGCATTAACCAAAGTCGACTTGCCGACATTCGGCCGCCCGACAATGGCCAGTTGAATCGGCCGCCCGGCAGTTTCATCGGCCGAACCATCAGATTCTTCCGGATTCTTTTTGACGGCAATTTCTTTCAGGGCGGCATATAAATCCGTCATGCCCAGGCCATGCTCGGCCGAAAAAGCAATCGGCTGTCCCAGTCCGAGGCCGTAGGCCTCAAAGATACTGTCTTCCTGCTGTTTGCCCTCGCATTTATTGGCCAAAAGAACCACCGGTTTTCCTGCCGGACGGATCAGGTTGGCCAGCTCCGTATCATAAGGCTGTACACCGTCGCGGGCATCAAACATAAATACAACGGCATCAGCCTCGTCAACCGCTTTTTTTGTTTGCAGCCACATGCGCTTTTCGATATTATCTTCGGTCGAATATTCATAGCCCGCCGTATCAATAATGACAAGCGGCAGATCCTGTAATTTGGTTTCGGTAATTTTGCGGTCGCGCGTCACGCCGGGACGGTCATGAACTATGGCCATTTTTCGGCCGGCCAGCCGGTTGAATAAAGTTGACTTGCCGACATTCGGCCGTCCGACAATCGCAATTTTCAATACCATTATCCGTCTCTTATTTATATGCCGTTATTTCAGCCTCTTTGGTCATCAAAAGCAGGGTCCCGTCAGCCAAAACCGGTGCCGTTTCAACTCCTTCTTCAATATCGGCTACTCCGAGAATACGTCCGTTATAAGGCGAAACCGAAAAGAGTTTGCCGTTGCTTGCAACAACCAGCAGGGCATCGTTGGCCAAAACCGGACCCGAAGTAAAAATTCCGACCTCTTCCGCACCGCCGGCATAAGGAATAATCGTCGTCCAGATGATTTTGCCGTCTTTTTTGTTCAGTGCGACCAGATCCCCGTCCGTCGTCAGCACAAAGACAAAATCTCCGGCAACCCAGGGCAGAGAAGCCGCAGCGATTTCTTTTTGCCACAATTTAACACCGGTCCGGATATCAATAGCCGCCATCGGCGCATTATAGCCGACGGCAAACACCCTATCATTGTCAATAATCGGGCTGGCTTTCACCGCCGTAATATCCGACAATGATTCGGTGCTCGCGGCCGATGCCAGCCACTCGGCCCATAAGGGCGTTCCCGTAGAGGCTTTGTAAGCCTGCAACTGTCCGTTGGAAAAAGCGGCAACCACCAGATCTTTTTCCGGACTGTATGCCGGTGCGGCGCCGCCGATCATCGTGGTGCCTTCGGCCTCTATTTTATCTTTCCATAACTGGCTGCCGTCCTGGATTTTAAGGGCGTAAATGCCGTTGTCCAGAGTCTGAATGATAACCAGTTCGTCGTTAACTGTCGGCGCAATGCGGATAGGCGCTTTCAAATCCTGCTGCCACAAGGTTTCGCCGTTGTTGACATCTAAAGCAAACACCGTTCCGAACCCGGTGGTGACAAAAAGTTTACCGGCATATACCGCCAGTCCGCCGCCCGAAATTGAGGCATCACGTGCCTCTTCGTTTTCCGGTTCAAGTTCTCTTTCCCATAAATTTTCGCCGTTTTTTAAATCAAAAGCGCTGACCAGCCCCTCGGCATCGACGGTAAAAACAACATTATTGGCAACAACCGGCTGCGAAATCAAAACATTGCGTTTGGAAGAGCCTTCGCCGAACGAAACATTCCATATTTCATCAAGATTGCCGCCGGCTTTCAGGTGTCCGGCCAGATGAGTTGAAGAAACGCCGGTCTGTTGCCAGTCCGGATTAGATACGGCGCGCGGCAGTTTTATCTTAATCTGTCCGCTGGCATATTCCGGTTGCAGATTCTTGTTTTCCCTGATAACACTGACTCTTTCTCCTTCAATATTCAAAGGCTCGTCGGCAAATAAACCGCAGCCTCCCAACATTGTCGCCATAAGGCAACCACCGATAATTTTTTTCATGAATATATCCTGTTGTTAAGGTTAATTGATTTCGCTCAAAAGATTAATCATATCCAGCGCCCGGGCTTTTAATGAGTCGGAAGCCGTTGCCGATGAGGCGATTTTTTGATATTCGGCCTGTGCCTGATCCATGTTCTTTTCCCGTATGTAGAGCATAGCCAGCAGCTCACGGGCAATATCCGCGCTTTCGCTGTCCTGAATCAAAGGGGTGAGCAGACCGGATACTTCATCGGCCGGTGCATTGTTGTCCAGTTTGTAAGAAGCCAGCTTCAGAGCGGCAATTTCTTTTATTTGCGGCAAAGCGTCCTTGTCATCTATCAGCGCCTGCAAAACAACAGCAGCATCATCTTTGCGATTCTGTTCAAGATAAACGTTGGCAATTTGCATTTTGGCGATATCGGCATAAATACCGGAGGCCTTTTCCGCCAAAGCATTGTAAATTTCAAGACTTTCGTCCCAGCGTCCCTGATTTTGCAGCGACAAGGCTATGGAATAAGCGTTGGAAAGCTCCTGACTTTTGCGCGCCTGCCAGTTTCTGAAGCTCTCAAAGCTGACGGTTGCGGTCAGGATCAGGGCTATGCCGATAATGATGAACAAGCCGTATTTATTCCAGATTTGCTGCAGTTGTTCGTTTTTAACGTCTTCCACAACCTCGCGCAGCAAAGCGTCTTCCTCTATTTTGTTTTGCAATTTGTTTTTCATAAAATTCTCCATCTATCCGCTAATACTGTTGTTGTTATATCCGAAAATCCGGGTTAGGCAAAACAAATTTTTGCTACCGGACGATTTCGTGGATTAAAAACCTTTTTATCCACTGTAAATCTTTAATGGCCATTTTGGCACCGAAAGTAATGGTATTGTCCTCGGAAATAATTGATACAAAGAACCGTCCGGTCGCGGGATTTTTGCTGACCTCAATCGCCTCAATGTCTTTTTTCATGATCTCGTTATGTTTTGTCGAAAACAGCATATATTTATGCGTGTTGACGATTTTGTGTTTTTTGATAACCAGTTTTTCTTTACGGAACAAAATCTGCACGGCGACAAAAATGACCAGAATCCCGGCAATAATCATGCTGTATATCGTTGAGGCAAAAGCCTGCCGGAAGATATCCGGATTGGTTGCCACCAACAGTACGATTGCCGCAATGAGAAAGATAGCCAGCCAGGCCAGAAGGTTGTATGCGTCCCATAAAATTTTGCGCACTTTGAGAACCATTTTATCTTTTTTGCGCACGAAACTGATGGCATCCGGCAGCGGATCGTATTGATCATATTCGTCCTTGATGATGCCGAGCTTATAAAGCTGTCCGACGGATTTGTTAAGGTTTTTGAGCTCAATTTTTTTCAGGCCGCTGTCGGTGTCAATCATGGCCGGCAATTTGAACTGACGGGCATATTCTTTCCATTTTTTGCGCACGCCTTTAGCCGATGTTGACAAATAGAGCGGAACGATTTTTTCCGGATTGGGATGGTACAATTCAATGATATAGCGGTTTTGTGTCAGAAAGCCCGATTGCAGAAATTCAACCCGGAAACGCACACCGGTGTAGTTTTTCAGTTCTTCCTGCATAATCAGTTTGTCGTGCAGAATGGGACGTTTGATGATGGTTACTTTTTTGCCGATGAATTTATATTTGTTATAGCGGATATAAAGCAGAATATTGGTAACGACCATACCGATACCGACCAGAGCAAAGCAAAGGTCAAAGAACCAAACGGCCAAAACCGGGCGGTACACAATTGCCTCGTCCGCCGGAATAATTTCCGTTCCGCCCTTAAAAGCATTACTCCACTCGTATACACCCAGCAAAAACAGCAGAAAACCGAACACAATTCCCGGCAGCAGCAATTTCAGGTCGGCCCGGTCAGTCAGAAAAGCATCTCTTTTTTTGTAATTAAGCTCCAGTTTGTTGCTGAAATGAGAGGGAACAATATTGTGCATGATCTTTTCCTTGAAAGTTGCAGACAGCGGCAAAGTATTTATATGCTAGCGTAATTATTTTAAATATTCATCAATTTTTTGCTAAATTTTATCATATTTTAACAATATTCCCCCTAATGTTAAAACAAATAATAATTATTGCAAGGAGCAAAAATGGGCAATTTTGAAATTTTTTCGCAGCCGGGAGGGTTGATTGTAACGCTGTTTACTTTGGGCTGCCTGTTGGTGGCGGGGATTCTTGCGGCCAAGGAAGACCGTTTGTTTTCGCCGATAAGTTTTTTGCTGACGGCCTTTGTCTTTGACTTTTGCGGCACCTGGGTTGAAAAATTGGCGGTTACGGCGTTTGAACAGGGAAACGCCGTCGAAACTTATGTCATGTTTGAGCTTCTGCTTTTTCTCGCTGCCATGATTTTTATGTCATCGGCAGCCTCAAGGTTTATTTCCGTTTCGTCCAGGGGTTCGTCATCGCTTCCGGTCTGGATTCTCGGCGGGCTCGGCGGCGTGGCCGTTATTTTGTTTACGGTTATATTGCCGGCCGGCGATCTGGTCAATCGTATGCGCCTGATTTTTCCGCTGGTGGCGTTTCTTTATTTGTCTGTCGGTCTGGCGGCGCGTTTTTCGGACGATCATTCCGACGGCTATGTTCTGGCCTTTGGCATCACGGTTATTTTGACGATTTTGGTCGGACTTAAATTTTTCCAGGTCTATGCGCCGTGGTACACCACGCCGATGTCTTACATATTATACGGCTTAAGTTTTCTTTTGATGAAAAGCAATATACTGGAAAACAAGCTGGACAAGTCCGAACAGGATATTGCCAAATACAACCGGCGGATTGAAGAAATCATCAAATCGTCACCTTTCCCGATTATCATTTCGCGGCTTGGTGATGACCGGATTATTTTGGCCAATGACAATGCGGTCAAACTCTTCGGCATTGATGCCAAAGTGCTTGATCATTACCATCTGAAAGATTTTTTTGCCGATTCGGATAACCGTCGTCTGCTGCTGGAGCGGATTGAGGAGCAAAAAGAAGTTCAGGATTTTGAGGTGCTGATCAAAACACCTGTTTCCGACACGCCTTTCTGGCTGCTGACTTCGGCCAACATTATTGATTATAATTACGATTTGGCGCTTTATTCGGCTTTTCAGGATATCACTTCGCGCAAAAACAGAGAAGTTCTGTTGCAGAACCAGGCGATTCGTGATCCGCTGACGGCCTTGTACAACCGCCGCTATTTTGAAGACGAGGTTAAAAAACAGATTCTCAAGGCCAAGGCCGCCGGCCAGCCGTACAGTGTATTGATGCTGGATGCCGACTTCTTCAAAAAAGTCAATGACACCTACGGTCACAAAACCGGCGATAAAGTGCTGATTGAACTGGCCGCAAAGGCCGAGAAGGCTCTGCGTGACAAAGATATCGTCGCCCGTTACGGCGGTGAGGAGTTTGTGGTCTTTCTGCCGGAAATCAACTCGGTTCAGGCTTATAAAGTGGCTGACCGGCTGCGGCAGAGCATTGCCTCAATCGTCATCTATTCCGACGACAATCAGGAGGTGCGTTTTACGGTGTCAATCGGCGTGTCGTCATCAGAGATTTCCGACAACGTTGACACTCTGGTCAAAACCGCTGATGAGGCTTTATACAAGGCCAAGCAGGGCGGCCGCAACCGGGTTGAGGTGTTTACCCGTGATGATATGAAGAATTTTCTCAGTCAGAGCGAGCAGATGAGCAAAGACGAAAAAAAGAATCTTCATCCGATTTATGATAAGGAGAATACGGCCGAAATCTCACTTCTGGACGGTGTTGATGCCAAAGACATCGCCTCCGGCTCCGGGGAGTAAGCGCGGTGAGCACCTGTCCGTTGGCCGAAATCTGCGGCGGCTGCCGTTACCGGGATATGGAAGAAGACGCCTACCGGGAGTTAAAAAAAAGGCATTTTGCAACGGCGCTCAAAGCACTTGGCGATATTTCCTTCCGGTTAAATCCGCCGGTATTTATCCCGGACGGCACACGTCGCCGGGCGGTGTTCAATTTTGCATACCGGCAGCAAAAACTTCTTTTGGGTTTTAACGAGGCGGCATCGCACAGGATAGCGGATATTGAAGCCTGTCCGTTGTTGACGCCCGCCCTCAACGGCATTTTACCCCTGGTAAGACGCTTGCTTGAAGCTCTTTGCCGCGAACCTTTTATGCTGAAAAAAGGCAAAAAAGTCTTTACGGCTACGATAACCGGCGGAGATGTCTTTGTCTGCGAGGCTGCCAACGGTATCGACATCGTGCTGGAATACGATGCGCCGCTTGAGCTGAACCACCGTCTGATAATTTCCGAAATCTGCCAGACCGATGACCGTATTATCCGCCTGTCACATCGGCGCAAAATGATGGACGACGCCGAAACCGTCATTGAAAAAGTCAAACCGTTCATCAAGGCCGGCCGTTACGACGTCATCATACCGGCCGGCACGTTTCTGCAGCCCTCTGCCGTCGGGCAGGAGACTTTGGGAAACCTTGTCATGCAGTATATGCAGGGTGTTAAGGGACAGGTTGCCGATTTGTTTTGCGGGGTTGGTACTTTTGCCTATCTTTTGGCGGATTTGCCGGGCGTTAGCATAACGGCGGCCGATTCGTCGCCGGCATTGCTGCGCGGTTTTCAGGAATCCGTCAATCGCAACCGGATACCGAACGTTGCGATAAAACGGCAGAATTTGTTCAAATACCCGCTGACGGCTGCCGAGCTGGAAAATTTCTCTGCCGTTGTTTTTGATCCGCCGCGTGCCGGTGCGGCCGCCCAATGTGGCGAGCTGGCCGCTGCCGTCGTCAAGCCGCCGGTTGTCGTGGCCGTATCCTGCAACCCGGCAACGTTTGTCAATGATGCCGCAACGCTGCTTTCCGGCGGATATATCCTGCGGGAGATAACCATGGTTGATCAGTTTGTTTATTCTAATCACAGCGAGTTGGTTGCCTTCTTTACAAAATGACAGATGTCATTTATAGTTTTGTTTGTTAACAGCAGGGGCGTTTGTATGAAAAAGTTTTTGATATGTTTGTTGTTGACCGCGGCCGGCGGCTGTTCCCTGATGCCGTCTGCCGAAACCGGCTTTGCCGAAGGAAACTGCCCGCCGATTTCTATCCCGCGTGAAACCGCCCGTTTTTATCAGAATAACGGCCGTTTTGATGAATTTCAGGTTAATTTGGTCGGCTATGAAGGCTATTGTTACGTCAATCCGGCCGACAACCGCCGTTATGCCGAAATAACGCCGATATTTAAGGTGCGCCGGCTGGAAGACAGCTCCGTCACGTCGCTGGATGCGGATTTTTATGTCAAAACGTCGATTAATGCCGAGGACTATCTCGGTATCCGCAAATTCAGTCAGCCGCTTGATATTCCGCGTTCGGTAAAGGAACGCACGGTCAAAGGCCGGACAACCCGCACCCGCATAGCCGAGCCGCCGTATGAAGGTTTTGCCATCATGCTGGGAATGTCTTTGACCGAGGCGGAAAAGGCCAGGGCCGGCAAGATGTTTGATATTGATTACCGTTATTTGTCGGCGGCGGAGCTGGCCGCGCAAAACGAACCGGAAACAGAAACGGTTTATCTGGAAGTCGGTCCCGATGAAGAGGTTGTTTATTCCGAGGCCGAGGCCAAACCCGTTGTTGTCAAAAAGGGGCAGCTCAAATCCCCGTGTCAGGATTAACAGGAGAAAAAGATGTTTTTTACTTCATCGCATCACCAAGAAAAACAAATGGCCGACGCTATCCGCTTTCTGGCCGCCGAAATGATTGAAAAAGCCAAATCCGGCCACCCCGGAATGCCCTTGGGCATTGCCGATGCCGCCACGGTTTTGTTTGCCAAACACCTGAAAATCACCCCGCAGAACCCGCGCTGGTTTGACCGCGACCGTTTTGTGCTGTCGGCCGGTCATGCCTCAAGCCTGCTGTATGCGCTGTTTTATCTGCTGGGCTACAAAGATATTGATATTGACGACCTGCGCAACTTCCGCCAGCTCGGAGCCAAAACCGCCGGTCACCCGGAATACGGCCACCTTGCCGGTATAGACGTCACCACCGGCCCGCTGGGGCAGGGCATTTCGTCCGCCGTCGGCATGGCTCTGGCCGAGAAAATTATTGCCGCCAGATACGGCGCCGATGTCTGCAATCATTATACTTATGTCATTATGGGCGACGGCTGCCTGATGGAAGGCATTTCCGAGGAGGCAATAGCCCTGGCCGGTCATTGGCGCCTCAATAAGCTGATTGCTTTGTGGGACAACAACAACGTCACGATTGACGGCTTTGTCGACATCGCCTCGTCAACCGACCAGATAGCGCGTTTCAAGGCCAACGGCTGGAATGTGATTGCCGTTGACGGACACGATTTTGCCGCTGTTGACAAAGCTTTGCAAAAAGCCAAAAAGTCCGACCGCCCGACCATGATTGCCTGCAAAACGACCATCGGCTACGGCGCGCCGAACAAATGCAATTCTCCCCAATGCCACGGTTCGCCGCTCGGTGCGGAAGAGCTTGCCGCCATGCGTAAAAATCTCGGCTGGACGGCTGAGCCCTTTGAAGTTCCGGAAGATATCTTACGCAGCTGGCGCGAGGCCGGCAAACGCTGTGCCGGACAGGATAAAGAATGGGAGGCCAGAGCCAGGGCTAAAGGCAAGGAGTTTTTAGATGTTTTGGCCGGCCGTCTGCCCAAAGGCTGGGACAAAGAGCTTAACGCGCTGAAACAACAAGCGGTTAAAGAGCAGATTTCGGTTGCCAGCCGCAAGGCATCGCAAATGTGCCTTGAGGCAGTAATGCCGCATATCCCGCAGCTCATCGGCGGTTCGGCCGATTTGTCCGGCCCCAATATGACAATGACCAAAACCAGCAAGACAATTACCGCCGGCGATTATAACGGCAACAATATCGAATACGGCGTCCGCGAGCACGCCATGGGCGCAATCATGAACGGTATGGCGCTGCACGGCGGTCTGTTGCCGTTCGGCGGCACGTTTTTTGTCTTTTCGGATTATCTGCGGCCGGCAATGCGTCTGGCGGCACTGATGGGGCTTCATGTGATTTATGTCATGACGCACGATTCGATCGGCGTCGGTGAAGACGGCCCGACGCATCAGCCGGTTGAACACCTGGCGTCTTTCCGCGCCATGCCGGGGATTCAGACCTTTCGCCCTTGTGATGTGGTCGAAACTGCTGAGGCCTGGGCTTTGGCGCTGGAAACGGATAATATGCCGAGCATCTTGGCCTTGAGCCGCCAAAATTTGCCGCTGCTGCGCCGGGAAGCCAAACTTAATCTGTCGGCGCGCGGGGCGTATATCATTGCCGGTGATGAGCAAAAACGGCAGGCAACCCTGATTGCCACCGGTTCCGAGGTCGGTCTGGCGGTTGAGGCGCATCGGCGCTTAAAAGAAGAGGGGATTGAAACGGTTGTCGTTTCCATGCCCTGCGCCGAGTTGTTTGACCGGCAGGATATTGCCTATCAGGAGCAGATTCTGGGTACCGCACCGCGTATTGCGGTTGAGGCGGCGTCAAAATTCGGCTGGGAAAAATACGTCGGTCTGAACGGTGATATCATCGGCATGGACGGCTTCGGGGCTTCGGCGCCGGCGGCCGACTTGTATCAGTATTTCGGCATCACGGTCGACGAGGTTGTCGATGCGGTTAAAGACGCGCTGAAATAGATAAAAAGCGCTTGCAAAGCGCGCAGGTTTTTATATATTAACACAAGAAAAATTTTTTAATGTAAGGAGAAAAATATGCCTTTAGTTACAATGCGTCAGATTTTGGATCACGCAGCCGAAAACAGCTACGGCGTTCCGGCTTTCAACATCAACGATATGGAGCAGGTTATTGCGGTTTTACAGGCTGCGCGTAAGGTTAATGCGCCGGTTATTCTGCAAACCTCGACCGGTGCCCGCAAATTTGCCGGCGATCCGATGATTCGTCATATGGTTGCCGCCGGTATTGAGATGTTCCCCGAACTGCCGATTTGTATCCACCAGGATCACGGTTCATCGGTTGACATCTGCCAGTCGGCCATTGTCAACGGCTATTCGTCGGTTATGATGGACGGCTCTCTGGAGGCGGACGGCAAAACCCCGTCGTCTTATGAATACAATGTCCGCGTAACCAAAGAAGTTGTTGCCCGCGCTCATGCCGTTGGTGCTTCGGTTGAGGGCGAGCTGGGTGTTATCGGTTCGCTGGAAACCGGCAAAGGCGATAAAGAAGACGGCCACGGCGCTGAAGGTGTTATCGACAAAAAACGCTTGGTAACCGATCCTGACGAGGCCGCCCGTTTTGTTGCCGAAACCCACCTTGATGCTTTGGCGGTTGCCGTCGGCACGTCGCACGGCGCCTATAAATTTACCCGCAAACCGGACGGCGAAATTTTGTCGATTGAAACGATTGAAAAAATTCACCAAAAACTGCCGAACACCCATATGGTTATGCACGGCTCGTCTTCGGTTCCGCAGGAGCTGCAGGATTTAATCAATGCCTATGGCGGTGCCATTCCGCAGACCTACGGTGTTCCGGTTGAAGAAATTGTCCGCGGTATCAAATCCGGTGTTCGCAAGGTTAATGTCGACACCGACTGCCGTATGGCCATCACCGGTGCCATTCGCAAGATCTTTGCCGAAAACCCCAAAGAATTTGACCCGCGCAAATATTTGAAACCGGCGATTGAAGAAATGCAAAAGGTTTGCGAGGCCCGCTACATTGCTTTCGGTGCGGCCGGTCATGCCGATAAGATTAAGCCGGTTCCGATGTCGGAAATGGCTAAGCGTTACGCTGCCGGTGAGCTGTAAAATTTAGCTCCGGCAACTGAAAATCCCCGGAAATTTCCGGGGATTTTTTGCTTGCTTATTTGCCAAAGTTGCTTTAACTTTGATTTTGCCGAGGCGAGTTGCCAAGGCGGAGTGTAGTAGCTCCTTTATAAGAAAGAACAACTCCTTTAATGGGGAGCCGGAGATATAAGCATACTTGTATGACGAATAATCCGGACTGTTCTTATACAGCTACTAACTCCCCGCCTTAAACTTTTAAGGCGGTTTTGTTGTAACAAGAAAGCCCCGTTATCCGACGGGGCTTTTAACTACCATGGCACACCGTGAATACATTTTTCCGGGGTTACATTACAATCCGGTTTACCGAGTTCATGCCGGGCGTGTCTTTCAGACTGAAACACAGCTTTTTGTTATAGACGGCAGACCGTTTATTCTGGAGGCTCTTGCCGAACCAGCGTTCGTAACGTCCGTCTTTCAAAAATTTCGACAGATTTGCATTATGTCATCGCTCCGAGGCCGTAAGGCCGAGGATAAGCGATCTTCAAATTTCATAACAACAAGGAAGATACCTGATCCTCGCTTCGTTCGGAGGCATGACAGGTGAGGGCGTGTACCGTCATTCTGAGCGCTAGCGAAGAATCTCTTCTCTCTGAGATGTTTCGCTTTCGCTCAACATGACTGTACAGTGCACCGTCATTCTGAGCGTTAGCGAAGAATCTCCTCTTAGATGTTTTGCTCCCGCTCAACATGACAGGATAGATTCTTCGTCGCCTTGCTCCTCAGAATGACAAATGAATAAAATTCTTCCGATTCGGATGACTAAGACAAAAATTTTGTCAAAATAGGAGCGAATGATTAAAAAATAATTAAAAATCAGATATGAAGACGATATCGGCACTGAAAAATAAACTTGCGCCAAGGGCATTTTTATGCTATATTAAAATTGCACAAATATTATCTTTGGATACCGTTCTTTCTATATTTATGAGGATTTTAAAAAAGGGTTTTTAATTAAACGAAATAACGTTTTCGTGATGGTTTAAACCTCTATCGTTTTTTCTCATATTCTTAAAGTCCAGAGAAAGTTTTCTTTTGTTTGTGCCTCAAAGTTTTTTTCTCGGCTCTTTCGCACCTGATGCGACAGGGCTGTCATTATATTTTTTTTTGACGTTCTAGCGTGACGTCATAGTAAATTGAATAGTAATAATAAAAATTAATAACAATGAAAAATTTAATCAACATTTTGTTGGTCGTGATAGCTGTCATGACCTCAGCGTCTTGCACAAGTGCATTGACGGAAATTGAGGAAAACTTACCTCAGAGAAGTCGGATACCAGGATACTTCCTACCGACGGACAATTCAGAATTTGTAGAGGCTTTTTCAACGGATTCCCTGAGCCTTGGTTATGCGGATAGTCCTTTTGGGCTTAAAGCTCAGGATTCAATTCGTGTTGCGGGAACTGAAGGTATTGAGGCTGCTGAAGCTCTTCGCAAAGTCGCAGAGGACACTCTGACTTTTGCCTACAACTATGACATCAACAATGAAGTCACAGTTGAAGGGCTGACAATGCCGTTCACCTACGAGGGCGTCTCTTATGAGATACCTTGTGGGGTTGAGCTGACAGTGTTAGGCCACCACAATGTGGTAGAAAGCAGCAGCGAGCCTGCTTTCTATGAACTCTCCGAGACAGATTATATCTTGTCTTACGGAGAGTTAGAGCTCGCCGGTGCAACTCAGGTCTTTGTGGTTGAGGAGGGGTATGTATCTCCGACAGTCGACCACATAGACTGGGCATATCGCCACATCGCTTTCCAGCGTAATGCCGGACTGAAAGACAACGTTGTCAGCGTACTTTGCAATAATGTTGCAGAATTCGCTGAGGTGATGTCTGACGGCTCCAGGCAAAACGTGAAGAAAGCCGGCTATATCGTCAACAACCTCTTATCACTCAGCGCTCCGACGCTAAGTGAGACAGAGATTGCCGAACTCGACGGCACAACCGTTGAATTTATTGACGGTATTGTCGAGCTGGCCGGCAAAGAGCTGTCCTGCAAATGGCTTTCGGCAAGTATTGAAGATGAGGTGGTTTATCAGGACAAAAACTATGCGGAGGAAATAACCCCTTGCACGGTTGCGGCCAGAACCATCAGCTTCAACAAAAATGCCGCCACCATCGTCTTCTATGATGAGGACGAGGCGGACTATGCCGAACTGACAATTTCCATAGACGGCACGCCGGTTCCGGTTTACGACCGGACAGAATGGTCATACCGCCACATTGCGTTTCAGCGTCAGGCAACGCTGGTAGACGGTGTCGTCAATGTTTTCTGCGACAATGCTGCAGATTTCGTTGAAATCTACACCGACAGCAGCGAGCACAACGCCGAAACGGTTGACTATGTCGTTCTTAACCGGTTTACCGCTAATATTCCGGTAATTACGGTTGATAACCTTAATGAGGTTGTCGGCAAGACCTTTGTCTTTGCCAACGGCGTGGCCAATGTGGTAAATCAGCAGCAGGTGACATTCAGGGCAATCAGTTCTGCCATTGAGGGGAAAGTAGAATACCGCGGCAAAGACTATACCGGGGAAATTATTCCTTGTGAGGTTGAGCCAAAGACCATTACTTTCAACTCAACATCTGAGGCAACCGTCGTCTTTTATGACGAAAAGGCCTCAGATTATGCGGAGCTGACATTGTCTGTGTCCATCATCGAAACCGAAAAGGTGGTGATGGACCACGTAGACTGGGCACACCGCCACATCGCTTTCCAGCGTGAGGCGCAGCTGTCAAACAACATCATCAACGTATTCTGCAACAATGTTGCGGATTTCGTACAGGTGATGAGCGACAGCTCACGTCAGAACGAGGAAAGCGTGGACTACATCGTTAGAAACCGTTTCTCTGCCTCCATACCGGAGATACAGGCAACGGCGGAAGACGCAGTTGTGGGTAATACCTACGACTTCGTCAACGGTGAAGTCACCGTGTGCGGAAGTAGAATCTCCGCTCAGCATTTGTCTGCTGAGGTTGAGGGAAGTGTAATGTACCAGGATAAAGACTACGCAAGCGAGATCACTCCTTGCGAAGCCGCAGCCCGTACGATCAGCTTTACATCAGCCTCTGAAGCTGTTGTTCGTTTTTACGACAGCAACAGCGAGGATTATGCTGAGGTAACTATCCCTGCCACCGTGGTTCCTTATGAGGAGCCTGTAACGGTGGTGGACGTAGCCCGTGACTACCGTCACGTAGCCTTCCGCAGCAATGCGGTTGTCGCTAACAACACCATTTCGGTGGTATGCGACAATGAGGCCGTTCAGACGACGACCATGTCTGACGGAACATCTTCAAAGGCTTCTGCAGACTATACATGGACCAACCGGTTCGTGTATAGTATGCCGAGCATACCGGCTTCCGTTAAGGGGCAGTCATTCCAATTCAACGCAGGTACCGCTGTTGTTGAAGGATATAATGTAACTGTTAACTTCTCCTCAAGAGAGGTTTCAGCCATTGTATTTGATGGAAATGACTACCGCAGTGAGGCTCCGGTATGTGAAGTAAACGTTGCCACCATCACCTTTGGTGAAGGAAGTGCAACGATTACTTTCGAGCATGAAACAGAAGAAATCTCTGCCACGGTACCGGTAAATTATATCGAGGCAGAGATTATAAATGGTGAAATTATGGGTATGTGGATTACCGACGCATACCAGGGCCGTTCATTAATGAGTACGGACCTTCACATCTTAGCGAGAAATAACGACGGAAGTTACGTTGTATATTCCCGCGGTGTGAATGAAACAAGTTTCACCACCACCCAGCTGACAGCAGCCGAGGGACAGAGCATTTTGTCTTCCGGTCGTTCGATTGCATGGGTATGGACGGGAGCTTCATGGGTTATCGGCACCATGTATTATGAGACAAGCAGCAATGCGGATCTTGATTATCGGATAGATTACTATGATCTTGCAGGAGGTTTGGCTCTGAGGCTTGGTGTTATGGAAGGAACCATTAATGGTGAACCTTTCCCGGAACCTTTGAAAGCCACCGGTATTGCCGAGAACGGAGTATGGAGCATAAACTATAATGGCTCCGTCAATTACTTCGTCGGCAGTATACTTTAAGAATATTAAAAACCTTTTTCCCGGAGCCCCTCAGTGGCTCCGGTTTTTTATTTATATCACCACGGCACACCGTGAATACATTTTTCCGGTGTTACCTCACAGTCAGGTCTGCCGAGCTCGTGCTGGGCATGCCTTTCGGGCGAAAATTCGCCGACTTGCATACAACCGCTTAAAAATATGATGAATACCGCAATCAACAGTTTTTTCATTTTTTACCTCATCAATATCCGGCTCCAAACCAAAAACACCGCCAGCAAAATGCCGATACGCGCCAGTTGTGCCAGCCAAATGCTTTTATCATAATTCGCGGCGCAGCGCCAAACGGCGATAATGATTTTGTAAGAATAAAAAACCAAAACCGCAAAGGTTGATATATAACACAATGTCCACAAAATACTCAGCTTAGAGGTATAGACAATATGAAAATGATGCATAAAAAAGTCGTAAATCGTCCGCCCTTTAAGGTGTGTGGCCAACAATGAGGCAAACATTCTCAGGGCAAAATGCAGAATAATCAGCCCCAGAATGCCAAACTTCCAAAAAGTTGCGCCGAGCGACAATTCGCCTTTAAAAAGTTTTGTCAACATCAGTTTTCTCTTCCGGATTAAAATCAAAAGCCTTTATTATTTTTTAATATTGAAGGGCTCTTTCTGCAAGCAAATAATCAACGTTTCTAACAATTTGTGATATTCACCGCCAAACCGCCCAGAGAGGTTTCCTTGTAGCGGTTGCTCATATCCTTGCCGGTGGCATACATGGTTTTGATAACGCTGTCCAGCGACACGACGTGTTTACCGTCGCCGCGCATGGCCAGCCTGGCGGAATTAACCGCTTTGACCGCGCCCATGGCGTTGCGTTCGATACACGGCACCTGCACCAGCCCGTTGACCGGATCACAGGTCAGCCCCAGATTATGTTCCATGGCAATTTCCGCCGCCTGTTCAACCTGTTCGTTGGAACCGCCCATCGCCGCCGCCAGACCGGCCGCAGCCATTGAGCAGGCAACACCGACCTCTCCCTGACAGCCGACCTCGGCACCGGAAATAGAGGCGTTGGTGCGGTATAATGAACAAATTGCCGCCGCGGTGGTCAGAAATTTGATAATGCCGTCATTGACCGTAAACGGCGAATTATGCGAAGCAAAGCGCTCAAAATAGCGCAAAACCGAAGGCATAATTCCTGCCGATCCCATTGTCGGGGCCGTAACCACGCGACCGCCGGCGGCGTTTTCCTCGGCACCGGCAAAACCCCACAGATTAATCCAGTCAATAACCTCCAAACCGTCTTGCTGATTGTCCAAAAACTTTTGCTGCAGCCGTTCATAAATTTCCGGCGCCCGCCGCCTGACTTCCAGCCCGCCTGGCAGAATACCCTGCTTGTGCATGCCGCGTTCGATGGCGTTTTCCATAACCTGACGTATTTTTTCAAGATAAGCCAGAACCGCCGTTTCTTCCTGCAGGCAAACCTCGTTTTGCAATACCACCTCGGCCATACTCAGGCCGTATTTTCGGCAAATCTGCTGCAGCTCGGCACAGTTGTCAAACTGGTGCGGCACATTGTAAATCACCTGTTTCTCCCGGCTGCCGAATTCATCCTGCCGCAAAACAGTGCCGCCGCCGATGGAAAAATAAACCTCGCTTAAAATTTCTTTTCCCTTTTTGTCAAAGGCGGTGAATTTCATGCCGTTGGAATGTTCTTTAAGAAAGATTTTTTTGTTCAGAACCATATCCCGTTCAACATCAAAATCAATGGCCTTCTGTTGAGCCAGATGCAAAATCCCGTCGCGTTTGACTGCCGTAAAATACGGCTGTTCCAGATCAACCGTTTCCGCGGTCAGCCCCATCAGCCCCAAAACAATCGCCTTAAGCGTTCCGTGGCCGATACCCGTCAGCGCCAGCGAGCCGTAGAGGTCAACTTTAACACGAACCGTGCGGTTGATGAGCTTGCGTTTTGTCAGATTGTCGGCAAACCTTTTGGCTGCCTTCAGCGGCCCGACGGTATGAGAACTTGACGGGCCGATGCCGATGGCAAAAATTTCTTTTAAGGGATAATACATTTTACAAATATGTCCTGATGTCTTTATAAGGCTTGATGCCGAGGCTTTGCAGCGTTTTGGCGATATATTCGTGCAGCTCGCCCCAGGCAGTGTTTTCGTCGATAAAGGCTTTGGCCCGTGCCGGTGATTTTGACAACTGAACCTCAATGGTTTCCTGCAAAATCTTTTGCATAACTTCCGGAAACTTGGCAAAATCAAAGCGTATTTTGTTTTCCGGCGTTACGGCAATGGCACCGTGTTTCAAAAGATAGTTAAAGTGTATCAGGTCGCCCACGCGGTGCGGCTGTTCCGGCTGCGGCCGCGCTTTCAACAGCAGACGCATTCCCCAGGTAACATAAACCTTTTTGAGTGTTTCTTCGTCAATAACGCCGGCCGTGACATATTGCGGCATCATCGCGATGGAAACTACGTCGGCCTTGTTCTCCTCAATCGTATGCTGATAAATGCCGAGAGCCGTTTTATAAGAAGCGTCCGGTCCCAATGAGTGGCCGTTTTCATGCCCGATGACAAAAATATGTTCAGCCTCGTCGTCAAACCAGCGGTGAAACTCCTTGTCCAGCAGTTTGTCCAGCATTTTTCTGGTGCGTTCTTTGTCTGCCGACATTCTGACCTGCCGGTGATAAACGTTGCGCCGTCCGCCGCCGGTTCTGACCGCAAGCTTGTCGTCATTGGGCAGATTTTGTGCGGTGGTGATACCGCCGCGGCACTGCGCGTAGTCACCCTGCAGGGTGACCAGATCAACGTCGACCATCGTCTGTTTGACCTCGTCGCCGGATTCTATTTTCTGCACGTATTTATCATGAAGCGGCATCAGTTTGGCCAGCTTACTCATCTGTTCTTTGAAGGTTAAGATTAAATCGGTGCCCTTTTTATTGACAATGCCTACCCGCGCGCCGAGCATATCTTTCGGCACCGGCAAAATATTCCGTGATTCCAGCAAAGCTGCCAGCGCCGGATTGTCAAAAATCGTCGGTGTCATGGCGTCGTCATAATTTTCGTGCGACAACGTAAATTCCAGAGGCGTATCCTGCAACACCGCCCAGTGCTTGTCGGCCAGCATATCCATATCCTCGTTGTTTTGCAACAGAGCCTGCGCCTGCCAGCCGAGATAATCGTTAAACGCCTTGTTGGTCGAATAATGTGCCGCCACCTCAAGTTCGTTGGCTATCTTGGCAAATTCGGGAGCAAAATAAACGGTATAGTCAATGCCTTTAAGCTCGTCGCCGTCCCGCCGCACCATCGTCCGCGCCGAAACGATTTTGCGCACCTTGTCGTCTTTGCCGCGTTCCAGCATTTTTTGCAGAATGGTGTGAAATTCGTCAACACCAAGGTCCGTCGGATAAAAATTGTGTCCTTTGAATCCGTGAACGCCGGCAAAAATTTCCACAGGCTCCGGATCAATGCCGTTAAGCCCGGCCACACCGTTCAGCGAGTTGAACAGTTTAAGCGCTTTGGCGGCATGAGTATCGGTATCGGCGGCATCTTCCAGCCCTTTTTTGAAAAAGCGGTTCAGCGGGTGATCCTGTTCCAGCGCCACGTCGTTGATAATCCGCGCGGCCGCCGTCAGATGTGCCAGAGCCTTTTTGTCGCCTTCGGCCAGCTTTTTGTAGCCGTCAAATTCCGGTCCGACCATTTCAACCGGCATCATCTGGTCTTTGATGATGTGCTCAAGCTTATCTTCGCTTAAGGCAATTTCATATCCGTTAATCATTGTCATCTGTTATCTCCACGGTTCTGAAACGAAAAACTTTAACCCTGTCGGCCCAGTAAGTCGGGCTCAAGCCGGCCTTTATTTTGAGCTGGGTGACAAATTCCTCTTTGTCGGGCAGAGTTTCCCACACCGCCGGCAGAAAGACGCCTTCGCGTTCGCCGTCGCGCAGCAGCAACCCGTCAATGCCGGGCTTTATTTTAGATAATAAGTCGGCATAGGAATTAAAATCCATCTCTTCAAAATCAGTCAGCAGGGCAATACTGAAGTCTATCTCCGGCAGTTCTTCCGGCGTTACCGGTTTAAAACGGGGATCATGCAGCGCCGCGGCATAAGCGTTGTCGGCCAAATCGGCGGCAATAGCCTTGTTGGCCGTTACGGAACCGATGCAGCCGCGCAGCCGGCCGTTCTTTTTTAAGGTGACGAAAGACGCGCCTTTGTCAAACAAAACATCATCAAAATTGCTGCGCTTCGGATGAATGATTTCATTTCTGAGCACGGCCGCCTCCAGACTTGAGCGCACGATTTCAAGCAGGGCTTCCCGGTTGTGGCGGGCAAAATTCTGCAAATGTTTTTGCTCCAGCTCAATACCCGTCGGTTCGGCCTCAGCCGCTTCCTGATAAACCCAGGCACCGTAACCGACGACCCGCTGTTTGTCACCGGAAGTGTCTCCCGAATTGACCATATCCAAAAGCCGCGGCACCAAACCGGATTTGCGCGCCAGAATCATTGCCGTGTTTACGGCCGTGGCGCCGCAGGATTGGTGATGGTTGATGGCCTCGGAATTTTTAATTTGCTCGGCCGTACGGGCATCGGCTTCTTTGGCCTCATCATAATTCAGATAATGCGATAAATCGGCCGAAATCACCAGAAGAGTTGCATCGTCTTGCAAAAACGGCGCCAGCGCCGCGGCGATTTTTTCCGGCTCCGCCCGACCGTAAAGCAGCGGAATAATACTAAATTTATCAAGCGTTTTTTGCAAAAACGGCAGCTGCACTTCCAGGGCGTGTTCGTCTTTATGAGCGGCGGCGCTGACGACAAACAGCGGATTTTTTTTCAGCTCGTTCATAATTTCCGTATCGGTGCGCACGGCTCCCAGCGGTGTCTTGAAAACTTTGGCGGCAGGCAGCGCAACGCCGTTAACCGCCGTCCGGTGCGACGGCCCCAGCAAAAACACCCGGCGGATTTGTTTTTTGAACGGCTGCAGCCGTTTATAGGCCTGCGCCGCCACCTGTGCCGAATACTGATACCCGGCGTGCGGCACAATCATAATATGCGGCCGGCCGCTCAAATCCGCCGCTGCATGTTCAAGATAACCGTCCAGGTCTTTGTCCAGCTGATAAACGTCCGCCGGATAAAACAGGCCGGCAACGGCCGTTTCGCGCACCGGGTTAATGTCATCGTCGCTTAAGGCATAGTCGACGATGCTGGCATCGTTGGCGGAAATATGGGAGTCAAAATAAATGACGTTAAAAAAGATAACCACGCCGATAATTGTCAGGATCATCAGATAAGACGGAATTTTTTTGCGGTTGAACTCCATAAACGGCTCCTTACAAAAAACAAAAACAATCAAGCCCCGCAGCGGCAACGGGGCTTAATTCCTGTCAAAGGCTTATTTGCCCTTGCCGATAACCTTTTTGCCGCCCATATACGGCTGCAGTTTAACCGGAATATTGACCGATCCGTCGGCATTTTGGTGGTTTTCGATAAACATAACCAAAGCCCGCGGAGTGGCAATGCCGGTATTGTTCAGAGTATGGGCATATTTAACCTTGCCGGTGGCATTTTCGCGATAACGCAGGTTGGTGCGCCGTGCCTGCCAGTCGGTAATGTTGGAGCAGGAGTGGGTTTCGCGGTAGCAGTTCTGGCTGGGCAGCCAGGCTTCCAGGTCATATTGGCGGTATTTGGGCGCGCCCATATCACCGGTGCAGATGTCCAAAACCTGATACGGCAACTCCAGATCCTGCAACACTTCTTCCGAAATGCTCAAAAGCTTTTGGTGCCATTTTTCGCTTTCTTCCAACTCTCCTTTGCAGATGATAAACTGTTCGGTTTTCATAAACTGGTGCACGCGGATAAGGCCCTTGGTGTCTTTGCCGGCGGCACCGGCTTCGCGGCGGAAGCAGGGCGAAAATCCGGCATACATAATCGGCAGGTCGTTTTCGCTCAACAGCTCGTCGGCGTGCAGCGAATTCAAAATCAGTTCCGCCGTGCCGGACAAATAAACATCGTCGGCCGGCATATAGTAAATTTCATCGCGCGAAAACGGCAGATATCCCTGGCCGTAAAGAGGTTTTTCTTTGGATATCGACGGCACCGAAATCACCGTAAACCCGTGCGCCCGCAGTTTGTCCAAAACCATCATATGCATGGCCAGTTCCAGCTGTGCCAGATCATTTTTCAGCGCATAAGTACGCGCGCCGGAAACCTTGGCAATCCGCTCCATGTCGGTCCAGTCGTTCAGCTCGCAGAGCTCAACCTGGTCGCGCGGCTTGAAGTCAAATTTGCGCGGCTCGCCCACTTTGCGGATAACGACATTGCCGCTTTCATCCGGCCCTACCGGGCAGTCGTCGCTCGGGTAATTCGGCATCCGCAAAATCATATCGTCAAACTTGGCCTGTGCCTCGTCCAGCCGCACCTGCAGCTGTTTCATCTCTTCGCCGATGCTTTTGCTTTTGGCGATAATGGCCGCTTTTTCTTCCGCCGGCGCCGATTTAATGGAGTTGCTGAGTTTGTTTTTTTCTTCCGCCAATGCCTGCGAGGCTGTTTTAAGCTTGTTTAAGTCCAGATAAGCGGCAATCAGCTCATCAACCTTTGCCGCCGGAAATCCCTTTTTCCCCAGGGATTGTTTAACCCAGTCGGTATTATCGCAGATAAATTTGATATCCAGCATTTAAAAAATCCTCACCAATTATTTGATTTAAGCTGACGCCGATTATAGCGGTTTTACGGGCAAAAACAACAGAAAAATTGCATTTTTCACGCGCTAAAAACAGGAACGCCCTTAAACAGTCTCAAAACCGTTCAAGGGCGTTCCCGTTATTTTACTCGAAGAGATCATTGCTTAGAACCTCAAAGGCAGAATATGCCTCATCAAAGTCCCGACAGGATATTGCTTCCTGCATTTTTTCGTACCGACGCAACCATTTTCTCTTTTGTTCCGCCAGTTTGGCCATTTGCTGGAAGCGCTCACGTTCTTCATCGCTGAGCATATCCATAAATTCAACAGAATTTCCGTTGCCTATGAAAATTCCGTTTTCAATTTCCTCTTCTCGAAGTTCATCAATAGATGAACGGTAAGTTTCTTTTGCCATAATGATAGTATTTTTTATATTAAACATTAATAACTATACCACACTTTTATCCGATTCGCAATGATGCTTTTTTAGCACTATTTGCTTGACCTTACCGCCGGCATACTTTATTGTTCTTCGCAAGACAAAGTTTTAGCAGAAGGAAGATAATCAATGTTTGACAACAAAATTGTTTTAACCGGCGTCAAACCGACCGGCAAACCGCATCTGGGCAATTACCTCGGTGCCATCAAACCGGCGATTGCACTCGGCCACCGTGCCTTGGCGCAGGGCGGCAAACATTATATGTTTATTGCCGACTATCACGCCATCAATGCCGAGAAAAATCCCGCCGTTTTGAACGAAATGCTCAAAGAAATCGCCTGCATTTATCTGGCGGCGGGGCTGGATCCCAAAGAGTCGGTGTTCTACCGCCAGTCAGACATTCACGAGATACCCGAAATCACGACCATTTTATATGCCTATACGCCCAAAGGTTTTATGAACAAAGCTCATGCCTATAAAGCGGCGGTTGATAAAAACCGCGAGGCCGGCAAACCGGACGACGACGGTATCAATATGGGGCTCTACACTTATCCGACCTTAATGGCGGCGGATATTTTAACTTTTAACACCGATATTGTTCCCGTCGGCAAAGATCAGGTTCAGCATGTTGAAATTGCCCGCGATATCGCCGGCGCCGTCAATGCCCACTACGGGTGTGATCTTTTGCGCCTGCCGGAATATTATATTGATGAAAATGTTGCGGTGGTTCCAGGGGTTGACGGCCGCAAGATGAGCAAATCATACGGCAATGTTATTCCGCTGTTTGAAGACGATGCCGCCATCAAAAAGGCCGTTTTTTCCGTCAAAACCGATTCGCGTCCGCTGGAAGAACCTAAAGATCCGGAAGAGATTTTGGTTTATCAGATTTATAAGGCGATTGCCTCTCCGGCGGAGCTTCAGGAAATGGGCGACGGCCTGCGTCAGGGCAGGCTCGGCTACGGCCACATAAAGAATATGTTGCTGGACGCCGTTATTGCCGAGGTCAAAGAAGCGCGCGAGAAATACAACTATTATATGGCGCATTTTGCCGAGGTTGAAGGAATGTTGGAAGACGGCGCCGCCAAGGCTCGTCCGGTGGCCGCCGCCACGCTGGAACGCCTTAAAAATGCGGTTTTCGGAAAATAACAAAAAGCCCCGTCGGATAACGGGGCTTTTTTGATTTTAAGACAAATCAACAATCGAAATTCTGATTCGCTTACCGTAAAAAGTAAGCAGCTTACGATAGTTTTTATAAGAAACAAAGCCGCCCTTTGAAAAAACAAAAGGCGGGGAGCTAACAAACTGCACAAGAACAGTCGCGCTTATTCGAGCAAAGCCTTATATCACGCACTCCCCTTAATAAAGGAGCTTTCTCTTGTGAGATGTTTGTTAGACACCACCAAAGCAACTCGCCTCGGCAAACCCAGCATAAAGAAAACCGTTCCAATAGGCAAGAAAAAAATTGGTAAAAACCACCCGGCTTTATATCAAGACTCACAACACGGCTTTATTGCCGCCTCAACAATCGTCGACAATGCGACTCAGTATCTGCAAATCGTTCTCGGCAGATTCATATCCAGACAAAAAGCTTGACTCCCTGTCTTTAAAATCTTATTTTTATCTCGGGAATATTTCCGTTAAGGATATTCCAAGAGTGCGAACTCGGAGCTGTCAGAAGCTCTTAAAGGTTCGGTGTTAGGATATGACATCGTTAAGCTGCGACGCATTTTCGTCCGCGGCCAATATATCCCCGATTATGTTCTTCTCATGGTCGGGGAGCTCTTGGCGTATGTTCAAGGTGTTTTCCTAAAGGCCAAGAGAGTCATTTAACCTTTATGATTTCTGAACTCTCCGGCCACCCTTAAAACAGGTGGTTTTCTTTTTGGAGATTTAGAATATGCGAATACAGAATATTGAATTTCTGCGTTTTTTGTTTGCATTGGTTATAATCTTGTTTCATGGGGGACATACTTCGCCGGACGGCTATCTGGCGGTTGAAATGTTTTTTGTTCTGGCCGGTTATTTTTTAGGCCTGTCGGCAACCGGGCCGTTACCTTCAACCGGTGTTTTTATGCGCAACAAGGCGGCAAGACTCTGGCCTTTGTTTGCTTTTGCCGTAGTTATTGCCGGCGGCAACTTATATGATATGCTGTTTAAATTGCTGTTCTTGCACGCCACCGGCCTGACTCTGAAGTATCAGGGCTTTATATGGTTTGTGGCACCGTTTTTTTGGAGCATGGTTATTTATTTCATAATCCTGAAACATTACGGGGCGTCCAGGTCGGTTCTGCCGGTGTCGTTGCTGGTTTACGTTTGTTATGTTTTGCTTGTCAATTATGACGGCGGCAATTTTAATGTCCGACAGACGGTCAATTCCGTATTTTCGCTGGCATTTGTTCGAGCCGTCGGCGGTATCGGGTTCGGCATTTTACTGGTTCCCTTGTTTGCTAAAATCAGAAATATTTTGCCGGCCGCCGGCGGAATAAAAGGCCTGATTTTTATCGGCATAATGGAAGCCGGGCTGCTTTTCTTTTTGCTTTTCAATATGGTATTTCATCATTTACAATATAACAATAAGCTTATTTTCGTGGTATTTTTTGCGGTCGAACTGTTTCTGTTTGTTGAACGCCGCGGTTTTGTATCGCGCTTTTTTGACTGCAAATTTTGGGGCTTTATGGGGCGCTATGCTTATGCCGTCTATATTATGCAGGCACTGGGGCTGAAAATTGCGGCAAAAATCAATCAGAGCTTTCTCGGCGGAACATTGGTCTCAACGACTATTGAAGTATTTGTGGTTCTCGGTCTGGGCATTTTGGGATATCATTTCATTGAGCGTCCGGCCTATGCCCGGCTTGCGGTTCAAACACTTTCCCGCCGCACTTGACAAAAGTTCTTTTTTTGTTCTAATATGTGTGCGAACGGATAAAAGGAATACCAAATAATTATGCCAATCGCATCGGGAGGTTTCTCGGTTCAAATAAAAGGAAAAATTTTTTATGACGACAATAACTAAAAAACAAAAATGGATGGGCGGCATTTTGATTTTATCAACCCTGCTGTTTCCAATTCAATATTTGGGGTTGGTTCTTTTGGGCATTCCCTGCATTTATATAAGCCTGATTGTTCCTTATTATTTATGGAAGATTTTGTGCGGCGGCCAATTTAAAAATATTAAAAAGGCCGCTCTTGTCTGGAAAATTCCGGTTGTTCTTGCTTTGGCTGTATCTCTGATTGAAAGCGAAATGCTGATTGCCTCAGGCATGGTATCCGGGGCGAGCCTGTTAAATTTTAACTTTTCTGCGGCCGGTATTTCCTTTGTCTTATTGCCGCTTTTTCTGTTGAGTATTTTAGTGCTCCGCATAATTGTCTATGGAATGATGATTTTTATCTGGCAGCCGCAGGCCTTAAAAATATCAACCATCATAATAGACGCGATTATATTTTTATACGGCGGTTGGGGTATCTGGATTACTTTTATTGTATTGATGGTCGCTGAAAATTTATAAGCCGGATAGACGAACAGGGTTAAAGGGGCTCTGTATTATCAGGATTAAAAATTGTGAAACTCATAAAATACATTAAAGGTTAACCACCATGCTCAACTTTTAATTTAACATATAATAAATTTTTACAATCAAAGTTGTGGATATCTTCCGCCGCCATACTTGACAAAAGTTCTTTTTTTGTTCTAATATATCCAACAAAAGGATAAAAGAAGACCTGAAAATTTTATTGATGACGGCACTGCGCCATAAGAAGAGGATACCTTTTATCTTGAAATTTCCGAAAGACTTGGCCGAGCCGGCTGAGCCGTAAAAACTTAATTTTAAGAAAGGTATCTCAAGAAATGAACAATCAATTTCAACAACAAATGAGCCTCATCAGGCAAATAAAGGCTAAACGGGTATTATGGGGCGTTAAAATACTGTTGAAACTGATTGTTTTATCGTTTTTTACTTTCGGTTTTATTCTCAGCTATATTGACATTTACGGTATCAACAAATATTTGCAATATAGCTATGGACTAATAATGCTCGTTTGTCTTTGTTCGTTTTTGGGTAGTTTTTATGGACGATGGCGCAAATGGTCGTATATTATATTTTTTTCAACTCTGGCGGCCTTTTTCATGATGAACCGGATACCTGAAATAAAGCAGCGCTATGACAGCATTACCTGTCTGGAAACCGGCCGCGGGGTTTGGGACGGCAACGAACACCACTGCCGCGCAGACTGTGTGACTTGGAACGCCAAAGATGGTTGTGTCAAAGATACAATTGAAAATTAAAGCAAGAGCCGTATTTAACCACGTGGTTCAAACACTTCGCCGCCGATAACTTCCTGCACCGCGCCGGTGGTAAAAGGATAAGACGTCGGCATCTGCTGCAACCGCCGCACCGCCAGATAGGCAAAAGCCTGAGCCTCAATCCCCATAGAGTTAAATCCGCATTCTTCCGCCGTGCAGACCGGCGCTTCCTTAATGCGCTGGCGTAAAAAGCGCAAAATGGTCGGATTTTTGGCACCGCCGCCGCAGACGATGATTTTTTTTGGCGTCAGCGGAATAAAATTGCGAATACTTGCGGCAATTGCTTCTGTCACAAAAGCCGTTGCCGTTGCCGCGCCGTCTTCCAGACTTAAACCTTCAAGATGCTCCAGCTTGTCGGCGAAAGTCTGGTTGTCGGCGGCTTTGGGCGGTAACTTGGCCAAAAATTTATGTTTCATCATACTGGCCAGAACGTCCTCGTTGATTTTGCCGGTAATGCCGAGCCGGCCGTTATAGTCCATGTGCATATTGCCGTGTTTGTTCACCCATTCGTTGATGGCGGCATTACCCGGTCCGGCATCAAAAGCCGTCAGTTCGCCGTTTTGGCCGATAAACGTGATGGCGCTTAAGCCCCCGATATCCGCAAACACAACCGGTTTTTCTTCCTGTTGAGCCAGAGCGGCATGGTAGATTGCCGCCAGCGGTGCGCCTTGTCCGCCGGCCAGAATATCGGCATTGCGGAATTTGCCGACAACTTTAACCTTGAGAGCGTCGGCCAGTTTTTGCCCGTCGCCGATCTGGTAAAGAATGTGTTCCGCCGGCCGGTGGCAGATGATATGTCCGCCGAACCCGATGAGTGAGATATCTTCGTAATCCAGCATAATCTCACGCGCCGCCCCGATATGAAACTCGGTGAGGGCGTTTTCAAGCCGTGTTTTTTCATCATCGTTCATGCAGGCAAAATGATGATGCATATGCCGCAGGCCTTCGTGCAGATTATCATCATAGGGAATGTCAAAAGTTTTGCCGAACTCAAAAACATCAACCCCGTCGGTGGTAATGATGGAGGCGTTGATACCGTCCAGCGACGATCCGCTGGATAAACCGAGGACTTTGTATGCCTGTATCGGATTCATGAAAAAACAAACTCCTTTCTTGCATTGCCGAAATAATATGCTAATATGCGTTAAGATTTGGTTATAAATAAAGAAACAGAAGGAAAGAAAACGATGTCGGAATTCAAATCTGAATTTTTAAATATCATGCTTGAACGCGGTTTTTACAATCAATGCACCAATATTGAGGGCTTTGACGCTTATTTGTACGAATGTGAAAAGACCGAAAAACCCGCGGTCGGCTATCTGGGTTCCGACCCCACCGGCGACAGTCTGCACGTCGGTCATATCGTGCCGCTGATGATGCTGCGCTGGTTTCAGCGCTGCGGCCACAAACCGATAGCTCTGGTCGGCGGCGCCACCGCCCGCATCGGTGATCCGTCCGGCAAAGACAAACTGCGTCCGTTTTTGGATGAGGCGACGCTGGCGCATAATATTGAGGGGCTGAAAAAATCTTTTTCCAAATTTTTAAAATTCGGCGACGGAGCCAACGATGCGCTGATGGTTGATAATTGGGACTGGTTTAAAAATGTCAACTATCTTGAATTTTTGCGTGATATCGGCACCTGCTATTCGGTTAACCGCATGCTGACGATGGATAGCGTCAAAAGCCGGCTTGACCGCGAACAGCCGATGAGCTTTTTGGAATTCAACTATATGCTGCTGCAGGGGTATGATTTTTGCGTTCTGATGCAAAAATACGGCTGCCGCGCGCAAATAGCCGGTTCGGATCAGTGGGGCAACATCACGTCCGGCACCGAACTCGGCCGCCGCAAATACGATGCCGAACTGTTTGGTTTCACCAGCCCGATTATTACCGATGCTTCCGGCAAAAAAATGGGTAAATCCGAGGGTAATGCCGTCTGGATTAACGAAGACAAACTCTCTTCTTATGATTACTATCAGTATTTCCGCAATATCGGCGACACCGAGGTCGGCAAATGCCTGCGCATTTATACCGATTTGCCGATGAGTGAGGTCAGACGCCTTGAGGCTTTGCAGGACCAGGAAATCAATGAGGCCAAAAAAATTCTGGCTTTTGAAGCGACCAAAATCTGCCGCGGCGAGGCTGAGGCGCAGGCTGCGCGGGATACCGCCGTCAAAACCTTTGAGCAGGGCGGTGCCGGCGGGGAATTGCCGACGGTTGCAGCCGCTGCCGGCGACGGTATTTTGGATGTCTTTGTCAATATCGGTTTTTGTGCTTCCAAGGGTGAGGCGCGCCGGCTGATTAAACAGGGCGGCCTGAAACTGAATGATGCCGCGGTTTCCGACGAAAACTACCGGCTGCAGCCGGCCGATTTCGAGGGCGGCCGGGCCAAAATTGCCCTGGGTAAGAAAAAATTCGGTATCATCAACGCCCGCTGATATTGATATTTTAACTTTTACGCCTTAAATTATTTTAGAAAGTTCGGATAAAAAATTTAAGGAGGTCTGCCGTGCCGGATAATCTGCCGGAATTACGCGATATTCATCTGCCCGAAGGCGTGTCGGCTTTTCCGCCCGCCTACGGCTGGTGGGTGATTCTGGCGGCAGTCGTCGGTGCGGTGGTCCTTTATCATTTACTGTGTCTGCTGCGCCGCAAATCCAAAAAACTGTATGCTTTGCGGCTTTTGACCAAAGCCGCTGACGATTCGCTCAAATCAGCCGCCCAGATGTCGGAAATTTTGCGCCGCATTTGTGTTTACAAATACCCTGATGCTGCTGTTTTGCACGGGCGGGAATGGGTAGAATTTTTAAACCGCCATGCCAAAAAAATCAAGCTGAACCGCAACGCGGCCGAACTTCTTCTCAATGCGCCTTATATGCCCGAGGCAAACCATGAAGTCGCGGCGGCCGATGTTGCGGCGCTGCGCGTTTTTTGCCGCCGCTGGATAGGAGAAAATTTATGATGATTTTGGCCTGTCCCTATGCTTTGTTGCTGCTGTTGCTGCCGTTCTTGTTCTATCGGCTTTTGCCGGCAGTCAAAGGTCTGCACGGCGACGCGCTTAAGGTGCCGTTCATTGCCGATCTGCAGCGTATCAATATAGCGGCCGGCGGTCTATGGAGTGTGCCTTCCGCGGAGGGAATATCCAAAAGATTCTGGGCGTTGTATCTGGTCTGGGCGCTGCTGTGTCTGGCCGCCGCAAGACCGCAGTTTGTCGGCGAACCGCTGCCGCTCAAGAATGAAAGCCGCGACATTATGCTGGTTTTGGATATTTCAACCTCAATGCTGGAGCCGGATTTTACGCTCGGCAACCGCCGCATTACCCGGCTTGATGCCGTTAAGGCGGTGGTGTCTTCTTTTGCCGACAAACGTGCCAACGACCGCCTCGGGCTGATATTGTTCGGTACCCGGGCCTATCTGCAGGCGCCGCTGACTTTTGACAAAGCCGGCGTCAAAGATATCCTGTATTCAATGCAGGCCGGTATGGCCGGCGATTCAACCAGCATCGGCGATGCCTTGGCTCTGGCGCTGAAAACGCTGAGCGGACAGAAGGGGGATAAGGTTATCATTTTGCTGACCGACGGCGAAAACAATGACGGTTCAATGAGCCTCGGTCAGGCGATAAAACTGGCAGCCGATGAGCAAATTAAAACCTACACCATCGGCGTCGGCTCGCCAAACGTCTTTTTCCGGATGCTGTCTTTGGCCGCGCCCGGTGTGGACGAACAGGAATTGAAGGCTTTGGCACAAGTTACCGAAGGACGCTATTTTCGCGCCGAAAACACGGCCGATTTGCAAAAAATTTATGACCTGATTGACCGGCTGGAGCCGTCAAATCATGACGAACGCTATGTGCGCGAAACGACGGAGCTTTATTATATTCCGCTGCTTTTGGCAATAGCGGCCGGATTAGGGCTGGCCTTTATGCGTCGGAGGGCAGGCTGATGACGGAGTTTTGGCAGAATTTTCACTTTTTGCGGCCGTGGCTGCTGCTTTTGCTGTTGCTGCCGGCGGCATTGTATGGTTTTTATTTTCGCGGACTGAACGCGCAGTCTTCCTGGCAAAAAGTTATCAATAAACGCCTGCTCGATTTTTTGCTGATTAAAGGTTCGGCTGTCAAACGCCGCGTTTTGGTATGGCTGGGCGGCTTAGGACTGATTGCGGCAATAACGGCGGCGGCCGGCCCGTCATGGCAAAAGATTGAGATTCCGGCCTATGCACCGCAAAACCCGGTTATGATTCTGCTGAATATGTCAACCGATATGGCTGCCTCGGATTTAACGCCTTCGCGCTTGGCCCGCGCCAAATATAAGATTAAAGATTTGTTGGATATGCTGCGCGGCGTTCAGGCCGGACTTGAGGTTTACTCGTCCGAACCGTTTGTCATTTCGCCGCTGACCGATGATATGAATATTTTACAAAACCTGCTGCCGGCAATTACCCCGGATATTATGCCGATGAACGGCGACCGGCTTGACCGGGCGATTGAACTGGCGGTTGAAAAAATCAAGGCCGCCGGTTATGCCAAAGGCAGGCTGATTATTTTTGCGCCCGATGTCGGCCAGGGATTTGATAAGGCTCTTGCCGCGGCAGAGAAAGCCGCTGCCGGCGGTTTTCGCCTTGATATTATCGGCGTTTCCGCTGCCGCCAGCGAAAAACTGGACATGGTTGCCAAGACCGGCGGCGGTCGCTACTGGACACTGCAGGCCGATGATGCGCAAATAACCGCCTTGGCCGCCGAAATCAGCCAAACCGACGGCAATCTGACGCAGAGCGACAACCTGCGGACGGTGTGGCTTGATGCCGGATATTGGCTTTTGCCGCTGCCGCTGTTATGCTGTCTGCTGTTTTTCCGCAAGGGTATTCTGGTTGTGGCTTTAATATTGTGCGCCTCAGATGCTTATGCCGGCTTTTTCCTGAACGCCGATCAGGAAGGACTGAAAGCTTTTAATGCCGGTGATTATCCGGCCGCGGCCGCCGCATTTGTAAATTCCGACTGGAAAGCCGCCGCCTTATACCGCGCCGGTGATTATGCCGCCGCCTATGCCGAATACCGGCAAAACAACAGTGCCGACGGTCTTTACAATCAGGGAAATGCTTTGGCCAAAGGCGGAAAAATCAAAGAAGCGATTGCCAAATATGAAGAGGTTTTGCAAAAAGCGCCGGGGCATGAAGATGCCAAATTCAATCTGGAATATCTGAAAAAACAACAACAGCAGCAAAATCAGCAAAACCAACAGCAACAAAATCAGAATCAAAATAATGAGCAAAATCAGCCGCAGGATCGGCAGCAGAATCAGCAGCCGGATAATCAAAATCAGCAGCAGAATCAAAATAATAACCGGCAGCCTTCTGACGGCGGGCAGGACTCGGATCAGAGGCAGCAAAATGATCAGGCTTCGCCGCAATCGTCCGGCCGGCAGGATAAAAACAGCGATAACCGGGACGACAATGCCGACAAAGAGCGTGAATCCGCCGCTGAAGATCTGCTGGATGAAAGCAATTCGCAGCCTCAGGGAAATAAACAGGGCGGTGCTTTGCCCGAACAGGGAGGCGAAGATGAAAAATACAGCGAGGAAATGCAGGCCAAAGCCGCCCGTTACCGTGACATTCCCGAGGATCCGGGCGGACTTCTGAAAGCTTTTATTTATGAGGAATATCGGCAAAATCGTTATCAGGATGAATAGGTGAGGAAAATGAAAAAAATATTTTTAATTGTGTTCGGAACTTTATTAATGGTGCGTCCTTTGTGGGCGCAGAGCTTTGATGCCACCGTCAACCGCACGACCGTCCCCGAAGGCGAAACCTTTGTCCTGACGCTCAATCTGCAAGATGTTGATACGTCTGCCACGCCGGATTTAAGCGGCTTAAACAAAGATTTTACCGTTTTTTCGATTTCCAACGGTTACCGGACCAACATTATTAATGGTCAGGTCAGCAAATCGCGGCAGTGGAATTTGGTTTTGATGCCCAACCAAACCGGCAGTCTTGTCATTCCGTCAATCGAACTTGCCGGTTATAAAACGCAGCCGGTAACAATGAACATTGTTCCTGCCGGAGCGGCTGATCAGCTGGTGCAGTCTCCGGCCGTTGATACGCCGCGTTTCAAAATGGACGGCAAGATTGACAATACCGCCCCCTATGTCCAGCAGCAGGTTAACTATCGGCTGACGATTTATGATGCCGGCGGTCTGCAGGGCGAAGCGCCGTTTTTTGTCACCGATAATGATGACTGGATTATCAAAAATCTCGGCGAACCGCAGGTTTCGACCAAAATTGTCAACGGACAGACCCTGCGGGAAATAACTTTTAACTATGCCCTGTTTGCCCAAAAAAGCGGTGAGCTTACCGTGCCGCCGGTTCGGTTCAACGGCTATTATCTGACCAAAGAAAGCCGGACGGATCCGTTTGCCCGCTTTTTTGACAATGATCCGTTTTTTGCCGGTTTCGGGCTGAATGATGTTTTTGCCTCGCGCAATCCGGTTGTGCTGAATACCAAGCCGGTAAAAGTTAATGTCCGCCCTGCGGCCGTAGCCTCGGGCTGGTGGCTTCCGGCGGAAGAAGTAAAACTGTCTGCCGATTTCGAGGGCGGCCGGCCGCAGTTTAAAGCCGGCGAGGCCGTCAGCCGCACCATTTATCTGAAAGCCGTCGGTGTTTTGGATAATCAGTTGCCGGAAATAAAATTTACCGGGGTTGACGGCGTTAAACAATATCCGGAAAAACCGCAGACCGATATGAAGGTTGAAAACGGCAAAATCGTTTCTTATGCCCGCATCACCAATGTTTATATTCCCGAAAAGGCCGGCCGGATAACCCTGCCGGAGATAAAGGTAAACTGGTTTAACACCGCGACCGGCAGTGCCGAAACCGCGGTTATTCCGGCTTATCAGACAGAGGTTGCTGCCGGAACCGGTATGCCTTCGGCGGCCGCAACCGCAGCACCGGCAAACGAGACCAAAAGCGAACTGCCGCCGGTTTTGCTGCCGGCCGAACCGTCAAAACCGGCAGAAGTTTTCACCCGGGTTGACAACACACATATCATTTTGTATTTGCTGGCGGCTTTCGTCGGCGGTATCGTCGCAGCATTTTTGCTGATGAAACTGCTGGCCCGTATGTCAAGACCGTCTGCCGCCTGCCGGAAAACGGTTGTTGCCGCGGCCAAAGCCAAAGATATGCAGAGTCTGCGCGATAATCTTCTGGCCTGGGCGGCTGCGGAGTTTCCCGAACGCAAGATTACCAACCTGCAAGATGTGGCCGATATTTTCCAAAATGCCGCTTTCAATAAGGAATTGGATAAACTGCGCGAAACGCTGTATGCCGAAACCTCCAAAGACTGGGACGACAAAACTTTTATAGATGTTTTCTGCAAAATGGCCGGACACGCCAAAAAACACAAAAGGACGACCGATGAACCGCTCCCAAAACTTTACAAGTAAATTATGTCTGCGCCCCGTTGTTTATCCGGGTGATGACAAAATAACCTACAGTCTTCCGGCGGAAGAAACCGACAAAGCTTTTGCCGACGGTTTGCCGGAAATTGAGTTGGAGGGTGTGGTGGCAGAGGCTTCAGCCCCAAAAATTGCCGTCATTCTGACTCGTGACCAACATCCGGACCGTTCGGAGTCTGACTATACCCTGCCTCAGGCCACGGTAGAGGCAATCACACTTTCCGGAGGCAAAATATGTCCGGTGGGTTATGATAAGGTTACCGAACAATTGGATGCCATTCGTCCGGACGGTGTTTTTCTGCCCGGCGGTGTGTTTGACGTGCCGCTTGACTGGGAAAAAAACGAGCCGGAGCATCCGGTTGATTTGCGGCGCTTCAATGTGTATATAAAAGTTATCAATTATGCCAAAGAACACAAGTTGCCCTTGTTGGCGGTTTGCGGCGGTATGCAGGTTTTGGCTTGCTGTTTCGGCGCCAAAATCGGCCGCATTGAGAGGCATCGCACCAATGTTAAAGAATTTGCCCACAAAATGACAATTAAAAACGGCAGCCTGTTGCAAAAAATTACCGGCATATCCGAGATGGAGGTTAATTCTTGGCACACCTGGGCGGTAAGCAAAGATAATATCGGCAATAACATCGCCCATACATCTCCCGACGGCGTTGTCGAGGCGGTTGAGCCGGTTAATTCTTGGCATCCGTTTGTTTTGGGACTTCAGTCGCATCCGGAATATTTTGTGAAATCCGGGTACCGTCCGGCGGTTGATATTTTTGCAAATTTTATCAAGGCGGTGCGTTATGGATAAGCGGCTGGTTGAAATTACCGATCCTCATTTTGCGGTTGATCTGATGTATGCCGGCACCGCACACAATATGACCGGCCGGCCGGTATATCGGGAAATCGGCCTCGGCAACCGCGCGTTTGTGCACCGTGATTTATGGAGCTGTCTGCAAAAGCTCATTCCTTATCTGGAGCAGACCGGCCGCCGGCTGAAAATCTATGACGCCTTTCGTCCGGCTGCGGCACACCGGCTGTTGTTTGCCGCAATACCGCAAGACGGCTTTTTTATTCCCGAAGCCTCCCGTTCGCCGCATTGCCGCGGAACGGCCGTTGATGTGGCGCTGCTTGATGCCGACGGTGTTGAACTGCCTTATCCGACATTGGTTGATGCCTATGACGAAAATTTTGCCAAAGAAGTGCAGGCCGGAAATCTGCAAGGCTTTTTCCGCTATTTGCAAAAGGCATCGCTTGATTATCAGGACGACCAAATTCCCGAGGCAATCCGCAACCGGGACGAGTTATGTTCGCTGATGCAGAGTGTGGGACTGGTTCCGGCGCCGCGCCGTCATGAATGGTGGCACTATGAATTACCTGACGGGCGTACGGAAAAATATCCGCTGATAGATTTTAAATAACCCCCATTTTTTGAGCTTTAATAACAGCTTGTGTCCGGTTGGTTGCGCCGACGGCACGCAAAAGCGCATTGATATGCAGTTTGACGGTGGCTTCCGACACCGACATCTGATAGGCAATTTGTTTATTAGACAACCCCTGTGCCAGATATTTCAGCACTTCAAACTGACGGTTGGTCAGTTTTTTGCCGTTGGCAAGATTCATGTTGTCAGCCGCTTGTTTCAGCAATGCCGGCGGAAAATATGTCGCACCGTTTAAAACCAGTCCCAGAGCCGAGTTTAATACCTTGGTGTCGATATTCTTCGGCAGATAGCAGCAGACGCCGAGGCTTAGGGCTTTTTTGATGTTATGCGAATCTTCCGAGGCCGATATTACGCCGATTCTGACATCGGGCAAATATTCTTTAATTGCTTTAATGCCGTTTTCCCAGTTTGCCTCCGGCATATCCAGATCAGCCAGAATCAAATCGGTGTCATTATTGAGTTTCAGCAGCTCAAGAGCCTGAGTAAAAGAAGATGCGTCCAAAATTTGTGCTTTTGGCAGCATATTGCTGAGATTGAGTCTTAAGCCGTCCCGGTAAAGTGCATGGTCGTCCGCAATCATAATCTTCATTGTCGTCTCCATAGCTTAGAATCTTCGGGCTTTTGTCAAAACCGATTGCCGAAAATATATTATCAAAAAGCCGTATTTAAAGGCTTTGGCTGAAATTTTGCCGCTATTGCAAATACAGACATTCAACCCCGGCTTCGCGGAGCATTTGCTCGGAATAGGCAACTTTGTCACGCCAGGTTCCGGCCGGCTGGCCTTCCTGAGGTTCAAACTTATAGGTTACCACCATTTTGATGCCGGACTGAATAATTGCCCGCGCGCAGTCGGGGCAGGGCATAGAAGTCACATAGATAACGCAGCCTTTGAGCGATGCGCCGATAAGACAGGCATTATAAACGGCGTTGCGTTCGGCATGCTCAAAGAAATCATATTTGGTCGGGCGTTCGAGCCTCTCGGGAATATCGTCACTGACCCCGCGAACAATACCGTTATAGCCGGTTGAGCGGATTTCGCGATCCGGCCCGACGACAATGGCGCCCACTTTGGTCGAATTATCTTTTGACCAGCTGGCGACCAGCCTGGCCATTTCCATAAAACGATAGTGCCATTTATCAGAAAACATGTGCCTACTCCCCAAAATATGATTGACATTATTATAAAAATGAAAGATTTTAGAGGCAACACTTTTTTATAATTTAATCAGGAGAAAAAAATGAGTGCTATCATTGATATTCATGCCAGAGAAATTTTGGATTCCCGCGGTACGCCGACGGTAGAGGCCGAGGTTGTTCTGCAGTCCGGTGCTTTTGGCCGGGCGGCTGTTCCTTCGGGTGCTTCAACCGGTGTTCACGAAGCGGTAGAGCTGCGTGACGGCGACAAAAAACGTTATGGCGGCAAGGGTGTTTTGAAAGCCGTTGAAAACGTCAATGACAAAATTTATGATGCTCTGGCCGGTATGGATGCCGAAGATCAGATCGAAATCGACAACGCGATGATTGAGCTTGACGGCACCGACAACAAAGGCAAACTCGGCGCCAATGCCATTTTGGCCGTTTCCATGGCGGTTGCCAAGGCTCAGGCCGAAGAAGCCGAACTGCCGTTGTACCGTTATCTTGGCGGCACCATGGCCCGCACGCTGCCGGTTCCGATGATGAACATCTTGAATGGCGGTAAGCACGCTGACAACCCGATTGATATTCAGGAATTTATGATTATGCCGGTTTCGGCCGCCAATATCAAAGAGGCAATCCGTATGGGTGCCGAAATTTTCCAAACCTTGAAAAAGAACCTGAAGGCCGCCGGCCACAATACCAATGTCGGTGATGAAGGCGGTTTTGCCCCGAACCTGAAATCGGCCGAAGAGGCTTTGCAGTTTATCGTCGATTCGATTTCCGATGCCGGCTACAAACCCGGTGATGACGTTGTTTTGGCCATTGATGCCGCTTCCAGCGAATTTTACAAAGACGGCAAATATGAAATGGCCGGTGAGGGCAAATCTTATACTAATGCCCAGATGGTTGATTTCTACAAAGATCTGTGCAGCCGTTTCCCGATTTTCTCAATTGAAGACGGCATGGCCGAGGACGATTGGGAAGGCTGGAAAATGCTGACCAATGCTTTGGGTGACAAAATTCAGCTGGTCGGTGACGATTTGTTCGTTACCAATCCGAAACGTCTGGCCATGGGTATTGAAAAAGGCGTTGCCAACTCGATTTTGGTTAAAGTAAACCAGATCGGCACCCTGACCGAAACCCTGCAGGCGGTTGACCTGGCTCATCGCAACAAATATACGGCGGTTTTGTCGCACCGTTCCGGTGAAACCGAAGACGCGACCATTGCCGATATTGCCGTTGCCACCAACTGCGGCCAGATTAAAACCGGTTCAATGTCGCGTACCGACCGCATGGCCAAATACAATCAGTTGATCCGTATTGAGGAAGAACTGGGCGATATGGCTGTTTATGCCGGTAAGTCGATTTTGAAAAACAAATAAGGCTTAAAATTTATAAAAAAAGGCCCCTCTTCGGAGGGGCTTTTTTTACGATGTATCAAATTTTATTTAGGCAGTCCGTCGGTTAAAGGATTGTTTTTAACTTTTTTTATCAAAACCTGATAATCGCGCAACACATCATCACCGGCCTTATTATGTTCCAGCACAATCAAACGTCCGCATTTGTTCATTGCCTCAGCCGCTTTGGCAGGAATGTAATCAATCAGCAAAACATCGTGATCATTGCGAAACAGAGTTGCATGCCGGCCGCCGTCATAAAGCAAAATCGGGTTCTCCGGCCGCACCCGCGTATAAGGCAGCACAAATACCGGCACACCTTCATCACTCAAAACCACCTGATAATCTTCAGCATGTTTCATCAGTCAAGCATTCCTTTGACTTTTTTCTGTAAGGCAATCGTTTGGTCAATTGCAGCATCGGCAATTTTTTTGCCCTGTTTATACAAAGGCTTGGCAATTTCCCAGTTAAGTCCGGGCGCCAGCTGATCAGCCATGTTTTTGGCTCCGCCCAAAAAGATTTCTGCGGTATCACTGGTAAAATTTAATCCGTATTTTGCCGCTTTCGAGGCGATAATCGTTGCGCTCAGACCGGCTTTTCCGGCGGTTTTTAATACTTTTTCCGTGGTAGGCATAAATTTTCTCCCAATTATGATAACTAAAGATTAACACTATTTTAACTTTTTGGCAAGCGACAAAAATTTATTTCCGGCATCTAAACGGATTGACTTTCTGTCAGAGACATATATTTTATATTTATATTTTGGAGAATAAAAATGAACAAGCAGTTGTTTTTGGCTTTAGCGGTTATGTGTTGTCTGGCCTGTACGGCACGGGCGGCGGAAGATGAGAAGTTTGTTAATCCGCTGTTTTATGAAATTATGGAGCCGATATCAAAAATTGCCTGGCAGACAACCCTGACACCGACCAAAAGGGCAATTAACAATAAATTAGGTTCCAGTAGAGAAGAAAATTGTGAATTGCTTGAGAACACTCAAACGAGCATTACGTTAAAGTGCCGTGGGGTTTTTGCTTTTAGAACAAGAGAAGTGGAACACACTTATCGTTACACTCTCAGGCCTTGCCGTAAAGAAAACGACTGCTATTATCACGGGCGTTGGCTGGTTGAAGAAGAAACCTTTGATGAAAAAGGATATGATCTCGGCGGCGCAACCCTGATTATCAAATAACAGCCCTCTGCCGGACAAACGGCAAAGGACTGTTTGCAACACGACAGTTCTTACCAGCCGTTTATTTTGTCAATCTGTTCTGCCGCCCAGGCATTGCGTTGTGCGCCGACATCACGGCGATGAACGTTTGACTTGATACCGTTAAGGTCTTTGCGTCGGATGGCATCATGCAGCTGAGGCCAGTTTTCCTGCCGGACATTTCCGGTATTATATTTAATATCCAGCAACACTTCCTGCAGCGGCGCCGGCAGTTGTTCAAAACCGGGAACCTCCTGCTTGACGCCGGCCAGATCTTGCTGCAGATGGTTGTTGAGCAGTCTTTTGGCCTCGTTGTCATCAATCCGCAGATTGCTTATGTCTTCAAAATCTGAAGCAACAATGGATTGCCCGTATTGCTGATTCTGTTTCAATGCTTCAAAATCATCAAAGGCCTGCCTGACGCTTGCTTCATCGGCCGGACGGCCGTTTTGCTGCCATTTGACCTGCCGGAAGTCGTCCCAGTTGTCAATATTGGCGCCCACGCCGGTCGTTTTATATCCTTTGGTATCCAGATAAATATAATTTGGGTGACCTTCTTCGCCATAGAGATGGTCGGCCGTTCGTTGCAACAGCTGCTGATCGGTCGCCGGTGCGGCGGTGCCCAAAACAGGATTAGGAGCGTCCGGGCTGTCGACATCAATGGTGTTCATCTCAGTCAGCAGTGTAAAATCATTACGCCGTCCGCGCGGATCAATATAATACCATTCGCTCTGTCCCGGCTGCGGATTTTGCCGTCTGACGGGAGTCTGGCCGTTTAACATTCTGCTTAATAAATCGGTTGTTTCGCTCATATAGAATCTCCTTTTTAATGATATTGTAAAAATACACTATATATCTAAATAATTTTTAAGGTGTTGTCAATAGTATATTGTAAATTAACAATGTAAAATTTATGGTAAATATATTGACTTTTTTTTCAGAGATATTTTATAGTTAAAATCAAAGGAATAAGAAAATGCCAAAGAAAATAGTTTTGTTCATGACAGTCGTGTGCTGTCTGGTCTGTACAGCACAGGCGGCGGAAGATGAGGAGTTTGTCAATCCGTTGTTTGCGGAAATTTTAGAGCCGCTGTCAAGAGGCACTTGGCAGACAACCCTGACACCGACCAAAAGGGTGATTAACAATAAATTAGGTGCCAGTAGAGAAGAAAATTGTGAATTGCTTGAGAACACTCAAACGAGCATTACGTTAAAGTGCCGTGGGGTTTTTGCTTTTAGAACAAGGGAAGTAGAACACACTTATCGTTACACTCTCAGGCCTTGCCGCAAAGAAAACAACTGTGATTATAAGGCAAGCTGGCTGGTCGAAGAAAAAGTTTTTGATGCCGAAGGCGAATGGGCGGGTACAGCCACCTTGTATATTGAATAAAATTTTTTGCCAACCGGCGGCATATGCGCATTAATTTCCGGTTGACTCTCGGTGTTTGTTGTATTAAATTTCTGCAATGAAGCCAATCGCAAGCTGTAAGGTTTTTTGATATGTGTTTGTTTATGATCATAGCCGCCCGCGGCATTATTATCCCCTAGGGGGATTTACGCTTTTTTACACATATCGTTTTTTAGTTTTCAAAGATACAATCATTTATTTGTTTTTAGGTGTTTGACAGATGAAACATTATGCAGATGTTAAGGCAAAGCCTGACTTTGTCGAATTGGAAAAAGAAGTTTTGAAGTTCTGGGATAAGGACAAGACTTTTGAAAAATCGGTGCAGAACCGCGATGGTGCGGCCGAGTTCGTGTTTTACGACGGACCGCCGTTTGCCAACGGCACGCCGCATTACGGACACATCATGGTATCTTATGTTAAAGACGTCGTCGCCCGTTTTCAGACCATGAACGGCAAAAAGGTCGATCGTCGTCTGGGGTGGGACTGTCACGGCCTGCCGGCCGAGATGTCGGCCGAAAAGCAGCTTGGTGTTTCCGGCCGCAAGCAGATTGAGGCCTACGGGGTTGAAAAATTCAACAATTTCTGCCGCTCCGATGTTCTGAAATATTCCGGCATCTGGGTTGAGATGTTTAAGCGCATCGGCCGCTGGGTAGATTTTAATCATGACTACAAAACCATGGACCTTCCCTTTATGGAAAGCGTCATCAACAACTTCAAACAGCTTTATGACAAAGGTTTGGTTTATGAGGACTACCGTGTTTTGCCTTATTCCTGGGCCGCGGAAACACCGCTGTCAAACTTTGAGGTTAATCTGGGCTATCAGGATAAAACCGATAACGCGATAACGGTTATGTTTAAGCTGGAAAACGGTATGAAAATCCTGGTCTGGACAACCACGCCGTGGACCCTGCCGTCAAACCTGATGCTGGCGGTGGGCGAGGATATCGACTACGTCATTATGGAAGAAGACGGCCAAAAATATATTTTGGGTCGCGCGCTTCTCGGCCGCTATAAAAAGCAGCTTGAGCATGCCGTTGAGGTTGGTTCCTTAAAAGGGCGCGACCTGGTCGGTATGAGCTATGAGCCGATGTTCCCGTACTTCAGACATTTAAAAGAAAAGGGCTGCTTTAAGGTTTTGGCCGGCGAGTTTGTCTCAACCGAAGACGGTACCGGCGTTGTTCACATCGCTCCCGGTTTCGGTCAGGATGACTTTGATGTCTGCCGTGCCTGCGACGAGCATTTTCCGATTGTCTGCCCGGTTGACGAGGCCGGTAAATTTACCGCCGAAGTTCCAGATTACGAAGGCAAACAGGTTTTTGAAACCAACGAGCCGATTATGCAATGGCTGAAAGAAAACGGCCTGTTAGTCAAAAAAGAGCAGTACACCCACTCTTACCCGTTCTGCTGGCGCACCGACACGCCGCTGATTTACAAAGCAATGTCATCATGGTTTGTCCGTGTAACCGACTTCCGCGACGATATGGTCAAAAACAACCAGCAGATTAACTGGGTTCCCGAGCATATTAAAGACGGCCGCTTTGGCAAATGGCTGGAGGGTGCCCGCGACTGGTCAATTTCGCGCAACCGCTTTTGGGGAACGCCGATTCCGGTCTGGAAGTCGGATAATCCGGCTTTTCCGCGGATAGACGTTTTCGGCTCGGTTGCCGAGATTAAAGCAAAAACCGGTTTTGACGTAACCGATCTGCACAAGCCTTACATTGACGATGTTGTTTATCCCAATCTTGATGATCCGTCCGGCAAGACGATGATGCATCGCGTCAGCGATGTGTTTGACTGCTGGTTTGAATCCGGCTCAATGCCTTATGCTCAGGTACATTATCCGTTTGAAAACAAAGAATGGTTTGAAAACCACTTTCCGGCGGACTTCATTGTCGAGGCTATTGACCAGACCCGCGGCTGGTTTTATACCCTGACGGTTCTGGCAACCGCGCTGCACAATCGTCCGGCGTTCAAAAACTGCATCTGCACCGGTCTGTTGATGGCCGAGGGCGGACAAAAGCTTTCCAAACGCCTGAAAAACTATCCTGATCCGAACGAGGTTTTAGACACCATCGGCTCGGATACGCTGCGTTGGTTTTTGGTATCGTCGCCGGTCTTGAAAGGCGGTAATCTGGCGGTTGACAAAGAAGGTAAAGAGATTGCCAAAGCCGCCCGCGAGGCTTTGATTCCGCTGTGGAACGCGTTTTACTTCTTTACGCTTTATGCCAATGCCGAAAGCTACAAGGCCAAAGAGGTTTATACCTCGACCGAGGCCATGGACAACTATATTTTGTCTAAATTGAAAAAGCTGGCAGATGTCGTCAGACACGGGCTCGAAACTTATGACGTGGCCGTGGCCTGTAATGAGATTGCCGCGTTTATCGAGATCTTGAACAACTGGTATATCCGCCGCACCCGCGATCGTTTTTGGGAAGGCGAGCCGCTGGCTTTTGATGTCTTGTACACCGTTTTGCTCAATTTGAGCAAAATTGCCGCGCCGCTGATGCCCTTTGTCGCCGAATATGTCTACAAAACTTTAAGCGGTGAAGAATCCGTCCATCTGGCCGACTATCCGTCGTTGGAGGCTGTCAAGTTTGACGCCGCCCTGGTTGAGGATATGGACTTTTTGCAGGATTTGTGTTCGGCGGCCAAATTTATCCGTGAGGAAAAGAATTTGCGCAACCGCCTGCCGTTAAAGTCACTGACGGTTGTCGGCCGCGAATTGTCACCGGCCTATTGCGAGATTGTCAAAGACGAACTTAATGTTAAAGAAGTTTTATTTGATGCCGATCTTGCAGCCTATGCCGAAAAGAAAGTTTATCTGTACACGCCGCTTTTGGGCAAGGCGCTGGGCAAAGAGATGGGTGCGGTCATGGCCGCCTATAAACAAGGGCAGTGGAGCCTCAATGCCGACGGCACCGTGACGATTGCCGGCCATAATCTGACCAAAGATTTGTTTGAGGTTCGCCTGGATATGAAAGACGGCGTTGCCGGTCGTGCTTTTGCCGATAACAAAGCACTGGTTACTTTGGATACCATTGTCACGCCGGAGCTCAAACGCGAAGGCATGGCGCGCGACTTTGTCCGTCTGGTGCAGACTTTGCGTAAGGATAAAGACTTTAATATTTCCGACCGCATTGAGCTGAGCTACGCCACCGAAAGCGCCGAGCTGGCTCAGGCACTGGAGGAAAACAAGGCCTATATTGCCGAGCAGGTTCTGGCGGTTAAGGTGGACAACACCTGCACCGGCGGCACCAAAGCCGATATTGAAGGCGCCGGCGTCTGTTTTGATGCCAAAGTGGCGTAAGATAAAGGACTAAAACAAGCCCCGGTTTTTCCGGGGCTTGTCTGATTCTGAATATTTTACCGTCTTTTGTATATCCGGTCAGATAAGTTTGTCCGCAGGTGAGACAAACTGGTTCGAATTATATAAATCTTAACCTTTATACGGTTAAAATAAAAAGAAAACTAAATTTGGACTCGACTTATAGAAAAAATACAAAAATTGACAAAAAATAGTTGCAACGGTCTGAAAAATAGTGTATTATCTTGAATAAATAGAGATTTAAACTTTTCTTGGAGGAAAGAAACATGACAGCGCGTTGGGATTCCGAGTGGGATGATGAAGAATGGCTGAAACAGCAGAGCATAACAACCTTACGGGAGGTTTATGCTTCAGAACCGCCGGCCGGTGTTGACAAAAGCGCCATCAAAGGCAAAATCAAAGAATTAATGATGACGCGTTTACAGGAAAATGCCGCAACCGGGTTTAAGAACGAGGCCGAAAACAATGCCTATGATCTGCTGTCATATGTAAAAGTCGTAGATGAAGATGCTCTGCAGGCCGAAGTGACGGATGCCGGAGGCAATAAGCACAAAGTAAAAGACATTGTATATGATGTCGTAGACAGCCGAATTAGGGCCCTGGACGGCAAAGATGACCTTGTTTCCTATCTGCAGCGCAAGGCTCTGCTTGAAACGGCGAAAACCATTCAAAAAGATGATGCCGACAAAGTCCGCGTCTTTGATGAAGCAATTAAAGAAGAAAGAGAAAAAATTGAATATGAGTTGAGCCAGCCGAGAGAGGAAATATCAGACAATGAGTTCGCTCATTATGACGAGGCAGACCGTTCCGGCGCTTTGGACGATGTCTCGGACGCAGCTAAAAATGCGTTCATTGACAGATTGGCCCAGTTATCCGGTTGGAGCAATGTTGACGGCAAAGTTATTACGGAAAATGACAGCCGTTTGGCGCAAAGCATCAACAGTCTGGATGTTTATGATAACGACGGCAAATTAACGGATATTTATTCCGAATGTGCCGAGTTGGCCGACAAAATTCAGTTTGACGTTCCGGACGGCACCGATGCCAAAGAAATCCAAGGCTACAAACAACAATTGTTGGCCAATGCGGCCATGCGTGCCACCAATGAGATTTTAAAGGACAAGAGTTTTAAGTTTCGCTATAAAACGACGGAAGAAATGCTTGATGCCTATAAGCAGGAAGTTGCCAGTCAATTTGAGCGCAGCGTTGTTCTGGCCGGACTGGCCGGTAATGAATCTACCGGCGTTATGTTGAAGCAGATCACCCGCGATAAAGACGGCAACATTGTTTATACCGGTAACAAAGACGGTATTGACAAAGCTATTGAAAAAATATTGGCAGGCAAGGCCAAACTTCATCCGCTGACTGTTGAGATGGATCGAAGAAATCTGAATCTTGAAAATAAAAAAATATCCAAGATTCTGCGGCGCAAACAAATTGATGAAAATAAGCTGAGTTTCCGCCAGAAGGCTCAACAAGTTATGAAAGGCGCCTGGAACAATATCATTAAAGAGGGCGGCTGGAAGAAGATTAGCCTTAATATGGTTATGTTTGGTGCATCTGCATCAATGATGGCCGGTGCGGCTCCGCTGATGGCAACCGGTGCGGCTTTGTATGCCGGTTGGACCGCGGTTAATGCCTGGGTTGCCCCAGTTTATGACTCTTTAGCCAAAGAAATGCGCGAACAAGGCATTAAGGGTTTAAAAAACAGACTGAAATATCTCAAGAACAATTGGAAACGTGCCAAAGAAGAAAAATATAAAGAAAAAGATTTTAAAAAACGCGCTTGGATGCGGACGGTTGAAGGTTTGGCCGTCGGCAGTGTCAGCGGCATCGGCGGCGCTTTCCTCGGTGCCGGGTTAGGCAGAACTCTGATGCGTCAGGGAACCATGGCGGTCGGCAAATCGACGTCATTGTTCAGCACATTGTTCAGCCGCAAAAAAACAAAAGAAGAATTCAGACAAAATTATACGGTTGACAACTACAAGGCTCTGCAAACGGTTGAGGCCAATTTGCGCCGTGATACAACTTCCTTGTTCGGTGTTGTGGCAGGTGCTGCCGTAACCGATATAGTAAAATTCGGCGAAATAGATTTGAACGGTGCGTCTGCAGAGCAGAACACGGTCGTCGGCGGCAGCCAAACACTTAATGATGTTCATCAACCGATAAATTTTGATGAAAACGGCAACGGCATTGCCGATGCGCTTGAGCGGCCGGCGGTTACAATGCCGGATGAAAACGGCAACGGTATCCCCGATTATCTTGAACGTCAGGAAGAACCGGATAGTGGCAGTACATTAGAGGATACAACCGTTCCCGGCGATGCACCGGCTGCCGCAGCCGATGAGACGCCTGCCGGAGAAACCCCCGTTGAAAACGGTAATGAAAACGCCGCTACGGGAGATGCCAGTAATACAGAAAACGATGCCGGTAATGAAGGCGCAACAGATAAAGGTGATAATGCCGGAAATGATGGCGCGTCGGAAAGTGAAGTTCCGCCGGCAGCGGAAGAAAGTTCTTTTAATTACTCAGAGTTAAGTGAGAACGAAAAAAGAATGTATCTGAATTCCGTTAAGAAATGGGACAACAATGCTCTGGCTACCCGAATTACCGAACTTGAAAAAGAAGGCATGACCATCACGCCGGAAATTAAAGATGCACTAGAAGAAGGATTTGCTGACAACGCCTTTGGTCAACAGCTTGTTCAAAGCTTTTATACCGCAATTGAATCCGGCAAAGTTGAAAGTTTGCCGGAAGGTGTCAGTGCGGTTGAGTATGTTGACAAGCTGACTCGTCTGGCCCAGCTGGCGCCGGTTGCTCAGCGGCAGGCTATCAGCATTATGGTCAAAGACCTGTTGTGTGATGATTTTCATCCGACGGATTCTGAGGTTGCGCTTGTCAAAACAGCCTTAGACAGCATTGTCTATGAAAAAGGCAGCATGGAATGTATTATCCCGGATGAAAACGGCAACCTGTGTGTTAAAACAACGTCAATGTTCGGTCAGTATGTCGGGCCGCAGCAGATGGCTCAGGTTGAAGTCAACGGCGAGATGAAAGAGCTTCCTCTGCGTACGGCCAACGTAACGACGGGGCTTGAGGCAAAAGTAAACTGCGATGAAGGCACCGGCCGCATTGTCAGCACCTTTGAAAGACACACGCTGAAAGACTGCGGCTGCATCAAAACGCCTCCGGTTCCCGCTCCTGATCCGATTCCGGAAGGCCAGACGGAAGAAACTGAGCCGCTGAAACCGATACAGGGGATTATGGGCCTGGCTGAAACCAACCCGGATACCCGGCAGGTAATCACGCTTAATTTCAAGGATCCGTACAGTGAGGCTACGGCTACCTATGCCTCGGGCAAGGATAACTTTGCGGTTGAGCAGACCACGGCCGACGGCAGCGTGAAATATATGAGGATGGAAAAAGATGGCACATTGCACCTGTGGCAGGACAATGTCGATCTTAATGCCGATCGCAGATTAGGTACGGACGGTATTCAGGTCGAGCATCATATTCCGCTGTCGTTGAACATGAATAATCTGGGGGCGGCCAAGATTACCGACCTTGAAAATGTAACGACTTATCAGTATGGCGAAGGTAAAAATGCGCTGGTTTTCAGTATTGATAAAGAAAGCGGCATTGTCACCACAACCATCGGTAAGCAGGAGGTCATTTTGGACCAGAAAACCGCTCAGGCTGCTTTGGCCAATATCCAAAAAGCCGCTGAAGAAGGTAAAGTGGATCTGGTCTATAATTACAAGTCGGGTGACGAGGCGGAACAAACCAGCGCCGTTGCCGAACATGCCGATAAGGTTAAAAAGGCCAAGATTGAAGAAAATCTGAATAACCGAGTTGCAAAGGCGGTTGAAAAAGCTTCCCGCGATACAACCGAGGCAGATTACCAGGATCAACAGGCCGCTAAAGCTGCCCGCATTGCCGAAATACGGGCAAGACAGGCTGCTGTTACAGATAATACTGCGGCCGGTGAAACGGCAGGTTCTTCCGACAACGGTATTGAGCCTGAAACCAAAACCTCCGCAACCACAACCGAACAGGAAGGCGTTGAGGCTCAGTCACAATCTGCAGCCACAACCGAACAGAAAGGAGCTGACACTCCGTCACAATCTGCCGGAACCGAAAAAGGTACGCCGGATGCGGTTGCAGCCGTTTCGGAAAATCAGCCGGCCGGGAATAATAACAATACCTGGGTTCCCAAAGGATATGACTATGGTGTCGGCAGCCTGCATTATTACATCAATGAAGATGGCGGTCTAAATGCAGACATAAGAGTCAATGCTGAAAGTTACAATATATCAGAAGCGGATATCAACGAAGTTCACGAGGCCTGCTGTCGGGCAAAAGGAACGGCTGTTGATGACGCAGGGGATAAGCTGTGGCATAAGAAATTGTTGGATGAGTATCTGGTCGCACAACATATTCAATATGTCCAGGAACAAGGCGGTGAAGTGACCAACGGCGACAAGTTCTTGGAGCAGTTTGATAAAAAGCTTAAGGACAACGGATTAGAGATTGGTAAAGACGGTAAACTGCATGCGACGGAAGAGAATCTGAAAAAGCCGTTGTATACGGAAAAACAATTGCGGCAAAACTATGCCGCGCGACAGCAACAGCTCTACAATAATTTTCGTAACAACAGTCGCTAACCAAAATAAAAATCCCCTCCGGTTTTAAAGGAGGGGATTTTTTTGCGCCGAAAGGTTTACTGTTTCGGTGAGTTATCCTGAGCGCCGTTTTCGCGGGCTTTTTTGGCGTTGAAAATTGCCATAAAGTCAATCGGGTTAAGCATCAGCGGCGGCAGGCCTGCGTTGGTCATGGTCGTCGAAACAATCTGCCGGGCATAGGGAAACATCATATGCGGAATTTCAATCATCAAAACCGGCTCCTGATGTTCTTCCGGAATGTTGAGTGACACAACCGCACCGTAAGAAAGCTCAAGAATAAAGGCTTTTTCCTGTTCAACATCGCCATTGATGCGGATATTGAGCAAAACGTCAAACGTCTTGTCTTCTTCCAGTTTGTGTGCCTCAATGTTAACCTCAACGTTAACCTGGGGATTGTGCTGTTTCAGTTTTTTGAAAATAGCCGGCGCGTGCGGAATTTCCATCGACATATCTTTAATATACTGGCTCTGAATCAATACCGCCGGCTGTTGCTGATTATCCATAAATTTGTCTCCTGATTTGTTTTACTGCTATACATTCATACATTTAAAATTTGTTCAGGTCAAATGATAATAAACAGTTGATAAAAATTTGCGACAAAGCTATATTTATAAATACAGATAAAAAGAGGTGTGAATAAATGACGAATTTGGATATTATCGTTCTGCTGGTTGTGGTGGCTTTGATTTTTCAGCGCCTGTGGCGGGTTTTGGGCACACGCCCCGAGGAAGAGCCCCGCAAAATCCGGATGAGCCGCGAAAGCGCCGAAAAATTGTGCAATATACTGCGTGCCGAGGCCGAACGCAAGATTAAAGAATTTGAAAAGAAAGAGGAAGAAGCGGAAGAGCTCAAACCGCTTGAAGATGCGCCTGCAAATGAAACCGAAACGGCTCTGCGCCAAATTCCGGGTTTTAACCGAGATGCTTTCATCAACGGTGCCAAAAAGGCGTTTCAGGTTATCACCGAGGCTTTTAACAATGCCGATGCCGAAGCGCTCAAAATGCTGGTGTCACAAACGGTTTATAAGAAGCTGCGTGAAGTAATCCGCCAGCGTCAGGAAGAACAGATGACGGCCGAAACAGAGTTTATCTGTTTTGATAAGGCCGAGATCATCCATGCCAAAATCGTCCGCAACAAAGCCGAAATCAGTGTCGAGTTTGTCACCGAGCAGATTAATGTTTTGCGTGACAAAGACAATCAGGTTGTTCAGGGTGATGAAAACTACATTCAGACGATTACCGATGTCTGGACCTTTGAACGCCCGCTTGACGCCAAAACGCCCAACTGGGTTTTGATATCTACCAGAAAATAATGCGCAAATATGTACTTTTGACACTCCTGTTGCTGGCGCTGACCGGCTGTTCCGAAAAAAAAGACGAAACGCCGGCCGCGGATTTGCGTCTTGAACCGGCGGCATTCGGTGAGTTGCAGGGTTTTGAGGCCGATGATATGTCGCCGGCGTATGAGGCCTTTCGCCGCAGCTGTGCGGCAATCGCCGGACAAAAAGGCGAATTTCTGGGCAATGCCAAAATCAAAATCAACCGCCGCGATTATCTTGCCGCCTGTGCCGCGGCCGAAGAAATTACGCCGGCCGGTTTCAAAGAGTTTGTCAAAAAACATTTTCAGCCGTTCCGCGTTGTCTGGCAAGGTTCGCCGGAGGGCAAATTCACCGCTTATTATGAGGCCGAAATCAAAGCTTCGCTGATGCCTGATTCCCGTTATAAATATCCGGTTTACGGCCGTCCTGATGATCTGGTTGAAGTCAATCTTAAAGATTTTGCCGCCGATCTGCCGTCCAGAAAAATTGTCGGCCGGGTAGAGAACGGAAAGCTCGTTCCCTATTATACCCGTGCCGAAATCAATCGTCAGGGCATTGATGCGCCGGTCATCTTGTGGGCCGACAGCGATGTTGACGTTTATATTATGCAGATTCAGGGATCAGCGGTGGCCCGCTTGCCGGACGGCGGCAGACTCCGCATCGCTTTTGCCGAGAGCAACGGCCGGCCGTTTAAGGGCATCGGCTCGATTCTCTTAAGCAAAGGACTGTTGGAGCCCGGTCAGGCCTCAATGGGCAGCATCAAAAAATGGCTCAAGGCCAATCCCGAACTGGCGCGTCCCAATATGGACGAAAACCAGCGTTATATTTTTCACCGGCTCGGCAATCCCGAAGGTCCGGTCGGGGCGTTGGGCGTGCCTCTGACCGCCGGTCGTTCGTTGGCTGTGGATAAAACGTTTGTGCCGCTGGGGGCTTTATTGTGGCTGCAGACGTCAACTCCCGACAAGCAACCCTTAAATCGCCTGGTTCTGGCACAGGATATCGGCAGTGCAATCAAAGGCGCCGTCCGCGGGGATTATTTCTGGGGCTCCGGCGGTGATGATGTTCTTGAGGCTGCCGGCCGGATGAATTCTGCCGGACAGTATTTTGTTTTGTTGCCCGTATCATCGGAGGAAGATAATGGTAAAGAAAACCAATAAGGCCGATATTTTGATTTTTAAGGCTTTGCAAAAGGCAATTGCCGAAGACCGGCTGCACCTTTGCCTGATAAGTTCAAAAATAAACGTTCCCGGCTCACCGGTATATAACCCGTGGGAGGTTTTGCTCCCGGCATTGTTGCCGGTTGTTTTGGGGCTGTTTTTAATCTGGGCGGCAGGTATCTTGTGGGGACTGGCTTTTATGGTTGCCGGTATAATGCTTTCTTCAAATCTGGTCAGAAAAAAACTCGAGCAGCGGCTGTTTGACCGTACCAGAGCGCTGCTGACCGCTGATTATGACAGCTGCTGCCGTTTGTGGGAGTTCGGCGGCATTGTTTTGGTCAACGCTGCGGATAAAAGCCAGGGCTGCATCGCCCCCGAGGGCAACTGGAAAGAATTTGTCGTGCTGCATTTTGCCGATTTGATGACGGATAAAAAGACGGAAGAAATGCCGGATGAAAAAGCTGCCTGACCAAATAAAGCCGCAGGATATTGATGCCTGGGAGGAGGAAATAAGCACTGTCCGGCAGCTCAGCCGGCCGGAAGAAAAGCCGGCGGCGCCGCTGGTTCTTGATGAAGTATCTCCGTCACTCAGAATGGAAGGCGTGTATAATGCCAATTCATTTAAACCGCTCGTTGTAGGCAACACGGATTATCTTGACCGCGCCACGGCGGACAAATTCCGCAGCGGGCGTTTCAAAATAGAGGCGCGTCTTGATTTGCACGGCCGTACCGAGAAAGAAGCTTTTGCTGCGGTGACGGATTTTATTCGCAGCAGTTTCGGCCAAAACAGGCGGTGTGTATTGATTATCACCGGCAAAGGCACCAGAAAGGAAGACGATGCCTGGTATGAGGCCAAAGGCATAATCCGCGACGCTCTGCCCAAATGGCTCAATCATCCGGACATACGTCCCTTTATTCTGAGTATGGTTCAGGCTTTGCCGGCCGACGGCGGCAGCGGTGCTTTTTATGTATTGCTCAAACGGCAGCGCGGCCTAAACAAGCCCCAAAAGTTTTAATATCAGCCATACGGCGGCAAATTCCAGCACAATCATCAGCCGGTACATATTTTGAAAGCTTTTTTTCGCCGTTTTGTGACGGAAAAATTTCTGTCCCAGCCAGGCGCCGATCCAGCCGCCGAGAAATTCCAGCATATGCAGGTCGTTTTCCGGCACGCGCCAGGCGTGTTTAACCGCCGCACGTTTGTCAACGCCGTAGGCAATAAACGTGGTCAGATTGATGCAGACCAGGTGAAACATCAGAAACAACAGGATAATTTTATAGGAAAAAATATTTTCAACCCGGAAGAGATGATTTTCGGCATAGTAGGCCGAGCCGATAACCAGCGCCGCATTCAAAAGATAAAAACGGTTGCGTCGCAGCGGATAAATCAGTGCCGCCAGACCGAGAAGAAGTAATGTAAAAACTATTGTCATCAGATAAATTCCGTTCGGTTGCAAATTAATTCCGACTGTAAAACAAATTAATGCAAAAAGCAAATAGTGAATAAGTAAAAAATATAATTTTCATTTTGTCGTTATGTCGTTATAGTTTAAACACAATTTCCCGCACAATAACAGGTGGAGGATTTGCGGATGAAAAAACGGCTTTTGCTCGGGGTTTGTATCTTGGGACTGACGGCCTGCGGCAGCCGGATGTCGACTTTAAGCGATTTTTTCGGCTGGGGTGATGATGATACCGGCCCTGCCGCGGTTAACGGTCCGAATACCGGGTATCGGCTGGCCAAACGCGGTGACCGTTATGCTGCGGCGGATTATGTCATTTCGCCGCAGGTATACGGTATTGTTGCCACTCGTGCGGTTAACAAAATGCTGGCGGAAACACCGGCTGTCTTTGCCGCCGATAAAGATGCGCCGCTGTATATTGCCGAAACGACGGTAATCGATCGTTATCTTCCGGAAGGCAGCTATGCCGCCGGTAAAACCGCCAAAGAAATTTTGGTAAATTCCGGAATGTTTAACATCGTTGATGACGAGAGTAAAGCCGCTTTTGTCTTAAAAAGCAGCCTGAATAATGTTAATACACCGGAGATTCCGGTCCTGCTTTATCGTCTGGAACTCTACGATATCAACGGGGATTTGGCCGGCAGCTGGCAGGATTCGCTCCGCCAGGTTCAAAATGATGACGGAAGCTGGTGGTAAATGAAAAAAGTTTGTGCCGTATTCGTATCGGGATTACTGCTTTACGGTTTACCGGCGCGGGCGCAGGTGGAAGATGCGCCGCACGAAATATCGGTATATGCATCGGCCTGCGAGAAGTTGATTAACGGCGAGAGCAAAGCTTCGGCGCGGGTGCGGGCAACGGATAAGGCCTCTTTCAAAGCCGTGGAGGAAATTCCCGAGCTGCGGCGCTTCCGGGATCAGACGGACACCCATAATTTTAATCTCAAGGTTTACCGTCTGGTTGACAATTATCTGGCAGATTTGCAAATAAATGCTTCCAGCCCGGAAGATGACAAGGTTTGTGTCGAGCTGAGCGCCTATCTTCCGGCAGCGGCGATAGATGAGGTCTTTGCCGAGGAGACTGAGGATTCTTCGACGACCGGAGACGACGAGACCTTGGCACTTGAGCTTGAAACCGCCGATGCCGGGGATAATATCAGCATCACCATTCCGCCCAAGCCGGATATCACGATTAACAAACAAATTGCCTATGAAGACACAACGGCTGCCGCGCCGGTCATCAAGATTAAAGAAGCCCCTCTGGACGATGTTTCCGAGACACCTTCCGAAACAGATGAACCGTCAGCGGAAGCGGAGCGGAATAAGGATACCAGAGTATTTATTGCGCCGACCGAGTTTTACAACGGCACATCGACCGGAGGCTTCTTTGCCCAGCTTGAGCAAACTCTGGCTGCTCGTCCCGGCGTCAAGGTTATTGCCCGGGGCGATAATCCCGATTATATTTTGAAGACCAAAATTCTTAAAGCAAAAGTCGACAATATCAATTCCGAAACCCGCCGGCTGCAAATTGTTGTGGCGCTGGAACTGACGGATACCGCCTCGTCACAGACGACAACGGAACATCAAAACCGTTTTATTCTTTTTAACACTTCGGACGATGCACAGCAAGTCGCCGCTGATCTGACACGCAAACTCCTGGCCGCCGGTCTTGATAAATTGCTGCCGGAGATTAAAACCGGCCGGCACGAATCCGTCATTACGCCGAACCGTCCCCGTTCCCGGCCCAGGCCGGATGCAGCTTGATATTCATCAACCGGAAGAACATATCGGGCAGGGGCGGCTGCTGCATACTTAAAAAATAACCTTTGATTCTTTCCAAAAGCTGTTCCTGCATCGCCGTATTTTGCGGCACGTCAAGCGAAGTATAAAGCAGCAGTTCAATACCCTCGCCGTCGTGCAGGGCATATTCCCAGGCACACAGGCTGTCTTTCAGATTATCCAGAATAATCTTAATAACGGCACGGTAGTCCTTAACCGACATATCCAACGCATGGTCGGCGGCAAATTCAAATAACGGCCGCTCCTGTTCGTAAACCTCGGGATAATCGCCAATTCTTTTAAGCAGCATCAGATTGCCCGACAACAGAGCATATTTGACCATAATCATGTAAAAATGCCGCAGATTGTCTCGGATATGGTTCAGTCTGTCCTGCAGCAGAATTCCGGCTTTATCGCTTTCTCCGATATTCAAAAGGTTGTCACAGTAAATTAATTCAAAGAAAGAAGACAAATTGCCGCCGATACTCCAGATCTTTTCGCCGAGAGCCCTGGCATTTGCGGCATTGCCGAGCATAATATTCACCAACATCAGGCCGATCAGCGCGTCAATTCCGTTCGGACACTGCTGATAAATGGCTTTCAGCTTTTGTTCCGCCGGCAAAATATCAAATGTCTGGGAAAATGAATAATCCAAAAGTTCGTTGACAATGGCTCTTACCTGCCGTCTGGCTTCTTCCGTGTCCATGATGTTATCTCCTTTCCAGCATAAAAGTGACCGGACCGTCGTTAATCAGCCCGACCTGCATATCGGCCTGAAAAATGCCTTTTTTCACGGTAAGACCGTATGTTTCGAGGCATTGGGCAAAATATTCGTACAACGGCCGCGCTTCTTCCGGCCGGGCGGCGGTTTCAAATCCCGGACGATTGCCGCGCGAAGTGTCTCCGGCCAGCGTAAATTGTGATACAACCAAAATTTCTCCGCCGACATCGGTAACCGACAAGTTCATTTTGCCGTTTTCATCTTCAAAAATCCTTAAGTTGGCGGTCTTCTTAGCCAGATATTCGGCCGCTGCCGGCGTGTCGCCTTTTTCAATGCCGGTCAAAATCAGATATCCCCGGCCGACGGCGGCAACTTCCTGTCCCGCTACCGTAACCTTGGCCTTGCTGACTCGTTGGATAAGTATTTTCATTCTCTGTCCCTCAGTAAAATAAATAAGCCAGAACAATAGCCGCGCTGATACCGGCAAAATCGGCCAGCAGAGCCAGCGGCAGCGCTGCGCCGGTTTTGCTTATTTTGACCGCACCGAAATAAACGGCCAGAACATAAAAAGTCGTTTCGGTTGAGCCCTGAATAATTGAGGCGGTAAAGCCGGCAAAACTGTCAACGCCGTAAGCGGCAAAAGTATCCAGCATCATGGCACGGGCGCCGCTGCCGGACAACGGTTTCATCAAAGCGGTCGGCAGGGCGGCGACAAAATCGGTGTTAATACCCAGATGCTCAAAAAACCAGGCAACGGCCGAGCAGATATAATCAAGTCCTCCGGCTGCCCGGAAAACGCCGATAGCCGCCAGCATGGCCACCAGATAAGGAATAATCTGCACCGCAATTTTAAAACCGTCTTTGGCCCCCTCGATAAAAACTTCATAGACGTTGAGCTTTTTAATCAGGCCGGAGGCAATGAAACTGAGCACCAGCGCAAATAAAATCAGATTGCTAGCCGCATAAGACACTTTTGTCCGCGCATCTTCGTCTAAAGAGGCAAACCCCCAGGCCAGCGCCCCGGTAAAAAGAATACCCGCACCGAGATAAGCCAGGACAACTTTGTTAAAAATATTTATTTTCTGCCACAAAGCGGTTGCTAGAAAACCGGTCAGGGTTGAAACGGACGTTGCCAGCAAAATGGGAATAAATACTGCCGCCGGGTTGGCCGAACCCATCTGATAGCGGTACATCAGAATGGTTATCGGGATCAGCGTAACCGAAGAGGAATTGATAACCATAAACAACACCTGGGCGTTTGATGCGCGGTCTTTATGCGGATTTGTCTGCTGCAGCTGCTCCATCGCTTTAAGCCCCATCGGCGTGGCGGCATTATCCAGTCCCAGAATGTTGGCGGCGATATTCATGACCATTGAGCCAAAAGCCGGTGATTGCCGCGGGACATCGGGCATAATGCGGTAAAACAACGGATATAAAGCTTTGGCCAGCAGTTCGGTCAAACCGGATTTCTCGGCTATTTTCATGCAGCCGAGCCAAAAACATAAAAGCCCTGTAAGATTAAGGGCGATTTTAAATCCCGATTCGGCGCTGGCAAACAAGCTGTTGACCAATTGCGGCCATACATCCCAGTTTCCGTCAAAAGACTGGCAGACGGCGGCTGCTCCCGCCAACAGAAAAAATCCTGCCCAGATAATGTTTAACATTGTAGTCTTTCCCTTGCGCCGCTGTATTTTCGGCAGACAAAAAAATCCTTTTACTGTCCAGCAAAAGGATTTTAGAGCACCGGGCTTAAAATTTATTTAAGAAGATTTCTTGGATCGGGAATTTTTAAGCTTGGTCAGTTTGTCGCTGACAACCGCCGTGTCGCGTCCGGCCTTGGCCAGCCGGTCATACATCCGCGCGATTTCTTTTTCCAGATAAGCTTTTTCAATTTCGTCATGCAGCGCGCGTTTTTGCTCCATCGTGCCGTTTTGCTCAATATTCTGCATTTCGCTGATTAAATGCTCAACCCAGACTTTGCCGACTTTCTTTTTAATAAAATAGGGCAGTTCATAAGCCAGCTGCCGGGCATGATAATAAGCCTCTTTAAAACTTTCGCAATCGTTGTAGCGCAGTTTCAAAAGACGAAAGGCGATTTCCAACTCCTCATTATTGTCCACCACGATAAAGGGCACCGGCTGCGCAAAACCGGATTTCACCATCTCTTTCAAATATTCCAGAATATGATAAAAGAAGCCGTTGATGTTATAAACGATAAAAGGCTTGGTCTTGATAAAACCGTCCTGCATCGCCACGCAATCATACGCCAGTTCGTCCAGCGTTCCGACGCCGCCCGGAGCAAACACGATAATGTCGGCATCAAACAATTTCTTTTTGCGGTTTTCAATGGTGTCGGTCAACACAACGTCAGTCACTTTTTCCAACAATGCGTCTTTTTCGTAAAGGTCGTAATATTCCTGCGTGGTAATGCCGACAATCGGACTGATGCCGTCATAAAGTTCTTTATGCGTTTCCCACTCGTCCAGAACACCTTTGGCAACGGCACCCATAACACCGGAGTTGGAAAAGCCATAATCCAGCCGGAAACCGAGTTTGGCAATCAGCCGTCCCATTTCGTAAGTTTCCTGCTCGTAAATCGGATCATCTCCGGAGGAATGTCCGCCGGAAACACAAACGCGCAGATTGGTTTTTTGGGTATTGCAGTCATCAGTCATATCATAACTCCTCAATATCGCCGGCATTTTGTCTGGCGTAAAAATCCGCGGCAAATTCTTTCAGCCGTCCTTTTTCGATGGCCTCGCGCAGCCCCTGCATCAGACGCTGATAATAACGGATATTGTGCCACGACAAAAGCATCACCGCAAGCACTTCATTGCATTTTTGCAAATGATGAATATAAGCGCGCGAATAGTTGCGGCAGAGCGGGCAGTCGCATTCCTCTTCCAAAGGTCTGGGATCTTCGCGGTGCCGGGCATTGCGGATATTAATCGTTCCCCGCGCGGTAAAGGCCTGCGCCGTGCGTCCGGAGCGTGTCGGCATGACGCAGTCAAACATATCAACCCCGCGCAAGACGGCGCCGACAATATCGTCCGGCCGGCCGACACCCATCAGATAGCGCGGCTTATCCGCCGGCAGCATTCCGGGGGCATAATCCAGAACTTTGAACATGGTTTCCTGGCCTTCGCCGACGGCCAATCCGCCGATAGCGTAACCGTCAAAGCCGATTTCCTTGAGCTTTTCGGCGGAAAATCCGCGTAAGTCTTCATAATCACCGCCCTGCTGAATACCGAAAATCCCGTAACCGTCGCGGTCGGTAAAGGCGTTGCGGGAACGCTCGGCCCAGCGCATGGACATCTCGACCGATTTTTTAACCGTTTCGTATTTGGCCGGCAGTTTGACGCATTCGTCCATACACATGGTGATGTTTGAATCAAGTTTGTGCTGAATTTTGATAGATTCTTCCGGCGACAGAAAATATTTTTTGCCGTCGACATGCGAAGAAAAAGCAACGCCTTCTTCGGATAATTTGCGCAAACCCGACAGGCTCATAACCTGAAACCCGCCGGAATCGGTCAAAATCGGCTTGTCCCAGTTCATAAATTTGTGCAGACCGCCCATTTTTTCAACCAGATCGGCGCCCGGCCGCAGCATCAGGTGATAAGTGTTGCCCAAAAGAATTTCGGCACCGGTTGCCGCCACCGATTCCGGCATCATCGCCTTGACCGTGCCGCAGGTTCCCACCGGCATGAAAGCCGGGGTGTTGACCACGCCGTGTTTGGTATAAAGCTTTCCGCGACGGGCTTTGCCGTCGGTGGTTAAGATTTCAAATTTCAACGTCATCGTTTTACCCTTTTTTTCGTTGTCCGCCATAATGCCTCAGAAAAAGGATAAAAGCAAGATTTTTGATATTTCAGGCGTCGTCGTTTTGCGGGTTGATGTCAATGGCATATCCGGTGGCGCGCACGGTGCGGATATAATCGGGGCCGTATTCGTTGAGCGAACGGCGCAGCCGGCGGATGTGTACGTCAACCGTGCGCGATTCGACATAAATATTGTTGCCCCAGACGTTTTTTAACAAAAATTCGCGCGAAAACACCTTGCCGGGCGTTTCCATCAGCATTTTTAAAAGCCGGAATTCGGTCGGGCCGAGATGAATATAGGTATTGCCGCGAAAGACCTTTTTTTCGACCAGATCCATGCGGATGTCTTCAAACACCAGCTCTTTTTCGGTCTGCGGTTCCGGTGCGCGCCGGAGCTGGGTTTTGACTCTGGCCATCAGTTCCGGCACGGAAAACGGCTTGGTCACATAATCATCGGCACCGGAAGACAGCCCCTTGATTTTGTCTTCTTCTTCGCCTTTGGCCGTCAGCATAATGATAGGAATATCTTTGATATCCGGTTTTGAGCGAATAAGCTTGCAGATATCAACGCCGGACATTTCCGGCAGCATCCAGTCCAGCAGAATAACCGAGGGCTGATTTTTTTCCACGTCGGCAATAACTTTGTTGCCGCGGGGCTGCACCAACACGTCGTAACCTTCTTTTTCCAGGTTATATTTCAACATCAGGCTGAGGGCTTCTTCGTCTTCAACCACCATAATCAGATTTTTCATAACGCCGTTTCCTTGCTGTTGGCATAATTTTTTATGCTTTAAGCCTAAAGCAGACGGGTTAAAATTATCTTAAAGCTTTAATATTCTTGGCGATTTCCCCGCCGGCAAATACGGCGGTTCCGGCCACCAGCATGTCGGCTCCGGCGGCAATGGCTTCGGCGGCCGTCATCGGATTAATGCCGCCGTCCACGCTTAAAGTAATGTCGCGGCTGCCGATAAGCCGGCGTATTTTGGCAATTTTAGGCAGTTGGCCGTCCATAAAAGCCTGACCGCCGAACCCCGGATTAACCGTCATCACCAGAATAAGGTCAAGCTTGTCCAACACATATTCCAGCACGGTTTCCGGCGTTGACGGATTAAGCGCGATTCCCGCCTTAAGTCCCAGGGCATGAATGGCATCAAGCGTCTTGTCCAGATGCGGGCAAACCTCTGCATGCACGGTCAGCATATCAACGCCGGCCAGCGCAAACCATTCCAGCATTTCGTCGGGGTTGTTAACCATCAGATGCGCGTCAAACGGCAGCTTGGTATAGGGGCGGATAGCTTTGACGACACAGGGGCCGAAAGTCAGGTTGGGAACAAAATTACCATCCATAACGTCAAGATGAACGGCGTCGGCGCCGGCCTCATCAAGCCGGATAATTTCGTTTTTGAGGTCGGCAAAGTCGGCCGACAAAAGGCTGGGGGCGATTTTAACCATGTTTTCTTCTCCGCAAACGGCATTGTGATTAATAAAACCAGCATAAAATTAAAAAACGGGAAAAGCAACTTTAATCTTGTTTTGCCGCAATTCGTGATTATTTAGCTTTGCTGAAAACAACAACTTTTTATTTAACCGCAAAGGAGAAAAACAATGGGACAAATGGCACAAAAAATATCGCAGGTAGACAAAGAAGAACTGCTCAAGATTTTAAATGTCGCGTTTGCGGAGGAATGGCTGGCCTATTATCAGTACTGGCTGGGCGCCCGGCTGGCCGTCGGCCCGATGCGCAAGGCTGTTGCCGCGGAGTTTGAGGAACACGCCGGCGAGGAACTCGAACACGCCGAAAAGCTGGCAGCCCGCATTATTGAGCTCGGCGGCACACCGGTGCTTGATCCCCAAGAATGGCAAAGCGTGGCTATGTGCAAATATGACGCACCGGCCAAACCCTATGTAATGAATCTTCTGGAGCAGAATCTGGTTGCCGAAAGATGCGCCATTGTCCGCTATCAGAAAATCTGTGAGATGACCTTCGGCAAAGATTTTGACACTTATCGGATGTCGGCGGATATTTTGCGCGAGGAAATCGAGCATGAAGAAGAGATCGGCGCCTATAAAGATGATATTAACGCCGCTTTTGAGCGCAAAAACGGACTTGAATAATAAGCCGTTGTTTTAACGGTATATTATAATAAGATAATAATTATATGTTGACATATTTGTTAAAATAAGCCAAAATTTTGACAAAAATAGAATCGGATGTGATTAACCAGACAAGTTTTTATCTGTCACGCGAGGCATTTATGAGAACAGACCATAATCACACTCCAAATAAACTTCAGGGGTCTGTTTTTGATTTGCCGGAAACAGATAAATAAGGGAAGCCCCCGCCGTTTGACGGGAGCTTTTCTTTTTTTGCCTTAAATCCTGACCTGTCGAGAGAACTAAAGCCCGATATACCGCCGGTCAAAACGAGTATTTTTGCCGAGCCGCGATATCAGTTCATAAGCAATGGTACCGGCATCGCGTGCCACGTCGTCCGGCGTATAAAAATCAGCCGCCAGATAAGCTGTGTCGCCGACCGCAAGTTCCGATATACCGGTAACGTCACAGATAACATTATCCATTGAAACCCGGCCGATGATCCTTGCCTCGGACAATTTGCCGCCGGTTTTGAAAAAGACCTTGCCGACATTGGAAAGCGACCGCGGCAGACCGTCGCCGTAACCGATGGATACGATAGCTATTTTACGCTCCGAGCTGGCGCGGTAGGTTGCCGAATAACCGACAAAATCACCTTTAGGCAATCGTGCAATCTGTAAAACCGGTGCCATGACGCTGATGACGTTTTTCATCTGGTTTTGCCGGTAGGGTGCGGTATTGATACCGTACATTGCCGCGCCGAGCCGCACCATATTCTGATGAAATCTGCCGCCCAGAAAAACGCCGTCCGAGGCCGATAAGCTGGCCAGCAGTCCGGCAAAATATGTCTGTTTGAGGCGTTCAAAATTTTCAATCTGGTGTGCGTTCATAAAATGGTCTTTCTCGTCGCCGCAGGCCAGATGCGACATTACCAGTCCGAACAACCGCCGGTCATCATCGCTCAAGGCGGCAAGTTCGTCTTCGCGAAATCCGAGCCGGTTCAGCCCCGTTTCAATCTGAATAGCCGGTTTGCGGCCGCCAAGACCGCTTTGTTTCCAAAACTCAAGCATCTGCGGACAGCTGATAACCGGTATGAGCCGCGGCGTGTTTGCAAAGCAGGCCAGTGAATCTTCACCGATTCCCTGCAAAACATAAATCTGCGCTTCCGGTGTTTCGCCGGCAAATTTCTGCCCCTCCGGAGCATGTGCGACAAAAAAAGTCCGGCAGCCGGCCTTTTGATACAATAATTTAGCAACCACCGCGGCGCCCAGACCATAGGCATCGTCTTTGACCACGGCAGCCGGAACGGCCGGTGCGGCAAGCGCGGCCAGCATCCGGTAATTGTCAAGCAGGTTGTTCAGGTTTATTTCCAAAATCGGTCTTGTCAAAATGTGCATAATTGCCTACTATCTGTTACAAAGTTAACTGAAATCAAAGCGGATTAAAATGCAATTTACCGATTCTCATCTGCATTTGCAAGATTATAAGGCGAAAGATGCCCAGCAAATTATTGCCGACCTGCGCGCGGCGGGGTTTGCAAAGGTTGTCTGCGCGTCAACCTCGCCGGCAGACTGGGAGCAAACGGCGGCCTTTGCTGCTGCGGCGCCGGATCTGGTCGTTCCGGCTTTCGGGCTGCATCCGTGGTATATCGCCGCCGCGCCGGCCGATTGGCCGCAGCAGCTTGCAGCCATGCTGCAGCGGTTTCCAAAAGCCTGGGTCGGCGAATGCGGGCTTGACCGCCTTAAAGCGCCGTCATGGCAGGGGCAGGAGGAGGCTTTTGCCGTTCAATGCCGTCTGGCCGGAGAATTTGACCGCCCGTTGAATATTCACGCGCTTAAAGCCGAGGACAAACTGGCGCGTTTCTGGTCGGATATGCTGCCGCGGTTTATGCTTCATTCTTTCGGCGGCAGTTTGCAGTTTTTGCATGAGTCGTTAAAACACGGCGCCTATATTTCGTTATCACCGTCATTCTTGAAGCGTGGAAACCACAACGAATTGTTCCGGGCCATACCGGCCGACCGGCTGCTGTTGGAAAGCGATGCGCCGTTTTTGTCCGACTACCGCGATATCCCGGCTTTTGCCGCGGCGTTGGCGGCCTTGGGCAATACGGACGCGGCTGCGTTAATTGAACGGGTTAACCGTAATTTCAGGGAGTTTTGCCATGGAAAATAAACGTTTTGTCCGCACCGAAATGCTGCTCGGCACCGCCGCAATGCAGAAACTGGCGGCGGCAAAGGTGATGATTGTCGGGCTCGGCGCGGTCGGCGGATATGTCCTGGAGGCGCTGGCGCGCGCCGGAATAGGACATTTTGTACTGGTTGATTTTGATGTCTTTGAGGAAAGCAACATCAACCGCCAGATACTGGCTTTAAGCTCTACCATCGGGCAGAAAAAGACCGAGGTCGCCCGCCGCCGTATTTTGGAGATTAATCCTCAGGCCGGAGTTGAGATTATGGATACGTTTGTCAATGCCGCGACCGTTCCTTCCCTGACAGCCTGCCGTCCCGATATGGTTGTCGACGCGATAGACGCGCTTAACCCCAAATGTGATTTAATACAGGCGCTGCAACAGGCGGAAATTCCGTTCATATCCTCAATGGGCGCGGCCTTGAAAACCGACGCGTCCAAAATCAGGTTCGGTGCTTTGGCCGACAGCAAAAACTGTGCCCTGGCCAAATTTATCCGTAAACGCCTACGCCGGCGCGGTGTTGATATCGGCCGCATTAACTGCGTCTGGTCCGACGAGCAGGTCTGCCTGCCGCCGGAAGCCCTGGCTCTGCCGGATGAAGCGCCGGCCGACGGCCGCACGCGCCATACGCTGGGATCTTTGCCGACAATTACCGCCATTTTCGGGCTGACGATAGCCAATCAGGTTATTTTAGAGCTTTCGGGCGGTAAAAAGTAAGCTTTTTTAACTTGTTTTTAAGCTTAAGCCCGTATAATCCCTCAATAAATGTCTATATTGCAAGGGGCGTCTGCCATGAAAATGATTAAGCCGATTGTCAATTTATCCAAAATTGCTGAAGGATATGATACGTTTATATTCGGTTTCAACGGTGTTTTGTATGACGGCGGCAGTGTTATGCCGTCGGCGGCGGAATGCCTTAAAAAGCTGGCGGTTCTGGGCAAAAAGATCGTTATTGTCAGCAATGTCGGCCTGCGGGTTGCGGCCATTGTTTCCATACTGGAAAAAGGCGGTATTTCCCCGGCCGTTTTCAGCAACATCATTTCTGCCGGCGAGATTCTGCACTATAAACTCAAATCGGCGCAAAACGAATATGCGGCAATCGGCAGCCGCTATTTTCACCTCGGCGACAAAAGCGACAAAGGCGTGTTTGCGGGGCTGCCGTTTACGGAGGTTTCGTCAATTGAGCAGGCGCATTTTCTTTATATGAGCGGCGTTGTATCGCCCGATGATCCGCTGGATGCTTACCGGCCGTATCTGGAGCAGGCCGTTAATCTGGGGCTGCCGTTTGTCTGCGCCGGCAATGACACTTCTTGTTTTATCAACGGCAAATTAGGGCTGGCACCTGGCGCGCTGGCTGAGGCTTATGCTATTTTAGGCGGCCGGATTATCACGCTCGGCAAGCCGGATACCCGCGTTATGCGCTATGCGTTGGAAGGCACCGGTGAGCCCGGCCGGGTTGTGGTCGTCGGTGACAACGTGGCGACAGACATCAAGGCAGCCGCTTTGCTTGAATATGACTCGGTACTGATATCCAAGGGGCGCCATGTCAATTACCTTGGCGAGGGCTATATTCCCGATGTCGCCAAAACCAGGGAATTATCGGGCAGCTATGACGTTTCGCCCGACTGTGTCATTTCGGCGGTGAGGTGGTAACATGAGCCGTAAACTCAAATTTTTGATTTTGGTTGTCAGTTTTGCTTTTTTGGCCTGGTTTTTACCGCGGCCGCTGATGGAAATAGGCGTTTCCCGCCCGTACGCATCGCCGCCGGTTGCCGGTCAGAAAATCAACGCCGACGAACTGAACGAGTTTCTGAATCTGTGGTCGCGGATGACACACGGCCCCTTGCAAAAATATGTCGGGCAGATTTCGCTGGCCTCGGGCAAATCATATCCGCGGCCGCTGGTCAAATGGCTTGAAGTGCAAAACTGGGATGTTGAACGCTTTTTTTATGACGAACAGCGGCTGCACGGTCTGATCGGCTGCGCGGCGCTGCAGGAAAATATTGACAGCAATGTGAGTCTGTCCAGACATGATTTGTCCGGTTTGCGCCAGATTATTAACGAACAGCGCCAAAAACTCGGCGGCTGCCGTTTTGATGACGACGAGCTGGAGCTTGTCCGTGCCAATTTGTACCAGATAACCGAAATTTTTGCCGGCCGGGCGGTAATGGCGGCCCCGGCGGATTAAAGGAGTATGCTAATGTCAACGATTACCGAGACCAAATTTTCCGATATTTATATTTCTGCGGCCGATCATAAGGCTTATATTCCGGACAAACGGACGCTTAACGCCCTAATGGTTTTTGAGCCCGATGATCTGGATAAGTTTTTCCAACTGGTGGAAAGCACCTGGGACGGCGAAAACCCGAGTTATTCGGTTTGTTATGAGGGAATTTTCTACCGTGTCGAGCGCAGCGAGGCAATATCCGGCATTCAGTACTGTATCCGCAAAATGCCGTCAAGCATTCCGTCGGTGCGGGTTTTGGGCTATCCGGCCGAGCTGGTGAATTTTTTAATGGGATTGCGTCGTTCGTCGGGGTTGATTTTGTGTTCCGGTCCGACCGGCTCCGGCAAGACGACGACCATTTCAAGTTTATTGAAAGAGTATCTGATTAAAGAAGGCGGTTTTGCCTATACGATTGAAGATCCGACCGAACAACCGCTTGACGGTGTCTACACGGTAGAAACCGGCGGCCTCGGTCTTTGCAAACAAACCCTGCCGATTAACGGCAACTGGGGCGAAAGTCTGAAGTCGGCACTGCGTTCCAAACCGCGCTACATCATGGTAGGCGAGGTCCGCACCCCTGATGCCGCCAGCGAGGTTTTGCGTGCGGCAACTTCCGGGCATTTGGTCTTTTCCACCATTCACGCCAACAATGTGACTGACGCCATCAATTCGGTGGTTAAATACGCCTCCGCCGGCGATATGAGCGAGGATCTAGCCTATGACCTGTTCTCCCGTGGTATGTTGGGCGTTATTCACCAGAATCTTGTCGGCAAAGGCATAAAAAAACCGCAGGTTTCATTTTTGTTTGCCAATCCGGATACTTCCAAAGGCGACCAGGTCAGGGGAATTATCAAAACCGGCAAACTCAACCTCGGCACGTCGATAGAAAGCCAGATGACGCGTATGGCCAAAGGGCTGAGCCTGTTTCCCGAAAACGATTAACTCTGTGCCTCTTCGGCCAGAATGGAAACCTCAAGCCAGGCTTCTTCTTTGGCGGCTTTCTGTTGCTGTTTTTCTTCCAGCTCGTATGATGCGGCATCAAAACGCTCCGGATTGTTTTGATACAAATCGGGGTTGGATAATTCGGCCGTCAGCGCGGCAATGTCTTTTTCCAGCTGTTCGATTTCCGCCGGCAAAACTTCCAGCATCCGCTGCTGATTATAACTGAGACGCCGGGTTTGTTTGGGCTCCGCGGCCGGCTTGGCCGGTGTTTTGGCAGCGGGTTTTGGTGCGACTGCCGTTTCCGGCCGCAGCTTGGCCAGAAGTTCGCTGTAACTTCCGGCATGCTCATAAACGCTGCCGTCGCCTTTCATATAAATAACGGAGCTGACCACGCGGTCCAAAAAATCACGGTCGTGGCTGACAATGAGAATGGTGCCGGCATATTCGTCCAAAACTTCCTGCAAAAGATCAAGCGTGTCCATATCCAAATCGTTGGTCGGCTCGTCCAAAACCAGAAAGTTTGACGGCTGAGCCAGGGTTTTTGCCAGCATCAGGCGGTTTTTCTCGCCGCCGGAAAGCGCCGCCACCGGGCACTGCGCCTGCGCCGGTTTAAACAAAAAGTCTTTAAGATAAGCCACCACATGCCGCCAGTGTCCCTGCACCATGATATGATCGCCTTTGTCGCACAGGGTTTGCCATAAGGTCTTTTTGGGGTCAAGCGTGATACGGTTCTGGTCAAAATAAGCTTCTTCCAGATTTTTGCCGATACGCACAAAGCCGCTGTCCGGTTCCAGGCGTTTGGTCAAAAGTTTGATCAGCGTGGTTTTACCGGCGCCGTTGGGGCCGACAATGCCGATTTTGTTGCCGCGGATAATCCGGGTGGAAAAATCTTTGACAATATCGCGGCCGTTAAAGCTTTTGCAGATATGCTTGGCCTCAATGACCAGCTTGGAGCGAAAATCGCCTTCGTCGATATTAAGGTTGATGCTACCGATTTGTTTGATTTGTTCGCGGCGTTCGCGTCGGAGTTCAATCAACCGCCGCAGCCGCCCCATATTACGCCGGCGCCGGGCGGTAACCCCTTTATGCAGCCACTCGGTTTCCTCGGCGATTTTTTTGTTAAGGTTGTTTTGGGCGATAATTTCTTGATTGATGATCTGTTCCTGCCAGTTTTCAAAATCGGCAAAACCTTTGTTGTTGATGTGCATTTTGCCGCGGTCGAGCCAGAAGGTGGCCTTTGACGTATGGTCAAGGAACATCCGGTCGTGCGAAATCAAAACCACGGCGCCGCGAAAGTCTTTGACAATGGTTTCGAGCTTTTCGATGGTGGCAATATCCAGATGGTTGGTCGGCTCGTCCAAAAGCAGAATATCCGGTTCGCTGATAAGGGCTTTGGCCAGTGCCGCTTTGCGACATTCGCCGCCGGAGGCTTTTTGCGGGTTGATACTGCCGTTGATACCGAGTTTTTCAAGCCAGATGTCGGCCAGATAGGTATTGCCGCGTTCGGCCTCGGGCAGGCCGGAGATAACGGCGTCTTTAAGACAGGCATAAGATGACAGATCCGGTTCCTGCGGCATATAGGCCACTTTGGTTCCCGGCTGCATGAATATTTCGCCGTCGTCGGGTTCGATAACGCCGGCAATCACTTTCAGCAGGGTGGACTTTCCCGATCCGTTGCGTCCGACCAGACAAATTTTGTCGCCGCGGTTGATATACAGTTCAACATCGGCAAACAGCTTATTGTCGCCAAACGCCAGACGAATGTTTTTCAGGGTATAGATCGGAGCTTCGGCCATTTCTTTTTCTTTAGTCTTTCATCGATTCGCGGACAGCAAAGTCTTATAGTATAGTTGTGCACAATATGCAATTAAATATTTACAATTTATTAAGAAATAAATATCCTGAAACGGAAATGACCGGCACGGGAGGGTTCAAATGCCGTTAAAAATAGAGCTTAAGCCGCATGAGAGTATTATCATCGGTGAAGCGTTGATAACCAATGACAGCGACCGCATCCGTTTTTATATTGACGGAAAGGTGCCTATTTTGCGTGAGAAGTTTATTTTGCGCGAAAAAGACGCCAACACGCCGGCGCGCCGGGTTTATTTTATCGTCCAGCAGATGTATTTGTCCAAAGGCAGCAAGCAGCTGCAGGAGCTGTTTATTGAGTATATACGCGATTTACAGCAGGCGGCGCCGAGTCTGCATCCGTATGTGGCGCCGGTGGCAGAAGCCATGATCGTCAATGATTATTATGCCGCCATTAAAGAGGCTGCCAAGCTGATTGAACAGGAAGACAAATTATTCGGCGCGGCCTTGAAAGGCACTAAAGGATAGTTATTTGGAATAACATGTTTATGAAGACAGCTTTGCCTCAGACAAAGTAAAAGGAGAAAGAAGATGGCTCAGTCAATTACGTTAACCGCAAGTATGCGCACCAATCTTGCATCATTAAAGTCCATTCAAAGCCAGATGGACACCACTCAGGAAAGATTATCAACCGGCAAAAAGGTAAACTCGGCGATAGACAATGCCACCAGCTATTATCAGTCGCGTTCGCTGACCAACCGCGCTTCGGATCTTGATGCTCTGCTCGACAGCATGGGCCAGGGTATTCAGACCATTGAGGCGGCCAACGAGGGTATTGAGGCGGTAACCTCATATGTTGAGCAGCTGAAATCGGTTGCCAACTCGGCCTATGCTTTGGATCCGACACTGGATAATTATGAAAAGCAGATTCAAAGCTACATCACACAGTTTAACACCATTCAGGAAGAAATTGAAAAACTGGTTTCCGATGCTTCTTATCAGGGTATCAACCTGCTGAAAGGCGGTTCGTTGACGGTTACTTTCAACGAGACTCGTTCCAACAGATTTACCATTGAAGGCGACGATATCTTAGCCGAAATGAACATTCAGGGAACAGATACCTGGGCCTATCAAGGTGACAATGTTGCCAATGCCACGGCTGAAGAAGCAATTTCTATTGTTGACGAGGTTACTATTGAGAACGGTGCCGCCATCGTGACGCCGGACACTGGTACGACCTTGTATGCCCAGGGTTCGGATGGTAAATACTATAAAGTTACCAATGGCACAACTGCGGCAGACCCGGCTGAAACCTATGATGGAGATGTCGGGGATTTAAAGCCCAATGTAGGCACTCCCAATATGACAGCTGAAGTAACGGTTGTTGACCCCATTGAAATTACCGCAGGGACGGAACTCTATACTTTGAATGGTCAGACAATTGCCAAAGCGGACGATAATAATTGGTATAATATCTCTACCAAAGCTCAAGTTGCTACCGGAGCAGGGGTTCCGGCTGACGCCAAAGTTAAGCAGACAGGGGGAAGTTATGCCACGACGATTGACGCGACAATTACCTCTATTGCCAACGCAACGGATTATCTGCGTTCTTATTCAACCGAACTCGGCAACAACTATTCGATTATCGAAACCCGCCAAAACTTCACCGATGCTTTGATTGATGTTTTGGAAACCGGTTCGGACAATCTGGTTCTGGCCGATATGAACGAAGAGTCGGCCAACTACCTGGCTCTGCAGACCAGACAGCAGCTGGCGATTAACTCGCTGTCTTTGGCTTCGCAGTCGGCTCAGTCCATCTTAAGCTTGTTCCAATAGGACATTGGAACTTTTCTCCCGAAAGGCGGTGTTTGACACCGCCTTTTTTGGTTTCCGTGTTTTTGCTCACGTCATTCTGAGCATTCCATTCTATCATTCTGAGCGTCTTTTTTTTGTCATTCTGAGCGTTATTTTTCTGTCATTCTGAGGGACGTAAGTCCTGAAGAATCTCTGAGATGTTTCGTCGCTTTGCTCCTCAACATGACAATAAAGGGCGCCGTCGCCGCCAAACGAATCGCCAGGTTTTAAAGCGGTAAAATAATACCGCGGCACAGCAAAATTTAATAAAAAATTAATCCTTTTTTAAGTCATTTTTAACAACTTTTTTGCGAGTCGGAATAAAAAATGTTTCACGAAATAATTTTTAAAAATCAATAACATATTAAAAGTCAAGTCAAAAATTTAATGTTTCACCGTTGTTCGGGCTTGCAAAATATGATATACTGAGGGGGTAGTGTTAATAGAAGCACACACAAGTAATGTGAAACTTATATTTTGGGAGAAAAGCCATGTCTGCTATTACATTAACCGCAAGTATGCGTTCTAACCTCGCGTCATTAAAATCTATTCAAAGCCAGATGGACATCACTCAGGAACGTTTGTCGACGGGTAAAAAAGTAAACTCGGCGATTGACAACGCTTCGAGCTATTATCAGGCCCGCGCATTAACCAACCGCGCTTCCGACCTTGATGCCTTGCTTGACAGCATGGGACAGGGTATTCAGACCATTGAGGCGGCCAATGAAGGTATTGAATCGGTAACGGCTTATGTTGAACAGTTAAAATCAGTTGCCGAGTCGGCCTATGCTTTGGATGCTACGGCCGATGGTTATGATGATGATCTGGCCGCTTATGCCGCTCAGTTTGACGTCATTATGGGCGAAATTGAAGCTTTGGTTGCCGATGCGTCTTATCAGGGTGTTAACTTGTTGAAAGGTGGTAAGTTGACGGTTACCTTCAACGAAACCCGCTCCAACAAATTTACGATTACCGGTAAAGATATTGTTACCGAAATGGACATTGAGGAAGCAACCGGTACCTGGGCCAGTGCGACCGAAGTTGATGCGGCGATTACCAAAATTGCCGAGGCAACAGACTTCCTGCGTTCTTATGCCACCGAGCTTGGTAACAACTACTCGATTATCCAGACTCGTCAGGACTTCACCGAAGCGATGATTGATGTTTTGGAAACCGGTTCGGACAACCTGGTTCTGGCCGATATGAACGAAGAGTCGGCTAACTACCTGGCTCTGCAGACCAGACAGCAGCTGGCGATTAACTCGCTGTCTTTGGCTTCGCAGTCTGCTCAGGCCATCTTGAGCCTGTTCTGATAAAAGTCAGAAGACTTTTGGGGCGGTGTTTTCACCGCCCTTTTTGTCATTCTGAGCGTTATTTTTCTGTCATTCTGAGTCTTCTTTTTTCTGTCATTCTGAGGGACGCATGTCCCGAAGAATCTCCTCTGAGATGTTTCGCTCCGCTCAACATGACCATAAAAGTACGGTCATTCTGAGGGACGATAGTCCCGAAGAATCTTTCTAAGGGTCCGGGATTTTGCGCGTATCAGCCCCGGCAAGCCGGAATCAGGTCTGTCGGCCTTATCGCCGTCTTGTTTGCGGCATCTTGTCAAAGATGCCAAGTTACGGCGCCTGATATGCCGGCGCAGACGGGGCGTTAAGAGGAGCGCTTATCCCGGCGGCTTTTGGTTACTTTTGTCCGCACAAAAGTAACGTTAAACGTCATTCTGAGCGACAGCGAAGAATCTAAAAAAATATTCTTATAAAAAAATATCTCAACCCTCTTTTATTTTCCCCGTTAAAGATTAATTAAGGAATCGCCGTTAGAATCATCTCAGATTGTCTTATCAGGCATGAAACGACTTTGTGCGAAGGCAATTCATACAGGCTCTTGTCTTAACACAAGAAATGTGAAAATTATATATTTGGGAGAAAAACCATGGCTATGCAGTCCATTACACTAACCGCAAGTATGCGTACCAATCTGGCTTCGCTGAAGTCTATTCAAAGCCAGATGGACACCACTCAGGAACGTTTGTCGACCGGTAAGAAAGTAAACTCGGCAATCGACAACGCCACCAGTTATTATCAGTCCCGCTCACTGACCAACCGCGCTTCCGATTTGGAATCTCTGTTGGACAGCATGGGACAGGGTATTCAGACCATTGAGGCCGCCAACCAGGGTATTGAAGCCGTTACTTCATACATTGAGCAGTTGAAATCAGTTGCCAACTCGGCCTATGCTTTGGATCCGAACTCCAGCACTTATGAAACGCAGATTCAGAGCTATATGGAGCAGTTCAACACCATTCAGGATGAAATTGAAAAGCTGATTGACGATTCTTCTTATCAAGGTGTTAACTTGTTGAAGAACGGTACACTGACGGTCACCTTTAACGAATCCCGCACCAACAAATTCGTTGTTCAGGGACAAGATGTTATTACGGGAATGAAGATCAGCGGCACCGATACCTGGACCGCAACCGCTACCGGCGAAAAGAAAAATCTGACACTGGACAGAGATTTGAATGTTGCGGCAACGGCTGCCACCAAAATCAAAGCCGGTGCGGAAATTGTTAAAAAAGACGCTGCATATTATGCTCAGGCCGAAGACGGCAAATATTATGAACTGGAAGATTTTGACGGAACTGATCTGTCATCAATCACCGGTGCAGGTACAACCGCTTTGGGTGATGCAAGCGGCATTACCAACGTTCAGGTAGATGTTAAGAGCTATATGGATTCGATTGATAAAACCCTGACCTCAATTTCCGATGCGACGGATTATCTGCGTTCTTATGCCAACGAACTTGGTAACAACTACTCGATTATCCAGACTCGTCAGGACTTCACCGAGGCCTTGATTGACGTTTTGGAAACCGGTTCGGACAACCTGGTTCTGGCCGATATGAACGAAGAGTCGGCTAACTACCTGGCACTGCAGACCAGACAGCAGCTGGCGATTAACTCGTTGTCTTTGGCTTCGCAGTCTGCTCAGTCCATTTTGAGCCTGTTCTGATAACAATATGTTATCGGATAGAGGGCGGTGTTTTCACCGCCCTTTTTTGTCATTCTGAGGGACGTAAGTCCCGAAGAATCTCTTTTGATAAATTTATGCAAAATTAACTTATCCGGTGCTATAATAATCCCCAAATAAACCGTTTTTTTAAGGATTACCAAATGTCTGCATCATTTCGCGTCATTATGTTTATGCTGACCTTAACCGCCGTGCCGGCTTTTGCCGGTGAAGAGGCCGTTGTGTCGCTGTTTGAAGGAACCGAACAGGAAATCCAATCGCAGGCGGAAGAGGAAGATGGATTGTTTTCTTTCTTGGGTTTCAAAATGCCGGAGCGCAGCCCTGATGCCGACGCTGCCAAAAAGGGTTTGCCCGACACCATTGAAGAAACCATAAAACTGGCCGATGAAGGCAATCTGCAGGCGCAGTTGCTTTTGGGTTATTCTTATCTGTACGGTGAAAACGGCCTCAAAGTGGATTATGACAAGGCCTTTGAATATTACGGCAAGGCGGCGCTGCAAAATGATCCCGCCGGTTTGAACAATTTGGGCAGCCTGTATTACAACGGTATCGGCGTACAGCGTAGTCCGGCCAAGGCGGCAATATTGTTTCAAAAGGCAGCTGATCAGGGAAATGCCGAAGCCGCCGTCAATCTCGGTTTTATGCTCATCAGCGGCAACGGTGCCAAACAGGACAAAGCTGCGGCAATGAATTATTTTGAAAAAGCGGCCGAGAGCAAAAACGCGATTGCACAGTTTATGACCGGTTATGCATACTACACCGGCTCGCTGCGGCCGACAAACTATTCCAAAGCTGCACCGCTGATTAAAGCCGCCGCCGATGCCGGCATTGACGAGGCGCAGGTTGTTCTGGCCGATATCTACATCAACGGCCGCGGCTTTCCGCAAAACTACAACAACGCCATCAAATATCTGCGTCTGGCCGCATCTCAGGGCAGCACCGAGGCCATGATGACTTTGGCCGATATTTTGTTTGCCGGTGAGAAGTATAACAAAGACGTTGATTTTGCCCATGTGCTGTACAACCTGGCGGCGGTGCGTGGCGTGTCCGAGGCGCCGGCCAAAAGACAGATGGTTGAATCAAAGATGAAAATCAACGAAATTTTGCAGGCGCAGCTGCGGGCCGAAAATTTTCAGGAAAAAGTAACGCCGATGACCTCATACATCCGCCAGACTTTCGGCAGCAACCTGCGCGCGTTCATCAAATAATCTTAAAAAAATCCCCGCCGTTTCGCGGGGATTTTGCTTATTTTTGCTTTTCCAGCATTTCTTCCAGCCAGTGAATGTTATACAGACCGTCGATATATTCCGGCTGCGTAATGATTTTCTGGTGCAGGGGAATGGTGGTCTTGATACCGTCAATCACAAATTCTTCCAGCGCCCGGTGCAGTCTCATCAGCGCACCGTTGCGGGTTTTGCCGCTGACAATCAGTTTGGCAATCATGCTGTCGTAAAACGGCGGAATCTTATAACCGGAGTAAATCTCCGAATCAACCCTGACTCCCAACCCGCCCGGTGCGTGCCATTCGGTAATTTTTCCGGGATTCGGCGCAAATGTTTCTGGATCTTCGGCATTAATCCGGCATTCAATGGCATGACCGTGAAAGGTAATGTCTTTTTGGCTATAGCCGAGCTTGGCACCGTCGGCAATCCTCAGCTGTTCGCGAACGATGTCAATGCCGGTCAGCGCCTCGGTAATCGGGTGCTCAACCTGCAGACGGGTGTTCATTTCCAGAAAATAAAACTTGCCGTCTTCAAACAAAAACTCCAGAGTTCCGGCGCTGGAGTAGCCGATTTTTTCCATGGCTTTGCGGGCAATCTCGCCGATTTCCTCGCGCTGCTGCTGGTTAAGGGCCGGCGAGGGGGTTTCCTCAATCACTTTCTGATTTTTACGCTGAATGGAACAGTCGCGCTCGCCAAGATGTACCACATTGCCGTAAGTGTCGCCCAAAACCTGAATTTCGATATGCCGCGGCTTTTGCAGATATTTTTCCATATAAACTTCGTCGCTGGTGAACGATGCCTTAGCCTCGGCGCGCGCCATGGTATAGGCGGTTTCGATTTCGCCTTCGTTAAACGCAACCTTCATGCCTTTGCCGCCGCCGCCCGCTTTGGCTTTGATGATAATCGGATAACCGATTTCAAGCGCCCATTTTTTGGCGTCGTCCACCGTATCAAGTGCCGGCGAACCGGGAATAACCGGCAGCCCGGAGGCAATAGCCGCTTCCCTGGCTTTGAGTTTATCGCCCATCATGCGGATTTGTTCGGCTTTGGGGCCGATAAAGGTAATGCCGTGTTCCTCGACCATCTCGGCAAAATCGGCGTTTTCCGACAAGAATCCGTATCCCGGGTGAATGGCGTCGGCGCCGGTAATGATTGCCGCCGAAATAATGGCCGACTTATTTAAATAAGAATCTGCCGAACGCGCCGGTCCGATACAGACGGCCTCGTCAGCCAGCCGCACATGCATGGCGTTGGCATCGGCCTCCGAATGTACGGCCACCGTTTTGATGCCCATTTCGCGGCAGGCGCGGTGAATCCTCAGGGCAACTTCGCCGCGGTTGGCAATCAGTACTTTTTCAAACATAGGCTTTTACCTTTATTCAATAATCATCAGAGATTCGCCGTATTCAACCGGATCGCCCGATTCAACCAGAATTTTGCTGACCGTGCCGGAGCGGTGCGCCTTAACCGGATTAAATGTCTTCATCGCTTCAATCAGGCAGACGATGTCGCCTTCTTTGACTGTGTCGCCGACACTGACATAATCCGGCTTGGTCGGATCCGGCGACAGATAAACCACACCGACAATCGGCGATTTGACGCTGCCGGCGTTGCTGGCATAGTCGTCAATGGCAAATTCGTCCGTCTTGGCCGATGCCTGAGCCGGAGCTGCGGCCGGAGGCGCCGGAGGAGCAGGCGGCAGCGGAGCCGGAGCGGCCGGAACAACGGTAACGGCAGCAGCGGCGCCCTTCAGGCAGATGCGGCAACCCTCGTCTTCATATTCAAGTTCGCTCAAATTGTTTTTATTTAAAACCTCGGCCAGTTTGCCGATGATTCTGGGGTCAAGTTGATTTGCCATTTTTTCTCTCTTTCTTGATTGGATTTGCAATTGCCGTCAGCATAACAGATTCGGCGCAAAATACAACAAAAAACGTTTTTTCTCCGAAAATAAAAACACAGCATAAAATTTGGCACGCAAATTGCATATATTGTTTCAGATGTTCTTTTTGATAAGAGGATGCGGATTATGGAAGTACAGGATACAAACAATTTTCTTCAACGTCTGTTGAATATGAAGCTGGGCGGTGCAGCATCTGTTTCCACGCAGGATAACGGTTTTGCTGAAATGCTCAATTTTGACGCGCGTCCGGAGGAGGCGGCCGCGGAAGCAAAGCCGGCATTGCGTGAAGATATCAAAGTTGACAACAATGTTGACAATAAAAAGGATTTTGCGGTTAAAGACGACCGGAATGACAAACAAAACACCGTTAAAGAAAAAGACGACGAGCCCGTACGCCGGGAAGACAAAAAGACCAAAAAAAGCAATGAGGCCGACAACGGTGAGGCTGCTGCTCGGACGGCTGAAAATACACCATCTCGTCCGGCTGTCGAGGAAAAACAGGCTGCTTCGGCACAATCCGGCGGCGCAACACCTGCCGGGGATAAGGCTTCCGCTGCCGGCAGTGCGGCGGATCAGACACCTGGACAGGGCGCTGCGACGGCGGTTTCCGCTCAGGGACAGGGAACCGTTTTGCCGGAGATTTTGGGAATGCCGCAGCTGATGACGGACGGAAGCGAGATGTCCGCAATCGTTGGTGACAAACTTCCGTCGTCGGGAAATATGTCCGATCAGTCCGCTGCCGCGTTAATGCCGGCGGGAGATGATGCTTTGCTGCTTGAGCAGGCGCAGTATCTTGATAAAAAAGTTACCGGTGAGGGCAAATTAAAAATCAACGTCAATATAGAGGAGGCAAAAATTGCCGAACCGGTAGCCAAAGATATTCTGCAAAACCGTTTTGAAATAGATTCCCTTTTCCAAAATGTTGATATTGACGCTCTTGCCGAAAACGCCGACGTTCAGGTCCTGTCTGACGAGGGCAACCCGCTTTTGAATGCCGCCAAAAATACGGCGCCGGTTGCTCCGGATTCGCAACTCATGAAAGGTTTTGCCGCGGTTGATAATCAGTTTCAGCCGCAGTTGGTGCTGAAAGAAACGGCGGCACGCCCTGCCGGTGATAATGCGTCGGTTTTGGCTGTATCGGGAAAAGAGGTCGTGTTTGAAACCGCCAATGCCGCGCGGACGGAAACTTTTACCCGTTTGAATGAAACGACTTCCCGTGATACTTTCAAGGGTATGGGCAAAGAAGTTGTTGAGCAGATTAAGGTCAATATCACCAAATCGGCGGTCAAGGGTGTTGATACGATTGATATTCAGCTCAAACCGGAAGATTTGGGTAAAATTCAAATTAAAATGCATATTGCCAAAGACGGACGCCTGCATGCCGAAATTATTTCCAGCCGTCCGGAAACGATGGATATGTTGCAAAAAGACATTGCCGGTCTTGAGAAAGCGTTTAACGATGCCGGCTATGACACGGACAGCAGAAGCTTCAATTTCAGTTTTCAGAAAGAAAACCAGGCCGGAGAACAGCAGAAAGCCGACTCCGGACTGTTACAGTTTATCGGCGATGCTTTGGAGCAGGAGTCCGAAAGCGCCGCCGGTAACGACAACCTTGAGTGGGATCCTGTCTTGGGGCTGAACATCAGGGTTTAGAATGAATAGGGAGAAAAGCGATGACCGATTTAAGTTCTATCATCAGTTCTGTTAACACCAGTTCGACAACAACCAGTTCCAGCCAGACATTGTCGGCGGATATGAACACCTTTTTGACGTTGCTGACAACCCAGTTGCAGTATCAGGACCCGCTTGACCCGATGGACACGGCCGAATACACCAATCAGCTGGTGCAGTATTCCAATGTTGAACAGGCTATTCAGACCAATGCCAAACTGGATAATCTGCTCAGCCTGTCAATTTATAATTTAGGGGTTCAGGCGGCCGGTTATGTCGGCAAAACGGTTCAGGTTTTGGGCGATATGATGCCTTTGGACGGCGGTGTTGCCAAGTCGACATACACTTTGAGTAAAAATGTTGAGAGCTGTACCATTACGGTAAAAGACACCGACGGTAATGTCGTCTATACGGCGCAGGGCGAAACCTCGGCCGGTGCGCATGATTTTGTCTGGGACGGCAAAAATTCGGCCGGTGAGCAGCTTCCGGACGGTGTCTATCAGATATCCGTCAGTACAACGGTTCCGAACGGCGAAACTGCGGCAACGGTAACAACGACCATTTTCGGCCGCGTAACCGGCGTTGCCAGTGATGACAGCGGTATTTATATCGGCTTAAGCGACGCGGTTACCGCCACGTTGGATTATGTTCTGACTATTCGCGACGAAAATTACTGGGATCAGTTGATTGACAGCATCAAAGAAGATGATTCTTCCGGTTCGGGCGGTGACGGCACGGATGACGGTGAAGAAGTTGTCGAATCATTAGTATAAATATAGAGTTTTAGGAGAAAAAAAATGAGTATTTTAGGAGCATTGCAGTCCGGTGTTTCGGCCTTAAGCGCCCAGTCAAGCGCCATGGGTGCGGTTTCCGATAACATCGCCAATATGAACACCATCGGTTACAAAAACAACAATGTTTCATTTTCAACCCTGGTAACCAAACAGGTGTCATCAAACAAATATTCGGCCGGCGGTGTTCAGCCGCATACGTCGCAAAGCATTGACACCCAGGGACTGTTGTCGTCGGTTTCGTCGACCACCTCTCTGGCCATCAGCGGTAGCGGCTATTTTGTCGTAAACTCGGCCAACAACGGTTCCGGAACCTGGGCTTATACCCGCGCCGGTGACTTTTTGCAGGATGAAACCGGCTATCTGGTCAACAGCGGCGGCTACTATGTCCAGGCATGGTCTTTGATGCCGTGGGACGGCAATACCGAGGCCTCAACCGTTGAGATTAACGGTATTGTTTATATGAAAGCCTATAAAGATGCTAACGGCGAAACGGTTTATATTAATGACAATATTGTCGACGCCAACAATTTGCAGGGTATCAATTTATCAAACATCGGCGGCACCGCAACCGCCACGACGCAGATTTCATTCGGCGCCAACCTGCCGTCGGGTTCGTCCATCGGTGATACCCACTCGGTATCGACGCTTATTTATGACAGCCTCGGTAATGCCAGCAACATCAGTCTGGATTATACCAAAACGGCGGCCAACGCCTGGGGATTGAAAACCACCATTCCCGAAGGCGCCGCGGCAATTAATTTGTATACGGACGACGGCCTGGTTTATTCGTCAATTGCTCAGATGCAGTTTACCGAAATTCCGTCAGTCGGTTCAACCATTAAGATTAACGACGTAACTTTTGAGTTTACCAACGGCAATGCCGCCACGGGAGGAAATATTGCGGTAGATATGTCAGACGCCAACTCGGTTACCGATGTTTTGAATACGTTTTTGGAGGCCATTACCGACAATATCCGCGATGCTGGACGTTTCAGCGTTGAAGGTGATACCATCAAGGTTCAGCAGTCCGTAACCGGCGATGCCTTAAATTTCGACTGCAGCGGTACGCTGGCCTGTGTTCAGTCCTCGGCCAACATTGACCAGTCTTCCGGCCTGCCGAGCGGTACGTTTACTTTGCAGGCAATTGACAACGCCATCAAGAACTGTGCTTATATTGATGTTACCTCAATAGCTGAAAATGATCAGATAACCATTGACGGCATCACTTTTGTCTTTGCCGACGGCACCAGTACGGATGATACGATTTATTTAGGCTATGATGCCGGTGACAGTGTTGCGGATAATGTCAATAAACTGGCCAGCGCCATCCAGAATTCGGGTGTTGCCGAGCCGGAAAGATTTATTGCCAGCGGCAAAACGCTGCAGATTCTTCCTTCTTCAACCGGTGAGGACATTGTTATCGACAGCGGCCTGACCGGCAACGCCAGATATATCAGCGGCGGTGTTGACAGCGCTTTGACCAATGCAACACCGATTACCAGCAGCTTTACTTATGACGGCGTTGACCAGCTTGGTTCGCAGATTGCGGCGGTTATGTTCAACTCCGACGGTACGCCCAAGGAAGTCAATGTTGAGAATATGGAAATTTTCTGGGCTAACGGTGCTCAGGACATGACCGGCAATACACGTCTCGGCGACGGTGTGCGCATTACCATTAACATGGGCAGTGAAAACGTTTCAACCGGCTTGACCAGCTTGTCCGGAGATTTCACGACCAGCTATATTAATCAGGACGGTGCAACCTTCGGCAGCTATTCCGGTGTTACCGTCAGTGAGGACGGTGTCGTTACAGCCGTTTTCTCAAACGGCGAAACCCGGCCGATTGCGATTATTCCGCTGGCCATGTTCACCAATGCCAACGGTATGGAAGCCTTAAACAACAACGTCTGGATTGCCACAACTGAATCCGGCAACCCGTTGTTGACCAGGGCAACCACGGGCGGCGCCGGCGAGATAGCCTCCAGTTCTTTGGAGAGTTCAACAGTCGATTTGGCCACTGAGTTTTCCAATATGATTGTTGTCCAGCGTGCTTATTCGGCCGCCGGTAAAATCATTACCACGGCGGATGAAATGCTTGATGAACTGACCCGGTTGATTTAGCCGTAATTATTAAAAAACACTCCTGAAACTTAAAACTCAAAGGAAGCCCCGCCGGGGCTTCCTTTTTTGGGAAACTGTTAATATCTTAAATAAATGGTTAACTAAACGTGTTTTTTAAGTTAAGGATAAATAAAGGGGAAAGATTCGGACGGCGTATTGCCGGCGGATTAATATTGTTTTTGATTATAGATTGGGGAATCTATGAATAATATTTTGCAGACGATTAAAAATATGTCGCCGTCCAAAATGGCGTCGATAGCTGCTATCATCATCTTTTTAATCAGCTTTTTTATTTATGTTGCCGTACAAATGAGCAGCAGCGATTATGCCGTTTTGTATACGGATCTGGATTTGGAAGATGCCAAGCAGATTGTAGCCAAACTTGATTCCTCAAATGTCAAATACAAATTAACTAAAAACGGCACTGAAGTTCAGGTTCCCGTTGATCAGGTTAATAAAATGCGGATTGAAACGGCCGATTTAGCTTTGGCTTCAAAAGGTTCAAATGTCGGTTATGAGGTCTTTGACCATTCTGACGCCCTCGGTTCAACCAGTTTTGTACAAAATGTTAATCTGCTGCGCGCTCTGGAAGGCGAGCTGGCTCGTACAATTCGCTCGGTGGATAACATCCGTTCGGCCAGAGTCCATCTGGTTATGCCCAAACGAGAAATTTTCTCCCGGGAGGAACAGACACCGACGGCATCGGTCGTTATCAAAACCAAACACGGCGATTTAAGTCCGCAAAATATTCAGTCGATTCAAAAGCTGGTTGCCGCCGCCGTGCCGAAACTTGACGTTAAAAATGTTTCCATCGTCGATTCGAATGGCAATCTGCTGACCGAATTCAGCGAAGAACAGAGCGAGGTGGTCAAAAACACCACCAACGAAGCCATGCGTCTGGAGCAGGAGCGGAAGATTGCCCAAAAAGTGCAGACATTGCTGGAAAAGAGTCTGGGCGCTGGCAAGGCACAGGCTCAGGTGAACATAGAAATGGATTTTGACGAGGTCGTCACCAATGAAGAAATTTATGACCCGGACAGCCAGGTAATCCGCTCTCAGGCCACCATATCGGAAGAAGGAACGTCCGGCCGCACCGCTCAGCCGGTAACCGTGGCGCAGAATATTCCGAACGGCGACGGCGTTACTTCGGATACCGGAATTTACGACACCACCTCCAAAACCGAAGAAACGATTAATTACGAAATTTCCAAAGTTATTCGCAATAAGGTTAAAAACACCGGTACCATCCGCCGTCTGACGGCAGCGGTTTTGGTCGACGGCGTTTATGAAAAAGGCGAAGACGGCAAACTTGTTTATCGTCCGCGTACCGCCGAAGAAATGGAGCGTATTACCGATTTGGTAAAATCGGCCGTCGGCTATGATGCCGACCGCGGCGATATGGTTGAGGTTGAAAATCTTCGCTTTGTTTCCGCCGGCAGCGAAATCAACGAGCCGTCCGAGCAGTTGTATTTCGGCTTCAGCAAAGCAGAGTTGATGCGCATGGCCGAAGGTCTGGGTGTTGCAATCGTGGCGATTTTGGTTATTTTATTGGTAATCCGCCCGCTCATCAACAATGCCTTTGAGGTTTCCGGCACCAATGCGGCCGACAAGCTGATTGCGCCGGGTGACGAAGAAGATAATCTGCTGTTGTCCAGTTTCCTGAATGATAACTTTGATGAATCGGCAGAGGAATTGGTCAATATCAATAAAGTCGACGGCAGAATTAAAGTATCTTCATTGAAGAAACTTAATGCGACGGTTGAAAAGAATCCGGACGCCGCGGTCAATGTTATCCGCTCGTGGCTGTATAATAACGAAGGATAGGAATAAAACTGATGAAACAAAATGTTATCGACGATTACAATCTTTTATCCGGGCAGCAGAAAGCCGCCATTCTGATGCTTTCGCTGGATGAGGAGCGTTCGGCGACTTTGTTTTCGATGATGGATGATGAAGAAATCAAAGAATTGTCGGTTATTATGGCGTCTTTGGGAAAAATAAATTCCAACGTTATTGAGCAGCTGATTACGGAGTTTAATGATAAAATTTCCAGCACCGGCAGTCTGATAGGTTCTTATGAAAGCACCGAGCGGTTGCTGGCCAAAGCGCTTGATAAAGACAGAGTATCAGTCATTATGGAAGAGATTCGCGGGCCGGCCGGTCGTACGATGTGGGACAAACTCGGCAATGTCAACGAGCACGTTTTGGCAAACTATCTCAAAAACGAATATCCGCAGACTATTGCCGTTATTTTATCAAAAATCAAAGCTGAGCACGCGGCCAAGGTAATCGCGCTGTTTCCGGAGAATTTTGCCATGGAAATTGTCATGCGGATGCTGCGGATGGATTCGGTGCAGAAAGAGGTTTTGGACAGCCTGGAAAAGACCCTGCGCAAAGAATTTATGAGCAACCTGTCAAAATCCACCCGCCGTGATGCTCATGAACTGATTGCCGATATTTTCAACTCCCTTGACCGCAATACCGAAACCCGTTTTATGGAGGCGTTGGAAGAACGCAATCGTGAAAGTGCCGAACGGGTCAAATCCCTGATGTTCACGTTTGAAGATCTTATTCGCGTCGATTCTCAGGGAATTCAGATTTTGCTGCGTAATATCGATAAGGATAAACTGGCCATTGCTCTGAAGGGCGCTTCGGAAACGGTTAAGGAACTGTTCTTTAATAATATGTCGACTCGTGCCGGCAAAATCATTAAAGAGGATATGGACGCCATGGGGCCGGTGCGTATGCGTGATGTCGAGGAAGCTCAGCAATATATTGTTTCTACCGCCAAAGATCTGGCAAACAGCGGTGAGATCTTTGTATCCGAAGGCAAAGACAGCGATGAGCTTATTTATTAAAAGGGTTTGACGGCAGGTGGCAGAATATCAAAAATATATGTTTGATAATTTTATTATTGAAAATGACCGGAAAGAAACAGCCGTCTCTGCCGATGATGTCGATGTTGTTTCGGAAATTCCCGAACTGACGCCGGTTTTGCCGGAAGAAACGGCCGCCGAAGTTGCGGAAGTTGAAGAAATTAAACCGGAACCGCCGTTGCCGCCCGAACCGCCGGTAGAAGAAATAAAAATCGCGGAACCGTCATATTCCAAAGAAGAACTTGATGCAGCGGTAAAGCTGGCGGAGGAAGCCTCTTATGAAAAAGGAAAAAATGCCGCGGCCGAAAGCGAGTTAAGCAAACAAAACATATTATTGGAAGAGATTAAGAACCAGTTGTCAGCCGTTTTTTCCGCGCAGGACACTCGTCTGGCTGAAATTGAAAAGTCGGCATTATCATTTGCCGTCAGTCTGGTTCGTAAACTGCTGCCGACACTGGAAGAAGAGCAGGCCGCGGCAGAAGTTAAAAATTTTATGGCCGAAAATTTTGCCAATTTTGCCGGGCAGGATACTTTGTCGTTTGCGTTTAATCCGGAAACGGTTTCGTTGGTGGCCGACAGTATCGGTCGCTTGGCCGAGCAAAACGACTTTGAAGGCAAAATCGCCGTCCATAAAGACAGCAGCCTTGGACCGTCCGACTGCCGCATTGAATGGAAAAACGGCGGCGTTGAACGCAAAGTGTCAAAAATTTTGGATAAAGTAGATACATTAATTAATGATAACACAGAAGAGAGGGAAAATGGATAACAATCTGGAATTAGACGAAATGAGCGAGTCCAAAGTTTTGGATGACGAGCCCATTTTGCGCAAAGACATCGGATCAGAAGACTTTGATATTCCGACCTCAACGTCGGATTTGGAAGCGGTATACAATATCCCGGTCAAGGTATCGGCAGTTTTGGGTAAAACCAGCATGAAAGTAAGCCAGTTGATGAAATTGAACAAAGGGGCGATTATCGAACTTGACCGCAAAGTCGGTGAGGCGATAGATATTTATGTCAACAACAGTCTGGTCGCCCGCGGCGAGGTCGTTGTCGTTGATGACAAGCTCGGCATTACCATGACGGAAATCGTAAAGGCACCGAACAAATAGGAAAATAAAAGATGGAATTGCTTATTGTCGGAACCTTAAACGGCCAGATTGGCGCGGCAAGCAAAATTGCCATTTCCAAGGGCGGCCAGGTGTCGTTGGCAGACAGTGTCGAAACGGCACTGGATATTCTGCGTTCCGGCAAAACGGTTGAACTGGTAATGGTTGATGTTACGCTGGATGTTCACAAGCTGATTTCATCTTTACAGGCCGCGCGCATTAATGTTTTGGTTGTTGCCTGCGGCGTTGCCAATGATACATCATTGGCGGTTAAGGCCATTAAAGCCGGTGCCCGGGAGTATATCCCTCTGCCTCCCGATCCGGAATTAATCGGCGCCGTTTTGGCCGCAGCCACTCGTGAAAATCATGCCCTGATTTACGGTGATAAAAAAACCGAGGCTGTTTTAAAAATGGCCAAGCAGGTTGCGCCTTCGGAGGCCAGTGTTTTGTTGACGGGATCTTCGGGAACCGGTAAAGAAATCTTTTCCCGTTTTATTCATGACAATTCCAAGCGGGCGGCGCAGAAATTTGTTGCCGTCAACTGTGCCGCCATACCGGAGGCCTTATTGGAATCTGAGCTGTTTGGTTATGAAAAAGGGGCTTTCACCGGCGCAGTTGCCCGTCGTATCGGCAAGTTTGAGGAAGCTTCCGGCGGCACGCTGCTGCTTGATGAAATTTCGGAAATGAATATCGGGCTCCAGGCCAAGCTGCTGCGGGCAATTCAGGAAAAAGAAATCGACCGTCTGGGCGGCAAAGCGCCGGTTAAGGTTGACACACGCATCATTGCCACGTCCAACCGCAATTTGGAACAATGCGTCGCTGACGGAACTTTCCGTCAGGATTTGTATTATCGTTTGAATGTGATTAACCTTAAGATACCGGATTTGAAAGACCGTCCCGGTGATATAATTGTTTTGGCCAAACATTTTATCAAAAAATATTCCGAGCTGAACGAACTGCCAATGAAAGATTTGTCGGCCGGTGCTGAGAAAATGCTTTTGAATTATTTGTGGCCGGGTAATGTCCGTGAGTTGGAGAATACAATGCACCGGGCCGTTTTGTTGGCAACCGGCGATGAAATTGACGAAGCGGCCGTGATGCTGCAAGATGCCTCGGCAGTAAAAACTGCCGGAGATCAGCCGTCGTCGGCGGTGGGACAGACCGTTGCCGCGGTTGAGCGCAAACTGATTTTGGATACGATGGAAAGCACGGCCTGGAATCGTTCGACCGCGGCGACCATTTTGGGAATTTCAATCCGCACGCTGCGCAATAAACTCAAACAGTATCAGGAAGAGGGGTTTGATATCCCGTCTTTGCATCAGGAGTAATTAACGGCAATGGCAAAAGCGACCACCGGCATCTTTGGCAATATGTCATTTAAGGAAATGTTCTTGGGTTCGGCCAAGCGCGGCGATATTTTATTTGCCGTGGCGATTATCCTGATGCTGGTCATCTTGATTATGCCGATGCCGACCTGGCTGTTGGATATTTCGCTGGCATTGTCGATTACGATGTCCTGCGTTGTATTGATGATGGCAATTTTTATCGAAAAGCCGATAGAATTCAGTGCTTTTCCGCTGGTCTTGCTGATAACGACCATCTATCGTCTGGCGCTTAACCTGGCCTCAACCCGCCTTATTCTGTCGAAAGGCTATCTCGGTTCCGATGCTGCCGGTAAAATCATTGAGGCTTTCGGCGGCTTTATCATGAGCAACAACTTTGTGATCGGCGTTATTGTGTTTGCCATTCTGGTTTTGGTAAACTTTGTCGTCATCACCAAAGGCTCCGGCCGTATTGCCGAAGTTGCTGCCCGTTTTGCCCTGGATGCGATGCCCGGTAAACAAATGGCCATTGACGCCGATTTGTCTTCGGGGCTGATTAATGAGGAAGAGGCCAAAAAACGCCGTGAAGACCTGTCCAAAGAAAGCTCTTTCTACGGCGCGATGGACGGTGCTTCAAAATTTGTCCGCGGCGATGCGATAGCCGGTTTGCTGATAACCTTTATCAATATTGTTGCCGGCATCATTATCGGCATGGTACAAAATGATATGACGTTTGCCGCCGCCGGTGAAACTTACACGCGTCTGACCGTCGGTGACGGTCTGGTCAGCCAGGTTCCGGCGCTGATTGTTTCGGTAGCCGCCGGTATTCTGGTTTCCAAAGCAGGTATGACCGAATCAACCGACAAAGTTTTGTTTGAACAACTGGCCAACTATCCGAAAGCCTTGGGTATGAGTGCCGCGCTGGCGGTCGCTCTGGGACTTATTCCCGGAACGCCGGCGCTGCCGTTTTTAATGCTGGCCGGCCTGACCGGAGGAACGGCCTATTATCTGGATAAGCGCCAAAAAGAAGAATATGCCCAGGCACAGGCGGTTATGGAGCAGGAACAAAAACAGAGTGCTTTAAGCAAAATGGCCGACGAGCCGATAGCCAATGTTTTGAAAGTCGACCTTATCCGTCTGGAAATAGGCTACGGTCTGCTGCCGTTGATTAATGAAGATTCCAACCGTAAACTGACGGATCAGATTAAGGCGCTGCGCCGTGCTCTGGCAACGGAACTCGGTTTTGTTATGCCGTCTATCAGGATTCAGGACAATATGCAGCTGGAGGCCAACGAATATAATATTTATATTAAGGAAGTCAAATCCGGCAAGGGCGAGCTGCGTCCGACCCAGCTTTTGGTTATGGATCCCCGCGGTGAACAGATAAATCTGCCTGGGGAAGATACCACGGAGCCGACCTTCGGTCTTAAAGCCATGTGGGTTGATCCGTCATATCGCGAAGAAGCAATGTTCCGCGGTTATACGGTGGTTGATCCGGCCACGGTTGTGACCACACATATCACCGAACTGGTTAAAGAGAATATGCCGGAGCTTCTGTCTTATGCCGAGACGCAGAAGCTGCTTGATGAACTGGATAAAGAACATCAAAAACTGGTCAAAGACCTCATTCCGGGCAAAATCAGTCTGGCCGCCGTTCAGCGCGTGCTCAAAAATCTGCTGCAGGAGAGGGTATCTATCCGCGATCTGCCGACGATTCTCGAAGGCATTTCCGAGGCGGTTACGTCAACACACAGCCTGATGCTGATAACCGAACACGTCCGTGCCCGGTTGTCCAGACAGTTGTCCAATGCCTATGCCAATGAATTCGGCGTAATTTCGCTGGTGCCGCTGTCTGCCGAATGGGAGCAGAATTTTGCTCAGGCAATTATCGGCGAGGGCGATGACAAACAACTGGCCATGGCACCGAGTCAGTTGCAGGCTTTCATCAGTAAAGTGCGCATGGTTATGGAAGATTTGGCGGCCAAAGGCGAGAGTCCGGTTTTGCTGACCAGCCCGAATATCCGCCCGTTTGTCCGTTCGATTATTGAGCGGTTTCGTCCGCTGAGCGTCGTAATGTCGCAAAATGAAATACACCCCAAAGCTAAAATCAAAACCGTAGGTCAAATATAGACTGATGACAGATATTGCAAACAAAAAAAATGTTTTTGCCGGAGAGGTTCCCTCGCTCAAAGGCAAAAACATGATAGCCGTTATTTCCGGCCGTCGCGGTACCGGCAAAACCTGGTTCGCCGTATCTCTGGCTCATGCGCTGAGTTTGTTTAAGCAAAAAGTATTGTTGTTTGACGGCGATTGCGGGTTAAATAATATTAAGATTCAACTCGGCCTGAACGCCGTCTATGATCTGAATGCGGTTATTTCCGGCCGCTGCAGCCTCAATCAGGTGGTGTTTAATTACGATAAAGGTCGTTTTGACATTGCTGCCGGCAATCCGGGCGGTGCCGGCCTGTCAACGGTGTCCGTCGGCCGGCTGCAGATATTGGGTGATGACCTGAATATTCTGGCACAGAACTATGACAAAACAATTTTGGATATGGGGGCGGGAATGTCAAATGCCTCCAAAGTTCTGACGGGAATGTCGGCCTCGGCGATAATGTTGTGTACTGATGAGCCGCGTTCGGTCACCGATATTTACAGTCTGATTAAATTGTTTGTCGGACGTTATCCGAATACGGCACTTAAAATAGTCATTAATCAGGTCAACAATATCAACGACGGTTTGAGGACATACGCCATGCTGGAAAAGGCCTGCCGGGAATTTTTAAAGATTTCACCGCCGCTTCTCGGCGTTATCAGGCAGGATACGCGGGTTAGGGAGTCCATTCGCAACCGGAGCACGATTATCAGCCGCTATCCTCAATCCGAGGCAGCGCTTGATATTATGGCCATCGCCAAAAGGATTTTGGAAACATGAGCAATTTGATTAATCCGTTGTCGTCCGGTTTGTCGCTGCCGTTGTCGGAAAGTTTGCCGTCACTGCAGATTACGGAAATGCCGCCGGAGCTGGCGGAGCAGTTGAAACCGGGTATGACGGTGCAGTTAGAGATACAACCGCCGGAAAACGGTACGTCCAAAGCTGTTTTGCAGTTTGGAGGCAAATTTTTTAACATTCTGCTGCAAACCGGAACTCAGAATGTGACTTTGCCGGAAAGCGGATTGCTGTCGGTGCGGGTTGCTGCCGGCGGCCAGTTGATTCCCGTTAAAAATGAAACGGCCGCGTCGTCGTCCGCCGGGCGTTTATCTGCTGACAATGTTTTGTCCCGGGTTGATGTCCGGCCGATAGATCCGGAAGGATTTGTTGATAATTTTTTCCGCACGATGCAGGTGCCGGCCGCCGTAAAACAACAGGTGATGAGTATACTCCGGCCTTTTGAGGTTTCGCTGGCAGCGCTTGAGGGTGGCGGAAATGACGCCGCCGTATTGCAGTCACTACAGGAAGTATTGCAAAAAATTGCCGCCGATCCTCAGTCGTTTCCGCAGTTAAGGGAGCAGTTGGAGCAAACGGTCGAAGCTCTTTCCGGCCAGCAGATAAGCGGCGAAGTTACCGGCAGAACTAATGATATGACTCGCATCAGCACGCCGCTCGGTGAAACGTTTTTTGTTTCTAAGATCAAACTGCCGCCCGCCGCAGCGCTGCTGCTCAACATCAACGGCACCGTTCCGGCATTTGACAGGGAAGTAAAATTCTTGGACGATTTGTTAAAAGTGATTTTGCCGGGAAAAGAGCTGTCCGTAAAACCGTCAATGCTTGCATCTCTGCCTCAGCTTAAAAGTCTGGCCGCCGTCGGCGGTTTGTCGACGGAAATTTTTGCGGCGGTTATAAACCGGTTGCCGATGGGCGGAGATAATTTATTGAGCAATATTTATCATTTTTACCGGGCCGCCGTTCAGAAAGATATTGCCGGCTGGCTGAAAACGGATATGGCAAGGCTGGAAGGTCTGGATCCGTTGGTTCGCGGCCGCGTGACGGAAGAATTGAATAGTTTTATTGCTGCCGCCGCCAAAGAAACGCCGTCCTGGCGCATGGTCGAAATGCCGCTGTTTGACGGTAACCAATTTAAGCCGTTGAAGATAGCGGTAAAAAAGGATTCGGAACAGGACCAAAAGCAGTCCGGGCATAAACAAAACGGCACCCGTTTTATTGTTGAAACGGATTTTTCCCGGCTTGGCGGTTTCCAGTTCGACGGTTTTGTCAGCCGTTCCAAACGCAGTCTTGATCTGGTTATCCGTACGACAAAAGCATTGGAAGACGATTTTTGCAGCAATGTTATCAATTTGTTTAAAAAGTCGTTGTATGATTTGGACTATGTCGGGACGATCAAAATCAACCGTCAGGAGAATTTTATCGTGCTGCAGGAAGAAAACAGTTTGACCGGAGGAATCTACGTTTAAATGAAAGACGCATTGGGATATTATCAGATTTTGCAAGTTTCGCCGACTGCCGGTTTTGAAGAAATTAAACGTTCTTATCGCGACTTGGCCAAAAGGTGGCACCCGGATTATAACAAAGACCGGGATACGACGGATATATTTCAGGAACTTTCCGTAGCTTATGAAACGTTAAGCAATGAAGACAGCCGCCGGATTTATGATATTTTGTCCCAGGTATACGGCAAAGAAAATTATCCCGACATAGAAAGCATGACCCTTTTTAAAGACGGCGACGAGGGCGTGGCCGTGCGAGCCGTTAATCTGCACGAAGTCAGAGCCTGGTTTGCCAGCTACCGCTCCGGCAGCAGTTTTACGACGGCCGCATATCCGCGCGCGCTTCGCCTGACGGCCAAAACGGCGGTATTAAACTGGCTGGCCGGTTGGTGGCATCCGAAGGCTTTTTTGGCAAACATTAAGGCCTTGCGCGATAATTTCAAATATCCGTTGTCGCGTCAGGAAAGTTTGAGAATTTTATTGCACAATATGATTGTCTATGCCCGGGAAGGGCAGACCGTTCCGTCTCGAAAATGCGGTTTACAGGCGCTTGAGCTGGCACCGGCGGAAAATCGTCCGGTAATAGAGGCCTTTATTGATGGTCTGAATGTCAAAGCTGCCCGGCCGAAAAACTGGAATATTGTGGCGCTTCGCTGCAGTCAGCTGATTGTGCCGGTCATTCTGCTGGCGGCGATTATGTTTCCTGCTGCCGGCAGCTATCTGAATTTGAACGAGGCCGAGTTATGGAGTCTGTTTTCGCAAAAAGATGAAATAGATTATTATCAGCAGGTCAACTTTGGCGGCGGTCAGGAAAGTGTCGATGACGTTGTCGTCGGCAAGATTATGAGTATCCCCGTCGACAAATCGGATAGTTCCAAACTCTACCACCTGCTTAAAGAAAGCAAGATAATGTACGGTCCGTCGGCCGATTTTGATGTTATAAAAATACTTCCGGCCGCAACAACCGTCCGTCTGACCGGCTATACGCCGGATAACGTATGGGCGCGGGTGATGATAGATAACGGCGAAACCGGTTTTGTTTACTACGAAGATATCGCCCAGGGTATCGGTAAAGAAATTCCGTTTGGCAGCTCGATTATTGAATAAATTTTATCGGTTCGATTTTAAGTGCCAGTCCGGTGGCATCATCTGTTTCAATAAAAGTGCCGCAAACGATTCCCTTTCCCGAACAGGGCTCCAGCCGGCCGGCTGAGAATTTGTCTTTCAGGCGTTCAATCGGCGTCCGGGGATCAAATCCGATAACGCCGTTATAATCGCCGCACATTCCGGTATCAGTCTGATACGCCGTTCCTTTGGGAAGAATGACCGCATCACTGGTCGGCACGTGAGTATGCGAGCCGATGACGGCTGACACCCGCCCGTCAAAATAGCGGGCCAACGCCTGTTTCTCGGCCGTGGCTTCGGCATGAATATCGACAAATACGGCGTCAATGTTTTTACCCAACGTGTAATTTTCTAACAAGGTATCAAGCGCCCGCAGCGGACAATCGACGGCCTCCATAAATACTCTTCCGACGACTTCGGCCAGCAAAAGCTTTTGACCGTTGTCAAGCGGAATTTCTCTAGCACCGAGCCCCGGCAGGGTTGCGGGATAGTTCAACGGCCGCACGATGCGTTTGTTTTCGTTAAGAAAAGAAAAAATTTCTTTTTGATTCCAGACATGATCGCCGGTTACGATTGCCGTCACGCCGGTTTGCAGCAGGCGATTGCATATTTTCGGCGTGCAGCCGAACCCGTGCGCGGCATTATCAACATTAACCAGCAGCGCGTCATAGGCGTATTTTTCCTTCAGCGGCCGGACGGCGTCGATAACGGCTTCGCGTCCCGGTCTGGCGACGATATCACCCAGATAGACAATTTTCAAATTAACGTATCCTTTATTATTATCAGAGAAAACTCCGTTGTTTCCAACGGAGTTTTCCTTTAAGCATGCTCGACAAGATTGTTAGAAACCGTTTAGCCGTATAATACATTCTTGAAACGAACCGCGGGTCAATAAGTGGGCGCCATATAAATAAACCACGATTTATTCAGAGACAGCTCCCTATAAAATAATGTTGGCTCGGAAGACCTGCTAATCTACGAACTACGCAGTCTCTAAAACCTCTTATGCGATTATGCTATAACAAATTTATTTCTTTGGCAAGCACTTTTAAACGGTCACTCAAACTTTTTATGATACCAGCCAACTCATCGTCCGTCTGCTGCAGTTTTTCGAGCTCTGCCGCCGAAGACGATTCGGGAATTCCCTTGCTTTTTTTAAGCTCACCGAGCTCATCGGCTAACAATAACCCTATCATGGCCAGCAGCATACTTTCGCTGATTTGTCCGGTACCGTCGGTCAGCTGTTTAGCCTTTTCGTCCAAAATCTGCGACAACTGCAAAATTCGCGCTTCCTGCCCGTCTTCACAGGCAATGGCATATTCGCGAGAGTTGATGGAAATCGTAACCTGAGCCATTTTACAGCGCCTCTTCAATATAATGATTAATATTTTCAATTTTAGTCAAAGCATCTTCGGCCGCCGTCCGCAGGCCGGCAATTTTTTGCTCTTTGGCCGCAAGTTCGTCAAGCAGGTTTTGCTTTTCGCTCTTCAAAGAGCTTTTTTTCGCGGCGACAAGCGATTCAAGCTCGATAATATCGGCCGAAAGCTGGCTCAGGGCGTCTCTGGTTTTGCTGAAATTAAAATTTTTGCTTTCCATCGCGGATTTTACTTTCCCTTTTAAAAATATTCCCTTATTATCTTAAGAGCTCATAATAAACATCTGTCCGATATTTTACAAGAGATAAAGCAAATTATGCCAAAGATAATCCTGTTGGTTGAAAATGACGATGATAAGCTCCGGCCGGCGGCAAATATTGTCTGCTATATGGTTGCTGATACGCTTTCGGCTGCCAAAATTAATGATGTCCGTCAGACCGGCGGCATGGTTTTGGCATTCGGCGGTAAAGCGCTTGAAATCTGTCGCCAATATGGTCTGGACGGTATCGTTGCGGAACCGGATACGTCCAAACCGCTGAAAAAGCAACTCAAACCGTTGCGCGAGGCCTTACATAAAAAGACACTGGGCATTATTATTCCGGCACGGCGCCATGAGGCGATGCTGGCCGGGGAAATCGAGCCCGAATTTATAGCCTTCCGGGCCGAAGGATCCCCGCATGATAAAGACATTGTATCCTGGTATAATGATTTGTTTTTGATACCTTCGGCCTGGATTGTACCGGACGGCGGCGCGCCGGATGACATTCCTGATGTTGATTTTGCGATTGTCCGGGCAAAAAATTTTGAAAATTTTGGTTGCTAAAAGACAAAGTTTATATTAATTTGCTGATAAAAACAGCGTAAGAACAATTTTTAAGGAGTAAAAAAATGAAACAGCAAGCTGGCTCAATTCGCATCGGTTGGGTTATTGAATATAAAGGCAAACCCTGGACCGTAATCAAAACCAATTTTGTTAAACCCGGCAAGGGCGGTGCCTTTATGCAGGTTGAAATGAAGTCGGTTGAAGAGGGTACCAAAACCAACGAGCGTTTCCGCACGGAAGATATGGTCGAAAAACTGATGGTTGAAACCAAAGACTGCCAGTTTTTGTATGAAGATGCCTCCGGTCTGACCTTTATGGAAAGCGATACTTATGAGCAGTTTGCCATGCCGGCCGACATTTTGGGCGATTCTCGTCCGTTTTTGACCGACGGTATGGAAGTAAAAGTCAGCGTAATCGACGGCAAACCGATTTCGGTTGAGCTGCCGTTGCAGGTAATTTGTGAGGTAACCGAAACCGAGCCGGTCATCAAAGGTCAGACGGTTTCTTCATCTTATAAGCCGGCTATTTTGGACAACGGCGTTCGGACGACGGTGCCGCCGTTTATCGGCGTCGGCGATAAAATTGTCGTTGCGACGGCAGATGCCTCTTATGTTGAAAGAGCCAAATAAATGTCATATATTTCGACCAACCTCAATCTGTTGATGAATATCGCCAAAAAAGCCGGCGGCGGTTTGTCGCGGGACTTCAGCGAGATTGAACAACTGCAAACGTCGGTCAGGGGGCATTCGGAATTTACCAAAGCCGCAATTGACCGGACGCTGAAAATTCTGCGTGTCGAACTGCAAAAAGCCCGGCCGCAGTATGCCGTTGTCACCCGGGGCGGGCAAATCCCTAATGCGCCTCATTTTCTGGTGTCGGCGCTGGACGGCGAAGTTAATTTTATGCACGGCATTCCGTATTTTGCCGTCAGCATTGCCGAAGTCGTTAACGGCAACATTGTTTCGGCCGTTATTTATAATCCGGCGACCTCGGATATGTTTTTTGCCGAAAAAGGAAACGGGGCTTTCAAAGAAGGTTACCGCAATCATGAAAGACTGCGGGTTTCGGCGCGCAAAGATCTGGCAGATGCCGTTATCGGCGGCAAAGACGGCGCTCTGATGCAGCAACATGCGGTTGCGGTCAGAAATTTCGGAGCCGTCAGCCTTGATCTGGCTGATGTTGCAGCCGGTAAGTTTGACGGAATTGTTTCCTTAGCCAATGATGCCGCGGATATTGCCTCCGGTGTTTTGCTGGTAAGAGAGGCCGGCGGTCAGGTTCTGGCTAAAGAACAAAAAGATATCCGCGATGCGGATTTGGGGCTGGTTTTGTCCGGCGGCAATCTGATAGCCGCCAATGCCGAACTTGGTAAAAAATTATTTGATTTGGTAAAGTAGAAGAAGGGGAAAACAATGCGCTGGAAAACAATGGTCATGATTGCCGGAACGGCTGTTTTCGCGGTTTCGGCTCGGGCGGAAGATGATGTTGTTGTCGATTTGTCGGTTCTTGACAGTTTGAGCAGCTCTTATGCCGCACCGTCCCAGCCGTTGTTCCCTGTTCTGCCGGAAGATACCGAGCCGGTTAAAATTAAAAAGAAGACCGCCGAACCGGCCGTCGTAATCCCGGCAAAAAAGCCGGCTGTTCCCGTAAAAACCGCCGACTCTTCGGAATCTGAAGCCAAGCCGGTATCGCAACCGGAGGCAAAACCTGTCGTATTGCCGGAAATCAAACCGGAACCGCTGCCTGAAGCAAAACCCGTGGTAAAATTTGTCGAATCCGATGAACCGGTCGTCGTGGTTGATGTCGAACCCGTATCCGAACCCCTGACACCGCCGGCAGCGGCCGCAGCAGCAGTTTCGCCGGCGCCTGCAGGGGCGGCAAAGCCCGCGTTTCCGGCTTCGGAATCTGCGCCTGATGTCAATCCTTCGACACCGGCTCCGGTGGCCGAACCGGTGACGGCAAAACCCGAACCGGCGGCTTCTTTGCCGGCGCAAAAGGATATAACTTTGCCGGAAATCTCCGCACCTGCCGTCGATGCCGTAACTCCTGCCGAAACACAGGCCGCCGATGTCAAGCCGGCGTTGCTGATTGACGACCGGGAAACGCTTTCTGAAACCCAACCCGGCAGGATTGTTTTTGCCGCCGGCGTTGATGAGCTGACAACGCAGCAAATGGCCGAGATTAATGACATCGTCGGCAAATTCAAAAATACTGATAAAAACAAAATTGCCATTTATTCGTATAACCTTGATGACGGTGTCGACAGTTTTAAGAAAAAGCGCATCAGTTTGAACCGTGCCATTGCCGTACGGAGTTTCCTTTTGAAAAAAGGGTATAAAAATTTCAGCATCAAAGTCATTAACATTAATTCGGGTTCAGACAAGGTAAACACGGTTGAACTGGAAGAAATTTAAAAAAATCGCAAAATTTTTAAATTAATGCTTGCGTTATTTAAACGCTTAATGTATAAGAGGCGTAAAATTATTGCGGTAAATGTAACAATTTGGGAGTTTTTAAGATGAAGAAAGGAATTCATCCGGATTATCACGAGATTACTTATGTAATGACGGATGGTCAAAAGTATACCACTCGCTCGACTTGGGGCAAAGCCGGAGACGTTATGAATTTGGAAGTCGATCCGAAGTCTCATCCGGTTTGGACGGGTGTTCGCCGTTTGGTTGACACGGGCGGTCAGTTGTCCAAATTCAAGAGCAAATACGGAGCTTTTGGCATTAAGACCGGAGACGCCGAATAATAAGCTGTTTTTGATAAAAGGCTTACGATTTATTAACCTGCGTTTTCTATAATAAGCGCAGGTTTTGTTTATATTCGGGAAAAATTGTCATGACAAAAATTGCTCATTATGAGGTATATGTCGATACCGGCAGCGGCTGGCAGCTGGTGGAACGCTTTGCCACCGAGCAGCGTCATGAGGCCTATGAGCTTGCCAAAGAACAGGAAGCCGCACACAACAAAGTCAAAATTATTAAAGAGACTTTTGAAATCAGCGACAACAGCTATGTTGAGGCGGTGGAGTATATCAGCACGCCTGCCGGTAAAAAAGGCAGCAAGAAATCCTTAAGCAAAATCGACTATCAGAAAGATTCCAACGAGGTTGTTCGTGATATTGCCGACAGCCGCCGCAATATATATAAGGCATTAATCAAATTTATAGCCCTGATTTTGGTGAGTTTGATTTTTGCCAATATCTTCGTCAGTCTGATTTTCCCGTTGTTGGAAATAGCCGTCGGCGAGGAGCACAGTAATTCGCTTTTGTTCTTTGTTTTCTTTACCGTATTTTTGGCCATGGCCGTGCCGTTGGTTTTAAAAAATATTCCCTGGTATATATTTGTTAATCAGGAAGAAGAAAACAAAGAAAATGTTAATGAAGCCCATTTTTTTGAGCGGGCGCAAAGTTTGGTCAAGGCCTTTAACATCAATTCCGACCTGACCAACCTGAAAACCAGTGCTTATCCGGAAGCGCCGCTGGAATATAAACAGTATCTGATTTATTTTTTAAGCGAAATCCTGTCAAACCTGAATGTTCGTTCGGCCTTGCAGAATCCTTTTTCGCGGCTTGGCGTAAAGTTTTTGGTCTTTGGCGGATGTCTGGAGCTGGCCCGTTACGGCGGCCTCAAGATGAGCGAGGCTAATTCGATATTGTTTGACGCTTTTAAAATCACCGACGGTGACAAAGCCGATCTGGAAGAATTTTACGAAACCAAACAAAGTTATAGTGATAATAAGATAGCCATTTATCTGACCGGCATCGGCGCTTTTTTGATGCATCAGATTATTACCGATCAAAAACTGTATACCAATGTGCTGAATAAGGCCTTTGCCAAATGGGAGGAACAGCGTAACCCCGAGGTGCAAAACAAAGATCATCCGCCCCGTGTTGACGAAACACCCCAAAAGGCGGAACTCCCGGCAGAAGAAAAGGTTTTGTCCTGCCGCGTCAGCATTAAAAGCGATTTAAAGTTTTTGGACGCCTCCGTTCCCAACCAAGACGAGATTGCCAACAATACCAGCGGCGCCATTCGGGCGATTATTGCCAATCTGGTTGAAAAGTACAACGGTCATGATGTTGTTGAGTCGGCCGGTGTTACCGCGGTTGATTTTGACAAAATCCGCGACGGTGCCAAATTTGCGACAGAATATTTGAAAGATATTGCCGCGTATATTGAAGAAAATAATGATGAGCGGATAATTTTGCGCAATTGTTGCGCCCTGACCAAAATCGGCGGCGAAACGGAGCCGAATCTCAGCCACTATGTCTCCGATATCTTTGAGCATATATACAATAATGAGATTGTGGCGGTAAAAGAAATCGCCTCTGTTTTGGAGGGCGAGGGCTGCAATTTTGACTTTTTGGGCGATAAGCTGTTAAAAGAATCAGGTGTTTCGGCAGAGCTTTATAAATTAAAATATTAATGCGCCAAAAATATAAAAAAAACTTGTATATTTGCGATAAAAAAACTATCCTGTAAAACAGTTAAATAATGATTTTTCGTCAATAAGAAAGGATTTTTGATATGACAGCACCTTTAATGCCCCGTGCAACCGCCGTGTGGCTGGTTGAAAACACAACTCTTACTTTCCGCCAGATTGCTGTTTTTTGCGAAATACATGAGCTTGAAATTCAGGCGATGGCGGACGGTGATGTCTCCGGCAATATCCGCGGACTTTCGCCGGTTGACAACGGCCAGTTGACCTGGGATGAGATTCATCGTTGCGAGGCTGACAAAAAAGCCAATTTGCAGGCTTCCGAAATGGAACGCAATGTCAAACTGCGCAACCTGAAAGCCAAAAAGGTTTTGTCGCCGTCGCAACGGCAGGATAAACCCAATGCCATTGCCTGGATTTTGAAAAATTATCCGGAAATTAAAGACACGTTAATCTGCAAACTGATCGGCACCACTAAAAATACGATTAATGCCATTCGTGACGGTTCGCACAAAGATATGTCCGTTATCCGTCCGAAGAATCCGGTAACCATCGGCCTGTGCAGCGAGGCTGATATCGAAAAGGCTTTGACGGCGTCACAGCCTAAACCTAAACCGGAAAAGAAAGCCAAAAAGACGCCGGCTAAAAAGAAGACGGCGACCAAAAAGGCAGCGCCTAAAAAGGCAACGACCAAGAAAAAAACTGTGAAGAAGGCCGTTAAAAAGGCTGCAACCAAGAAAACGACCGCAAAAAAGGCATCGGTAAAAAAGACCGCTGCCAAGAAAACACCGGCTAAAAAATCAACGACTAAAAAGGCGACAGTTAAAAAAACTGCTGCTAAAAAGACGACCAGAAAGGCAGCTGAATAAAAATAAGCCTCAATTTCAAACACCCCGTTTTATCTGAGCGGGGTGTTTTTTTCTTATTCTGAGCGTCTTTTTTATTGTCATTCTGAGCATTTTTTTTCTGTCATTCTGAGGGACGCAAGTCCTATCCTGTCATTCTGAGGGACGAATGTCCCGAAGAATCTCCTCTGCGATTTTGCCCCGGTTTTCAATAACTGATGACACACCGCATCGAGAGAAGTGTCTCTTTATAACTCCCGTAAACGCCTCCGTCATCCATAGCCACTGCCAGCGCGTCGGTTGAGCGATTTTCGTCGGCAGACCAGTAAATCCGCCCGTCACCTGTTGCAGCCCGCAGTTTGGCCAGCGCCGCGTCAACTTCTTTTTTGCGGGCGGCCAACAGTTGCAGTTGCGCCACACCGGGCAAAAAATATTTTCCGCCCGGCTGCTTCAGACAATATGCCGCGGCATAATCACCGCCGCCGATTGCCGCGACAATAGCCGCAGTCGCGGCAGGACTTCCGTCCGGACAACTTTCCGTTTTGTTTGAAGAACAATTAACCGCGGCGGCGACATCAATTCCCTGTCCGCCCCATGGCAGAACTTTTGAGTTCAACCCGACGGCCAGCCGTTTTGCGGTGTCAAACACCACGCCTGCCGGTTCAACGCCGGCCGGCGAAATTTCATAACATTGTCCGTCATTGTATAATATTGCTCCGACTGTGCAATCGGCGGCCGGGGCAGCCGTTGATGTTAAAAATACGCCGCAGATAATGCCGTAATATAAACAAATTTTATTCATGATATTGTTGCCGCCCTCCCGAAAAACATCATCCACACCGCTTTAGCCTTTAATAAGCCACGGCACACCTGGCGTACGGGGTACTATAGACCTTACCGTTGTAGTGCACAATGCTATTAGACAGATTCAGAGTTAAGGCATAGCGACCGCTGTTCTCGTTGGAAGACCAATAATAACTATAATCTCTTTCAATAGTTTCGCCTCCGAGAGTTTGTAAGGCGGCATTAACGGCCGCTTTGTTGCTATATAGTGTTCTTAATTCACTGGCACGCGGCAAAAACCAGCTACCTTTGGGCATATCACCGGTGGTAAGATTATAACAATAACCGGCCGCGTAATTCGATCTATCGCTGCCTAATTGAGCGACAATCTTTTGCGTGTTGCTTTTACCGTCAATCTCGCAGTATTGATAAGCCAGACTGAGATCTCCACAATTATCAAGATCTGCTATATCTGCTATATCTGTGGTTCTAGATTGCTCCCAAGGTATATTCTCACTCTCCTGTCACTGAATAGCCAATCTTTTATTTGTATCAAAGACAACACCGACCGGTGTCACGTCGCCGCCGGGGTGAGCGTCATAACATTGCATATCCGAATATAAAACCGAACCGACCTCACAATTTGATTCTCCGGGCTGCGGCCGTCCTTTACGAAAACAAAAGACTTTGCCGTCATCAAACGGACAAGTCAAAACATCGTCCGTCAAACATTCTTCCGGATTCATCACATAACCCAACTCATCGCAGGTCGGCGGCACCGCGCAGTCAATGGCGGCATAAGCCGAACCGCCCAATCCGATTAACGTCGCCCCGGTCAGTAATAAATATTTTCTCATCGCTTTTCTCCTTTTCTCTGCCGCAGCAAAACGTTCCTTTTTTGCTGCACAAAGGCCAAAAGCGAAAGGTTTGGAAAATCAGGGGAAAAGAAAATTGATGAGGATAAAAAAGTGGCGGCAAAAAAAGGAACGTTTTTTTGCCGCCATTAAATATATTATACCAGACAATCGTTAAAAAAGCAATAATTTCATATTTACAAATCTTTATCAAAATCTGCCGAAAGCGACTCATGTCTATCGGCCGAATGCCGCTTCAATAATTTTACTGTTGCGTTCGTCTTCCAAATCATAATTGGCGGGAATATTTAGTTGCGGTGCAATAGCCGTGATAATCTCCGCACCGGTCGGCACGGCATTCCAGCCTGAAGTGACAAAGCCGAAAGTCTCTTTGATGGCTTTAGGTTCGTCCAGCATAACCAGAAGGGCATATTTCGGGGCTGATATCGGAAAAGCGGCAACAAAAGTCGTCCGTACTTTTTTATTTAAATAACGGCCGTCTTCGCCCAGTTTGTTGGCCGTTCCGGTCTTGCCGCCGACTTCGTACCCCGGAACATTGGCGCGTCGGCCGGAACCGTCCGTGACCACGGCACGCATCAACTGCCGCATTTGTTTGGACGTATTGTCAGAGATAACGCGGTATCCGTTTTTATCGGCATTATCCCGGTGCAAGACGGTCGGGTTGTGATAGATTCCGCCGTTAATCATGGCTGCATAGGCAGAGATTAAATGCATCGGCGAAACGGAAATACCGTATCCGTAGGCCACGGTTGCGACCGTCGAATCAGACTGCCGCCATTTATGCTCGGGCGGCACCAGCGGTTTGGCCGTTTCCACCAGTTCCATATCCAGACGCTCAAAAAAGTTTATTTTTTTCAAGAAATTGTATTGTTCGGTAAATCCCGACTGCAAAGCCATTCGCGCCGATCCGATATTGGAGGAATAAACCAGCACCTCTTCAACGGACAACCATCTGTTTTCGCCGCGGTAGTCATAAATAGTATTGTATTTGAGCTTTAAGGGTTCGGTTGCGTCAAATTTTTCCGACAATTTTACCTTGCCGCTTTCCAAAGACATGGCCGTATTAAAAATTTTCAACACAGATCCGGGTTCATAAACGCGTGAAGTTGCGGTATTGAACAAAGCTTTTTTGTCTTTGGAGGTAATATTGTTCGGATCATAATCAGGCAGCGAGACCATGGCAATGATTTCGCCGGTGTTAACGTCTATCAAAATCGACGTGGCGCTGAGGGCATGAAATTTATGCATATTCTGCCCCAAAATGGTACGAATGGTATCCTGAACACCGAGGTCGACCGATAATTTGACCGGTATCTCCGAATTGATAATGCGTTCGTCCAGACCTTTTTCCAGGCCGGAGATGCCGTTGTTGTCGATATCTGTTGTGCCGATAAGGTGTGAAAACAGGTTTTTATGCGGGTAAACGCGTTTTTCGTTGGCACGAAACTCCAGTCCCGGATTGCCCAGAGCAATGACGGCCGACTGCTGGTGCGGCGACAAATTGCGTTTAAGGGTAAAGGTTCCGCGGCGGCGTTTCAATTTTTGATAAACGGTATCAAAATCAAGGTCCGGGAACAATTCTGTCAGTTTGAGGGCTGTTTCCCGCGGGTGCAGAATATTTTTGGCATTAGCGTCCAAATCCTTGGTCGGCAGGGATGTCGCAATAACGGCGCCGTTGCGGTCGACGATATCAGCCCGGTGAATATCGCGTTGTTGCACCCGGGAGGCATCGGTCGGTTCGGTTTGTCCTATGTTCGGCAGAACACAGGTATCCAGCAGTCTAAAAGCAACCAGCAGATAGGCAAAAGCCGCCGCGCAGATGCCGAACAGGATACGCCCCTTTCCGGCAAAACCGGCAGATGTTTTATCATTCCATTCGGCAAACATATCATCGCGCCGGATGTTGATTTCCTCTCCGGGAAGATAAAAATTGGCGTTGTTTTTTCCAGACAAAGGCCCTTTATTCATCAGCTTCCTGCGATATTTTTATATTCTTTTATTACCTTGCGGCATTGGCCAGTTTTTTCAAATTCCGGTTGTTGCGGGCATAATCGGCAATATTCCTGCGGGCGATTTCTTTTCTCGATTCGCCTGTTTCATAATTGAATGGTAACGCAGAATAGTTAATAATTTGTTCAGCCTTGATCGGATTTAAAGCAATATGGCTGGCAACCAGGGCGCGCAGCCGGGAAGGATTGTTGAGTTTTGACCATTCGGCGTTCAGGACATGAATGGTTTCAATGTCGGTTTGGATGCCTTGATTAATTTTGCGCAGTTCGTTTTCCAGCCGGTAGACCGAATTTTTCATATAATTGGAAGCGGCAATGGTAAAAACGATTAAAACGAGGCTTAGGGCTATCTGAGCTAAACGGTTGATATTCATGACACCAAACTCCTTCTGGACATTGTTTTCAGTTCTTAATGGCATAACGCAGTTTGGCTGAGCGCGAGCGGTTGTTGAGCCCGATTTCTTGAGCAGACGGCACAATCGCTTTTGACGCAAAGCCGAACAGGGCGTTGCCGGTTGTTTCCTGCGGACGGTAGCGTGAAACGTGAACCGCTTTGTCGCAGTTGTTTTTAAAAAAGGTTTTGACAATGCGGTCTTCCAGCGAATGAAAGTCCACCACCACCAGCCTTCCGCCTTTTTTCAACCGGCGGGAGGCCTTGTCCAAACCGTTGCGCAGCTCTTCAAGCTCGTCATTAACGGCAATGCGCAGAGCCTGAAAACTGCGGGTGGCCGGGTCAATCGTCTGGTTGAAAGACCGTTTGACCACCTGATAAATAATATTGGCCAGTTCCAATGTCGAGGTAACAGGTTTTATTTTGCGCGCCTCAACGATTTTGCGGGCAATCTGGCGTGATTTTTTTTCTTCGCCATAATTAAACAAAATGGCGGCAAGCTCTTCTTCCGGCAGCGTATTGACGAGATCGGCCGCCGAGGTGCCGGTCTGCGACATTCGCATATCCAGCGGCGCATCTTTGGCAAAAGAAAAACCTCTGTCGGCCTGGTCAAGCTGCATTGATGATACGCCGATATCAAATACCGCGCCGTCAATATCTTCGGTGACCAAAGTGTCAAAATCGCCGAAACACCCCGGCCGAAATTCAAAACGGCTGCCGTATTGTTGTTTCAGCTCTTCGGCCCGAGGCAGAACCGTCGCATCACGGTCAAGGGCAATCACCCGGCAGTCTGCCTGCTGCAGAATCGCTTCGGAATAACCGCCGTTGCCGAATGTCGCATCGACGTAAACACCGCCGTCTTCCGGCTGCAGAGCAGCCAAAACCTCGTTTAACATAACCGGAAAATGTTTTTGATAATCAGCGGTCATGCTTTGACCTCCCCCGGTTGACGAATAGACGGGCGTTTTTGCAGAACTTCTGCGCGGATACGGGCTTCCTCTTTAGCCCAGTTTGCCGGATTCCAGATTTGAAATTTGCGGCCTTTGCCGACAAAAACGGCCGTGTCGGTAATTGCGGCATGTCGCAGCAGTTTTTCTGACAACATGATACGTCCGGTTGAATCAAACGGATAACGTTTGGCATCGCCGAAAATCAGATTGGTTAGATCATCTTGGGTGGAGGAAAAAAAGTCCAGCGAATCTTCCATTTCACTGGCCAGTTTGTCCAACAGGTCTTCCAGACAGCCTTCAATACACGGCGCCGTCAGACTGCGATAGCAGACGATTTCGGATTCAGTGCCTTTGACAATGGAGCGGTAATCGGCCGGCAGGGAAACTCTGCCTTTGGCATCGACCTTATTAACTACCGTATCCATAAATAAAAAGGTTTTACGCACTTTGGGAATCCTCAATCCTTGAAACTATGTTTATGGTATATCATGGGATTTTATGGGAATCAATGGAAAAATTTAGTAATTTATTAACTGTTCATGTAATGTTCTTTAGGAGAAAAACTCTCGGCCGCTCAGTCCGGGGCTTTGCGGTGAAAGATAAAAAAACAAAAAAATTTAAGCTTTTTTTCGGCCTGTTTATATCTTGCGCAAAACTGAAAAATATGTTACGGTAACAGCGTTATTTTAAGAATATGTTTAGGCGTCGTATGACCGGAGCTGATGCGGCCGCTTTTAAGTTTTTGCTCCAAAATTATCAAATTATGTATTATACTCTGGAAAAACTTCCGGATATGGGACAGCCGTTTGGTCAGGTGTTTATGGCGGAAGACGGCAAATTGTTCCGCAACTGGAAAGGCTCGGATTGTCCGAAAGAGGGCAACTGGCTGGTTCATGTCAATCTTTGTGAAACTACGACAACGGTATTGGCCATCAGCAACGGCGTGGTAGTAGATTCGCCGAAATGGCAGCCGAATTCGGTTTTTTCCGACGGCAAAGGCAGCTATTATGCCATTGCGGCGACAGAAAACGAAGGGCAGGTTGCTTCCAAAGCGAGTGCGGCCGATTGCGGATATATGATTAATCGGCAGTCTTCCGGCGGCGGGGTTGAGTTCATCAACAAATCGGGCATACGGCAAGAAGTCCGGGTTTTGTTTAATGAAGTCGGCACGGCTTATCGGGTGGTTAATCTGAAAAACTATGCCTTGGTCTGCAAAGAGCTGTTCGGCTATACCGAAGCCGAGGAAGTTGAGCCTTTATGCGTGCTGAGCAGCATCGTCGGTACGCCGGTAACAAGTCTGGGATCTTTTTTGCGACAAGACGAGGTTCTGGTTAAGCGGCTTAATTATGACGAGCCGTTTAAAATAGCCAAACGGCAGCTGGAAGAAAACTATGAACGGCATGAAAATCTCTGGCGTCCGAAACCGAAGGTTCAGCAGTGGGTGAAAGCGGCGGAAAACATCTGTGCGCCGTATGGCGGCGGATTTTTGTTTTTGCCGCGGCCGATGATAAACATTACCGGCGAAGATAATGTTTATGCCATCAGACACGAGGTCTTTTCCGGTAATGAGATCATTCTCGGCAGCCACAAAATTCTGAAGCGATTTTTACCGAAAGCGCCGCTGTCCGTTAATGAAATGCGGGAAATATCCGCGGCTTGCAAAAAAGAACAGGATGTCTCAAACGTGTTTGTCGTTTTAAATTGGCAGGTACGCTTTGAAGAAGTTCCCGCCAGTATCTATCAGTTTATCGAATAAGAAGAAACCGTCGCTTAAAGAAAAGCGGCGGTTGCTTTTTTTGCAGATTAAACGGATATAATTGTTGCAATCACGGGCGGATTTGATTATGCTCATTAACGACAGACAAGGCGGCCGGACAGCCGCGCTGCGGCTTGACCGCAGTGAGGAAAGTCCGGGCATCAGGGGAACAGGACACCGGGTAACGCCCGGCTGGGAAAACCCAAGGGAAAGTGCCGCAGAAAACTACCGCCGGGCTATATGCCCGGTAAGGATGAAAAGGCGAGGTAAGAGCTCACCGCGGCGGTGGCAACATCGCCGGCTTTAGGTAAACCCTGTCCGATGCAAGACCAAGTTAGGGGCGTCAAGGTGCATTTTATGCAAACCGGACGATACGGAGCGTTCTCCCTCCACTCCAGAGGTGGGTCGCAATGAGCCGTCCGGCAACGGCCGGCCCAGATGAATGGCTGTCGGTCCGGGCTTGCCCGGATTACAGAACCCGGCTTACAGGCTGCCTTGTCTGAATAAAAAACAGAAAAAAGGTTGGTTTATGCAACAGACAATCGCCAAAGAAATAACCGTCACGGGCATCGGCCTGCATTCCGGAGCAGCAGCCGAACTTCGGTTGAAGCCGGCTGCGGAAAATACCGGTATCGTGTTTCGTCGTGCCGATATTGCGGAATCAGTACCGGTAAAAGCACTTTATTCCAATGTTGTCGATACCCGCAACTGCACCTGCCTGGGCGATGCTTCCGGTAACGTGATATCCACCGTCGAGCATCTGATGGCCGCTTTGGCGGTTATGCGGATTGATAATCTTTTGGTTGAGGTAACCGCTCCGGAAATGCCGATAATGGACGGCGCCGCCGCATTTTTTTATGATACGCTGCGGCAGGCGGGAACAACCGTACAGTCTTCACCGCGCCGGCAGATAAAAATCTTGAAAACGGTGCGTTTTGCCGATGATGCCGGTAATTATGTCATGCTGGAGCCGGCCGATGAATTTTCAATTCATTTTACAATAGAATTTCCGTCAAAAATCGTCGGACATCAGGAATTTGATTCGGTTATTACGCCGGAAATTTTTGCGCGGCAAATTGCTCCCTGCCGTACGTTTTGCGAAAAAGCGCAGATTGATTATCTGCGTTCCGTCGGCCTGATTAAAGGGGGCAGTTTGGATAATGCGGTGGTTTTGGACGGTGAAACGATATTAAACCCCGGCGGTTTTAAAGTGCCGAACGAATGTGTCAATCATAAGGTTTTGGACGCTCTGGGCGATATGTATACGGCCGGTGCACCGCTGATTGGCCGCCTTACGGCCGTCAAAACGGGGCATTATCACAACAACCGGCTGCTGAAGGCTTTGTTTGCCGATGACACAAATTATGAAATAGTATAGAAGGGGATTATACAAATGAAAAAACTCGTTTTGGGACTCGTCTTTCTGGTTGCGGCCTGTGCTTCTGCACCCTCTTCGCAGGATAGTAATTTAACAGCGGAAGAATTATATAATCAGGGCTATGACCAATTGCAGCAGACCGCTTGGCGGCGTGCGGCGCAGTCCTTTGAAAAAGTAGAACTGGAGCACCCCTATTCCAAGTGGGCGACCAAGGCCAAACTGATGGGCGCCTATGCCTATTACAAAGATGAAAAATACGATGATGCGATTTTGAGTTTGGACAGATTTATCCGCTATCATCCCGGCAACGAAAACATTGCCTATGCCTACTACATGAAAGGGCTGTGCTATTATGATCAGATTGTCGGGTCCGAAAAAGATCAGGAAATCACCGCCAAAGCCAACGAGGCTTTTGAGCAGGTTATCGTTCGTTTTCCGAACAGCGCCTATGCCAAAGATGCCGAACGTAAACAGGTCTTAATCCGTGATCATCTGGCCGGTCAGGAAATGGAAGTCGGCCGCTTTTATCTGGAGCAAAAAAATTATTTGTCGGCGTTGAACCGTTTTTCGGCCGTGATTAAAGATTATCAAACCACGCCGCAGATTGAAGAGGCTTTGTATCGCCAGGTTGAAATTTATACCATTCTGGGTTTGAAGAAAGAAGCTGCCGATGCTTTACGGGTTTTGGAACGTAACTATCCCAAAAGCCGCTGGTATCAAAAAGCCGCGGCATTGCAGGCTTGAAATAAGGCTTAAGGTTTAATGCTGCGCTCTCTCAACATTAACAATGTTGTTTTGATTGACCGTCTGGATATTGATTTTGCGCCGGGGTTTGGCGTATTGACCGGCGAAACCGGTGCCGGTAAATCAATTCTTTTGGATTCGCTCGGTCTGGTTTTGGGTAAACGGGCAGAAACATCGTTGATACGTCAGGGAACGGACAAGCTCTCGGTTACAGCGGTGTTTGACAATATAGACAATGCCGAATTCCGCAAACTTTTGAGTGACAATGATCTTGAAGCCGGCGATGAAGTCATGATTAAGCGCAGCCTCACATCTTCCGGTACCGGTAAGATTTTTTTGAACGACCAGCCGATATCGGCCAGACTTTTAAAAGAAATCGGCAAATATCTGGTTGAGATTCACGGACAATTTGACAATCAGGGGCTTTTAAACCCGGCCAATCATCTGGGCATTTTAGATGCTTTCGGCGGTTATGATGCTTTGCGGCAGACTTGCGGCCGGAGCTATACAGCCTATCGCGAGGCGGTTAAAAAACGCGCCGCCGCCGAGCATGATATCGCCAAAGCCAAAGAAGACGAAGACAACCTGCGTCACTGGATAAAAGAGCTGGAGCGGATGTCCCCGCGTCCCGGCGAAATGGAGGAGTTGCAGGCCCGCCGTCAAGAACTGATGCATGCCGAAAAAATTATTGAAAACCTGAATTATGCTTATAATGCATTGACCGGAGGACGAGATGTTTCTTCGGCGCTGCGTTCGGCGCAAAGCGGCGTCGACAAGGCAAACGGCTATGTCGGCGGCAAATATGACGAAATTTATGCCGCACTGGACCGGGCATTGATCGAAGTTACCGATGCCGTTGATGCCATTGAAAGCGCCTCTTCGGATATCGGTGTTAATGCCGACGAGCAGGAAAATATCGACAGCCGGATTTTTGCACTGAAGGATTTGGCACGCAAACACGGCACCGATGTTGATTCGCTGCCCGAAACGCTTGAAACTTTTAAGCGCCGGTTGGCTTCAATCGAAATGGGCGAAGACGGGCTGAGCGCTCTGCGCCGGGATGAGCAGGAAAAAAGACTGGCCTATGTCGCGGCGGCCAATGCCCTGCACCGGGCAAGAGTTGAGGCGGCGCAAAAGCTTGATTGTCAGGTGATGGCCGAGTTGCCGCCGCTTAAAATGGATAAGGCACGTTTTGAAACAATCATTACCGCTGCCGAAGATGAGGCCGGCTGGTCGGAAAAGGGCTTTGATAGTGTCTGTTTTACCGTCGCAACCAATCCGAATTCGCCGCAGGGGCCGATTAACAAAATCGCTTCCGGCGGTGAGCTGTCGCGGTTTATGCTGGCTTTGAAAGTTAATCTGATGTCGTCGGGCGGCGTTCCGACCATGATTTTTGATGAGATTGACGCCGGCATCGGCGGTGCCGTTGCCCGCGCCGTCGGCGAAAGGCTGGCGCGTCTGGGGCAGGGTGTGCAGGTTTTGGTCGTAACCCATGCTCCGCAGGTTGCCGCTCTCGGCACCAGTCATTTTAAAGTTGCAAAACATACCGAAAATGATATAACCACCACAACCGTTTATCGTTTGTCCGCAGCCGAACGTCAGGAGGAAATCGCCCGCATGCTGGCCGGCGAAACCATCACCGACGAAGCTCGTGCCGCGGCATTAAAACTCATGCAGTAACAAAGGAATAAAAAATGAAAACCCGTACCCGTTTCGCTCCAAGTCCGACCGGCTATATGCACATCGGCAACCTGCGCACCGCACTTTATGAATACCTGATAGCCAAAGCTGCCGGCGGCGATTTTCTGCTGCGCATTGAAGACACTGATCAGAAACGTTACGTCGAAGGCGCGGTTGATATCATCTACAATACGCTGAAAATGGTCGGCATCAGATGGGACGAAGGCCCGGATGTCGGCGGTGATTTCGGTCCCTATGTTCAGTCCGAGCGCAAAGATATTTATGCTCCTTATGCCCACAAGCTGGTTGAGCTGGGCGGTGCGCATTATTGTTTTTGTGCCGAGCGCGAAAAAGAATACGATGCCGAAGGCAACGAAATTATCTGTAAATTTGAGGATCCCTGCAAGCGTATTCCTCTGGAAGAAGCACGCCGCCGCATTGCCGCCGGCGAACCGTATACCGTCCGTCAGACCATCAACAAAACCGGCAAATCCAAGTACGAGGATAAAGTTTACGGCATCATTGAGATTGATTATGACGAGCTTGACGAAGGCGTTTTGCTTAAAACCGACGGTTTCCCGACGTACAATTTTGCCAATGTCATTGACGACCACTTAATGGGTATTACCCATGTCGTCCGCGGCAGCGAATATCTGCCCTCAACGCCGAAATACAACCTGATGTACGACACTTTCGGCTGGGAGCGTCCGGTTTACGTTCATCTGCCGCCGGTAATGAAAGACGCGCAGCACAAATTGTCAAAACGCAACGGCGACGCGTCGTTTCAGGACTTGCTGGCCAAGGGGTATCTGCCGGAAGCCATCATCAATTATATTGCGTTGCTGGGCTGGAATCCGGGCACCGAGCAGGAAATCTTTTCCATTAAAGAACTGGAGCAGATTTTCTCGATTGACCGTCTGAATAAATCACCGGCAATTTTTGACATCGTCAAGCTCACCTGGATGAACGGCGTTTATATCCGCAATCTGTCGGCCGAAGAATTTTATCGTCTGGCCGAGCCGCATTTGGCAGATATGCCGGCCAATGTCGACAAACGTGCCCTGGCCGCTGCTTTGCAGCCGCGGATTGAAACCTTCGGTCAGATAGCGGAGCAGGTTGATTTTATAAAAGAGCTTCCCGACTATACGCCGGAGCTGTTTGTCAACAAAAAGATGAAGACCGATATTGAGGTAGCCCGAAAAGCGCTGCCGCTGATTAAAGAAGTTCTTGCCGCTCAAACCGAGTGGAACAACGACGTGCTCTTTACGGCGTTAAAAGCTTTAGCGGAGGCCAACGGCATGAAAAACGGCCAGATTTTATATCCGGCACGGATTGCTTTCTCCGGCCGCGAGACAACCCCCGGCGGTGCAACCGAACTGGCGGTGGTTTTGGGTAAAGACGAATGTCTGCGCCGTATTGACAAGGCCATGGACAGGCTTTAGGCTGCTTGATACATCCCCTGACATCTCTCCTGAAGAGGCGCATCAGGATGCTGTGCATAATCTGGCCATCAATCGTTTCGGTTTACAACGGGGCTTATCCGGCAATTGGTCATCGGCCGAGGAAGCCTGTGCCCACCTCAAAGGCGCTGCAACAGTCAATCAATAAAAATCCGCCGATTTAATACGGCGGATTTTTATTATTAAGCTTTTTTAAGCATAACTTCGGGTGCTTCAATTCCCAGCAGATATAAAAGCTTGACCAGAATATCGCGCACCAGTTTGGCCAGCGTCAGCCGTGACTGCGCCAGCTCCGGCGTTTCGGCGGTCATAATCGGCGCTTCGTTGTAAAAGCCGGAGAACACCTGCGCCAGCGTATAAGCATAGTCGGCAATAATGCTTGGTTCCTTTTCATGATGCGCCCGCATAACGGCGGCATTGAGCTGGGCGATTTTCAAAGCCAGGTCACGTTCGGCTTTGGTGGTGATAACAACATTTCCGGGAACCAGACCTTTGTCCGCCGCTTTGCGCAAAATAGAATTGATGCGCGCCACGGCATATTGGATATAAGGCCCCGTTTTGCCCTCAAATTTGGCAAAATCTTCCAGCTCAAACACATAGCCCGAAGCAATGTTGTTTTTGAGGTCCTGAAATTTAATGGCGGCCATGGCAATCTGGCTGACCATGGTTTCGATTTCTTTTTCGCCGTAACCTTCGACTTCGCCCGGCGCCGGCAGGGATTCGCGCACTTTGTCTTTGGAAAGCCTGATTAAGTCTTCCAAATTCATCACGCCGCCGTCGCGGGTTTTAAAAGGTTTGCCGTCGGCACCGTTGACCGTGCCGAAACCGATGTGCAGCAGTTTAACCCCCGGTGCCAGTCCGAGTTTTTCTGCCGCCTCAAACACCTGCTCAAAATGCAGCGACTGCCGTTTGTCGACCACATAAATAATCTCGTCGGCGTGCAAATCGTCATAACGCATTTTAATTGTCGCAATATCGGTCAGCTGATAGCCGAACCCGCCGTCGCTTTTGACCAGAATGACGGGCGGCTTTTGTTTCTTGTCATCATCAAGCCGGATGATGGTGGCGCCGTCATCAATTTCCGACACGCCTTTTTCCGCCGCCAGTCTGACCACTTCTTTGCAGGCCTCGTGGGCGTCGCTTTCACCGAGCCACAGGTCAAAATGCGCATCAAGCTCATGATAATTCTTTTTGACATCATCGACCGAAACTTTGCGCAAATGCTGCCAAGCCTTGTAATATTCAGGTTCTTTGTCCTGAATTCTGGTGGTAATCAGCCGCGCCTGTTCTTTGGCGGCCTCGTCCTCTTTGCAGCGGGCGTTGGCCTGTTTGTAAAAGGCCGAAATCTGTTTGATGTCATAGGTTTCGACTTTGGACAAATCGCCGTCCTGCCGGATAATTTCCGACAAAATCATCCCCATCGGCGTGCCCCAGTCACCGAAATGCACGTCCGAGATAACCTCGTTGCCGACCAACAGCTCAATCCTGCGGATGGATTCGCCGACCACGGCCGAGCGCAGATGTCCCACATGCAGAGCTTTGGCGACATTCGGCCCGCCGAAATCCATCACGATTTTGCGCGGCCGGTCAGTAGCGGCAATACCAAGATCTTTATCCCGGCTTAATTTTTGCATATGAGCGGCCAGAAAGGCATCGCTGAGCGTCATGTTCAAAAATCCCGGACCGTCGACGCTGATTTTGGCAAAGTCTTTGTCTTCCGCCAGTTTTTCGGCAATAAGGGCAGCGATTTCACGCGGATTTTTACGCTCCTGTTTGGCCAGCGCCAGCGCGCCGTTGCATTGAAAGTCGCTCAGATCCGGCCGGTCGGAAACCTTAACCGCGGCCATCTGCGGATCAAGCTGCAGCGCCGCAAAGACCTGCCGCATTTTCTGGTTGATGATATTTTCCAAAGACAAATTCATAACGGGTTGTTCCTCTATTTTTCGCATTTAAAGTAATAATGATTGGGAATTAAAAGCCGGCAGGTCAAAACGGTTTCTTTAACCGGAACGGCGTGTGTGCCGGTGCCGTGTTTGACACATTCGGCGTCGGCTAAAGCCTTGACCTCCTCATAATCGGTATAAAGCTTGTTATAGCAGACGGCCGGTTCTTCGGGCGTTGACTTGCCGACATATAAGGGCGCACCCTCGGGAACGCCGGCCTCGCGCCGCCGGTCGACAAAAGGTCCGAACTGCGCACAGCCGCCGAGCATTGCCGCCAAAACCAGCAGATTTATCAATTTCACTCTTGCCAATTTGCCAAAACTCCGTATACTTGAAAACAAATTTGATTAACTATAGCAAGAAGAACAAAAAATGCAAGCAAACAAATACATCGGTGACGAGGCTTTCGGCAAAATGCTGGAGCATTATTCCTGCAACGTGCCGCTCGGCGTTATCAAAATGCGTTTTGCGGGAGCCGTCTGCTCGCCGAACCTGAAACTGCGGCCGACCGACGTCATCTCGTCTTTTTGGCCGGAGGGCAGAGCGCCGCGGCTTGAAACCAAAAACGAAGCTGATTTGTTCTTTAAATTTTTTATGGGGTTATGGGACGAGGTATTTGCCGCTGTCAAGGCCGATAAAATCAAACTTCCGCCGCTAAAGGAAAAAGACCTCGGTCGCTACTGTCAAATCCGCTACGACGAAATTGAACAGGGCTATGTCGAAGGCTTTTTCGGCGGGGAGGAAAACCTGCAAATGCCCGGTTATCTGGCGCAGATTGTCGATTCTCTGTCCGAGATGGCAGCTTTATACCAGAAGATTGCCGCCCAGAACAAACCGACCGCTGCGGCCTGGGACGCCGTCCGTCACACGGACAAAGTGGTTGAGCGTGCCATTGCCTTTATTATCGAAAACTCGGTTCTGCCGCGGATTGAAGAACTGCAAAGAACGGTTAACTGAAGCGCTTTTTAATTTTTGATATTTTTTTATTATTAACGGCAAATTTCAACGGCGGGCAGATTGTCCTGCCGGTAAAAAAGAGCGGCCGGAAACGATGCCCGAACAATGGCGCAAGGCGTGAATTTTAATAATCAAGGTTATTGAAAGCGAGCTTTTTTTTATTAAAAAAGGGTCATCCACAGCATATGTTTGTATGTTGTATAAGCAAGGTCAGCGATGACGGCTTCTCGGGTATATTGGTCTTCCTCTGAGAACTCATCAAATAACTCATGAATACTCAATATGTCGAGTGGCAACCGTAACAACAACAATAAGAACAACAATAACTACTCCGCGAGAGTATTCCTGCTTTTTTAATAATAAAACAACAGATGCCTGCATCGTTTTATCTGGGAATTTTGCACATGGAGCAGTATGAACTTTTTGCCGAAACCATGTCGGATTCTGAGGCGCCCGTAGCGCTGGAAGAAGTTTTTGCGGCTTATTACGAATGCCGGCGTTGCAAACGCCGCACCGTAAATGCGCTGGCTTTTGAGCTGAATTTTGAGCGTGAAGTCGTCAGGCTCTGGCGGGAGATAAATTCCGGAACTTATAAAATCGGCCGCTCAATATCTTTTATTGTCAAATATCCGGTTCAGCGGGAGATCTTTGCGGCTGATTTCCGCGACCGGATAGTTCATCATCTGGTTATATCCAAAATCAATCCGTTGTTTGAAAAAGAGTTTATTGCCGCCAGTTACAGCTGCCGCAGCGGCAAAGGCACACTTTACGGTGTTCGCGATGTCCGCGCGATGATAAACGACTGCGCGGCCGGTACCGGCGGTTGTTATGTTCTCAGGCTGGATATCCGTTCGTTTTTCATGAGCATAGATAAGCGTATTTTATGCCGGATGGCGGTAGATTTTATCAACGCCGGATACCACGCGCCGGACAAACGGATTTTGCTGCGGTTGGTAAAGCAGATAATCATGCATAATCCCGAAAATAATTGTGTCATCAAGGGACATCTGTCGGACTGGAACGGTCTGCCGTATTATAAAAGTCTGTTCTGGTCGGACAAAAACCGCGGTCTGCCCATAGGCAATCTGACATCGCAGATATTTGCCAATTTTTACCTCAATCGTCTGGACAAGTACATCACGGAAGAACTCGGTATCAGACACTACGGCCGCTATGTTGATGACTTTATTCTGCTTCACCGGGACAAGAATGTTTTGCTCGAAGCACGGCGAAAAATAGAGCTTTTTTTGCGTTCCCGGCTGGGGTTGGAGCTTCACCCGCACAAGGTATATCTTCAGTATTATGACAAAGGGGTGCGTTTTATCGGCGCCGTGATTCGCCCGCACCGGATTTATATCCACCGCCGCACCAAAGGCGCTTTATACAGAAAGATTAACGAACAGCTCCCATTTCTGGGGCAAAAACTGCAAAACTTTTTTGACGGCCTGGAGCATTTTTGCTCCTGTGTCAATTCATACCTCGGGCTCATGCGCCATTACAACACTTATAATTTGCGTACGCGTATTCTGTCGCGCCTCAGGGAAAGTTTTTTAGGCGAAGTAATGGATATTGACCCGAATTCGGAAAAGCTGGCGATAGACAAGCGCTTTCGCCGGGTAGAACAGAAAAAACGCCGTTTACGCCGGCAGAGAGACTGGCGGCGACGGCAGCATAAAAAAGATAACCAAAGGAGGAAACATGGTTCAATACACCCAACTGCCGATTTATCGGGACGCATATCAGCTTCTGATAGAAATTTATCAGGTAACCAATAAATTTCCGCGCGATTTCAAATATACGCTCGGACAGGATATGAAGCGCGATTCCCTGGCGCTGTTCCGTGATCTGCACAACGCCAATATTTTGCCAGCCGAACGTCGCCGGTATCTGGATAATTTTCTGACGGCTTTTGAGCTGTTAAAAATAGAAATCCGTCTGTGCGTTGATCTCAATATCTTGTCCATAAAAAAACTGGCGCAGCTGAGTCTTTTGATGGACAGCATCGGACGCCAGGCCTCGGCCTGGCGCAAAAAGGCCAAAAAAGCGTGAGCCGTGCGGCGTATTTTGCCGGTGCAAAAAAAAGTAAAAATAAAAAACAGAGTCATAACAAAACGTTATAAAAATATGCGGGATAAGTCATAAAAACATTAAGACATTTTTAATATTCGTCTGTAATATTGAAACTGTCAGTGAATAAAAAAACAGTATTTTTCAGGGTAGAAAAACCGGAATTGACGATGTTTCAAGTAGTGAAAACCAGAGAACCGGATTCGAGCAGTTCAGCCGCAGGCGTTTTAACGGTTCGGACAAACAAAACAAGGGGGCGTTATGACAAGTAGCATAACCCTGACATCGGCAATGCGCAATAATCTGCTGTCTTTGCGGCGTTTATCGTCACAAATGGATAAGACGCAGCAGATATTGTCAACCGGTAAACGTGTTAATTCGGCAATAGACAATGCTTCCAACTTTTATCAGGCGCGGAGTTTGACCAACCGCGCGGCCGATCTGATGGAACTGTTGAACAGTATGGATACGGGTATCCGGGCAATAGAAGCGGCTAACACCGGTATTGAGAGTGCCGCGTCGGTTTTGGAGCAGATGGGCGTCATCGCAAACGAAACCTTGTCCCAGGCACCCGCGCCGCTCACGAATCAGGCTGTTTTGCAGGATAATCTGTCGGCTCTTCTGGCTCAGGGGTATACAGCCATAACGGCCGATATGAGCACAGACGAACTGACAGCCCTGTTGGCGACGGACAATGCTAAATTGGTGCTGGCGGAAGACATTTCCTTCAACCAGTCGTTGCAGATTACCGGTGCCAATGTCACGATAAACGGTGCCGGTCACACCATCACCTACACTTCAAACAACTATCTGAGAGCCATGGGTGAAAACTGTACGGTGAGCAACTTGCGCATCACCACCAATGGTGCCACGCCCTGGGGTGAGAGAATGTTCAGCGCCGAGGCCGCTGGTTTTAAGATGAACGATGTTAAAATCGAGCGGACCAATGCCCGTTCGTGGAATGCAATCGGCGTTTATCTGGGCTATGGCGGCGAGCTTAATAATGTTGACATCAGCATTCAGGGTGTCGGCAATGCCACGATGGGCGTTTATTGCAACAGCGGCAGCGCCGTCCTCAAAAATATTTCCATGAATCTGAGTGTTGACGATAACAGCGGTGTCGGTATCTTGGCTAATGGCAGCTCTAAAATAACCGTTGACCGCATCGGCATAACGGCCGGCGGTAGCGGCACAATTTACGGCGCTTTCAAAAGCAGTGCTTCTGCCGTTATCAGCGGTGTTGAAAAAACCGAGGAAATCAAACTTCAGCCTTCGGCGGCGCTGTGGGAAGGCAAGGCCAACACCCAGGCGATGGTAGATCAGATTGGTGATGATGCCATTTTGGCCTCGGCAGCGTTGCAGTTTACGCCCACCGCGGCGTTAAAGAATGATTCCCTGCTCGGGCAGGGCAACTGGTATCTGCCCTCCATCGGCGAGTTGATGGATGCCTATGGCACCAATACGGACAATATTCTCGACGGTTACGGCTCTTCCGGAGCCACCGGCAGCAATAAGACGCTGATTAACGATGCCCTGGCCAAGCTTAAAGCGGCCGGCGTTGAGGCTGAAACGTTAACAAATGGTTACTATTGGTCTTCCAGTGAGCACTCATCATATAACTCATGTATCCTCACTATGTCGAGTGGCAACCGTAGCTACTACACTAAGGGCAGCAATAGCTACTCCGCGAGAGTATTCCTGCTTTTAGAAAATTGCCTTAACCCTTCAACCCTTTCCGACGGCGCTTCTGGCGCCGGAGGGGGCGGCGCGTCAGCGCCGCAAATCGGCGACGTCCTGTATGACGACATGACCTACAGTTCGGCGGACGACTATAATCCCGCCGACGGCAAAACCGCCGTCGGCGTCGTCACCTGGGTTTCAGAAGATGGCAAGTCGGTCAAGGCCATGAACCTTAAAGACCTGACCTTTAGTTCGCAGACCGATAAAAACAGCTTTAATCCCGACGATCCCTATGGCGGTCAGTACGACACCGTGCGCCACACCACCATCGCCAAATATACCGAGGATATCACCGGAATTGACAATTACTCGCGGTTGCAGCTGGCGGCGGCGTTCAATACCTCGGGTTTTATCAGTGTGGACGATGTCAACCGTGCCTATATCGGTGTTGAAGATATGGCCGCTTTCGAGCAGCGCTACAATGCCGCACTCACCGAATATGATCACCTCATCAACGACAGTTCGTATGCCGGCGTCAATCTTCTGACCGGCGGGTCGCAAGAAGTGGTTTTCAATGAAACCCGGGTTAACAAATTTACCGTCAGTGGTAAAGATATGACCTCCGGCGGGCTCGGCCTGAATGCCGCCGACTGGGATATCGTCACGGATTTAAGTGCCTCCGTGGCCGAGTTGCAGCGGGCTGTCGGTGCGTTGCGCGATTTTACCGCCCAACTCGGCAATAACTACTCAATCATTAAAACCCGTCAAGAATTTACCGAGGCTCTGGCCGATGTCCTGGAAACCGGTGCCGATGCCCTCACACTGGCGGATATGAACGAGGCCTCGGCCGAATATCTCACGTTGCAGACCAGGCAACAATTGGCGGTCAATGCATTGTCGCTGGCCTCCGATTCCGCTCGCTCGGTGTTGCGTCTGTTTTAGCCCCGCGCTCCGGTCTCACACCAGTACGCAGGAATAAAGCACGGCGAAAAAGTGCATCACCGTGCCGGCCAGTACAAAAAAGTGCCAGACGGCATGCGTGTATTTGCGGCTTTTCCAGACATAAAACAAAATGCCGAAAGTATAAAAACAGCCACCCAGAATCAAAAATATCAGCCCCAGATCCGGCACAGCCGCCGCCAGCTGGCGCGAGGCGGACACAATCAGCCAGCCCATCAGCAGATAAAGCCCGATTGACCATATTTTGGTGCCGCTGCCCGAGGTTGTCAGTTTCAAAACCGTGCCGAGAACCGCCAGTCCCCAGACAATACCGAACAAAATCCAGCCGGTAACCCCACGCAGGTTGACCAGCAAAAACGGCGTGTAGGTGCCGGCAATCAGGTAATAAATCGAGATATGGTCAAATTTTTTTAAGCGCCGTTTGATGTTTTCATTTCTGAAGGCATGATACAGTGTCGATGCGCTATAAAGCACGATCATGCTGGCGCCGAAAATAACCGTCGACACAATAACCCAGGCATCGCCGTAAAGGGAGGAAAACACGGCCAGAAGCACCAGCCCGGCAATACTCAGGCCGATTCCGGTGCCGTGAATAATGCAATTCCATAATTCTTCTTTCGGGGTGTAAGATATCAGCGCATTGGAGGTCATTTGGCGGGTATCCTTTCTTTTTCGTTTTTTTAAAGACTGCGTCTTTTCACCCGTGCTGTCAAGCAGGCACTTTTGCGCGGCATAGTATGTTTTGGGAAACCGTCGTATAACAGAAAAATTATCTTGAAAAAAATCTGTTTAATGCTAAATTAGCAGACGATAAATTTTTATTGTATGCCCGTGCGGGGGCTGTCCGCATACCAAATCTTAGAAAGGATGAATAATATGACAATTCGTGTCGGTATTAACGGATTTGGCCGTATCGGCCGTTTGGTTTTCCGTGCTGCCCAGAAGAGAAATGATATTGAAATCGTCGGCATCAACGATTTGATTGATGTTGAATATATGGCCTATATGCTGCGTTATGACACCATGCACGGCCGGTTTGACGGCACTGTTGAAGTTAAAGACGGCAAATTGGTTGTTAACGGCAAAGCCATCCGCGTTACCGCCGAAAAGAACCCGGCTGATTTGAAATGGGGCGAAATCGGCGCCGAATATGTCGTTGAATCGACCGGCCTGTTCCTGACCAAGGAAAAAGCCCAGGGCCATATTGACGCCGGTGCCAAATATGTTGTAATGTCCGCGCCGTCCAAGGACGATACGCCGATGTTTGTCTGCGGTGTCAACACCGATTCTTATGTCAAAGGCACGCAGTTTGTTTCCAATGCCTCCTGCACCACCAACTGCCTGGCACCGATTGCCAAGGTTTTGAACGATGCTTTCGGTATTGCCGATGGTCTGATGACCACGGTTCACTCCACAACCGCCACCCAGAAAACGGTTGACGGCCCGTCAATGAAAGACTGGCGCGGCGGCCGTGCGGCTTCCGGCAACATCATTCCGTCTTCAACCGGTGCGGCCAAAGCTGTCGGTAAAGTTATTCCGTCCTTGAACGGCAAACTGACCGGTATGTCTTTCCGTGTTCCCACTTTGGACGTTTCGGTTGTCGACCTGACCGCCAACCTGGTCAAACCGACCACTTATGAAGAAGTTTGTGCCGCAATGAAAAAAGCTTCGGAAGGCGAGCTGAAAGGTATCTTGGGCTACACCGAAGATCAGGTCGTTTCGTCAGACTTTTTGGGCGATCCGCACACTTCTATCTTTGATGCCAAAGCCGGTATTCAGTTAACTCCGACTTTTGTCAAAGTTGTCAGCTGGTATGACAACGAATGGGGCTACTCCAACAAAGTTTTGGATTTGGTTGCCCACATGGCCAAGGTTAACGGCTAATTAAGTGTTAAAGAACCCCCTTTCGGCCGGGCCGCAAACGGGGGTTCTGTTTTTTTGTGAAAGAGGAACGAATGACAGAATACAGAACCATTAATGATTTGGGCGATCTGCACGGCAAAGTTGCCATGCTGCGCGCTGATTTGAACGTCCCGATGGACGAAAACTTCCATGTGACCAACACGGCTCGTATCGACCGCACGGTTCCGACCATCAAAGAGCTGATGAAACGCGGTGCCAAAGTCGTTGTTATCTCGCACTTCGGCCGGCCGGAGGGCAAAGGCGACATGAAAAACTCTTTGTCGCACATCGTCGGCGATCTGCAAAAGTCTTTGGGGCACAAGGTTGTTTTTGTTGACGACTGCATCGGTCCAAAAGTTGAAGAAGCCGTCAAAAACATGAAAGATGACGAGGTTTTGCTGCTTGAAAATCTGCGCTTTTACAATGAAGAGAAAAAAGGCGACGAAGCTTGGGCCAAAGAGTTGGTTAAACCGGCCGATGTCTATGTTTCCGATGCTTTTTCGACGGCTCACCGCGCTCACGCCTCCATGGTTGCCGCGGTTAAAGAGCGTCCGTCGGCTTTCGGCCTGCTGATGGCCGAGGAAGTCAACGCTCTTTCCAAAGGCTTAAACGATCCCAAACGTCCGTTGATGGCCATTGTCGGCGGTTCTAAAGTTTCAACCAAGCTTGATTTGTTGAACAATCTGGTCAAAAAGGTTGACAAACTGGTTATCTCCGGCGGTATGGCACACACCTTTATGAAAGCCTCCGGCATTGATACCGTTAACGAGGCCAACTCGCTGGTACAGATGGATATGCTGGACACCGCCAAAGAAATTATGGCTGCGGCCAAAGCCGGCGGCTGCAAAATCGTTCTGCCGCTTGATGTGGTTGTTGCCAAAGAGTTTAAGCCGATGGCCGAACACAAAACCGTTGATCTGGAGCATATTCCGGCCGAAGGTTGGAGCCTGCTTGATGTCGGTGAGAAGACCATTGCCGCCGTCAATGCCGAAATGGACGGTTGCAGCACTTTGGTTTGGAACGGTCCCTTGGGCGTGTTTGAGATGAAACCGTTTGACAACGCCACCAACAAAGTTGCCGAACACGCTGCCGAACTGACTTCGGCTGGCAAGCTGATGTCGGTTGCCGGCGGCGGTGATACGGTTTCGGCTCTGGCCAATGCGGGGGTTGAAAACAAGTTTTCATATGTCTCGACGGCCGGCGGTGCTTTCCTGGAATGGATGGAAGGCAAAGAACTTCCCGGTGTTGCGGTTTTGAAAAAGTAAATCCGTCGCTGTAAAAAAAAGCTCCTCGTTCAGAGGAGCTTTTTTTGTGACGGAGGTCTAAATCAAAAGAACATAAGCTTGTCATTTGGATTAAGCAGACGTTTAAAAAGCGTTTTGAAGAGGTATATTGTAAGTGTTCATGATGATGGCGGATAAGACAGTTATAAAAAACTTTCTTTTGCCGGAATGAGTGAACACAAATGTTCCTGAACTCTAAAACATTTATGTTGACAAAGCAAAAGAAAGTTTTTTCGGCTGCTTTTTTGACAAGATAAAAAAACAGAGATCGGGTTCGGAAGAGGAAAGCTTTGTCTTTCCTCTTTTTTTGTAACAAGAAAACTGCCGGCTGTGCCGGTGGTTTTTCCGTTACTCTGAGCTTCCTTTTATTGTCATTCTGAGCGTTTCCATTCTGTCATTCTGAGCTTGAGCCGAAGAATCTTTGAGATGTTTCGTCGCCTTGCTCCTCAACATGACATTTTAGTTGTCATTCTGAGGGACGATAGTCCCGAAGAATCTCGGAGATGTTTCACTCCACTCAACATGACCATAAAGGGCACCGTCATTCTGAGGGACGATAGTCCCGAAGAATCTTTCTAAAGGTCCGGGATTTTGCGCGTATCAGCTCCGGCAAGCCGGAATCAGGTCTGTCAGCCTTATCGCCGTTTTGTTTGCGGCATCTTGCCAAAGATGCCAAGTTACGGCGCCTGATATGTCGGCGCAGACGGGCGTTAAGAGAAGCGCTTATCCCGGCGGCTTTTGGTTACTTTTGTCCGTACAAAAGTAACGTTAAATGTCATTCTGAGCTTGAGCCGAAGAATCTCTGAGATGTTTCGTCGCCTTGCTCCTCAACATGACATTCTAGTTGTCATTCTGAAGGACGATAGTCTCGAAGAATCTCCTCTAAGATGTTTCGCTTTCGCTCAACATGACCATATGGATTGCTTTCTTTAAACTTTTATCAAGTTTTTTGTTTTAAAATAATCACAAATAATTAACCAAAAAATAGACAAAAACATTTGTTTTTTATCCAAAATATGTTATGATAAACATATAGGAACGATAAACCAGGCAGGGGATAATCGCTATGGCAGAAGAAAATCAGGAAGAACAGCAGGATAAAGGGCAAGGATTTTATCCTTTTTCAATACACAGAGATGAAGCCGTGCTTGAAACAAGAGAAAGATCGAAGAACAATTTTTCTTTTGACCTCATTCAAGATGTATTCGGAAAAGACGAAGACGGCAATTTTGTTGATGCCGGAGCTTTGCTCAAGAATCTGCAGGAAGAAATAACCAATCTGCGCAAAGCGCTCAAAGATGGCGGCGAAATCAACACCCGCCTGATTAAAGACGGAGATCTTCCTTATTGGGCGGACTGTATAAAAGACAGAAGCGATTACCTGCAAAATTATCAAGATGCATACAAGGCCTATGAGGCAGAGCACAGCCATATGGTTGCTGAGATTGAGGAGCTGAAAGCAGCGCGGGATGCCGCTTTAAAGGCAGCCGAGGAAAAAGCCGGCACGGATGAGGCCGAACAGGCATTAGCCAAAATCGAGCAGCTTAAAACGCAAATCGAAGAGACCGAACAAAAGCGTGACGCTTTGACGGAAAAAGATGCATATAAAGATGCTGTTTTGGCGCATGATAAGTTTGAAACGGCCGAACACACGATTAAAAAAGTATTGGAAGGAGATATCGGCCTGTTAAGCGAATTGCCGCAGGAAACGATGGAAAATCTGCTTCAGTTCAAAGAAAAATGCGGTGAAGAAAATAAAGAACTGTTTAATGAAGCCTATGAGGCCTTGTTTATGTCAAGGCCCTATGGTCCTGCTTATGTCTATGAAACCGACCGCGAAGGCAAGCCCAGGACTGACAGAGAAGGCCATTTTATAAAAAAGACTGATGAAAACGGCCGCCCGATTATCCAAAACGAACACCGCTTTGCGACCGACAGCAACGGGCGTTTGGTTCATACCATCCGCAATCTGGAGAATACCGGATTAGACATCACCTGGATAGGCGATCATCTCGGCCTGGCGCACACCATGTCGGACATGAAGGAAGATCAGGTCAAAGCTTTGGCAGAATACTGCTTTGCCAACGGTGTTGTTATTGACGATTATTTCAAGCTAAACAATCTGAAAGTTGTTGATAAAGACAATAAGGAAATCGGCACGGCAGCCGAGCGTCTCAAGGCTGAGATGGACAAACTGACAAAGGAGTATCAGGAGCAGCTAAATCCTCTGTCACAGGAAGGCCCGTCATCTTTTGCCCAGTTTTTGCCGCCGTTGGGAAAAGTCGAAAACGCTCCCAAAAAGATGAAAGAAGCGGTAATCACAAGAGCAAAGCTTCAAGGATTCAGCCGAAAGGCGATGAAATTTAAGCATGGTGTCAACTCGACCATCATCAGCGTCTATCTCAACGAAAACGATATGTTAGATGACAATAAAATGGATAAATTAGGTCATCGCAAACATACCAAGCAATATGCCGTCGAGTTACACCATACGGTTCCGCCGATAGCCGAGTTTTATATGGAGCCCGGCAAGAAGTTTGAGGCCGATCATGCCCGCACGATGCTGGACGCTTTCAAAGCCGTCGGTTGCAAATACTTTATTATACCGTCAGCGGATGAACTCGGCGGCAAAGAGGCCAGCGGCGCTTTTATGAAAGCCTCGGTCAAAACCGGAATGGTGCCGCTGCTTAAACGAGGCGGCAAAGGCAAGGGCTGCCATATCGGCGTTGCCGATTTGGAACTCATTTTAAAAGAAATTCCCGAAGAGGCCAGTTTTAATAATGATACCAATGCCAAAGTCGAATACCTGATGCGGTGGCATCAGCAGCTGGAAAGATATACGGAAGGTAATCCCAAAGCAGCTAAAACTTTGGATAGGTTAATGGGCAAATTCCAACAACAAGCCTTGTTCGCCAAATTTGCCGCTTCACATCTTGAAAATATGGAAAACTATATGCAGCAGGGTGCAGATGGCAAACTTGAGGGCGGTAAATGGGATGGTATTGATAAGATTACCGCCAAAATTGCCATGGCACAAATTATTCATGAAATTCAAGCTGGAAAGGTCGATGGCAAGCCGTATAATCCATTGGCCGACAATAGCGAAATGCTGAAAAAAACGCTTGATAAATATATGAAACAGGCGCGAATGGGTGACGGTACGGAACAAAATCCCGGTATTGAAAAAGAAGTTGCCAAACTGCAGGAAAAATACGCAAAAGAAAGAGATCCTCTAAGAAACGCTCTGCAGGAGCTTGACAGAAAATACGGTGATAGACTGCGTGTAGCCTGCGAAAGTGTTGCCTCAAACGGTGGTCCGGAAATTAAAAGAGTAAATGTTCCGGAAATTTCTCCGATTATCAACGAGCATCGCCGGGTGACAAACGAAACACCGTCGCAAATGAAAAGTGATGGGAAAAACGGATGGCGACGTTCACCGTTGCCGCCGCGCGGTGGTAACGGCCGTGCTTAATTACCGCTAAAAAAATCCCCGAATTAAAATTCGGGGATTTTTTTGCATTATCTGAACAAAAATCAGCAGGGTTTGATGTGCCAGATTTTATCGGCGTATTCCTTAACCGAACGGTCGGACGAGAATTTGCCGATACGCGCCACGTTAAGAATAGCCTTTTTATTCCAGACCTCTTTGTTGAGGAAGTCTTTTTCGGCTTCTTCCATCTTTTTGTCAAAAGATTCAAGGTCAGCCAAAACAAAGTAATAGTCGCGGTTGACCAGCTCCTCAAAAATCGGCTTAAACAACAGCACATAATCTTTTTCGCAAAACATATTGGAATTAACCGCATTCATAATACGTTTGATATAGTCGTTTTTCTCGTAAATCTCGCGCGGATTATAAGTCTTGCGTTTGTTCTGAACTTCTTCTTCCGTCAGGCCGAACAGATAAAAGTTTTCTTTGCCGACTTCTTCGCGGATTTCAATATTGGCGCCGTCCAGTGTGCCGAGGGTGAGAGCGCCGTTTAGGGCAAATTTCATATTGCCAGTACCGGAAGCCTCAAATCCCGCGGTAGAAGACTGCAGGCTCAAATCGGCGGCCGGAATCAACACCTCTGCCAGCGAAACCTTGTAGTCCGGGATAAACGCCACTTTCAGCATATCATTGACCTTCGGGTCGTTGTTGACAACATCGGCCACGTTGTTGATCAGCTTGATGATTAATTTGGCAAAGTTATAAGACGGTGCGGCTTTGCCGGCAAAGATATAAGTCTTGGCCACGGCGGGCTTCTTGTTGTCTTTGATGATGTCCAGATAATCGCCGATAACCTGCAGAATGGTCATCAGCTGGCGTTTGTATTCATGAATACGTTTGGCATGAACCACAAACATGCTTTCCGGATTAACCATAATGCCGCAGGCTTTATGAATAATCTTGGTCAAACGCTGCTTGTTGGCCAGTTTGACGTCATTGAAGGCCTTGATGAATTTTTTGTCATTGACATAATCCTCAAGCCCTTTCAACTCCTCCAGATTGGTAACCCAGCCGTCGCCGATTTTTGACGTAATCAGGTCCGACAATCCCGTATTGGCATGCAGCAGCCAGCGTCTCGGCGTAATACCGTTGGTAACGTTGGTGAATTTTTCCGGCCATAATTCATAAAATTCCGGAACCAGTTTGGTTTTAATCAGATCGGAGTGAATCTGCGCCACGCCGTTGACCGAAAACGAGCCGACGATTGACAGATTGGCCATGCGGATAATCTGGTTGTCGCCGGTACCGGAAACAATAGATACTTTACTTAACTTAGCCTCGTTTTCACCGAATTTGGAGCGGGCAAATTCCATAAAACGGCGGTTGATTTCATAAATAATCTGCAAATGCCGCGGCAGCATCCGTCCCAAAATGCGTGCCGGCCAGGTTTCCAGCGCTTCCGGCAGCAGAGTGTGGTTGGTGTAGGCAAAGCATTTGGTGGTAATATCCCAGGCATCTTCCCACTCCTGACCGTGAATATCAACCAAGATCCGCATCATCTCGGCAATGGCAATGGCCGGATGGGTGTCGTTAAGCTGAATAACCACTTTTTCCGGCATTTTCTTAAAGTCATTGCTTTTTTCCAAAAAGCGGCGGACAATATCCTGAATGGCGCAGGAAACGAAGAAGTATTGCTGCTTCAAGCGTAATTCTTTACCGGATTCGACCGCGTCGGACGGGTAAAGCACTTTCGAGATGGTTTCGGTCTCGATTTTCTCTTTCATTGCCTCAATATAACCGCCTTCGTTAAAGATGTTGATATCAAGTTCATCGTCGGTTTTGGCTGAGAACAGGCGCAGGTAGTTGACCGATTTGCTGTTGTAGCCGACAATCGGAAAATCAAACGGCACACCGTAAATCGTTTTGGTGTTCATCCATAAAAAGTCTTTGGAACCGTCGGGATTGTCCAAAACCTCAACATTACCGTAAATCGGAATTTTAACGATACGGTCATTGCGTACGAACTGCCAGGGTGAGTTTTCGCCTTTCCAGGTATCGGCCTGCTCAACCTGATAACCGTTTTCAAATTTTTGTTTGAACAAACCGAACTGGTAGTTGATACCGTAGCCGAAACCGGCAATACCGACCGAAGCCATTGAATCCAAATAACAGGCAGCCAGTCGCCCAAGACCGCCGTTACCGAGCGCCGGATCATATTCGGTATCAAAAATTTCTTCCAGCGTCATGTCGGGAAAACCGTCGATTTTTATGCTTTTTAAAATATCAAACAGCCCGAGCGAGTGCAGGTTGTTGGCCAAAAGCCGGCCGATAAGATATTCAATGGAAAGATAATAAACTCTTTTGGAATTGCATTTATTGTAGCGGGCAATGGACTGATACATTTTGTCCATGGCAAATTCCCTGACAGCCAGAGATATTGCCTCCAGGGCTTCTTCGCGGGTAATTTCGCAGACCCGTTTACCGATGAAATATTGAATATAATGCTCGATTGAAAACTTCAGCCGGGCTTTATCGATTTCGTTGATAATCGTAGATTTCTGCTTCACTTAACGTACTCCTTGCCAAAAATACTGAGTTATCCCAAGCTTAAAGAGAATTGTTTGAGATATAGTTAATAAAATAAGCCTTTTTTAGAGGATACTTGTTAAATCTTCATAAAATTTTTAAGAAATATTTGTATTTTACAAACAAATGATGTAATCTCGGAAACGAATTTTGTGATGTATTTTTGAGGGATAAAAATGAAAAAAGAACTGTTGAGTGGATTATTTGTGACAACTTCATTATGTCTTGGTCTTGCCGGTCAGGCTCGTGCAGAAGACATTTTTGAAATTTTGAGTCAGACATATAATTCCAACCCGACCCTTCAGGCGGAGCGCGCCTATCTGCGTTCAATTGATGAAAACGTCGCGATTGCCAAATCCGGCTATCGGCCGACGGTAAGTTTGAGCGGAGCTTATAATGACGGACATAATAACATCAAAAAAGGCGTCGGCACCGAAGGCGGTTATAATACATTGACCGGGTCAGCCAATATTTCGCAGCCGGTATTCAGCGGTTTCTCAACCGTCAATTCGGTCAAAGCGGCGGATCGCACGGTTCGGGCAGAGCAGGATAATTTGGCCAACGTCGAACAGAATATTCTGTTGCAGGCGGCAACGGCGTATCTTGACGTTTTGCAAAATCAGGCGGTTGTTGATTTGCAGAAAAACAATGAAAAACTTTTGTTGAAAGAATTGGACGAAGCCCGCGAACGTTTCAAGGTTGGTGAGTTGACCCGTACCGACGTTTCTCAGGCCGAGGCGCGTCATTCGCAGGCTGTTGCCGACCGCATTGCCTCGGAGGGTACGTTGCAGTCTTCAATTGCAACTTATGTTGAACTTATCGGGTCGGAGCCGGAAAAACTTGTCGAACCGACCAAAATTGACGATTTTCTGCCTAAAAGTTATGACGAGGCATTGAAAATCGCCATGGATAACAGCTATACCATCAAACAGGCCAAAAACCTTTACGCGGCTAAGGGTTATGAGGTTTATGCCAATACCGGCGCTTTGTTTCCGACGGTAAGTCTTGACGGAACCGTCGGTAAGACCAAGGCCGAGCAGGGCAGCATTGACACCACCACCGAAAATGCCGAATGGGGAGTTAATTTGAGTATCCCGTTGTACAGCGGCGGCGCCGACAGAGCGCGTATCCGCCAGAGCAAATATCAGAAATGGCAGGCTCAGGAGAATGTCTTGGAGGCCAAGCGTTCGGTTAAGTCTTCCGTACAGAGCACCTGGGAAACCATGAAATCAAATGAATCCCAGCTTAAAGCCATTGCCGCTCAGATTAAAGCAAACGAAATTGCTCTTGATGGCGTACAAAAAGAAGAGGCTTTGGGCAACCGTACGGTCTTGGATGTTTTGGATGCTTTTCAGGAGCTCCTCACATCTAAGGTAAATGATGTTCAGGCTCGCCGCAACTACTATGTTTCCGCCATGCAGATGCTGGCGTCCATGGGTAAGATGACGGCCAAAGATTTGCGACTGGATGTTGAGCTTTATGATGCCGATAAATATTATCAGGAAACCAAGGATAAATGGTTTTCTTTGAATTAACGGCTAAAGGGGCTTGCTAAAAAAATTTTTTCGGTTAACATAAAGGCAAGTTGCAACATTAACGGGAAAAGGCCTTAAACCATGGCTGATGACAATCAAAACGCGGAAATGGAAGATATTTTGTCTTCAATAAAAAATATTTTGGAAGAAGACGAACAAAACAAATCTGCAGCAATAAAAAATCCGGAGGACGAGCCGGATGTTTTGAGTGATGTATTGCAAACATCTTCCGATGTTGATGATATTTTGGAATTGTCGCCGGAAATGCGCGTCGCCGATGAACCGGCAGCCGCCCCCTTAGCTCCTGAAACAACAGAAACGACCGAAGACAATGCCGTTGATGTTGTTGCGGCCGTTACCGGAGAAGAACCGGCAGACCCGTTTGCCATAGATGCCGATCCGACAGATTTTATGGCGGCGGATTCCGCAGTTGAACCGGTTGTTGAGGTCGAACCTGTTATTGAAGAAAATGCGGCGCCGGCCAAAACAGACGTTTTTGAACTGCCGGCTGAACCGGAAACTGTTGAAACTTCCGCTGTTGCGGAGGTTGAAGATTTCCTGCCGCCGGTTGCTGAAGATACGCCGATAGTCGAACCGACGCTTTCGCCCGAACCGGAAACGGCTACTGTTGAGCCGCAGTCCGCAAGCTTGCCCGCGGAAGATGAGGTTGAGACTTCCGCCGCGGTTGTTGCCGAAACACCCCTTGAAGACCGACAGCCTCTGACGGAGCCTGAGGCGGCGGCAGACAGTGCGGTTGATGTTTCGGCCAATATCATCAGTAATTTTGCCAAGATGTTTTCCCGCGATGACACGCCGGCTCCGGCAGCATCTGTTGCCGAACCGTCGGTCGAAATTGCGGCACCGGGAAACACAAGTAAAACGCTGGAAGAATTCGTACTTGATGCCGTTATAAAAGTTGTCGGCGGCGAGATTCGCCGTCAGTGGAACGACGGTGCCGGGTTTAAATCTTTTGCCGAGGCGGAAATTGTCCGTCAGACCGAAAAATGGATTAATGACAATCTGCCAGCTTTGGTTGAAAAAGTCGTTAAACAGGAGATTGAGCGAGTGATTGCAAAGGTTGGTTCTTAAAAAGCTGCGGCCCGAACCGACCTTGATTCTCCATGCCCCCAAAAGCGATATCTTTGAGGGCATTTTGTGTGTTTTTAGCTGAATTTGAAAATAGGAAAAAATAAGATGTTGGATAAGAACTATAATCCGAAAGATTTTGAAGAAAAAATTTATCAAAAATGGGAAAGCGACGGTGATTTCAAGCCGGATATGCGGTCGGGCAAAGATGCCTTTTGCATTGTTATTCCGCCGCCGAACGTCACCGGTATTTTGCACATGGGCCATGCGTTGGACGACACACTGCAGGATATTTTGATTCGCTATAACCGTATGTTGGGTAAAAAGGTTTTGTGGCAGCCCGGAACCGATCATGCCGGTATTGCTACCCAGATGGTTGTTGAGCGCAATCTGGCGGCTCAGGGTATCAGTCGTCATGATCTCGGCCGTGAAAAATTTATTGAAACCGTCTGGCAGTGGCGGGAAAAATCCGGCGGCACCATCTGCCGCCAGCTGCGGCGCTTAGGGGCTTCCTGTGACTGGAGCCGCGAGCGGTTTACGATGGACGAAGGCTTGTCGGCGGCGGTACGCAAAATCTTTGTCAAGCTTTACAAAGACGGTCTGATTTACAAAGCTAAAAAGCTGGTTAACTGGGATTCCAAATTTATGACCGCGATTTCCGATCTGGAGGTTATTCAGAAGGAAACAACCGGCAAAATGTATTATTACAAATATCCGATAGCCGGTGAGCCGGGTGAATTTGTCCATATTGCCACCACGCGTCCGGAAACCATGTTTGGTGATACCGCGGTTGCCGTATCCAAAGACAATGAAAAATTGAAACATCTGATCGGCAAAAACTGCATTTTACCGATTATCAACCGGGAAATTCCGATTATTGCCGACGACCATGCCGATCCGGAAAAAGGAACCGGCGCGGTCAAGATTACACCGGCGCATGATTTCAATGACTTTGAAGTCGGCAAACGTCACAATCTGCCGCTGATTAATATCCTGAATCCGGATGCCACGTTGAACGAAAATACGCCGTTTCCGGGAATGGATACGCAGACGGCGCGGCAAAAGACGATTGCCAAACTGGAAGAACTCGGGCTTATGGAAAAGATTGAAGACCATCCGATGGTTATTCCCTATGGCGAGCGTTCCAATGTCGTTATAGAACCGATGCTGACCGACCAGTGGTTTGTTGATGCGCCTGTTCTGGCCAAAGAGGCCATTCGCGCGGTCGAGGCCGGCGAGATGGAGTTTGTGCCGAAGTCTTATGAAAAAACCTATTTTGAATGGATGAGAAATATCCAGCCCTGGTGTATTTCGCGCCAGTTGTGGTGGGGCCACCAGATGCCGATTTGGTATGCCGAAGACGGTACCGTCTTTTGTGAAGAAACCGAAGAAGAAGCTCAGGCCGCCGCCGACAAGCAATTCGGCCGGCCGGTAAAACTGACTCGCGAGACAGATGTTCTGGATACCTGGTTTTCTTCAGGACTTTGGGCTTTTTCAACTCTGGGCTGGCCGGACGAAAACAGCGAATATCTGAAAACCTTTTATCCGACATCGGTTTTGGTAACCGGATTTGACATTATCTTTTTCTGGGTTGCGCGCATGATGATGATGAGCATGTACGCCATGAAACGTGTTCCGTTCAAAAAAGCGTATATTCACGGCCTCATCCGTGACGAACACGGCCGCAAAATGTCAAAGTCTAAAGGCAACACCGTTGATCCGATGGAAATCATCGAAAAATACGGTGCCGATGCGCTGCGGTTCTTCATGGCGGCGATGGAAACTCAGGGCCGCGACATCAATATGAACGAAAACCGCGTTGCCGGTTATCGTAATTTTGCTACCAAACTTTGGAATGCCGCCCGTTTTGGCGAGATGAACGGCGCCAAACCGGTAAAAGATTTTGATGAAACAAAAGTTTCTTTTGTTTTGAACAAATGGATTATTGCCAAGGCCAAAGAAGCCTCGGCCGAGGTTACCCGCAATCTGGAGGCCTTTCGTTTTTCGGACGCCGCCAACAGCGTTTATCAGTTTGTCTGGGGCACTTTCTGCGACTGGTATATTGAAATGATTAAGCCCGTTTTGTATGGCGATGATGAGACCGCCAAGGCCGAAACCAAAGCAACGTTTTCCTGGGTTTTGGATCGTATTTTGGTTATCTTGCATCCGTTTATGCCGTTTATCACCACCCAGTTGTGGGATAATCTGGCCGATCGTGACGAAAAGCTGATTTTACATTCATGGCCGCAAAACGAGGTTGTTGACAATCAGGCCAAAGAAGCGGTTGACTGGGTTATTGAGGCTGTTTCGGCCGTTCGTTCGCTGCGGGCCGAGATGAATCTGCCGGCCGGCGCCAAATTAAAAGCTCTGTTAAAAGACGCTTCGGCGGAAGTTGTCACTTATGCCAGAGATTTTGCCGGGATTATCTGCTCGCTGGCACGTTTGGAAAGCATAGATGTTTTGCATGACGCCGTAACGCCGGATATGGTCCAGACCGTTTGCCGCGGCGCGGCGATTTTGCTGCCGCTGAAAGGCGTGGTTGATTTTGCCGCCGAGCGTGAACGTCTGCAAAAAGAACTGGCACAGCTGGATAAGAACTTGGCCGGTTATGCTGCCAAATTATCCAATGCCGCTTTTGTCGAGCGCGCCCCGGCCAAAGTGGTTGAAGAAGAAAAGAAGCGCCAGGCTGATGCCTTGGCAAACAAAGCTAAGGTTGAAGCGGCTTTGGCGCGCATTGCCAATCTTTAAGATAAAGAAAAAGGCCCCGGAATTAATCCGGGGCTTTTTTGTATGCTAATACTTTACGCCCGCTGTGCCGAGAAGTATTAGTGTATGTCCGGAAACAAAAAAGCGGTCGCAATTCCGACCGCTTAAATGTTCTTTTTCCTAAAATTCAGTTGGCGGGAATAATGCGCGACTGATCACCGTAAAGCAGGTAGCAGCGTTGCCCGGGCTGCATATAGACATCGATCCCCTGAGTAACGGTGCGCAGCGTGCCGTTATCCAGCCGGACGACATATTCAACGCCGGTCTGGCTGGTCAGGCCTTTTTGCGCCATATTACCGGCCACACCGCCCAGTGCGGCACCGCCCAAAGCGCCCAAAACGCTGCCGCGGCCGTGACCGATGGTCGAGCCGGCCACACCGCCGCCGATAGCGCCCAAAACCGCCCCGGCTGACGAATCATCAGACGAAACGTTAACCTGGCGGACATTAACCACCGTGCAGCCCATAACCTGTCCGACGGCGCCGGTTGCAGAGGTATTGTAATGATCAGAATTAATATTCGCCGCACAAGCCGACAACAGCAGCGCGGCGGCGCTTATGGTCAAAAAATTCTTTTGCATCTTCGTTTTCCTCGGTTTCTTATGTTTGTTTTCTTGAATCTAAACTGTAGAATAAAATTTGTCAATGCTGGACATTTGAACAAAGCTGTAATATAGTGGCGCATATTTTGTGAATTTACCATCGGATATTGAGGACAAAACAAATGCTTAAAAGAACAAAAATTGCTCAGCTGCTGCAAGCGGAACAACCGATAAAACAAGTTTTAATCAAAGGCTGGGTTAAAACCCGCCGCGATGCCAAAGATTTTTCGTTTATTGAGGTTAACGACGGTTCCTGCCTTAAAAATATGCAGGTGATTGCCCGCAGCGACTTGAGCAATTACGACGATATCAAAAAGCTGACTACCGGTTCTTCGGTTGCGATAACCGGCGAGATGGTTTTGTCCCAGGGAGGCAATCAGAAGTTTGAAGTTGTGGCCGCAACGGTTGAAATTTATTCTCTGGCGCCGGAAGACTATCCGCTGCAAAAGAAAAAACACACCGATGAATATCTGCGCAGCATTGCACACCTGCGGCCGCGTTCCAACAAATACGGCGCGGCGTTCCGCGTACGCTCGGAATTATCTTATGCTATTCACAAGTTTTTTAACGAACGCGGTTTTCGTTATGTTCATACCCCGATCATCACCGGTTCGGACTGTGAAGGTGCCGGTGAGATGTTTCAGGTAACAACGCTTGACATCAATAACCCGCCGCGGACGCCGGACGGCAAAGTTGACTATACCCAGGACTTTTTCGGCAAAGAGGCACACCTGACCGTTTCGGGACAATTAAACGGCGAAATGTATGCCTGCGCGCTGGGTGACATTTATACTTTCGGCCCGACTTTCCGCGCCGAAAACTCCAACACGACCCGTCATGCGGCCGAGTTTTGGATGATTGAGCCGGAAATGGCCTTTGCCGATATTCATGATGATATGGATTTGGCCGAAGACATGGTCAAATACTGCATTAAATATGTGATGGAAACCTGTGCCGATGACTTGGCGTTATTTGATAAATTCGTTGAGCCGGGACTTCTTGACAAGCTTAACAACATCTTGAACAGCGGTTTTGCCCGTATTACCTATAAAGAGGCTATTGACATCATGAAAGCATCGGGCAAAGAGTTTGAATACAAGCCGGAATTCGGCATTGATATGCAAACCGAACATGAGCGCTTTTTGGCGGAAGAGCATTTTAAACGGCCGGTCATTGTCCGCGATTATCCGAAGGAAATTAAGGCCTTTTATATGCGTCTTAACGACGACGGTCGCACGGTGGCGGCGATGGACGTCTTGGTTCCGGGGATCGGCGAGCTTATCGGCGGTTCGCAACGTGAGGAGCGTTTGGACGTATTGGTCAGACGCATTGAGGAAATGGGTATGAAAGAGGCCGACTACGAATGGTATTTGGATTCGCGCCGGTTCGGTTCCGTACCGCATGCCGGATTCGGTCTCGGATTTGAACGTATGATGATGCTGATCACCGGCATCGGTAACATTCGCGACGTTATTCCTTTTCCGCGGACGCCGAAATCAATCAACTTTTAGGAGAAAATATGAGAAAATATCTGACAGCGTTGTTGTTTGGCCTCTTTCTGCCGGCGGCGGTTGCGGCGCAGGAAGCATCAGGGGAAGAAGAAACCAACGCTTTCGGATATCCGGACAAAAGTTTGGTCAGGGTGATTGAGAATAATTTTGCCTCCAAAGGTGCTCCCGTCAACCCCAAACCGGAATGTAGTGATCCGCGGCTGGCGGAGCAGGCGCGTAAAGCCATAGAGCCCTATATTGTCATGCAGAACCGGACGATCGTCGATCGGCGGCGGACGCAGTTGATCCTGAAGAATACCGACAATTTTATCCCTCTTGAAATCGCCGATGTCTCGCCGCAAAATCACCGTCGGCTGGCCGGGAGGCTTGTTGAACTGAAAATCAACAATCATCTGGCTAACGATAATTTTAAGGTATGCCAAAGTGATAATCCGATTTTGAAAACTAAAATATATCTTCTGATGTATGACGACGGTGAACAGGTAAAAACCGAGATTATCAATTTCACAGACAAAAACATCCCGCAATTTGTTTTTACTGCGGAATAGTTGTTGCAAAATCCGAAATTTTGACCTATTATAATTGTCTGCCTGAGGCTTGACTTTGATACCGGCAAGACCTATATCAGGCGGGTGTATTATGAAAGGGTTGAGGAACTTATGAGCGACGAACATGGACTTGTTGTTAAAAAATGTCAGCTTCCCGCCGTCATTAACGATAATTCGCTGACGGCCTATCTGGAAAAAATCAAAACCTTTCCGGTATTGACCGAAGAACAGGAAAAAGAACTGGTCACCGACCTGCAGCAAAACGGCAATATGCAGGCGGCACAGATTCTGGTTACCTCGCATTTGCGTCTGGCGGCCAAAATCGCCATGACCTATCGCAAATACGGTCTGCCGCTGGCAGATATCGTTTCCGAGGCCAATCTCGGTCTGATGCAGGCGGTTAAAAAATTTGACCTGTCCAAAAAAGTCCGGCTGGCGACTTATGCCATCTGGTGGATTAAAGCCTCAATCAATGACTATATTCTTAAATCATGGTCACTGGTCAAAATGGGAACCAGCGCCGCCCAGAAAAAACTTTTTTATAATCTGAAGCGCATTAAGGCCCGGCTCGGCATCTATGACAACAAAGAACTTGCCCCGCAGGAAGTCAAAGCCATTGCTCAAGAGCTGGTCGTCAACGAAGATGATGTCAAAGAGATGAATATGCGCCTCGGCGGCGACAAATCGTTGAATGTTGCCGTCTCTGATGAAGATGACGACGAACGGATTGACCTTTTGGTTGATAAAAGCCAAAATGTTGAGGAAAAAGTTGCCCGCCGGCAGGAAGCGGCTTATAAAACGGCTATTTTGCAAAAATGTTTAAGCCAGCTTTCCGAACGTGAACAATATATCGTTAAAAATCGTTTATTGACCGAAGAACCGAAAACACTAAGCGAGGTCGGCGAAAAATTCGGCATCAGCCGCGAAAGAGTCCGGCAGATTGAAGACGCGGCGTTTAAAAAACTGCAACAGTTGGTATTGCTTGCGATTGCTGTCAAAAAGTGATATACTGACACAATCATCACCCATCGGAGAAAGCCCATGAACAAAACCGTCGCAGAAAAAAACAACCGTCTGTTAACCGACGAAGAGAAAAAATCCCGCGGTTTTGACACGGCTTCTTTTGCCAAACGGATGCAAGAACGTCTGGCAAAAGTAAGGGGGTTATCAGACAATGGCACCGATGATTTTTTGCGCCGGCATCACTATCAGCAATTTTCGCTTGAAAATGCTTAAGATAAAATTGTTTTAACGGCATCTTGACCAAAATAAAGATGCTTTTTTTATTTGCGGAAATTTAATCCTTGGAAATTGAAAAACTTATCTCGGAAAAATTGCGGTTCTTGCGACAATGCGGCATAGATTCTTCCCGGCAGGAAGTCAGAATGTTGCTGGAGGCGGCTCTCGGTGATGATCGTGGCGGTTCGTATTTTCATCAAGAGCCGCTGACCGGAGAGCAGGAAAAATTGTTTGACCGCTTCATTGCACAACGGGCCGCTCACTGGCCGGTTGATAAAATCATCGGCCGCAAGGGATTTTATAAATATGATTTTGCCGTCAGCCGTGATGTCTTGTCGCCGCGGCCGGAGACGGAAATTTTGGTTGAAGAAGGTTTGAACATCTGCCGGCAAAATAAATGTACCGGAATTCTGGAATTCGGAACGGGCTCCGGCTGCATTTTAATATCGCTGCTGGCCGAACTGCCGCAGGCCGAAGGCGTCGGCGTTGACATTTCCGAAAGCGCACTGGAAATTGCCCGGAAAAATGCCTGCAACATCGGTGTCGACAAGAGAATTCGTTTTGTGCGGACAAGTTGGTTTGCGGAAAATATTGTCGATGAACTCGGCAGCGGTTTTGACGTTGTCGTCAGCAATCCGCCCTATATTCCCAGCGGGGAAATTGCCGCACTTGATGAAGAAGTCAAAAGCTTTGATCCGCTCACGGCTCTTGACGGCGGCGCGGACGGTCTGCGCGACTACCGCCGCATTACCGGTCTGGCAGCACAAATTCTGGCGCCGGGCGGGTGGTTGATTTTTGAGGCCGGTGCCGGACAGGCCGCGGATATTGTCGCGATAGGGGAGGCAAACGGCTTTAACCGACAGGCGGTTGTTTGTGATTTGAGCGGAATTGAGCGCTGTATAATTTTAAAAAAATAGTTTGCATTTCGCAAAAGTTTGATTATTATGACTGATATCCGATGACGTTGATATTTTGTCAGAACGTCATGAATATTTTCTCAGACATTTTGATTATTTAATTTTGCATCCGCCGGATGTGTGAATGTTTTTTATGGTATTGGTTTATGAAAAAAATAAAATATCGCAACAATAACAATAATTACGCTAATCAGGTTTATTCAATCAATTATAAGTTTGACAGTATTTCCCCCGCGGGAAAATGCAGCGGGACGGCGTTGGACCTGATTAAACGCTATAACGAGCTGGCCAAAGAAGCTCACAGCAACGGCAATTATGTCGAGGCGGAAGTCTTTCGTCAATATGCAGAGCATTATCGCAAAATCATCACCGAGATTAACGAACGTAAAAATGCCCGGTTTAACGGCAAAAATAATGATACCGCCGTTGAGACGCCGGAACAGCCAGCCGTTGATGCCGGGCAATCCGAAAATGCGCCTTCAATGCCGGCGGCAGATGCGGCAGAGAAAGAAAATCTTGACCATTCTTTGGTCGAAACCAAGCCAAAGGCCCGGACAAGAGCGCTGAAGACCGCGTCAGCCGGTGCAGACAAAGAACCGAAAGAAAACGAAAACTCTTTGGTCGAAACCAAACCGAAAACCGTCAAAAAAGCTTTTAAAATCATTGAAATTTCAGAAAAGACACCGAAAGAAGTTTTGCCCGGACAGTTGAAATCTGCGGCTGAATCATCGGTAAAAGAAGCGGAAATCTGAACAAAACAGGGCTTTGAGTTGAGGTAAAAACAATGTTTTTCTTTTTCGCTGCCTTAATTATAGCAATTGCCTGTTCGGCAATCACCATCAAAACGCTGGTCGGCTACAGTGATTTGAAAATCTTTTACAAAATTCCGGCGTCTATCCTTATTATTCTGGGTTGGTTTGCTCCGCTGATCATGAAATTTTTGTCGTCAACCGCCATCTTATCCGGTAATCTTTACGCGACGGTATCTCATCTGCTCTACGGGTTGATGGGGTTTGTATTTATCCTGTTTATCGCCATTATGCTGCGCGATATCGTGTGGTATATCATTTACGGCATTGCCAAAATGACCGGCCGCAGCGGCTGGCATATTCACCCGAAAAATCTGTCATTGCTCGGTAAAGCAAACTGTCTGGTCGTTTTGTTTAGTATTGCGGTCAGTATCTATGCTCTGTACCACGGCTATAAACAGCCTGAAGTACGGGAGCTTACTTTTTATTCCGACAAAATTGCTCAAGATATGACAATCGCTCAAATCAGCGACTTGCATATCAATCGTGCGACGCCGCTTTTGCGGATTCGGCAGCTGGTTAATGACATTAATATGCTTAATCCCGATGTCATTGTCCTGACCGGTGACACCATTGATGACAACGTCGTGCTGATTGAGGAGCACCTAAAAGCCTTAAAAGAGCTCAGTGCGCCGTTCGGGGTTTACAGCATTATGGGCAATCACGAATTTTATAACGATATTTATGCCTCCAAGCGGGTGCTGAACGACCATGGCCTGACTTTTCTGTTTAACGGCGGTCTGCACATCAACAACACCAATGTGTTTATTGCCGGCATTCCCGATCTCGGAACAATGTATGAGCGTGTCAACTTATGGCGCACCTTGGGCAAGTCCGAAAAGAAAGATTATAAAATTTTGCTTTCACACACGCCGAATATTATTGACAGCTTAAGCCCCGGACTGGTTGATCTGGTCTTGTCCGGGCATACGCACGGCGGGCAGATTTTTCCGTTTCATCTTTTTGTTAAGCAGGCCAACCGCTATCTGTCCGGGCAATTCCGCGTTAACGGAACGGATTTGTTTGTATCGCGCGGTGCCGGAACCTGGGGACCTGCCATGAGGCTGTTTGCACCGGCTGACATTGCTCTTATTCATTTAAAGAAAAAAAACAAACAACCGGCCTCTTGATTTAAATGCCTCCTTCTTCCTATATAATATTTATTAGAGACGGAGGCATTTATATTATGGATTTTGAAAAACTGACATCTAAATCAAAAGAAGTTATTGAGGCGGTTGTACAGCTTGCAGCGGCACAGCGCAACCAGTATATAACCCCTTTACATCTTTTAAAAACTTTGCTTGACGGCAAATATCCGCTGATTGACGAGTTGATAGCCAAGGCCGGCGGCAATACGGCGCAGATTAAAGACAAAACCGAGACGGCTTTTGCCAAACTGCCGCAGGTCGGCGGCAGCGGCGTGCAAACCCTGATGAATCAGGAATTTACCGCCGTAATGATGGCTGCCGAAAATCTGGCGACAAAGGCTAATGACAAATTCGTTACCGTTGAACGGCTGTTGCAGGCACTGAGCGTTACGGCCGGCAACGAGGCCTATGATATTTTAAAAAGCTGCGGCGTTGACGCTGCAAGACTTAATCAGGCCATTAATGACTATCGCAAAGGACGGTTGGCTGATTCCGAAACCAGTGAGGATAATTTTGAAGCTCTGAAAAAATTTACCATTGATATCACCGCCAAGGCCAAAGAAGGAAAACTTGATCCGGTCATCGGCCGTGAACAGGAAATCAGACGCGCCATTCAGGTCTTATCGCGCCGCACCAAAAATAACCCGGTGTTGATCGGTGAGCCGGGTGTCGGCAAAACGGCCATTGTCGAAGGTTTGGCTATCAGAATTGTCAATAACGACGTGCCGGAAAGCCTTGTCGGCAAGCGGCTTTTGGCACTTGACCTCGGTGCCCTGATTGCCGGAGCCAAATTCCGCGGTGAATTTGAAGAGCGTCTTAAAGCGGTTCTGAAGGATATTGAGGCCTCGGAAGGTGAAATCATCTTGTTTATTGATGAGATGCACACGCTGGTCGGTGCCGGTGCCACCGAAGGCGCCATGGATGCGTCAAACCTGTTGAAACCGGCGCTGGCGCGCGGTGAATTGCACTGCATGGGGGCTACAACCTTAAACGAATATAAAAAATATGTTGAAAAAGATGCGGCGCTGGCACGACGGTTTCAGGAAATTTATGTGGCCGAACCGACGGTTGAAGATACGGTTTCCATCTTGCGCGGCATCAAAGAAAAATTTGAACTGCACCACGGCGTCAGAATTGCCGATAATGCTCTGATTGCCGCGGCGACGCTTTCCAATCGTTATATTACCGACCGCTTTTTGCCGGATAAAGCTATTGACCTGATGGACGAAGCCGCCAGTGCGCTGCGGATGGCCATTGACTCCAAACCGGAAGAACTGGACGAACTCGACCGGCGTATTTTGCAGCTGAAAATCGAACGCGAAGGTTTGAAGAGGGAAACCGACGCCAAATCCAAAGAGCGGCTGGAACTGATTAATTACGAAATCGACGGCCTTGAGAAAAAAGCCAAAGGGCTGGAGGACAAGTGGCGTGAAGACAAAAAAGGTCTGGCCGATTTTACGGTTTTGAAAGACAAGTTGGACAAAGCGCGGATTGAAGTTGAAATCGCTAAACGCGAAGGTCGGCTGGAGCGCGCCGGAGAGCTGCAGTACAGCATTATTCCTGAACTGGAAAAACAAATCAGCGAAGCCGAAAGCAAAGTCGAAACCAAACGCAACAGCTTTACCGAAACGGTTACCGAGGAAGATATTGCCCATGTAGTTTCCAAGCGCACAGGTATTCCGGTTGACAAGATGCTGGCCGGCGAGAAAGAAAAACTTTTGCATATGGAAGAGTTTTTGAGTAAACGGGTTATCGGCCAAAAAGAAGCCATATCGGCGGTTTCCAACGCTATTCGCCGCTCGCGGGCGGGTATATCCGATGCAGGGCAGCCGATCGGCTCGTTTTTGTTCCTCGGCCCGACCGGTGTCGGCAAAACCGAGTTGAGCAAAGCGGTGGCAGAGTTTTTGTTTAACGATGAAAAGGCTATTTTGCGCGTTGATATGTCCGAATATATGGAAAAGCACGCCGTGGCCAGGCTTATCGGTTCGCCTCCGGGATATGTCGGTTATGAGGAAGGCGGCTTTTTAACCGAAGCCGTACGCCGCCGGCCGTATCAGGTTATTTTGTTTGATGAGGTGGAAAAAGCACACCCCGATGTATTTAATGTCTTGCTGCAGGTGCTGGACGACGGGCGTTTGACCGACGGACAAGGTCGTACGGTGGATTTTAAAAACACGCTGATCATTATGACATCAAACCTCGGATCAGAGATTTTGAGCAATGCCACCGGTGCCGATGACGGCAAAAAAATCCGCGCTCAGGTGATGGATATTGTCAAAGCGTCATTCCGGCCGGAGTTTATCAACCGGATTGACGAGATTACCATCTTCCACAAACTGGATAAAAACAATATCAAAGATATCGCCAAGATTCAGATCGCCAATATTGAAAAGCGTCTGAGTCCGCGTAATATCAAACTTAATGTTCACGATACGGCTTTTGTCTGGATCGTCAACAACGGCTATGATCCGGTCTATGGCGCACGGCCGTTGAAAAGACTGTTGAAAAACAACATTGAAAACAAATTAGCCGTTAAGATTCTGGACGGTGAAATCGGTGATAACGATACGGCAGATATCATCGTGCTGAACGGAGAACTTGAAATCGTCAAGGGCAAAGAGCGGAAATAACACTAAGCCTCCGGTTAAAACGGAGGCTTTTTTATATGTCGTTAAGGAGCTGATATTCCGGACTATTTTTTAGCCTCAATGATTTTAATAGCCTCCTCCAGGGTCGGCTCATGTCCGGAGATGTTTTTCGGAATGGCATAATTGGTGCGTCCGCATCTCAGATACGGACCGTAGCGTCCCATCAGCAAAACGATTTCCTGCTTGTTTTTGGGATAAACACCCAAGGTTTTGCCGGCCGGTTTTTCCTTGACACCAGCCAGAAGCTCTTTGGCACGTTCCAAAGTGATGTTAAAGATGGTATCGTTGCCGCGCAGCGAAACCGACTTGCCGCCGCATTTCAGATACGGACCGAATTTTCCGCTGTTAAGTTCAATCCCTTCGCCCAGATCATAAGGCAGGCTCAGCAGACGAACGGCCTGTTCCGGTGTAATTTCTTCCGGCGTAATGCCGCGGGGCAGGGAGGCACGTTTCGGTTTTTCGGTCGTGGCGGTTTGATCTTCGCCCAGCTGCACGTAAAAACCGTACGGTCCCTTTTTTAAATAAACATTCAGCCCGTTCATTTCGCCCAAAACTTTGTCGGCCACTTCTTTAACCGCCGGCGCAGCATTATTTTCCTCATCGGTTGTATCAACCAGCGGTTTGGTATACTTACATTCCGGATAGTTTGAACAGCCGATAAAAGCGCCGTATTTGCCGAGCTTGATGCTCAGGCGTCCGCGGCCGCATTCCGGGCATACTCTCGGATCGCTGCCGTCCTCGCGCGGCGGGAACAAATGGTTGGCTAAAACCTCGTCAATTTTTTCAATGACTTCGGAAACCTGCAGCGGTTTGACCGCATCAACATTTTTGATAAACTTAACCCAAAAGCCTTCCAAAAGTTTTTTCCATTGCATTTCACCGGCCGAAACATCGTCCAAAAATTCTTCCATCTGCGCGGTAAAATCGTATTCAACATATTTTTTGAAAAAGTTTTCCAAAAAGACGGTCACAATCCGGCCGCGGTCTTCGGGAATAAAACGCAGCTTTTCCACCCGTACATATTTGCGTTCCTGCAAAACCGCAATAATCGTCGCATAAGTCGACGGCCGGCCGATGCCGAGTTCCTCAAGTTTTTTAACCAGACTGGCCTCGGTAAAGCGCGGCGGCGGCGCGGTAAAATGCTGTTCGGCGGTAATTTCGCCCTTATCGAGCTTATCGCCCTGATCAACATTCGGCAAAATGCGGTTTTCGTCGGTTTCGTCACTGTCGTCTTTGGATTCCTGATAAAGTTTCAAGAACCCGTCAAAAGCAATAACCTGACCATTGGCGCGCAAAACGATTTGTTTGTCGCCGGAGCGCGAGTCAATAACCACCTTATCCAAAATAGCCGGATTCATCTGACAGGCCACCGTACGTTTCCAGATAAGTTCATAAAGTTTGTGTTCGTCCGCGGCCAGTTTTACTTCCATCTTTTTCGGCGTATTCATGACGTCGGACGGTCTGATGGCCTCATGCGCCTCTTGGGCGTTTTTCGACTTGGTTTTATATTCTTTGGCCTGTTTCGGCAGATAAGCCTCACCGAAGTATTTGACAATCGCCTCACGGCAGGCGGCAATTGCTTCTGCCGACAAATTAACCGCGTCGGTACGCATATAGGTAATATAACCGGATTCGTACAGCTTTTGCGCAATCTGCATGGTCTTTTTGGCCGAGAACCGCAGCTTGCGGGCGGCCTCTTGCTGCAGGGTAGAGGTTGTGAACGGCGGCGCCGGATAGCGGTTGGTCTTTTTGCGTTCGACATTGTCTACCGCAAAGTCCTGCGCTTCGATTTTGGCTTTGGCATCAAGCGCTTTGGCCTCGGTATTAATGTCGAATTTTTCCAGTTTTTTGCCGTCAAGCTCAATCAGCCGCGATTTAATCAGTGCTTTTTGCGCGGTAAACAGTTCGGCATCAACGGTCCAATATTCTTCCGGCTTAAAATTTTCAATCTCGGTTTCGCGGTCGCAAATCAGCCGCAGTGCCACCGACTGCACCCGTCCGGCCGAACGCGAACCGGGCAGCTTGCGCCACAAAACCGGCGATAACGTAAACCCGACCAGATAGTCCAGCGCCCGCCTGGCCATATAGGCCGAAACCAGATTATCGTCAATGCTGCGCGGGTTTTTGATGGCCTCGGTAACCGCCGATTTGGTAATTTCATGAAAAACCACGCGCTCGATTTTTTTGCCTTTAAGCACTTTTTTGCTTTTGAGTTCTTCCAGAATATGCCAGGCAATGGCCTCTCCCTCTCTGTCGGGGTCGGAGGCGAGAATGAGGGTATCGGCATCTTTAAGGGCTTTAACGATGTCGGCCAGTCTTTTTTTGCCGCCGGAACTGAGTTCCCAGGTCATGGCAAAATCATCATCGGGGTTGACCGAACCGTCTTTGCTCGGCAGGTCGCGTATATGGCCGAAACTGGCCAGTACCTGATAGTCTTTGCCGAGATATTTGTTAATGGTTTTGGCTTTGGCCGGAGATTCTACAATCACTAATTTCATTTGCTTCACCCGTCTAAATCCGTTTGCACAGAGCAATTCTGTTTCCCGCGCGCCGTTCAACGATGCCGTTTAGTTCAAGCTCAAGAATTTCCGCGGCAATTTCAGCGGCACTTTTACCGGACAGGCGGATAAGCTCATCAATTGACACGCCGTCCAGCGTCAGCATATCGGTCAGATTGTCCGGCTCGCTTTTTTGCCTGCTAAAATTAGCATCATTATTTTCAAAAACAAGAACTTTTTGTCGGGGTGTTTCTTTTTTTGCCTGTGTCATTATTTTATTACCTTTTAAAAAAGGTAATATATCGGCGGCCGTTTCGGCCAGCACGGCGCCCTCCTTGATCAGCAGGTTGACGCCCTGAGATCTCGATTCGCCCGGTGTTCCGGGAACCGCAAACAACATCTTTTTTTGCTCCCGTGCCAGCCGTGCCGTAATCAGCGAACCCGAATTTAATCCCGCCTCAATAACCAAAACACCCTCGCTCAAACCGGCAATAATCCGGTTGCGCTGCGGAAAATGCTGCGGGTTGGGAGCGGTGCCGAGCGGCAGTTCCGATACAATGCAGCCGTTAACGGCAATTTGTTCATAAAGTTCGGCATTTTCGGCCGGGTAGGGAATGTCAACGCCGGTGCCGAGTACCGCAATGGTGCGTCCGGTTTCCCCGCGGGCATACATGGCTCCCTTATGTGCGGAGGTATCAATACCTCTGGCCATGCCGGAAACGATGCATATTCCCCGTTCGGATAAATCGTAAGCAAATCTGGCGGCCGTTTTACGTCCGGTAACGGAAGCACTGCGCGCTCCGACGATTGCCAAAGCTTTTTCATAAGTTAAAGCATCGACATTGCCTTTAACATATAAAACCGGCGGCGGAGTGACGGAGGCTCTCAATGCGGCGGGGTATGCGCCGTCACTATACAATAAAATACGAATTCCGAGCTCTGCAGCCGTTTCGATTTCCCGTAAGGCCCGGTCTTTTTCCCACGGACGATATTTGCCGCCATGTTCGATTTTATCAACGGTCGCAGCGGCAGAGCCGTATTCACTGACCAGACGATGAAAACTTCCCGCCCCGATTTTCGGTGTGTTAATCAAACGCAGTGCGGCGATTGTTTCATCAAATCCGGCCATTTATTTGTCCTGTTTTTTTAAATGTATTTTACTTTCTTCGCCCCTCAACAGTCTGCGGATATTGGCATGATGCCTGATCAAAACCAGCAATGCCAGAGCGCTGTAAAAAACCGTATAAACGGGATCGGCGTAAAAAAAGGAAATCAGGGGCACGGAAAGCGCGGCGGTAATAGCTGCCAGAGATGAATAACGGAACAATACCGCCATCACCAGCCATATGCCTAACAGAGCCAGCGCAATCACCGGCTGCGTAACCAGAATAAATCCGAAAGCCGAGGCGACGCCTTTGCCGCCCTTAAATTTAAGCCATACCGGAAAGTTGTGTCCGATAATAGCCAGTGAGCCGGCAATTAAGGCACCCAGAACGTTGGTATAAACAATCCAGCCGCACAGCATGATCGGTTTGGCGTCGGTCAGCTTAAGCGCCGCCCAGGCCGCCACGCCGGCTTTGGACGCGTCCAAAACAACCGTCAACAGTGCCAGCCATTTGTTGCCGGTGCGCAAAACATTGGTAGCGCCGATATTGCCGGAACCTATCTTGCGGATATCACCGTATCCGGCAAGATAGCACAAAACCAGCCCGAACGGAATGGAACCGAGCAGATAACCGCCGATTCCCCATAAAACAAAAACAGCTGTTTCAGACATTCGTGTAAATCTCCCGTTGTTAACAAAGAAGGATGTTTATTTAATATTCTGAAACTTTGCTTTTGGCAACCGTCAATTTGCTTTTCGTTGCATAAACGGCCGCAAGATTCACTTTTTGGCAACTTTTTTATACTAGTTGTGAAGGGAATGAAGAATTTTAATGACAAAACGATTCTATTGGTTAATATAAAGCAAAATAACTTATGCATAAGAGTTAATAATGAAACCTGTATACAAAAGAATCCTGCTCAAGCTTTCGGGTGAGGGCCTGATGGGTGACAAAGACTTCGGTATGTCGCCGGAGGTTTTGCATACTCTGGCATCACAGATTAAAAACATCCGTTCGGCCGGAGTCGATGTCTGTATCGTGGTCGGCGGCGGCAATATTTTCCGCGGCGCCAAAGAAGCTGCCAAAGGCATGAACCGCACCGTGGCCGATCAGGTCGGTATGCTGGCAACGCTGATGAACGCGCTTTGTCTGCAAAACGCACTTGAAAATCAAGGGGTTGATACCAGAGTGCTGTCCGGATTGAGCGTCCCGCAGGTTTGCGAAAATTATATGTATCGTCGGGCGCTGCGTCATCTGGAAAAAGGCCGGGTTGTCATTTTTGCCGGCGGTACCGGCAATCCGTATTTCACCACCGATACCGGTGCGGTGCTGCGTGCTTCCGAAATGCAGTGCGACGCCGTGTTGAAAGCAACGCAGGTCGACGGCGTTTATTCGGCAGATCCCAAAAAAGATGCTTCTGCCAGACGCTTTTCCAGAATTACTTATGACGAAGTAATTCAAGGTCAGCTCAGGGTGATGGACCTGACGGCGGTTTCTCTGGCCAAAGAAAACAATATTCCGATTCTGGTCTTTTCCCAGCATGCCGAAAACGTTTTGGAAAACATTGTGCAGGGAAAGGGCCTTTTTACAATCATCAAAACAAACGAGGTGTAAATTATGGCAGATTTTTCCGAAATTAAAAACGATGCGAAAAACCGTATGGAAAAGACCATTGAGTCGCTGAAAAACGACTTTGGAACTTTGCGGGCCGGGCGGGCTCACGTCAGCCTGCTGGACGGTATTATGGTCGAAGCCTACGGTTCAATGACGCCGCTGGCTCAGGTCGGCACCATCTCGGTTCCGGATGCCCGCACGTTGTCGGTCAGCGTATGGGACCGCAGCCTGGCCAAAGCGGTTGAAAAAGCGATTATGGAATCAGATCTCGGACTTAACCCGTCGTCAGACGGACAGCTGATTCGCATTCCGGTGCCGCCGTTGTCCGAGGAACGCCGCCGCGAGCTGTCTAAAGTTGCCGGTAAATATGCCGAGAATGCCAAAGTCGCCGTCCGCAATATCCGCCGCGATGCTTTGGACGAAGTTAAAAAACTGAAAAAAGACAATCAGATTTCCGAAGATGAGGAAAAAAGATTTGAAAACGAAATTCAGAAACTGACCGATGAAGCGACCAAAAAAGCAGATGATCTGCTGGCACAAAAAGAAAAAGATATTTTACAGGTGTAGCCGCGGGATAAAAAAGTGACGAACACGCTTAAACATATAGCCATTATTATGGACGGCAACGGCCGCTGGGCGCAGAAAAGAGGGCTGCCGCGCTCGGCCGGACATAAAAAAGGCGCCGAAACCCTGCAGGAAATCGCCAAAGCGGCGGCAGATATGGGGATAGAATGTCTGACCGTATATGCTTTTTCGACCGAAAACTGGAAAAGAAGCAAAGACGAGGTTGATTATCTGATGAACCTCCTGCGCCAGTATCTGAAGTCTGAACTTAAAGAAATTCAGGAGCGCGGTGCCAGGATTCGTTTTATCGGCGAACGCAAAATGCTTGATGCGGACATTGTTGCGCAAATGGAGCATATTGAGCGGGAAACGGAAAATAATGACAAACTGACGTTTTGCGTGGCTTTAAGCTACGGTTCCAGAGCCGAAATCATTGCGGCCGCCCGCCAAGCGGCTGAAGAAATTACGGCCGGCAGACTAAAACCGGATCAATTAACGGAAGATGTGTTCTCCGGCTTTTTATATACCGCAGGCATACCGGATCCTGATCTGGTTATCCGCACCAGCGGCGAGCAGCGGCTGAGCAATTATCTTTTGTGGCAGATTGCTTATAGCGAATTTTATTTTACGCCGACTTTGTGGCCCGATTTTTCGGCCGACGAACTGAAGTCAATTATTGCAGATTTTAATTCACGGGAGAGACGTTATGGAAAAATCTAAAATCAATTCTTTTGCCAAAAGGCTGATAAGTGCGGTTGTCCTGATACCGGTGGTCGTCGGCTGCGTTATGTACGGCTACACGTCAATGTATCTACTGGCTATGCTCGGAGCGGCATTATTGTCATGGGAATGGGCCACCATGGTTCCGAACAAACGCTCTCCTTTTTACGCGGTAACCTACTTTTTCATTGCCGTCACGGCGATTCTTTTAGGCTCTTTTGAGGGTTGGATCGGCAGTATGGTTGCAGCTTTGGCGTTGGTTTTTCTCCGCACGGGCGACGAAAAACACCGCTGGCTTCTGCTTTTGGGTATTCCCTATATTTCAATCGGCATTTGGGCGTTGGTTGAGATTTATACATTGTACGGCGCGCAGATGGTTTTGTGGTTTTTGTTTTTGGTATGGGGTGTCGATATCGGCGGTTATGTCTTCGGTTGCACGCTTAAAGGACCTAAGCTGGCGCCGAAAATTTCTCCGAACAAAACCTGGGCCGGACTGTTCGGCGGTATGATTTTGGCAATGGCCGTCAGTTATGGTGTCTGCTGGTATTTCGGTGCCGCGGATTGGAGCATTTTCAAATTCTATCTGGTGATGGCAGCTATTTTGGCGGTTATTGCCCAAATCGGCGATCTTGTTGAATCGGCAATTAAAAGGCACCTTGGCCTGAAGGATTCCAGCAATTTGATTCCCGGCCACGGCGGCTTCTTTGACCGGGTTGACGGGTTGATTTTTGCGGCGCCTTTTGCCGTTTTGATGCTGCGAAATTTGGTTTTGTTTGCGAATTAAAAGGAGTGTTTGATGGATTGGCTTATTAATGCTGCGTACTATGTAATACCGTTTGTTGTCCTTCTGGGCATTCTGGTATTCGTGCATGAATTCGGCCATTATATCGTTGCCAAGTTATGCGGCGTCAAGGTTGCCGAGTTTTCCATCGGCTTTGGCAAAATGCTTTGGGGTCGCCGTGATTCTTCGGGAACGTTATGGAAAATTTCGGCTGTTCCTCTTGGTGGTTATTGCAAATTTTTGGGCGATTCCGATGCAGCCTCCGGCGGCAGCGATACGGACGAGCTGTCCGAGGAGGATAAAAAATATGCTTTTGCCTTTCAAAACCCTTTCAAAAAGCTGGCCATTGTCATCGGCGGTCCCGGTTTCAATTATCTGTTTGCCGTTTTGGTCTTTGCCGCCATGTTCTTTGCTTACGGCAAGATGGACTTTCCGCCCGTCGTCGGCGAGGTCATTAAGGGAAGCGCTGCGGAAAAGGCCGGTATTCAGCCGAAAGATGAGATCTTAAGTGTTGACGGACGCACGGTAAAGACCTTCCAGGAATTCCGCCAGGAAGTCGATATGAATACGGACGGCACGGTTGATCTGGAATTGATGCGCAACGGCCGGAAAATAAGCCTGACGGTAAAACTTGAAACCATTCCGCTGTCGGTTGAGCCGAACCAGGAACAAAAACCGATGCTGGGCGTTTCTTCCCTGACAACGGTTGAATTTAATCCGATAGAACTGTCTTTGCCGGAGGCTATTAAAGAAGCCGGCACCATGACCTGGCAGATAACGGTGGTAACGCTGCGCGGCGTTGGGCAGATGATTAGCGGCGCCAGAGGAACCGAAGATTTGGGCGGTATTGTGCGCATCGCCGAAATGAGCGGCGATATCAGCCGGTCAAGTTCATGGCTGGATTTTGTCGTATTCATGGCGCTTTTGTCCATCAATCTCGGCTTAATCAATTTGTTTCCCATTCCTTTGTTGGATGGCGGTCATGTCGTCATTTATCTGATTGAAATCGTTATCCGCCGCGAGATTAACGAGCGCGCTAAGGAATATGTGTTCAAGGCTGGATTTATGCTGCTGATAGCGCTGATGCTGTTTGCAACTTATAATGATTTTGCCAGGTTGTTTAACCGGTGGTTTTCTTAAAAATTTTATACGATAAACTTGGGGATTGATAAAGATGAAGAAAATTTGTTTGGGAACTTTTATTTTCGGGTTAATGGCTTCAACCAGTGCCTTGGCGGCTTCGGCTTATGTTAAAGACATTAAGGTCAGCGGGTTGGAACGGGTTGAGAAAGAAACCGTTTTATCCTACGTTGATATCAAGCCCGGCCAGAATGTCAGTGACGAGAAACTGAACGAGGCGTTGAAACAGCTTTATGCCACGGGAATGTTTGAAGACGTTGCCATCAACGTCAACGGCGGCACGATGGTTATCAATGTTTCCGAAAACCCGATTATCTCTCAGGTTTTGTTTGACGGCAACGACAAAGTTGATGATGATATGCTGTCAAGCGAGATTAGTTTGTCGCCTCATTCGACTTATTCCCGTGCCAAAGTTCAGGATGATGTCCGTCGTATTCTGGAAGTTTATAAACGCAGCGGGCGTTATGCCGCCGTTGTCAATCCCGAAATTATCCGCCGCGACCAGAACCGTGTTGATTTGATTTTTAATATTGACGAAGGTCCTCTGGCCACGATTGATAAAATCAACTTCATCGGCAATACCCACTTTTCGTCCAACGAGCTGCAGGAAGCGATTATGAGCAAAGAAAGCCGCTGGTATCGCATCTTTTCGTCAGCCGAAAATTATGATGCCGAAAAGACCAACTATGATAAAGAGTTACTGCGGCGTTTTTATCTGAAAAAAGGTTACGCCGATTTTCGCGTTGTTTCGGCGGTGGCCGAACTCAGCCCGGACAAAAAATCTTTCACGATTACGTTTGTTGTGGATGAAGGCAAACGCTATACCATTCGCGATGTCAAAGTCGTTTCGGACATTCCGGACGTCAAAGCGGAAGATCTTATGCGCTTTGTCGAGGTTGAAACCGGCGACCGTTATAATTCCGACGATATTGATGATACCGTTTCGGCTTTAACCGATGAGCTGGGCAAAAAAGGCTTTGCTTTTGTTGACGTTGAACCGGTCATTACCAAAGATACGGCCACCGGTGATGCCGACGTTGCTTTCCGCATCAAAGAAGGCGCCCGTTTCTTTATCGACCGCATCAACATCCGCGGCAATTCCCGCACGCAGGACAAGGTTATCCGCCGCGAACTGCGAATTGAAGAGGGCGATGCTTTTAACGCCTCCAAGATTAAAGATTCCCGCCGCAATGTCGAAAACCTTGATTATTTTGAAAAAGTTGACATTAACACCAATGCCAAAGACGGAAACCGTGCGGATTTGGATATTGACGTTAAAGAAAAATCAACCGGTTATTTCAATGTCGGTATCGGTTATTCAACGGTTAACGGTGCTCTGGTCAGGACCGGCATTACCGAAAACAACTTCCAGGGCCTGGGACAAAGACTGGGCTTTGATATCGGCGTATCCGAGAGATCTCAGGACTTTGACCTCAGCTTCACCGAGCCGTATTTTCTGGATCGGCGGCTGCGTGCCGGCGTTGATTTATTCCACTCGCGGCAGGATTATCAGGACGAGAGTTCTTATGACAGCCAGGTAACCGGCGGCAGACTTCGTGCCGGGTGGAACTACACCGATGATTTCTCACAGCAGCTTCGCTATACCTTAAAGCAGGACGAAATTACCGATGTCGGAGATTATGCTTCTCAATATATTAAAGATGAAAAAGGCAAATATTCCAACTCCTCAATCGGCACCACTTTTGTTTATGACAAACGTGACAGCGCTTTATATACCAGAGAAGGATATTTCTTGTCGGCCGGAACCGATGTGGCCGGTCTCGGCGGCGATGAAAAATACGTCAAATTCGACGGCAAGGCTTATTGGTATCATACGCTTGCCGATTACTACACCATCAAACTGTTTGCCAATGCCGGCAGTATCCAGGGCTACGGCGGTGAAGACGTCCGTCTGACCAACCGTTATTTCCTTGGCGGCTATACGATGCGCGGTTTTGAGGTCGGCGGTATCGGTGCCCGTGATAAATATACCGATGATGCCCTGGGCGGCAACTGGATGGTCTATACCGGTGCCGAATTCGGCTTCCCGATCGGTTTGGATGAGCTGGGTATTTCCGCACACGTCTTTACCGATGTCGGTATGGTTGGCAAACCGGATAACTTCAATGAAAATGATATCAATTATGATGACACGCCGCGTGTTGCCGTCGGTTTCGGCTTCCAGTGGTTGTCGCCGATGGGGCAGATTGACATTGACTTCGGCTTCCCGATTGTCAAAGAAGACTACGACGAAACCGAGGTCTTCCGTCTGAACTTCGGCAGCCGTTTATAATCGAAAAGATAAGGAGAATAACCATGGTTGACACACGTTTTTACCGCAACAACGGACCTTTTTCGCTGCAACGGATTGCCGAAATCTGCGGCGCCGTTCTGTGCGATGAGGCAAAAGCCGGCGTTATGATTAACGATATGGCAACCATAGACAACGGCGGCGAGGGAGAAATTTCATTTTTCTTTGATAAAAAGCGCAAAGCTGATGCCGCGGCGATTAAAACAACGGCTTGTGTCACCACCAAAGATTTTGCGCCGCTGATTCCTTCCGGTGTCATTGTATTGCTGAGCGACGATCCGCATGATGCCTTCGTAAAACTGAATTATGCCATGTATACGGAAATTCTGCCGGAACCGCAGATTTGTCCGACGGCGGTTATAGCCCGGTCGGCCAAAATCGGCCGGAACTGCTATATCGGCGATTATGTCGTGATCGGCGAAAATGTCGAAATCGGCGACAACTGCCGTCTGGAACCGGGGTGTGTTATTGCCGAAGGTTGCAGACTGGGCAATAATTGCCGCGTCGGCAGTCATGCCAATATCATGCACGCACTTATCGGCAACAATGTTTATATTTACGGCGGTGCCCGCATCGGCTGGGACGGTTTTGGTTTTCAGACCGTGCAGGGTGTGCATAAGCGGATTCCGCAGCTGGGACGGGTTATTATCGGCAATGACGTTGAAATCTGCGCCAATACCTGTATTGACCGCGGCGCTCTGGATGACACGGTTATCGGCGACGGCTGCCGGATTGATAATCTGGTTCAGATTGCCCATAATGATAAACTCGGTCGCGGCTGTGTTTTGGTTTCGCAGGTCGGCGTTGCCGGCAGCTGCACTTTCGGCGATTATGTCGTTTGCGGCGGTCAGGCCGGATTTGCCGACCATATTAAAGTCGGCAGCGGTGCTCAGGTCGGTGCCAAATCGGGCATTATGCGTGATATTGAAGCCGGTCAGGCGGTAATGGGAATTCCTGCCATCGGTTTCAAAGATTTCATGAAACAAACCGCCTGTATCCAGAAATTATGGAAAAAATAATTTTCCGACGGTGCGCCTTTAATAAGCCACGGCACACCTGGCGTAATGGTTACTACCGGAGCTAGACTTACCGAGGTTGCCCATATAGCCAGAACCCAGATACATATATAAGGCAATGTCACTGCTGTGCTCGGTGGAAGACCAATAATAGATTGAGGCGGTCGGAATGGTAGAACTAAACCCGGCTGCGGTTATACCGGTATTAATTTGCGTTCTGTTGTTATGCAGTGTTTTCAATTCACTGGCGCTCGGCAAGAACCAGCTGCCTTTGGGCAAGCTACCGTAAGTACTCGTATAGCATGAAACGGTTGCCAGACTGGCGGATTCTCCCTGAACGGCAATAATTTTCTGGGTGTTACTCTGGCCATCAGTGCCGCAAGAAGTATAATTTGATCCGGTACAGTTATCTAATCCGGAAATATCAGCACTACTGCCCCAAGAGATGCTATTCTTTCCGGAATCCAAACTGATGGCCAGGCGCTTGCTGGTATCAAAAACGATACCGATGGCAGTTTTACCGGACGGTGCTTCGTCATAACACTTGAGGTCATTATATAAAACCGAGCCGATTTGACATTCAGTTGAACTGTCGGCAATACAAAAAACTTTTGCATGGTCAGACGGACATTTGAGCGTTGCTCTGCTTTACAAATCTTTATCAAAATAAGCACTGTTTCTCAACATGAAGGGATAGATTCTTCGTCGTTTCACGCCTCAGAATGACATGTCCTGAAACAGTCATCGCTCCGAGGCCTCACAGGCCGAGGATAAGCAATCTTCCTTATTGTTATAAAATTTGAAGATACCAGATCCTCATTTCATTCGGAGGCATGACAGTTTTCTTTTTCTGTCATTCTGAGCATTCTTTTTTCTGTCATTCTGAGCGCTAGCGAAGAATCTATGAGATGTTTCGTCGCCTTGCTCCTCAACATGACCGTAAAAAGCACGGTCATTCTGAGGGACGTAAGTCCCGAAGAATCTCTCAGATGTTTCGCTCCCGCTCAATATGACAAGGTATTGTCATTGTTCCTGCCGTAACCGAAGAAAATACCTGTGCCGTTGCTTATGTAACAATCAGAAAACTTTTGTGTTTTGCCATTGCGGGGGATATCAGCTAGATTACAAGCAGTAAATAAAGTATAAGGACGTTAAAAAGAATGTCAAAAATTCATCCAACGGCGGTTGTCGAAGAGGGGGCAAAAATTGCCGACACCGCCGAAATAGGCCCTTTCTGCTGGATCAGCGCACAAGCTAAAATCGGTGAAAACGTAAAACTGCTCGGCCGGGTTACCGTGTACGGTGACACCACCATCGGCGACGGCACGGTTGTATTCCCCGGCGCCTGTCTGGGTACCGGTCCGCAGGATCATGGCAACGAATTTGTTCCCGGCGCCAAAGTCATTATCGGTAAAAACAACGTTATCCGCGAAAATGTCACCATTCACCGCGGCACGCCGAAAGAACATCAGACGACGATTGTCGGTGATAATTGTATGCTGATGGTCAATTCGCACATTGCCCATGACTGTGTTGTCGGCAATAATGTTATCATGACCAACAACGCGGTTATCGGCGGTCATGTCCATTTGGAAGACGGGGTTATTCTGGGCGGCAATGCGGCGGTTCACCAGTTTTGCCGTATCGGCCGTAAGGCAATGGTCGGCGGCTTGTCCGGCGTTGATCGTGATGTTATTCCTTTCGGCATTGTCACCGGCGACCGCGGCAAACTGCGCGGCTTAAACCGTGTAGGTATGCAGCGTGCCGGTATGGATGAAAAAACAATCAAATCAGTCACCCACGCATTTATGTATGTCTTTAAAGGCAAAGAAGACACCTTTGAAATCAGGGTTGAAAAAGCCAAAGAAAAATACAAAGACAACGCGTTGGTAATGGAACAGCTGCGCTTCATCAGCGACGGTCTGGCCGGCCGCCGTAAGGTAATGACGGCTGCGGAATAAGTTTTTCGGCCGGTCTCGGGAAAGGTCCTCAGTTCCGGCCGTACGATTGATTTAGCAAATGTTAAATCAATTTTTACAAAGCTTGATATAGGATATCTTTGGCAGGATGGAAAACGGTCGCCGGGTTTGCCTCTCGGGGCAGATAAAAAGGCCGCTGGTTTCAAAAAACAATGCCGGAGATGCCCGAATATCAAGTTTTGTTTTTTATTGATGAAAGTTAAAAATATGGCAGAAACGCACCGCAAACTCGGCATAGTCGCCGGCGGCGGCTCAATTCCCGGAATGTTAATCAGGCAGTGTCAGGCACAGGGCAGAGATTTTGTTGCTCTGGCAATAGAGGGTAATGCCGACAAAAGTCTGTTTACGGCCGAAGCGGGTTTTCCGTTCCGCTGGATTCGCATCGGTCAGGCCGGCAGCGGATTCAAATATTTTGCCGAACAACAGGTGCGCGATGTGGTTATGATCGGGACAATCCGCCGGCCGAGCTTTTTCGACCTGGTGCCGGATTTGCGTACCACGGCGTTTTTTGCCAGAATAGGTGCCAAGGCTCTGGGTGATGACGGAATTTTGCGCGCCCTGGTTAAAGAGATTGAGGGCGACGGAATGCAGGTTAAGGGCATTCACGAAGTTATGCCCGATTTATTGGTTAAAGAGGGAATTTTAACCCGGCACAAACCCTCCAAACGTGATAAGGAAGATATCCGCCGCGGCGTTGAGGCGGCTTTGGCTCTCGGCAGGCTTGACATCGGTCAGGCGGTGGTTGTTCAGCAGGGACTGGTTTTGGGGGTAGAAGGAATTGAAGGTACGGACGAGCTGCTGCGCCGCTGCCGGGACTACCGGCGCAAAGGCGGCGGCGGTGTTTTGGTTAAACTGCGCAAGCCGCAGCAGGATATGCGCATTGATTTGCCGACCATCGGCCCGCGTTCGGTCGAAAGGGCACACGAAAGCGGACTGGAGGGCCTGGTCATTCACGCCGGCAACGGTCTGATGGTTGATGAGGAAGAAACCGTGGCGCTGGCGGATAAATACGGTATGTTTATTATCGGAGTAAATCCTGATGACTACATCAAACAAGCTTAAAGTTTACCTGATTGCCGGTGAGGCCAGCGGCGATTTGCTGGGGTCGCGGCTGATGCGTGCCATAAGGCAGAAAACCGGCGGCAATGTGGAATTTTACGGCCTCGGCGGTGATACGATGGAAGCAGAAGGGCTGCGGCCGTTGTTTGATATCTCGGAGCTGGCGGTTATGGGGCTGGTTGAGGTTATTCCGAGCATTCCGCGGGTTTTGCGGCGGATTAAAGAAACGGTTGCCGATATCATGAAAAAACGCCCGGACATTGTGGTAACCATCGACAGCTGGAGTTTTTGCTCCCGGGTGCATAAAGCACTGCGCCGTTTAAATACCGGCATCAAACAACTGCACTATGTTGCGCCGCAGGTCTGGGCATGGAAAAAACGCCGTGCCAGAACCATGTACAAATATGTTGATGAGTTGCTGACGCTTTTGCCGAATGAGCCGGCTTATTTCACCAAACATCACCTAAAGACGGTGTTCGTCGGCCATCCGGTTATCGAAAGCGCCGCTCTGCAGGCCGACGGCCGCGCGTTCCGGCAAAAATTTTCCATTGCCGATGATCAGCAGATTATTTCGATTCTTCCCGGCTCGCGTCATACCGAGGTTTGTCGTCTGCTACCGGATTTTTTACGGGCGGCGCGGATGTTGCATGAACTTAATCCCGATATGTATTTTGTATTACCGACGGTCAAAACGGTTGCCGCCCGTGTCAGACAAATGCTCAAAGACTGCGACCTGCCGCTGACCGTTCTGGAAACGGAAGCCGACCGTTACGGGGCTTTTCAGGCCTCCAGTGCCGCAATCGCGGCTTCGGGAACGGTGGCTCTGGAGCTGGCGATTTGTCATATTCCGCATATCATAGCCTACAAGGTTGCGCCGTTGACTTATCTGCTGGCCAAACATCTGGTCAAAATCAAATATGTCAATCTGACCAATCTGATGTTAAACCGGGGTGTAGTACCCGAGCTGCTGCAGGAAAAATGCACACCGCAAAATATTGTCCGCGAGATTTTGGAGCTTTTGAAAAACGGCCGCGCCTATGAGCGACAGATGGAGGGTTTTGCCGAGGTCAAACAGCTTTTGAGCAGCGGTGAACAAACCCCGAGCCTTAATGCCGCTGATGAGATCTTGAGGCTTGCCGGATGTTAGGGCCTTTGGCGGAGTATCTGAAGAGTAATTTTCAACAGGATAAATCACGCGTCATTTTATGGTATCCTGCCTTGCTGGCTCTGGGCATAGCCCTGTATTTTGCGCTGCCGCAGGAGCCATCAAAATGGCTGACCTTGGGGCTCATTGAAGGACTGATTGTTTTGGCGGTCATGCTGCGCCGGCATCTGACCTCGTTAAAAATTCTGGCGGCCCTTGCCGTTGTTCTGGCCGGATTTACATTGATTCAGGTTAAAAGCATTTATCTTTATGCCGAGCCGGAAAATCTGCCGGATCATACTTTTTATTTCCGGGGCGAAATAGCCGCAATCGACAGCAATTATCAGGGACGCCGCCGTTTTACGCTGCAAAATCTGGAAGATTTTGACGGCCGCCGCTATACCGGCAAATACCGCATCGTGCAGCGTTCCAAAAAAGGCGAAGCAAAAGTCGGCGAATGCGTTGAGATGATCGGCCGGATTATGCCGCTGGCCAAAGCGGTGGTTCCGGGCGGTTATCAGTTTGACCGCAAGAGTTATTTTGCCGGCCTTAAAGGTTCGGGATTTGCCGAAAGCCGCTGGTTTAAGATTGACTGCCCGCACGGGGAAAGAGAACGCGGTTTTGCATCGTTTGTTGCCGATGTCAGGCAGAAGATTGTCAACCGGATAAACTCTCTTCTGGCGCCGGACGAAGCGGCGATTGCCGTCGCGGTTATTGCCGGCGAAAGAGGATTAATCGGCCGCCGCCTTAATGAACAGTATCGCGATTCCGGTCTGGCGCATTTCTTGTCGATTTCGGGTTTGCATATGAGTATGCTGGCCGGACTGATGTTCTTTCTGGTACGGTTTGTTTTGGCCATGTTCCCGCCCGTCGCACTACGGCTGAATACCAAAAAGATTGCCGCGGTATTGGCAATAGTTGTCAGTCTGATTTATTTGCTGATTTCGGGAATGGAGATTCCGGCGCAAAGGGCTTTTATCATGACGTTTGTCGTCCTTTTGGGTGTGCTGACCGACCGCCGCGCCATTTCCATGCAGACGATTGCCCTGGCGGCTTTTCTGGTTTTGCTGATATCTCCTGAGGTTTTGACCTCGGCCAGTTTTCAAATGTCTTTTGCCGCAGTGCTCGGCCTGATAGCTTTTTATGAAAAAGTTGAGTTCCGGGTACGCAGATTTTTGCACGTCGACGGCATGAATAAATGGCTGCGTGCCGTCTGGCTGTATATCATCGGCGTGGTGGTTTCGGATTTCATCGCCTCACTGATGACACTGCCGTTTGCCGTATATCACTTCAATATGGTGGCGCTTTACACCACGCTAGGCAATTTCCTGGCCGGTCCGGTCATCGGGCTGGTGATTATGCCGTTTGTCTTGCTGGGACTTTTGTTGCTGCCGTTTGGGCTGGATGCACCTTTTATAAAAATTGTCGGCTTAGGCATCAGCTGGGTTAACGAGATTACGGCCTGGGTAGCATCTTTGCCTTATGCCGGATATCAGGTGCCGTCGCTGCCGCATTGGGGATTAATGATGATTGTCGCCGGCGGACTGTGGCTGATGCTCTGGCAGGCCGGATGGCGCCGCTGGGGCTGGCTGGGAATTATTGTCGGCGTCTTAAGTCTTTTGACGGTGCGGGTGCCGGATATCATGATAAGCGCGGATCTTAAAACGGTTGCTTTTAAAAATGCGGACGGCCGGCTGGAGCTTGTTTCGTCCCGCGGCGGAAGGTTTGTCAAAAACGTCTGGCAGAGCAAATATCCGTTTGCCGAAACCAAAACCACGCTTAAAGCACACCCCGAATTAAAGATTGAAGGCCGCAAAGCGACGGTTGCCGGCGTCAGTTACGATATGGATCGGACGCAGGGTGTTAATCTTTATAAAAATCCGGACGGCAGCTTCTCGGCCGAAACGGTTCGCGACACAATCGGCTACCGGTTATGGAATAAATAATTATCCGATTTTTTATGCTTTACTTTTTCTCTAAACTATGCATAAGATAGCAACGGAGCATTTGATGAATGTTCTGGGGTGTGGAAACCTCTGTACACATGCGCCTGCAAAAGGCGAGATTTTTTGCATGCTTTCTGGTCAAAAGAAGACTGGAAGGCGGCAAAATAAGCTGTTTTCAGTCAATATGTCGCACTATTTCATGTGTAGTAGTTTCCAACTTCCAGTCACCTTCATCAGGTGGCTTTTTTGTTACGTTAGACCGGAAGTTGGAAATAATGATAATCGGTTATACCAGTGCAGAAGTCAAAGAAAGCGCCGCCGGCTGCAAAGAAATAAAAGATTATGCCGCCAAACGGGGCTTTTGGCTGGAGATTGTCTACAACGGCATAAGCATTGACGAGCTCTGCCGTGATATTTTGTCACCAAACGATATTTTGATTATCCGCGACATAAACAGCCTGGGCAGTTCGCTTCTAACCATTCGCGATATTTTTCATCTGTTGTCAGTCAAAAAGGTCAAGCTGTATTCGGCGCGTGAGGACTATGTCTTTCTGCCGGAACAAAAGGCCTGGCTTGACGGTTTTGATGCCGCGGTCGGCTTACGGACGAATATAGCCTCCAGACGTACGGCCGAAGCTTTGTCGCGGTGCAAAGCCAGAGGCATAAAACTCGGCATGAAAAAAGGTGCCCGCTTAAGGAAAAAGCTCGACGGACAGGAAAGCCTGATACGCCGTTTTCTGAACAAGGGAATGGCCAAGACCAGAATTGCCAGAGAGCTCGGCGTCAGCGTCGTAACACTTTATAACTTTATCAAAGACAAAGGCCTGGAGGTGGAAAATGCACGGTAAGCGGATAATACATTGCACGAATTTTAATTTATTGAAACGCACCGGCGCATATATGAACATTGCGTCGTACAAGATATCACACGGTCTTATCCGCAATGGACATAATGTTTTGGATTTTTCAGACCGCGATATTCTGAAAACATTTTCAGTGTTTGGCAAGCTGAAGCAGTTTGGCCGCAAGCCGTTTAATGAGTTGTTTTATCAATACTGTGTGGATACTAATCCGGACGGCATTATTCTTGGTCATGCCGATACCATAATGCCTGAAACATTGGCTCGTATCCGTAAGGCATTGCCTAATGCGAAGGTTTTGCAATGGAACGTGGACTGCATTAATCCGAATTACGGAGCCAAAAATATTCAACATATTAAATCGAAAATTGATTTGGTGGATTATACCATCATCACAACGGCAGATAAAAAATTGCTCTGGCAGTTTGACATAAAAAGACACAAGATCGGTTTTATGCCCAATCCGGTAGACAGATCAATTGAGACCGGGCGGGCGTTTGAAATAAAAGATACAAATTGGGATTTAGTATTTCCGGCATCACCACAAAGTAGACGCGATTTTTTCGGAAACATTATGACCACTAAAGAAATTACCGAACGTATAAGCAGGCATATCGGTATGGACAAGGTATTGTTTCCGCGGATTAACGGAACTAATCTGCTGGGAGGAGAATATCAGACTGTGTTGTCTGATACGGCGATGGGATTATGCTTAAACTGCTGTGCTGATTATTTGTATGCGTCCGACCGGATGGCACATATGATGGGTAACGGTGTTTTGGCATTAGTTGATACCCGCAACGGTTTTCAGGATTTGTTTGGCGATGATGAGATTGCTTTTTATAAAGACGAGGACGAGCTTTATGAAAAGATTGATTATTATCGTAAGAATCCGGAAGAGCGAATGGCAATAGCCGAAAAAGGGTGGAAGAAATATCACGAACTGTTTAACGAGAGGCTGGTTGCCAAATATATCGCCGGTCTGATGTTTGATGAATTTGACGCCAAAGATTATCCCTGGCCGACAATCGTGAAATAATGAAAGAAATGCCGATGCCTAAAGTATCAGTCATTATACCTTGTTACAAAGTAGAAAAATATCTTCGCCGGTGCTTAGATTCTGTTCTTGCGCAAACATTTGCAGACTGGGAGGCTTTATGTATAGATGATGGCAGTCCTGACAAATGTGGCGCAATTTTAGATGAATATGCAAAATGCGACGGCCGTTTTAAGGTAATCCACCAAGAAAATCAAGGCTTATCCATGGCAAGAAACAATGGTAAAAATCTTGCTCAAGGCGAATATATCTACTTTCTGGATTCAGATGACGCCATACACCCGCAATTATTAGAGGTAGCTTATGGTTTGGCTCAGAAACATAATGCAGAGTTGGTAAATTTTGAGTATTACAGCGAAAACAAGGAAAAATTCATCACAAAATATGTTGATCCCAACAAAGTCAAATTTAAGATAACCAGCAATCCTCTGTTTCAGGTAAAACGTAAAGAAAAGTACAGAATACATTTTAATGTGTGGACAAAGCTGTATAAGAAAAAGTTGCTTGATGGCATAGATTTTATACCCAAAATTCATTTTGAAGATTTTCCGCATACATATGCTGTTCTTTCCCGACGACCGAGAACGGTTATAACCCCTGCAAAGTTTTATTACTACTCTGTTAATGACGAGAGTATATCCAACGCAAAGGGCAATCCTCAGCAAATACTTGATTACCACACAGGTATTAAATCAGTTTATGAAATTTATAAAACTCCGGAATTTGAGAAAGAACTGTCGTTTTTAAAACGCGAGTTTATTCCGGGAATTTTAAAACAGCAGCTGGGCAGATGCCGGCGGGCAGACAGTGCTAATCAGCCGCTGATGTTCAAGGAGTTTGCAAAGGAATTAATGGACTTGGACAGCAAAGGTCTGCTCTCTTGGCGTGGCCATAAACTCACAAGATATTGGACTTATAAAAAACTGATTAAAGGAACTTATGAACTATGAGTTGTAGAATTTTTATTTGCCATCATAAATCAGGTTTCGCGCCCAAAAGCGATATCTTAATCCCCATTCAGGTTGGCAAGTCCTTGTCAAAAAAGGATTTATGTTTTCATTAAAATACAAACAGGAGAATATCAGATATGGCGGTTTATTATATTGTGTCAGGTGGTTTCGACCCGATTCACGAGGGACATATATCCATGATAAAAGCATCGGCCCAAGATTCGGACGGTGTAATCGTTCTATTAAATTCAGATGCATGGCTGCGACGAAAAAAAGGCAAAAATTTTTACGATATGCAAACGCGTCGAATAATTTTGGAAAATATGAAAGGGGTGATCGACGTCTTAGATTTCGATGACACGGACAATTCAGCCTCTGCCGGCATCAAAAAGGTTCGCAATAAATATCCGCAAGCCCGCCTTGTGTTTGCCAACGGTGGTGATCGTAACAAAGAAAATATACCGGAAACAGAAGTATGTAAAGAATGCGGCGTTGAGTTGGCTTTTGGTGTTGGAGGAAATACAAAAGCCAATTCGTCATCATGGATTTTAAATAAATGGGAGAAAAAATAATGATACCAAAAAGAATATTTTATGTATGGGGAGTTAATGATCCTAAGAAAAGAGATGTTTTAGCCTGTATGCAGTCGTGGCGGCAGGTTTGTCCGGATTATGAAATTATTGAGATTAATGAAGATAGCAAAAAATATTTTGATTTTGCTCAAGAACTTAAAAGCAATCGTTGGTTTCGCACGGTATATGAGCGGCAGATGTGGGCGTATGTTGCCGATTATGTTCGGATAAAAACACTATATGAAAACGGGGGAATTTATCTGGATACAGACGTAACGATTGTAAAACCGCTGGATAAATTTCTCAAAGATAAAGCCTTTGTTGGTATTCAGGATTCTAAAAGAGACGGTTGGCAAAATTATGTCGAGCCGGCTATTTTGGGCGCGTGCAAAGGCAATGCGTTCTTAAAGAAAATTTTGGATTTTTATGACGAAAACAGCAAAGTAAATATATGGAATGTCCCTTTCTATACTATGCCGGAAATTTTTCGGTATTATCTGGAAGATGTTTATGAACCGCAGGACTATCCCGTCAAATCCGAGCAAAAGATTATTCAATACAAAGATATCACGCTTTATCCCGAAAGATATTTTATTCCGTTCAGATATGGTCAGACTTTTTCGCCGGAATGTGTTGAAGAAGATACCCACACTATACACTGGTTTGGGGGCAGTTGGGTAAGGCCGGATATCTTATATTTTTTGGAAAACAAGCACCTGAAAGAAATACCGCCGAGAACTAATCAATATATCATTAAATTGTGGGAAATTTGGCTCTTTACCATAAAAAGAAGTAAAAACAGTATAACATATTGGCTTTTTAATTTTGTACCATTGTTAAAAATTAAAAATAACGAAGATAAAGATAGTCTTTTATTATTTAATTTTATACCGCTTTTGAAAATAAGCAGAAAGTTGCGAAAAATTTATATAAAGTTATTTGGTTTTATACCGTTATTAAAGATTAAAAGGAAAATGTAAATGCCTAGAATATCTATTATTGTTCCTGTATATAACGTTGAGACATATTTGTCTCAATGCATTGAAAGTGTGTTGTCACAGACAATGCAAGATTTTGAGCTTATACTGGTTGATGACGGGAGCACGGATAATTGTCCGCAAATTTGTGATTTTTATGCGAAAAAGTATAAACAAATACAAGTAATACATCAAGAAAATGGTAATATAGGAAAAGCCAGAAACGCAGGCTTAGCAGTAGCTTCTGGTCAATATATTCTTTTTTTGGATTCGGACGACTGGTTGGAACCATTTACTTGTGAAATAATGTATAGGAAGATAGAAGAAACAAATGTTGATCTGGTCCTGACAGGGGAAACTTGCTACATAGATGATAAAAAGAAATATACTAAAGGTTGGCGAGATTTTGGAAATAAGAAAGGCATTGAAAAATATACGGACAGTAACTTTATAAATTATTTTACACCGGCATGGGAAAAGTTGTATCGAAAATCATTTTTGGACAAACATGGATTGAAGTTTATAGAAAAATGTTTTTATGAAGATAATTCCTGGGGATGTTTTATGATCTTGTGGGCAGAGAAGATTGCATTTGTAAAAAATTGTTATTTTTATCGCCAAAGGAGCTCCTCTGTTACAGGAAAAATAGATGCAAAAATCTTAGATTGGTTCAAAGATTTTAAATATTTTCAAAAAATAAGTGATCGAACCACAACAGACAAAAATAAGCTAAAATGGTGTTATTTTTGGTATCTTTTGAATTTTTATAATTATTATCATCGCTTGACAGATAAACAACTTATTAAAAGTTTTAGTTACGAATTAAAAAAATGGCTTGCAGGATGTCCTTTGACTGCGACAGACATAAGAAATTTATGTTTATCAAATAATAAAGACTTTAATAAACTTTATAGCTTTGTTTATGACATGCTACACAATGGAACAAATTTTAAATCTTGGGAGAGTAAACTTTTTAATATTATTCCATTATTTTCAATTGAGGTTGAAAATGACAATACATTTCGTTCATCGTATTGATAGTTTTAATGCCGGAGACATCAGCTGTTGTCCGTTGAGTTATTTTGCTGAGTTTTCGTCTGTCCAATGGCAAAGACACGATATTTATAATATTAATTATAACGCGATAACAAAAGATGATATTGTTATTCTTGGCGGCGGAGGCCTGATAGATTGTTTGGAAGAATGGAATGAGTCTATCAATAAATTGTTTGAAATTTGCCAAAATGTTATTCTTTGGGGAGCAGGATATAACGCTCATTTTGATGCGCAAAAAACAACGAGTCAGATACAATGGCAAAAATTCAAATTTATAGGTATACGCGATTATAATCATCCATCAGGTTTTTCATATCTGCCATGTGTGTCTTGTTTGCATCCGGATTTGCAAAAACAGTTCCCACGGAAACGTAAAATAGGAATCATCGAACACAAAAGCTATCCGGTATCCGTGGAACAGGCAGCCGATAAAATAACCAATAAAACTTCAATATCTGAAATAATAGAATTTATAGGAAGCTCAGATATTATTATAACCAACACTTATCATGCCTGTTATTGGGCGACTTTAATGAATAAAAAAGTTATTCTTACCGAAGCATTTTCTTCAAAATTTGATTATTTAAAATATAAACCAACCATTTATTCGGGAAACATTGAAAAAGATATTACCATAGCTCAACAATACCCTCAAGCTCTGGAGGAAAGTCGCAAATTGAATCAGCAATTTTTTCAAGCCTGCAGCTCGTTATGGGCAAAACAAAAAACGATAATTAGTTCAAAAGTAAAAGTCGAGATATGCTATATTGCCGATGAAAACTATGTGCTGCCGACAATTGTTTCCATAACCAGTCTTATCAAAAATATGAATGCATCAACATATTACAATGTTCATATATTCTTATATGATGTTTCGGAAGAGAATGAAAACCGGTTTTATGAATTGCAAAGAAACAACGTAAATATTGTTCTGCATAAAAATATAAAATTAAAAGCAATTCCGGAATCATCAAGTTATGTAACGCCGACAGCATTACTCAAATTTAATATTCCAGACATTTTAACCGAATGTGACAAAATCTTATATATAGACGGTGATACACTTATTCTGAAAGGCCTAGATGAACTCTACCATACCAATATTAATGGTAAATATGCAGCAGCAGCAGGTACTGTTGGTATGATAAAAAATAAAGAACATTTGCGCGTTGGTTTGCCTTTTTATTTCAACAGCGGGGTTATGTTATTGAATTTAAAGAGGATGAGGGCCGAAAATGTTGCGGAAACTTTGTGGCAGACCAAACTATCGCGGACAGATTTGCATTATATGGATCAAGATGTGTTTAACGTTGTCTTTAACAATAATGTTGTGCCGTTAAGCTTAAAATATAATTGCACCAGAACAGCGTATAAACTACCGGTAAAGAAACTGGCAGCCATTTTCAGCACTTCAAAAAAAGATATAAAAAATCAATTAAAGCATCCGGTTATTTTGCATATGACAGACGTTAAAAAGCCTTGGAAATATTATAAAACATTGTTTGGCAAATTATATCGGTCATATATTGATATTTCACCGGTCAAGGATAAGATAATTCTCAAATATGAATATCCCAAATGGTTGATAAAATTTATTTGTTGTTTCATCTCCAAGAAAAAGAACCGGCAAAGACTCAGAGAAAAATATATGAAAAAATAAAAACAAATCCGGCCTCTTGTTTGCAAGAGGCCGGATAAAAGTGCAATATAACAAACTCTCACATCTCAGTTTTGATGCCGAGCATCATATTTTCGCGGTATTCGGCGCCCCAGGCGGCCATCGATTCGATAACCGGTTTCAGCGCATAGCCGATAGACGTCAGCGTATATTCAACCCGCGGCGGAATTTGGGCATAAACCTCGCGGATTACCAGCCCTTTTTCCTCCAGCGCCCGCAGGTTTGAGGTCAAAACCTTTTGCGTAATATCACCCAGCGATTTTTTCAGCTCGCCGAATCTCTTTGTTCCGTCCATCAGCGTCTGGATAATTTGCATTTTCCAGCGGTCGCCGATTAATCTGACGGTTGTTTCCGCCAAGTATTTCTGCACATCGTCTATCATCAAAAAATCTCCCGAAAACCGCAGTTTACCTGTATTGGTACCCTAAAGGAAACTATAGCACTTTCAAGTGCTTACTTTACTTTTATAGCAGAAATGCGTTATAAAAAGCAATATAAAAAGCAAGCTTAATGTATAAATTTTTTCTTTTGAGATTAAAGAGCCTTCCTTATTATTATGCTCCACACACACAATACACACTTACAAAGCAGCCCTGTCAAAAGGGCTGTTTTATTGTCCGAAAATCAAGGCCGCATAACTAAAAAATCAAAAAACGGCCAAAATTTTATGTTGCCAAGGCGCTTTTCCGGCATTAAACTTAAAATTTGTTGATTTTTGCCGATTCCTGCTTGGCGTCGGCCGCGGATTGTTATATCCTAACACACCGCAAAGTTAACTGGTTTATACAGAGGGAAAAATGGTCAAACAAAATAACAAAACTCCTGTCGTATTGCAGGTTTTGCCGGAGATGAATCACGGTGGCGTTGAAATGGGCACGGTCGAAATCGCATCCGGCCTGCAGGCTGCCGGCATCAAAAATTTTGTCGCTTCGGCCGGCGGTCGCATGGTTTATGACTTGCAAAAACTTAAAGTAAAACATTTTGAACTGCCGCTAAAGACCAAAAATCCCGTCAAACTCTGGCTGAACGCCCGTCGGCTCGCCAAAATCATCAAAGACAACGGTATCAACATCGTTCATGCCCGTTCACGTGCGCCGGCCTGGAGTGCTTATTGGGCGGCCAAACGCACCGGCGCCGTTTTTGTCACCACCTTTCACGGCACTTACGGCCTCGGTCCTTTCGGTATCAAAAAACTTTATAACCGTGTCATGACCTACGGCAAACTGGTGATTGCCATTTCCACCCACATCAAAAATCATATGATGAAGGAATACAAAGTGCCGGAGGAAAAAATCCGCCTGATTCACCGTTGCGTAAATATTGACAACTTCAGCCCCGACAAGGTGACGCAGGAACGCATCATCAAAGCTCTGCAGGATAACCATATCCCGGAGGACAAACCGATTATATCCTTAATTGGCCGCGTAACCCGCTGGAAAGGCCAGCATCTGCTGATTGAAGCTCTTTCTAAAGTAAAGACCAAAGATTTCTATTGCCTGATTGTCGGTTCGGATCAGGGACGGGTGCATTATACCAACGAGCTCAAGGCTCTGGCCGCCAAATACGGCCTGACACCCAAAATCCAGTTTATTGACCACAGTTTTGATATTCCGGCGTTGTTGATGCTGTCCGACGTTGTTTTGTCGACAGCCATTGAGCCGGAGGCCTTCGGCCGTGCCGCCATCGAGGGGCAGGCCATGGGAAAAATCGTTTTGGCCTCAAATATCGGAGGCTCGCTCGACAACACGATTGACGGCGTAACCGGCAAACTGTTTGAGAGCAACAATGCTCAGGCTTTGGCCGAAGCCATTGACTGGGCGTTAAACCTGTCCGCGGACGAAAAAGCCAAAATCTCGGCCGCGGCCATCAAAAATGTAAAAGATAATTTTACAAAACAAATTATGTGTGATAAAACAATTGCTGTTTATCACGAACTATTGGAAAAATAGAAAGGAATATTTAATATGGTTGCGATTAAATTGCCTGATGGCAGTGTGATGGAAATGGAAAGCGGGGTCAGCGGTTTTGACGTCGCGGAAAAAATTAGTGCCGGCCTGGCCAAAGCGGCTCTGGCGGTTAAAGTAAACGGCAAACTGACTGATTTAAGCACTCCGATCACGACCGACGCAACCGTAACCATTATTACCGGCCGCGACAAAGAGGGCTTGGAAATTTTGCGTCACTCCTGCTCGCATATCATGGCCGAGGCTGTCAAAGAACTGTGGCCCGATGTTCAGGTCACCATCGGCCCGGCGATTGAAAACGGTTTTTATTATGACTTTTCACGCCAAGAACCGTTTACGACGGAAGATTTTGAAAAGATTGAAGCGAGAATGCATGAAATCGTTAAACGTGATGAAAAGGTCGAACGCAAGGTTTTACCGCGTAATGAAGCGATTAAATTCTTTAAGGATTTGGGCGAGCATTATAAGGCCGAAATTATTGAAGATTTACCGGAAAGTGAAGTCATTTCCCTGTATTCTCAAGGTAACTTTACCGACCTGTGCCGCGGACCGCACGTTCCCTCGACCGGCAAAGTCGGCGATGCGTTCAAGCTGATGAAGGTTGCCGGTGCATACTGGCGCGGCGATTCAACCAAAGAAATGCTGCAGCGCATTTACGCCACGGCCTGGGCGGATAAAAAAGACCTCAAAGCCTATCTTGAAATGCTGGAGGAAGCCGCCAAACGCGACCATCGCAAGCTCGGCAAGGAAATGGACTTATTCCATTTTGAGCCCGAATACGCGCCCGGTGCCGTCTTTTGGCATGACAAAGGTTATCGTGTTTACCGCAAGCTGATTGAGTATATGCGCAATCGGCAGGAGCACAACGGTTATGTTGAAATCTCGACGCCGCGGGTTATGGACCGCTGTCTGTGGGAAACTTCCGGTCACTGGGAAAAATACGGTGCCCACAACTATTCCGGTCAGACCGAAGACAAAAAATGGTTCTGCATCAAACCGATGAACTGCCCCGGCGGTCTGCTGGTTTATAAACAGGGCATCAAGTCCTACCGCGATCTGCCGCTGCGGATGGCCGAGTTTGGCAAGGTTAACCGCTATGAGGCCTCCGGTTCGCTGATGGGATTAATGCGCGTACGTGAGTTTACACAGGACGATGCTCATATTTTCTGCACGCCGGAGCAGATGGAAGAGGAATGCATCACCACGCTGAAGCTGATTTTGGATATTTATAAGGACTTTGGCTTTAACGAGGTTAAAATCTATCTGTCCACCCGTCCGGAAAAACGCATCGGTTCCGATGAAATCTGGGATTTGTGTGAAAAATCTTTAGCTAATGCTTTAACTTCGCACGGCTATGCTTTTGAAATTAATGAAGGCGAGGGCGCCTTCTACGGCCCGAAACTGGAATTCATTCTGCGTGATGCCATCGGCCGCGAGTGGCAGTGCGGCACCATTCAGGTTGATATGAACCTGCCGCAGCGGTTTGACATCAGCTATATCGGCGAAGATGGCGAAAAACATCAGCCGGTTATGCTGCACCGCGCCTTGTTCGGCTCGATTGAGCGCTTTTTGGGCATCTTGATTGAAAACCACGCCGGCCGGCTGCCGCTGTGGCTGTCGCCGGAACAGGTTGTCGTCTGCCCGATTGTCAGCGAGTTTGACGGCTATGCCGAAGAAGTCGCTGCTGCCATGAGAAAGGCAGGCTTGTTGGTTAAAACCGATTTGCGCAATGAGAAAATCAATTATAAGATTCGCGAACATTCGGTTGCCAAGATACCGGTGATTGCGGTGGTCGGCGCCAAGGAAAAAGAAAACCGCACCGTCACGGTTCGCCGCATCGGCTCGGACAAACAGGAAACTTTTGCCCTGGACGATTTGATTAAGTCCCTGGCGGAAGAGGCCAAAATGCCGCACGCCGACGAATAGGCAGATAACTTAAACAGGCGGCCGGTAAAAACATCGGCCGCTTTTTTATGAGGAGAAAATAATTGAGTTACACCAATGAAGATATCAAATATTTGCGGGAGGCCGTGCAGATGTCTGCCGTCTCCGGTGACAGTGCCCGGCCGCTCGGCGGACCGTTCGGTGCGGTAATTTATAAAGACGGTCGTTGTATTGCCAAGGGCTTTAATCATGTTCTGGCTGAAAACGATCCCACTGCCCATGCCGAGGTCTGGACGATTCGTCAGGCCTGTGCGGCGCTGAACAGTTTTGACCTGTCCGGCTGCACGCTTTATACCAGCTGCGAGCCCTGTCCGATGTGCCTGATGTCGGCCAAATGGGCAAATATCGACAAAATCTTTTTTGCCGCCGACCGTAAAGATGCCGCCGCAATCGGCTTCCGTGATGATGAACTTTACCAACTGCTCAAAGACGGTGTTTATGCCGAGGCCATTCCCGAATGTCGTGACGAGGCCGTCCGCATTATGCAACTCTGGCACCAAAAATTCGGCTCTGATAAAGGGTATTAGCCTATAAATAATGGGGGCGATTTTCGCCCCCTCAATCTTACGGCATTTTCAGCCTTATTATATATGTGTTGACCGTCTAATTAATCTCTGAAATATATCAAAACATATATCACTTACAATAAATAATAATTTTATTGAAAAGTCAAGTATGGTATTGTAGGCTACCTATTATTGTTACTTTTTTAGACGGGAAGTTTTATGAAATATCGTTTAGGACTTGATTTGGGCGTTGGCTCTATTGGCAGCGCAGTTATTGAATTAGATGAATATAATAACGCAAAAAATATTCGTGATGCAGGTGTTAGGATTTTTGAAGTATCCGAAGGTGCTGAAGAGAGACGCCTTGCTCGGACAATGCGTAAAAATCAGGTTCGGACGCGTAAAAGATTAAACTTATTGGCGCAAAAGCTCTTTGAAAATAATTTGTGGGTAAACAATACGCCAGAAGGAACAGATAGATTAAAAGCAAAGTCGCCTTATAAAATTCGCTATGATGCTATTAGTAAGAAACTGGACAGTCCCAATTATGTCGGTCGGGCACTACTGCATATGGCTAAACATCGAGGCGCCGGTTTTGTATCTGCATCAGAAGATATGCAAGAGGAAATTTTGGATGAGGGAGAAAAATCCAAAGCAAAAAAATCTGCATATGATATGATGTTGCAGCATTTAAAAGAAACAAATTCAAAAACTTTAGGTGAGTTTTTTTATAAACGTATTTGCGAAGGTTACGAAAAGGACAGCAGCGGCAACATGGTTGCTCCGCATAAAAGAATTATTCGCCAAAGGGACTATGCTTTAGAAAAAAATATTGTAGATTATGCTATTCCACGTTATCTCGTCAAGGATGAGTTTAATCAGATATGGGATAAACAGTCATTATATTTTCCTCAAATGCAAAAAGAAGGATTAAAAAAAGAAGTTTATGATATTTTATTTTATGAGCGTCCATCTGTACCTTATGCAACAGGAAAATGCATCTACTTTAAAGATGAAGACCGGTTATTAAAAGCACACCCTTTTTCCGAATTACGCAGAATATATGAAGAAACAAACAATATCCGTATTCTCAATGATACGGGTAAACGGAAGCTAACGCGTGAAGAAAGAGATAAAATTATCAATGAACTTCTTATGCGAGGTAAGAATGCCGGAAAATTATCAATTAAAAAATTATTAGGCTTTTCGGCACAGCAAAAAATTTCTTTGCCCGAGGATAAGACCATTAAGGCATATTTGTACTCGTGCAAAGAATTTGCGGATATTGAGTATATACAGCGTTTGTCTGTTGATGAGCTGGCAAAATTTATAGATTTTCTTGCCAACCCGCAAAATCCAGATGACAAAAACGGAAGGCTATATAGTGAAGATGCTTTGATTGAAAGGCTTAAACCTATCTTAAAAATTAATGATGAGAAAGAAATAGGGGCTTTACTGACTAAGCTTCCCAAAGGACGCGGTATGCTTGGTATAAGCGCCTCAAAAATTATTTTGGAAAGGTTAAAACAAGAAGTTATTACGCATCGAGAAATTACCGATGAATTGGCAAAAAACGATAAACGATTTATGGCTGTAGAAGAAATTGCCCGTCAAAATCAGGGAAAATTCGGAGAGCTACCATATTATGGTCAGATTTTACAGGCAGATACTCAACCTCTGCCACCACTTATGGTTAGGAACAATCCAACGTTGAATGCTGATGAAATCCGATGGGGAAAGGTAGCCAATCCCGCCGTGCATATGATTCTCAATCAGATTCGTCGTGTCGTCAACGATATCATCCGAATTTATGGTAAACCGTATGATATTAATTTGGAGTTAGGACGGGATGTCGGTCTGTCCACCAAAAAGAAGAAACACTTGGAACAAGAGCAAAAGATGAATAAGACGCTCAATGACGAAGCAGCTAAGTATCTTAAAGAACACAAATTATATATTAACGGAAAAAATATTTTAAAATATAAATTGGCCAAAGAACAAGGATGGAAAGACGCTTATAATCCGACCACAGATATTACGCGCAATTTTAACGGATTCGAGATAGAACATATTATTCCTCAAGCCAAGGGTGGAACCGATACGTATAATAATTTATGTTTGGTCAATCGCAATGATAATCTCAATAAAGGAGATCGTTTTGCTTATGATTATTTTGCAGATACCAAATCGCCGGAAATGTTGCGTGAAATTTTAAAAAATGCTCGTCAAAAAACTCCGGGTAAAGCTTGGCGTTTTGAAGCAGATGCCAGAGAAAAATTTGAGGAAAAAGGGGATGAAGAAGAAAATAATCGTTATTTAGCAGACACCAGATATGTTTCTAAAATGGCGGCACGTTATTTGCGGGCAATTGTTGATAGTCAGGATAGTGAAGATGTTATCCATAATCGAATTTTACCGATTCGGGGAGGGCAGACGGCACAGTTGCGCAAATTATGGAATTTACAGGGGTTGGAATATGAATTAATGGGGCTGGATATTCCGCGGTATGTCAGTTGCCAGCCATATTGGCAGGAACTTAAAACCGGAGAAATTATTGACGGGGTGACTAAACCGGATATTGACGGCGAATGGAAATTTTTTGATAAGACAAAAAACAAAGAATGGACTGCCAAACCTCGCATCGATCATCGACATCATGCTATGGATGCCATAACAATTGCTTGTGCGAATCTTTCTTTGCTGCAAAAAATGACTAATGAGTATGACTTGCGTCATGTTCGTGTCCCTCTGCCTCTGACATCTGTTGAATCGGTCGGTGAATTCAGGCAAAAAGTGCTGGATATATTGAAAAAGATCAATGTTTCACACAAAGCCGAACACAGCAAAGCCGGACAATTTCATAAAGCAACCGGAAGAAGTGTTTTATGTGTTAATCCCGATGATCAAAAATCCTTAATAACCGTTTATTCTCGAAAAATATTGCAAGTCGTAAAATCAGCCAAAGATTTAAATAAATTACTGATACCCGATACGATTAAAAACGAATGGAATATCAATATTGCCGAAGATAAACAAAAACAGGCCAAATTACTTAAAGACTTTGAGATGTATATAAACACAGCAGAACAGATTTTGATTGCCGAAAATGAACAAGCTGTTCTGGAGGGGAAAAAAGAAATACCGTTAACGGAAAGCCGTATTATTAAAAAGGCATTCCATATCATTCAGGACAAAGGTCTGTGGAAAGGAAATAAATTTCGATGCTACGAAAATAATTCTTCTCTGGTTTATATCCCTAAGCATGGTGTTGCTTACGAGGGGCGCAATAACTATCGAGTCGATTTCTATAAAAAAGACGGCAAAATCAACTGGGAGGTTATCAGATGTTTTGATATTAATCAAAAAGACTTTATTCCGCAGTGGCAGCAAAACGGTGGAAAAATCATTTGGTCAATCCAACAAGGGGATTTATTAGAGCTGGATACACCGGAAGAATGGTTGAGCTATACCGATAAACCCAGATGTTTGGCCAGAGTTAAAAAATTTAGCAAAGGCGCCGTTACGATAGATTACTCGGCAGATGCACGCATGACATCTCCTAAGGATAAGTCACTTTCATATATGTTTGTTGATAGTCTCGCAGATAGAGGTTTGAGCTATTTTATAAAAAAACACGCACGTAAAGTTGAACTGACACCTTTTGGCAAGATTAAAAAGAAACATAAAATCTTAAAAAATGGCTAGAAGACAAAGACTTGAGACTTTAACCGGATGGTCTATGATGTGGATAATATGTATGTTTGATATTCCTGTCAGAACCAGAACCGAAATGCGAAAGGCCACAAGGTTTCGTAATTTGCTTCTTGATAATGGTTTTATGATGAAACAATTTTCAGTTTATATTAAACCGGTTAAAAATTTATCTGTCGGTCAAACGATGACTAAAAATTTGGCAAAATTTATTCCGGATAACTCTTCCGTTTCTTTTTTATATATTACAGATAAGCAATATCTGATGACAGAAAATTATCTGGGAAAAAATTACGAAGAAAATGAAGAAGAGAATCGTGAAAAAAACGGACAATTACTGCTTTTTTAAGTAATATGATTATCGTTTTTAATATCATATAGCGCCTTAAAATTAAGCAATTTCAAGGCGCTATTTGCCTATATAGCATATCAGAGATTAATTAGACGGTCAACTATAACTGGAAACCGGCAAGGTCACCGACGCCAACCAGCATATCAGAGATTAATTAGACGGTCAACTATAACGACATAGATTATAGATAGACCAGCCAAGTCAGCATATCAGAGATTAATTAGACGGTCAACTATAACGGAGCGGCGCTCGCACTTTGGCCAAAATACAGCATATCAGAGATTAATTAGACGGTCAACTATAACGTTTATATTTAATTTATAACATATTTTAAAGCATATCAGAGATTAATTAGACGGTCAACTATAACTATATCGGGCTTAATGATAAAAACAGCAAAAGCATATCAGAGATTAATTAGACGGTCAACTATAACTCTTGACCGGATGATGCTGCTGCCGGAGTGAGCATATCAGAGATTAATTAGACGGTCAACTATAACAGATGTAACTGATCACTATGTAGAATCTAAAGCATATCAGAGATTAATTAGACGGTCAACTATAACAAATGTTCTTATTGGTCTTTCTTCTTTGCCAGCATATCAGAGATTAATTAGACGGTCAACTATAACTTCGCCGGAGTTCGGAACGTTTTCGTACAAAGCATATCAGAGATTAATTAGACGGTCAACTATAACAATAGCACAAAAGCCCTATAAACAGGGCAAAGCATATCAGAGATTAATTAGACGGTCAACTATAACAGCCGCTTTTAAAGATAATTCTAACAACTCAGCATATCAGAGATTAATTAGACGGTCAACTATAACTTGACCCGACAATGCAATTTATAAGCAAGGAGCATATCAGAGATTAATTAGACGGTCAACTATAACAGGCTCTACCGGCTGAACCTTCACTTCTGGAGCATATCAGAGATTAATTAGACGGTCAACTATAACAGTACAAAAGCCAGATTAAAGAATATGACAAGCATATCAGAGATTAATTAGACGGTCAACTATAACTTTTTTGCATTGCGGGCAAAATGGCGGTTTAGCATATCAGAGATTAATTAGACGGTCAACTATAACATTCCGGATAATTTAACGCAAACGCCCACGAGCATATCAGAGATTAATTAGACGGTCAACTATAACTATGCTGAAGATTTTGTTTTTGACCACAACAGCATATCAGAGATTAATTAGACGGTCAACTATAACTTTTTGTATTGAATTTTTTCAATATTTTCTAGCATATCAGAGATTAATTAGACGGTCAACTATAACTTCCGATATCACCGCCGCTGTCGGCGAAATAGCATATCAGAGATTAATTAGACGGTCAACTATAACAAGAATTATTGAATTGGCAGGCGGAGCAAGAGCATATCAGAGATTAATTAGACGGTCAACTATAACTAAGAATATTGATGAATATGTACAGGACTAAGCATATCAGAGATTAATTAGACGGTCAACTATAACTTATTGTCTATATAATCGTTATTAAACGTAAGCATATCAGAGATTAATTATTTACAGTAAAAATATCCGGATATTTTAACATTATTTTTTTATGCTCAAAACTGGTTACCAAGCTTCCAACAAAATCATAAATTCCATCATGTAATGAGACAACACCTTTTGATATTTTTACAGGGTAGGTTATGATTTTTGTTATATTGCGCTTTATTTCAGGTGTTAAATTGATGTGCTCAATGTTAACTAGTTTATTTATTTCTTCAAAAACAATTTTATCTGCTATCACACGAAAAGGTTCCATCAAATCATCAACCAACGGCAAAGGATTTGTTTTTGCACAATGTTTTAATCCCCAGTATGGTTGTAAACCATTCCCTACAACAGCTCTGGCAACCATTGCCCGCAAAACCGTATAGGCGTAATTAAGTAAAAGATTTATATCTGTATTCAAGCGTTCTCGCTTAAAATTTTTGCCATATAGCGATTTAAAATATATTCCGGCTGCAAGTCCTTCGTTATTTGTCGCGTCATCGCTCAATGTATCTTTAGACAATTTTTTTAATCTTTCGATATTTTGATTTTCTGGGAAAAATAATTGTAAAACCCTAGCCTGATTATAAATTTTATTTTGAATTATACTCTTCCACAAATTTTTTTGTAAAGGCTTGGAACATTCTATTTGTTGCTTTATTCTCGGAGCCATAAGCCAATGGCCGATATAGGGTAAGATAACTGACTTTGGCAGATAGTTTTGTCCGCAGCATATAATACTGCCGCCTTGATCGCAGATTGCGTTAATAATATTTTTTGAAAGGAGGACATCATTGGCAGATATAACTAAGGATAAAATAGTGCTCAGATCTATTTTTTGAAAAATACCAGCTTCTTTATTTTCAACAATGAGAAAACCTCGGTTTAGCGAAAGATAGAAACCGTCTTTTGAAATTTCAATAATCTGTCTATCCAATTTATTATCCTTTCCAAATACTCTTTTTATAATATTTTTATTAATCATACAACAAAAAACTCCGCCGGTTGGCCGGCGGAGTTTGGTTTACACGGATACAGCCTCTGTTCGTTAAGCGACTTTGCTCTGTTTGGAAGCGGCAAATTCGTTCATACAGCCGATGATGTAGTCCATCTGCTCTTTGTCCAGATACGGCGTCATCGGAATGCTCAAAACCGTCTTGGACAATTTCTCGCAGACCGGAACCGAACGGGTGTTCCATTTGGCATAAGCCGTTTGAACGTTAACCGGCTTCGGATAATAAGCACCGCAGGGAATGCCTCTTTCTTTTAAGTAGGCCATCAATTCATCGCGGTCATCGCAATTAATGGTATACAATGCGCGAGCCGACCGGCAATCCGGCAGGATACGCTGTTTGCGGAAATAGCTGCTCAGCTCGTTGTCATAGCGGGCGGCAACTTTGTCGCGGGCTTCCAGCTCCTGATCAAACACCGTCAGTTTCAGCAGCAGAACCGAAGCTTGAAACGTATTCATACGGCCGGTCATACCCAGACGGATGTTGTCATAATGATCTTCGGGGCTCATACCGTGAACACGGCAGGACTGCAGCAAAGCATTTTCCTCTTCGGAATTGGTGAATGCGGCACCGCCGTCGCCATAACCGCCGAGCGGTTTGGTCGGATAGAAAGAAGTAGCGCTCATATCGCCGTAAGAACCGGCGCGGCGGCCTTTGTAGCTTGAACCGTAAGACTGGCAGGAGTCGGCCAGAACTTTCATACCGTTGTCATGAGCAATTTTAAGAATTGCGTCATAATCACAGGGGGAGCCGAAAATATCAACCGGAATAACGACTTTCGGCGTCAGTTTACCTTCTTTTTTAACCTCGTCAATGGCGCGCTGCAGATCTGCCGGATTCATATTATAGGTTTCCGGGTCGGAATCAACAAAAACCGGTGTCGCACCGACAATCGCTGCACATTCAGCCGACGAAACAAAGGTAAAGGACGAAACGAACACGGCATCACCTGCACCAACGCCCCAGGCCATCAGAGCCAGCGTCAGCGCATCGGTACCGGAACCGCAGGTGGCGCAGTATTTGGTGCCGGAATATTCGGCCAAAGCTTTGTCAAGTTCTTTAGTTTCCGGTCCCTGGCAGTAACCGCCGTGATTCAAAACTTTGGTAAAAGCGTCCAAAAAGCGCTGCTGGCCAATCACTTCCTGAGTGGTTTTGCAGTCAAACAGCGGAATTGATTTTTCAGGTTTTTGTAACATTCTCTTTTTTCCTCAATGTTTAGCAGTTGTTTTCTGCGGCTGATACTAAGGGAAAAGCCTTATAAAAGCAAAACACAAAATATGTCGGTTTTGTAACATTTACGCCGCCGCCGGTACTCCCGTGATTTTTGTTAGACAAAAAGGTTGATTTTAATAATAAAAATGGTATATTGCCCTAGATTATAGCATCTAATGGAGGCAAAATTGAATACAACTAAATTAACAGCGGCAGTTTTAAGCATTATGTTAACTTCCGCTTGTGCAACCGATATTCACCGCAGCGAAACAGAGGCTGACCCGTATGAAGATGTTAACCGCAAGATTTTTGCCTTCAACGACGGGTTTTATGAAAACATTGTTTTCCCGATTGAACGGGGATATCGCAAAATTACCACACCGACCATCAGGCAGAGAATAAGCTCGTTTGTCAGCAATATGGATGAGCCGATTTCGACTTTCAACTATATGCTGCAGCTTGAGCCCAAAGCCGTTTTAATCAGCATCAGTCGGTTTGCCATCAACTCGACTCTCGGTCTGGCGGGGTTATTTGATGTCGCCGCCGGTTGGGGACTGGTTCAGGATCAAACGTCACTCAGCGAAACGATGGCGAGCTGGTGTATTGCCGACGGGCCGTACCTGGTCATTCCGTTTATCGGACCGTCGAATCCGCGTAATTTTGTCGGTTCGATGGCAGACTTTGTGGCAGATCCGGTTTACTGGATGACGTATAACGATGCCAACTACCGGGCCAAAATCTCTTATCCGTATACAGTGGTTAAGTATGTGTCGAAATTTGAAGGCTATATGGATTTGTACAACAGCTTGACAAAAGATGCCGTTGATCCTTATGTTGCAATTCGCTCCGCTTATCTGCAAAACCAGCGGCAGATTAAATGCCGTTTTGCCACGGAAGACGAAACCCCGTTATATGATTTTGACTTCGACGCGGAAATGGAAGAGTAATTTAACCCTCAGCAGGAGATTTTAATGATGAAAAAAAATTTGTTAACGGTTTTGACCACAATGTTTTGCCTGATTACCGGTGCGGCCAGGGCTGATGTTGACGCAAAAGCGGCCGAAAAATTCATCAAAGACACGACGGCCACCGGAATTGAACAAATCATCAATGCCAATATCAGTCAGGCAGAAAAAGACAAACGGTTCTACAACCTGTTGAACGATGCGCTGGATTTGGACTTCATCGGACAATTTGTTCTGGGGCGCAACTGGCGCACCGCCACGGCGCAGCAGCGCAAAGACTTCATCAGCGTCTACCGCGACTTGAACATTGCCACTTGGTCAAAGAGGTTTAATGAGTTTAAGGGGCGGACTTTTATTTTCAAGGGCACGACGCCTTCTTCTTCTAAAGGGCAGGTTTTCGTCAATTCGGAGGTTCCGATGGAGCAGGGCGCTCCGGCAAAAGTTTTGTGGCGGGTTCGTGAAAAGAACGGCGATTATAAGGTCGTAGACATTGTTATTGAGGGTGTCAGCCTGGCTCAGTCTGCCCGCAGCGAATACACCGCTTTTATCAAAAACAACCCCGGCGGGCTGGATGCGCTGATTGCCGATTTGCAAGCCAAACTCAAGGCGCAAAGTGCTCCAACGGCAAAATAAGCTGTCTTATTTGCAGCAAAATCCCCGGTAAATTTACTACCGGGGATTTTTTTGTCTTTACTTTTGGGCAAATAGTCTTTTGAAAGATACTTTTAAACGCTTGAACGATGTCTTGGACGGTCGCGCGCACCTTTCGGTGACTAGTCCATCATCAGTGTCGGGGAATAATGCCCCGGTGGCAGCTGCGCGATTTTCTGCACTTCAAGACATCGCTCATAGTGGTAAAATATCATCTTTGGGCAGATATGTCAAGAATATCAGGGATTTGTAGACTGAGAAAGAAAAGCTTAATTTTCCTTGACTATATGTACAGAATATTGTACATTATATAAAGGAAAGGAGAAAAGGCATGGAAGCTGTTACTTATACCTGCGCCAGACAGAATATGGCGCGGCTGATGGACGAGGTTGTCAACAACAACGAGGTTAAGATTATCACCCGCAACAATAATCCGAGCGTGGTGATGATGTCGTTGGACGATTACAACGCCTGGATGGAAAGCTGCTATCTGCTTTCTAATCCGGTTAATGCGGCGCATTTGCGGGAAAGTTTGAGACAGGCAAATGAAGGGGATTTGATTAATGTCACGCTTGACGAGCTTTAGTTTTACCCGCGAGGCTTTTGCGGATTATGAGGAAATAAAAGCTCGTGATCCCAAAATGGCACAAAAAATTAAGGACTTGATCCTTAATATTATGGAAACGCCGTATTCCGGCTTAGGTAAGCCCGAGCCGCTCAGGTTTGAATTGAGCGGCTGTTGGTCAAGGCGCATCACCCAACAACATCGTCTGGTTTATCGGATCGTGGATAATTCTTTGCAGGTGTTGTCTTGTCGATATCATTATAAATAAAGCAAAATGTTGTAACAACAAGCAGTCTGGCAAAACAGGCTGCTTTTTTTTATGGAGGAAAATATAAATGCCATATGACAGCAACGGCAATTTTACCCGGGTTCATAACTGGGAGGAAGACCGGATAAACGATATTGAAATATTGTCTGACCGGCACGATGAGGATACCTTTTATTTTGTGAAGAAAGACGGTGCAAAAATTGTGCAAGTTTGACATAAACAACCCGGCAAAAGTTGCACAAAATAGCATTTTGTAGTTTTTGATTGTTCTTTGCTGATAACACAAAAGCCTTGGAAAACCAAGGCTTTTAAATGGTGCTCAGGGACGGGATCGAACCGCCGACACGAGGATTTTCAGTCCTCTGCTCTACCAACTGAGCTACCTGAGCAACCGTTTTGTCAGTAGACTTGTGTCTTATAGAGCAAAAAAAATATATTGTCCAGTATAAATTTGCATTGTGAATGATTTTTTTGCCGCATTACGTTTTTTTGACAGTGTTTTCCGGTCGTTTTATCCTGATAAAACGCCGGTCGGAAATTTGTTGATATGGCGCGGCCGGGGCTGGACATCGCCCGAACTCCGGCATTACAATCAAAAAAACAGTCAGGAGTAAAGATGTTTGCGCATATATACGCTTTTCCTTTTGCCCGTATGTTAATCGCCGAAGAGGCGGGCGCTCTGGTGCGGGTTGATTTTGCCGATGTTTTGCCGGCAGGCGGTATTGACCGGGAAACGCCGCTACTGCGGGAGACCGCCCGCCAGCTGAACGAATATTTTGCCGGCCGCCGCCGGGTGTTTGACCTGCCGCTCCGGCCGGCGGGAACGCCGTTTCAGCAAAAAGTATGGCAGGCATTGCAGACGATTCCTTATGGTCAAACCCGCAGCTATCAGGAAATTGCCGGACAAATCGGTAATTTAAAAGCCTGCCGCGCCGTTGGTTATGCCAATCATAATAACCCGATAGCCATCATCATTCCCTGTCACCGCGTTATCGGCAAATCCGGCCGTCTGACGGGATATGCCGGCGGTCTGGAGCTTAAAGAGCGGCTGCTGCGGCTGGAGCAGGGTGTTTAGATTTTTTTAATACTGCGCGGTGTATCCTTAAATATACGGGAGAAGAATAATGAGCGAAAAACCGCATTTACACCGGCATGATGAACTGACCGAGCCGGATTTGCATCATATGCCGGCCGACAAAGTTTTCGGCCGCGCCGCCGAGACGTTTCAGCTAATCAGTGATGCGTCAAGACTAAAAATCTTATGGCTGTTGTGTCATCACGAAACCTGCGTCAACAACATTGCCGTCACGGTCGGTATGAGTTCGCCGGCGGTATCGCATCATCTGCGTCTGCTCAAACAGGCCGGGCTGTTGGAAAGCCGCCGCGAGGGCAAAGAAATGTATTACAAACTTTCTTCCGCTACCGAGGCTGCCCTGGTGCACCGTGCGGTTGATGATATTCTGGATATCCAGTGCCCGCGGCGGAATTAAATCATAAGATATAAATTTTCTCTGTTGACAAAGCATAATTGCTGGTATACAATTAAACGTATATTTAATCGTTTAATGTATGAGGTGCGGAAATGAAAAAAGTCTATCAGCTGGAAAATCTGGATTGCGCCAATTGCGCCGCCAAAATCGAAGCGGCCGTCCGCGGGCTGGAGGGTATTGATAATGCTACCGTTAATTTTATGGCACAAAAACTGGTGATTGAAACCTCCGGTGACCTTGAGGCAGTTCTGCCGCAAATTGCAAAAATAATTTCCAAAATCGAACCGGATTGTGAAATCAGATACTGAATTTACCGGCGGGGGATAAGATGACCAAAAAACTGAAAAAACATTTGTGGCGTATTGTTCTGGCCGGTGTTTTGTTTGCGGCCTCGTGGCTGCCGCTGCCGGATACCGCATGTCTTGTTATGCTGGCGGCGGCCTATTTTATCGTCGGCGGCGAAATCATTATGAAAGCCTTGCGTAACATCAGCCGCGGTCAGATATTTGATGAAAACTTTTTGATGACGCTGGCCACTTTCGGCGCCTGTTTTCTGGGTGAATATTCCGAGGCCGTGGCGGTTATGCTGTTTTTTCAGGTCGGCGAATTTTTTCAGCAATATGCGGTCAACCGTTCCCGTCGTTCCATTACCGAACTGATGGATATCCGCCCTGATTACGCCCGGGTAAGCCGCGGCGGCGAAATGCAGGTTGTCAGCCCGGAGGAAGTTGCCGTCGGTGAGGTTATTGAAGTCCGCTCGGGCGAAAAAATACCGCTGGACGGCATAGTGGTAAAAGGAACGTCGGCTCTGGATACCGCGGCTCTGACCGGTGAATCTCTGCCGCGCGATGTTCAGGCCGGTGATGAAGTTGTCGGCGGCTGCATTAATCTGGGCGGTGTTTTAGAAATTAAAACCACTAAGGAATTTACCGATTCGACGGTTGCCAAAATACTTGATCTGGTTGAAAATGCTGGTTCGCAAAAATCGGAGGTGGAAAATTTCATTACCCGTTTTGCCCGCTGGTATACGCCGGCGGTGGTCATCATAGCCCTGCTGTTGGCAGTTTTGCCGCCGTTGTTTCTGGCAGACGCCTCGTTTCGTGACTGGGGATACCGGGCAATAACTTTTCTGGTTATTTCCTGTCCCTGCGCCTTGGTTATTTCGATTCCGCTGAGCTTTTTCGGCGGCATTGGTGCGGCGTCAAAATGCGGTATCCTGGTTAAGGGCAGCAACTATCTTGAGGCCTTGTCGCATACCGAAACCGTTGTTTTTGACAAAACCGGCACCCTGACCAAAGGACGCTTCGCCGTAACGGAGATTAAGGCGGAGGCAATGCCGCGGGAACGCCTGCTGGAAATAGCCGCCCATATTGAGGCTTATTCGCATCACCCGATTGCCGAATCAATCAAGGCGGCTTACGGTAAAGCCCCGGATATGAACCGGACGGCCAAAGTCAAAGAATTGTTCGGCATCGGCATTACCGCCGAGATTGACGGTGTTCCTGCCGCGGCCGGCAATGCCAGATTGTTGGCAGAATCAGGCCTGCCGCAGCCTTCCGTCAAAGCTGCCGGCACGGTGGTCTATATCATTTTTGCCGGCCGGTATGCCGGTTATCTGGTGGTTGCCGACGAGGTCAGGGAAGATGCCGTCGCGGCAATCCGGCAGCTGAAAGAACTGGGCGTGCGTCAAACGGTTATGCTGACCGGTGATCGTCCGGCCGTGGCGGAAAGCGTGGCCCGCAGTCTGGGCGTTGACGAGTTTCACGCCGGGTTGTTGCCGGCCGATAAGGTAATCTGGTTGGAAAAACTGCTGGCCGCCAAATCGGCCGTCGGCAAGCTGATGTTTGTCGGCGACGGTATTAACGATGCGCCGGTTTTGGCGCGGGCCGATATCGGTGTGGCTATGGGCGGTATCGGTTCCGATGCGGCAATCGAAGCAGCCGACGTCGTTATCATGACCGACGAACCGTCGCGTCTGGCCTCGGCGATTCGCATATCTCGCAAAACGCTGCGTATCGCCAACGAAAATATTGTTTTTGCCATCGGCGTCAAACTTTTGGTCTTGGGCCTTGGTGCTGCCGGTATGGCCTCGATTTGGGCAGCGGTTTTTGCCGATGTCGGCGTATCGGTCATTGCTATTCTTAATGCCGTCCGGGCGTTGCGCCTGCATAAATATTGTTAGAATTCACAAAATATTTGCGCCGGAGTTCATCTCACAAAAAGGTTGACAAAAAACAGGTTTGTGATTTACTGACGCAAAATATATTTTTTATTTATAATTCTAATCTTAAAACATATGGCACAAAATTTAACGGAAATCCCCGGTATAAAAACTGTTCTCGGGGAAGTAAAACTTCTTGTCGGCGGCAGTTTGCAGGACAAACGGCAGTATATTCTGTGGCATGGCATAAAATGGCCGTTTTCCCAGCGTATATTGGCTGATGGTGATAATAAATATCTGATTTGGCTGCAGACTTATATTCACGGCAATATTTGGCACAGCGATGCCGCAGAGATCCTTTACCGGCGGAAATTACTGAAACGTCCGACGGATGAAGATGATGCCGCTGCCGAACAAGCATTCAAAGGGTGGTTGTCAACTTCTCTTATCAAGGACCGTACGAGTGAAGCAGACTACGGCCGGCAGCAAAGCTGGTGGTTGTGCTATTCTGCCCGGAGACCTTCTCCGGTTTCGGAAGAAAAACAACTGGAATGGTTGCGGATGAACGATACGACAAATATCATGTCTTATCCTTATGCTTGGCGCGGACAAGCCGAAATACAATTTCTGACTTCCGCACCGGAAGATGCCGTTTATCGGTATTTGCGCTACAATTCCCTTGGCGAAGAGGCTCAATGTGCTCTGGTGAGCCGTGAAATCAACAGCCATCAGAACAATCTGCTGTGGTATTATTTTCATGTGTTTAAAGCCTGTCTGCAAGCGCAGCAGCTGATTCAGGATTATGATGAGGCGCTTTGGCGGGAAATGATTCCTGTCAACTACGGCTGGGATCATAAATATGAACAAAAGTTTGGTTGTCTTGCCGCCTGGCAGAGTAAACTGTCCGACAGCTGGCCGCTGTTGGCGCATTGTCCGATAGAAGAAATCGGCCGGGCCTTAGACAGCATCGCTTAAAATTTAAAGCCCTTGAAGCAAAATGCTTACAAGGGCTTTACTTTATGCGGCGGACGGCTTAATATCTGATAAAAATAAAATACGGGACAAAACAATGGATACAAAAACCAACGTCATGCGGATTTTAGATAAGTCCGGCACGGAATACAAACATTATGTTTATGATCCGGAAACCGCCGTCAGCGGTACGGAAGTTGCGGCAGCGCTCGGGCAAAATCCGGCGCAGGTTTTCAAAACCCTGGTAACCGCGGCAAAATCCGGGCGGCATTATGTTTTTATGATTCCGGTAGCCGCTGAATTGGATTTGAAAAAAGCGGCCGCAGCGGTCAAAGAAAAGGCGGTTGATATGCTGCCGCAAAAAGAGCTTTTGCCGTTGACCGGTTATGTTCACGGCGGTTGTTCGCCGATAGGTATGAAAAAATATTTTCCGACCACGATTGATGCTTCGGCCGCAGACTTTGCCGCCATTATTTTCAGCGCCGGCAAACGCGGCTTTCAGGTTGAAACATCGCTGGACGGTTTGGCTAAAGCGATTCGTTTTCAGCTGGCCGATATTGTCAGGCACGACAACAGGATATAAATAACCACAAAAGGAGAAAAACAATGGCGGTCGGATGGGCCGGAGATAATGCGGTTAATCAGCAGATTGAAGATTCGTTGAATGACGAAATCGCTCGGGCACGGAAAAACGTTCCCGCCGGTGAAAGCCTGGAATTTTGCGAAGAATGCGGCGCGCCGATTCCCGAAGCCCGCCGCAAAGCCATGCCGGGCGTCAGATTATGCATCGACTGCCAGCAGGAGGCCGACAAACAAAATAAAGCCGTCAGTTTGTATAACCGCCGCGGCAGCAAAGACAGTCAGTTGCGTTAACAATCGAAAAAATATCTTGACTTATACATATAGGGGGTATATGTATATAGATATACCCGCAAGGGGTATATTTGATAAGGAGAAAATATCATGAGTAAATGCAACAATCCGAATTGCACCTGTGAAAACTGCACCTGCGGCGACAACTGCCAGTGCGGCAAAGACGGTTGTCATTGCGGCGAACACTGCACCTGCGGCGATAATTGTCAGTGCACGGAAGAAAACAAATGCTGCCCCGAATGTAACTGCGGCAGCAAAAAATAAAATGATATGCGGCGGGCAGGGCTGCTCTGCCCGAAACCGCCGCAATTTAAGGAATAATCATGGAAAAACATCCCAGCCATCTTGAAAATATTCCCCGTCTGAACCGCATTGCCGGCCAGATTGAGGGTATCAAAAAAATGATTGAGGAGGGGCGTTATTGTCCGGAAATCATCAGTCAGCTGCGGGCGGTGCGCTCGGCGGTCAAAGCCGTTGAATCCAATATCCTGCAAAAACACTTGCAGCATTGTGTGGCGCAGTCCTTTGCCTCGTCGGAAGACAAGGATAAAAAAATAGAGGAGCTAAAAGCTCTTTTCGACCGTTTTGATGAATAAAAGGAAAAGATTGCCAAAACGCTTTTTCTTTTATATTCATAGAATAAACAAAACTGATGTATTAAGGACGGACTATGGCGACTTTAGACGAACTCCCTAAGGGTAAAACAGCCGTTATTGAGGCGGTTTCGGGGGCAAAAAATTCTTTGCGGCGGCATCTTCTGGAAATGGGACTGACACCGGGGACGGAAATCACCCTGATTAAAACGGCGCCGCTTGGCGATCCCCTGGAGTTTAAAATCCGCGGTTATGAGTTAACGCTGCGCCGAAAAGATGCCCGCAACATTACCATCAAAAATATCTGCAAAGCCGCTCAAACAGCCGTTAATCTGTCATCATCGGAAATTTTCGCAGCGCCGCGCAAAGGCGAAAAGTCGGAACTGCACCTCAAAGCTTCCGGTCCGGTTATTCCCGAACAGGTGCCGGTTGCTTTTGCACTGGTCGGCAATCAGAACTGCGGCAAAACGACTTTGTTCAATCGTCTGACCGGCGCCAATCAGCATGTCGGCAATTTTCCGGGAGTCACGGTTGACCGGGCTGACGGTATCATTCGGGAGCGGCCGAATATCAGCATAACCGATCTTCCGGGAATTTATTCGCTGTCGCCGTATTCCAAAGAAGAACTGGTAACCCGAGATTTTTTGCTGCATGAACGTCCGCAGGCCGTTATCAACATTATCGACGCCTCCAGCCTGGAACGTAGTCTGTTTTTGACTTTGCAGCTTTTGGATTTGCGGATGCCGATGGTTATTGCCCTGAATATGATGGACGAGGTTAAGGCCAACGGGGCAGCGATTGATATTAACCGGCTGGAAAAAATGCTCGGCGTTCCGGTCATTCCGATTTCCGCTCTTAAAGGCGAGGGCGTGCGCGAATTGGTTGAACACGCCGAAAATGTCGCCCGTTATCGCGAAATTCCCGACAGGGTTGATTTCTGCCTGTGCGGCGGCAAAGATGAAGGCGCCGTGCATCGCTGTATCCATTCAATAGCCCATCTGATTGAGCATGACGCCGTCAAGGCCGGAATCCCGCTGCGTTTTGCCGCATCTAAACTGACGGAAGGCGATGAACCGCTGCTTCAGGCTTTGCGGATTGATAAAGAACATTGTCGGATATTGGATAAGATTGTGGCGCAGATGGAACAGGACAGCGGTATGGACCGTGAAGCCGCCGTGGCTGATATGCGTTTTGCCTTTATTGATGATTTGTGTAAGAGTTGTGTCGTTAAACCCGTTCAAAGCCGGGAAAGAGCGCGCAGCGAAAAAATCGACCGGATTTTGACCGGCCGCTGGACGGCTCTGCCGGTATTTTTAGGGCTGATGGCGCTGATTTTTTACCTGTCTTTCGGACCGTTCGGAACTTTTCTGTCCGAATTGGTTGAAGAGTTGATCGGCATGCTGGGCGAGGGCGTGCAGAAAACGCTGGAAGACTATGGCATGAATCCGGTGGTCAATTCCTTTGTGATAGACGGTATCTTTGCCGGTGTCGGTAGTGTTTTGAGCTTTTTGCCGGTTATTGTCCTGCTGTTTTTCTTCTTATCGCTGCTGGAAGACAGCGGTTATATGGCGCGGGTGGCATTTTTTATGGATAAACTGTTGCGGCGGGTGGGATTATCCGGCCGTAGTTTTGTGCCGATGTTGATCGGGTTTGGTTGTTCCGTTCCGGCGATTATGGCGGCGCGAACCCTGCCGTCGGAGCGCGACCGTAAGATGACGATCCTGCTGACGCCGTTTATGAGCTGCACTGCCAAACTGCCGATTTATGTGTTGTTGACGGCCGCTTTTTTTGAGCATTATCAGACCATGGTTATCATTAGTCTGTATGTGTTGGGCATCATTGTCGGTCTGATACTGGCGTTGGTGTTTAAATCAACCGTATTTCGCGGTGAGGCGGTACCCTTTGTGATGGAGCTTCCCAACTATCGGATGCCGGGGCTGCAAAATGTCTGGCGGTTGATTTATTACAAGGCCAAATATTTTATTACCAAAGCTTTCACGATTATCTTTGTTGCCACTATCGTTATCTGGTTTTTAAGCTCGTTTGATACCCGGCTGAATGTGGTAAACAATTCTGCCGACAGCATTTTAAGCTCAATCGGCAGCCTGATAACGCCGGTGTTTACCCCGCTTGGTATTAACGACTGGCGTTTGTCAACCGCCTTTTTGAGCGGTTTTGCCGCCAAAGAAAGCGTCGTCAGTACTTTAGGTGTTCTGCTCGGCGGCAAAATAGAACTGCTGCCGACATTGCTAACACCGTTAAGCGCTTATGCCTTTTTGGTCTTTTCGCTGCTGTATACACCGTGCGTTGCGGCGGTGGCCACGGTCAGAAAAGAACTCGGAACCCGCTATGCACTGCTGATTGTTTTGTTGCAATGTTTCATCGCCTGGCTGGTGGCTTTTATTATTTATAACGCCATTAGATTGATTTTGAATTAAAATACTTGTCGTTAAAAGGACAAAGAAAAAGCCTTGCAAAAACAAGGCTTTAGAATGGTGAGCGCGTCGGACGGCCGCAGTAAAAACAGCCGGTGGCTGTTTTTACAAGGAGACGCAATGAGACTTGTTGAGCCGGCGAGAGAAATCGAAGCCGTGGCGAAACGTAGTCGGAATTGAACGAACCCGTCTGGGTTCGAATCCCGTTAAAAGGACAAAGAAAAAGCCTTGCAAAAACAAGGCTTTAGAATGGTGAGCGCGTCGGGATTCGAACCCGAGACCCTTTGATTAAAAGTCAAATGCTCTACCAGCTGAGCTACGCACCCGCTCTTAACAAATCGCCCCATATATAGAAGATAAAAAAATTTTAGTCAACTAAAAAAAACAAAAAAGTTAAAAAAATTGAAAATGTAATGTATTTGTTAATAATTATATGCTAACATACCTCTAAAATTGCAAACAGGAATCTATGAGGCAAAAATGGAAAATAATCAAATTCCCGCAGAAAACAACGAAGGAACGTATGAAATCTTGCAGAATGCCGCCGGCGAAATTCTGATTATGATCAAACAGCGCCGCGGCGGACCGGAAAATCCGCGCTTTGTCTATGACGGCGGTGATACGGCTTTATTATACCGGAGTCGTGAAAGCTCGGTCTTTTTGGGTAACATTAATCAGGAAGCCCGTCAGCCGCTTAAGGCTGTCGACGAGGTTTTGGTTGCCGAGATTGACGGCGATGAGGTTGCCCGCGAATATGTTGTTCCCGTACGGTTGATTAGGGATTTGAAGGCGGTTTTAAACTAAATTTTGTGCAACTGTTAAAAATAAGGGCTTTAAAAGCCCTTGTTTTTTTTATATATTAAGGCCAAAATTTGCTAATTTAGGTTTTTTTTATGGTTTTACAACTGTTTATTTGTCTGCTGGTGATTGCTTCCGCCTCGCTGCTCATAACACAGGGACGTCGTCGGCGGATATGGTCAATTTTAATTTTTGCCGGATTGGGCATCCTGGCCTATTTTTTTATGGAAAATTTAAGTCGTCCGCAAACGACAAATTTCATTTATCAATGGCTTCCGTATGAGGAACTCCGGGCCGATATCAATATTTCGTCTTCCAGAAGAATGCAGCATATGTTTTTGCCGCTGACATGTCTGTTGGCTGGGTTGGTGTATCTTAACACTCTTTTTGCTTCTGAGAAACATTCGCTGCATTTCAATACGCTGATGTTGCTGAGTTTTGTCGGTCTGATTCTTCAGGCCTCCAGCCATGATTTTCTGCAGCTGATGTTTGCCGGATGTATGTTTTCGATTATCAGTTTTTATATGCCTGATCAGATTCTGGCCAAAAAGAAGATTTTTATTTTTAATTTTCTGGCGGAAATGGCCGTATTTATGGCTCTGGCCATTGTATACGGCAAAACGTCTTCAGTTAGTCTGTCATCACTGCCGGAGTACGCTTCCGGCGGCCGTCATCGGGATCTGGTGGCTTTTTTGCTGTTGTTTGCCATCGGCTGCAAATGCGGGTTGTTTTTATTAAACGGTCACTATTTCAGCCTGAAGGATGCCGCCTTTAATCGGATAATCTGCGTTATGGCGTTGTCGGTTCCGCTTTCCGGTCTGATTTTAACGGATAAACTGCGGCCGCTGCTGCAAATATCCGATTTAACGGCAAATATTCTGCCCTGGTGGAGTCTGTTGTCGGTTGTTCCGGGGTTGGCCGGCGCGCTGATCAACAACAATCTCAAGTCAAAGGTGGTATCATTATCATTAGCGGTTTATGCTTTTATGCTGCCGGAGGTTTATTTTAATTCCGGCCGGCTGCAGGTCATGGTTCCCTGGATGCTGATTTTTAACACTTTGGCTGCGGTGATCTTCGTGATCGTATCCAATGCCGCATCGGAAGAAAACAATATGGCATATCTGGGTGGTTTTTGGCGTTGTACCAAAGGCAATTTTGTTTTAACGCTGCTATTGTGCGCGGCACTGGGAGCCGGTTTTGCAAGCCTTAACGGCGGGCAGGGGCTTATGATGTTTGCGGCTGCATATTTGGCCGTTCTGGCACTGGATATAAAAATGGCCTATTGGGGCAGACCGCGGGCAGACGAAAAAGTGATGGCCTTCGCGCAAAATGCCGGCATTTTGTACTGGCTGCCGTTGGTTGCCGTTTCGTTTTGGCTGATATGGCAAAATACAGCCTGGAAGAACATCGCCGCATATGAGCTTTTGGCGGTTCCGGCAGTTCTTTTGGCCGGTATGCCGGTTTTATGGCTGATTCGTTTGGGCAATATGCCGATATGGCAGACAGATGTTTTGTCCGGTCTGTATGAAAGACTGATTATTTTGCCGCTTAAATTTCTGGGACGGGTGTTGTGGCTGGTCTTTGATTTTGTCGTCATTGAGCGCAGCATTATCGGCACGGTTTCGGCCGCTGCTTCGGCTTTGGTTACCGGTGTCAGGAAAATTCAGGAGGTGCGATGCTCTAACTATATCCTGAGCATTTTATCCGGAATATTAATAATGCTGGTTTATTGGGGTTTTTATGCCTATGAATAGTCCTTTTGCCATTTTATCTTTAATTATATGCATTCCCTTTGTCGGAATGTTGTTTGTCCTGACCGCCAAAGATGATGCCGAAAATGCAACTCATAACGTTTCTAATGTGGCCTTATTTACCATCTTGGCCAATCTGGTTATGATCTGGCGGGTTTTTATGCTGGTTGATGAAAAGACGCTCCGCCTGCAGCTGTTTGAGAAATTTGATTGGTTGTCCGTTCCGGACATCAATCTGGTTTTTGCGGTTGACAATTTATCGTTGCTGATGATTTTGGCGGTTCACCTGATTATTTTGAGCGGTGTCATATTTATCCGGCAGGAAACCGCGGGGCAAAAACCGCTGATGGTTTCAACGCTGCTGTTTCTGAGCATGACGACCGGTTTTTTTGTGGCAGCGGATATTTTTTCGTTCTTTATCTTTTTTGAGGCCATGCTGTTGCCGCTGTTTATGCAGATTGGAATGTTCGGCGAATTCAAAAAGACCGAACGTCTCGGCGGTTTTTTCCTTTATAATTTGATTGGTGCGTTCATCTTGTTCGTGGCCGTCATGCTCATTTACAAATTTTACGGCAGCCTGACGCTTGACCGTTCGGATGAAATTTTGTGGGACAAAAATAACGGTTATATTATCTGGGGAGCCTTAATGCTCGGTTTTGTTTCGCGGATACCGGTGTGGCCGTTTCATCATTGGATTTCTTCGGTTACGTCAAAGATACACAATCCGTTGGTTTTTATTGCCTCGTCAATCCTGCCGTTGAGCGGAATTTACGGCCTGGTCAGATTCTGGCCGCAGCATATACCGGAAGCCGTCAGCGGCTATTTCATCTGGGTTTATGTTATTGGCACCGTCACGATGTTGTTCATCAGTCTGATCGGCTTTATCCATAAAGATGCTCAATATAAGATTTTTGCGTTTGTGACGGTTTACTATATTATGTATCTGCTGGGCATCTTCAGCGGCAATCATCTCATTTTGCTGAACATCGGGTATGCCCTTTTCGGATTTTTGCTGGTTTTCGGGGCGTTGGAGGTTGTCGCGGCATATGTTTACCGGCAAGAGCGCCTGTATGACAGTACGTCGTCGGGTTTTTTGTGCCGGGCCAAACGATTGTCGCTGATTTATTCGTTTTTGACTTTTGCCGCGGCCGGTTTTCCGGTATCAGCCATGTTTACCAACAACTTTCTTATCTTATCGCAGCTGCTGTCGGTAAATATTCAGCTGGGAACCTTGTTAATGCTGGCCTGCATCATTGCGGCGGCGGCTCTTGTCAGAGAAATGTTTCGCCTCAAGACAGATACCAAAGAATGTATTTTGGGCAAAAACGAGGATTTGCCGATGGGTTTGTTTATTTTTATGCTGTTTGTCGTGTTTATGCTGTTGATGTCGTTTATCAGACCTTTGTGGTTTGTGATCAGTGAGTAGGGAGAAAAAGTTTGCTGCAAAATTGGTTCATTCTGCTGCCGGAATTATGTATGTTGGCTTTTTTTCTGGTTGCCTGGCCGGTTGATCTGTTCCGCCGCGAAAAAACGGCCAAAACGTTTTTTACGCTGGCACAGTTTTTTTTGTTGGCCGTCATCTGCTGTACCATCTTATTTTACAATAAAAGCGTCTTTCCCCGGTATTGGCAGAATACGCCGCTGACAACATTGTTTAAAACATTTGTTTATCTGCTGTCTTGGGCATGGTTCTATCTGTCATCCAAATGGTTTTTGACCAAAAACCGACCGTCTTTCAAATTTTATGCCATCTGTTTTATGCTGCTGTTCGGTTTTGATATATTGGCATCAGCTTCATCATTGTTGACATTGGGGCTGGCGGTGCCGTTCGTATGTGCGGGCTGCTACGGCTTGATCCGCCGCCATTGGGATATTGACCGCGTCAGAGAAGTGTCGGCGGCCTATGTGTGGACAGCTTTGTTTTTCTGCCTGTTGCTGTGGGGCGGAATAGGCATTATTTACAATCAGACCGGCAGTTTTGAATATGCGGCGGTCAAATCGTTTTTTGCCGCGGAACCCGGCGGAACAGTGTCATTGGCCGGCGTTTTGCTGATTTTGGCACCTTTGATGTTCATGATGGCACTGGTACCGTTTCATGCCTGGTTTATGGCTTTTGTCTCAGTCGGTGTTTTGCCGGTCTGTGGTTTTATGACACTGATCCCGCCGCTGATTTACATTTGCACGTTGGTCAATTTAATGCGCGGCTGCCTGCCGTCATTTATTGAGACAACGGCACCGTTTTTAACGATTTTTGCCGTTTTGTCGTTAACTGTCGGCGCTTTGTCGGCCAATCGTGAAAACAATTTGCGCCGGTTGTTTGCTTTTCTCGGCATTTACTGCCAGGGTTTTGCCCTGACCGGATTGATAGGTTTCTCCGGCGATGATATTATGGCGGCTTTTGCCTATATTGTCGTTGCCATTTTGTCTTTTACCGGTATTTATACGGTTTTTCTCAGTTTGAAACGCCGCAGTGAATATCTGAGTGAACTTGAAACCGTCAGCGGCTTTTCGCGGGGACGCCCGTACATCTCGGCGGCGTTGCTGGTATTTATGCTTTCTCTGACCGGGCTGGCTCCGACACTGGGCTTCTTCGGCTGTCTGTCCGTCATCAGCGGTTTGGCCGAAAACGACGCCTGGGGTAAAATAGCTTTGCTCCTGGTCAGCCAGCTGTTTGTGGCCAACGCCTGCCTGCAGGTCATACGGACACTTTTTTTTGCAACCTCGGATAACAAATTTGACCGCACCGATAAGGCCATTTACATATGTTTGTTTATTAACGTGATTGTCATCGTGGCGGCATTAATCAATCCGGCCTGGTTGTTGCGTGATGCTCTGGTTATTCTGGGAGGCTTGTCATGATTGCCGAGCGGTTGTTGGAAAACTGGTTATGGCGGGATTATCAGGAGGTTGATTCCACCAATAATCTGGCTAAAGCGCAAAGCTTGGCATTCGATGGCCGGCCGGTCGTTTATACGGCGGTGGTTCAGACGGCGGGACGCGGGCGTTTGGGGCGCAGCTGGATATCGCGTCCCGGCAACTTGTTTATGAGCCAGCTTTTTTGCCCGCGACTACCGGTTTCCGATCTGGTTTTCATAACCTCCGTCAGTGTTGCCGAAACCATCGCCGGCCTGACGTCCGGTCTGGATATAGCCATTAAATGGCCGAATGATGTTTTGATTGCCGGCGCCAAAATCTGCGGTATTTTGATTGAAAGCGCCGATAACGAAACCGTCGTCATCGGAACGGGAGTCAATCTGGTCTCGGCACCGCCGGCCGGACAGTTGATTTATCCGGCAGCCGATTTGCGGTCTTTGGGGTTTGATATCAGTCGTGAGGTTTTTCTGGCAGCCTATCTGCGTCATTTTGACGCCAATCTGGAATTATGTCGCCGGCAGGGGTTTTCGGCGATTCGCAAAACCTGGCTTAAATATGCCTATCGTCTGGGAAAGCCGGTTAAAATCAATCACGGCGGCCGGGTACTGGAAGGGATATTTAAGGGTATTGACGAACAGGGATTTTTATTGTTAAAACAGGACGAAAAGACGATTAAAATAACAGTCGGTGATTTATTGGCATAAAAAGGTATAAGATGGAAGGTTTTACAAAAGAAGGAATTTATTTTGTTGCTTTGGGCGGCGCCGAGGAAGTCGGGTTTAATATGTTTGCCTATATTGTTGACGGCAGGATTATTGTCGTTGATGCCGGATACGGCTTTTTGCGCGATGATTTTCCGGGAATGGAAATGGGGCTTGCCGATGCGTCTTTTCTGGAAACCTACCGCGATAATATCGAGGCCATGTTCATCACGCACGGTCATGAGGATCATTACGGCGCCATCGGTCATGTCCTGCCGCTGTTGCAGTGTCCGGTTTACGCCAATGACTTCACGCTGGGGCACATCCGGGCGCGTTTGCATGAATATCATTGGGAAAACTTTGCCGATTTGCGTTCGGCCACCGACAATCCGGTCGTCAAACTGAAAAATTTTGAAGTCGAGTTTGTTTCGCTGGTTCATTCGGTGCCGCAGAGTGCCGGTTTGTTTATCCGCACGCGCTACGGCAATATTCTGCATGCCACCGACTGGCGCTTTGATGACGGCAAAACGATGATGTTGCCGACGGATTATCCCGTTTTACAAAAGATTGCCGCCGAAGGAGTTGCTCTGTATGTCGGAGATTCGACCAATATGTCCGAAACGCTTCCGGAACCAAGCGAGTATGAAATCCGCGAAAGCCTGATGCAACTGCTGCCGACTTTACAAAATACGGTTGTAGCCACTTGTTTTGCTTCCAACATCATGCGGCTTGAGAGCCTGGTTTTGGCCGCAGCTGCTGCCGGCCGTACGGCGGTGGTGGTCGGTCATTCGCTGAACCAGAATCTAAAAATCGCCCGCGAATGCGGCTATTTGCAGAATTGTCCGCCGATTCATGATATTAAAGACGCCGGCGATATCCCCTCGGATAAAGTTTTGTATATTTGCGCCGGTTCGCAGGGTAATTACCGCTCAACCCTGAGCCGTATAGCCAACGGCGAAAGCAAAGACATTATCCTCGGCAAAGGTGACAATATTATTTTTTCTTCCAAGATTATTCCCGGTAATGAAGAAAAAATCGAACGCATGCAGGAAAAATTGCGCGATGCCGGCGTTACGGTCATTTCGGCGGAAGATTATCTGGTTCATGCGTCCGGCCACGCAACGCCGGAACAAATTCTTTCCATGTATCGGCTGTTAAAACCGCAGACGGTTATTCCGGTTCACGGGGACAAACGCAATATCCGCCGCCAGAAGAAACTGGCGCTGGAAAACGGTGTCGGCAATGTGCTGACGGTTCGTGACGGCGAGGTGGCGCTGCTAAAAGACGGCCGGGGCGAAATCGTGGCCGATGTCTTCACCCGCAAACTCGGGGTTGACCGCAAACAGCTGACGCCGCTTGATTCTCAACTGGTTAAAAGCCGCAAGCGTATTGCTTATAACTGTTCGGTTTTTATCAGCGCTTTTTTTGCGGCCGACTGGCATTTGGTTGATTTGCAGATAAGTTCTATTGATATTCTGGAAGAGGCAGCCTTTGCCGAGCTGCGAGATAAAATCATAGCCGATATTTTCAAAGATATTGATAAAGAAATCATCAAATTAAATTATAACGCCAACCAGATTAAAGAATATCTGGCTGCCCGTATCCGCCGGCAGATATTCAAGGCCACCGATATTAAACCGGTTGTGTTTATGCATTTTTACAAAGAGCCGGAAACCGGAGCTTCATCGGTATTAAATACCGGCAGATAAATCGTGAAAGTCGTTCCGTTATAACCGTTGGAATTGACGGTTATGTTTCCCTGATGCCGGATGATGATATGCTTGGCAATAGCCAGACCGAGCCCTGTCCCTTTGATATTTTTGTCTTTGTGCTCCTGCAGTCGGTAGAAGCGTTCGGTCAGCCGCGCCAGTTTTTCCGGGCCGATTTTGGGCCCCTTGTTGTTAACCGAAATCGCCACGGCTTTTCCCGGTGCCGTTTTAATGGTTTTGGAAGAGGGAATTTTGTCGGCATTATTCAACCGGATGGTAATTTCGGTTCCCGGGGTGCCGTATTTGATGGCATTGTCGGTCAAATTTTGAATAATCTGCCTGATTTGTTGCGGGTCCGCTTTGGCCGTTGCCAGAGCGGCATCTTTGATGATATGAATTTTCATCTGGTTGCTTTGCGCTTTTATCTCCAGCGATTTGGCCACATCATCGACAATTGTTGCTATTTCAACCTCATCTTGCGGATGTTCGTCCTGATTAAGTTCGATTCGTGAGAGCGACAAAAGATTTTCAATAAGGTTTGACATATATTCGGCCTGATCGGCAATAATCTGCAAAAACTGCTTTTGTGCATCGGGATCATCTTTGGCCGAGGTTTGCAACGTTTCGACAAAGCCGGAAATAATTGACAGCGGCGTTCGGAGTTCATGACTGGCATTGGCCACGAAATCCGACTGCATTTTTTCGATTTTCATCGACTTGGTTAAATCATAAATGGAAATAACCGCCACGGCTCGCCCTTTGGATAGCCAGGGCAGTTGTTTGATATGGGCATAAAGCTTCTGGTCAACGGGCTTTTCCACATAAAAAATCAGATTTTCCGAAGGACTTTCTTTATTAAGAACTCTGGAAACGGCATTGATGAAATTGTTGGAATGAAAAACCTGGTCGATATTTTTATCGGTTATCTTATCGCCGAAAGAGGTGCGGGCGGATAAATTGGCGCCTAAAATATTACCGGCCCGGTCAATCATGATAATCGGATCGGGCAGGCTGTCGAGCACCGCGGTATCCGAGATTGTCTGCGCCTCAAGCAGGTCGGCTTTTTGTGCCCAGAAATGATGCATGTTATTGATGGCCTCGACCAGCTCTTTGGATTCATCTTCGGACAGCGCCAGAATATCCTGTTCGCCGATTTCGCCGCTGGCCAGCTTGGATACATATTTCTTAATCTGCTGCAGCTCAAAAGTCAGCGGAAACAAGAGAACGATGTTGAATACGACAACCGCCGCCAGCGAAAGCACCGCCAGTGTCGGATCAACCATATTAAAGGCCGCCAGCACGATAAATACCAGCGCCGTCGGAAAGCTTAAAAACAAAATTCTTTCGACAAACTGGGTGTTCTTTTCAAAACCGAGAGCCTTGCGCGATTTCTCAAACATCAGATTATTTCCACTATCTAAAAAATATTCTAGACCAAACTTTTTAACTATAATATAATGCAACAAGTTTAAAAATACTAAATTTTTAGCTGGCGACAATATGAAAACGGACTTTGATTTTGACAAACTGGCGGCGCTGACGCCGATGATGGCCCAGTATATTAAGATTAAGCGGGAATATCCGGACTATCTGCTGTTTTACCGAATGGGCGATTTTTACGAGCTGTTTTTGGATGACGCGCTCAAAGCGTCCAAAGCGCTGGATATTGCCCTGACCAAACGCGGCAAAATCGAGGGTGAAAACATTCCGATGTGCGGCGTGCCGTTTCATGCTTATGAAAGCTATCTTGCCAAGCTGATACGACAGGGCTATAAAGTTGCCGTCTGCGAACAGACCGAAGATCCTAAAGAGGCCAAAAAACGCGGCGGCAAGTCGGTAGTTAAGCGCGAGGTCATCCGCCTGGTGACCGCCGGAACCTTGACCGAAGAACCGCTGCTTGACGCCAAACGCAACAACTTTTTGCTGGCGGTGTCCAAAATTTCGGATAACCTCGGGCTGGCCTGGGTTGATATTTCCACTGGCGAATTTTTTACTCAGGTATTTGTTCTCGACGCACAGGGAGAAGAAAACATTTTGTCCGGAGCCTTGTCCCGGTTGCAGCCGGCCGAGATGATTATTGCCGATTCTTATGCGCATAATCCGAATATTTTTACCGTGCTTAAAAATTATAAAGAGCAGCTGACCGTCTGGCCGGACGAGCGTTTTGACAGCACAGCCGCCCGCGACCGCCTGCAAAACATATATAAAGTCAAAACCCTGGCCGCTTTTGGCGATTTCTCGCGGGCCGAAATCAGTGCTGCCGGTGTATTGGTTGATTATGTTGAAACCTCGCAAAAAGGCAAAATACCGTTATTGCTGTATCCGCAGCGGCTTGACGACGGTAAAATTGTCGAAATAGACGGCGCTACCAGACGTTCTCTGGAGCTGACGGAATCTCTTTCCGGCGATAAATCCGGAACCTTGCTGAAAGTCATTGACCGCACCGTTACCGGCCCCGGCGGCCGTTTGCTGGCCTCGCGGGTCGCCGGTCCGCTGAAAGATATTGCTGCGATTAACCGTCGTCTGGATATGGTCGAGTTTTTTGTCAAACGCCGCGAATTATGTGCCGATATCCGGCAGCTTTTGAAAGATACCGCCGATATCGGCAGAGCCGTTTCGCGTTTGTGCGTCGGCCGCGGCGGTCCCAGAGATTTGTTGAATATCAGAAACACCCTCGGCATTATTCCCAGATTACGCAATTTGCTGCATTTTAAAGCGGCAGATAAAACAGATATGCTGGCCGCCATGCCGGAGGCTTTGCAGAAAACGGCGGCGGATCTGGGCGAGCATTCGGCGCTGGTTGCCAAGTTGTCCGATGCGCTGCAGGAAGAAGACCTGCCGCTTTTAAGCCGCGACGGCGGTTTTATCCGCAGCGGTTATTCGCCGGTGCTTGATGAACTCCGTACCTTAAAAGACAACAGCCATAAACTGATTGTCGAACTGCAGGGAAAATACATCGACGCGACCGGCATTGCGCATCTCAAAGTTAAATATAACAATGTTATCGGCTATTTTATTGAGGTTCCGACTAAAAACGCCGCTCAGATAATGGAAGACAAAAACTTCATTTTTCGGCAGTCCGTGTTGAACGCCACGCGGTTTACCACGGTTGAACTGACCGAGTTGGAGGATAAAATCCGCGGCGCCGCCGAAAAGGCTTTGGCCACGGAGCTGATGTTGTATGACGAGCTGGTCAACTCCGTCCGGGCGGCCTCTGACGATATCGTCAAGGCGTCAAACGCTTTTGCCGAAATAGACGTTGCCGCCGGTTTGGCGGATTTAGCCGTTGAATATAATTATTGCCGGCCGGTGGTTGACGATTCATATGCTTTTGAGATCAAAGAAGGGCGTCACCCGGTGGTAGAGCAGTTCTTGCGCCGTGAGAACGCCGGCCCGTTTGTCGGTAATGATTGCTGCATGGGCGGCGCGCAGGGAAATTTGTGGCTTTTGACCGGTCCGAATATGGCCGGTAAATCAACTTATCTGCGTCAAAATGCCATTATTGCCATCATGGCGCAGATGGGCTCATTTGTTCCCTGCTCAAGTGCCAGAATAGGAATTGTCGATAAAATATTTTCCCGTGTCGGTGCGTCGGACGACTTGGCACGCGGACGTTCCACTTTTATGGTTGAGATGGTGGAAACTGCCGGCATTTTAAATCAGGCCGACGAGCGCTCTTTTGTCATTTTAGATGAAATCGGCCGCGGTACCGCAACTTTTGACGGCCTGTCCATTGCCTGGGCGGTGGTCGAATATCTGCATGAAATCAATCGTTGCCGGACGCTGTTTGCCACGCATTATCATGAGCTGACGTCCTTAAGCGGCAAATTGGCGCGTTTGAGCCTGCACTGTATGAAAATCAAAGAATTTAACGACGAAGTTGTCTTTTTGCATGAGGTAACGGACGGCGCTGCCGACCGCAGCTACGGCATTCATGTCGCCAAACTGGCCGGTATGCCGAAATCGGTTATCCGCCGTGCCGATCAGGTTTTGCATAATCTTGAGCATCAGGGAAAAGGGCTTTCACCGAAAGACATTGCCGAAGAGCTGCCGTTGTTTGCCGCCGTCTTTGAAAAACCGAAAACGGAAGAAAAACCGGCCGCCCTGACGGAACTGGAACATCTCAATCCGGATGACCTCAGTCCGCGTGAAGCTTTAGAAAAATTATATGAATTGAAAAAAATGTTATAAGAAAAAGCCGGAATAATTTTCCGGCCTTTTTACTAAACTTCTCTTTCCTCAAAGAATGATTTATCAACACCGCAGACCGGACATGTCCAGTCGTCGGGAAGTTCCTCAAACGGCGTTTCTTCATCATAAACATAGTTGCAAACGGTGCATACCCATTTTTTAGCCATTGGCTTTCTCCTTCATATGTTGTTGAAAACTTTTAATTACTTCGTCTTTGAACTTGCTGCGGTAATCTTCATACAGCAGGTTTTCGGCATCGCGGATATTTTCCGCCGCCGTAATTTCGGCAATAAATACGGTATTGCTTTCAAAGGCATACTGCGATACGACTTTTGCCGTAATATGTGCCAGTGCTTGCGGCAAAACCGGCAGTCCGTTAAGCTCACCGGCCGTAACCATATCCCATTTGTTGACATTTTTGCTGGACTGAAAGCCAAAGTTGGCCACGACAAACGGATCAATATCTTTTGGCAACACCGAGAGCGACAATTCTTTGGTTTTCTCAATGCAGGCTTTGGTATAACTGGCATTATTGCACGAAACCGCCAGCGCACAGGGCTTGTTGGCGGCGATCATCACCGCGTCGACAATACTGCCGACCGGGCGTTCGCCGTCCTTGGCGCCCAGGACATAAAGTCCGAGCGATACCTTATAAAGAGCGTTCCAATCAATCATTCGGTATATCTCCTGACGAATATTTATAATATAACATCATAAATTGCTTATGCAAGCGTTAATGATGCGGTGGTGTTTTTGAATTTTTGAACAGCCGAAAATACTTGGCGATAAAATTTTTGTGTGTTGCCCGCCAAAGCCCGGTTATTAAAATGATAACATAAACATAGTTCATATAATAGGCAAACCGCATACTGGGCGTAGGATGTCCGCGGCTGGCGAATTGACCGGTCAAAATCTCATATTCATGCGCGATTCCGCAAAGCCCGAAAATAACGAGTCCGAAATATTTAGCCGCACCGAGGGCCTGCAAATAATCAGAGATAATGCGGTGTTTGGTTTGAAAACGCTGCAACCAGCCGAAATTCCCTTTAAGATACAGAAAGACAAGCAGAATCATAAAACAAATAAAGACAATATCATCAAGCCGCAGCAAATAAAATTGTTTTGTATGCGAACCCAGAAAATAAACAACAAAATAAAAACCGGCCAATATCAATGCCTGCGGTATAAAATTTTTCATCATGAAACTTTCTTTGTGTTTCAACACCTTAATAATGCGGCGGCGGAGTTTCTTCGGTTTCGGGCTTGACCACATCTTTGTCGATCATATCCCGCAGATATTTGTTGAGTTTAACCAACCGGTCGATTTCTTTTCCCTGTTCGTAAACAATCCGGCTTAACTCATCAAGCGTGCGTTCCTGGTTGGCCAGAGCCGTTTCGATGTCAATCAGTCTTTGTTCGTCCATGGATATTATCTCCCATCATGTTAATACAGGCATCATAGCATCGGTTGTTTTTGTCCTTGAGCCTCTTTCGAGGTCGCTGGTTCAAGGGTGTAAAAAAAAACTGCCATGGAAGGCAGCTTTTATTTTAGATGGTCGGATTGACTGGACTTGAACCAGCGACCTCTTCGTCCCGAACGAAGCGTTCTACCAGGCTGAACTACAATCCGCTGACCTGTAACGGTTGATAGTAATAGCATAATTTTTTCATAACTCAAGCAAAATTTTCAAAAAAAATGATAAAATTTTGTTTTTTTCGAGCAAAGCCCTTGACAGTAAAGGAAAAAATCCGTTTATTAATAATGTTCTAACCATTTCATTTTACACTGACAAATCAGGAAATAATTTTTATAAGAGGGCTTATGTCAGAATATACCACGGTTGAACTGTTATTGTTTCAGCTTTTATTGATTTTTTTTAATGCCGTTTTTGCCGGCGCCGAAATTGCCGTCATTTCCGTAAACAACAACAAACTCAGAAAAATGGCCGATCAGGGGGATCGCCGGGCCAAGCGGTTGCTGTCCCTGACAATTCAGCCGGCCAAATTTTTGGCCACCATCCAGGTCGGGGTTACTTTAGCCGGTTTTCTGGGCAGTGCGTTTGCGGCAGACAATTTCTCCGACAAGGTCGTCGACTGGCTGCTGGCCTGCGGCGTGCCTGTTGCCCGTTCCAAGCTTGATGTCCTGGCGGTTATCGGCATTACCGTTATTCTGTCATACTTCACGCTGATTCTCGGCGAAATCGTCCCCAAACGCATTGCCATGAAAAACCCCGAAAAAATTTCTTTGGCTGTATCCTGGTTTTTATATGCAATTGCCGCCGTTTCAACGCCCCTGATTTGTTTTTTGACGGTTTCGACCAATGCCGTCCTGCGGCTTATCGGTATCAATCCGAATGTTGAAAATCGTAAGGTTACCGAAGAGGAGGTGCGTATAATGATTGATGCCTGCAGCGAAGGCGGCGGTATTGATGATATTGAAAAAAAGATGCTCAACAATGTTTTTGAGTTTGACGACAAACGCGTCCGCGATGTTATGACCTACCGCCTGGATGTGGCATTCTTAAACGCTGATGATCCCAAAGAAAAGTGGGAAAAAATAATGGTTAAAACCCGCTATTCGGTTTATCCGGTCTATCGCCAAAACAAGGACAATGTCGTCGGTGTCATCACGATTAAAGATTATCTGAAATATAAAAAATTAAGTGAGGCGGAAATTATCAAAAAAGCGGTAAAGCCGGCGCAGATAACCATTGACACGCTGCATATCGACGAATTGTTCATCAATATGCAGAAAAGCCGGAATCATTTTGCCGTGGTCGTCGACGAATACGGCAGTATTACCGGTATTGTTACCATGAAAGATCTGTTGGAAGAACTTGTCGGCGAACTCGGAAACGACACGGTGTTGCCGCCGGAAGATCCGATGGTCGAAAAAATTGACGACCATACCTGGCTGATTAAAGGTTCGGCATCATTAAAAGAAGTTTCCGCAGCTTTGAAAGTAAAATTTCCGCCCAATGACTGCACGACGTTTGCCGGTCTTTTATTTGCCTTAATGGACAATATTCCGCAGAATAAAAAGAACGTCAAACTGCAATACGGGCGTTTGAAAATCAAAATACCGCAAATCCGTGCCCGCCGGATAGAAGAGGCGATTGTTCGCCTGTCCGATAACTAAACCTGCTGGTTTTTACAAACGTCAATCCAGCCGGCCGGACGGGCATATTTTTCCAAATCGGCAGGCGACATTTCTATGGCGCTGTTGCTGCTGCCGCAGGCCGGAAAAACCGTTGCAAAACGCTTTAATGAAACGTCAAGATAAACCGCAACGCCGTCCGGTACGGCAAACGGGCAGACGCCGCCGGCTGCGTGTCCTGTTTTGAGGGCGACTTCCTGCGGCAAAAGCATACGGGCCTTGGCGCCGAATTGAGCTTTGTATTTGGCGTTGTCTATTTTGACATCGCCGGCCGTAACGATTAAAATAACTCGGTCTCCCAGAGCAAAAGACAGCGTCTTGGCGATTCTTTCCGGTGCGCAGCCCAGAGCAACCGCGGCCAGTTCAACCGTAGCGCTGGATACGTCAAATTCCATGATTGAAGTTTCCAATCCGTAAGGCTTAAAAAATTCTCTGACTTTCTCAATAGACATTAAGCATCTCCGTCAATACCGATTTTATCTTCAACAATAAACAAAGGCCGTTGTTTGACCTCGACAAAAACTTTGGCCAGATACTCACCGATAATACCGAGTGATAAAAGCTGCAGACCGCTGAACAGAGTTATGATGGTTACCGTCGAGGCCCAGCCGACGATGGTTCCCTGTTGCGACCAGCGGTAAATGACGTAGGATATGAAAAATAAGCTGACAAAACAAACCATAAAACCCATAAACGTCACCAGTCGCAGCGGTACGATGGAAAAATTTGAAATGCCGTTCCAGGCCAAAGCAACCATGCTTTTGAGCGGATATTTCGTTTCGCCGGCCGTTCGCGGCGTACGCTCGTAATAAACTTGCGCCGATTTGAAACCGATTAACGGAACAATCGCGCGCAAAAACAAATTGCGTTCGGGAAATTGTTTGAGCGTTTCGACCGCTCGCCTGGTCATCATTCTGAAATCGGCATGGTTATAGACGATATTAAGCCCCAGAAGCTTTAGCAGGCGATAATATAAACTGGCACTGGCGCGTTTAAAAAACTGTCGCTTTTACGGGAATTGCGCACGCCGTAAACAATGTCGCAACCTTGGTTGAGAAGTGCGTCAAGCATTTGCGGAATACAGTCCGGATCATCTTGCAAATCAGCGTCAATCGTCACATAAATATCTGCCGACACATCATACATACCGGCCAGAATAGCGCTTTGATGGCCAAAGTTGCGGGATAATTTTAAAGCGCTGAACAGTTTGTCTTTGCGGCAGGTTTGGCTGATGATTGTCCAGGTGGCGTCACGGCTGCCGTCATCAACAAAACAAATTCGGCTGGTATCCGATATCGCTTTACTTTTTATCAGTGACGTCATCAGCTTTTTCATTTTTTGTATCGTCCGGGGGAGAATTTCTTCTTCGTTGTAACAGGGTAAAATAACAACAAGTTTTTTCACGATGTTTCTCCTAACGATAGATTCGCAGTTTTTCCAAAAGCGGGCATAAACCGGGAAATTTGGTGATGATAAAACGTTTTAAGGCAAACACTAAATTCTTTTCGGCAACGGTTACGGAGCCTGGATTCCGCAACATGCGCAGGTTTATCAAATATGCGCTGCGGCGCCGTGTTTCAATCCGGCAACAGACGACATATTGCATAATATGGGAGTGAATATCATTCAAAATAAATTTCCGGACGGCCGCCGGCAGCTTGGTCGTCGGGTTAGGCTGATATCCGTCGACAGGCATGGATACCGCCGAGGCTTTGACAATAGTCAGCTTAACGTCGGTCAGCAGCCGGGCGATGCTGCGGTAAGTATAAAAATGCAAATGTGTTTTATCCAGTATGCCGAGAGGCGTATATGAAAAATCATCAAGCAGCAAATTGGCTTTAATGCTGGCATGCGCAACATTGGGCAGGGATATAATCATTCTGCCGTCCGGTTTAAGATAATTTCTCAATTTGGTCAGCACGTTTTCCGGCTCCAGCAGATGCTCCAGAACATCGCCGCAGACAATATAATCAAATTTAGCCTGATAATCGGGATAATCGCTCACTTTAAGCAGGTTGAGATCTTGCAGATTGATTTCGGCAAAAAAACCGGAGTTCAAAGCCAGGCTTACGTTTTGCGAATTTCCCTCCAGACCGTAGACCAGGCAATTTTTATTTTGTTTCAACGCTCCTGCCAGGGCACCGCCGGCACAGCCGACATCCAACACCGTGCTGTCCGGTCGGATAAAAGCATAAATCTGTGTCAGGCTGTCGTTTTTATTTTCCGGATTAAAACGCTTGTAGTACAGCATGGGCATCCTTTCGATATCGGGACTTTGTAATTGACAGACAAAACTGTTTTAAATATATTATGACTTGTCGCAGAAATGTAAAAAGTTTTTATAAATATGTTCACAACCGTTAAGCCCAAAATTTCCGTCTGTGTTCCGGTTTACAACGCCGCCCCGTTTATTGCCGAAACCGTAAAGGCGGTTTTGCGGCAGGATATGAGCGACTTTGAGCTGCTTTTGGTCGATGACGCTTCGACAGATGATTCCGTTGCAATTATCAAACAATTTGACGATAACCGCATTCGCCTGTTTCAACATGAGCATAACCAAGGCATTTCCGCTTCGCGTAACTTTTTGCTCAGACAGGCACGCGGGGAGTATATAGCTGTTTTGGATAATGACGACATATGCCTGCCGAACCGTTTGCGGATTCAGGCGGCCTTTTTGGATTCGCACCCTGATATTGCCATGGTCGGTTCCTGGTTTGAGCTTTTTGCGCCGCGGACAACACCATGGTGGCGGCGCTGGTTGGTTAACCTGGGCTGGGTGTGGTGTCACCCGCTGTTTCCGACATGGCAGGATGTCCGAAAAGGCAATGTTATTATGCATCCGACCGCCATGTATCGCCGAAAACTTTTGGCGGATTGCGGTATTTGTTATGACGTCCGCTATACGCCGGCGGAAGATTATGATTTGGTGGTGCAGGTTCTTGCTGCCGGTTTAAGGCTTGCCAATATTCCGCAGATATTGCTGCAGTATAATCTGCATGGCGCCAATTGTTCGTTAATCCGTAAACGACAGATGAAAAAGGCCGATACGTTGGTTAAACAAAAAATCGCCGGCATTTTGTCTTGCCCGCGGCGGTATTATCCGTATATCCTGGTGATGTTGCAAAAATTACGCTTCAAATGGATGTTGAAGGAAAAATAAAATGTTCGATATTCCGTTGTTTCGTGATCATATTTTGGAGAATCTTCTGAAGTTTAATTCGGCAATACTGATCAGCCGGTTGTGGCTGCCGTGGCTGTTGATTGTGGCGGCAGTCCTGGCTCTGGCGGTATGGATACTGCGCCGGCCGCTAAAAGAGGGTTTATGGGCCGGTTTGTTTTATGACGAGCAATACAAATTCAACCGCCGCTCACCTAAGGATTGGTGGGGATTGTTTTTTCTTGTTGCCGCTTTTGTCATAACCGGCGTTTATGTCTTTTCTCTGGAAAATTCGCTGTTTGAAAGTTTTGACACCATGGGTTTCGGCACCATGCGCAATATGAAAGAAGGCGTTGTTCCGAATTTTGACACCATAAGAATTACGCCGCTGGCCTTTTGGGATTTAAGTACGCTGTATGCCGTCACTCACAATATATATATGATTAAATCATATCTCTTGGCGCAGCTGGCGGTGGCGGTTGTCTGTATGTATTGTTTCTTCAATTATATACCGGTTGCGCGGCGTTTGACGATGCTGGCGGTTTTTCTGTTGACGCCGACTATGCTGCAAACGGCGCAGATTATTTTTTCCGAACGCGAGATAATTATAGCCGTTATGCTGAGTCTTATCTGCCTGCGTCATTTCTGCCGCACGCAAAAATTCCGCTGGTTGACCGGCTTTTTATTTTTTATGATTATGGCCCTGTACACCAAGGAAAACTGCGTTTTGTTTTACTTTGGTATTGTAGTGGCATCGGTTTTGTATCGTATATGGCAGGAAGACATAACGCCGCGAAGTTTTTTGCACCCATGGCGTACCTTGGGCAAAATGCCGTTGGAAGTTTTGCTGGGCATCGGTCTGTTTTCTTTTCTTGTAACTTATTCTTTGCTGATCCCGTCAACCGACGAAAATCTTTATTTGTCCTTTAATCAGAGCAGCAGTTTGCAGGAATTTATCCGGTATTACGGTTTTGAGTTGAGCCTGTTGACGGCCGCCGTTGTCGTGTTGTTGTGGCAGATGCAAAAACATTCGGATTCCCGGATAAACCCGATGTTTCGCGGCGGTGGACTTCTTGTCGGCGGGATAAGCGTCGCCGCTGGTATGATAATATTGGGACTGATACCGAAAACATGGCATCTGTACGGCAAGACATATTATTTACTGCTGCCGACGCTTTTTGCTCTTGCCTGGTTGTTTCAAAATATGCGCAATTTTGTTGTCTTGATGCTTGTATCGGTAACAATTTTGGCTTATTCGGCCCGGGCAGACATTATTGGTTATACAAGTGAAGAAGGGCATTATTATCGCCAGGTCGCCGATTTTATGGCGCAACAAAGACAAGAGACAACACAGGAACCGATAAATATCTTCCTTATTGAAAGGCCCTGTCCGGACGAGCGGCAGATATGGGCTTTTGAAACATGGAACATGGCATATCACTATTATTTTTATCCTTATCCGATGGTTTTTAAAACCAAGTTTTATAATCTCAAAGATTTAAAAAGAATGCTGTATAATAAAATCGTTTATGACAAACTTTTATATCAATATGCCTATCCGATGATACCGCAAAACAAGCCGCAAACCGGCGACTGGGTTATCATTCATAAACAAAATCGCGAGCCGGATACTTTGAATATAATCAAAGACTTGTCCGAACCGTCTTATGAAAACAAGTTGTTTGAAGTCTATCATGCAAAATAAGGGCGCGGATGTTTGGTTTTTTCTCAAAAATTTCGGAACAAAAAATTAAAGAATTATTGACCAAAGCCAATAATCTTTATGAGCAAAAAAAATTTGCCGACGCAATAAAAATATATCGGCGGATTCTCAAACGCGATCCAAAACATTTTGCCGCCCGGGCCAATCTGGCAACAGCATATTTTGAAACGGAAAATTTCAAGGCTGCGGCCCCGCTTTTTGCAGAGCTGATTCGCAGTGACGCCGCCAATCCCTGGTGGCATAATTATTTATCACAGACCTGTCAGCAAACCGGCCGTCTGCAACAGGCGTTGGCCGAAGCCTGGCAGGCCGTTGTTCTCAGCGGCGGCCAAAAAGAACATCAGTTGAATTTGGCCTATACGATTTATGAAACGGCAGATATGATAGGCTATGATACCGTGGATTCTGTTTTGCAAAAATGGCATCGAAAATATCCGCATAATGCCATCGTCAGGCAATGTTACAAATCATTTCATCAAGACAATAAATTCATCTGTTCCGAACCGGAATATGTTGAGAGTCTTTTTGACGTCTTTGCTCCGGATTTTGATAAGGTTTTGGCCGAACTCGGCTATTGTGTCCCGCAGGAAATCAGCCGGATGTTGGCGGAATATTTTGCGGGTAAAGTCATGCATCAAAAATGGATTTTGGATCTCGGATGCGGCAGCGGATTATGTGCTGCGGCCGTTGCTGAAAATTTTCCGCAAAGCCGTTTTGTCGGCATGGATATTTCGGCCGGAATGCTGAAGGAAGCAGAACATAAAAATATTTATACCTCATTGATTCAAGGCGATATTTCTTCCTGTTGCGCGCAGATTAAAAGGCGTTTTTCGATCGTAACCGCCGCCGATGTTTTTACCTATTTCGGGCGGTTGGATTCCTTGTTTGCGGAAATAGGGAAGCTGATGTTCCGAAACGGAGTTTTTGCCTTCAGCATTTCGGAAAACACCACCAACGGAAAAGACTTTTTTCTGATGCCTTCATCACGCTTTGTGCACCGTCCGGAATATGTAGAAAATGTTTTGCGCAAGCAAGGATTTGAAGTGGTAAAAAATGAGCGGAAAATCTTGCGGACCGAAGGGGAAAAAGAAGTGGCCGGCCGGATAATTTTGGCGGTGAAAAAGTAAAAAAAAATCTCCGCCGTCCGACGGAGATTTTTACTTCTGAAAGAAGCGAAATTTATTTCGATTTTTTAGCAGAAGATTTTTTAGCAGAAGACTTTTTGGCACAGGAAGAAGTCTTGGAAGAAGACGACTTTTTGGCGCAGGAAGACTTGCTGCATTTGGAAAGCTGTTCTACAGCCATCGACCAGAAATATTCATCCTGACCAGACGGGCAGCCGGCATTTTGCCAGATATAATAGGCAGCTTCTCTGATAGCTTGTTCGTTGTTTACCATAATCACTAACTCCAAATAAAATTCAATAAACATTATTTAATATACATACAAAATTTTATCCGTCAATACTTAATCCGAAATATCGGCAAAAAAAGTCAAAAAATATGTAAGAGTTATAAAAATTTAAATCGCTTTTTGAATTAGGTCTTGCATTTAAATTGATTAGAAATTATAGATATCTAAAAGAGCTTTTCGGAGGTCTGAAAGCTCTGTTAATTATGTTGTTAAATTTAAGGAAAATTTCATGCAGAATTTATTATCGAAAGAGGAAATGGAAGCCGTCATCGACGGTGATCACGGCAATGTTTTCGCCGTTTTGGGGATACATAAAAACAAGGGGTCAAAAGAAGTTTTTATTCGCGCTTATCAGCCGCATTCCGTATCGATTGAGGTCTTGGACGGTGCCGGAAATTCTTTGGGCATGATGACCAAGCTTGATGAACGCGGTTTCTACCAGATTGAGCTCGGCCGTACGGACGATTTCGATTATAAATTCCGTATTACCAACGATAAAAATTATACCTATATTGCCGAAGACGTTTATCGTTTTGCACCGACTTTGGGCGACATGGATGTCTACCTTTTGGCGGAGGGAAGTCACCTTGAAATGTATAAAAAACTCGGTGCACATGTCCGAGAGATGGACGGTGTCAAAGGTGTCAGTTTTGCCGTATGGGCGCCGAATGCTAAACGTGTCAGCGTTGTCGGTGCTTTCAATAACTGGGATGGGCGCGTCAATGTCATGCGCAAACATCCTTCCTGCGGCGTATGGGATATTTTTATTCCCGGCATCGGCGAGGGCGAGCTGTATAAATTTGAAATCAAAACTCAAAGCGATAATATCTTTCTGAAAGCTGATCCCGTTGCTTTCTATGCCGAGAAGAGACCGAACACCGCCTCGGTTGTTTATGATCTTAACCACTATATCTGGAACGATGCCGAATGGATGCGCTATCGTCAAGACTACAATTCTTTCGACAAGCCGATGTCCATTTACGAGGTTCATCTCGGGTCTTGGCGTCGTAAGGAAAACAACGAATATCTCACTTATCGTGAATTGGCCGATTATCTGATTCCCTATGTAACCAACATGGGTTTCACCCATGTCGAGTTTCTGCCGGTTGCCGAACATCCGCTTGATGCCTCGTGGGGATATCAGGTTATCGGAATGTTTGCGCCGACCTCGCGTTTTGGCACACCGGACGATTTCCGTTATCTGATTGATAAATTTCATCAGGCCGGCATCGGCGTAATCATGGACTGGGTACCGGCGCATTTTCCGAAGGACGGTCATGGCTTGAACGAATTTGACGGCACTCATCTTTACGAGCATGCCGACCCGCGTAAAGGCGAACATGCCGACTGGGGAACCAAAATCTATAATTACGGCCGGGCGGAAGTTTCCAACTTTTTGTGCGCCAGCGCACTTTATTGGCTGAAGGAATTTCATATCGACGGTCTTCGCGTTGATGCGGTTGCCTCCATGCTGTATCTGGATTATTCGCGCAAAAACGGCGAGTGGATTCCCAATCAGTACGGCGGTAACGAAAATATTGAGGCAATAGCTTTTCTGCGCCGCATGAATGAGCTGGCCTATTCGCAGGTTGACGGTGCGGTAACCATTGCCGAAGAGTCAACCGCCTGGCCGATGGTGTCAAGACCGACGTCTATGGGCGGTTTGGGCTTTGGCTACAAATGGAACATGGGCTGGATGAACGATACGCTGCGCTATATTTCGCACGAGCCGGTACATCGCAAATATCATCACGGTATGCTGACGTTTGGCCTGTTATATGCTTTTAACGAAAATTTCATTTTGCCGATTTCTCATGACGAAGTCGTCCATGGCAAAGGATCCATGTTGTCGAAAATGCCGGGAGACGAATGGCAGAAATTTGCCAATCTGCGCGCCTATTACGGTTTTATGTTTACGCATCCGGGCAAAAAGCTGCTGTTTATGGGCTGCGAGTTCGGTCAGGATTATGAATGGAATTCGGAAGAGGGTCTGCGCTGGTTTTTGCTGGATTATCCGATGTACAAAGGGCTGCAAAATTGTGTACGTGACCTTAATCTGATGTATAAAGGCAACGCGCCTTTCTATCAGCAGGATTTTGACTATCGCGGTTTTGAATGGATTGATCATTCCAATGCCGACGACAGCGTAATTTCCTATATGCGCAAAGGATATAATCCCGGCGATTATCTGATAGTCGTTTGCAATTTTACGCCGGTTGTGCGTGAAAATTATCGGATTGGGGTTCCTGAGGATATCCAGTATCAAGAAATTTTTAACAGTGATGATGTAAACTACTGGGGTAGCGGTGTTAAGAACGAGGGCTTTATGCAGGCGGAACAAACCGAGTGCAACTATAAGCCTTGTTCGCTTCGGCTGACACTTCCGCCGCTGGCGACAATTGTTATCAAACCTGTCCGTTAGGAGTTTGTATGGCGCAATTTAAATCATTTTCCGGTTCGCCGGTTCCGCTGGGGTCGTCTTATGACGGCGCCGGCGTGAACTTTGCCTTGTTTTCGGCCAATGCTTCTAGAGTTGAATTATGCATATTTGATGAAAGCGGTTCCAAAGAATTGGAGCGTTACGGCATTAATGAAAACAGCAATGGCATTTGGCATATTTATCTGGCCGGCGCCAAACCGGGAATGGTCTACGGATACCGGGTCTACGGTCCATATAAACCGACAGAGGGAATGCGGTTTAACCCGCACAAACTCCTGATTGATCCGTATGGTAAAAAACTGGTCGGTACCCTGATCTGGAATAAGGCAATATTCGGATACGATATTGACAGTCCTGAAAAGGATTTGTCTTTTTCGTCTTTGGATTCCGCGCCGTATGTTCCCAAATCGGTCGTTGTCGATGACAGGTCTTACGACTGGGAAGGCGATGTCCCGCCGGGATACGGTCTTGGCGAAAGCATTATTTACGAGACTCATTTGCGCGGGGCTACCCGGCTCAGTCCTTTTCTACCGGATTCCAAACGCGGAACTTTTGCCGGCTTTGCGGAAGATTCGACGGTCAATTATCTGAAGCATCTCGGTATAACGGCGGTTGAGTTTTTGCCGGTTCATGCTTTCTTCGGCAATCGTCATAAACGCGGCTATATTATCGACAATTACTGGGGTTACGAAAGTTTCAGTTTTTTTGCGCCGGAGCAGTCATATCTCTCGGCCGGAGATATTAATGAAATCCGCGATATGGTAAAAACACTCCACGCACATGGCATAGAGGTTATTCTTGACGTTGTTTATAACCACACTGGTGAGGGCAACCATCTCGGGCCGACTTTGTGCTACCGCGGCATAGACAATGCCTCCTATTATATCCTTAATCCGGAAAACAAACGCCTTTATATGGATACAACCGGCTGCGGCGCCAGCCTTAATTTGCAAAATCCGAATGTCGTCCGGCTGGTGATGGATTCTCTGCGCTATTGGGTTGAGAAAATGCATGTCGACGGTTTCCGTTTCGATCTGGCCACGACATTGTGTCGCCGCGGCGGTGAGTTCAAACAGACCAGCGGCTTTTTATATGCCGTGGCGCAGGATGAGGTATTGCGCCGGGTTAAACTGATTGCCGAGCCGTGGGATGTCGGTATCGGCGGTTATCAACTGGGCGCTTTTTTGCCCGGCTGGGCCGAATGGAATGACAAATATCGCGACAATGTCCGCCGCTTTTGGAAAGGGGATCCTTATCAGATTGCCGAAATGGCATCGCGCTTGACGGGATCAAGCGAAATATTCGGCCACGATAATCGTCCCATGACGTCAAGCGTTAATTTTCTGACGGCGCATGACGGTTTTACCCTGAATGATTTGGTCAGCTACAACAATAAGCATAACGCGGCCAACGGCGAAAACAACCGCGACGGCACGGACGCCAATTGGAGCTGGAACTCCGGTGCCGAAGGTGAAAGCGATAATCCGATTATCGTCAAAAACCGTCGTGATCGTTCCCGGGCAATGCTGGCGACGTTACTGCTCTCGTTCGGAACGCCGATGCTGGTTTTCGGTGATGAATTTATGCGCAGCCAGATGGGTAACAATAATCCCTATTGTCAAGACAATGCCATTACCTGGGTTACCTGGGAGGGAATTTCGGCAGAGCAAAAACATATGATCGGTTTTGTCCGCAAGTTGATTCGTTTGCGTAAAAGACTGAAAATTTTTGCGCGCGAACGATTCTTTACCGGAAAAGTGGTTGATACGGCCGGCCATAAAGATTTGGCATGGTATACCGAGGCAGGAACGGAGTTTGCCGAAGCCGACTGGCACGACGGTAATCGGCACGCGTTGTCTTACCTGGTTAAAAACGATCATGATTTTGTTTTGGTCGTCTTCAATGCCAATTATCAGAAGTTGGAGTGGAAGCTTCCCGAGATTGGCGGAAAAAAAGCCTGGTCGCTGCTGTTGGATACTTCGGAAAGTTTTGCCGATAAAGAAAAGCTCGGCAACGGTAAAGTCGTTGGCATACCGGCTTGGAGCGTACTGGCATTTGAAATCAAATAACGAGGAAACCATGAACGAAAAATTACATGAACTGGCTGACAAGTTGGGTATTGCCTTTTCGTTTTCCGATGCCGGCCTTAAAAAACAGAATTATGCGGTTGATGAAAAAGTCGTCCGCTTTTTTGCCAAAGCGATGGGATATGCGGCCGATACGGACAAGCAAATTGACGCCTCGTTGGATAAGTTGGAAAAACGCCGCTGGCAAAGCGTGTTGCAGCCGGTATATGTTTGTCGCAGGGATAATATCATTATTGATGTTGTGGCGTCTGATTTGTCCGGTATTGTCTTGACGGCCGAAACTTCCGGCGGTGAAACTTTATCTCTGGATTATGAATACCGGCGTAATGCGATAAACCGCGGCAATCTCTACAAAGAAGATTTAAAAATCACAACGCCGTTGGATATCGGTTATTATGATTTGAAAGCGGTTATCGGCGGCCGGGAATATAAAAGCTGTTTGGCGGTTGCGCCGGATAAATGTTATGACGTGCTGCCGGCCGATCGACGATTGTGGGGATTTTCCCTGCAGCTTTATGCGTTGAAAAGCAGACGCAACTGGGGTGTCGGTGATTTTACGGATTTGAAAAATTTTGTCTGTTTCTGCCGCGATGCCGGAGCCGATATCATCGGGCTGAATCCCTTAAATGTTTTAAGTCATGACTATCCCGAGGAGGCCAGTCCGTACTCATCAATTTCGCGCCTATACTTAAATCCGATTTATATTGACATTGAGGCCGTTCCGGAATTTATGCCGGCAGACCGCAAACCTTTTGAAAAGCTGTTGGACGAATTGCGTGCGACCGAGCTGATTCGCTATACGGATGTCTATACGCTGAAAGTGCGGATGCTTGAAAAATGTTTTACCAGATTCCGGGAAAACAAAAATACGGTTCGGCAACGGGAATATGCCGAGTTTTGTGAAAAACACGGTGAAAGTCTGCAGCGGCTTGCCGTATTTCAGGCGATATATGAGCAGCAGACTAAAACCGTATGGGGCGGTTGGCAGGCCTGGCCGAAGGAATATCATTCGCCTTCGGCGGCCGGTGTGCGCAAATTTGCCGCGGATAATCAAGAGCGGGTGGAATTTTTCAAATTTATGCAGTTTGAAGCCGACCGGCAGTTGTCAGCCGTCAAGGCTGAAATAGATGCCTGCGGTTTACGCATAGGCCTGTACCGTGATTTGGCGGTGGGGGTAGGCCGGGACAGTGCCGAAAACTGGAGCAATCCCGGATTGTTTATGAAAGATGCCGGAACCGGTGCGCCGCCCGATGCGTTTTTCCCCGGCGGCCAGAAATGGGGACTGGGAACATTCCTGCCGCAGGAACTGAAAGAACAGAAGTATCAGCCTTTTATCCGTATTTTGCGCGCCAATATGCAAAATGCCGGTGCGCTGCGGATTGATCACGTCATGAGTCTGATGCGCCTGTTTGTCATTCCGGACGCCTATGATGCCGGCACATACATTTACTATAATTTTGAAGATATGCTGAATATCGTTGCTTTGGAAAGCTGTTTGAACAAATGCATGATTGTCGGCGAGAGTATCGGCAATGTGCCGCCGGGTTTTATTGAAGCCATTAATGAACGTGGTATTCGTTCGCTGAGTGTTTTGTGGGCCGAACGCTGGAACGACGGCTGGGGTGATTTTAAAGCTCCGGAGCAATATCCGGCAAACGCGTTTGCATCTGTCGGCACGCATGATATTGCGCCGTTGCGGATGTGGTGGTTCGGTTATGATATTGAATTGAATTTTTCGTTAGGCATTATAGAAAACACGGCCGACCGTGATGCGGCTTATCACAAAAGGGAAAATGACCGCGGCAGATTACTGGCGGCGTTGGATAAAGCGGAAGTCTGGCCGGAGGATAAACCCCGCAGCGGCGATTATCTGTTTGGTGAAAAATATCCCGAAGGGATTGAGGAAGCGGTAATGCGGTTTATGGCCAAATCGACGGCACCGGTATTTTTGGCGCAGCTTGAGGATATTTTGCACGTTGAAAAAATGCAAAATGTTCCGGGAACCGACCGTGACAAGCACCCCAACTGGCGCCGCCGGCTGCCGGTCCGGCTGGAAGACCTGACGGAAGATATTGCCTGGGTACGCTGTATCGCAGCCATTCACAAGGAGCGCTGAATGCAGGATAAAGCCTTAGTCTTTGATTTAGACAATACCTTGTATTACGATGGCGACAGTGAAGTAGAAAAAAAAGAAAATGCCAAGATTGTAAATTTTCTCAAACAAAAGCTGCATCTGTCAGTTGCTAAAGCCCATAATTTTATGTCTGATGCCAGAAGCCGCGGCCTTTATGACGTTGATGCGGTAACGCCGGATATGCCTTTTACCAAACGTGAGTTTATGGATAATGTCTGTGATGTCGACGTCGGTTTTTTGCCGCGTAACGAACGTTTGAATCAATTGCTGCGGGAGCTGCCGCAACGCAAATTTATCATAACCGACGGCATTAGCAAACGTGTTCGTGCCGTTTTGTCGTCAATAGCGGTTGATGAGGATAATTTTGAGGGTATTTTCGATGGTCATGACATGAACTATGTGTTTAAGCGCAACCCTCAGGCTTTTGAAATGTTTTTGCAAAAATATAATCTGCGGGCGAAAGATTGTGTTTTGTTTGAAGACAGCCTCGTTAATTTGCAAACGGCCAAAAAACTGGGTTTTACAACCGTGCTTATATCCCCGGAAAAGACAAGGGATTATCCCTTTGTCGATAAATATTTTTCCGATATTGTAACGGCGTTGGAAGATTTAACAAAATAATCCCAAAGTTATAATTTTAAAAAAAAAAGTTATTGATTTTTAACAAATTCAGTGTATACATACTCCCTGAATGTATGCTGATATTTTGAATATGGACTGTAAAAATGGCTAGAAAAACCAAGGAAGATGCGGAACAAACCCGTCTGGCGATTCTCGATTCTGCATTGCAGACTTTTTATGAAAAAGGCTTTGCTCGTACAACTTTTGACGAGATAGCCAAAAGGATTAATTTGACCAAGGGTGCGGTTTATTGGCATTTCCGTAATAAAACGGATTTGATTGCGGCTTTGATTCTGCAAAAACTTTCGGATCAGCGGCGGATAAATTCCGAAGATAAAGTTGATACTTTAACGGATTTACGGCAAATCATTATTAAAAGGTCAAAAAATATTGAACAAAATGCCGAATTTCGCCGCTTTTTATTTTTCATGATTTACCGAATGGAATGGTCGGAAGCCGTTTTTGCCAAGGTCTGGCCGGAAATCAGTGAGTTGTGCGAACTCCCGGAAAAGGAACTGTATAATGTTTTGGAAAGATTACAGCAAAACGGCGAAATAAAAGCTGACACGGATATCGGGCAGCTGAAAGAACTTTTGATTTGTTTATGGAAGGGTGTCATCGGAAAATATATTATAGCGGATAATCAGTTAAAAGAGAGTCTTTCGTCAATGGTGGGCAGCCTGTTTGATATGGTGATTAATAGTGTGAAAGTGGAGAAGAAATAAAATGCAGGTAGTTAAAGTACAAAAAAGAAAAATTGTTTTTAATTTTGTGGTCATTGTTCTGTGTATCAGCCTCGGTTGGTATTTGAAAACCAAGCTGACGCCGCAAATTGGTGGAATGGCTGGTGCCGGCGGTAATGTTCCGCACGTCCTGGTCGAAGAGGCTGTTAAAACGGATGTTTCGCCGCAAAAGAAATATATTGCTGAAGTTGAGGCAATTAAAAGCGTCGACCTGATTCCGCAGGTTTCGGGATATGTTGATCAGGTTTTGTTCCAGGAAGGCTCCGTCGTTAAAGAAGGTGATATCCTCTTTATCATCGAGCAGGATCGTTACATTGCCAACGTTGATTTAAGTAAGGCCGCGCTGGCCAGTGCTCAGGCAAACCTGGTCAAAACCGAACGTGACTATAAGCGCCAAAAAGCCTTGAGCAGTCAGCAGTATGCTTCCAAATCAACATTAGATACGGCAGAAAGCGCCTACCTGCAGGCCAAAGCGTCTGTCGCTCAGGCCGAGGCCAATTTGGAATTGGCAAAAATTGATTTGGAGCACACCGAAATCAAGGCGCCGTTTACCGGCTTAATCGGTAAGGCCGAGGTAACAGAGGGTAACTATGTAAGCTCCAATACCCAGACTTTGGCACGCATTATTCAGGCGTCCCCGATTCGTGTTTCATTTTCGGTGCCTGATAAAGATGCCTATATATTTCGTGAGTTTGACAGCACGGGAATTAAAACCCGGTTGCTCTTGCCGAACAATAAAATGCTGAATGAAGGTATGAGTTCGTTTTTTGTCAACAATGAAATCAATGTCAACACGGCAACACTGCCGGTTTATTTGGAATATGCCAATGCCGACCGTAAACTGATTGCCGGAAGCTATGTCAATGTCATCTTATCACCGGCCAAAGAAACGCCGGCAGTCATTATCAATCCCGCCGCGGTAATGCAAGACGCCAACGGTGCTTACGTCTATACGGTTGACACCGATGGCAAAGTTACCGAATGTCGGGTTCAATTGGATGGTATGTTTGAAGGTAAGCAAATTGTGTTGTCCGGTTTGCAAGGCAATGAAAAAGTTATCGTCAGCGGCCTGCAAAAGGTAACTGACGGGGCAACGGTCAGAGCCAGCCTGGTGTCTAATCAAACCGAGGAGGCTAAGTAAATATGTTTTCAAGGATTTTTATTGAGCGTCCGCGTTTTGCGATGGTCATATCCATCGTGTTATCTATTGCGGGACTTATTTCGGTCTTTTCTTTGCCGGTAGCGCTGTATCCTGAAATTACGCCTCCGGAAATTGTCGTTTCGGCTACTTATCCCGGCGCCTCGGCAGAAGTCGTTGCGCGTACGGTCGGTATCCCGCTGGAAGAGCAGATTAACGGTGTTGAAGACATGATTTATATGTCGTCAACCTCGGAAGACTCTTCTTACCGTTTAACCATTACTTTTAAGGTCGGTACGGATCCTGATATGGCGCAGGTTAAAGTGCAAAACCGTATTCAGCAGGCAACTTCCATGTTGCCGACCGAGGTTCAACGCCAGGGGTTGACGGTGCGCAGCCGTTCGTCAAATACACTGGCCTTTATTTCGGTGTTTTCGCCGGATAACAGTTTAAACAGCAACGAACTGGCTGACTATGTTGAAAACAACATGAAAAACAGTTTGTCACGTGTCGACGGTGTCGGTGAGGTAAATGTTTATTCGGCCAGTCTGAGTATGCGTGTCTGGCTGGATGCTGATAAGATTGCAGCCTTAAAACTGCCGATTGAAACCATAGTATCGGCAATTGAGGGACAAAACTACCAGCCATCTCTGGGTAAAGTTGGAGCTATGCCCGGCGACGGAACCCAGCAGATGGTTTATGCTCTGCAAACCGAAGGCCGTGTCAATGAAGTTGAAGATTTCCAGAACATTATCGTCCGCACGGCGGAAGACGGCGGTTTGGTACAGCTGAAAGATATTGCCCGTATTGAGATTGGTGAAGAAAATTACCGGGCTGTTTCCAACTATAACGGCGTACCGAACGTCGCCATAGAAATCAATCAGCTGACCGGCGCCAATGCTTTGGAAGCCATGAAAAACCTCAAGGCGGAACTGACACGTCTAAAAGCTAATTTCCCCGATGGTGTGGACTATCTGATCGGCTATGATTCAACCGAATACATCAGCGCATCAATTGAAGAAGTAGTCCTGACTCTGTTCTTTACGTTTGCATTGGTTATTTTGGTTTGTTACGTCTTTTTGCAGGACTGGCGTTCAACCCTGATTCCGTTGCTGACCATTCCGGTATCGCTACTGGCAACTTTTGCCGTAATGTTGCTGTGGGGATACAGTTTGAACATGTTAACCCTGTTTGGTTTGGTTCTGGCCATTGGTCTGGTGGTGGACGATGCCATCGTGGTAGTAGAACGTGTTTTGTTCCTTATGGCCGATGAAAAACTTTCACCGAAGGAAGCCACCATCAAAGCGATGGAGCAGATTTCCGGTGCGGTTGTTGCAACAACGTTGGTATTGTTGGCTATTTTCGTTCCGGTCGGTTTTATGGGAGGTATTACCGGTAAAATTTACCAACAGTTCGCGGTGTCCATCTCGGTGTCGGTTGCATTTTCGGCTGTTAATGCCTTGACCTTATCGCCGGCGCTGTGTGCCACGTTGCTGCGGCCGTTGAAACCGTATCAGCACGGCCCGTTGTTCTGGTTCAACCAGGCGGTGGGCAAGGCGCGTGATACCTATACCGGTATTGTCGGTATTTTCGGCCGCAAAATTGGTGTGGTTGCCGTTGTTTATGGCTTGGCTCTGATTGTTATTGCCGGTATTTTGAATATCAGTCAGACATCATTTATTCCGTCGGAAGACCAGGGTATGATTATGGCCAATATTCAGTTGCCGGAAGGTGCTTCACGGGAACGGACACAAAAATTCGTCAATAAAATTTTACCGATTGTTCAACAAGAACCCGGTGTCGATTCGGTAATGACCATTACCGGTATCAGTATGATTGGCGGTACCGGCGAAAACGTGGCCATGATGATTATCGTGTTGGATCCGTGGGGTGAACGTAAGAGTGACGAATTGTATTCAACCAATATTATGAATCGTCTGCGGGCTGAAATCGGCCAATATGCTGAGGCCGATGTTCAGATGTTTGAGCCGCCGGCGATTATGGGATTGGGTATGAGCGGCGGTATGGACTTCCGTCTGCAGTCTTTGAATACGGATGACCCTCAGGCAATTGAAGCGGCTCTGATGTCTTTCTTAAGCAAAATGAATCAATTGCCGGAAATTTCCTACGCCTATTCGACTTATACGGCTAAAACACCCAATATTTATGTTGATATTGACCGTGTTAAGGCAGAGGCTTTAAAAGTAGGTGTCGGCAGTATCTTTTCCACTTTGCAATATTACCTTGGTTCGGCGTATATCAATGACGTCAACTTCGGTACGCAGGTGAACAAAGTTATGGTTCAGGCAGACTGGAAAAATCGTAAGGATATTGAATCAATCAAAGATTTACACGTTCCGAGCGAAACCGGTGATATGGTGCCGCTTGACAGCATGGTTACTTTGAGCAAAGTACTGTCACCGCGCGTAGTTAATCGTTACAACCAATATCCGTCGGCCAGTATTACCGCGGTGCAGAACTCAGCCGTCAGTACCGGACAGGCAATGGCTGCGGTGGAAAAACTGGCTTTGGATATGCCGGACGGTTTTGGTTACGAATGGTCAGGTATCAGTTATCAGGAAAAGACTTCGCAGGGACAAATCGGCTATCTGATTACCTTGGCTGTTTTGTTCGGCTACCTGTTCCTGGTTGCCCAGTACGAAAGCTGGATTACGCCGCTCCCGGTTTTGACATCGGTTGCCGTGGCCATGCTCGGCGCTCTGGTCGGGTTGTTCATTACCGGCCTGCCGCTGAGTATTTATGCCCAATTGGGATTGATTCTGTTGGTTGGTTTGGCCAGTAAGAACGCGATTTTGATTGTCGAGTTTGCCAAAGAAGAGCATGAAAAAGGCGCCACTTTGGTTAAATCGGCGATGGTCGGCACCAAAGAAAGGTTCCGTGCGGTTTTGATGACGGCATTCACCTTTATTCTGGGCGTGTTCCCGATGATTATTGCTACCGGTGCCGGCGCGGCCAGCCGTGTAGCCATCGGCGTTCCGGTATTTTACGGAATGTTAGTGGGAACGGGACTTGGTCTGTTGGTTATTCCGCTGCTGTATGTTTTGTTTGAAATGGTTTATCAAAAGTTGTCAGGCAAAAAACAAGTCCGGCAGTAAAATGGCAGAAAAATCCCGCCGCTTGCCGGCGGGATTTTTTTGAATCAAATTGTTTTTGTCAATTTTTGGTAAAATACATTGCAAAACTCAAGAAATATTATTGCAAATAGCCTGATAATAACTATTATATAGGCAAAATGCATTTTTGATAATATAGGATAAGTGAAACGGTATGCCGCGTCTCCGAGTGATATTTTTTACCGCCGTTGCTCTGGTTTGTTTAAGCCGGATAAGCTATGGCGCCGTTCGTTTAATCAGCGAAACCCAGCCGTATGGCTTCAGCCCGCTGAGTCCGGCGCCGCTGGCAGACAGCGATGAGAGCGATTGCGGCGATGCCCCGCAGTGTTCAACCATAAAATCCGGCTGTATACTTCTTAATACGGAGGCGGTATGCGCTACAACCTCTTGTTGTGAAGACGGCGCGCTCCGCAGCAATGTACAAACTTGCCCGGCAGATTTTACTTTCAGAATCAATAATAATATTCCCAATCGTGATAAAGTTCCGGAATGTGAAACCCGTGAAAACGGCATAACGGTATATTATTCAAATGTCGATACCTATACCTGTACGGGACAGGGGTTGACAGATGCTGCTTACATCAGTGCGCTGCCGATATCGGATGATGCGGTCTGCCCCTCAAGTTACGGTACAAAATATACATGTAATTCGGATGACACCGAAAGAGGTTACTGCCTTCTGAAGCAAAATTCCAGATTGTCGGCTTGTCCGGCTGACTACCGTCTGACAAATGAGCAATGCGAATATATAAGCACTTCGGAAGACGGCTCAACCCAGGAAACGCAAACCTGGGATCCGACGCCGTGCAGCGTTGCCTGCGGCGACGGGTTCAGCTGTTTGGCCTACACCTGCGGCAGCGAATCATTGCCGACTTGTGCTTCTTTGGAAGAAGGAAAAGAATATATTAACAAAGTAGACGCCTACGATCCGGTGTATGCGCCGAACAGTTGCTGGGATGAAACCGAACAAAAAGCAAAATATATCGGTTTCGGCGTCGATATAAACGGTAACGAATGCAGCGGCGAGTTTGACCAAGATGCGGCAACGGATTGTACCGATGAACAGCCCGGCCAGCAGAAAAATGCCAAAGTAGCCAATTTTTGCGATTTGGACGGAACGGAAGAAAATAAAAAATATCGTTGCGGTTGTAATACGGAAGATGCCGATTCATCAGATGCTAAAGCATACACTTTATGGGATTACTGTGCCATTTCCGGTCAGTCGATAGATACCTGTCTCATCACGAATTACGGTGAACCGGAAACGGAGTGTCTTTTCAACGGGGAGTATATGTATTCGGCATTTTCGTCGGATATAAAGACCTGCGAAGCTCTTGCTGAAACCGGCGCTTTGGTGGATCAGCTCTCTGATCAATGTGAGAAAAAAGAGATTGAAGGAGTTGAATACGAAGCACCGTTGGCTGAAGTGCAGTGCCGCGAGGTTAACAGTGATACCTATCAGACGGATATTAAGACAAAATGTTTAGGTTGTGTCGGGCGTAAAGCCGCAGGAGAAGCCGGATGTCCTGATTCCGGTGCAGAATTGATGTGTCCCTACGGTGATGACGGCGCGGATTATGCAATCGGTTGTACCGCTCCGACAACCGGAAATTATTATACATTGGACGGGTGGTGCGGCAGGTTCGGCGATAATAAAGACGCCTGCCTTGTCACAACTTCGGGCGATACCGAACAGGATTATTATGAGGCATTTTTATTTGCGGACACTGAAAGCGGAAAAGAGGTCATCGCCACATATTACACAGCTTTTACCTGTGGTTCGGAATATAAAACACAAGAAGAATTTTGCAATGATCCGGCCAATATTGCCGAAGGTTATACCTGTGATGATTATGTTGGTTTGGGTTTGCCGTGCCGCTATGGTACGGATAATGAAACCGGTAGTGCAGTCGTTAAATATCAGGGATTTGGTTTAAAATGTCCGGACGAGAGTGATGTGCGTACGGTGGCAGAAGACCTCGCCGGTTGCGCCATAGAGGGGGATACATACAGTACACCGGCCGGAGATATATGCTATTATAAAGAAACGAGTGAAGAAATATACAGCAAAACTCGATATATCTGCCGTTGTCCGAAAGGATACGGAACGACTTGCGATAACGATATCTACTATATTCGAGGCGGAGCCCAATGCAGATATGATGTCGATTCCCAGGGAAACTCGCTTCTTAAATACGAAAAGTGCGGGCTGATATGCGGCACCAACTATGCGTCTGATTTTTCATCAACGGCATACGGCTGTACGCCCGTTGATAATTATCAGACCTCCGTTCGCGGCGGCATGAACAACCCCGAAATGTGTATAGATACCGCCAGCGGGGAGGATAAAAAAGAAAGCTATATTTGCAGTTGTCCGAGCAATTTTATGACATTGGAGGACTGGTGCGCTGAAAATTACGAATCTGAAGGCCTGACGTCCGTTTCCGAATGCAGCGGTAATTATGCCGGCCTTGGAACGGCCTGCACCAGAGATGTTGCGGTTGACGCATCGGGGAATATCAGCAGGATTCTGACCAAATATGCTTCCTATGTTCGTTATTGTCCGACCGACCGGCCGCTTTATTACAGCGAAGAAGATTGTCAGTATATCGGCGGTGAGTATGGTTACAGCTGTCTGGATACGACAGCCAATGAAAGAGTTGTATGCCAATGCCCGACGGGGTGGTGGCCGGCCGAGGAAACGCCGACCGGTGGATGCAGTGTTCAGTCGGTTGGTGATCAGGAGTTTGAAGCCGAAGCCAGCGGTAGTTATTGCGACTTTGACGGTACCGAAAATCTGAAATATGAGGAATGTATCGTCAAATGTTCGGCAATGCTGAATGAGGTAGCCATTAATAATGCCTATATCTATCTTTCGTCGGAAATCAGCACACCGACGCAGATTATGTGCACCAACGAGCTCGGCAGCGGCGCGGTTTTGGGTTACGGCGGTCAGGCATTTTGTTCCTTGAACCATACCAAAATGTATCCTTGTTATTGTCCGGCAAGCTTCCGCGAATGTTTGGCCGAAAATAACGAGATACCCGCTGTAAATGCAACGCTTTGTACCGCTAACGGCGTTACTTATTACAGCGACTGTACGCCGGCGGTTTGTGAGGATGAAGGGCCGAACCTGGCGGTGGTAGAGACATCAACCGATATTGCCGAAATTTTTGGCCCCGGCGCTGAGACGACGGCCTGTACCAAAGACGGCAAAACGATGTATCAGGTCAGCTGCGACACCTCGGTTTATACCGATTCCTGTGAATATCCGTATGAAGCGCCCGACAGCGGCAGCTGGTGCAAATACAACACCTCCGGTGCAATGGAAGACGGCCGTGAATATTATATGGCCGGTGCCTGCAAGGTAAAAAAAGAACTCGGTATCTGCGGCTCAAGCATTATTGAGGGCGACACAACACGGACGGATTATGCGATTTTTGTCGCCGAAACCGAGAGTGAATGTGCTGCCAAATACGGCCCCGGTATTTCGACGCAGCTTTGCGAGTATGGAGCCGATCAGGGATACAAACGCGCCTACAACTGCTATTATGATCCGTCGGAATTCAAATATACCACAGACGGCTCCAACGGAACGACTGCCTGTGGTGTTCGTCATGACTTGACCGGTGACTATATTATTGTCAACGGCCAAAAAAGGTGGCGTGAGTGTAATTGTGCCGGAGCTTATCAGCATCATAAATTCAATTGCGGCGGATTGCTTTCCGGTAATGCCTGTCAGCAAGATATCACCAAAGCTTTGGCCGCTTCGGATCCCACGTTGGAAGAAGCGGTGGATGAAGGATATCTTAAGATAGGAGCATCTTTGCCGTTTTATCCGTATTGCGAATGTTCGGCCGATTATACCGAAGTTTGCGACGAAGACGGCAGCGGCCGTTATCAGGGTGTCGGTCAAGCCTGCAACGGCAAATATAAATCTTGCGAGTGTATTCCGGACGAACTTCCGGAAAACTGGGCCGACAACTATTATGGCTGCCCCGGCGGTAAAAAGCCGACCGGTGTATGGAAAGATAACGGCTGCGGCAAAAAATATTATCAATGTTCGGTAATAGAATGTACCTGGGAATATACCGAGATGTGTGAAGATCCGCTGATTCCGGTAGGTCAGGCCTGCCAGGACAGCCAAGGCAATGTCGGTGGCTACAAGGCCTGTACATGCCCGGCGGATTATCAGGTATGTCCTGCCGGACAAGTCGGTGAGGGTGAGCCCTGCAACTTAAAAGGTGTGTCTTATTATAAAAGCTGCAAAACCCAGGATACTTGTACTTCCGTAGCAACGGAAACTTGTTCCGGTCCGTTGCAGATCGGCATTAATCCGTGCACCCGCAATGATGTCACCTATTATGAAAGCTGCGTTTGTGCAAATGGTTATACCGAAGTTTGCGGTGATGGGGAGGTCGGAGTCGGCAATTATTGCGAACTGGACGGCGTTAAATATTATAAGGAATGTGCCAAACCCGAAGACAACGAATGTACACCAGGCCATGTCACCGCCTGTGACACCAATCAGGAAAGCTATTCTCCTTGTGTCGATACGGATGATGACGGCAAACAGATTGTCAAATATATGTGCCGTTGTCCGAGCAATTGGCATACACAGGCTACCTGCACCAACGGAACTCTGGGCGGCGAGAGCTGTACCCAGATAGATGCTGCCGGCAACAGTACGATATACCGCAGCGAATGTACGGCAACGGAAAATTGTACTGAATATCAGGAATTGACATATCAGGTTTGTACCGAGGCACAAACCGGCGATGGCGGAAGCTGCCTGTCAACCGATGCCGACGGTGTCTCGGTGACTAAATATGCCACTTGTAAAGACAGCAATAATTGCGTTGAAACAGGATTTCGGTTTTCTTGTTCGGGGTATGATCCGTCGGTTTTGGGAGAATCCTGTGTTGATGCCAACGGCAATCGGCTGTATAAAGAATGTCCGTGTCCTTCGGATTGGGCGCCCTGCAACAGTCCGAATGCTACCAAAGGCAGCAAATGCACGCCGCTTTTGGCCGACGGCAGCTTCGGTACGACGGTTTATTCCCTATGCGAATGTGATCGAACCAAATACAAATATACCTGTGAGGCTTCGGAAAGCGGCAATGTTGGTATAACCACGCCGAATACGCAAAATTACTGCGAGGTAACCCAAACCGTTACGGAGACCACCACCGACGAAAACGGTGAGACAATAACGACTTCGCACGAAGAGAGCGTTAAGTATTATACGTCTTGTGATTGCAAAGATGAATACAAATATACCTGCAGCAACAGCAGCCGCGGCGAGGTTGTTCCGTCGGGATATGAAGACGATTATTGTCTGATTAATTCCACCAGATTTTACAAAGGCTGTGACTGCTCCGACGAATATAATACGTCGGAATGTACCGGCAGCGGATCAATACTGGATAATTCCAAAGGATCATGCACCATTAAGGGTACCGTACCCGACACGACACAGGAAGCTTCTGAAGACGGAACCTATCCGAATAAAGAAAACGAAACCTTGTATACGGGCTGCAAATGCATAACCGGATACAGTTTAAGATGCGAAGATGAAAAATATGATCAGACGGATATCGACTATTGCTCATTGACCGGTACGCAATATTATCCGATGTGCATTTGTGATGCTGAGTTTGCTTATACCTGCGAGCCCAGCGGGCGAAATCAGGGAATTGTTCCGCCGACGACAAGCAGTGATATCTGCGAAGAAAGAGTCAATGACAGTGTCGGTAATACCAAAATAACCAAAAAATACAAAAGCTGCAGTTGCGCGGCAGAATATGATACGACTTCAACGACTTGTAATAAGCCGGAATATAATCAGTCATCATTGAATTATTGCGAAGTCGACGGAGAAGTGAAGTATACGCATTGCCAGTGTGATCCGGCAAAGTATGATCTTTCCGCGCCGCTGGATTCGGCCGATGCGGAAGATTATTGCGGTGGTTCGGAATTTGTGGCTCAGGGTGATCTCGGATCTGAAAATTTCTGTCAGGAAAAGACCAGTGACAGTAGTAACGGCAAGTTTTATCCGCACCGCAATCTGTGTTGTCCGAGCATCGGTTCGGAATATACGACATTATACGGCGGATCCTATTATTCGGTTGAAAATCTGGTAGCCGCTTTTTCCGAACAGGTACTGAAAGACGCCATACAATCGAAATGCGGCCATGCGGCTAATGCCGAGATTGTCTTTAACTGCAGCGGTTCGGCCTTTTATAAGTGTATTAATAATGATATAGCTCAGGGTTCATCTTCTTGGTATACGTCGGAGGAATGTGCGGCATTAGATGAAAATACATATTCATTGTTTGAAGTAAGCGGTACGTCTCATACTCTTAGCAATTCATGGCTGGGTTCTACAACCGTCTATTCTCAATGCGGTTGTCCGGCAAATTATAATCAAGATGTCAGCTGCACGGCTCGTGAAACAGTGGCAAATTTATCAGATGCTTTAGGTTCGGGTGTCGAAGCTCCCATTTGCTTTAACTGGGGCAACAGGCAGGGATATCCTGACGAAAGCAGTTCAATTTCGGCATCAAGCGAACCATGCAGTTTGAATACCAATAATGAGATGTGTGTTGATATCGACGGACAAAGAAAATATGACTGGACAAAATGCAGTTGCAGTGCCGCCGCCTACGGTACCGTTGCGGGAAGCACGTTGGAAAATTGTTGCCAGGACGGTCAATGTGCAAACAGCGGCGACCGGGCCTGTTATTATACATATTGTTTTGACGGACAGGGTAATAAATTCAGAACCTCAAGTAATCATTTGGGGAGCTCCGGCGGCGTGAGCGTTGATATGGAAACTTTCCCGACCTGTTCCTTGTCAAACGGCAAAATAGTTTGCAACTAAATTTATCCCCCGGAAGAAAATGCCTTCCGGGGGGGGATAAAATAACGCAAATCCTTATTTGCTTCGGTCCTGAGAGGCCGCCAGAGAGCGATTAACCGTCCGCTGTTTGATCTCTTTTGTAATATGCTGCGATTGGTTTTTACCTTCAATAATCTGCCCTAAAATCTGGCCGCGTAACTTTGCTTTTTCGTCCGGTTTTACATCTTTGGCCTGCTCCAACCGAAATAGATTTTCCGCCCCTTGCCGGGCGTAGGCGGGCAATAAATTATAAGCCGGATCTTTTTGCATTTCTTCAAGGGTTTTGCCCTGATATTTACCGGCAAGATCAATACTGGCCGAAACTTTGACCACTTTATCGGAATCTTTATTGTTGATGCCGGCGATTTTTTTCTCTTCGTTAATCCAGGCCTCGTTCTCGGCAGCCGAATGTTCCGTCCGCATATCCTGTTCCAGCCCTTTGGCCGCGGCCATATTTCCCAAAAAGGCCGCTTCGGCGCTTCCTTTGCCGAAAGTATCGTTAATTTTTTTGTTCAGTTCGGTAAAGCTTTCATTATATTTTCCGGCCTCAATATAAGTAACCATTTCCAATTTGGCCATCAGTTCTTCTTGGTTGGCAGAATTTTTTACCGCATTATTAAGTATCTGTTTGATATCCATCGGTTCTTTATTTTTGGGTTGGGTTTCTTGCGGCCGAGCCTGTGGTTCACTCGTCTGCCCCTCGGATTGTTTATCCTGAGAAGGTAAATCTTTTTCTGCTGATCCGGGCTGATTCTGTTCCGGCTCTTTGAGGGATTCTTTTGCTACCAGGCGCTGTTCAACCTCTGTCCGGTTGGTAACCGTAAGTCCTTTTTCCGTCATGGCCGCCAGCATGGCTTGTTGTGTTTCCTTGGAAAAGCTGTCTTCTAATACGACTTCCTTAATGCCGTCGTTGGCCAGCTGGTTGACCAATGCGCCGATTTCTTCGACGGTCGGTTCGCGTGCCTGTCCGTCCCGGTCCTTGGTTACTAAATCATAACGCGATTTATCATCGGTAATATTCAAAAGCATCGTATCGCCGTTGGCGTAAGTACGGCTCGGCGGAACTTCCGTTTCCGGCTGCCGGTTACCGACATTAGACGATTCCGGTGCCTGTTTCCTGCTTTCATTTGTCGGCGTTTCGTTAACCGCCTCTTGCTCATTAACGGCCTTTTCATTGGTATTTGTTGCGGAATCTTGTTGCGGCCGTTTTTGTTTTTCAGGCAGAATATAAGCTTTAATTTCCTGTATTTTTTCTTCCGAAAGTCCTTTGGCTTTCAAAATCTCGTCCATCAGGGCATCTGCCGTTACTTTTTGCTCCACCATAAAGTTTTCCGGCGTCTGACCGTTGTGCAATTTCAAATAGGCCTGATATGACGGATCTTTGGCCAGTTTTTCGGCAATTTCTCGTTTGATTTCCGCCGATAATTTGTTCAGATTGCGAAGAAAAGCATCTCGCCGCGGCGTAAGTCCGGCGCGGGAGGCGTTCGTCGAAGCCAGCAGAGCCTCTTTTTCTTCGGTCAGCTTTTGTTGCTGTTTGGAGCAAGCCCCGATAATATTTTTTAAATTATTTCTTTTGCTGTCCAATCCTTGTTGTTGCAATTTTGTCCCGGCCGTCGGCGGCAGTTCGGCCAACTTGTTGTTGAAGTCGTTGATAATTGTATTAAGCTCTTTTCCGTTGGCGTCGTTCAAAAGCTTTTGCGTCAGTTTTTCAGGGTTGCGGCGAAACATCAGCTGAGCTTTGGTTTTGGCTTTGGTAAAAAATTTGGTGCTCATCCATCGGGTTGAGGCGTCAACGGCCTGCAACTCGGTCGTTTTGGCTATGTCTTGAGCCAGTTTTGCGACTTTTTTACCGCGTTTTGCCGCCATTGTTTCTCTTAAATTGTAATAAGCTCCTTTGACGGGGCCGCTGCCGGTTTTTTGAGCAGCCCAGTAAGTTTCCGGTTCAATCAAAGAAGCGGCCTTGTCAAGCTGACGTTTGCGCTTAAATTGATACCATTTGACTTCGTCTCTTTTTTGTAGCAGTGTTGAACGCAGAGTATAATCCGTCTGACCTGTTTTTTGCCAGATAACGGCCGCTTTTTGAGCTTCGGCCAGTAAATCGTTAAACGAATTTTTTTCTCGGTTCCGGTCATATTCTTTAAGCGCCTGATCCAAACCGAAATCGGCCGTATGAGAGGTCGTGGGAACATCGGCCGTCATTGCTTCCATACCGCCGACGGGAGAAGTCGTATAGGTCAAATGTGCTTTAATTTCCTGCGCGGCAGCGTCATTTGCTTTTTCTGTCAGTCCTTTATAGCCGTCAATTCCCTGCAGCAGCTGTGTCAGTTTGGCCTTTTCCGCCTCGCTGCTCAGCAGAATTTCGCCTTTTCCGTATTGTTCAAGAAAAAAGTCTATGTGCAAAGGATCACCGAACCGGCCCTTATTAAATTCATCAAGGACAATCTGTCGTTTGGCTTCATTACCGCCGGCATTGGCAAAATCCCGGCGTGTGTTTTCGTCTTCAACCAGCACAACGGATATATCATTATTCTCAGCCATGACGCATACTCCTGAAATATATCATATTATAAGTATAACAAAAAAATAATTAAATGTTAATTAATGTTTTGTTAAATTTTGTCAAAATAACGCGTACCGCAAAAATATGTGCATAAATGGCGGGCACGCTTGTACTTTTATTCGCTATAATTTACCTTATATTTAATGAATTTTGGGAGACGAGAAAGTATCCGCATGAGAAGGATTGCTTGTATGCTTGCCGTTCTGGCGGCGGTTTTTGGCTCTGCACCGGCTTTTGCCGTGCAGTATGGTGAGTTATACGATATCGAATGGTGTCCCTGCAATCCCGATGACCAATATGATGCCAACGGTTCCGTCGTTTTGGGTAAAACGGTTATGTGCCCGTGTGATTCAATGTATGACGGCTATAACTCCACTATGGAAAAAGACGTTCGTAAACTGCAGCACAAAACCAAACAAACTCTGGAACGCGCCAAAAATTTTAAATATTACGTCGGTTTTGACTACAACAAATCTCAGTTGACGCCCGCCTCGGGGAGCGTTAATTTTAACCATCTAATCTTTTCGCAAAGCGGCGGGTTGGATGTTCCCGTTGATACGATGTTTGATGATCAGGACAATATCGGTATTGTTCTCGGTACACGTCCGCATGCCAACTTCGGTATAGAAATTTTCTATAATCGTTCCTATGACGACAATAAAGTAACGCAGATTGACAACACCACCCTGGGCAGCACCGATTATCATATGGTCAACACCTATATCAGCAAGTATCAGGCCTATGGTATTGATTTTTTGGGCTATCTTCCGGTAACGGATTATTTTGACTTTATCGCTTTTGTCGGATTGGGGCAGTATCATTTTGACAACGAGGCACGGTTTGAAAGCCATTATCTGGAAAGCGGTAATCAGCCGGCGGTTGACAGTGCCGATTTTGACTTTAGCGAAGATAAACTGGCCTGGCGTGTCGGTATCGGTGCGCAATTTAACATTGCCCGCGGATTGGTCTTGCGGAGTATGTACCGTTATATCAGGCTGAATACCGATACAATTGACTATCTGCAGGAATTTTCGGTCGGTCTGCGGTTTTTGTTCTGAAAACGGCGGGAAGGGATTGTGAATGAAAAAGATTTGTTTTTTAGCTGTATTGTTTGCCGGCGCACTTCCCGCGGCAGTTTGGGCGCAGGCTTATTATAACGGCGGTTACTACAATGTCGGCGCTTACGGCGTTGCCGGTTATGCCAAACCGCAGCCTGCTTATACGCCGGCTCAGTCGGTTTCCGGCAATCAAAGCAATTCGGCACTGCAAAATTATTTTCCCGGAGGCAGTTATTATGCACCTCCGGCGCCGTCCTCCAGAAAACGGCGTGAGATCGGTCAGATTTCGGTCGGTGCGGATTATGTTCTGGGCTATGCTTCGTATGAAACGGTTGATTTTGTTGTTGATTCAGCCTTAACCGGCGGACAAGACTATGTCTCGGATACGCGTGATTTAGACCGCAGCTTTAATTCAATTTCTTTAAACATTGGTTGGCGTCCGCTCAGATATTTGGGAATTGAGGCTTTTTATTCCACATCGCTTGATGAAGACAAAGTGACTTACGTTGAAAGTTACAGCCATTATCCTGAATTTGCCCGCGGGGAATATTCCGTATCCTATAAAGTATACGGGCTTGATTTGCTGGGTTATATTCCGATAACCGACGATATTGAATTTATTGCCTCTATCGGTGTCGGCAAATACGATGCCAAGGCCAAAGTAAAAGTTATGGCTTACGAAGGAACGTCGGCCAACAATCTCCGGTCAACCAGCAAAGAGTTTGAAGATTCTTCGGTTGCTTACCGTATTGGCGGCGGCGCCCAGATATGGCTCAGTAAACACCTGGCTTTCCGGGCGATGGTTCATTGGACGCGCATCGGCGGTGATTTTATGGATTATATTACCGAAGTTAACGCCGGCGTCAGATATCACTTTTAAAGAAAACCCTTATTGTTGAGAGCGTCCTGCAGCCGTTTTTCGGCCAGTTCGCAGTACGCCGGGTTGTTATCAATCCCGACGAACTTGCGGCCGAGTTTAAGTGCGGCAACGCCGGTTGTTCCGCTGCCCATAAAGGGATCAAAGACAATGTCGCCTTCATGAGTTGAAGCCGTAATGATTCTGGTCAGCAGCGCCAAAGGTTTCTGCGTAGGGTGCCGACCGAATTTTTTTTCTTCCGGCGGGGTTGCCGCAATAGCCCAGACGGTTCGCATCTGATGGTGCGGTTTTTTCAAAATATCTTTCGGAAAATCGCCGTCTTTCATTGCCGGGTAATTAAAATAATGTTTGGCTTTTTTATTCTTGCGGGCCCAGACAAGGCTTTCGTGACTGGCGGTAAAATATTTGCACGAAAGGTTGGGACTGGCATTCGGCTTAAACCAGATAACATCATTTAAAATATGATATCCGAGCTGTTGCATGGCGTAACCGCAGGGGTGAATACTGTGATAGGTCCCCGAAACCCAAAGGGTGCCGTTTGGTTTCAACAGGCGCTGACATTCTTTAAGCCAGCGTTTATGAAATTCAAAATTAGCATCAACCCCCTGGCAATAGTCCCAGCGGCCTTTGTTGATGGAAACAAGTTTGCCGTTCTGGCAACTCGTGCCGACATTGGAAATCATATACGGCGGATCGGCAAAAATCATGTCAAAACTTTCGTCAGGAAGTTCTTGCATAACCTTAAAACTGTCCTGATTATATATTTTGTAGTCTTTAGCCATGACGTTCCTTTCGTATCTCGTATCAGAGTATGCGCCTTCCGCAGGCTTTTCGCAACCGCAAAATTATTTTATGCCAAACAAAAACCCGCCTTATCGTCTAAGGCGGGCAGATGGGGTTATAGAGGTTTATTTGACTTCATTGAGGAGAATTTTTTCATCGCCAACAACCTCTATTTGCTCAGGCTGCGCTACGGAATTATAAGGGGCCTTCTCATAGCTGACCTGAGAATAGGTCTTCGGTTCATAAACGGTTTTATAAGTGGTCTTTTTGTAAACGACTTCTACCGGTTCACGGGTTTCGCGGACGGTTGTTTCACAAGGATTGCAGGTTCCGCAAGAGTTGCAGGTTCCGCAGGCCGGTTGAGCACAAACAACCTGAACGGGCTGGCAAGGCGGTTGCGGGCGGGATTCGCGATAACGAATCGGTTGGGCAACCGGACGTTCAACCTTTCTGTAAACATAGCGGTAGCAGGTTCTGCCGTCAAAATAATCGCAATCTTGTTTGGCCGGTCTGGTAACGCGGTAAGTTGTCGTCGGTGTTTCTTCATCGCATTGAAAACAGGCGCAGGCCGAAACAACCGCCGTTAGAGCAATGATGAGTAACTTTTTCATATTAATCCCCTTCAGTAAGAATGATCGACTTTTGTCCAAAATATCGTAATTTTCGTTTAATATATACTTTTTATATAAAAAATCAAGCTTTTTTTCTATTTTTGTCATTTTTGTAAAAAAGAACGGCAAAGGCAGCTTCTTATTGTTCTGCCGGTGCCGGAAAATGCAAAATCTTTTTCTTGGGTTTTGCCGGTTGCTTAATATCCGGCTTATAACCGCCCTCGGTACAAAGCAATTTGTCCGTATCATAGATTTTACATTTAACGGGCTTGACGGAATCCTGTTCATATAATTTGCCGTCATCGTCACGGGCAAAGACAATGGTATTGCAACCAAGCTGGCCGCAATTAAAAGGTGCGTTCAGAATAAACACAAAACTTTGATCCGGATATTTGGCCACATAAAAGTCGTCAAATTTTACTTCCAAAGGCAGTTCGTCTGAGGCGGGGCCGAATTCTCCGTCAAAAACATCGGCGGTTTCGTCCGCGGTAATACCAAGCTCGTTCAGATTATCGCTCGCGGCGTGGTAAAACAAATAAAGATCGCCGGCTTTGGCGGCCGAGGCAAATAAGAGAGCTGCCGATAATGCTAAAAATTTATATTTCATTGTCTTCCTTTCTCCGTATGAAGAAATACTAGCGGATAATTGTTAAAAATTAAATACTTTTTTAGAGATTTTACTTAATAATAAAATATATTTTTAACAATAAGGATTAAGTAATGAAGCTGAGTAAATTGGTCAATACGGCGCAAGATGCCGAAATCAAGGGGGTTACTGCTGATTCTCGGGAGGTAAAACCGGGTTTCTTGTTTGGCGCCGTCAACGGTGATTATGTCGCCGATGCCGCGGCCAAAGGCGCCGCAGCCGTTATCGTAGCGCAGGATTATGCCGGTAATATTCCGGATAATGTCATCGTTATCCGCTCGTCGGATCCGGCCTATGCCTATGCCAAAGCGGTATCGGCATTCTTCGGCAATGCCATGCCTCCGCATCTGGCAGCCGTTACCGGAACCAACGGCAAAACGTCTATTGCCGATTTTGTCCGTCAGGTTTTAACCATGATGGGCTATAAAGCCGCCAGTATCGGCACTTTGGGACTGATTAAGGGTAATGATGCGCCGATACCGTCGCCCAACACCACGCCGAACTGCGTCAGCATCCATCGTGAGTTGAAAGAACTGGCCGGCGAGGGCTTTGCTTACACAATCATGGAGGCCTCCAGCCACGGGCTGCATCAGGGGCGGTTGGCGGCATTGAGTTTTGAGGTTGCCGGTTTTACCAACCTGACCAGAGATCATCTGGATTATCACAAAACTTTTGAAGACTATTTTAATGCCAAAATGATTTTGTTCCGTCACAATTTGAAAGAGGGCGGTACGGCCGTTTTGAATGCGGACATCGAATCATTCGGCCGGATTGTGGCCGTTTGTGAGCAACGCGGACAAAAAATTATTTCTTACGGATTTAACGGACAGGATATCAAACTGCTGCAATCAACGCCGCTACCGCACGGGCAAAGACTGGAAATTGAGTATTTCGGCCGGCCGAAGACAATAGATATTCCGCTGGTCGGCGAATTTCAGGCGATGAATGTCCTTTGTGCCCTGGGAATTCTGGCCGCTTTGACCGGTTTGCCGGATGAAGTCATTCATTATATCGGCGATATCAAAGGTGCCAAAGGCCGGCTGGAGCTGGTCGCTCATACCGCCAACGGCGCCGCCGTGTATATTGATTATGCCCATACGCCCGACGGTCTGGAAAATGTCCTGAAAGCTTTGCGGCCGCATACGGCCGGCCGGTTGCAGGTCGTTTTCGGCTGCGGCGGTAATCGCGACAAGGGCAAACGTCCGTTGATGGGCAGGATAGCGCATGATCTGGCCGATGTCGTTTATGTAACCGATGATAATCCCCGTTTTGAAGAAGCCGAAGATATCCGCAACGAAATCATGCCGGCTTGTCCCGGCGCCTATAATATTGCCGACCGTGCCAAAGCCATAAAAATGGCAATGGATAATCTGCTGCCCGGCGATGTGCTGGTTCTGGCGGGTAAGGGCCATGAAACCGGTCAATATGTCAAGGGCGAGATACATCATTTCAGCGATCATGAAGAGGTGCTGAAAAATATTTAGCTGAATAAAAAAAAACATCAGGGTTTCGGCTAAAGCGGAAACCCTGATGTTTTTACTCATACAAAGCCGGATTAACAAACCGGAAATTATAAACTTTTCGGAAATCGGCTACCGTATAATCAATCATGTGACCGAACTTATCCCAGAAAATAAGACCGCCGTCATCTTTTTTGACAATGTCGGTTCTCTTTTCCAGAGATACGCTGCCGTTTCCGAAATTCCCGAGTTTGATAAATCTCCCTTCGTACAGATCAAAGGCATATTTGTCAATCCCTTCAACGGTTAATCCGGGATGCCTCTTGACGATACCATTATTCTTTCGCCGGATAATGGTATAATTCAGATTTTTTTCATCTGTCCTGAGCAAATCGGCGAAAAAGGACAGCGATAAATTAATATCCATAGGCATAAAAATTTATGTGAATATTCACTTTATATCACATTTTTTATCCGGTTCAAGATTTTTTTTGACAAATTTAGTCTATATCTTTATCTAAAATAACAAATTCGTCATCTGCCGCCATATTCAATACCACCCGGGCCCGTTCGTCCAACAGGTCAATATCCAGGCTGATATCCGACAAATGCTGCACCTTGCGCTGCAGTTTTTGTTTTTGTAAGGCGTATTTTTGCGCGGTTTCCTGTGCTTTGGCGATTTCCTGCTTCAGCGCAAAATAGCGATAAATATTTCTTTCGCCGCAAAAACTGTGAAATCCGAAATAAACAATGATAAAACCGCTGATCAGTACCAACCAGTATTGTCTGAATTTCCGTTGAAGGTCCAATCCCATGCCATAACGCCTTTTTCTTTTTATTTGTTTGATCCGGTACTGGATTTTTTTACGACTCGCCGTTCTGCCGCTGTCGTTACGATTGAGTCAATCAGACTTTGGTTAACATTTGGTTTAGCCGGAGCAGATATTTTGGGCATTGGACAATTTTTTATGGTGCCACGCAATTATTGCCCTGCCATCTCCAGGCTGTTACTTTATCATTCTGTAGTAAAAACAAAGTTTTGCAGATGTAATCAGCCTCATAGCCGATATCGCCCGGATTATTGGAGAATAAATAAGTGCTTAAAAACGGCGAAAACAGACCGTCCTGACCGTATACTTCATCGCCTTGCTGATAGGTGTAGAATTCCGACGGTACAAAGACATCGTCAACTTTGGTATAGGCCAGAATAACGGTATTGTCGTCAAGGATTTTAATTGCCGACGGCCGGCCGAAGTTTTTGATAATATCGGCTTCCGACGCACCGAGAAAAGAGTTGAGTTTTTTATCATAGCCCTGCGGTGTGGCGCAGGCAAACAACAAAACCATAATGATTAATACAAAAGCAACTTTACCGAACTCATCCATTTTGCGCCTCCGTTAAAGATTGAACACTTCAACAGATAAGCGGTGCCGCAATCTTTTTCAATTAATGATAAGTTCTAATCAATGAACTTAAGATACCCTGTATCTTAACGCGTTCTGCCGGCAGGCGGCGTGTTTCATAAGCGCTGTTTTTGGGAATCAGCAAAACATCGCGGCCGTCTTTTTTGATTTGCTTCAGCGTGGCCTCGCAATCATCGACCAGCGCGACGACAATGTCGCCGTTGCGGGCAGTGTCGCTTCTTTTGATGATAACCGTGTCGCCGTTCATAATTCCGGCCTCAATCATCGAGTCGCCTTCAATCGTCAGAGCATAATATTCGCCGCCGCGGATCATATTCAGCGGAATATTGACCTTTTCGGTTTCGTTGGCAATGGCCTCAATCGGGGTTCCGGCGGCAATTTTACCGTAAAGCGGCACTTCAATGGTTGAGCCGGCCAATGCTTCCTCGCGGGCTTTTTCTTCGGCGATAATGCTTGACGGCTTCAGTTTCGGCAGTCGCAAAACTTCAAGCGCCCGGGCTTTGTGCGGCAATTTGCGCAAGAAATTGCGCTCGACCAAAGCATCAATCAGGGCATGAATACCGGACTTTGATTTTAACCCGAGGGCGTTTTTCATCTCGTCAAACGACGGACAGCAGCCGGTTTCTTTAATGGTTTTGTTGATAAATATCAAAAGCTTATACTGCTTTGGGGTGAGCATTCGTTTTCTCCGTAACGTTATGACTGTATATAAGTGTTCTACTTTAGTTCTTCAAGCGTGTCAATAAAAAATTCGTTTTCCGGCATCAGCCGATGTAAAATTAACAAAAAACGGCCGACGGGAAATATTTATTGAAAAATTTTTTGCTTGTGCGTATAGTTATGGATAATTGCGTATTTAAAAAATTAAGGAAATATCTATGACCACAGAAACAAACATTCACCGGGAATCCCGCCTGGTTAAGCTCAAAAATCTTCAGGAAAAGGGCTATAATCCGTATCCTTATTGTTTTAAGCCGGATGCTTATGCCGCGGACTTGCAGGAAAAATACAAAGAACTGCCGCCCGGAACCGATACCGAAGACCGGGTTACTGTTGCCGGCCGTGCCATGGCCGTACGCAACAGCGGTATGTTTATTGACATTAAAGATCAAAGCGGCAAAATCCAGGCCTTTTGCCATAAAAACCATTTGCCGGAAGAAGACACTGCCCGGCTGAAAAATCTTGATGTCGGCGATATTGTCGGTGTTTCGGGCTATATCCGCCGCACGCCGCGCGGAGAATTGTCGATAGCCGCCGAGAAGTTTGACATCATCGGCAAGTCATTGCAGCCGCTGCCGGAAAAATTCCACGGCCTGACCGATGTGGACGCGCGCTATCGCCAGCGTTATGTCGATTTTATCATGAATGACGAGAGCAAAGAAATTTACCGCAAGCGCTGCGCAATTACGTCGGCTATCCGCCGGTATTTTGAGGAGCATGGTTTTCTTGAGGTCGAAACCCCGATGCTGCATCCGATTATGGGTGGCGCCAATGCCAAACCTTTCATAACCCATCACAATGCCCTGGATATGGATTTGTTTTTGCGCATTGCCCCGGAATTGTATTTGAAAAAGCTGGTTGTCGGCGGCTTTGACCGTGTTTTTGAAATCGGCCGCAACTTCCGCAATGAAGGCGTTGATAAAACCCACAATCCGGAGTTTACCGCACTGGAGGCCTATCAGGCCTACGCCGATTATAACGATATGGCCGAGCTGATTCCGTCATTGCTGGCCTATGTGGCGCAGGCGGTAAATGGCACGACCAAAATCACCGTCGGCGGCACCGAAATCGATCTGGCACAGCCGTTTGTCAGAAAGTCGATGCTGGAACTGGTCAAAGAAGCCACCGGCGTTGATTTTATGGCGGCAAAAGATGTTGATGAGGCCAAAGAGCTGGCAAAGTCAATCGGTATAGACGCATCGGACTGCATCTCATGGGGCAAGGTCGTTTCCGAAGTCTTTGACGAACGGGTGGAGGCCAATTTGATTCAGCCGACACTGGTGATGGATATGCCGCGCGATATTTCGCCGCTGGCCAAAACGCATCGTTCCAATCCGCGGCTGGTAGAGCATTTTGACGCCTATGTCGCCGGAATGGAAATGGGCTGTGCCTATTCGGAACTTTCCAATCCGCTGGAGCAGCGCGAACGTTTTGAGGCTCAGTGCGCCGATCGTGAAAAAGGCGATGACGAGGCGCAAATGCTGGATGAAGACTTTATTAATGCGTTGGAAAACGGGTTTCCGCCGAGCGGCGGTATGGGAATGGGCATCGACCGTCTGGCCATTTTGCTGACCGGTGCCGAGACCATTCGCGACGTGATTGCTTTTCCGACTTTGAGAAAGAAAGACTAGTCTTTTGCCCAAACTGACGCCGACACAGATAAAGTACCTGCTGCTTAAAGGAGTGCATCTGCTGGCCGTGATTTTGATTATGGCGGTGTTGGCGGTATACTTTCATAAAAGTTCCCCGCAGCCGGAAAAGACTGCCGAGCCTACCGTTGCGGCCGTTGATCCGGCAATGTCGGCCTATGAGCAGTTTTGCCGGAACAACGAGGGAATGGATTGCGGTTTCACGTCGATTGAGCCTGCGGAAAATAAGCCGCAGGTCATTTTGATGGACACCGGCGAACTGGATGATGATTTACGCCAAAAAATTTCGCATATCGCGCTTAACGGCTGCAATACGCAGCCCGAGGTAAACGGCAGTATGCAGACTTTGCTGGACCGGCTGTATGAAGAAGAACTGCCGGATGATATTATCGACGAACCGGTGGTCATCAAAAATCAAAAGATGAAAAATATGCATATTCTTCCGGCGCATAAACCGCTTTACTGGGGTAAGACGCCGAAAGTGGTTTTGATTATTGATGATATGGGTATCAGCCGGAAGCGGACGGCTGATATCACAACCCTTCATTATCCGTTGACGGCGGCCTTTCTGACCTATGGCAAAAATCTGCGTCAGCAGGTTGAGAGCGCGCAAAAGGCCGGGCATGAAATTATGTTGCATACGCCGATGGAGGCCTTGGGCAGGGTTGAGGCGGCACCCGATGTTCTGACGACGCAAATGACGCCGGAAGAAATCAAACGGAATTTTGAGGCAATGCTGGATAAATTTCCCGGAATCCGGGGTATCAATAACCATATGGGCAGCAAACTGACCGAGGATTTTGACCGTATGAGTGTGATAATGCAGGTGTTGAAGGCAAGGAATATGTTCTTTCTTGATTCCAAAACCTCGGCCAAATCTCGGGCGGAAGAGGCGGCTGCCGCGGCCGGCATTGCTTATGCGCACCGCCATGTTTTTCTGGATAACAATAATGATAAGGCCTATATTTTGGGGCAGCTGGATAAAGTGGAGCGCCTGGCTAAAAAGAACGGCTATGCCATAGCCATCGGCCACCCCAAAAGTCAAACTTATGCGGCATTAAAGGAATGGCTGCCGCAAATGCAAACCAAAGGGCTGGAGCTGATACATCTGAGCGAGGCGATTAAAGTATTAAATCCCTGGTTTGACCAAATTCCGGCAGAAAAATAAAAAAAATTCATTTAATATAAAAAAAGACTTGACCGCACCAAAAAATACCGTTATATATCCGGTAGTCATTCAGATGGTCCCATCGTCTAATGGTTAGGACATCACCCTTTCACGGTGGTAATATGGGTTCGAATCCCGTTGGGATCACCATTTCAAACGGCAGGTATAAAAACTGCCGTTTTTCTTTTATAAATCAAGCACTTAACTGAGTTCGAGTGTTGTAAATTTGAAAATGTTATTTTGGGAGAATTTTCCGAACTCGTTTGATGACAATCCTTTATTTTTCAACAACTTAAGTTGGTTTGAATCTCGTTAGGTCTTGGGATTATCATTTATTCAAAAGTCAGATTTGAAACTTGCTTAAAATAAAAGTTTTTGACGTTGAAGACAGTTTATTTTTGCTAACATCAGCAGGATATAGCTAGGACGACCGTTTCATCTTGGCTTTCCTTTTTCTCTTAAATTTTTTTTGCTTAAACAGTACATCTTCAAAAAAAGGCTATTTTTCAACTAGCCCCTTATAACGCGTGAGATAAAAAAATCTCCTAGCCCTTTTTAGTAAGCCATATTTTTACGACTTATGACATAGCTAGGTCACAGGTTATCCCTACATATTTTTGGCTTTACGTTTTCTTAAATCCCGATAATATAAGATAAATTTAGGAGAATTTTACTATGACTGACTTGAAAGAAAATTTTAGAAAATGGTTATCTGAAAAACATAAAGATAGTACCGTTAACACTTATATTCGTCGGATAATTGCTGTCTATAAGAAAAATTTTGTTCAAGAAAATTTTCATTTTAGCAATAACTATTTGGGCATCCTAACTGAAAACTTAATACCATTGCTTGTCAAATCCTATGAATTCTCCAATAAAGAGTATTATATAGATAGAGTAACAATCTGGCACGCACTAGACTATTTTTCACGAATTTTTGAAGCTATAAATACATCAAAACACTTAAATAACAACCAGACTGTAAAATTATATTTTTATTGTTATGAAGGTGATTTTCAAATTGATTCGGTTAGCTTTGAAAATCTTCGGGATTATGTCCAACTGTTTAATTCATTTTGTTATAAAAGAGATAAACAGTCAATACATCTTTCCTCTGAAGAAATCCGAAATTTCTTAAGAAAAATAAAAAAAATTATTGCTGAAAATAATATAAAAGATTCATCTGTATATGATTCTGCATTACATATTATATACCCCTACCGAAGTGCTAGGTTAGAAAAAACGGCTTTAACACATTATTGCAGTTTTTTGTATAATCAAACAGGATTAGCACAATATGATTATCAAAATAACCTTATGGTAACCTATATCCTGATTGAAAATCCTAATAGTAAAATTGGTGGCAACTATAAAATTGACCAAAATTTAACAGGTGAGACACCTCTACAAATAAAACTTAAAGACGATGAACGGGTTTATAATCATGATAATAAAGAAAAGCCTTCGTTTGTTCTGATAATTGCTGATTTGGTACATATTTTTAATCTTGATAAGAAAACCGTGTCTAAATATTTTTTAGGGAACAACACAATTAATCAAACAGAAGGAAGTGAAATTTCTAATATTGACAGGAAAAATACTGTTCTTCGGACTTATTTTTGTATTGATTCTACCAATTCATATCTGGAGAGACATTACCATTCAATTCATAAAAAAATAAACACACCTACTAACAATGATAAAAATTTAGACGCTTATAAGGATTGGGTAAACAGACAAGATGCCACAGATTTTTTAGAAATAAGCCACAATTGCTTCCATACCTTGGTTAAACCCAATAATTGCTCATATTTGAATTACATTGATGATCCAAGATACCCAGCCGAAGATAAAAAACAATATAAATACCGTAAATATTATAAGCCTGATTTAGAGTACTTAAAAAACACCCGTCTGTTCAGAGACGCACAGAATAAAAAAATAAAATATCAGTCTAAACAACAAAACTAGCAGCTTTCCCCCAAGTCGCTGACAATCCTTTTAATATTAAATTATCAATGGTGATGGAAGTAAGGCAGATGGACTGCTTTACATTTAATAATAAAAGGAAATAAGAAAATGGCTAATAAAGCAACAAAAATCGCCGCTAACCAAAATGGCGAAATTTTACAAAACGCATCCGGCGCAGATTTTCAGGCTGGATATGCAGAAGTAACAGAGACACGGGGTCAAAGCAGTGCACTTGAAACAATGCTTGACCGGGCAGGAGAATTCAGAAAGCAACAAGCTCAAAACGATAATAACGGTGACAATAACGGCGGTGATTATCCGGGGCCAGCAAATTTTGGATGTCCAGCTGTCGTTGAAAATGCTATTGATGAAGAAAACAGTCTCCCTCAAGTTTATATTGATATTAACGAAGTTGCTAAAAAAACTCACATCTCCAAAAAAGAATTGGCGGAGCTGTGTTCTGGAAACAGCAAGTCAGTATCCATACCTACAGATTTAACGGATTTAACTAAGTTTATTACGGTTAGTCAGGGGCACGCTTCAACAGCCGGAGCTTTAGCAAAGAGAAAAATTCTACCGCCTGAGACCAGAACGTATTTCTTAAAACGTGCCCAAGAATACGGTTATCTTTGGCTCAAAGGAGAGGTACAGTTAGGCAATGAGATCCGTAAAATTGTAACCCGCATGGGTAAGCGCACCGACTTGGAAGCTGCGAATGACAACAAGAAAAAGCAAAAGAATACTGCGGATTTTGGTAAAGTATTGACTGAGTTACGTACCAAAAAGGAAATTTTGACTGAAGACTATGGGATTGGGAACACACAGGCTCGACAGCTGACCCGTTTGACAGATGAGTTGGTTGAAAAAGAATTAAAATATGCGGTTGCAAACAACGACACATTATCTCGCAATCATGCGCTTTCATTTCTTAGTCAACCTCCGGAGCTGACAGATGAAGAAAAAGAAGAAGCTGATACCACAGGGGCCAAAGCTAAATTCAAGTTTGAAACAATTCGTTCTACGATTCCTTTTGAACAACGTAAGAAACGCAAATTAAAGCAAAAAATACCATATTGTCACTTGTTCGCATGTGCAATGTCAGATGGATACTACCTTGAACAACATGGATTTGAGTGTGTTTTGGCAAATGAAAGAGAGACTGATATTGCGGAGTATTGTGCCTTGATGTATCCAAAAGCTGAAGTTTTGGATAATGACTTCAGAGTACGATATAATGAGTTGGTTAAGAAATTTAAAACAAAAAAATGCGAATTTTTAGTAATTACGCCGCCATGTCAAACATTTTGCCCTCAAAAGCCGAAGAATTGGAGAGATGATGACAGACTGACATTAATTATTGATATTGTCCGTTTCATTAAAGAAACCAGACCTAAACATATTCTGTTGGAAAATGCCAAGGCTTTCTTTTCCTTTTCGTTGCCATTGGATGAGGATCTTACAGAACACCCGATCGCCGAAAAATTGCAGAAAATTTTGAACGGTCGCACCATCGGAGATTATTTGCGAGATGAGTTAACCGTTGAAGATTTAGGATATCACGTAAATTTTGCTATTGAAGACAGTTGTTTCTACGGCTGTGCTCAGTCAAGAGTACGTAGTATCATGCTTGCATCAACAGAAGGTGTCTGGAAGTGGCCATGTGCAGAAGAATTTGCAATGTCTCTATGGGAAGCTATTGGACACTTGCCTTCATTGGAAGCCGGAGAAGATAGCGGAATTCCTGATCACCATGCTAAGTCTTTACATTCTGATCCGATTAAAGCAGCTAAAATTGCTGAAGCTTTGGCTCATACCTCTACGGGAAGATGTCCTAAAGATAATGATCCAAGATATCAACTTCCCGGCTTTGGCTTTTTTGGTGCTAAAGGTGCTCGCAAGTTTTGGGATAAACCATCCAATACTATTGATACAGGAAATGGTGATGTTTTAGGTCTTCGCACTATTCATCCAGGTAGACTTCGTAAAGATGGTACCTATTCCGATGCTCGTCCTCTAACATTGCTTGAAGTGTTTTTGGTAAATGGACTTGAAAATTATGAAGTTCCTGACAAATTCAAGAATCGTGAGAACTTTGTCCGCAATTTGATGGGAGAAATTTTCTTGCCCAAATTATGCGAAAGGATTTGTTTAGAAATCCCTGTTGGTGATGACGGTTGGGAGGAAATGGATACCGATCCTGAATAATTATTAAAAATAATATTCGTCAACCTTTGACACCGCTATGTTAAAGGTTGGCTTTTTTTTATATACACCGCAAATTTTCAAAAGTGTGCAAAAAAAAATACACTATTTGGAAATTTTTTTTATCAAAATCGTGCAAAAAAACAATTCTATAAAATTGTATCATCATCAACTGGTTACCAAGATCCATCATAATCTTGTACAGCTGTTTCGGCAGTCCGGGATACAAGGAAGCAAGAAGCGCGGCCTTTGTTATTATTATACTTAAAATATAGTGAATTAAAAATAATAAATAACAATAAAAAATATAATAAATACAAAAGATAAGATAAATAAAAGAAATAATCCATAAGAGATAAATACAGAAGATACATGACAAATAAAGACAATGTTAAACCAGATACAATAAGACTTGCGTCCCAATGTATCACCAATAACAAGCAGCAGAAGAGAGATGATAGAAGTATATGTCGCCAAAATTATCAATGACACCATGACGCGAAAGAAGAAAAAAGTAATCCATAAAACTCACGCGTCAATATGTCAAAAAAGTAAGGCGACATTGGTTATCATGGGTTTATCTTCTGTTTGGTTATATTGTCTTATTATTTAATGTATAGAGTATAGGAGATATGTTACTTCTTATTGTTACGATTGATAATAAAAAAATATTTGTATGACGGTTTTCTTCTTTTCTCAAAATTTTATTACTATGTCTCAAAAATAGTTTATACGCATATATGTCTGTCTTTTGTATCTCTCAGAATTAACCTTTATCAAAATACTTAAAACGGGATACCTAAAATGACGCACAGACAACCATTTCATCAAAACCTTAAGACACCTATATCAAATAAAACAACTGAATCCTGCGGTCAAAAAATGGAATCTTATGTATCTGTTCCAATCAAAGAAGAATTTAATAAATGGTTAAACGATACCTTCCAGCCAACTTATTTTTTAACGGTTCAACTTCCTGATAATCAAAAATCTGCCAACTTGGATAATGCAAAGGAACACTTAAGAAACATTATGAAGGCATTTGAAAAGAGTTTGATGAATAATTGGAATAAACATCATTTGTCATTTATAGCCTTTGCGGAGTTGGGAATATCAGACGAATGGCATTTTCATATATTGTTTAACCATGGAAGATTTAGCGAACAGGAGTTACAAAATGCCATTCTCAAAGCAACGATACGGGAAAAGTTACCATTTTATTGCTTAGACTTAAAACCGATAGATAACAACACAATCCACACACAAGCTTACTGTATAAAAGAGATGAAAATATATTTTAACAACAAATTTGACAGTGACAGGATTATATTTTCGCATTGTTTGTTTGGAATTTGAAAGTTTTTGACATCAATGACAATTTATTTTTTTAACCTTTAACATCGCTATATTAAAAGTTAACTTCTCTTCCAAGTTACCGAGAAGTTGATTTTACGAATTAATGACATCAACGACACTTAATCAAAAATAATAAAAAACTGTTTTACAATCCCAAAGAATCACGACATGACGTTTATATCAGATTCTTTAAAGACGTTATAACACATTGTAAATAGGTATTATTATGTTTATTCTAAATCTCCATAAATGACCCGTGGACTTAAGAATTACTTTTTCATAATAAAACCTATACAAAAAATAAAATCGTTATCCACGGGTCGAAATATGAGATTTATGTTAATATTCGCTGGCTAACATAACAGTCATGACACGGTTTGTTACTTCTGGATTGCTTGGATTTTCAGATAAATAACGGTAATTCTTGTCATAGTAATCAATTTTCCAAAGGATTTTTTCGCCATTATAATCAAAACTACCGAAATCATGTTCGTTATACGGATCGTTAGCTTTGGTAAAATTGTTAAAACATCTGACTTGGTTTAGAATTTCCGCAACTTCTTCTTGTCTTTTAGCATTTATACCGGTAGTCAACAAAACATTTCCGCCGTTAAAAGATTTTCTGAAATTGTCGTTTAAGCTTTTAATATCTGTCATAACACCCGCCTTATACTAACTTCTCAGCGGTAAGAAACATCTTAAATCTTCTTAAGGCTTGTCTGACAGAAGTATGCGAACGTTTGCCATAGCTTGATTTTTCACCGGTAATTTCATATTGAGGCAGGATAGAAGTGATATTTTCAACCAGATAAGCAAGCGTGAATTCTTCTTTCCGGCAAAGTCTTTCAATCCGTCCCATATAATCGGCAGAGGTGCTTGCGCTGTAATTTTGTGCCAACAACCAGTTTTCAAAATTCTTTAACATAACGAATCTCCTTTATACCAAATTAGCCAATCAATACCGGTTCAGAAAACACAGCCACCATAACCCGCTGCAATCTTTTACACTCAGCCATGCAATCGCTAAAATATTGATAAGGTGTTGGAAGAATTGTGTCATTAAGTTTTACATACCACATAGTTTTTTCCTTTCATAAATAGTGTTTTGCTCATTAACTATTTATATTATGCGGTATATTTTCCCATCCGCGAGCCCCTAAAATGCAACTTGCCAACGACATTTTGCTACGATTTGGACGGGATTACTAATTTATGGACGGGAAAAGCCTTTAACTTCTCGGTATTTCAGAAAAAAGTGTTGAGTAAGCGTAATTACTTATCAGGAATCAAAAATTACCAAGGACCTTTAATAACATTAGAATTTTTATTTAATGTATTTGTTTGGGGAGAATCATATTCGCTTTCCGAAAACTCAACACCTAAATCATCTGCATACTCTTCTAAAATATCCATATCATCCTGAATTTTAGGTTTCGTGGCTGGTCTATAATATTCAATCAAACCGGATGATGTATATCGCCAACGGGTAGAATAGTCATCTTTGACAATTACTTCTCCCGAATCGTATATAGATATTTCACTGGCTCGACATTGAAAATGTTGCATTAATATTACCTTCAGTTCTTGGATACTGTTAACTGTCAGTAATATTTCATCACATTCTTCCACCAGATAACGAAAATGTTCTATATCTTCATCAGTCAAATCTGCACGTTTCAGGTAAGGCGTATCCGGTCCATATATGTTTTTTACTTTGCCTTTATCTTCCTTTAATGTTTCAGCCGCATCTTTTTTATTGCTATGCCTTCCTATCATAACAAGAAAAAGAAAAATAAATATTCCAATTACTATTTGCACCATAGCTTCCCTACATTGCTTCTATATAATCATCTTTAGACAGTACGGTATCAAACAAACCAACATTTTCATCTTGATGTTTGTTAATTCCGGTATATTCAAGGCTGGAATCTTCATATCTCTTAAATTTATATACGGCATCATTCATTAAAGCCCCGTTAAAAACCCCAAGACTGACTAATAATTCAAAATCTTTAACATCTAAGCCTGAAACTTTTTTGAATAATCCCGGTTCAAGTTGTGTAATAACATCTTTTAGCGTCCGCTCACGATAATCTGTTAAATACATAAAAATCGGCACTCTGGTAGCAAATTTGATAAGTTTTTCCTGAATTTGCCTCCTCATAGATTTGAATTCTTTTTCCTCTTGCGTTAGTTCTTTCTTTTCTTTTGGGGTTAATTCTGTTTCAACAGACTTCTTTTTTAAATCTTTAACAGCATTTGATTTGTTAATTACCGTTTCAATATCCTGATTTAAGTTTCTAAAGCCTTCAATTTTCATCAAAGCATCTAAAGCTTCTTTATTATTCATAAGACGTTGCAATGTTGCATTATCAACATTAACCAGTAAGGCACTTTCCCAACGTCTGGCTAATAATGTTGCAGTTGTTCCGCTCATTGCCATATCTAAAATGCCGGCAGCGTCTATTTGTCTCATTGAACTGCCATCATACGCTAAGACAGGCAAAAATTGTATAAATTCTTCAACTTTTTTCTCAGGACTGGAATTTTCATCAATATTCAAGCGACAACTATAATCCGCAATTTGCTTTAAGGCTCTGTCCGGTGCAAAATCGAACACATAACATTCTTCCTTCAGAATTTGTACGGCATTAGGATGTAAATCATCGGGGTTGTTGATTGTCCATGGGGTCTGTACTCTAAACGCTGCTTGAAAATATGTTTCGGGACTGGAAGAATTGCGTAACATAAAAATACCGCTCCACGGCTTTACAGAAACACCTGTTGTTAATTTTCCGCATGAAAGAGTAATTGTTTTTGTCTCGAGCGGATTATCCATTGTTTTATAAACAGGATTCAAGGCATCAACACCAATTCCGGCTTCTGTTCCTGCGGCAATGATAATTCTATAATCATGATAAAATTGGTTTTGACGCCTTTGTAATAAGTTAGCCATTGCATAACAAGAAGCAACTGATGGCAAAAACCAAAATGTATGTGTCAAAATACTTAGTAAACTGCTGTCCCCAAAGGGCATGGGCGGCTTTCAGCCTGTCCACCATAACAGCATTGACAACGGTTTCCGCAATGTCCGCCGCTTCATCAGCGATAAAG
>CALXTU010000001.1 GCA_944391495.1 uncultured Alphaproteobacteria bacterium | reverse complement strand
CGGGGCGTTAAGAGGAGCGCTTATCCCGGCGGCTTTTGGTTACTTTTGTCCGCACAAAAGTAACGTTAAATTGAGATGTTTCGTCGCTTAGCTCCTCAACATGACAAGTAGGGGCTATTCGTCATTCTGAGCGTTCTTTCTTCTGTCATTCTGAGGGGCAGAAGTCCCGAAGAATCTCTTAAATGTTTCGCTCCCGCTCAACATGACAAGGTATTGTCATCGCTCATCGGGAGGTGTCCCTCCCGATGATAAGCGATCTTCCGCTTATCCCATAAACCGGTTTAAAACAAAAAACCGGAGCCACTGAGGCTCCGGGAAAAGGTTCTTAATCAATCAAAACGAGAAGGCATAGCCAACGGTTACCATGGCATCGCTGCCAAAACCGTTAGAAGCCGTACCATTATAATCAGCTTCGCCGGTGAAGGCTGCGCCGAAGTTATAATGGCCGCCGAAGTCACCTGCGATTTTGATCTGATGACGACCAAAATGCAGATTCATTTCGACGTATGCCTTTGCTTGTACACCCATTGAATAGCTGGCCGTACTCATACGGAATTCTCCGTTTTCAGTACTGCCGCATTCTGTCTTGGCATATTCTCCGAGTCCGGCTTTAACACCAAACTCAAATTCCATGACAGAATTACTACCCTTTGGGAGCACACGATAACCCGCCTGACCGTAAAAGGTATTGGTAGAAACTTCAGTTCCAAAGACCTGATAGCTTCCCAACCCGAATACGGCGCCGCCGCGTGCAGCACTCCTCTTAAAATGAAGGAGTTCTGCTCCGGCTACCCATCCCTCGTTTCCAAGGAACGAATAGCCACCATATACTCCGGCCTGCCAACAATTATCCCCTGAAAGACGGGTCTCATGATTGATATTGAAGGTTAAGGCCAGACCGGCGGCTAGGCGATCAGAATGCCACTCTGTCGAGCTTGCTTCCCAACCTTCCGGCAGCATCATTGTACGGCTGTCAGAAGAGTTGAAAGAGTGAAGGTAGCGTCCGTAAATGGACAGACTGACCTTTTCACCCAACTTAAATCCCAAACTCAACTGCGCGCCAGCTTTAACACGCCACAGACTACTGTAATAGTCATGAGTGTTTTCACCGGACCAGGCGTGGTCATAATATGAAAGCTGACCAGCACCGGCTAACGCGTCCACACCCAGATAAACTTTGTTCCCGAACCGAACTCCGAGAACCGCCAACACATCGGAGGTAGCTCCGTAATGGTTAGCATAGTCCATGCTGGCCATACCACCCCATCTCCAGCCGAAGGCCTTTGCCGGGGTATAGACACGGGTTGCCGTCAGATCTGCGCCATACGAAGTATAACCTCCGAACGACGCGTGACCACCAACAGTAACCTCTGTATGAACACGTTTCGCCTGCGTGAAACGCAGATTATGGTTATCATTAATTTGATAACCATATGATACCGTAACGGTATCCAGAGTCTGGGCCGCAGCGCTCATTGACATCGCTGCAAAAATTATGGCTGTTGCTAAAATATTTCTACCCATATCCTTGCGGTTTTAGGGCCCAGGGCAAAGAACTATGGCTTGCACCACATTGAGAAGAGAAAAAAACAAAAACACGAGCGGGTAATAACCTCACGCAACCTTGGCGCGAAGCGGAACTCTAGCCTTATGTTCCACCGTTTAGAGCGCTCCCTCATACCAAAAAAGGCATAAGATCCTGGCGCGACTCCCGTTTTTGTTCTCTCTCAAGTCCTTTATCCTGAGAAGCCCCTTCACAAGCATCTAAGCCAATTTGTCTAAGACAATTGGTTTTTCCGCAAGGTTGGGGCTAAATTCTACATATTGATTGTGCCGACAAAATAGTGGTTATTCCCGTTATAGGAAATAGTCCACATTCCGTTCTCGGCAATACCGGTGGCTTTCAAAGGTTCCGGGAAAGGTTCACCGTTAATGGTTCCTTCCATAACACCAAGCCTCAGAGCCAAACCGCCTGCAAGATCATAGTAATCTATCCGATAACCAAGATCCGCATCGCTGCTTGTCTCATAATACATGGTGCCGATAACCCATGAAGCTCCCGTCCATACCCATGCGATTGAACGACCGGAAGACAAAATGCTCTGTCCTTCAGACGCTGTCAGCTGGGTGGTGGTGAAACTTGTTTCATTCACACCGCGGGAATATACGGTATATGAACCGTCGTTATTTCTCGCCAAGATGTGAAGGTCCGTACTCATTAACGAACGGCCCTGGTATGCGTCGGTAATCCACATACCCATAATCTCACCTGAGATGATCTCCGCCTCGATATAATTTACCGGTATCGTGGCAGAGATTGTTTCATTGTCATGCTCGAAAGTAATCGTTGCGCTTCCCTCACCGAAGGTGATGGTGGCAACGTTTACTTCACATACCGGAGCCTCATTACGGTAGTCATTTCCATCGAACATAATGGAAGAAACCTCCCTTGAAGAGAAGTTTACTGTCACATTATATCCCTCAACAACAGCGGTACCTGCGTTGAAACGGAAAGACTGTCCTTTAACGGAAGCCGGTATGCTCGGCATACTATACAAGAACCGGTTGGTCCATGTATAGTTTGCAGAAACCTTTGAAGATGTTCCGTCAGACATGGTCGTCGTCTGAACGGCCTCATTGTCGCATACCACCGAAATGGTATTATTTGCAACAACCGCCTGAGGACGGAAGGCTACGTGCTGATATGCACGGGCTACGTCTACCACCGTTACAGGCTCCTCGTAAGGAACCACGATAACAGAGATGGTAGCCTCAGCATAGTCCTCACTGTCCTCGTCATAGAAACGAATGACAGCTTCAGAAGCTGAGGTGAAAGTAATTGTACGGGCTGCGGCTTCGCAAGGAGTTATCTCGCTTGCGTAGTCCTTACCCTGATACATCACACTTCCCTCAACCTCAGCTGAAATATGCTGAGCGGAGATTCTGGTCCCGCACACGGTAACTTCACCGTTGTTGAAGTCGTAGGTATTGCCCACAACCCCATCGTCTGCCGTTGCCTGTATCTCCGGTACGGAGGCAGTAAAACGGTTAACGACAACGTAGTCTACGCTCTCCTCGTTCTGGCGGCTGCTGTCAGACATCACCTGTACGAAATCCGCAACATTGTCGCAGAATACGTTGATGGTGTTGTTTGATATAGTTGCCTCACGACGGAAAGCTTCGTGGCGGTATGCCCAGTCTATGTGGTCGACTGTCGGAGGTACATAACCTTCCTCCACAACGAAGACCTGAGTAGCACCGGCGAGTTCTAACTCTCCGTAAGACAAGATATAATTTGTCTCGGAAAGCTCATAGAACCCCTGCTCATTACTGGTTTCTACCACATTGTGGAAACCTGACACTGTCAGCTCAACCCCACAAGGAATTATATATTCTACTCCCTCGTAGGTGAACGGCATTGTCAATCCCTCTACGGACACCGTATTAACGATATCGTAGTTGTAATGGAAGCTTACTTTTTCAGCGGCTACCTTTACAAGGGATTCAGTGGCCTCAATGCCTTCAGTTCCCGCAACACGAATTGAATCCTGAGCTTTAAGCCCCAAAGGACTATCCGTATATGCAATGCTCATGGAATCCTTGGAAAATACTTCCACAAATTCCGGATCATCTGTCGGCAGGAAAAATCCTGGTATTTCCCGATCTGGCTCAGGCTGAAGAGACATCTCCTCAAGGTCCAACATACTTTCACTGCAAGAAGTCATTGCCATTACAATAACCATGGCAATAAAAAATAAATTCTTTTTCATCGTTATTAATTTTTAAATTTTATTATTCAACTTATCACGACGCCACGCTAGAACGTCAAAAAAATATATAGTGACAGCCCTGTCGCATCAGGTACGAAAGAGCCGAGAAAACAAATTTTGAGGCACAATATAGAAAAATTCCCTAGACTTTTAAGATATGAGAAAAAACAATAGAAGCTCAAATCATCACGAAAACGCTATTTCGTGTAATAAAGAACCCTTTTTTTGAAATCTCATAATGATAAGAAAAATTTTCTCTAAAGATAATATTTGTGCAATTCTAATATAGCATAAAAATGCCTTTGGCGCAAGTTTATTTTTCAGGATAAAGGTGGTCTTTCCGTCTGATTTTTAAATATTTTTTAATCTTTCGCCCTTACATTGACAAAATTTTTGTCTTAACCTCCCGAATCGGAAGTATTTTATTCGTTTGTCATTCTGAGGAGCAAGGCGACGAAGAATCTATCCCGTCATGTTGAACGGAAGCGAAACATCTTAGAGATTCTTCGGGACATTCGTCCCTCAGAATGACGTTGCCCTTTATGGTCATGTTGAGCGAGAGCGAAACATCTTAGAGATTCTTCGGGACATTCGTCCCTCAGAATGACAATAAAAAGGACAGAATGACAAGAAAAGGGGCAGAATGACAACAAAAAGAAACTTTAACAAGCAAAATCCCCGGAAATTTCCGGGGATTTTGCTTCAATACTCATAACTTAAACAAAATACCTTTAGAAAGTAAAGCGGATACCGCCGTACCATTCGTGGGCATTGACCTCGGCACCCTCAATTTTACCCAGGGTATAATAACGATAACCGCCGTCAATGTTCAAACATTTGTTGATACGGATTGACAAACCGCCACCGATCTGCCAGGTAAACTTATCGTCTTCCCATTTTTCATCATAAGCATAGCCGGCGTTGTCATTAACCAGTTCAAGCTTGCTCATACCGATACCGCCGCCAAAATACGGGCTGATCCAGTAATTAGGCATCAAATCGACATAGATGTTAAACATATACGAACTTGACGATACCGTCACCGTTGAATTAAGAACGCCGCCCACGGTAACATCTTCCTCGGCATCATCACGGCTGACATATTCCAGCTCAAACCGGAAGTATTTATATTTGTAACCGACCGCACCGGCAAACACCCCCACACTGTCCAAATCACTAACCTTCGCGGCAGAAATGGAATCATCTTTACTGTTCAGATTATTCCAGGTCATACCGCCGCGCGCCGTCAGATAAAAACCGTCCCGGGCTTCTGCCACACTGCTCAGCCCCAAGCATACGGCCAATGTTGCCAAAGCTGATACCAAACTCTTTTTCATAAAAGCTTCTCCCGATAGAGTTATCTTATTGTGGCTACTTTAACACCCATTTCTTATTTATTGGTTAAAATTTGCAACTTTTACACAAACCGTTTTTCCTGCCGGCAACCCCCAAAAATAAACTTTGACTTTCCATTCAATTCGTACTAACCTCGCCGGCATACAAAAATAATTACTATTTTCCTATAATTTTGTAAGTGTTTATTATGAAAAAGTTTTCTATTGATCGGCAAACCGCTTTTGCATGTACCGCTCTGCTACTCATCATTGCGCTTTTTGCCGCCATGTCTCTGCTGGCAGACATCCTGGCCGTACAACAAAATTAAATTTTTTTTATTCTCTCCGCAAAAAAGCGCCCGACCCCGCAAGGTCAGACGCTTTTTGTTTTCTTTATGTTGTCAAAAGCTCAGATTAGCAAGCTTTTTTGCAGCAGCAGTCACCGCCGCCGACAACACGTTCATTCTTGAACTTAACCGCAGCCTGTGCCGCAGCCAGACGGGCTACCGGCACACGATACGGCGAGCAGGAAACATAATCCAAACCAACCTTGTGGAAGAACTCGATTGATTTCGGATCACCGCCGTGTTCACCGCAAACACCCAAATGCAGGTCAGCATTGGTTTCGCGGCCTTTGCGGCAGGCTCTGGCAACCAGTTTGCCCACACCGTCAACGTCAATCGAGGCAAACGGATCGGCAACATAGATGCCTTTGGCACGATATTCGTCCAAAATAGCGCCGGTATCATCGCGGCTCATACCCAAAGTGGTCTGAGTCAGGTCGTTGGTACCAAAACCGAAGAAAGCAGCCGTTTCGGCAATTTCCTCGGCCATCAGGGCTGCACGCGGCAGCTCAATCATCGTGCCGACGATGTAGTCAATGGTCTTGCCTTTTTCGGCAAATACCTGTTTGGCCGTGGTGTCGATAACCTCTTTAACGATATCCAGCTCTTTCTTGGAACCGGTCAGCGGAACTTCGATTTCCGGAATAACTTTGATGCCCTCGTTCTGGCATTCCAAAGCGGCTTCCAAAATCGCCCTTGTCTGCATCTCGGCAATTTCCGGATAGGTAATCGCCAGACGGCAACCGCGGTGTCCCAGCATCGGGTTGGCTTCGTGCAAAGCATTCGAGCGGTCTTTAACCTGCTGTAAAGTCATACCCATTTTGTCGGCCAGTTCCTGCATTTCCGCATCGGTATGCGGCAGGAATTCGTGCAAAGGCGGATCCAGCAGACGAACCGTAACCGGCAGACCGTTCATAATCTTAAACAGATCTTTGAAGTCCTGTTTCTGATACGGCAGCAGTTTAGCCAAAGCGGCGCGGCGGCCTTCGGTCGTGTCGGACAAAATCATCGCCCGCATATCGCCGATACGGTTGGCGTCAAAGAACATATGTTCCGTTCTGGCCAGACCGATACCCTGAGCGCCGAAATCGCGCGCTGTCTGAGCGTCTTTCGGTGTTTCGGCATTGGCGCGGACTTTCAAAACGCGGATTTCATCAACCCAGCTCATCAGTTTGCCGAAGTTGCCGCTGTTGGTGTCGGCCTTAACCGTCGGAACTTCGCCTTCGATAATCTGACCTTTAGCACCGTCCAAAGATACCCAGTCACCTTCTTTAATGACAACACCGGACTTGGTGGTCATGGTCTTGTTGGCATAGTTGATGGTAATGTCGTTTGAACCCGAAACGCACGGCGTACCCATACCGCGGGCAACAACCGCCGCATGCGAGGTCATACCGCCGCGGGCCGTAATAACACCCTGTGAGGCATGCATACCGCCGATATCTTCCGGCGAGGTTTCGTTGCGGATAAGAATAACTCTCTCACCCTTGGCAGCCCAGGCTTCGGCATCCTCGGCATTGAAAACGGCACGACCGACCGCAGCACCCGGAGATGCCGGCAGACCGGTGGCAATAACGTTTTTCTTGGCTTTCGGATCCAGCATCGGGTGCAAAAGCTGATCCAGCTGATCGGCACCGACGCGCATAATCGCTTCTTCTTTGGTCAGCATACCTTCTTCAACCATCTCAACCGCCATACGAACGGCAGCGGCAGCGGTGCGTTTGCCGTTGCGGCACTGCAACATCCACAATTTGCCGTGCTCAATGGTGAATTCCATATCCTGCATGTCTTTATAATGTTCTTCCAGCTTGTTGCGCACGTCAACCAGCTCTTTGTACAGGTGCGGCCATTTTTCTTCCAGCGAAGTGCCGTCGCCCTTAGAGGCCATCGGCTGCGGCGTGCGGATACCGGCCACAACATCTTCACCCTGGGCATTAACCAGATATTCGCCGTAGTAAACGTTTTCGCCGGTTGCCGGGTCACGCGAGAAGCAAACACCGGTAGCGCAGTCATCGCCGGCATTACCGAAGACCATGGTCTGAACGTTAACCGCCGTACCCCAGTCACCCGGAATATTGTTCAGTTTACGATAGGTAATGGCACGGGCAGCCATCCAGGAGCCGAACACGGCACCGATACCGGCCCACAGCTGTTCCCACGGATCCTGCGGAACAACCTTGCCGATTTTCTGGCCGATTTCTTTGTATTCTTTGACCAGTTCTTTCAAATCTTCGGCCGTCAGATCGGTATCCGATTTATAGCCTTTGGATTTTTTCATATTTTCGAGAGCTTCTTCGTACAGATCCAGATCAGCGCCCAAAACAACGTCCGAGAACATCTGCAAAAAGCGGCGATAGGAGTCATAAGCAAATCTTTCCGAACCGGAAGCATTAGCCAGAGCTTTAACGGTTTCGTCGTTCAAGCCGAGGTTCAAAACCGTGTCCATCATGCCCGGCATCGAAACGCGGGCGCCCGAACGAACCGAAAACAGCAACGGGTTGGTTGCATCGGCAAATTTCTTGCCCATAATGCCTTCAACATAGGCAACCGCCTGTTTTACCTGATCTTTCAGGTCGGCAGGGTAAGTTTTGTTATTGTTGTAATAGTAAGTGCAAACTTCCGTCGTAACGGTAAATCCGGGAGGTACCGGCAGGCCGACCGTATTCATTTCAGCCAGGTTGGCACCCTTACCGCCGAGGAGGTTACGCATAGAGGCATCGCCTTCGGCTTTGCCGTTTCCAAATGTATAAACCCATTTACTCATGGTAATTGCAGCTCCTTTCGTAAGCTTTTGTTAAAACGATGTTCGGGACTTGCCTGAAGCCCCGCCCAAAATTGTCGGAGTAAGATTATATCAAGAATTGCGATTCTTCAAGCAAAATATGCACGATATCCTTCAAAATCAAAGAATAATCTTCCGGTCGTTTATTTACCCCAACCGCCCTCCCGAACGTACAACGCACCCCATTATGTCATCGCTCGAACGAGCGCTGACCTTTTTTGTCATTCTGAGGGACGAACGTCCCGAAGAATCTCTTTTAAACACATTACCCCTTGGGAAAAAGAACAAATACTTAAGTGTCCGGGATTATGAGCGTATCATGCCCGGCGGTTTTGGGTTACTTTTATCCGTACAAAAGTAACGTTAAATTGAGATGTTTCGTCGCCTTGCTCCTCAACATGACCATAAAGGAAACTGTCATTCTGAGCGCTAGCGAAGAATCTCCTCTCTAAGATGTTTCGCTCCCGCTTCAACATGACACACCTCATTATGTCATCTCTCATCGGGAAGCGTTCTTCCCGATGATAAGCGATCTTCCACTTTTAGATTCTCACATAACGGATGAAAGCAAAAAACGCCCGACACAAACAAAAACCCCTGCCGAAACAGGGGGTTTGCTTTTATCGGGTCAGGGTTTTGTAGCGGCTGCGGTGCGGACGGGCGGCCTCTTCGCCCAGCCGGCGGATTTTGTCCTTTTCGTAATCCTCAAAATTCCCCTCGAACCACTCGACGTGACCTTCGTCCTCATAAGCCAGAATATGCGTTGCCAGACGGTCCAAAAACCAACGGTCATGCGAGGTTACCAAAACACAGCCCGGATAATTCATAATACCTTCTTCCAGGGAGCGCAGCGTATCAACATCCAAATCATTGGTCGGTTCGTCCAGCAAAATGACATTGGCGCCTTTTTTGAGCATTTTGGCCAGATGTACGCGGTTGCGTTCACCGCCCGAAAGCTGGCCGACTTTCTTTTGCTGGTCGCTGCCCTTAAAGTTAAATTGGCCGACATAAGCCCGTGACGGTACCTCACCTTTGCCGAGCTTAATCATATCCAGCCCGTCGGAGATTTCCTCCCACACCGTTTTATCGGGGTTGAGCTCATCACGCGACTGGTCAACATACCCCAGGTCAACCGATTCGCCGATCCGAATCTCGCCGGAATCCGGTTTTTCCTGTCCGGTAATCATACGGAACAACGTCGTCTTGCCGGCGCCGTTCGGCCCGATGATGCCGACAATCGCACCCTTGGGAATCTTAAACGACAAATCATCAATCAGTACTCTGTCGCCGTAAGCCTTAGAAATATGGTTAGCCTCAATCACCAGGTCTCCCAGCCGCTCGGTCATCGGGATATTGATATTAGCGGTTGTAATTTTTTCTCTCTCCGCGCGCGACAACAATTCGTCATAAGCATTAATACGCGCTTTTGACTTGGCTTGACGGGCTTTCGGATTTTTCTGAATCCACTCCAGTTCGTTGGCCAGAACTTTCTGCCGCGCCGTTTCCTCGCGCGCTTCCTGCTCCAGGCGTTTTTGTTTTTGTTCCAGCCACGACGAATAATTGCCCTCGTACGGAATCCCCTGCCCGCGGTCAAGCTCCAGAATCCAGCCGGTAACATTGTCCAGAAAATAACGGTCGTGGGTAACCATAACCACCGTACCCTTATAATCTTTCAGATGATGTTCCAGCCAGGCGACCGATTCGGCATCCAGATGGTTGGTCGGTTCGTCCAAAAGCAGCATGTCCGGCTGCTGCAACAACAGGCGGCACAAAGCCACCCGACGCTTTTCACCGCCCGAAAGCTTGGTAACGTCGGCATCGGCCGGCGGACAACGCAGCGCGTCCATCGCGATTTCAATCGTGCGTTCCAGATCCCAGCCGTTGCAGGCATCGATTTTTTCCTGCAGCTCCGCCTGTTCCTCAATCAGGGCGTTCATTTCATCGTCGCTCATCGGCTCGGCAAATTTCAGCGAAACCTCTTCAAACTTCTTCAACAAATCGCGGGTTTCGCCCAGACCGTCCATGATATTTTCCATCACGTTTTTGGCCGGATCAAGCTTCGGTTCCTGTTCCAGATAACCGACTTTAACGCCGTCCGCCGCCCAGGCCTCGCCGTTAAATTCTTTGTCAACGCCGGCCATAATCTTCAAGAGCGTTGATTTACCGGCGCCGTTAACGCCCAGCACGCCGATTTTGGCACCGGGCAGAAACGACAGCGTAATTCCCTTAAACAGCTCTTTGCCGCCGGGAAAAACTTTGGTCAGGTTTTGCATGACAAAAACATACTGGACTGCAGCCATGTAACATTACTCCGTAAAAAAATTAACCTTGCGCCTGACTATAAGGGCAAGTTTATGCAAAAGCAATCTTTTTTTATTTTTGGCGGCTGATTCGCGCCGGCGTACTCAAAACCCGCTGACTTCCGACCGAGGCGCCCGCCGGCTTTATCTGATTGCCGGCCTGCATTGATGCATCCTTAAACTCAACTTTGCGCACCCGGCTCGTGTCGCGGTTGTAGATTGCCGCCGCCCGCTGCCGCACGTTGGAATTGGGATCATAAATCAACGTCGCGTCATAAGGCTGCCGCGGCGTCAAAATCTGCCCGTCCGGCATTTTGATGGTGCCGTCGGCATAAAGCGTCGCCTTAAAAATGTCCTGCGCGTCAAACCGGCTGACAATATCGGCGCAGTCGGCAAAATTATCCAGCTGTTTGGAAACAAAAACGTCGGCCTTTTCCTCGGTAAAAATCCGCAAGGCCTTATCCTGCAAAGCGTCAGACGGCGATTTGGTCAAAATAATGGCCCGTGCCAAAAGCTCAAAAGTATCATACTTGGCCGATCCGCAGGCCAACCCCTGCCCGGCCACCGCGCCCAAAGCCCGTGCCTCGTCCTCATAAGCCATCTGCGCTCCGGCCGGAGTCGCCCAGGCCAGCAAAGCCAAAACAACCGCTAATCTGAACATCTTTGCTCCCTTCATATCTGCCGCATTATATAATAACGCCCGCAAAAAGCAAATTAATCTTATTTTTTTATCAAGAATCAAAAATATCGGTTGACATTTTTCTTTATTTATACTAGCTTGCAGACAACTTTTAAGATTGAAGGATTAAAAAAATGAAGATTTACAGTTCATTGAAAAGCAAAAAAGTACGTGATAAGGACTGCCAAATCGTCCGTCGCAAAGGCCGTGTTTACGTCATTAATAAAAAGAACCCCAAGCTCAAAGCTCGTCAGGGTTAATATCCTTTTGCTTTTGACCAAAATTTTAAGCCCCGCTAAAATCGGGGCTTTTTTAATGCCGCGGCCGGTCTTTCCGGACATCTTTAATGTTTGTGAGAATCAGCATCTTTTTGTTGCTTTTTAGCCATATATGACGATTTGTTGAAAGCCATCATCAGGTCAAACAGTTTATCGGCCACCTCCCGATTGGGTATTTTTAAAAACGCATTCAAAAGTTTGAGCGCCCGTTCGCTTGCCGCCGGATTGCCGGCCCCGGCGATTTTTGTAACAAGAAAAGCCCCCTTTTATCAAAAGGCGGGCGGACGTTAGAAACCGATATACAAGCAAACCGGCCCGGCTGATTTGGCGGAGCCTTATTCACCGGCATCCACCCTGAGGCAAATACCGGCATTATTTTCAGTCTATGCCAAGACTGCTTGTATAAAATAAGGTTTTCTAAGCCCTCTGCATAATAATACTATCGGCAATGCAAGCCCGACGTTATCAACTATAAAGACAAAAGATTAATATAGACAAATTTTCTCAAAAAACAAGATAAATATTCAAAGTGACGCCCGGCGTTTTTGCCAACCGGCAGACACCCTCTCAAAAAGCCCTGTGATTATTTTCTTTATCTGCTTGGAAAACGCCAAAATCGTTTATATAATAACCGGTTGTAAATATAACGGTCAAATGGAGTGTGATGATGATACGTTTTTTATCCCTGGTTCTCAGTCTGCTGATATCTGTGCCGGCTTTTGCCCAGAGTTCCGCCTCCGCGACGGACGATACCGCAACGGAAACCGCCGCCCCCTCATGGCAGCCCAACCCGGAATACAATACCATCTTGGAGGAAATTTCTTCGGCAATCGGTTCATCAGCGCTCAACAACATCACCCAGTCCGAGCAGGTTTTTTGTTATCAGATTGCCAACAAACCCGAAAACTACCGCGGCTACACGCTTGACGGCATGGCCATCGTCGGTTTCTGCGGCGTTATCAACAAAGAACTGCAAACTCTCATCAAATCCGAGCTGATGATGAACCCGGAAAATATTTTGTTTGACGTAACCGAAAACTGCGTTATCAAACCACAGATTATGCTCCGTTTTGTCCGCGGCGTTGATTCGACCGATGTTCTGTTGTCCTCCCCCTGTCACGCCCTGGCCATTTTCTACGGCGGCAAGATTTCCGCTTTCAATGCCAAACCGGCTGCACAGATTATCGACGCCATTATCGAACCCTTAACCAAAAACAAAGTCGATTTTGCTTCGCCGGCTTTGTTTAACCAGCTGATGCCCATCGGTGTTGCTCAGACCGACGAACAAAAAGAACTGCTGCAAAAAAAGAACGAACCCGTCCGCAACTGGGAACGCAAACAGCAGGAAGATCAGGTTCGCCGCTCCGGCTGGAATAAACTGAAAACGAATTAAAATGTCTCAGAGAATTGCTTTTCAGGGTGTTTTCGGCGCCTATTCGCATTTGGCCTGTCAGGAGCTTTTTCCCGCTGCCGAATATCTTCCCTGCCCCGACTTCGGCGAAGCCTTTGCCGCCGTTCAAAACGGTGTTGCCGATATTGCGGTTATCCCGATAGAAAACTCCAACGCCGGCCGGGTGGCCGACGTGCATTTTCTGCTGTCTCAAACACCGCTGCACATTATCGGCGAGCATTTTTTGCGCATCCGCCATCAGCTGCTCGGACTGCCAAACTCCCGCCTGCAGGATATAACCCGGGCAATATCCCACCCGCAGGCACTGGCGCAATGCTCAAACTTTTTGCAGGCCAACCGGATTCGCCCGGAGGCGCAAAGCGACACCGCTCTTTCCTGCCGGATTCTTCTGGACGACGGCGATCCGTCAACCGCGGCCATTGCTTCTTCGGCAGCAGCCAAAATCTATGGTCTCAAGGTTTTGGCCGCAGATATTGAAAACGCCAGCAACAACACAACCCGTTTTTTAATAATGTCGCGCGACAACATTATCCCCGCAAACGACGGCGGCGAATTTATCACCTCGCTGATTTTCAAAGCCAAAAACATTCCGGCCGCGCTTTACAAGGCACTCGGCGGTTTTGCAACCAACAATCTCAACATCACCAAGCTGGAAAGTTATTTGTTAAACGGCAAATTCATCTCGGCGCAGTTTTATCTGGAGGTGGAAGCCCACCCGGAAAGCATCGCTTATCAAAACGCGCTTGCCGAACTCGCCTTTTTCAGCGACAGCCATATTTATCTGGGGACCTACCGCGCCCATCCCTATCGCCGGATTTAATTTCATCAGGATTATTATCAGGCGCTCTTTTTCAAATAATCAATCGAAGCGTCTATCAGTTGATTCTGAGCCTTATCGTCCAGGCTTTCTTCCAAAATCTTTTTAACTGCGGCAATCGTCAACTCGGCCGTTTGCATGGTAACTTCCCGCATAGCATCAACCTCGGCCGCCTTCAGCCTGGCCTTGGCCTCCTTTTCCCGGATTGCCATTTCGGCCTCCAACCTAGACAGAGTATCTCTTTTAATGATATCCGTTTCCCGTTCGGCACGTGCCAAAATATCGGCCGCCTCTTTTTCCGCACCGCGGAACTTGCGTTCATATTCGGCCAAAAGTTTTTGCGCATCTTCTTTCAGATCCGAGGCTTCGCGGATACGGTCGGCAATAGCCTGTCCTCTGCCGCGCAGCATTTTGAGCAAAACTCGTCCCACCGGTTTGGCCAGACCGACAATCGTCAGAACAAAAGCCGTGCCGACCCAGAATTCGGCATGCAGATAAAACGGCTCAACACCATCCAGCCCCTGTGCCGTATTTTCCAAAACCTGCACAACATCAGATGCCGCGCTTAAAACAGCGTCTTGCGTCGCGTCAATCATACCTTTATCCGGAATAACTCTGCTCATACCTGATCCTTTTTCAACGCTTTCAGCGCAGCAGCGGCATTTTTGGGCTTAATGCCGGCAAAGCCGAGCCTATTCAATACATCAACAGCCAAATCAGCCGCCGCTTCTTCCACTTTTTGCAGAGCTTTTTCTTTGGCTGCGTCAATTTTTTTCTCGCCGGCGGCAATCTCCGCTGCCAGCCGCGCACTGAGCTCGGCCTGCCGGCGGTTGACGGTTTCTTCCAGTTCGTCTTTGGTTCGCTGCAAAGATACCGCTGCCCGGGAATTAGCCTCTTGTAAGGCCTGATTATACTTTTCCAGTGTTTGTTCAACCTGCTTTTTTATCTCAGCGGCTTTTTCCAGATCACCGTTGATTTTAGCCTTGCGCAGCTCAATCATTTCTGCCGTTTTGGGAATAATAAAACGGGTCATGATAAACAACATGGCAAAAAAGCACACCGCCAGCCAAAACAACTGCGATGGAAAAACGCTGAAATCCAACTGTGGCATCTTTACCCTCTTTCCAACAAACCGTTAACCGTTTTCCTTCTGCTGCGGGGAATCTTCAAACCAAGATTCCCGCCGCGAAAGGATGCAAAATATTCATTAGTTGCCGGTAAGCATAACCAAAGCAATAACCAAGGCATACAAGGCAATGGCTTCTACCGCGGCAAAGCCGACCCAGCCGTAGATATCGACATCTTTTTTAACCTGCGGATTGCGACCGACGGTTGAGATAATCGTTGTCCAAACCTGCGACACGCCCCATGCGGCAGCCATCATTGACAAAGCGCACATACCGGCGCCGATAAAAGCTAAAGGTTCCATTTTTTCCAATCCTTTCCTAAAACAATGAGTTAAACATAATTATATTAATGTTCATGCAGTGCGTCGCTCAGGTAAATACAGCTCAGCACCGTATAAATAAAGGCTTGCAGTAATGAAATAAAAATTTCAAAACAGATGATGGCGCTGTCAAACAGCAGCGGCACCACTCCCAGCAGCCCCAAACTGACGATAAACCCGGCAATAATCTTCAGCATGATATGCCCGACCGTCATGTTGGCGACCAGACGAACCGTCAGGCTGAACGGTTTTGATAAAAACGATATCATCTCAATCGGCACAATCAGCGGTGCCAAGGCAAACGGAATACCTTTCGGCATAAAAGTCCGCAGCCAGCCGAGTTTTTTCTTTTTGATACCGATGCCGATATTAAACAGCAAGGCAATAACCGACAAACTGCCGACGGCCGTCAAATGCGACGTAAACGTGAACGCATAGGGAAACAACCCCAGCAGATTGCCGAAAGCGACAAACAAAAACATCGTGAAAATAAACGGAAAATATTTCAGCCCCTCGATACCGATGTTTTCCCGCAGCAGATTGGCCACAAACTCATACAATCCCTCCGGCACCGACTGCGCGGCATTAGGCACCAAAGTTCTGTTGCGCAGACACAAACCCAGCACCAGAGTCGCCACGACCACCGCCAGCACCATAAACAGCGCCGAATTGGTAAACGAAATATCAACCCCGCCGATCTCAATCGGAATAATCGGCTTGATTTCAAATTGTTCCAGCGGACTAGACACTTCTGCAACACTCCCTATTTGTTTTTATCTTCCTGTTTGGCCAGGCGGTAAACATTTACCACACCGGCCGCACCGCCAAAAAACAAAAACGCCGTCAACAGCCACGGTTTTGTTCCCAAAAGTCCGTCGGCTAAATACCCCAAAGCTGCGCCGACAATCACTGCCGATAGCAACTCTGCCCCGATTCTCAATCCCAGCCGCGAAGCCCGGACAAACTCACTATCCCCGGACTTTTTTCCGCCGCGGCCCTCTTTTTGACGCAAAGCGGCAATCTTCCGTTCAAGCAGCTCTATGTCTTCGGGCGTTTTTTCCATAACTACGACACTACATCAATAATTATTAAGCAGTTGTTAAAATAAAAGAGTTTTTTTCTTAAGATTTTTCAGCTTTATTCTGCAAGCCGGGCATCAATAATCTGCCGAAAATCTTCCAGCGGGCGGAAACCGGAAATCAACTCGTTGCCGGATTTTGAAGAAACGACAAACGACGGCGTACCGGTAATTCCCAGATCGGACAAACCGGCCTGGCGATCACGCAAAATTCTCTCGGCCGTTTTATCATCTTTCAGACAAGCAGCGGCTTTATCGTTTTTCAACCCGCTCAATGCGGCATACTGCATCAACACCTTCTGCGGTCTGAAGGCAAGCCCCCAGTCACGCTGTTTTTTAAACAAAACATCGGCAAAACTGAAATATTTATCTTCCTCAACACATTCTGCCAGCAGCGCGGCATCCATTGAATTCTTGTCAATCGGCAGCGGAACAAACACTATCCGCAGCTGCCCCTTGTCAACATACTCTTTAACCAGCTCAGGCAAAACCTCTAAGTGAAAATCGGCGCAGTGAAAGCAACCGAAAGACGAATATTCATACAGAGTAACCGGGGCCTTATCACTGCCCAAGACATGATCCTGCGGAAACGCGTAATTCGCCGGAATCTCTTTAATCGGCTCATTCTCGGCCGCCTGCGCCGGACGCACCAACACAAAATTTCCCTGGCCGTCATATTCAAAACCTTTAAGATCCAGATAAACCCCGCCGATCAACAAAAAAACAACCACTCCGGCACAAAAAGCACTTACATCTTTAATAATCTTTTCCAGTTTCATTTTTTCATCACTTTTTATTGTTAACGGCAACTGCCAGACCAAGCTTCTGTAAGGCATTGCTCAATTCGGGATTTTTAACCCCATCACTCAGATTTCTAATATAATTTTCTTCCTCTGCGGTTACAAGCTTTTTTTCGGGGTTATGAATAATCCGGCTTGTTTTCGCCGCCGGATTCTGCAGAATCTTAATTTGCCGCACCGCCTCATAGCCGAAAAACGTATTGACCTTATCAATCAGCTGGCGGCTTCTTAACTGCAATTCCAGAGCAAACGCGCCGCCCGCAACTTCAATATGCAAAACGCCGCCGGTACGTTCGCCTTTTTTGAAATCAATCTTGCGCGGCATTGAAAAAGCCGCCGTATCCTCGCCGGCAATTTCGGCCCAGTTGCAAATAATGTCCGCTTCGGCAAACGCCCGGCGGCCGAGCATTTTTTTTGCCAACGGCATCATAACCCGGCCGATTCCCTCCAAATCGCCGGTACGTCTTTCATTATTGATAATTTCTTCTTTTTTCCTCATATCGGATATGTATCAAACAATATCAACAAGGGCAAGGCTTTTGTTGACTTGCTCCCCCGCCAGGTTATAATTTTGCTTAAAATAAAGTTTAAGGACAACATATTATGGATTTCGGACAAATTTTTCAGGCGGTGTTGGCTCTTGTTTTTGTCTTGGGACTGCTGCTGGTCACGTTGTGGTTTATTAAATTGTGCCAGCAAAAAGGGCTGTCCTGCCGCCTTGGCACGACCGGTCTGCCGTCCAAACGATTAACCGTTGTCGAACAGCGCCGGATTGACGCCAAAAACACCGTTGTCCTCGTCAAATGCGATTCCGAAGAATTTTTAATTTTGCTCGGCAGCACCAATCTGCTGCTGCAGACTTATCCCGTGAAAGTTTCTGCCCATGATTAAAAAACTGTTTTTTCCGGCAATCCTGTTCGGTATCGTTTTGCTGTTAAGCAGCCCGGCTCTGGCGCAAAACATCAGCCTGAACATTGACGATGTTTCAACCGGGACCGCCTCGGCGCGGATTTTGGGCGTGCTGGCTCTGATTACCATTTTGTCGCTGGCACCGTCAATTGTCATCATGATGACATCGTTCACCCGCCTGATTGTTGTCTTTTCAATCACCCGCTCGGCTCTGTCCACCAATGCCACGCCGCCGAACATGGTTCTAATCCCACTGGCATTGTTTATGACCATTTTTATCATGACCCCGGCCTTTGAGAAATCATGGGAACAAGGCATTAAACCGATTATCGACGAAAAAATCGAACTCCTTGAGGGTTTGGAAAAAGCCACCCTGCCGCTGAAAGAATTTATGGTAAAAAACACTCGTGAAAAAGATCTTCAGTTGTTTAATGACCTGGCAAAAGAAAAGCCCGAAAAAATTGAGGACGCCTCGCTTAAAACCACGATTCCCGCCTTTATGATCAGCGAACTGCGCCGGGCTTTTGAAATCGGATTTTTAATCTATATTCCGTTTCTGATTATTGACATGGTGGTCGCCTCCGTTTTAATGTCCATGGGTATGATGATGCTGCCGCCGAGCGTTATATCCCTGCCGTTCAAAATCATTTTCTTTGTCCTGATAGACGGCTGGCATATGCTTGCCGGGTCATTGATCAACAGTTTTCAATGACCTCCGTACAGAACAAACCAAAATATCCACGAACCGATTTTTTTGTGGAAAAACATCTTTTTTCTGCCATAATACAATAAACTATTACCCGGCGGAGGTTTCCGATGAAATATTCGATTGATGTCCATGAATTCTCATTTAATAAAATAAAAAACGGCAGCCGCAAAATCGGCATTCACCTGTTTGATAAAAAAGCGCAACAGGTAAAAATCGGTGATACGCTGGATATGCGCAATGCCTCAACCGGAGAACATCTGGAATGTTTGATTAAAGGCATCGGACTTTTTGATAATTTTGACGACGCAATTGATGCTCTGGGACCTCAGGCTCTGGGCTATACCGATAAAAAGGAACTGATGGTCCGCCTTGAAAGGATGTATCCTCGGGAACTGCAGCAAGAGTTAAACGCCGTTGCCTTTTTTCTGGAGCCGTTGTTTGAAAAAAAATACCTCATCGGCCGCGGAGAAAAAGAAAGATAAATTTTTTTTGAAAATCTGCTTGCAAAATAAAAAGAAAACGGTTAATAAAGAGCAAGACCGATGATACGACAACGGAGAGATGGCAGAGTGGTCGAATGCGGTTGACTCGAAATCAATTGTACTCTTTACCGGGTACCGGGGGTTCAAATCCCTCTCTCTCCGCCATTTACAACAAGCCCTCCCCTGCGGAGGGTTTTGTTGTAAATGATGAGGAAGGACGATTTGAAGCCCCGGGAAAAGGGGGTTCACTACCAGGCGCAGGCAGACGGAAGTATGCCGGCGGCCTTTAGGCCGGCGCCGCAGAGGCAACGGAGCTTTGCGAACGTCAATCCCTCTCTCTCCGCCATTTACAACAAGCCCTCCCCTGCGGAGGGTTTTGTTGTAAATGATGAGGAAGGACGATTTGAAGCCCCGGGAAAAGGGGGTTCACTACCAGGCGCAGGCAGACGGAAGTATGCCGGCGGCCTTTAGGCCGGCGCCGCAGAGGCAACGGAGCTTGCGAACGTCAATCTCTCTCTTTTGATTAAAAAGCTTCCTGAAAACAATGCCGTTTTCCAATTTAACAAAAGCTATAAAGATTTTTGCAAATAAATCATATCCGTCAATAATTTTCCCTCTTCAATAATCGGGTGGGAATAATTATCAATAAAAAAATTCTTTACCCTGAAGGTTTCAACAAACCCCCGTTTCTTATAAAAACACAGCGTTTTTATATTTTCTCCCGTTCCCAGAAGCAGTGTTTTAAACCTTCCTTTATATTCATTACAGACAAAATCAATTAATGCCGATGCATACCCTTTCCGGCGATACTCCGGATAAGTTGCCAGATTCTTTATCTCAATGATATCCTCAGCCGTTTTCATAACGGCACATACTGCAGCCGGCCGGTCTTCATCATACAAGACAAACAGATCTGATGCATCTAAATATCGGCCAATCATTTTCTCGTCCTCATCGCCGATAAGCAAAATATCCAGGAACTTCCTCTTGTTTGTCGTAATTTTATCAATCTTCATCAGATAATCTTTTATCCCTCTTTTTGGCACAATAAAGCCCGGCTTCAAACAGCAGATATGTCGGCGTTGCCAGCATAATCTGACTGACCACGTCCGGCGGTGTCAGCAATGCTGCGATAATCAATATTCCGATTAAAATATACGGTCTCTTAGCCTTAACCACCTCATATGATGCAATTCCCGACCGGATCAGCGAATAGGTAATCAGCGGAAACTGAAACATCAGCCCGAACACCACCGCCAGCCACAATGCCAGAGAAATAATGTTGGAAACGCCCAGCGTCGCCTGAATGTTTCCGGTAGCGAAACTGACACCGAAATTAATAATCAGCGGCAAAATAAAAAATATACAAAACGCCGCACCGAGTACAAACAGCAGCGTCGACGACAAAACAATCGACCTCACAAAACGCCGTTCGTTGTCATAAAGCGCCGGCAGAACAAATTTCCACAACTGTCTGGCAATATACGGAAAACAAATCACCAAATCCAGCACCACCGCAATTTTAATCTGCAGGATAAACACTTCCATCGGCGAAAAATAGTTCAACGAAACCTCGTTATTGCCGATCATAATGGCGATTAAGCCGTCCATACAATAAGGCGCCAGCAAAAACATCGGCACCAGACCGACGGCCAGGGCAACAAAACAATGTATCAGCATTGAGCGCAAGGCTTCCAAATGCTGAATCAGGCTTTCGTCTTTATCTTCCGCCATTATTTCTGGTTCTCGGATTTCTTTTCTTCTTCCTCGGCGGCTTTTTCAACGGTATTTTTCAAATCCTGCGCTTCATTCTGCAGCATTTCCTTGGCCTTTTTATATTCATACTGGGCTTTTCCCAGAGCCTTGGCCAGTTCCGGAATCCGCTTACCGCCGAACAAAATCAGCACCACAATCAAAATCAGGGCTATTTCCGTCAAACCTAACGACATATTTTTTCTCCTTTTACAAAATTTTCTGCGTTTCAACCGCCGTAATTGTTATGGCCTTAACCGGGCATGCCGTTTTGCAGACACCGCAGCCGATACATATATCCGCATTAACAACCGACACGCTTCCGTCCTCCCGCGTCAAAGCCTCCCTGGGACATTTCATCACGCACAGACCGCATTTGATACATTTATCCGCATCAATCGCCGCCAGACCGATTTGTGTTTTCTGTTTTTCCGCCAGACTCAGACGTTTGATGGCGCCGGACGGACAAACTTCCGAACACTTATGACAACCATATTCGCAAAAACCCGCGGAATAGTCAATATGAACAACCGGAAAATCCGCATCAGCCTTTTTGATAATTTTCATCGGACAGTTCTGTACGCACAAATTACAGTTCAGACAACTGTTGACAAATCTTGCAGCCGTACCGGCGCCTGCCGGCAGAATAACATTCTTCACTTTGAGCGCCGCGGTTTTGACAAATGCCGCACCGCTTTTCACTGCCGCTGCCAAAACGATTAACGCCGCACCGCCGATCAAAAGTTTCCGCCTTGCCGGACTGAAAGCTGTTTTTTCGGCCGGTTTTAAACCGTAATGTATACCGCTTTTCCGACAGACCGGAAGACAGCGCAGACATTTAATGCAGGTTTCGTTGTCAACCGTTTTATTCTTTACGTCAATACTTCCGGTCGGACATTTTCCGGCACACAAACCGCAGGCGACACAACTGTTTTTATCCATATAAACCTTAAATAGCGAAAACTTCGCCAGCAGTCCCAAAATCGCACCTGCCGGACAGATATTGCTGCAAAACCACCGCCCTTTGAACCACACCAAAACGGCAAGCAGCACCACTGCCGCTAAACCATACCAGGCATCGCCGGCCGCATTGCCGAACACGCTGTAAGGATCAACCAGCCTTGTTACCAACACCGTACCGCCAAACAGCAGCCCGAACGCCGCAGCGGCAATAAAATATTTATAAGGCCTGTTTTTCTGCATTTTCAGCTTACGGCGAAACACCACCGTCAAAAGTTCCTGCAGCAATCCCAAAGGACAAATCGTCGAACAATAAATCCGGCCGAACAAAAACGTCAACACGACAATCGCCGCCAGCACCACCGCAGCCGCAACCGAAAAATCAATTAAAACCCTCTGCAAAACGGCCATCAGCTGCCAATCAAAAATCTGAACCGGATAGACAATTCCGGCAAAAGCCAAAATCATCAAAATTCCGGCAACAGCGGCAACACCAACCCGCAAATAAAAACTCTTTCGCCCCATTAATCTTATCCTTTATATTTTACAAAACCGATTAAGCCCTCCCCTTGCAAAAGAGGGCTTAATTTTTACAGTCCGCAGATAATTGCCACGCCGCAGGCCATAATCGTCCCGCCGGCAATTTCATGCGCATAAGCTTCCAGCCGGTGAAACCGCAATGCGTTAATTCCGAGGATTCCCAGTGCCACCGCCAGCATCATCGTCGCAATGGTGGCAATGGAAAAAATAACGGTGCTGGAAATAACCGCCGAAACACCCAAAACGCTGGATGCCGTCAAAATCGGCAGCAAAGCTTCGCACGGACCCAAGACAAAAATAATAAACAACACCCAGACGGAAATATTTTTTTCCTTCCCGGGCTGCGGTAAATGATGTTCCGCACCGTGTTTATGCCTCAGACGGCGGCGCAGCGCCCACAATAAATATGCGGCGCCGAGACCGATGAGGGCATACGCAGCGACATTTCCGCGGTTTTCCTCAATCCAGGCAAACTTTTCCGAACTCAGCCATTGCGAAAAATAAATAAACACTGCCGCAATCAGCAGCGCACTCGCAATATGGCCGATTCCGCAGACAAATGTCCAGAACAACGTCTTCTTCAGACTGTAACCGCGACTTTTACCGATGGCAATAAACGGCAGGTAGTGATCCGGCCCCATAATCGTGTGCAACACTGCAGTCAGCAGAGCAGCCAGCCAAATGGCCGACAACGTTGCACCCGATGTCAGCTCAACCTGTCCGTGATTACCGTGAGCCCAAACCGGCGCGGCCATTACCATCATCAGTAAAAAAATCAAAATTGTTTTTTTCATCATTTTACCTTTTTTTATTTGTTAAACATGATTATTGGTATAATAATTTTTCTAATTTTGTTGCAAATGCCCGTCAAAACAACCGGAGCGATACCCTTCCAAATCAAGCGTAACATAATCAAAGCCGATTTGCTTCAAAACCCTGCCGAGCTCCTTTGCCTGCGCGGCAACAGCCGGTATACTCTCCGGCGAAACCTCCAGCCGTGCCAGATTACCGTGAACCCGCAAACGAATATCTTTAACCTCCGGCAGCATCTCACGAACTATTTTTTCACCTTGCGCGACCTTTGATATTATCTCATCATCCAGCAGCGTATTATATTCAAACCGGGTAGCCAGACAGGGCACCGCCGGTTTTCCCGCCGTCGGCAGCCCCAGAGCCGCCGATATCTTGCGTATTTCCGCTTTGCCGATGCCGAGTTCCGCCAAAGGCGAAACAACGCCGAGTTCTTGCAGAGCCTTTCTTCCCGGACGATAAACATTCAAATCATCGGCATTGGTTCCGTCCAGCAGATATTTCAACCCTTTTGCCTCGGCATATTCTTTAAACCGCGAAAAAATCGCCTTTTTGCAATGATAGCAGCGGTCTTCCCGGTTATGGCGAACTTCTTCAAGCTGAAACGGATCAAACGTCAAAAACTTTTGCTCTATCCCCGCTCTTTTGGCAAAATCATCGGCCTCCGCCATCTCGCGCTCATCTTGCAAAACCGTCCGCATCGTCAAAGCCATCACCGCAAACGGCCGCTTTTGCCGCAGACGCCCCAAAACGGCCAGCAACAGTGAACTGTCAACCCCGCCCGAATAAGCCAGAGCTATGCCCGCAGGTGCCAGCTCGCACAGATATGCCTCCAGCCGGTCAATCATAACCCGCTGTTCCCGGCAGTCCGGCGCGCTTCGTCAAACACCTCGCGAAAAGTCTTTCCGCAGGCTTCGCTTAAAGCTTTAACACTCTCATACTCCGGATTGTATCGGACAATATCACCCAACCGGCATTTCTTAACCGAAACCTTGCCGTACGGCAGTTCAACCGATAAAATTTCCCGCACCATACAGGTTCTTTCCACCGGATATTTACGCAGCCCGATGGTCGACGTATTGCGGAAAATAACATCTTCCGCTGCCGCAAGCTTGTCTGCCGCAACAATGGCCCGCAGCATATATGCCGGCCGGTTTTTCTTCATAAAACACGGCTCAAAATGCACGTCGGCGGCACCGGCGGCAAACAGCTTATCCATGGCCAGCCCGAGCTCTTCCGGCGTTGAATCGTCTATATTGGTTTCCACAACATACATCTGCCCATCGGCCGCCCCGTCTTCAATAATCATGGCGCGCAAAAAGTTGGCATGTCCGAAATCCCTTTTGCCCAGACCGATTCCCGTCTTAAGTATTTTATAGGCGGCAGGGATTTTTTCCGTTGTCCTGATTGCGGCAGCAATGGCTATTCCCGTCGGTGTCACCATCTCGCCGTCATTATTCGTCGGTCGCAGCATAACGCCGTATTTTTCGGCAATATTCAATACCGCCGGCACCGGAACCGGCAGCCTGCCGTGCTGACATTCAACAAAGCCCCGCCCTTCGCTCAGACCGTTGACAATAACCTCATCAATCTGCAAATCATCAAACAAAACCGCGGCCGCAATAATATCAACGATTGAATCAAGCGCCCCGACCTCATGAAAATGCACTTCCTCAACCGGACAACCATGCGCTTTCCCTTCGGCCTCGGCCACAATCAAAAATATTTTCTTTGCCAGAGCTTTGGCTCTGTCGGTCATAACGCCGCGGTCAATAATGGCGTAAACATCTGCCAGATGCCGGTGCTCATGGTGATGATGCTCATGATAAGCCTCTTCATGATGATGCGCTTCGTGATGCAGATGCACATCAAAATCACAACCGCTGATGCTGTAAGACGACTTGCGTTCAATATGGTAATCAAAACCTTCAAGTTTCAGGCTTTCCAACACGGCATCAAGCCGGCCCCGATCAGCGCCCAGATCAAGCAGTGCCGCAACCGTCATATCGCCGCTGATTCCGCCGGCACCTTCCAGATAAAGATATTTAGTCATGATTATTCAGCATCCTCAACATTTTACATGCCGTAACCGCCGCACCGAAACCGTTGTCAATATTAACGACGGAAATGCCTTCCGCACAGGAATTAAGCATTGTCAGCAGTGCCGACAATCCGTGAAACGACGCGCCGTATCCCACCGATGTCGGCACGGCAATAACCGGCGCCGCCACCAGACCGGCAATCACGCTGGCCAGCGCGCCTTCCATTCCGGCAACGGTAATGACAATATCGGCTTTGCGGATTTCTTCAATCTTCGCCAACAGGCGATGAAGCCCGGTAATACCGACATCAAAATGCCGGTCAACCCCGGCGCCGAAAAACTCGGCAACCTGCGCCGCTTCCTCGGCAACCGGTAAGTCGGCCGTACCGCCGGTACAAACGGCAATCCGGCCGTTGAGTTTATACCTTTCGCCGACGGCGAGTGTAATCACCCGCGAAACCTCATCATATTCGGCCGTCACACCGGCATCTTTGACAAAAGCCGCCTGTTCCGGCGAGCAGCGGGTGCCGAGAACCGAACATTTCCTGTCCCGGAAAGTTTTTAATATCCCAAGGAGCTGTTCTTTGGTCTTTCCGGCGCAGTAAATCGTTTCCGGCATTCCCGTCCGCTCTCGGCGGCTGATATCAAGTTTGGCAAAGCCGATATCCGCAAAACAATCGGCCATTATTTCTTAAACCCCAAATCTTCAAGCCAACTGCCGATCCCCAATGTGCGGCTGCCGTATCCGACCCAACCGTCACTATTCACCTTACAGCCTTTGCACTGGGCAGTCAAATCGGCTATGGTATTCTGCTGTCCGCCGCCGCCATGGGTAACAAACGGAATAACCGTTTTACCGGACAAATCATAGCTTTCCAAAAAGCTGCTGACTTGCGGCGTAATTGTTCCCCACCAGTTCGGTGAGCCGATAAACACTATGTCATACTGCGCCATATCGGCAACCGATGTTGTCAGTTTCGGCCGGAAACCGGCGCCAATTTCCTTTTTGGCCTGTTCGGTCATCGGCCGGTATTCATCGGGATAAGTTCCCTCAGCCTTGATTTCAAACAAATCGCCGCCGATCTCTTTTTGAATAGCCTCGGCCACTTCTTTGGTATTGCCGCTGTACGAATAATAAGCGATTAAAATTTTAGCATTTTGCGTATCCATGGTTTTGTTTTCCTCTCCCGTCTGAGCCATAACCTTATAGGCCGCCGCTACCAGCAAAGCAACCACGGCAATTCCCGATAACCACCATTTATTCATGTCTTTCTCCTTTATGCTTCAAATATTTTGGCAATTTTTTTCATCCACTGGCTGATTTCAATATGCTGCGGACAGTTCTTTTCACACAACCGGCAGCCGATACAGGCCGAAGCCTTGCCGTGGTTTGCCGCCATTTTGTCATAAGCCGCCTGTTGTCCTCTGAACGGATTGCTGCCGAATCCCTGTCTGCCTTTATTATATATGGCAAAATATTCCGGAATGGCAATTTTCATCGGACAGGAATCAACACAGTAACGACAAGCCGTGCAGGGAATCTGCAGTTCGCTGTGCAACGTCTTGACCGCATTTTCAACCACCTGCGTTTCTCTGGCGTCAAGCGGCTTAAAGTTCTGCATATAAGAGGTATTGTCCTCAACCTGCTCCAGATTGCTCATACCGCTCAAAACCATCATCACGCCCGGCAGACTTGCCGCGTAGCGCACCGCCCATGAGGCCACCGACATATCCGGCGCGGCGTCCTTAAATATTTTTTCAACTGCCGGCGGCACCGCGGCCAGACTTCCGCCTTTGACCGGCTCCATCACAACCACCGGTTTGTTGTACTTTTGCGCGATTTCATAGCAGCGCCGGCCTTCGATTCCCGGATTGTCCCAGTCAATATAATTAATCTGCAGCTGCACGAAATCAATCTGGTCAGCATATTCTTTCATAACCTCTTCAAACATATCGGCACTGTCATGGAAAGAAAAACCGACCTGTTTAACCTTGCCCTCTTTCTTTTTGTCATTAACAAACTTAAAACTGTCAAAATTGCGGACATTGTCTATCGTATGGGCATTAACATTATGCACCAGATAATAATCAAAATACTTAAGCCCGGTCTTTTCCAGCTGTTTGTTAAATACTTCTTCCTGTTCTTCTTTACTTTTGATCATACCGACCGGCAGTTTGCTCGCCACGGTAAACTTATCCCGCGGATACCGCTCCACCAGTGACTTTCTTAAAGCAATTTCACTTTCGTGTCCCATATACATCCAGGCAGTGTCAAAATACGTAAACCCGCGCTGCAGGAACAAATCGACCATTTTGTTCAACTCGTCATAATCAATCGCCGTCTGATCTTTCGGATCCGTAAGCGGCAACCGCATAAATCCGAACCCGAGTTTGTTTTGCGGGTTGATTTTGGCCTTAACCGCATCCGACACCGGAATTGCTTCACCGAAAGTCAGTTTCGGCAGCGCCGACAAAGCAAAAGCCGCCAGCGTACTCATCAAAAATTCACGTCTGTTCATAAATATGTTTCCTTCTTTCCGATAACTAAGCCACTTCAATCAGTTCATACTGACGATGCCCCATTTTAAGTTCGTCCATATACTCAAGCTGATGCAGTCCTTTACGGGACTCAATTCTTTCGACAATATCATGTTTGTCTTTTTCCGGCAGGGCATAAACCATATCAATGGAAGCCTGATCAACGGCCAGAATATCCGTCGACGCCAAAATGCCGATATCCGGGCAGGTCGGCTTGGCACCGTGTGCATCACAGTCACAGTCGACCGAAATATTTTTCAATACATTGATAAAGGTAATCTGTTTGCCGAAGTGATCAACAACGGCTTTACCGCCCTCAACCATTCTTTCCAAAAACGCTTCACCAATCGGCCAGCCGGCACCGTGCAGTTGAGCCTTGCCGACCTTACCTGAGGCACAGCCGATGGCAATATTCTTGAGCGACCCGCCGAAACCGCCCATCGCATGGCCTTTAAAATGGGTATAAACCACCATCGAATCATAATTTTCAATATGTTTGCCGACCGCCACTTCTTTTAAGCGCTTGCCGCCGTTAATCGGCAGATTGACATCGCCTTCGGCATCCATAATATCCACCGGACAAAATGTCCAGCCGTTTGTCTTCAGGGTTTCCAGATGCCCTTCGGTTGTCTGCCTTGGACTGGGATACAAAACATTACATTCGACAATCGTGCTGTCCGGAATATCCGCCTGCAAAGCTTTTGCCAATTCTCTCGGCAGCAGATTCGGCCCGTGCGGCTCACCGGTATGCAGTTTAATCGCCACCTTGCCTTTAATGTCCTGATTAACCATTGAGTAAATTTTACGAAGACTTTCCGGAGTAATCTCCCGGCTGAAATAAACCTTGGCTTTTTCACCGGCGGCAGGAACGGCCGCAGTGGCGGTTTTTAACCCCAGACGTCCGCCCAAAATACCGGCTAAAACCGCGCTGGCGGACAATTTACAAAAATCCCTGCGTTTCATAATTGCGCCCCCTTTTTATATAAGACGCTTCATTGTATTATTTAGAGCTAACTCTAAGTCAAGTATTTTTTTTCATTTATGAAAAAAGGCGCCGAACCTTTGACGTATCCGGCCACAAAACCGCTGCCACCGGCCAAAAACATTTAATACGCGTATTTTTTCATATCCGAGTTCAACGGCACGTTCTTTATCCATAATCATTTCCACACTGCCGAGTTTGTTAAAATTCAAAGACCCTTTTTTTCGTTTCAGCTTGGCTGCCTCTTTTTCAATCAGCGCCGCTATTTCCGTTGATGAACGTTCCGTCATGCAGTTTTGCGTTCTAAACCCGTAACGATAAACAGCCGCATGTTCGCCCCAGTCGGCTTCTATCTGCAACAGCGGACAACCATGATAAGCGCCGGCTTCCAAAGCGCATTTAAACAGGATTTTTAAAATTTCATCAGCATCATAAACATCTGTTTCCCGAATATCCCAATACTCGGCAAAAGTTTTATTCGGCCGGCTGGTGTCATCTCCGTAACACGAAAAAACCGACCAGGACGGATATTCTTCCAAGCAATTCCGATAAACCGTCTTTCCGTTTTGATTCGTCTCACGATAAAAATAATTAAGGGTAATAAGGGCTATCCGGCGCCGTTTAAACATCAAAACAATGTCTTCGATTCCGGAAGCATGAACAATTTTGACAATATTAAACAAGTCCTGACAATGACGCCGTTTATTCCAGACTTTAACTCTGCCGACACCCCCTTTTACGGTATCCAGCCGGTTGTCATCCAAAAGCTTGGATTCTTCCTGCCGGCTTCTGACAATATCTTGCGGCAGATACATAACGATACACCCAAGTTTCTGACACTGCTTTAAATCGCCTTTCGCCAAAATTTCATCACACAATCTGCCGTCAATTTTTTTCTGCGGACAAGGAATAAACCCCGTCCGATAATGATGCAAAAGACTGTTCCAACTGGCAATCAGCTTAATTCCTTTGCAATTCAAATCAAACATCCGGTCAATGGCTATCTGTGACAAGATTTTTCCCAAACGATAATGACGATCAAGCGTTGCCAGCAACGGAATATCCAGATAGTTGTCTTCATCGACAAAGACCATACAATAACCGATGACATGACGCCGGCGGATAACAACTTTATACAATTCTGCATCATTATCGGCAAGCGGCGGACAACGATAAATCCTTGCTTTATATTTATAAAGTTTCATCCGTGAATACACTGTCGTCCGGCCGACAAGCCGACGTTTTTTATCCAGTTTTTCAATATCCAGCGGTTTTATCTCAACAATATTTGCCATAAAGTCCGTCAACTAATTTTTAATGGAACAAAAGCCTTTTTAGAAATATCGGCGGTGCAAATCAACAATTATCTGCCACCCTTAAATACATTAATGCCAAATATTGGTTAAAAAAATAATAAATATGCCGTCAAACCAATACCGTCATTTTTATTGTCCCCCATTTAAATCTGTCATCGCTCCAATTTAAACCCGTCCCCCGCCTCGGGAAGCATTCTTCCCACGCACAAACCATCACTCCTCCCGGCCGTAAGGCACACCCCACCTTGTCACCCCGCCTTGCCGTGAGGCAAGGCTAAGGGGTCTTCCGCTTTCAGATGCCTTAGCCAAGGCAGGAATGCCTGCCTTGGCGGCATGACAGGTGAGGGTGAACAAATATCGGGTCCGGGATTTTGCGCGTATCAGCCCCGGCAAGCCGGAATCAGGTCTGTCAGCCTTATCGTCGTTTTGTTTGCGGCATCTTGTCAAAGATGCCAAGTTACGGCGCCTGATATGCCGGCGCAGACGGGGCGTTAAGAGGAGCGCTTGTCCCGGCGGCTTTTGGTTACTTTTGTCCGCACAAAAGTAACGTTAAACGTCATTCTGAGCATTCTTTTTTTCTGTCATTCTGAGGGACGTAAGTTCCGAAGAATCTATGAGATGTTTCGTCGTCTTGCTCCTCAACATGACCATAAAGGGCACCGTCATTCTGAGGGACAAGAGTCCCGAAGAATCTCCTCTGAGATGTTTCGCTCCGCTCAACATGACAGGACAGACTCTTCATCACTTTTGAATTACTTTTACCCGTACAAAAAACAACTAATATCTCTATTCCAAAAACCCCTTTCCGGTTTTCCGGAAAGGGGTTTCTTTTTATCTCCAGATATCGTATCTCTGCTATCTTATTTCAAAATCTTCGATACAACACCTGCTCCGACTGTATGACCGCCTTCACGGATCGCAAAGCGCAAGCCTTCGTTCATCGCAATCGGGTGTATCAGTTTCGCCGTCATCCGGATGTTATCTCCCGGCATTACCATCTCCGTACCTTCCGGCAATTCAATCGCTCCCGTTACATCCGTCGTACGGAAGTAAAACTGCGGACGATAGTTCGAGAAGAACGGTGTATGACGACCTCCCTCTTCCTTCGTCAGAATATAGCATTCGCACTGGAAGTCCGTATGCGGTGTAATCGAGCCCGGCGCTGCCAATACCTGGCCACGTTCTACTTCTTCTCTCTTCGTGCCGCGCAGCAATACACCGATGTTGTCTCCGGCTTCGCCCTGATCCAACAGCTTACGGAACATCTCTATTCCCGTGCAGGTCGTCTTCTGTGTCGGTCTGATACCTACGATCTCTATCTCATCGCCTACCTTCAGTACGCCTCTCTCTACACGGCCCGTTACTACCGTACCACGGCCAGAAATCGAGAATACGTCTTCTATCGGCATCAGGAACGGCTGATCTTTCGGTCTTTCCGGCTGCGGTATATAGCTGTCTACCGCATCCATCAACGCGACAATCGAATCATGACCAATCTTCGGATCTCCGCCTTCCAACGCTACCAAAGCAGATCCTTTGATAATCGGAATCTCATCTCCCGGGAATTCATACGATTTCAGCAAATCGCGGATTTCCATCTCTACCAAATCCAACAACTCCGGATCATCTACCTGGTCTACTTTGTTCATGTAAACAACCAATGCCGGTACACCTACCTGTCTGGCCAGCAAAATGTGTTCACGCGTTTGCGGCATCGGACCGTCTGCGGCCGATACAACCAATATCGCTCCGTCCATCTGCGCCGCACCCGTAATCATGTTCTTTACATAGTCCGCGTGGCCCGGGCAGTCTACGTGCGCATAGTGGCGATTCTTTGTCTCATACTCTACGTGCGATGTCGAGATGGTAATACCTCTCGCTCTCTCTTCCGGAGCCTTATCAATCTGATCATATGCCGTAAAGCTCGCGCCGCCTTCCTCGGCCAATACCTTCGTTATCGCCGCCGTCAACGTCGTCTTGCCGTGGTCTACGTGACCAATCGTGCCGATGTTGCAGTGCGGCTTCGTCCGCTCAAACTTCTCTTTCGCCATTTTATTATCTCCAAAACAAAATTTAAGTTAGTTAAATAAAAAAATCAATTTCACAGTTTTGCCTTTACCGGAAAAGACGAGGCGGTATTGACCAAGAAAAATTACTTTCAAAATAAATTCTTCTCATCTGCCGCCAGCCGCTCTCGGTTTTCCGTAAAAATAAAACTTAAGCGTTTTTGGCCTTTACCTTATCGGCAATTTCCTTCGGCACTTCGGCATAATGGTCAAACACCATCGTAAACTGAGCGCGTCCCTGAGACAGTGAACGCAGCGTGTTTACATAACCGAACATATTGGCCAGAGGAACCTGCGCGTCAATAACACGGGCATTGGCACGCTGATCCATGCCGTTAACCAGACCGCGACGCGAGTTCAAATCGCCGATAATATCGCCCATATATTCTTCGGGCGTAACAACCTCAACCTTCATAATCGGCTCCAAGAGCTTCGGATTCGCCTGGCGCATACCTTCGCGGAATGCCGCACGAGCCGCAATTTCAAAGCACATAACATTGGAGTCTACCTCATGATAGGCACCGTCATACAGGTTGCAGTGAACACCGGTAACCGGATATCCGGCAATAACACCGGCATCCATGGCCGAACGCAAACCTTTTTCAACACCGGGAATATATTCCTTCGGCACATTACCGCCGACAACAGTGTTTTCAAACTCAAACCCGTTATACCCCTCAATCGGCTCAAATTTGATTTTAACCCGGGCAAACTGACCGGCACCACCGGACTGTTTCTTGTGAGTATATTCAATATCACAGGGCTTGGTAATGGTTTCGCGATACGCAACCTGCGGTTCGCCGACATTGGCCTCAACCTTGAATTCGCGTTTCAGACGATCAACAATAATCTCAAGGTGCAGTTCACCCATACCTTTAATAATCGTCTGACCGGAATCCGGATCGGAAGAAACCTTAAACGACGGATCTTCCATCGCCAGTCTGGACAACGCCAATCCCATTTTTTCGACATCGGCTTTGGTTTTCGGTTCAACGGCCAGTTCAATAACCGGCTCCGGAAATACCATGTTTTCCAAAACAATCGGATTGTTCTGATCACACAGCGTATCACCGGTAGTGGTATCTTTCAAACCGGCCAGAGCGATAATATCGCCGGCATGCGCTTCTTTCAAATCCTCACGCTTGTTGGCGTGCATCAAAAGCATACGTCCGACGCGCTCTTTTTTATCTTTAACCGAGTTGTAAATATACGAACCGGCAACCATCGTTCCCGAATAAATACGGGTAAAGGTCAAAGACCCGACAAACGGATCGTTCATAATCTTGAAAGCCAAAGCGGCCAGCGGCGCGTTGTCGTCGGCTTTACGGGTAATAACCTCATCGGTTCCCGGCTTAACGCCTTCAACATCTTTCAGATCAACCGGTGACGGCAGATAGTCGATAACCGCATCAAGCAAGGGCTGAACACCTTTGTTTTTGAAAGCGGTTCCGCAGAAGACCGGTACAAAATCCTGTGCCAGAGTACCCTTGCGGATGCATTTTTTCAAGACCTCAACCGAAACTTCTTTACCTTCCAGATAATCTTCCATAGCCTTTTCATCCTGCTCGACGGCCATTTCGACCAATTCGGCATGATACTGTTCGGCTTTTTCCTTCAAATCAGCCGGAATTTCCTGAATCTCAATCGGTGAATCGGCCGTATCGCCGGTATAAATGATTGCATTCATATTCAAAAGATCTACAACACCTTTGAAATCAGCCTCAACGCCGATCGGCAGCTGCAAAGCCATCGGTCTGGCACCCAGGCGGTCTTTAATCATATCCAGGCAGCGGTAAAAATTAGCGCCGATTCGATCCATCTTGTTGCAGAAACAAATTCGCGGCACACCGTATTTATCGGCCTGTCTCCAAACCGTTTCCGACTGCGGCTCGACGCCGGCAACAGAATCAAATACGGTGATGGCGCCGTCCAAAACACGCAACGAGCGCTCTACCTCAACGGTAAAGTCAACGTGTCCCGGCGTGTCAATAATGTTAATTCTGTGACCTTTCCAAAAACAGGTGGTTGCGGCAGACGTAATGGTAATACCGCGTTCCTGTTCCTGTTCCATCCAATCCATGGTGGCAGCGCCATCATGAACCTCGCCGATTTTGTGGCTCTGTCCGGTATAATAAAGGATACGCTCTGTCGTAGTAGTCTTACCGGCATCAATGTGTGCCATGATACCGATGTTGCGGTACAATTCAAGTTTATGTGTACGAGCCATTTTATTATCCTTGTTATACGATTAAAATTTATAATGAGAGAAAGCCTTGTTGGCTTCAGCCATTTTATGGGTATCCTCACGTTTTTTAACGGCAGAACCCTTATTGGCCAGAGCGTCTAACAATTCGTTAGCCAGTCTTTCGGTCATTGTCGATTCGGAACGCTTCTGAGCAGCTTCGATAATCCAACGGATAGCCAGAGCCTGACGGCGATCCGGACGAACCTCCATCGGCACCTGATAGGTGGCACCGCCGACACGGCGGGATTTAACTTCAACCATCGGCTTAACATTTTCCAAAGCCTCGGAAAATACCTTCAAAGCGTCCTGTTTCGATTTGGCGGCAATGATATCAAAAGCCGAATAAACGATTTTCTCGGCAACGGCTTTCTTACCATGCTCCATCACATTGTTGATAAATTTGGTAACTACCTTATCCCCGTATTTGGCATCAGGCAGTATAGCTCTTTTTTCAGCTCTATGACGACGTGACATTATCAAATCTCCTTATTTAGGTCTCTTGGCGCCGTACAGAGAACGACGTTGACGACGTTTGGTAACACCCTGGGTATCCAGAGTACCGCGAATGATATGATAACGAACACCAGGCAAGTCTTTGACACGGCCTCCTCTAATCAGCACCACTGAGTGTTCTTGCAAGTTATGACCTTCACCAGGGATATAGCTGATTACTTCAAAGCCGTTTGTCAGGCGTACACGCGCAACTTTACGCAGAGCGGAGTTCGGTTTTTTCGGGGTTGTGGTATAAACCCTTGTGCAAACACCTCTCTTCTGCGGGCAAGCCTTCAAAGCCGGAACTTTGTTTCTCTTGACTTTGGGTGTTCGTGATTTACGAATTAACTGATTAATTGTAGGCATCACAAATTTCCTTAAAGTATTGGTTATTAACAAAAAAACTCACCAAAAGTGCGATTCCTCGCCCTTTTTGAGTCTCGGCACTCTAGACTCATAAATTCAAATAGTCAAGCGCTTTTTTTGCAAAACCCCGGCGGGCAGGCATTTTGCAAAGATTTTATCAATCCGGCGACACAACAAATTCCGCTTACTTGTCAGCCCGCCCGACACGCTGCTGCAGATTGCGGATCAGAGCCTGTCCGGATAACTCGCCTTTGACCGGCTTATCGTAATTTTGCCTGACCGACATCGCTTTAGGCATATTTCTTGCATAATAAATAAAAAAAACTTGCCTTTTTAAAATAAAATCTTAAGCTTTCCCCATATCAACCCATATATGGAGACTAAAAATTTTATGACAAACGAACAGGATATCGCTTCGGCGAAACGCACGATTGAAAAAGAAATCGAAGCGCTTAAAATTATGGAAAATGAATTTGACGAAAACCTTACCAAGGCTTTAGATTTGATGCAAAACACCAAAGGCCGCGTCATTGTAACCGGCATGGGAAAATCGGGACACATCGGCCGCAAAATTTCGGCCACTCTCGCCTCAACCGGAACACCGTCTTTCTTTGTGCACCCCGGTGAAGCCAGCCACGGCGACTTGGGCATGCTTACCACGGACGACACCGTTCTGGCCATTTCCAACGGCGGCGAATCAAAAGAACTATCCGATATTCTGGTCTATTGCAAACGTTTCGGCATTCCGCTGATTGCCATGACCAAAAATCCCGACAGTTCTTTGGGAAAGGCCGGCGATATTCTGCTCAAGCTGCCGAACGACGGTGAAGCCTGCCCGCTGGGACTGGCGCCGACATCATCAACAACCGCCACGCTTGTCCTCGGCGATGTTCTGGCCGTTGCGCTGATGGAACGCAAAGGTTTCAGCAAAACCGACTACAAACAGCGTCACCCGGGCGGCAAACTCGGTGCCATTCTGCAAAAAGTATCCGACCTGATGCACACCGGCGATGATATGCCCCTGGTGTCGGAAGACACTTCCATGCAAGATGCCTTGCTGGTCATGACCTCCAAAATGCTGGGCTGTGTCGGTGTAACCGGCCGCAACGGAGAGCTTCTGGGTATCATCACCGACGGCGACCTGCGCCGCTGGCTGTCAACGGATCTTTTGCACAAAAAAGCCGGCGACATAATGACACGCAACCCTCGGACCACCACGCCTGATGTCTTGGCGGCCGAGGCTCTGAAGATCATGAACACCACCGGCAAAGGCATTACTCAGTTGTTCGTAATGCAAGACAACAAACCGGTAGGTATTATTCATATCCATGATTGTTTGCGGGCGGGAGTAGCATAAAACAGTGCTTGAACCCAAGGAAATCGACAATTATTTTCGTTTGTCAAAGCCCAAACCGCCGTCGCCGCAAAAAATATCCGGTCACACGCGGTGGGTTACTCTGGCCAAGTTGGCTCTTCCCGGTTTGGCGGCCGTTTTGGCGGTAACGCTTCTGGTCTTTCCGTCGTTAAAAAACGATGCCCGTGAATTCAGCCTTGATTTTGCCATCGGCAAAGGCGATATCGAAAAAATGAATATCGAAAAGACGACTATTTATATTACCGATGACAAAAACCGCATCAGCAATTTTGTCGCCGAACAGATTAAAGAAACGTCTGCGGGCTCTCAGCTGTTTGACTTAATTAAGCCTGAGGCAATTCTGCCGATGGCCGGCAAAGAATGGCTCAGCATTCAGGCACCGAAAGGACTTTATGATCAAAAAGCGGCTCTGTTGCACCTGCAAAATCATGTTGAAGGCTTTTACAGCCGGGGAATGTCCGTTCAGACCGAAGAAGCTTTCTTTGATTTGAAAAAATCTTTCGGCTACGGACACAAGCCGGTTACCGGTGACGGTTTTATGGGCAAAATATCCGCCGAAGGTTTTGAATTTTCCGGAGGTGACAATATATTGACATTTTCGGGCAAAACCAGAATGATCATCAACGAAGAAACTTTACAAAAGGAATAAACCGATGCTGACCAGAATAACAATCGCCCTCCTTTGCCTGCTGACATCTTTTCCGGCCGCGGCCGGTGATATCACGCTGGATGCCGACAACGGTGTCGAGTACCATCAAAACGAACAAAAACTGGTTGCCAGAGGCAATGCCCGCGCGGCTAAAGACGATATGAGCATTCGCGCCGAAACGCTGGTCGGCTTTTATAATCCGAAAGTCAAAAACAAACTGTCCCGTTTGGAGGCCTATAAAAAAGTTGTCATGAAAACAAGCCGCGCTGATGCCGACGGCGACAGCCTTGTCTATGATATCAATGAAGATACCGCCGTTCTGAAAGGCTCTCCGGCGCACATCAAACTGCCCGATGCCGACATTACGGCCAAAGGCAGCATCACATACTATCAGTCAAAAAAACAAGCCGTTGCCCGTGACGGCGTTGTTGCCACCGACGCCAAGGGCAATAAAGTCTACGCCGACCTGATGACCGCTTATTTTGTCACCGGCGCCGATGACAAACTGGTGTTGGACAGGATTGACATTGAGCAAAATGTTAAAATCATCAGTGAAGACACCGTTGTGACGGCCCTCCGGGGAACATACCTGGCGCAGGCCGGCAAAATAAATTTGTTTGACGACGTCGTCATTAACCAAAGCGGCAATATTTTAAAAGGATCAAAAGCAGAAACCGATCTCAACACCGGCATCAGCAAGATTTTGTCCGGCAGCGGTTCCAAAGGGCGCGTCAGCGGCGTCTTCAAAGAAAAGAAAAAGGAATAAATCCATGACCAGTTTTTCACCCGAAGCCAAGCTTGAAGTCTTTAACATCGGCAAAAGATACAAAAAACGCCCGGTACTGCGCAATGTATCATTATATGTCCGCCGCGGCGAAGCGGTCGGCCTCCTGGGGCCGAACGGCGCCGGCAAAACCACCTGCTTTTACTGCGTCACCGGGCTGATTACGCCGGATTACGGCGATGTTCATATCGACGGCATGGACATCACCAATCTGCCGATGTACCGCCGTGCCCGGCTGGGCATCGGCTATCTGCCGCAGGAAGCGTCCATTTTCCGCACTTTAAGCGTTGAGGACAACATCAAAGCAATTTTGGAAATGGTTGTTGATGATGAAAGCCGCCGCGAAACCATGCTGGAAGAGCTTTTAAGCGAATTTTCGATTGCCCACCTGCGCAAATCTCCGGCTCTGGCGCTGTCCGGCGGTGAAAGACGTCGTCTGGAAATTGCCCGCGCACTGGCCAGCCAGCCCAATTATATCTTGCTGGACGAACCTTTGGCCGGTATTGACCCGATTGCCGTCGGCGAGATTCGCAATCTGGTTTCGCAGCTCAAACACCGGGGGCTCGGCGTTTTGATTACCGATCACAATGTCCGCGAAACCCTGGACATCACCGACCGTGCCTATATTTTGCACGGCGGAACGGTTCTGATGGAAGGAACTCCAGCAGAAATTGTAGCCAACGAAGAGGTCCGCAAAGTATATTTGGGCGACAGCTTCTCCATGTAAAACGCTCGGCCGATGGCTTTAACTCCCAAACTTGAAATCAGGCAATCCCCGTCCCTGCTGCTGACACCGCGCCTGCGTCAGGCCATCAGTCTGCTGCAGATGAACAATCTGGAATTGAACGAGGCCGTTGAACAGGAGCTGCGCGGCAACCCGCTTTTGGAGCGCGAAGATGACCGCCTGGCCGATACGGAAGATGATTTTGCCCCCACCATTGACGATATCGGCCAAACACCGGAAGAAATCGCGGCGGAAGAAATGCTTCCCGATATTGATGCCGCCGCCGAATTTGATGACTTCGGCTCCGACAGCGAAGGTTACGAGGCATTTGAAACCGCCGACTGGGCTGATTACAATCAAAACAAAACCCGCCGCGGTGATGATGACGCCTTTGATTATTTTGAAAAAAAACTGACCGGCGAAAAATCGCTTTATGACCTGCTGAGCGAACAAATCAACCTGGCCTTCACTCGTGCGTCAGACCGCCTGTTGGCCGGAATCTTAAGCGAAAATCTTGATGCCGCCGGTTATTTTCGCGGCAACCTTGCCGAACTGGCCGCCCGGCTCAAAACATCTCCCGAACGCCTGAACGATATCCTCGGCCGCCTGAAACAATTTGAACCTTCCGGCATCTTTGCCGAAAATCTGGCCGAATGTTTAAAAATTCAGCTGGCCGACGGCGGAAATCTCACCCCCGAACTTGACACGCTGTTGGACAACCTGCCGCTCCTGGCCGAACGCAAATTCAAAGAACTAAGCACTTTATGCGGTTGCACGCCGGCACGAATCATCGCGGCCGCCGCCCTCATCAAAACGCTCAACCCGAAACCGGCTGCCGCTTTTGCTGACAACCGGGCTACTTATATCATTCCCGATGTTTTTGTTAAAAGAAACCGCCGTGGTGAATACCGGGTTGAGCTTAACGACATGACGTTGCCCCGCCTGTTAATCAACCGCGGATATTACGCCGAACTCCGCAAAGACAAATCGGCAGCCCGCTATCTTAAAGAAAACTTAAGTCACGCCAATTTTTTAATCAAGGCGCTGCACCAGCGGGCCACAACCATCTTGCGCGTTGCCGAAGAAATCGTGTTGCGGCAATATCACTTTTTTGAGAAAGGGATTGAACATCTCCGCCCGATGACGCTCAAAGACGTTGCCGGAGCCCTCTCTTTAAGCGAAAGCACCGTCAGCCGGGTAACGACCGGCAAATATCTTGAGGCTCCCAACGGAATGTTCGAGCTCAAATACTTCTTTTCGGCGGCGGCCGGCAGCTATATCGGCGACGACACCTCGACCACCGTCATCAGACACAAAATCAAAACGCTGATTGACAACGAAAATCCCCAAAATATTCTATCTGACGACAAAATCGTCGAACTTCTGGAACAAGACGGCGTCAAGATTGCCCGCCGCACCGTAACCAAATACCGCGAAGCTTTGGGTATCCCGACCTCCGGCCAGCGCAAGCGGGCCAAGCGTGCATAACCCCCGCTTAATGTATTTGACTTTTGTGTTGACTTCTGCAAAATAAAATAGTATTTGATTGTAACAAACGGAACTGTTTTTCAGCCCGTATTTTAATGTATCAAAATTAGTTTATAGGAAGAAATTATGCAAATTACACTCTCAGGCAATCAGGTTGATATCGGAGACAGACTCCGCAGCCATGTAGAAGAAAACGTATTGAATTCCGTCAACAAATATTTTCCGGCGCCGATCAGTTGCGCGGTTAATTTTTCCAAAGTCAAAGACGAATTCATTGCCGAAGTTACGGTTCATCCGGCCAAAAACATCGTTCTGAAAGGAACCGGTTCCGCCGGTGATCCTTATTCTGCCTTTGATGCCGCCAATGAGCATATCGCAACCCGTCTGCGCCGTCACAAAACCAGACTAAACGATCACAAAGGCAAAACGGGTCTGGCTGAAATTGCCAACGAGGCTGTTTTTTCCATTAACGAAGAAGCCGACGAAATGGACATCGGCGATGCACCCCTGACCATTGCCGAGCTGGAGGCCAACATTCCGGTATGCACGGTATCCGAGGCGGTTATGTACATGGATTTGAACAATGAATCGGCTCTGATGTTCAAAAACGCTGCCACCCAGAACTTCAACATGGTATACCGTCGCAAAGACGGCAACATCGGCTGGGTAGAACCGAAATAAACAAAAGTTGGAAGATTATGAACATTTCAAATATTTTAACTGAAAAAAATATTTTACTGGGGCTCAAATCCGGCTCAAAAAGAGAATTTTTACAGGATTTGGCTCAGAAAGTTTCCGAAATCTGCGGTGTAGATGCCCTGACGATTTTTGATTCTCTTTTAGAGCGCGAAAATCTGGGCTCGACGGGTTTCGGCGGTGGCACGGCCTTGCCGCACAGCCGTTTTACGGGTTTGGACAAGGTCTATGCGTTTTTCGCCAAACCGTCTTATCCGGTTGATTTTGATGCTGTTGACAACAAACCGGTTGATCTGGTGTTTTTGCTGATGTCGCCTGAAGGCAGCGGAGCCGACCATTTAACGGCGCTGGCCATGCTTTCACGCATCTTAAAAGATGAAAGCACCTGCGACAAACTGCGGCAAATGTCCAAAGCAACGGAAATTTACGCCCTTCTGAATGAAGCTTAATCTCCGAAAGCGTCCCCGTCGGGACGCTTTCTTTTTTTTATTAAATCAACATCTGTTGTTTATTTATCTTTTGGCAATAAATACCTGTTAGAGTAAGCATATCGTCAACTGTATTCGGAATGCCTCATGTTTTTAAGTTTAAATCGCAAAATTGTTTATTCGATTTTGGGCCTGTTTCTAATCTCGTCATTGGTTTTTACGTTCACGTTTTACATCGCCTATTCATCAAAGATTGAAAAAGACCAGCTGGCATCCATTCAACGCAACCAGCAATATTCCGACCTTTTGTACCGCACGGCCAATTTTATCCGCGAACTCAAACAACTGTTAAATCAGCATCCGGAGTTCCAACTGAACCCTGAAGAATATAAAAACCTGACGATGCTGGCCTACGACACTGAACAGTCAAATTTCATTATCAACGAACAAACTGCCATTGCCGAGCGCTCCAAAAATTTTGACGAACAATATCAGACAATCAGTGCAGGTATCACTATTATTGCCGTTGGTGCAATTCTGCTTTCTTTATTTATCATTTTCATCGGCTATCTCATCAGCCGTTGGATTTTGATCCCCATCAACAAAATGTCACAGATATCCGAAGAGGTAGGTAAAGGCAATCTTGACTTAAGAGTTCCGATAAACCCGCACACCAAATATCCCGACGAGCTTGACAACCTTGCCACCACGCTGAACCTGATGTTGGACAACCTGCAGTCAACCTTATCGGAAATCCGCAGCCGTGAGCTTTTTTTGCAAGCCATTATTGACAGTATTCCTGACGGCATCAGAGTTATTGACGAAGACTACCGCATTGTTATCGCTAACAAAAACTACTATAAGCAGGTCGGCCGCAAATATCCGAACGGCCACACCTGCTATACTGCCGCATTCAAAAGCAAATACCCGTGCGATCCGCAACATTCCCGCTGCCCGCTGTATGAAATTCTGCATCTGGGTAAAAAGAACGTCAACATTATCCAACAGTTCAGTCACAATCCCAATCGTCATCTTTCCGTCAGTGCGGCACCGTTGTTTTACGACGATCAACACAAATATATCATTGAATCAATTCGCGACCTCAGCGACGATATTGACTTCTCACATCAGCAAAAACTATCCTCTCTTGGTTTCTTGTCCTCATCAATCGCCCATGAAATCAAAAACCAGCTGGGCGCCCTCCGAATGATCCTCGAACACCTCATTGACAAATACTATGCCGACCGACCGGATTCGAGCGAGGACAAAAAGATGATCAACCTGTTGCATTCCGAGCTGATAAACGCCATTGAAGTCCCCGAACGCCTGTTAAAGCTTACGCGCGGCGGTGAAAGCTCCGACAAGACCATAAACTGCACCGCCGGCATCAACGATGTTTTGGGCATTTTGGATTTTGAGGCCAAGAGCAAGGGCATTGACATCATCTTTCATCCGGACGAACATGATTATTACCTCAGCGGCAACGCCGCGGATTTCAAAATTGCCGTCATCAACATTATCCTCAATGCCATCAAAGCCATTCCGGAAAAAGGAAGCATCAAAATAACGATTTCGCCGACGGCCGACGGTTTCCAAATCAGCTTTGCCGACACCGGTATCGGCATTGCCGCCGAGGATATTCCCTATATTTTCAACCCGTTTTTCTCCGACGGTTCGCAGAAGAAGAACGGCCGCGGTTCCGGTCTCGGCCTGGCCATCACCAAATCAATCGTCGAAAAATTGGGCGGCACGATCAGCGTTGTTTCCACCCCCGGCAAAGGCAGCTGTTTTATGTTATCATTTTCCGGCAATAAAAAACTTGCAAAAAAATAAATCAGGGATTATAAACGACTAAAAATCAAAAACTTTGAAGGAAACAACTTTATGAGTAAAGAAGAACTTTTGGAACTGACCGGCGAAGTCATCGAAAAGCTGCCCAACGCCATGTTCCGGGTAAGACTGGAAAACGGCGTTGAAATTCTGGCGCACACCGCCGGTAAAATGCGCAAGTTTCGTATTCGCGTCATGGTCGGTGATAAAGTCGATATTGAAATGACACCTTACGACCTGACCAAAGGCCGCATAACTTTTCGCCACAAAGACTAATTCCTCAAATCTTTGTTTGTCGAGAGAAAAGCTCCGGTTTAGCGGAGCTTTTCTCTTTTTATCGCCAAGACGATTTTTTTTACCAGACGTCATCATAACCCAGCGTCGGATCATTAATGGCCGCCCCTCTGTCTGTACTGGGAGTATCCTTGCCGCTTGATGATCCCCAGGCCTGAGCACCGGTAACAGCGGCTTTAGAGTAGCCGGCGCGGAAGTTGTTCAGCTGATCATATTGATAAACCGGAGTGTTATCCTTCCATGTCCAGGCAGTGGCTCCCTTCCGGTCAAAATAGCAGTAAACATTGGCCACGGCCGCCATTTCGCTGGCATATACCGGGAAAATATTCCAGTAAATTTCCGACGTTGAGCTATCCACTCCTAAATCTTTCAACACGGCTTTATATTGCGACGGCCGGTAAACAAAGCCCATAACGGCATGCCACCCCTGAAAATTTGCAAGGTTGCTGTTATCGCCCGAATATTTTCCGGAAACGGTCGTATTCAGCCAGGTATTGGTCTGGAACGTCAACGGCGTTCCGCTTTCAACCGTATGTGTGTGACTATCACCGCCGGCCGCTGCCAATTTGAAAGTCGCTTGTTTAGGATCCGTATGCCGCAGAAAATATTTTGAAAAATTGGAACCGCTGACAATGCTTTTATACGTGCCTCCGCTGTCGGTTCCCCAAAGATCCGCACCATAGACCGAATAAACTTCAGACATTCTCCAGCGGATCGGGCTCATAGAAATAACCTTGGCATAATTTTTCGGGCACTGCGGCGCCGGCACAAAACCCATCCACGGCGAAGCAATGCAACTGGTGTCTGTACACTCCGTAACACCTTCCACTTTCCCGTTGCTGACTGTTTTTGTGGTCCAGTCTCCGACGCTGTCGTTCGTATATGTATTATCCACGACATAAATACCTTTATTGATAAAATCCGGCAAGATATCACTCAATCGCGCGCCGCCGCGGCTGGCCAGCTTAATGTCGTTCATCACCGACGTATAAGCCGGATTAACCTGATAATAGTCATACGGTTTTGAAGGGTTACCGCCACTGATGTTATAGCCGTCAAAGGCTGCATCGCTGGGGTACGGCACATCACTGACCAACCTTCTGACACGGATAAAGCCACCGTCATTATCCGAAGACGTCGGTGCCTTAATTTCAATAATTCCCTCGCGGCTGATGGCAACCTGCGAACCGTTCAAAATAGACTTGTCATCCACCGAACCGTCAGTGGCCGTATTAACACTGTCGCCACTCAGATTACCGCCTTCCGCCGCCAGGGCCAAACCGTATTTATCGACCAGAACCTGCGTATTGCCGTTGATGCCGAATTTCATTTTTCCGCCTTCCAAATACAACGACGTACCGGTGGCATTCTCGCCCTCGCCTTTATTTTCAAACCCGACTTTACCGGCATCGGCAACAATTTTTGCCTCTTCGCTGTCTTCCTTGCCGACACCGATCAAAATTGAATCTTTCTCAAGTTTAACCCGGGAATTGGTGCTTTCCAAGACAACCTCATCATTGGCCATTGTCAAATTACCCAAGGCATTCCGCAAAACAATAGAACCCGACTCAACCATCAACCCTTCATGCGCACCGCCGGTGGCATAACTGTTTCCGATAAACGCGCGATCATCGCTAATATCAATTTTATTGCCGGTTGTTCCGACAGCGCCGCCGACCGCAAAACTATCTTTATTAACCCGCACCGTAGAACCATCGGCAACCAGATTGGCACCCTCAACCGTATCGCCTCCGACCAAGAGATCTCCGTTCGCAACAATGACATCACCTGTCTCAGCAGTAATATCACCGGTCGGAACGTCAACACCGTTATTAATTGTTGCTCCTGCCCCCTTTCTCAATACAATATCACCTCCACCAACATTAACCCCGACATTAGCATATAACCAATCTGCCGTAATACCGGTTTCTTCATCAGGATTTTCCGGATAAACAATAATCTCACCGCCGTCAACAATCAAATCGCCATGATCAATGGTTACATCGCCGTTGTTAAACGTCGTATCACCGGAAATGGTGTTTCCATCTTTATCAATAGTTAATCCGTTGCCGCCGACATTAACTTTAACCGTATCATCACCGGAAATCGTTACATTGGTACCGCCGATGGTTGTATCGCCGGCTGCATCCATATAAATATCGCCTTTGCTCACAAGCCTAAAATCATCCGGGTTAAAATCAATAATACCCCCGGACTGAATCAAGTCCCCATCAATCGTCGTGTTTTTCAACGAGGTATTGCCTTCTACCGTCAAATCACCACCAATGGTAACATCATCTTCAGCCGTTACCGCGCCTTTCAAATTAGAGGTTCCGGTCACAATCAGATTGTTGGTAATACCTTTGTCCTCACTGCCGATGGTAATCGTATTACCGTTGCCGCCTTGGGCTATCAAATCCGCCAGACCGCGCAGATCATGCCCGTCCATATACAAAGTCGTCTGCATGGTATTTTTGTCAACATCACCGTCGTCAATACGGTACAAGGCCTCATCCGAGCTCACATCGCCTCTGACCGAGCCGATCGCTTTATTTGAAATCGCCACCAGACTGCCTTCCTTAATATCACCGGAAAAATCATAATCGGACGGATCCGCCGACCATGCGCCCTGAACACCCTCCAGCATATAATTGTCGCCGTCGCCGACTCTCCGATAAACACCGCCGTTGGCGCCGATCATCGAAGCAATCTTTGATGATCGCATCATGGTAATATTTTCACGCAGCGGCGCCAAAACCGCCGTCGTATAAATATGGTGCTCTTTATCGTTTTTATCCACCACCGTCCGTTTGCGTATTGATACGTCAAACCGGTCAAACAACCGCGAGGTTTCCATATTAAACCCATACGGCAGATAATTCTCCAGCGACTCCATTTCCGCATCTGTCAGCTGAAAAACCTCCTGATTATGCGTCTCGCCGATTTCATTATAGTTGTCTTTGATAAAATCATCAACCGCGCTTGAAATCATCCGCATCTGCGTCGCCACGTTGATATCCTGCAGCTCGGTCGTCCGTTCGGCCGCTTTCCGGTACAACACCGGTGTAACCATGGTGATCAGGCCAAGGAGCGCCAGCGCCTCAACCATCATACTACCCTTTTGGGCAATGCTTTTCCGGTCGTATTTTGTCATTTGGGCCTCCTCATTTCCACTGCATATAAGCCAAACATGTTCCGTAGTCGTTCAGGCAATTGTTAAGTCCGTAATGTGCCATATTGGTATTATTGGCCACCGGCTGCGGCACCTCAAAACGGGTTCCCTCATAATTCACCACATACATCTTGCCGCCCTCGCGAACCACATAACCGGCCATATCTTTAATCCCGAACTGCTGCCGCAAGGCCTGCATCATATCCGGCGCCGGCGTTATGTCGCCGTCTTCCGTAACCGACTGCCATCTTTCGGGAATGGCGCCATAGGTAATCAACAACCGCTGCAGCTTATTTTCATCTGTTTTTTTGCAAGAACCGCTGCCGGTTTGGGTGGTTGTCAAATCTTCGTCCATACAATAAACGGCTGTCACAAAATCACGGCTGTTCACAAACCCGAACGCTATATAAGGATCCAAATCCGCATCACTGATCTGCCCGCTGGTATAATTGACGTCCCCCTCGGCCTCTGTACTGTAATACGGATAAGCGTTCTCTTTCATAAACTGTTCACCGGCCGCCTGTTTGGCAACCATATATACCAGCCGCGCCTGGGCGACCGGAACCGTCACCGCCTCCTGCGTATCCTGACGGATAGGCAGGGCATAGGCGGCGATCATCGCCAAAAAAGTTGTCAAAACGACCCACAAATACATGAAGGTACACCTCTTCTGTTAACAGCTGTTTTCATTATAACACAAAAATTGTTTCAAATATGTTAAATTATAAGATTTCCCGATTATTTTTACTAAAACATTTAATAACTGACAAATTTGCATTTATTTATAAAAATAATCGGCTAAAATACATTCAACTTAAAGCGTAAACTTCAAAAAACACGGTTGAAGCGGCATGATTGACGACAACGATTTTGACGAACAAGACGAACCTATTGAAAATCAGCACCCAAAGCGCAAAAAACTGATGATTTTGCTGCTGCCGCTGCTGATTGTCATCGGTATTTCGGTCGGCATTTACTTTGCTATAAACAACAACTACGATTCTCTCGGCGGATCGTATAACATCGTCCAATACAACAAAGACAATGCCGACAGTATCACGGCTTTTTACGACCTGCCGGAGATTAAGGCTTTCGTCAACGGCGAAGACGGCCGCCACGAACTGAAATTAAAGCTCACGCTTGAGCTGTCGAGTGTTGAAGATTTGCGCATTGTCGAAATCTTAACCTCAAAACTCACCGATACCGTTCTCAACCATGTTATTGAGCTGAATATGGACGAAGTTGAAGGTTCAACCGGTTTGTACTGGCTCAAAGAAGAATTGTTATACCGTTTTAATCTGGTAAGCGCGCCGGTTAAGATCAAAAACCTTAATTTCAGCGTGTTTGAACTGCAGAGATAAGACTTAAAGGACAACCGAAGTGGCAGATGGAAAAGAAAATACCGGAGAACCCGAAACGCCGGACTCCAAGATTCTCAACCAGGAAGAGATAGATTCTCTTCTGGGCTACGGTGAATCACTTGAAGATGCGTCGTTGCAAAAAAACGGCGTACAGGCGATTTTAAACTCCAATATGGTGTCTTATGAAAGACTCCCCATGTTGGAAATCGTTTTCGACCGGCTGATACGCCTGATGGCAACTTCTTTGCGCAACTTTACCCAGGACAACGTCGAAGTTTCGCTGGATTCGATTGAATCAATGCGCTTCGGCGAATATATCGACTCTCTTACCCTCCCCACGCTTTTAAGCGTTTTCAAGGCCGAGGAATGGGATAATTACAGTCTGATGTCGCTGGACAGTTCGCTGATCTATTCCATGGTAGACGTCTTGCTCGGCGGACGCCGCGGCACCGCCGCCATGCGTATAGAAGGCCGCCCTTATACCACGATTGAACTGAACATCGTCAAAGAAATCATCCAGATCATCTTAAGCGATTTATCCACCGCTTTTGACCCCGTAACCTCGGTCAATTTCATCTTTGACCGCTTGGAAACCAACCCGCGTTTTGCCACAATCACCCGGATGTCCAATGCCGTGATTGTGGCTCATCTGCGCATTGATATGGAAGACCGCGGCGGCCGCATAGACCTGATGATTCCTTATGCCACACTGGAGCCGGTACGTGAACTCCTGTTGCAAATGTTTATGGGCGAGCGTTTCGGCCGCGACACCATCTGGGAAAACCACCTGATGTCGCAGTTATGGGAAACCGATGTCGATATCCATGCGGTGCTTAAAGAAACCCAGGCGCATTTAAGTGATGTTTCTTCATGGCAAAAAGGCTCTTTCCTGCCGCTTGATATGTCCCCGCAGGATCAGGTTACCGTCCTTTGCGGCGATGTTCCTTTGTTCAAGGGCGCCATGGGCCGCAGAGATGATCATGTTGTTATCAGAATAGAAGGAAAGGCGGAAAAAAATGGCTAATTTGGAGCTGATCATCAATCTGATAATCATTGCGCTGTTGATACCGATGATCATTTACGCTTATAACCTCAACAAAAGCCTTAACGCCCTGCGCCAAAACCAAAAAAGTCTTGCGCAGCTGGTTGCGGCCCTCAACGAGGCCACGTTTAAAGCCGAAAACTCGATTCCTAAGCTCAAAACTGCCACAGAACATTCGTCAGAGGGTCTGAAAGAGGTTGTTGACAGTGCCAAAGAGCTCAAAAACGATCTGCTTTTCATCAACGAAAGAGCCGATTCTCTGGCCGACCGGTTGGAAAACGTCATCAGTTCTTCCCGCAACCTAAAACCGCAGACAACCGAGGCGCCGCTGCCGCCCGCCGGCACCGATCCGGCAACCGACCGCGCCGCTGCCGAACTTGAGCTTTTGAAAGCCTTAAGGTCTATCAAATAGAGGATACCGATGTCAAAAAACAAAATAAAAATCCGTCTGCTGCCGATATTCATTTTTGTTGCTGTCTTGTCCCTGAGCATCAAAATCACCAATGTTGTCGACTTGTATCAAAAAACCGGGAACAAAAAAATCGACATTGTTGCCAGTGCCGCCCGGGCCGAAGAAAAACTGAACAAAGAAACGGCCGAACTGACCGATATCCTGCAAAACGGCACCCCGGCGGGAGAGCAGGCACCGGCGCAAAATACGTCTTTCAGCAACTCCGAGATCATGATTCTGCAAGAGCTTGCCGAACGCCGCGAGGCTTTGGATGTCCGCGCCAAAGAGATTGACAAACGTGCCATTCAGCTCAAAGTTGCCGAAACCGAGATTGACAAAAAACTTCAGCAGCTCAAAGAATATGAGCAGCGCTTGACCAAACTGATCAACCAATATTCGCAAAAAGAGCAGGAAAACATCAATTCTCTGGTTAAGCTTTATTCGTCCATGAAACCCAAAGACGCCGCCCGCATTTTTGACACCATGGACATTGAAATCACCGTGGCCATCTTCAAAGGAATGAAACCCTCGGCATCTTCGGCCATTTTGTCGCAAATGAATGCGGAAAAAGCGCAGGCGGTCACCGCCGAACTGATAGGCAATAACATTTAACTTAGCAGGCATTAAAAAACCACCGTGAAACCGATAAAACAAATACTGTCCATCTTCTTTTTAAGCGGCTGCTTTGCTGCCGGATGGGGGTATTCGGCAACCGCTCAGGATATCGGTGCCGGCATTACCGATTTCTCGATTGAACCGCTGCCGACTTTAAACCTGCCCTCGGCGGAAAAACCCGAAGACCAGCTTTTTAAGCCCGCCTCCCGACAAGCCAAAGACGAAATTGCCAGTTTGCGTTTTGTCTGGAATGCTCCGGTAAACGTTGCGGCCTTCGATCGCAACGGCAAAATCTGGATGGTTTTTGACCGCCCCAATATCGTAGATGTCGCAACTCTGAAGAGCGAGGCCGGCACTCTGGCCGAGGAAATTTACACACTGCCCCACCCCGGCGGCACGATAGTCATCATCAAACCGGCGCCGAATGTCAAATATGCCCTGCGTAAAGAAGGTTTGCTGTGGGTTTTGGACTTATACACAGGCCGGCCGCCGGAGTTTCAAACCCAGAACCTGATTATTTTTACCCAGTATGACAGCCTGAAACAGTCATATTTGTTTATTCCCAACAATCAAACCGGCAATATCCTGTCGATTATTGACCCGGAAATCGGCGATATTATATCCATTTCCACGACATCGCAGTTGGGGCTCGGATTTAACAGCGCCTACCGTTATCCCGATTTTGATATTTTGCCGACGGCGCAAGGCTTGGCATTTGTCATCAACGCGCCGGATATCGTCTTAAACCGCGGCAACTCAGGCATAACCTTAAAAGCTATCGGCCGCAGCCTTAACATCTCAAGCGACCTTGATGTCTTAAAACGCAACCAGCGCCAGCTCAATTACGATAAAGACACCGCCCACTTAAACGCCTTTAATCTGCAAATTTCCCAAACGCTGGCCAATCGCAATTTTAAGGACGTGGTTGAAGATTTCACCAAACAGATTTTAGCGGCGCCGATGGATCAAAAAAATAATCTGCGTCTTAAACTGGCGCAATACTATATTTATTACGGCCTTGGTTCAAACGCGCTTTATATCTTAAACCAAATGCGCCATCTTGATCTTCCGGAAACCAAAACCGATCAGTTTAAAGCTTTGTCGGGCATAGCCAACTTTCTGGCACGACGCTATAAAGAAGCCGTGCGCGACTTTTCCTCCGGCAATCTCCCCGAAAGTACCGAAGGTGTTTTCTGGCGCACGATTGCCCAAAGTGCTTCCGAATACCGCGAAGAAAACAACAGCGTGATTTTTGCCCATGTATCCCTGATGCGTGACTACCCGCAGGCCGTCAAAGACGAAATTGCCATCATTGCCGCCCGCAATGCCATTGCTACCGGCGACGACCTTTCTTCGCAAAACTTTATCGACATTTTGCAGTCGGTTCCGGATCGTATGCGTAATCTGGGCCCGCAAATCACCTATCTGACGGCGCAAAGACTTGAAATGCAGGGATACCTGCGCAATGCCGTTAAAGAATATCAGAAATTGCTTGATTCAAATTCGGCAATGTTTTCAGCCTATGCCAGACTGCGACATACCATTCTAAGCCAGTTGGTCAACTTCATTGACACTAAAGCCGCCATCAAAGAATTGGAAAAATTGCGTTTTGCCTGGGGCGAAAAAGAATTTAAAATCCTGCTGCTCGGCAAACTTTCCGATTTTTACCTCAAAGACAAAGACTATTACAATGCTTTGCGGATTCTTAACGAACAGGGCTTTCTGGTTGATGAAAACCGCAAAAAACAAATTGCCGGCAAAATGGTCAAAATATTTGAAGACATTTTTATCGGCAATCTGGCCGATGAGAATATGTCGCCGATTAAATCCCTGGCCTTGTATCAGGACTTTAAATGGCTGGCCAAAATCAGCCCCAAACAAAATATGATTATCCAAAAATTGTCTGACCGGCTGGTTGCGGTAGACCTGCTGCCGCGAGCGCAGACACTGCTGCTTGACCTGCTGCAAAGACCGGATCTGACACCGGATAACCGGGCGCGTGTCGGTTCCAGACTGGCAATCATTTACCTGTTTGAAAACAAGCCGCAGGACGCTCTGGATATCTTGGCCGCTACCGATGCGCCCGACCTTGCATCGGCCACGGTCAACCCTCGCCGGATTATTGCCGCCCGGGCACTGTCGGCGCTTGACCGGTCCGACGAAGCCCTTGAGTTGCTGGCTGATGATATGAGTCCGAACGCCATTCTCAACCGTTTTGAAATTTACTGGAACGCCGGCGACTGGGACAATGCGTCAAACACCATCAAATACCTGATTAAAGAACCCACTCCGGGGCAAAAGCTTTCAACCGAGCAAGTCAATTATATTCTTGACTGGGCAACCACTTTGAAACAGGCCGGCAAAGAAACCGTTTTGGTCCGCCTGCGCAACAAATTCATGCCTTATTTCAAAGATACGCCGTTCCACAGTGTTTTCAACGTCCTGACCAATCATCTTGAAAAAGAAAAAGTTGACATTAAAAACATTAACAGCATTATTAATGATGTACAGAATTTCAACAACTTTTCAAAATTCTATACCGAATCTTTAAAAGAGAGCGATTTGGAATAATATGAGTAGCATCTTTAAGCTGCATTCGCCGTTTGCGCCGGCCGGCGACCAACCGCAAGCCATCAAAGAGCTGACCGACGGACTAAACAACGGCATCAAAGACCAGGTTCTGCTCGGAGTTACCGGCTCCGGCAAAACTTATACCATGGCCAAAATCATTGAAGAAACCTCGCGTCCGGCTCTGATTATGGCCCCGAACAAAACCCTGGCAGCCCAACTCTATACCGAGATGAAAGAGTTTTTTCCCGAAAACCATGTCGAATATTTTGTGTCATATTATGATTATTACCAGCCGGAAGCTTATGTCCCCAAAACCGACACTTATATCGAAAAAGATTCGGCCATCAACGAGCAAATCGACCGGATGCGCAACTCGGCCACCCGTTCACTGTTGGAAAACCGCGATGTGATTATCGTAGCCTCCGTATCCTGCATTTACGGTTTGGGCGATGTTGAGGCCTATTCATCCATGACACTGCCGCTTAAAGTAGGCGATGTCATCAGCCCGACCGAAATTTATCAGCGCCTGGCCGAGTTGCAATATGTCCGCAATCAGCAGAATTTTGTCCGCTCCACTTTTCGCGTCCGCGGCGATATTCTGGATATTTTTCCCGCACACTACGAAGACCGCGGCTGGCGGATTTCCTTTTTCGGCGACGAGATTGAAAAAATTGACGAATTCGATTCGCTCACCGGCAAAAAAACCGTTTCGCTGCAGCAGGTAACCGTTTACCCCGCCAATCATTATGTCACGCCGCGGCCGGCCGTCTCGCAGGCAATTACGGGTATTCGCCGGGAACTTAAAGAACAAATCGCAACCTTCACCGAAGAGAACAAGCTCCTGGAGGCACAGCGCATTGAACAACGCACCCGCTTTGACCTTGAAATGCTGGAGGCCACCGGCCACTGCAAAGGCATTGAAAACTACTCACGCTATCTGACCGGCCGCGCTCCCGGCGAACCGCCGCCGACTTTATTTGAATATCTGCCGGAAGACACCATTCTTTTCATTGATGAAAGCCATGTTTCCGTACCGCAAATCGGCGGTATGTACCGCGGCGACTACAACCGCAAATCCACACTGGCACAATATGGTTTCCGCCTGCCGTCTTGTGTTGACAACCGTCCGCTCAAATTTGAAGAATGGAACCGTATGCGCGGCCAGACCATTTTTGTTTCCGCTACGCCCGGCGACTGGGAGCTGGAACAAAGCGGCGGTACCTTTACCGAGCAGATTATCCGCCCCACCGGCCTGACGGATCCGCTCTGCATTATCCGCCCGGTAGAAAACCAGATTGATGATCTGATGCATGAGTGTAAACAAGTTATCGCCAAAGGCAACCGCGTTTTGGTTACGACACTGACCAAAAAAATGGCCGAAGATTTAACCGAATACCTCAATGAAAACGGCATCAAAGTCCGTTACCTGCATTCAGATATTGACACATTGGAGCGTATTGAAATTATCCGCGACCTGCGCTTAGGCGTTTTTGATGTTCTGGTCGGCATCAACCTGCTGCGTGAGGGGCTGGATATTCCCGAATGTTCGCTGGTGGCGATTTTGGACGCCGACAAGGAAGGTTTTCTGCGCTCTTCGCGTTCGCTGATTCAAACCATCGGCCGTGCTGCCCGCAATGCCGACGGCCGGGTTATTTTATACGCCGATACGGTCACCGGCTCCATGAAAACCGCGCTGGATGAAACCGAACGCCGCCGCAAAAAACAAATTGAATACAACATCAGCCACGGCATTACGCCGCAAACCATCAAAAAGAAGATATCCGGCGTTATGGATGAGATGACCGCCAAAGAAGAAACCGCTCCGACTGAGAATGACGCCGTCCTGCTCAAAGACTTTGACAAGAAAATGCGTGAATACAACAAACTGATGCAGCAGGCGGCCACCGACCTTGATTTTGAAACCGCCATACTCTACCGCGATAAGATCAAAAAGCTGGAAGAAACTTATCTTAAGAGCTAACCGTTATCGCTCCAAGTATCACCCATAATGTCATCGCTCCTCGGGAAGCATTCTTTCTACTCACAAACAGTCATCGCTTGAACGAGCGTTAGCGAGTGAGATTAGCGATCTTCCTTATTGTTATAAAATTTGAAGATGCCTGATCCTCATTTCATTCGGAGGCATGACAAGTAAGGGTGTAAGGCACACCCAAACACGTCATCGCTCATCAGGAGGCATTCCTCCCGATGATAAGCGATCTTCAATTTTTCCCTTAAAACAGACGTAAAATACCGCGGGAACTCTGCGCCGCCAGCGACAACGCGTTAACCGCCAGATATTGCCTCGTCTGCAATGTCAGATATTCCGCCGAGGCCTCGTTCATATCCGCTAAGATCAAATCATCGGCGCCGGTTTCCAAAACATCCGCCAAAGCTTCGGTAAAATCCTGTCGTGTCTGGATAATCCCGTAATGGTTACCCAATTCTTCCTGAAAACCGCGAATACTGTTCAACGCTGCGGCAATCTCACTCAGGCTTTGAGCAATATCACCCTGCGTCTGCCAATCAAGCGTCGCTATCCCCAATGCCTGCGCGCTCATATCTTGGCCGGCAACCGTAAACTTGTGCGACCGTGTTTCGTTAAACGTCACGTCTACCTTGCCGCCCGTCAGCAAATTCACCCCCTGATAGCTGCTGTCGGCTATCAGTTCATCATAGCCTTGCAGCAGATTTTTGTAATTTGTTATTTCTGTAATTTTGTTCTTGATTTCATTCTCTGCCTTATCAAACTTTGTTGTCGACCTGACATCACAAATATCTGCTATATTGTCTTTTGATATAACAAAACCATCTTTGTCTGCCGATACAAAATCACTGGCAAACTGATAATATTCTGCATTGCCGTTTTTCATAAAGCCGATAACTGCTCCGGCCGCAATATTTAAACGATTCGGTTCGTTACCATCATATAAGACCTTACTGTGTCTGATTATATTATTTGATACGCTTGACTTTATAAAAATTTGAGCTGAAGATAAAATATTCAACTCTGAATCATTATAAGTATAGTTTGATAAATGAAGGGGGGCTTGATTAAAATTACCTTCCACCGTAAATTTACCACCAAGTGTTACTTTGGCATGATTCGATATCGTGACGATTGCCTGATTAGTAATGTTTTCCTGATTGGCATGAATTGTAAGATTATTCATGTGGATATCTGCACTTTCATAAATCGCCTGAATAACACCAACAACAACAGATGGTCCTTTCAGATTATGATAAATATCTAAGTTTGATAAAACCATTTGATTGGAGCAACTTATTAAATTTCCATTATCTCCCCGTGACGTTGCTCTCATTGTCAAATCAGCTATAATATTTGTTCCCGAAGCTTTAACGCTGCTAAAAGCCGGCTGGTCAAGTTCGTTAACAAAATTCAATTGTGAGAACTTGTCAACCTCGGTATCAAAATCACCAAAGTAACCGACACCGACCAGATTTTGTCCGTCCTTAAGCGTAATGCTGTCTTCGCATTCAATCTGGCCATAGATGACAATGTTACCGGTTATACCTCTGTCCAACGCCGCTTTAAGCTCGTTCCAATCACTTACCACAGCCGCAACATCTTGTCTTGCTTCAAACCATTCTTTTGCCGGAATTTTGGCAGTAGTTAAGGCCTCAGTCGCCACCGCCGTCGCCTGTTCCAAAAACGCCGCGCCTTGTTCCAGACCAACCGTCGCCGCCTCTATCGTCCGGATGCCCTGATCCATACTGTTCAAAAGCTCCATCAAATCCGCCGCACGATTGGTCAAAGAGCGCGCCTGGTAATAATTCGATGCGTTGTCTATCGCCGAATTAACCTTTTTGCCGGTCGATAATATCTCTTGCGTCTTGCCCATCTGTAACGACAGCCGCCGCAGCGACAGCAGATTATTCCGCATGGCCGATGTTAAGGTAACGCTGCTCATCGCGCACCTCTATCGGTTTGTTTTAGCTTAATTTTTCTCGTGGGGGGGGGGTAGATACAACAAAACTTTCCGCCACACCTGTAGCAGAAAGCCTCTTTGTCCGGCTGTTCATTCCTTGAAACAACACTTCTTGTCGTATCCTTCTTTTGTGCACAAATTCTGTTTTCAGATTAAAGCGTTTTTCTTAATTTATGATTAAAGACATCCTCCAAAATTAACAAAATCAGCCAACTTTTGCATCTCGGCCTCATTCATCTTATGCGCCAGCCCGTCAAACTCAAACACCCGGTGCGGAATTTTCCGGGCGGTAAACCACTGAAGCGTCTGCGGCAGGGTTTTATACTGCACGGTTGCATCTTCCCGTCCGTGCATAATCAAAAACGGCGGCCGCGAACAAATCTCTTCATCCAACACGCCGAACCCCGGAACAATTCCGGCAATTGCCGCCGCACCTCCCAGACACCGCGGCCGTGTCAGCGCCGTATAAATCGTAATCATCGCACCCTGCGAAAACCCGGCCAGATAAGTATGCGCATCGTCAACCTGCCATATTTTTTGCTGCTCGCTGACAAAAGCGTTCATCTGCCCGGCCACCCGGCGGAAATCAACGGCCAAGCGGCTGAAAATAGCAAAAATTTCCCTTATCGGTGTTTCCGGATTCCGAAAACGCATATCGGGATCTTCCTTAAAAAAACTCAGCCATTGCAGATTAGCGGCATTTTTCTCACAGACAAACGGCGCTCGCGGCACAACCAAAACGGCATTGTCAAGCCTCTCCCGCAACCACTGCATGGCATAATCTATATCCTCGGGCGAACCGTTATACCCGTGTACAAAAATCACCAGTTTTTCCGGCCGGCCGGTTTTGTAATATTTATTATCAAAAAGTGACAACACTTTCCCCCTTTTTTGCTGTAAAGTGCGAAAATCTTAGTTATTGTAACGCAACCAAAACTTTATGCAACTTAAAAACAATGAATAATAATCCTCTGGCCAAAGTTATCCGCGACGCTTTTATCGAAAACGTAATATCCCGGCCGGCAGCTGCAGTAGCTCCTGCCGCCGCAGATCCGACCGCCGCCATTTTGCGGCATAAGCGCATCTTTCTTTTTGAGCGGGCCGTTAACAAATTTCTCATCAATTCCGGCGAGGCACCGCTGCCGCCGCTGCCCGAAAATCTGGATGAAAAAAATCTGCTGACATTTTCACTGCAGCTGAGCGGCTATATCCGCGATGCTCAGCCGGCACTTGACCGACTGACGGCAGCTCAGGCCTGTGATCCGGATTTAATCAATCTTTATCAGGCCGCTGCCGGATATTCGGTCGCCTGCAACCACCAAATTGACGGCAGCAAATATGTCTTTCGCGAACATTGCGACTACCGGCTGTGGAAATTACGGCTGACAAACGGAGTGGAACACGTCAAATTCAATAACCACGGCTTTATAATCAACCCCAAACACCACAATTTGCTGCTGGCCATGCCGTTTCACATCCGCGACACGCAGGAAGATTTGCAAAACTGGACTTTCCGTTTTCTAAACCATAGTCTTGACAATAGTGAAATTTTCGGCGGCCGCGCAGATGTTTTTCTGGCGCATTTTCCGATTGAACAGCCGCGCGGTGAAAAATTTGCCCTGTCGCTTCAGACAATCCGCCGGCCGGAAGACTTTTTTACCGCTGCCGATATGCGCTTTGTTTCGCAAAACCTGGCCGGTTTTTTGGGTAGTGATATCCGGACAGACGAGCAAAACCGCATTTGCGGCGGCTGTCCTTTTGACAACGAAACATTCAAAAACAACCTGCGCAACCTGACCATCGTCAGCTACTGCGCCGGCGCCGCCCATGCTCACCGCTGGGTTAATGCCTTGGATCATCTGGCTTCGCAACTGTATGACCGGCAAACGGTTAAAGATGGTTTGCAGAATATTTTTGTCATCAGTTACGCCTTTTTGCCGATTCAACAACACAGCAAATATTCCGGAGTTCACTTCATGAGCAACTACGCCGATGACACTCTGCGCAAAGAACCCTTTATCAAGATGTTTAATCCCGAACTGTACGAAGCGGTTAAATACCGACCGTCACCGCTGCCGGTCAGAATGACCGTCATGCCGGACGACCGCAACCGGATTATTGCCTGCAATCTGCCGGCTGATTTTGCCGTTCGGAATGCCGACGGCGGACTTCAGCCTCTGACAGATATTGAAAACGGTCATCATATGGGGCTGATAACAGCCCCGAATGCCAATTCAAATACCGACATTCCGTTCAAACTATTCAAAAACATTGTCGAAAATGCCACCATCGGCCGCCGCGGCCGCGAAGTATTTCAGACAACCGGCAGAGCAATCGGCAGTCTTTCCCAGCCCTTGGCCGTATTGCATAATTACCGACGGATTGCGGCTAAAGATTAAAAAAACGATGCCTTAAAAGGCATCGTTTTTCTTTATTTCTCGTATTTTCTTTTTTCGTTCCAGAAAACCACTATGCCGACCGGAATGGACGCCGCATAACACAGTGTCGATATTCCGAGCGTCAACCAGGGCTGCGAGATGACAAAACTGGCAAACAGCACCACCACCAGCATAATCGGCACAAACATACAGGTCGGAATTTTCAATTTCTTGGTTGAAAAAGTCGGAATCCGACTGACCATCAGCAAAGTAACGATCACCAGTAGGGTTGCGCAAAAAGCATTGGACCTTATCAGCCAGTTCCAATCCGGAAAATCAAACGAAATCATAATCGGCATCATCGCTAACGCGGCGGCGGCCGGTGCCGGAACCCCGACAAAAAAATGATTCCAGTATTCCGGCTGCGGTTCGGCATCCAGCATGGTATTAAAACGGGCCAGCCGCATTGCCATGCCGATAGACATCAGCAAACAGAAAAACCAGCCGAATTTCGGCAAATCAAACAACGTCCATTGATACAGCAGAATGGACGGCGCCACGCCGAAGCTGACAAAATCAGACAAAGAATCCAATTCGGCACCAAACTTGGTCGAGCCCTTGAGCATCCGGGCAACCCGTCCGTCCAGCAGATCAAAAAACGCCGCAATAAAAATACACAAAACCGCCTTGCTCCAGTCGGCCTGTATCGAATAGCGAATGGAAGTAACGCCGGCGCACAAAGCCAACAGCGTTACGATATTCGGCGCAATTTTACGAAACGGCAGTGATGTCAGTTTCTGCCGTGACAACTGCAGCCTTTGATTAATATTTTCCATTATCTGATCACTCCGCTGACCGCTTTTGCCCCGTCGGACAAATTGGCGATAACCGTTTCACCGGCCACCATGGTCTGACCGAGGGCAACCTGAGGCTCAACCCCTGCCGGCAGATAAACGTCAAGCCGCGAACCGAAGCGAATCATGCCGAACCTCTCTCCGGCTTTGTATTCCTGCCCGATCTGCGCTTTGCAGACGATTCTTCTGGCAACCAGACCGGCAATTTGAACAAAACACAAATCTTTGCCGCTTTTGGTCTTCATGGCCAGAAGCTGCCGCTCATTGTCTTTGCTGGCTTTATCCAGCGTTGCGTTCAAAAACTTTCCCGGTACATAAACGGCATTGGTGATTTTACCCTCGGCCGGCACACGGTTGACATGGACGTTAAACACGCTCATAAAAATACTGACACGGGTAAATTTCTGCTCGCCCATATTCAACTCTTCCGGTGCCGGAACTTCGGCAATCATCTGCACCACACCGTCCGCCGGCGATACGACGACATCACTGATATCCGGCGTAACCCGCTGCGGATCGCGGAAGAAATAATAACACCATACGGTCAGGACCAAACCGATAACTCCCAGCGGCTCCCAGATAATTGCCAGTAACGCTGTTACTGCCGCAAATATTCCGACAAACCGCCAACCTTCGGGATTGATACTCGGCAATACATAGTCTTTCCAAGATATATCAAAAGTTTTTGCCATTTTAATTATCCTCAATACTTCTCTGCCGCAAACCGTGACGTTGTCAACTGACATCTGCAGACAGATTAAATTAATGTCATTCCGTTTTTATTTAGACCATAATTTATGCCAAAACTCAACCGCAAAATGGCAACAGCCCCCAGCAATTCGCAATTATAAAAAAATAAACTTGCAATTCATCAAAAAGCTCTGTATAAACTGAGGGTAGTTTCAAGCGCTTGTGGCGGAATTGGTAGACGCTGCAGACTTAAAATCTGTTGGCCGCAAGGCCGTGCCGGTTCAAGTCCGGCCTAGCGCACCACATTAAAAAAAGACCCCGGTGGGTCTTTTTTTAATGTGGTGAATAGACCTTGTTGCAAGTCAGGGAAGCGACAGCGACCGCAACGAGCTTACAAGGGCTTTGACCGCAGCGAAGTTGCTGAGCTTATAATAAGCGAAGCTTACGGAGCCAGACCCTATTAAAAAAAGACCCCGGTGGGTCTTTTTTTAATGTGGTGAATAGACCTTGTTGCAAGTCAGGGAAGCGAGTTTTTCTATTGTATTTTGCAACGCTTAATGTTATAAAACCCGCAAATAAATATTATTAATATCTTAAGCATATGGTTAAAAACATTTTTATTTTCAGACACGGGCAGACAGATAACAACTTAAATCAAATCTGCCAGGGTTACAAGACTGATGCCCCTTTAAACGAAACGGGAATTTCTCAGGCTGACACTCTCGGCCGGCAGCTTGCCGCCAATGTTAAACTTGAGGTAATTTATGCCTCTCCTTTACAAAGAGCGTATCAAACCGCGGTTATTGTCAAATCTTATTACCCGGATATTGCAATCCGCCCGCTGCCGGAACTGCATGAAGGTTCTTTTGGTAATGCCGAAGGACAAAAAATCGATGTTATCGAAAAACTGTATCCCGGACTGTGGAAACAAATTATTTCCCCGACCAAAGATACATGGAGCCTCAAATTTCCTGGAACTCCGAGTGAAAGCAAACAAGAAATCTTCTACCGGGCTTTACGAGGATTACAAAAACTTGCATCAATTCCCGAAAAGAATATCGGAATTTGCAGTCATGCCGGCGTCATTAGCGCTCTGGCCTGTGGTCTGGAGCTGAAAAACGTGCAATACCACAACTGCAGTATTCTGCATCTGTGTTACGACACAACGGCCGCAAAAATTTTTCAGCCGGAATAGTCACCGATAAAAAGCAACCCGCCGGCCTAGCCGGTAGTTTTCTTGTTACAAAAAACACCGCTTTTTGAAAGGCGGTGTTTTTTTCTTACATATACGGCCAGCCGATTGTCTGGGTAATAATCACTTTCTCACCTTCCAGACCCAAAACTTCGTCGGCCTTTTCATAATCAATCAAGCCGCGCACCACATTATTCAAACCCCTTGATGCACAATATAATGCAACATTCTGATACGCTGATCCGGCATGCATTGCCATATAGTCATGATCATCAGGTTCTCCGGTAAAAATCAGTGTCAGCGGCGCTTCCAAGACAAAATCCTGCTTGGCCAAAGCTGGTATAATATCCTCAGCCTCTCCCGTTCTGATCAGGATATTCTGCTTGCCGTCATACCGCCAGATACCGCCGTCCACAACCGCATAAACATTCATCTTTTGCAGATTACGCGCTGTCGGTATCGTTCTTTTGTCATCATGCGAAATTCCCCATGCCGCATACAAAATATTGCTCAAATCCTGTGGTTCGATTCTTTTGGCGCTGAATTCCCTGGAGGTTTTACGCGCCGTAATCGCCTCCATTAAAGGCTTGCCTCCCTGCAATTCCGGCTCCGGCAGTGAGATTGATTCTTCCGCGGCAATCGCCGGTAAAGCCGCTACGGCCAACATAATGGCAACAAACTTTTTCAACATAAATTTCTCCTTTCCGTCTCTTTATCGACTAAAAATATTTTAAAAATTTTTTATCGCTTTTCAAGAGATAATTGATTCTTTTTACTGGATTTTTAAACCAAATTATGCTATATTATATATCCGTAGTCCACCAATATCATAAAGGAGGATTTACATTGATGAAATATTCGGACCTGAACAAAAGAAATATCCGGTTTAGTGAGCAGGTTAAGCTGGAAACATGTTTTGCCGAAGAGCAAAAATATATCTGGAAGAACATGGTCAGAATAGAAAAAATAAAAAAAGAAAACCTCAGCCAGAAAGATCGTTTGCTGCGTCGAAGCACTTATGCCAGCTAACGTTTTGATAACGAGGCATTTAACAGCCTCTGAACATAGCGCCCCTGATAAAGGTTAATTCCGAGCGAATTTCCTATCTCTATTGCATTGGCTTCATCAATGCGACAGAGAATGATTTTGGCTCTTTCCGCCTTGTTCATATAATCCATAAAATGTTTGTCTTCATTTATCACTTCAACAAAAGACGGATGCCATACAATTTTTATCAAATCGCAGTCAAGATTCGTGCGGTTAAGATATTTAAGTTTGTCAACCGTAATCCCGTCGATACAAATTTTATATCCTCTGGCCTTGGCAAAAGTTTTAGCCAAAATAAACGACCGAATATCGCTGAATATATCAACCAACTGCAATTCCAGAATAATACTCTGCCTCATTGAGCCGTTGATACTGTCATCAAAACGCTGGAAATCATCGGATAAAATCGTCGATACATTAATATTGACACTGAAATTACCTATTAAAGAACCATCGTCATGACGGGAAATAATCTCCAAGACCCTCTTATCCAGTGTTTCGGTCAAAGCTAAAAACAACCACGGATTCGCCGTAATATCAACATCAGGCAACAGAGAATCCCTCATATCCGGTATTGAAACAAAAACCTCTTCAAAAACCCTTTGCGGCGCCGATTTGCCGATAACCGCGCAAATAGCCTGCCGACGTATAAAACTCGAAAAATCGGCTACCGAAATAATCTTTTGCACTTTTGCCAGCATTTCTGCCGTCAACTCTCTGCGGAAAGATCGATTACTGGTATTAAAAAAAGAACTACGACGAGTTTCAACCAAAGCTGCCGGCTTTTCCGATTTATGACAAGCTGCCACCACCTTTTTGGAAAAATCGACCTCTTCCCGCCCCAAATCATAAAACACGACAACTCCAGCACTTTCAAGGCTGTCGGCCTGTCTGACCGCAGCATCTTCATGCAACAGAAAGCGCACCCGTATCAGGCTGGAATCTGCTTCATCTCGGAGTTTTTTATCAAAAATAACCAAAATGTCATCATTCGGCAGCATAAAAAGCTTGCTGTACCCACTGCGTATCAGCGGCAAAAAAGCATCTGCCGCTGCCTTCTTGTTTTGCGCCGACCGTACCGATTCTGCTAATTTGTGCATATTAATATACGCCGCGGCAAAATCCGCACGATTATGGCAAAACTTATTAAGGTATTCAAAAATACCATTTTCAGCCTTAACTTCCTGCACCTGTGCCTCTGCCACCATAGCCTACCCCGGTTTTCTTTCCAAAAAATCTTTATGACGGCATTCATTGCGAATACTGCCGGCTATCTGTCTGCGACGTTTCAGACATTCTGCCGCCGAACATATTTTACCTTCCGGACATTGTGCCCGAATCAATGCCACTTCCAAAGCATCAATATATGGCCCCTGAAAAGACCTTATACCGTTGTGAATTCCCCAGCGAATAGCCTTATCGTCCAGACATTTGGCCAAAATAAGTTTTTCCGACCCGATATCATCCAGCATTCGCCTGATTTCACCATCCTTGTCATCATATTCTTCCATCAGGGCATGCCAGAATATTTTGATATAATCAGCTTCAAGTCTCTTGATATTAAGAGCCTGCAGCATTTCAATATTTGCCGCATCAATCAAAATTTCATGCCCGTGCTGATGTAAAAGTTCCTTCGCGTCAAAATATGCCGCCAGATTATTCAAAATATCCATCACCTGAACTTCAGCCACGATTTTTTGTCCGCCTTCCGCCAGATATTTGGAAAAATCTTCAAACTCCGGCAAAAAGATGGTCGACAAATTAAGATTCAGACTCACCTTTTCCGGTTTGTTCCGAATATCGGAAAACATAAACGAATACATTGTTTTTTTATCAAGTGTCTGCGTCAGATACAAAAAGAGCCATTTGTTTCCCGTCAAGTCAATATTAGGATCAAAACGTTTGCTCAAATCTTTAACCGCAACAAAGAACTCCTCAAAAACCAGCTTAAAGCTGCTGGAACTCTCAAGTCGCAAAACACTCTGATGCTTAATCAAGTCAACAATATTTATTTCATCCAAGTGACTTCTGACCGCATCAATTTGCCCCGCATCTACCGGATAACGATATGAAAAAGCGTCCGATGTCGTATTTTCCAGCATCTGCTCCTCTATACGTTTACGCAGCAGATCAAATTCGTCGGGCTCAAACAAATGCGTAAACTCACTGTAACTATGAGCGGTCCAGATAGGATCGGTAATCAAACCGCGCCGCAGTTTATCAACCGCTTCCGCAACAACTTTTTCGGTAATGGTTTTGCCCAAAATGGCAAAATCGCCGTTTGCCAGAACAAACATTGTCCCGCCGGCAATAGCGACCAGATCATCAAACAAATGGGCAATAATCTTGACAAACCTGGGATGACGATTTTTAGGCTTCAATTTTGAAACATTAACATAAAGCACTCTGTATTCGGATTTACTGCGTTCAATCCGATCCAATGTTTCCAAAAGATATTTTTCCGTTTCAAACTTACTATATCCGACCATTTTCCCGCATCACAACTTTTCACTTTTGCTTATTTTAAACTCTATTCAACGACAAAAGCAAGCAAATATCTGCTGTTTTCCTATTTCTAGTCCTTTCCGATATTAATATTTCGGTTGGTATTAACCGCCAGAATAATACCGAACCCGGTCATTACCGAAAGCAAAACCGTTCCGCCGTAAGAAATCAACGGCAGCGGTATTCCGACAACCGGCAAAAGGCCGAGTACCATGGCAATATTGATCATGACATAAAGAAAATAGTTGGTTGCCAGACCGATGGCCGTAAGCTTTCCGAAATAACTGGCGCTGCGCAACGCAAATACAAAGCTGTAAGCAATAATTAAAAAATTAATTAAAATAACCAAAGCCGCACCGATCATACCAAATTCTTCCGACAACATCGTAAAAATAAAATCGGTATGTTTTTCCGGCAAAAAGTTTAAATGGCTCTGAGTTCCGTTTAAAAATCCCTTGCCGAACACGCCGCCGGATCCCAGCGCAATTTTTGACTGTATAATATGGTAGCCGGCTCCCAAAGGATCCCGCTCCGGATCAAGAAATGTCAAAACTCTGTTCTTTTGATAGGTGTGCAGAAAATGCCAGGCAATCGGCAGACAAACTATACCGCCGAGCAACACCACCCCGAACTTCCATAACTGCACCCCCACGGCAAAAAATATGGCTCCCGCATTGAACAAAAGCATCAGTGCCGTCCCGAGATCAGGCTGTATCATGACCAGAAACACCGGCATAATCACCAGTGCCAGCGGAAAAAGCAGTCCCTTAATGCTTTCAATACTCTGCAAAGGTATTGAGTTAAAATAACGAGCCAAGGCCAAAACCAAAGCGATTTTCATCAATTCCGAGGGCTGAAGTTTCATAAAACCGAGATTAATCCATCTTTGCGCCCCCATACCGATATGCCCGCCGATCTCAACCAAAATCAAAAGTGCCAATACGCCGAAATAAAATAAATAAGCATATCTTAAAAAAATCCGCACGTCCATAAACGCCACAACCAACATGACGCCAAACCCCAACCCGAACCGCATAAGCTGCCGCCAGGCCCACGGCTGCCAACTGCCGTTGGCCGCGGAATAAAGCATAACCACCCCGATGACCGCCAAAATCATAATCAGCAGCACATAAGAAAAACTTATGCCCCAAAATTTTTCTCTGAAACTCAGAGTTTGATTACGAAAACCTGTTTCATACGCCTTATACATTTTCTAATCCACCGGTTTATCCGTTGCATCCAATTTTAAAGCCTCCAGCAGCATCTTACCGCCCATCGGCGCCGATACCGACGATCCCGATCCGCCGTGCTCAACCAACACCGCAACCCCGTATTTCGGATTATCATGCGGAGCAAACCCGACAAACAACGCGTGGTTACGATACTTCCAAGGCAGCTCGTCCTGTTTCAATACCCCGGTCTGCCGTTCTTTCATACTGATGCGCCTAACCTGCGTCGTTCCGGTTTTTCCGGCCATCCGCTGGCCGTTAAAATTAAACCTGGCCATCAGAGCCGTACCGCCCGGCGTATTCACGACATCATACATTCCCTGACGAATCATCTCAATATTTTGCGGCGACAACCCCATACTTTTGGGATAAAAATTCTTCGTATCGCTGATTTTGCGAAACGTCGGATAAACCTCGTAACCGCCGTTGGCAATACGGGAAACCATCGTCGCCAGTTGTAACGGCGTTGTTAAAACATACCCCTGCCCGATACCGGAAATAATACTTTCTCCTTGCTGCCATGGTTCTCCGAACTGTTTAAGTTTCCATTCCGTATCCGGAATCAACCCGCTTTTTTCATTTTCTATACCGATCCCCGTCTTGGCTCCCAGTCCGAAACGCCGCGCCATATCCGCGATCTTATTGATTCCGAGCTGCTGCGCCGTCTCATAGAAGAAAATATCACAGGAATGTTGCAGCGCCTGCACAATATCAATATACCCGTGGCCGATATCTTTCCAACAATGGAATGTATGGTTGCCCAATACCATCTTTCCGGCACAAAACGAACGGCTCTGACGGTCAACCAGCCCGCTTTCCAAAGCCGCCAACCCGACAACCATCTTAAATGTCGATCCCGGCGAATACAAACCGGACACGGCCTTATTTAAAAGAGGATTTTTTTCATTACTGTTCAATTCTTTCCATTCCTCGACCGATAATCCGTGGGTAAAAGAATTGGGATCAAACGCCGGGGCAGAAGCGAACGCCAAAATCTCTCCTGTCTTGACATTCATCATGACAATCGCGCCGCTTTCCTCGCCCAAAAGTTCATAGGCCTTTTTCTGCAACCTGACGTCAAGGCTCAGCTCGATATTATTGCCGGGAACACCGTCTTCCCGCTCAATTTCTTTCATAATACGACCGACGGCATTAACCTCAAGTTTTTGGTTACCGGCCTTGCCGCGCAGTTCTTTTTCATAAAGCTTTTCAATCCCCGATTTACCGATTTTAAATCCGGGCACTTCCAACAGCGGATCATCTTTGACATCATTTTCGGCAACAGCCGCCACATAGCCGATAACATGGGCAAAGATATCACCGTAAGGATAATATCTTGACAATCCTTCGTCAATAATAACACCCGGTAAATCGGGCGCATTGAGCAAAATCTGCGCGGCCTCTTTCCAACTCAGATTATCTTTGATTTTAACCGGTACAAAACTGCGGTTTTTCTTCAAATCCTTTCTGATACGTTTTTCCTCTTCTTCATCAAGAGGCATAATTTCTTTAAACGCATTTAACGTATCATCAATATTTGTTGTTTGTTCCGCTACCATCAGGGCCTGAAAATTCTGCCTGTTGCCGGCCAGCATATTCTGGTGCCGGTCATAAATAATTCCCCGCGGCGGTACCAACAACCTGGTTGATATTCTGTTTTCATCGGCCAGCGTCTTATACCTGTCGGCCTGATAAACCTGCAGATAATACAGCCTGAAAATAAGCAAAAACAGCAAAAAAAGCTCTATACCGCCCAAGATCAGCGATCGGATAATCAGTACTTTTCCTTTATCGTTATCGCGATTCATAACCCCTCATCCTGAATAAGCTTGTTCTGGATAAAAGCCAAAACCGCAGAAACCAGCGGATAAAGAGCCGCCCCGATCAAATAACCGAACATCAGCATCGACAGCGGCAAAAATTGACCGTAATATATCGAAACGACCAGCCACTTAATCAGCAACACGACCAACGATAATGCCATAAAGCCGTACCAAATAACAACAAACGGCTTAGCATTGAAAAAACGCTGTGTGTTATAAAGCAACACATATAAAGTAAGATAGGCAAACAGACCTGATCCCGGCAGAGCCGAGCTGATTGTCATATCCCACAAGCCCAGTAAAACAATCGAAACCAGATTAAACAAGTCCGGCCGGTGCAATATCCAAAAATAGATACAAATCAGACCGAGATCCGGCCGCACGTTGTTTAAAATCGGCATACTGACCGGAATATAGGCCAAAAACAAAATCACGGCCGAAGAAATCAGCGGCAGCGCTTTCTGCAAAAAAGAAACGATATTTTCGCTGATATCTTCATTCATTGCCGTCTTCCTGCTGTTTAATCAAACCGCCCAGACCATATCTGACAATCTTGACATATTCCAGCTTTTCCAGTGCCGTAAAAGGCTTAACTTTAATCTCGTTTTTAGAAACAGCCGCAACCTGACCGACCGGAAGCCCTGCGGGAAAGACACCGGATACCCCCGAAGTAACGATTCTGTCACCGACATTAACCTGAGCATCCAGCGGCACAAAAATCAACTTCGGCACCATTGTATTGTCACCGGACAATACGCCTCTGACCCGTGTTTTTTCAACCATAACCGGAATTTTGGAGTTAATATCGGTAATCAGAATGATTTTGGCATAGGCGTCGGCAATCTTGTCCACTCTGCCGATAACACCGTTGTCCGACAAAACCACATCACCTTTTTCAACAACGCTGTCGCCGATGTAAGCCACCATCGAATGGGCAAAAGCATTGTTTTCTTCCGCCACGACATGCGCCGAAACAAAATCCGCTGCCGGCAACGGCACATAATTCAGCAATTCGGCCAGCAATTTGTTTTCAATTTCCAAAGCCTTATACTTATCCTGCAGCAGTCGCAACTTTTTATTTTCGGCACGCAAAATTCTGTTATCGCTTTTTATACGTTTCAACTCGCTGAAATAATCATATCCATAGCTCAAAAGTTTAGCCGGAACAACCAGAACATCAACGACCGGCGCCGCAAATTTCACCGCCGCCCCCGAGGCCTGATCCAAAATCAATGACTGATTTTTATTCAGTAACATCAAAATCAACGATGCCACAAACAAAATAACCAGCGCAAATTTTTTGGCCAGCAGTTTAAGCTGATTAAGGTGTAAAAACAAACTCCTGCGGCGCTTCATAAAAAACTTTCCCGTATTTTTCTTGACGACGGAAAGCCTGCTCGTTAAAAGGCAGGCTCTCCGTCGTCAAAAGATTGACTTTTTAATACATTGAAGACAAAATCGTCTTCAGTTTTCCAATCTCTTCCAAAGCCTTGCCGGTTCCTTTGACCACGCAGGCCAGCGGGGTTTCCGCCAAAGAAACGGGCAGACCGGTTGCATTGCGCAAAACCTGATCCAAATTGGCCAGCAACGCTCCGCCACCGGTCAAAACAATGCCCTTGTCGACAATATCCGCGGCCAGCTCCGGTGCCGTATGCTCCAACGCAACCTTAACCGCCTCGACAATCTGCGCCACCGGTTCGGCTAAAGCTTCGGCGACCTGACGCTCGGAAATAATAATCTCTTTAGGCACGCCGTTCATCAAATCACGGCCTTTAATCTCATAAGTCCGGCCGTCGCCCTTTTCCGGCACGCAGGCCGACCCGATTTCTTTTTTGATTTTTTCGGCACTGCCTTCACCGACCAACAGATTATGATTGCGGCGAATATACGATATAATCGCATCATCCATCTTGTCGCCGCCGACCCGCACCGAACGGGCATAAACAATACCGCCCAGCGACAAAACCGCCACTTCGGTCGTACCGCCGCCGATATCAACCACCATCGATCCCGTCGGTTCGGTAACCGGAAGATCGGCACCGATGGCCGCCGCCATCGGCTCTTCAATCAACCACACTTTACGGGCACCCGCCGCCTCAGCCGATTCCTGAATGGCACGGCGTTCAACCGCCGTTGAACCGGACGGCACGCAGACAATAATCAGCGGCATAGCAAAACGACGATGGTTATGTACCTTGCGGATAAAATATTTAATCATCTCCTCGGCGATTTCAAAATCGGCAATAACACCGTCACGCAGCGGCCGGATGGCATGAATATTTCCCGGCGTACGTCCGAGCATCTGTTTTGCCTCGTTGCCGACGGCCAAAACCTGTTTTTTACCGCGGTATTCTTCAATAGCCACAACCGAAGGCTCGTTCAGGACGATGCCCTTTCCTTTAACATAAACAAGGGTATTTGCCGTACCGAGGTCAATTGCCATATCGGCCGACAGCCAGCCCATCAATTTTGAAAGCATAAAACCTATCTCCGCTCAAAAATTTAATACTAATTGTTTTTTATAACCATCTCCGCTCAGATGCAACAACAAATTGCTTTGTTAACAACAAAAAACATCGCGGCAAAGCTGATTATTTTTCATTGAGTTTCAATCAGGAGCAACAATCTCGGCCGGCAATTTCCGCAGCCGGTTGCGAAACCACGTCAATTGACGTTTGGCATATTGCCGCGTATGCAGTTTGGCCGCGGCGACGGCCTCTTCCAAAGAGCATTTTCCGCACAGATAATCCTTAAGCTCCGGCACGCCGATGGCCTTCATTGCCGGCAGACTGTCCGGCAATTCCAGCCGCAGCAGAGCCTCAACCTCTTCCAATGCGCCTTCGTGCATCATCATGTCAAACCGCTGTGAGCATCTGTCTTCCAATACGTTCAGCGGCGGCAGCAGGGGAATAATCCGAAAGTCAGTGCCAGGCAGCAAACGCACCAGAGGCTGTTTAAACCATTCGGCGATTGATTTTCCCGTATCCGTAAAAATCTCAAGCGCCCGCCTCACTCTGGTTGTATCTCCTGCCTTGACCATTGCCGCCCCGGCCGGATCGATTTTTTGCAGCAGCTCATAAGCACCTGCCGTACCGCCGTCGGCCAAAACCGCGGCAATTCGTTCTTTGGTTTCGGATCCCGTTTCGGGTATCGGCGAAACCCCGCCGACCAGGCTTTCGATGTAAAAGCCCGTTCCGCCGACAACAACCGGCAGCTTGTTCCGCTGCCAGACTTCTTTAATCGCCGCCGCGGCCAACGGCAGCCACTCGGCTACCGAACCGTTTTTATCCGGTTCAAAAATTTCATACAACTGGTGCTCGGCCTTTTGCCTGTCAGCCACCGTCGGCGCTGCCGTAATAATCGGGATTTTCCGGTAGACCTGCATGGCATCGGCGTTAATAACGACGCCGTTATACCTGATGGCGACCTCCAAAGCCAGACCGGATTTTCCCGAAGCCGTCGGTCCGGCAATCACGACAACCGTATTGTCCTTTATATCCGTCAGTTCAGGTATCAGTTTATTTTCCGACATTCGGCATTTTCCACCAATTTGGCACAAAGCGTTGCATAATCAATTCCGGCATATTTTGCCTGCTCCGGCACCAGTGATAATTTGGTCATTCCCGGATTGGTATTGATTTCCAAAAAGACCACCCCGTCCGTTTCGTTCCAGCGGAAATCAGAACGTGATACCATGCGACACCCCAAAACCTGATGCATCTTTTCGGCATACTCTTTACAGGTTGTTGCAACTTCATCCGGAATTTCCGCCGGCAAAATATGCTGTGTCACTCCGTCGGTATATTTGGCTTTATAATTATAAAAGCCGACTGACGTCCGCAACTCCGTAACGGCATAAGCCCGGCCTTCCAGACACATAACCGTCAGCTCCCGACCGGGAATATATTTTTCAATCAGGATTTCCCTGTCCGGATCATCATACCTGATTTCCCGCGCTTCTTCCGGCGTTTTGACGATAAATACCCCGACGGACGATCCGTCCGCAACCGGCTTAACGACATACGGCAGCGAAATAACGGTTCCCTGTACCGCCAGTTTCCGGGCGGTTGTTTTTTCGTCTGCCGCCGTCTTTATACCCTGGCTGCGGGCAATCTGCTTGGTCAGGTATTTATCCATACCGATAACCGACGTCTTAACTCCGGAATGAGTATACGGAATTTGCAGCAAATCAAGCATTCCCTGAACGGTGCCGTCCTCGCCCCAGTTGCCGTACAGACCGTTAAACACGACATCGGGCTTTTCTTTTTGCAAAACATCAATAAAATCCCATGTATTTTGCAAATCATACAAAACGACGTCATACCCTTTTGATTTAAGAGCCTCGGCAATATCTCCGCCGGACGACAGGCTGACTTCGCGTTCGGCCGAAAATCCGCCCATTAACACCAAAACTTTTTTAGTCATTGATAAAATCCTTTAAATTATATTTTTTTATGCTATCGTATGCGGCAAATATTAAAGAAAGAATAAAGCTTATGCGCAAAATTACAATCTTTTTCTTAATGTTTCTGTTTTTGAGCACCGATGCTGAAGCGTTCAGCGTCAGGCATGACTTTTTTGTAACCGTCGGTCCCTTTGACGCCAGCAAGACCCAATTCACCTATACACTGAATCCCGGCAGCTACCGGATTAAATCTCAAGTCGCTACCAACGGTTTTTTCGACACCATTTATCCCTTCAAAGCCGAATACCGCACCGCCGGAACCATCGAAGGCGACAATATGACCACGGCCGATTACAGCTACACTTCGCAGTCGCGTTTCAACACCCGCAGCAAAGAGGTTTTTTACGATGCTTCGGGACGACCGCTGTATCAAATATCGTCCAAAAACGGCAAAGCCAAACGCAAAGACTTTGAACCCAGTCCGACCCCAGCGGATACTTTTGACCTGCAAACCGTTTTGGCCAAGCTGACACGCCAGTACAACCTGATGGGCTTTTGCGATTCCCGGCTGGCTGTCTACGACGGCAAACGCCGCTTTGACGTCATCTTCCGGGACATCGGCACCGAAACGCTTGAGCCTGCCGAACATTCTTTCTACGCCGGCGAGGCCGCCAAATGCTCAATGCAGATAAACAAGCTGCTGTCTGATGATGACGATTCTCTGTGGGAATTTTCCGCCAACAAACCCGTTTGGTTCTGGATTGCCCGCGACGACAAAACCGGCCGGCCGTTTATTGCCCGTGTCCGCATTGATGACACGCCGCTCGGTGAACTGAACGCTTACACCACCGCAATCACCGTTGAGGACTGAAACCCATGTTGCATAAAGCCGAACTCCTGCTTCCTGCCGGATCACTGGTCAAACTCAAAACGGCTCTGCTTTACGGAGCCGATGCCGTCTATGCCGGCACGCCGGATATGTGCCTGCGCGCCCAATCTAAATTTTCAATGGACGAACTTCGCGAAGGCATAGAGTTCACTCATCATAAAGGCAAAAAAATCTACCTGACGCTCAATCTTTTTATGCACAACCGCGATATTGAGAAACTGCCGGTTTTTGTTGATACGCTGCGCGAGCTTAAACCGGACGGGGTTTTAATTGCCGACCCCGGTGTCTTCCAATATGTGCACGAACACGCACCGGAACTCAGCCTGTTTGTTTCTACCCAGGCCAACATCTGCTCCTGGGCCGCCGTCAAATTTTGGCAGTCTATGGGCGCAAAACTTTGTGTTCTCGGCCGCGAGGTCACTTTTGCCGAGGCTAAGGAAATTCGCGACAAATGCCCCGATATTCTGCTGGAAACCTTTATGCACGGTGCCATGTGTATGTCCTACTCCGGCCGCTGCCTTATTTCCAACTACTTAACCGGCCGCTCGGCCAACCAGGGCAAATGTGCCCACTGCTGCCGCTGGCACTACAAACTTCATCTGCGTCTTAAAGACGGCAGTGTCAAAGAACTTATCATTGACGAACATAACAAGGATTCTTTTGAATTTCTGCTGGAAGAGGAATTCCGTCCCGGCGAATATTTTGAAATCGTTGAAGACGAACATGGCGGCTACATTTTAAATTCCAAGGATATGTGCCTGCTGCCGAAACTTCCCGACCTGCTCTCTGCCGGTTTCGATTCTCTTAAAGTGGAAGGCCGCAACAAAACCGAATACTACGCCGGAACCGTTGCCCGTGCTTACCGCGCGGCAATTGACGACTGGTATCGCGATCCCGCCTCCTGGGATTGGCGTCGATATATGCCGGAGTTTGACACACTGCAAAACCGCGGCTATTGTCTGGGTTTTCATGACGGTGCCCTGACCGATCTCAGCCAAAATTACGAATATACCCGCACGCTCGGTGACTGGCTTTTTGCCGGCTCGATCACCGAATGGCAGGGTGATGACGCGATTTTTGAAATCCGTAATTTCATTAACGCCGGCGAAGAGTTTGAATTTCTAATTCCCGGCAGTCTGAACACCGTTAAACTGCGGCTGAACGATTTTGAAGATGCCGTCAGCGGCGAAATCACGCCTAAAGTATCGGCCGGGCAGAACAAAGCCGTCCGGCTCCGCCCCGCAGTCTGGCCGCTGCCGGTTGCCGAAATCAAAAAATGCCTGCCGCAATACACGATTGCCCGCAAATTTATGCCTCTTCAGGGCGAAAACCGCCTGGCACTTGATCGCAAAAAAACGGAATTTTCAACTCTCTGCCATATCTAATTCCGCTTACCCGACAATCGCAGCAAATGAGATGCAACTTCAACCATGCGTTTCATCTTGCGGCTGTTGTCCTCATCACCTGCTTCCTGATAAGCTCGTTGCAGATAAACGGCCGTATCGGCAATAATTCCGGCCTTGCGCGGAATACTCAGATGACTGCGGTCAACGGCCTCCAGCATTTTATGTCCCAGCTCAATCTGCATTTCCGGCGTCTGCGGCAGATATCGTGCTTTGCGCCATAGTCGCAGAGCCTGTTCATACTCCTTTTTTTCCATATGCTCCGCCGCCATATGATCATAAGACCAGAACAACAGCATATTACGTTTGAGCGAGTTTTCCGCCCGGCATTCGGCATCATTCTCGCAAAAATCGACCACTTTGTCGTAAACTGCCGCCTGTTCGGGATATTTGGCCGCCGTCCGGCTGGCCGCGGCATAAGCTTCAACGATATTTTGCGGCTCTTGATCGGACATTGTCAGTGTTTTCCGGTTTTCTTTTTTACCGAATGTTTCAGGCCTAAAATACAACGGCTGTTGTCTATCCCGCCGTCAGTCATGCAATACTCTTCGCGCGACAGTTTATTCTCGGCAAACACCTCGCATTGTTCACACAAGCAGCCTTTATCCTCATGAATACAATGACTCTTGCCGAAAGCACAAAACATCCCTTCAAAATGCTCTGCCTGATCCAAGCCGTCCACCAATTTAAACAAATTGGCCGGATAATTTTTTATCTTGCAGCCGGCAGTATACGACGGACAATCGGAACAACGGCATTTTTTTAAATTTTCGGAAGTCCGGGCAACGGTATGCATTTTACACTCCTTTATCTGAATTGTTGGCCTCTGATGTTCAGATATGACCTCGGCAATGAAAAACAATAAATCTTTTGATATACAGCCGATAGTTTTTTCCTTGCTTCCGGCAACAAAATTTTCTACTATGAGCATGCTTTGCCGCACTGAGCGGCAAAATTTTTCTAACAATTTTCTAAAGCAAAGGACATTACAAATGAGTTATCTCTTCACCAGCGAAGCCGTATCCGAGGGCCATCCGGACAAAGTCTGTGATGCCGTTTCTGATGCGATTGTTGATTTATACTTAAGCCGCGATGCCAAAGCACGCACCGCAATTGAAACTTTAGCCACCACCAACCAGGTTGTCATTGCCGGCGAGACATCTTCAGCTATTCCTGTATCTCATGAAGAAGTTGAAGAAACCGTCCGTCGTACGATAAAAAACATCGGCTATAATCAGGAAGGCTTTTCGTGGCAGGACATCAACATCCAAAGTTATCTGCACAAACAATCGGCGGATATTGCGCTTGGCGTGGATAAAACCGGTGCCGGCGACCAGGGTATTATGTTCGGCTATGCCCGCCGCGAAACCGGTATCGACACCAATTTTATGCCTCTGGCGATTTACCTGTCCAACCAAATTCTCAAAAACCTCAGCGACGCCAGACATTCCGGCGAAATCTCCGGTATTCTGCCTGATGCCAAAAGTCAGGTAACGATTGAATACGACGATGCCGGCAAACCGCTCGGTGCCAAAAAAATCGTTGTTTCCACCCAGCATGAAGCTCATCTGTCTCAGGACGAAGTTCGTGAAATTGCCAAGCGCTACATTATGGCAAGTCTGCCGGCCGGCTGGGAAATCGGTGATGAGAATATTCTCGTTAACCCGACCGGCCGTTTTGTCATCGGCGGACCAGACGGCGATACCGGACTCACAGGACGCAAAATCATCGTCGATACCTATGGCGGTTATGCACCGCACGGTGGCGGCGCTTTCTCCGGCAAAGATCCGACCAAGGTCGACCGGTCGGCCGCTTATATGCTGCGTTATATAGCCAAAAACATCGTCGCGGCCGGCCTGGCCAAAGAATGTGTGTTGCAGGTATCTTATGCCATCGGCATTACCGATCCGTTATCCGTTTATCTGGATACCCGCGGCAGCGCCGAAGTTGATGAAAACAAACTGCTGCGGATTGTTAAAGAAATGTTCGACTTAACTCCGGCCGGCATCATCCGCCAGCTTAATCTGCAAAACCCGATTTATCTGCCGACCGCCGCCTACGGCCATTTCGGTCGTACGCCGGACAATGCCGGCCACTTCACCTGGGAGAAGATGGATAAAGTTGAGGAACTGAAAAAATGCTTTTAAGCAATCAGCCCAAATTTTACGGCCGGCGTCAGGGGCGTAAAATCCGTAAAGCAAAGAGCGGTCTTCTGGACCGCTTTCTGCCCCGGATTGCCATATCCGGCACCGCACCGGTTACCAAAAATATGTTCGGTGTTCCGGTCGACGAAATATGGCTTGAAATCGGTTTCGGCAACGGCGAACATCTTGCCGGCCAGGCATTGCGACACCCGCATATCGGTTTTATCGGCGCCGAAGTATTTAAAAACGGCGTCGCCAATCTGCTGACTTTGCTCACCGGCATTAAAGAAAGCGGCGATATGCCCGAACAGATAACCCTGTTGCCGGAGCGCGTTGACAACGTCCGTGTTTGGAATGAAGACGTCCGTCTGCTGTTTGAACGCATTCCGGACGGTTCTTTAAGCCGCGTTTTTTTGCTGTTTCCGGATCCCTGGCCGAAAAAACGCCACGCATCGCGTCGTTTTGTCAACCCGGATAACCTGAAAGAAATTGCCCGCATCTTAAAAAAAGGCGGTATCTTCCGCATTGCGACTGATCACAAAGTCTATAAAGGCTGGGCGCTGCGCCGCATGGCCGAAACGCCGGATTTCCGCTGGACGGCCAAAACCGGCAATGACTGGCGCTACCCGCCGGCCGACTGGGTTGAAACCAAATATCAGCGCAAAGCCGTTGCCGAAGGACGCCGGCCGATATTTCTTGACTTTGAACGCCTTTAATTATTAAATGACAGTGATTATTTATTAGAAAAATCTTCACTTTAATTTGGAGAAACATCATGCAGAAAACAGCCGGCACTGTTAATTTGACTCTGATTTTGGTGGCAATTACCGCTTCTTTGGGCGGTTTGTTGTCGGGATTCGACATGGGCGTTATCTCCGGAGCCCTTTTATATATTAACGAAACATGGCAATTGACGCCTCTTGAGCAAGGCTGGCTGGTATCATCGGCAATTGTCGGCTCGGTCATCGGCGCCGCCGCCAACGGTGTTCTGGCGGATCTTTACGGCCGCAAAAAAATCATCATTGCCACGGCGCTGATTTTTATCATCGGTTCGGTTATGTGCGGTCTGGCTCACACCGCCGGATGGCTGATTTTCTCCCGCATCATCATCGGTATTGCCGTCGGCATGATCAGCTTTGTCGCCCCGATTTATCTTTCGGAAATTGCACCGGAAAAAATTCGCGGCACTCTGGTATCCTTATATCAGCTGGCGCTGACTGCCGGCATTCTGCTGTCTTATCTGATTAACCGCATCTTTGCCAACACCGACTATAATTGGCGCTGGATGCTGGCTTCGGGTATGATTCCCGCCGTCATTCTGCTGACCGGCATCTTGTTCCTGCACGACACCCCGCGCTGGCTGATAAGCAAAAACAAAATTGATGAGGCCAAAGAAGTTTTCAAAAAAATATCCCGGGTTGAAGACATCGACCGGCAGATTGCCGAAATTCAGGCCACGCTTTCTTCCTCAACCTCCAAAGAAAAAATAACCTTCCGCAAATGGATGTTTATGCCGATTTTTGTCGGTGTCGGCCTGATGTTCGTACAAATCTGCACCGGCATCAACACCATTATTTACTACACGCCGACAATTTTCAACCTGGCCGGATTTGCCGATAACATCAGCGCCATCTACGCCACCATCGGCGTCGGTGTCGTCAACTTTTTAATGACGTTTGTCGCTATTGCCTATGCCGACAAATTCGGTCGCAAACCGCTGCTTTACATTGGTTTAAGCGGTATGCTCGTCAGCTTGTTTGCTTTATCCGGCTCTTTTGCCCTCGGCGAAACCGGCAAATGGCTGGCCGTCGGCTCGGTCGTGGTTTATATCGCCTCGTTTGCCATGAGTTTGGGCCCGATTTGCTGGATTATGGTTTCCGAGATCATGCCGCTGAAAATCCGCGGTTTCGCCATGTCTGCCGCCACGGTTGCCAATTTTGCCTTTAACTTCATCGTTGTCTTAAGTTTTCTGCCGATGCTGGAGGCCTTCGGCAAAGCACCGACTTTTTCCGTCTTCGGTTTAATAACGATTTTATCATTGTTCTTCGTTTACTTCTTTGTGCCGGAAACCAAAGGCATCTCGCTGGAAAAAATCGAAGACAACTGGCACAATCATGTTCCGCCCCGCAAATTCTGACGCTGCCTAAAGGACTGAAATATGAAAATTCTGGTTGGTATGAGCGGCGGCGTCGATTCATCGGTGGCGGCACTGCTCTTAAAACAGGAAGGGCACGAAGTCATCGGCGCGACAATGTCCATCTGGGATAACAATGACACTTTTCGCCGCCTGACCGGCAAAGGCTGCTTTTCTCCGCATGATGAAGACATCAGCCAAGCCGAAAACATCTGCACTCAATTGGGTATTAAACACTTGCTGATTGACTGCACCCAAGAATACCGGCAGGCGGTTCTTAATAATTTTCGCAGCGAATATGCTGCCGGCCGCACACCCAACCCCTGTGTCGTCTGCAACTCCCGCATCAAATTTAATGTTCTGCCGCAGGCCGCCCGTAACCGGGGCGTGGTATTCGACAAATTCGCCACCGGTCACTACGCCGGATTGCGGTTTAATGCCGATAGCGGCCTGTATCAGATTTTGCGTGCCGCCGATGCCAAAAAAGACCAGTCTTATTTTCTCTATCGCCTGACACAAGAACAACTGGCGCAGATTTTACTGCCTCTCGGCGGTAAAACCAAAGCCGAAATCCGAGAACTGGCTGCCAAAGCCGGCTTGCAGGTAGCCGCCAAACCGGACAGTCAGGATTTTTATACCGGCGAGTTAAACGATATCCTCTGTTTTGCCCCGCGATCGGGTAACTTTGTCACCAAAAACGGTAAAATACTCGGCACCCACAACGGCTACTGGAATTTTACCATCGGCCAGCGCCGAGGATTAGGGCTTTCGGCAGACCGCCCCCTTTATGTCATCGGAATTAACAAAGAAAAAAATGAAGTGATTGTCGGCTATGCCGAAGAAGGTTTGCACAGAGAGCTGACGGCTTCCGACTGGATATGGCAAATCCCCGAACCGCGGCAGAGTTTTCATTGCCGGGCCAAAATCCGCTCATCGCAACCGCCGGTCACTGTAGAAGTCTTTCCGCTGGACGATGACCGCTGCAGAGTTACCTTCGCCGTTCCGCAAAGTGCCGTTGCGCCGGGGCAATCCGTTGTGCTTTATGACGACAATGCCATACTCGGCGGCGGTATCATTGAGTAAAAAATCCCCCGTAATCAGTACGGGGGATTTTAATTGCGGAATTAATCCTGATCTTCAGGCATCACTTCCGGCTCCTCCACTGCCGGTTCGGTGTCGTCAAATTCCAGCACGCTTTCGCCCAAAACTTCAGATCCTTCCTCAGCCTCCAACTCTTCTTCATCCTCGTCATCGGCTTCCAGTTTGGTTACCGAAACAACCTTTTCGTTATCGGCCGTCCGGAACAAAATAACGCCTTGAGTTTTGCGCCCGGCAATCCGGATATCTTCCACCGGCATCCGGATAAGCTTGCCGGCATCGGTAACCATCATAATCTGATTATCGTCCTCAATCGGGAAAGAGCTGACAATTTCCTTATTGCGCGCCGACATTTCCATATTGGCAATACCCTGGCCGCCGCGCCCCGTTACCCGGTATTCATAAGACGACGAGCGCTTGCCGTAACCGGTTGTCGTAACCGACAGGATAAACTGTTCGTCCTCTTTCATGGCAGCAAATTTTTCCGCTGTCAAAACTTTTGTTTCAACACCTGATTCGGCAAACGCCGGTTCACAATCACTGCCGCGTTCGGCCTGCAGACGCTTCAACGCCGAAGAAACTCTGAGATATTCCTCCCGCTCGTCTGCCGTCGCATCACAATGTTTTAAAACAGACATCGAAACAACTTCATCACCGTCGCCGAGTTTAATTCCGCGGACACCGGTCGAATTACGCCCGACAAACACGCGTACTTCGGTAACCGGAAAACGAATGCATTTACCGCTCTTGGCCGCCAGCAAAACATCTTCGTCTTCCGTGCAGATACGCACGTTAATCAGCTTGTCGCCGTCATCAAGTTTCATCGCAATCTTACCGTTGGATTGAACATTGACAAAATCCATCAGCGAATTACGACGAACGTTGCCAGAGGCGGTTGCAAACATAATAAACAAATCTTTGCATTCGGCCTCATTTTCCGGCAATTTCATAATCGTGGTAATTGTCTCGCCGTTATCCAGCGGCAGCAGATTAATAAACGGCTTGCCTTTAGAGGTCGGCGACCCCAGCGGCAGTTTATAAACCTTCATTTTATAAACCAAGCCCTTAGATGAGAAGAACAACACCGGCGTATGCGTACTGGCCACAAACAACCGGGTAACAAAATCCTCATCCTTGGTTGCCATGCCGGACTTCCCTTTGCCGCCGCGTTTTTGCGCTTTATAGGCATTAAGCGGTACCCGTTTGATATATCCGGCCTCGGTCACCGTAACAACCATTTCTTCGCGCTGAATTAATGACTCGATATCCGTGTCATATTCAATGTCTTCAATCTTAGAACGGCGCGGATTGGCATATTCGTCCTTAATTTCAACCAGCTCATCGCGCATAATACCGTACAGTTTTTCCCTCGAACTCAAAATCGCCAGACATTCCTTAATTTCTTCACCCAGACCGACCAATTCTTCATGAATCTTGTCTCGCTCCAACCCGGTCAGACGTTGCAATTTCAAGTCCAAAATCGCCCGGGCCTGCGTTTCCGATAACCGGTATGTGCCGTTTTCAACCTTACGGTCGGGCTCGTCAATCAGCTTAACCAAAGCCTCGACATCACCGGCCGGCCAGGCTTTGGCCAACAAAGCGTCTTTGGCTTCCTGCGGCGATGGCGATGTCCGGATAAGTTCAATAACCGGATCTATATTCTCGACGGCAATTGCCAACCCGACCAACGTATGCGCCCGGTCACGGGCTTTATCCAGTTCAAAAATCGTCCGCCGGCGGATAACTTCTTCACGAAACTCTATAAACGCCTTAATAATATCCTTCAGCGTCAGCATCATCGGCCGGCCGTTATAAATCGCCAGCATATTCATGCCGAAACTGGTTTGCAGCGGTGTATATTTATACAATTGATTCAACACCACGTCAGCCTGAAAATCACGCTTGATTTCAATAACCACCCGCACGCCGTGACGATCCGATTCATCGCGGATTTCCGAAATCCCCTCAATTTTCTTTTCTTTCAGCAACTCGGCAATACGCTGTATCATTGCCGCTTTATTGACCTGATAGGGAATCTCGTGAACAATAATCGCCTCTTTGTCTTTATGCAATTCTTCAATCGTACACTTGGCTCGCATGACGATTGACCCGCGCCCGGTCAGATAAGCCGACTTGGCACCGGAATAGCCGAGGATCAAACCGCCGGTCGGGAAATCGGGACCCGGAACAATTTTAATCAAGTCCTCGGTCGTAATTTCGGGATTATCAATATACGCACAGCAGGCATCAATCACCTCGCCCAGATTATGCGGCGGAATATTGGTTGCCATCCCGACGGCAATACCGTTGGCGCCGTTAACCAGAAGATTGGGATAACGAGCCGGCAAAACGGTCGGTTCCTGCAGACTTTCGTCATAGTTCGGCATAAAGTCGACCGTATTTTTATCAATATCGTCAATCAAAGCATGAGCAACTTTGGCCAGCCGCGCTTCGGTATAACGCATGGCCGCAGCACTGTCGCCGTCCATCGAACCGAAGTTCCCTTGACCGTCAATCAGCGGTACTCGCATTGAAAACGGCTGTGCCAGACGCACCATCGCCTCATAAACCGAACTGTCGCCGTGCGGGTGATATTTACCTAAAACATCACCGACGATACGCGCCGATTTTCTGAACGGCCGGTTATAATCATACCCGTTTTCATATGCCGAATAGATAATACGGCGGTGCACCGGTTTCAAACCGTCGCGGACATCAGGCAACGCGCGCGCGACAATAACGCTCATTGCATAATCCAGATACGAACGGCGCATTTCCTCCGAAATTTCAACCGGCGAAATATCCTGCCTGCTTTCAACCAAATTACTTTCCTCAGACACTTTGATCTTTCCTTCGTTATATCCTGTTAAAACTGCTGAAATCATAGCAATTTTTTAATTTTGCAACCACTTTTTTTTGCCGGTTATACCCATAAAAAAAGCTTTTGCTTTTCATAAGAAAAGACAAAAGCTTTTTAACAATAATGCCTCAAAGTTTGATAATCAGTTTTGCCCGACCGCCGGCCAAAGGCATACTGCCGAATTTGGAAAAATCTCCCATTTTCCAGACTAGTTTTTCATCGCCGATATACCCTTCAAGCCAATAGGCTCCCGGCAACACAGGACAGCCGACGGCATCAAACAGACGAGAAAGATCAGCCATCTGTTTCTGTAAGAATACCACATCACTATCCGTCAAAAGCCGGAAATCATTCATCTCGGCAACTTGTTCGGCATACTTAAATGCCATATCTGCCTCCGCAATAACACCGGCCAAAATCAGATCTTTGGTAATCGCTATACCGCGAAACCAGCCGCTGGATGGAAAACCGCCACATCTTTCCACAATCAGCAGCGGAAATTTCTGACATTTTTCCACGCGCTCTTTAATCTGTCTATTGCTTATACTGGCCGGAACCTGTATACAGTCGGCAAAAACATCTTTTGTATAAATGGCAAACCTTTTATCAAAAGAAAAGATTCTTTCTTCCAATAAAGGCAATACTCGCCCGTTGACCGCGGATTTGCTCGACTGACGATAAACTTTTACAACCATTTTTCTCGGTGCTGTTGCCGCAAACTGACACCATGCTTCGACAGAAGCATTTTTCTTGGGTGTTTTAATAATTTTGAAAGTGAACATAATAAATATTTTTAATAAAAGTTTGACTTTGCTTATACATAAAATTTCACAATGTTGCAACTTTAAAATAACAAAAAAAACCGCCGGATAAAACCGGCGGCCTGATACTAAACTCTAAAACGGTTCGTCACAGCGGCGAATCAATTCTTCAATATTCTCCGGCGGCCATCCCGGCGTATCCATACCGAGATGAATCCCCATTTTAGCCAATACTTCCTTGATTTCATTCAAAGACTTACGACCAAAGTTCGGTGTCCGCAGCATTTCGGCTTCCGTCTTCTGAACCAAATCACCGATATAAACGATATTGTCGTTTTTCAGACAGTTGGCCGAACGAACCGACAACTCAAGCTCTTCAACTTTCTTCAGCAGATTGCGGTTAAACGGCAATTCTTCTTTTTCCGATTCGGCTTCCGCTTCCGGTTCATCAAAATTAATAAACGGCTTCAGCTGATCCTGTAAAATTCTTGCCGCATACGCAACAGCATCTTCCGGCGTAACGACACCGTTTGTTTCAACAACCAGAGTTAACTTGTCATAGTCCGTTGCCTGCCCGACACGGGTATTCTCAACTTTATACGAAACCTTTCTGACCGGTGAATAAATCGCATCAACCGGAATAACGCCGATCGGCGTATCGGCCGTTTTGTTCATGGCCGCCGGAACATAACCTTTACCGGTTCCGACCGTCAGTTCCATATTGAGTTTGGCGCCGGCGTCCAGATTACAAATAACCAAATCGGGATTTTTAATTTCAACATCATGCCCCGTTTCAATCATGGCAGCGGTAACGACACACGGCCCTTCTGCCTTCAGACTCATGGTCTTGGCACCTTCACCGTGGACGGCAACAGCCAGACATTTAATATTCAAAACAATATCGGTTACGTCTTCCCTTACACCGGGGATAACCGAAAATTCATGCAACACTCCGTCAATTTTAATACTGGTAACGGCCCCGCCCTGCAATGAAGACAAAAGAACTCTGCGCAGCGCGTTACCCAAAGTCAGACCAAAACCTCTTTCCAAAGGTTCGACGACTATCTTGGTTTTGTTGGCTCCTTCCAAAGCCGTGATATTCAAGTTAGTCGGTTTAATAAGTTCTTGCCAATTTTTCTGAATCACTGGAATGCCCTCTAAAAGTTTTTGCATATGCTATTGATAAACTGACTTAAAGATTGCGGAACTCCTTCGCTCCGCAATCTTTAATAAAAATAAATTATACGCGACGTCTTTTTCTCAGTCTGCAACCATTGTGCGGAATGGGCGTTACATCACGAATGGTCGTGATGGTGAAACCGACAACCTGCAATGCTCTGATAGCCGATTCTCTTCCCGAACCCGGACCTTTAACTTCAACTTCCAAAGTCTTCATTCCGTGCTCCTGAGCCTTCTTGCCGGCTTCTTCGGCGGCAACCTGAGCGGCATAGGGAGTTGATTTTCTTGAACCCTTAAAACCCTGAGCGCCTGCGGTAGACCAAGCAACCGTATTGCCTTGAGCATCTGTAATGGTTACCCGGGTATTATTAAAAGTAGAATTAATATGGGCAACGCCTGCCGTAATATTTTTCTTCTCTTTTCTTTTAACACGTTGTGATACTGCTTTTGCCATCTCTCAAATCACCTTATTTCTTTTTGTTCGCGACAGTTTTGCGTTTGCCTTTGCGGGTTCTGGCATTCTGTTTGGTACTCTGACCTCTGACGGGCAAACCTTTACGATGACGCAGACCTCTGTAGCAGCCGAGATCCATCAGTCTTTTGATATTAACACCGACTTCGCGGCGCAATTCACCTTCAACAACAACGTTGTTGTCGATGACATCACGAATTTTGGCAACTTCTTCGTCGCTCAATTCATGAACACGGCGATCTTCGGAAACGCCGGACTTCTTGCAAATGTCCTGAGCAGTTTTTCTACCAATGCCATAGATATAAGTCAGGGCGACTCCGATTTTCTTGGCAGTTGGAATATTTACACCAGCTATACGAGCCAAATTCACTCTCCATCTATTGAAAATTAAAAACAAAATTTAAAAAGTTGATCACCACTTTTCAAAATTAAGCCGGATTATATGACAAAATTCGCTGGTGTCAACCAAAGATTTAACAAAAATTCCAAAAAAATACACTTTTTTCAAAATTTTAAAATAAAACCCGTCTAATCTACCCCCAGCAAGTCATCAATTTTCTTGGCAACGGCCTCAATCGAGCCGGTTCCGTCGACACAACGAAGCAAACCTTCCTTCTCAAAATACGGAATTGTCGGATAAGTCAGCGCCCGATAATTGACGAGTCGGTTCTGCACCGTTGCCCGGTTGTCGTCGATTCGGCGGTAAAACTCCGTTCCGCCGCAATTGTCACACACGCCGTAAACCTTCGGCTGCTGATATTTATCATGATACCCCTGGCCGCATTTCATACAGGCATATCGCCCCAAAATACGTTCCATGATAATTTCGTCCGGAACCTGGATTTCAATAACCGCATCAAGTTTAATACCCTTTTCTTTGAGCATTTTATCCAAAGCTTCCGCCTGCGGCAGCGTCCGGGGAAAGCCGTCCAGAATAAAACCGTTGGTACAATCCGGCTCATCGATTCGCTTACCGAGCATCGTGATAATCATCTCATCGGGAACCAGATTGCCTTTATCAATCAGCGCCTTGATTTCCGATCCGAGCTGCGACCCTGTCTGCGCCTCTGCTCGCAGCATTTCACCGGTAGACAGGTGAGGCACGCCGATTCTCTGTTTCAGAAGCCTGGCCTGCGTCCCTTTGCCGCACCCCGGAGCCCCGGTCAGAACAATTCGCAGTCCTTTCCCGTTATTGCTCATACCTATTTCCTTTTTCTTCCGGCCAAAGAAGCTTTGCGAATCAAAGACTCATATTGATACGCCAGCAAATGCGACTGAATTTGCCCGACAAAATCCATCGTAACCTGAACCACGATTAACAACGTCGTACCGCCCAGAATAAACGGCACCGACAATTTACTGATAAGGATTTCCGGCAAAATACACAAGCCAACCAGATAAACGGCGCCCAAAACCGTCAACCGGGTAATCACATAGTCCAAATATTCGGCCGTATTTTTACCCGGACGAATTCCGGCGACAAAACCGCCGTGTTTTTTCAAATTTTCGGCCGTTTCTTCCGGATTAAATACGATTGCCGTATAGAAAAAGGCAAAAAAGGCAATCAGAAAAGCATACAACGCCAGATAAAGCGGCTGGCCGTGTCCCAGCATCTGCGACAAATTCTGCACCCAGGCCGGTCCGTTTTCGGCGCTTAAGTTAGCGACGGTAATCGGCAACAACAGCAGTGAGCTGGCAAAAATCGGCGGGATAACACCCGTCGGGTTAATCTTCAACGGAAGATGCGAGCTTTCCGCGGAGCCCATTCTGCCCATAGCCTGACGCTTCGGATACTGAATAATGATTTTGCGCTGGGCACGTTCAACAAAGATAATCAGATAAACCAGAGCCAACGCCATAACCAACAGCATTAAAATAACGCCCGTCGACATTGAGCCGACACGCCCCAATTCAAACGTCTGAGCCAAAGCCGACGGAATATTGGCAATAATACCGACGGTAATAATCAAAGACGATCCGTTGCCGACACCGCGGGCGGTAATCTGTTCACCCAGCCAGACAATAAACATCGTTCCGCCGACCAGCGAAACAATCGTCGTAAACTTAAACAATCCTCCCGGCAGCAAAACGGCAGACATTCCCGACGCGCCGCTCATGCTCTCAAGTCCGACGGCAATACCGTACCCCTGAATAATCGTAATCAAAACCGTCAGATAACGGGTATACTGCACGATTTTGCGGTGTCCGGCCTCGCCTTCTTTTTTCAGTGACTGCAATGACGGAATAATTGACTGTCCGAGCTGCACAATGATTGAGGCCGAGATATAAGGCATAATGTTCAAAGCAAAAATGGTCATACGTTCCAACGCACCGCCGGCAAACATATTAAACATCCCCAAAAGACCACCGGAGTTTCTGGCAAACAGCTCCGCCACAATCGTCGGATCAATACCGGGCAACGGCACAAAGGTACCGACGCGGAATACAATCAACGCCAATACGGTAAACCACAGTCTTTTCTTTAACTCATCTGCTTTGCTGAAGGCCGACATATCAATATTCGCCGCCATTTTTTCTGCCAATGAAACCATTTCTACTTCCTTGAATATTTAAAAAACAAACAGCAAGGGTTCATCACCAAACCCTTTAAATCTAGATTATTAATACACTAAAAATTTTTTAATGCAACTGTTTTATCCTTATCCTAAATAGTTTGGGAACAAAATGTTTCAATGCGCACTTTCCGGCAAAAGATACGCCTTTCCCCGCGCACGTCTTTTCAAGATAAACCGGAAAAAAGCCTCTAGGCCCAGGCCAAAACGGCCGCAAAAAATATCGGCACCGACAAATTGTCGTCAATCTCTATTTTATCTTCAAATACCTCAACCAATGTTGCCGTAAGACATGCCGCAACGCTTATCCAGCTGAACGGATAAACCGTCCAGAACAACAGGTTGATGATAACGGCCGATACAAAAAACGCCATTGTTCCCTCAAGTGTCTTGTTTTTATAGATTTTAATCCGCCCGACGGAACGCCCGACCAAAGCCGCCGCGCTGTCCGAGATCAGCATGACCGTCAACGCTATCGCCCCGATTTCTTTTGGAAAAAAGCACAGGCACAACAATGATGAAAACAAAACATAAATTGCACCGGTAAATTGAAAATGTTCCCGCGACGTTTCCTTGTTGCGCAGTGTCCTGAAAAACAACACGCCGAAAGATTTCCGTGCCCAGGAATATTTTTTGAAATTTCCGTATTCCAAAATGACATTGCCCGTCAAAATAATCAAAAGGATCGGAATAAGTATGATTTTCGGCATAAAATAAATCGCTGCCGGAATCCACAATGAGCTCAAATGAATGGCTTTGCGAAACAACTCTTTCCGAAAAGCTTTATCGTGTCGCAACTGATGATAAATAAAATCGGCGTTCGGCCACTGCGGCGTCACTTCCAGCCGCCGTTTAATCGCTTTAAATACCTTATTATAGTCCGGCTGATGTTTTTTTAAATTCCACATCTTATCCCTGCAATATACCCGTCGACATTCAGAATATTAAAAAAACAAAAACCCAAGCTCAAGCAAAAAAGCCGGCTTTGTGGATTAAAAAAACAAAAACCGTTCTTATATCTTTTGTGAAAGGAGAAAGAACATGATACCGGATTACCCAAACAGCAAAGCAATTATTAAAGATTATCGTAAACAAAAATATACCGAAATCGACGATCGCGACTTCATCGTCAAACCGCTCAGACAAATGCGTCTGCTTGACAGCATTTACGGTCTGGATGACGAATGTGAATTTGAAAAAAATATGTATAATTTCGGCGATGAAGAGGACCTGCCGGATTCCGACCGCGCAACCGACCGTCGTTGCAAAAACAGTTAACGCAAATGCCGGTCTGAAGTCAAACCGGCATTTTCAACATAAACTTTCTTTATTTCTTGTCAGACGTCTCATCTTTGTCCGCATCTTCTTTACTGTTCAGATACGAACTCCGTGCCAGCGCCAAAATCAGTTCATACACACATTTCGCCGCCTGTCGGTTGGCAATTTTATAATAGGCCCGCACCAACTCAAGCGTCTCCTGTTTCTGCATCGGATCGGCATTAAAAACTTCCATATCCTCGTTTAAGGTAAAATCCGCCTCCGGATTGCTGAACATTCTCGGGCTCTGTTTGGCAACCGTCTGATCCATATCCTCGTAAAAGAAGCTGACCGGTATGTCCAAAACAACGCTGAAATCCCATAACCTGCTGGCGCTGACCCTGTTAAGTCCCTTTTCATATTTCTGAATCTGCTGAAAGGTAAGCCCCAGAAGATCACCGAGTTTTTCCTGACTCCAGCCGAGCAGATTGCGGCGCATTCTGATCCGGTTCCCGACATGAATATCAATGGGATTCGGCTCACCTAAAGGGGTTCTGCCGCGCGATGCCTTGCGTGATATTGATTTCATTCTGCGTCCTTATCATAAAAGCTGTTAACACCGGCGGCAATATCAATCAGTCGTTGCCCTATTCTCTTTCGGAAAATTTTGTTTCCGTCCGACTGCCGGTTAAAATCTATTTTCTACTTATACTACCTAAAAATAATAAAATCAAGCAAAACGTTAAAATTAATATATTGCCCGTCCGGCTGTAAAAGGTCGCATCGGCCAAAGGTTTATTCAGGCAGACGTCAACAAATCCCTCATAATTCAACGGCAAAACGCCCCTTTCCCGGCCATAGGCCGTTATCACGCCGCTGATGCCGTTATTGGCCGCCCGGATGATGGTAATCCCTTCCTCGACGGCTCTTAGACGAACCGCTACCCAATGCTGATAAGGACCGGCCGAATTACCGTACCAGCCGTCGTTTGTCAAATTAATCAAAAACTCCGGCCGTTTTTGTTCATTGACGACCTGATGCGGGAAAATCGCCTCATAACAAATAATTCCGCCAAACGACGGTAGTCCGGGCAGACTAATCTTTTCGGGACCGGCACCTCGGCCGAAAGTCCCGATGGCATTAGCCACCGGCCGAACAAAATCAGGCAGATATTCCCGCAAAGGAATATATTCGCCGAACGGCACCAGATGGCTCTTATGATACATGGCGGCAACCCGGCCGTCATCGTCCAAAACAACCATTGAATTATGCGGCACATACCAGTCGCCCGCTGGTTGATAAGTAATCATACCTGCCGCCAGATAAGCACCGGCGGGAATAATGCCGGCGGCCTGAAGCCTGTGTTCTTCGTCAACATCCAGCATAAAAGGCGATGCCGTTTCGCCCCAGACGATTATATCGGGCTTGCTTTTTCCCTCTGCGGCGCTCAACTTCAAATGCGTTTGAAAATTATTCTCCCGCGCTTCCTTATCCCACTTCATTTTTTGCGGAATACTCGGTTGTACGATGCGCACCCAAATACCGCTTTCTTCTTCCTGATGCACCGCAAGCCTCAGGCGGCCGCCGCCCCACAAAACGCCGACGACCAGAACAAGTCCGCATACAATCAAAAACAAAACCTTTTTCCGACGATCATAAACCCACAGGCCGCCCGCACTGCACCCGAGCAATACCAATAGCGACAACAAATATGTTCCGCCGAACGCTGCCGCCTGTATCATTTCGTTGCTACCGGCCAGCATATATCCCGTCAAATTCCAGGGAAATCCCGTAAACAAAAAACTACGCACCCACTCCAGAACGACGGTTGCCGCACAAAAGATTATCCATTTCCGCAGGGGTGAACGCCCGCAAAAGCTCATCATTGCCGGTAATGCGAAGAAAAGACCGAAAAAACCGCCGGACGCAGCCAAAACAACCGGATAAAGCCACCCGAATTTTTCCGGTTCAATCAAAAGAGCCCGGCCGATCCAACTGAATCCGAAAGCAAAATGGGCAAAACCGAAGACATATCCGCGAACAAAAGCCTCTTTGTAAGATTTTGCCGTCAGCAGCAAATACAGCAGTACGGAAAAACCGCCCACCGCCGCCGGCAGAAAATAATACGGTGCAAATGCCGCAACGGTAACGGTTCCGGACAAAAAGGCCGTTGTTTTGGCATACTTTAAAAGATACCTCATTACCCCTGCTTTTGTGCCTCCGCAGCCTGAGGCATGACAACCATTACTTTTTTAATCTGACACGGATCCGTGTCCAAAATCTTAAATTTGATACCGTTGCGACCGTTAACCACTTCTCCCCGGGCCGGCATCCGCTGCACCAAATGAAAGATAAGCCCGTTGAGCGTTTCGATTTCGCTGCTTTCCTCTTCACTTAATCCTTCGGACAAATCCAAACCGCAAACTTCTTTAATCTCGTCGAGCTCGGCTTTGCCGTCAATCAGGATATTACCGTTCTGCTGATTGCAAATAACCGGTTCATCCTCGTGATCATATTCATCTTCAATATCGCCGACAATTTCTTCCAGCAGATCTTCAATCGTTACCAGACCGTCAATTCCGCCGTAATCATCAACCACCGCAGCCATATGAATTTTCTCCTGCTGCATTTCCTTGAGCAGATCCAGCACCCGCCTTTCCGGCGATACAAACTTGATTTTATCACTGATCAGATCGGCAACCTTCAAATCCTTTTGGTGCCGCAAAACCCCTCTGACCACATCAATGACATGAACTATCCCCAGAATATCGTCCATAGATTCGCCGTAAATCGGAATCCGCGAATGTCCTTCTTTTACCATCAATTCGGCCAGATCAATAACGTTTCCGTCTTTGGGGAAAGCAACAATATCCGCTCTCAGAATCATGGCATTGCTGCATTTACGATCCCGCAAATCAAGCACGTTATTCAGCAAAAGCTGTTCATGTTCACTGAAATCATCATCGCCGTTTTCGGCAGCCTCTTCTATCAGATCTTCAATGGTTTCTCGCACATTTTCGGTTTGCTTGGGTTTAAACCATCTTGTAAAAATATTTCCCCCTTCCGGGGCACCTGAATCCTCAGACATTACATTGCTCCTCATACGGATCATCAATTCCCATCTGCTGTAAAATCATCACTTCAATATGCTCCATTTCCTCGGCATCTTCATCGGTTTGGTGATCATAACCGAACAGATGCAAAATTCCGTGCACCAGCAAATGGGCAAAATGATGCCTAAGCGGGATATTTTTTTCCGCGGCTTCTCTTTTGAGCGTTTCCAAAGCGACAATAATATCACCGAGCTCAATTTCGTCCGCCGTCTCAAGCTCTTGCCAAAACATTTCGTCATCGACATTGGCAAAAGACAACACGTTGGTCGGCTTATCCTTTCCTCTGAACTCCCGATTGAGTTTACGCACTTCATCATCATTGCTCAGGCTGAGATTGACGCAGATCGGACGCTCAAAGCCAAACCCGGCGTCCAAACCGTGTTTTTGCAGATAAGACAAAGCCTCGTCAAAAATTTTTTCGCTCCAAACCCCGGCGTCTGCAATCTCTGCCGACCATCGGTCATCATCTGTCAAAACATCTATCCGATTATTCATCACCGTACTCTTTTTTACTCTTTCTTTCATAGGCCTGAACAATCTTGGCGACCAGTCCGTGACGCACAACGTCATCGGCCGAAAACCGCACCGATCCGATATTCGGTGTTCCCTTGAGCACCTCAAGAGCGTCCCGCAGACCGGAAACGACGCCGCGCGGCAGATCAACCTGACTCAGGTCGCCGTTAACCACCATGCGCGAATTTTCGCCCAGACGGGTTAAAAACATTTTCATCTGCATTGGTGTGGTATTTTGCGCCTCATCAAGAATAATGAAGGCATTCGACAACGTACGACCGCGCATAAAAGCAAGCGGCGCAATTTCGATTTCGCCCAGCGTAATTTTTTTATCAACCTGCTCGGCCGGCAGCATTTCATATAAAGCGTCGTACAGAGGCCGCAGATAAGGATCAACTTTTTCTTTCAGATCACCCGGAAGAAAGCCGAGATTTTCACCGGCTTCCACCGCCGGCCGCGATAAAATGATTTTATCAATAGTGCCTTCCAGCATCATTGAAACGGCCAGCGCCACGGCAAGATAGGTTTTACCGGTTCCCGCCGGCCCCAATCCAAAGACCAGTTCGTTCTGCATCATGGTTTGAATATATTCCGCCTGCGTCGCCGAACGGGGATAAATATGCCTTTTTTTGGTTTTCAAGACCAGATTGCTCAAATCCTGCGCCGTCTGACTGTCAATATTGCCGCCGGACATCCGTACCGCGGCTTTAACCTCCTGCTCATCGATTCCGATTCCCCGGCTGACCTTGTTATACAAGACGTCAATGGCCGTTTTGGCCTGTTCTATTGCCTGTTTTTCGCCTTTGATGATAATATTGTTGCCGAAAGTTGCAATCTCAACCCCGAGGCATTTTTCCAACAACTTGAGATTGGCATCTTGTGCGCCGACCACCTGCTGTACCAGCGCATTATTAAACAATTCAAATGAAATTTCCGCCATTTCTTTACCTTTCTGCAATTTCACCCGACAACGCATTCATTGTCGCATCTTTAATTTTAACACGAATAATTTTATTCAACAAGCCTCTGTCCGCCTCTGCATACAAATTCTGCATATACGGCGTCCGTCCGGTGAGCTGCCCCGGATGCCGGCCTTTTCCCTCAAACAAAACCGGCATTGTTTTGCCGACGGATTCGCGGTTAAATTTCAGCTGCCAGGCAAACAATTTATCCTGCAAAATATCCAACCGCTCCTTTTTCACTTTTTCTTCAACCTGATGCGGCATTTCTGCGGCCGGCGTTCCCGGACGTCTGGAGTATTTGAACGAAAAAGCCTGAATAAACCGCACCTTGTCGACGAGTTCCAGCGTTGCTTCAAAATCTTTGTCGGTTTCACCGGGAAAACCGACAATAAAGTCCGATGAAAATCCCAACGCCGGATTAGCCTCTTTCAGCCGGGCAATAATTTCCAGATACTGTGCCGCATTATGCCGGCGATTCATTGCCTTGAGAATGGCATCTGAGCCGGACTGTACCGGCAGATGCAGATAAGGCATCAGCTTGGGCAAATCCCTGTGGCAGGCAATCAAATCATCATTAACGTCTGCCGGATAAGAAGTCGTATAACGGATGCGTTCCAGACCGTCGATTTCATTCAATCGCCGCAGCAGATAGGCCAGGTTGCGTTCCTTGCCCTGCTCGTCCTCCCCGTGATAAGAATTCACGTTCTGCCCAAGCAGATTAATTTCCAAAACTCCTTCCCCGACCAACTTGCGAGCTTCTTCCAAAACCTCAAAAACCGGCCGTGACGTTTCAATTCCTCTGGTATAAGGAACCACGCAGTAGGTGCAAAAATTATTGCACCCCTCCTGAATTGCCAAAAAGGCACATCCGCCCGAAGCCGTATTTTCCGGCAAAAAATCAAATTTCGATTCGGCCGGAAACTCGGTATCAATAATCGTTTGTCCCCGCCGCCGGGCTACTTTGGCCAAAACCTCGGGCAAACGATGATACGTCAGCGGTCCCAGGGCAAAATCAACATACTCTGCCCGTTTGGCAATCTGATCATCTTCGGCCTGAACCACACAACCGATCACGCCGATCACCGTATCCAGCCCTTCCGCGGCACGTTCCTGTTTAACCTGCAGAACCCGTCCCAGATCGGAAAAAAGTTTTTCGGTTGCCTTTTCCCGGATATGACAGGTATTGAAAATAATCAAATCGGCCTGCCGGATTGACGAGGCCTCGCACATTCCCAGGTTATTCAAAATCCCCGCCACCCGGTGTGAATCATAAACATTCATCTGGCAGCCGAAAGTTTTAATATAATATTTTTCCATCTTTTTAAAATTCATTTTTTTTGTTTATACCGGGCATTTTAAGTCATCATCATGGCTTTTTCAAACTTTTTTTAAGTCTTTTCCTTATTTTAATTGAACTTTTAACATAATTCTGCTATGTTTGAAACAAACGTTAACTTTGAGGAGAACCGCGCAATGTCGAGTTTCAATATGGAAGATTCTGCCAACTATATCACCCGCCTGTCCGAGGAAGAAAGAATTATTTTCCTGCGGGCTTTGGTATCCCTTGCCCGCGCCGACGACGATTTTGACGAAGATGAAAAAAATTTTATCCGTGATACTGCCGTCATTTTCGGCATTCCTCAAAGAAAGGCCGATCTGATTCTGACACCGCTGAATGATGACGAACTGATTAAAGACGTTGCCAAAATCAAAGATCGCCAGGCCGCCCTGCAACTTATCAAAGAAGCCTGTCTTCTGGCCAATTCCGACGGCGATTTGTCCGAACACGAAGTTTTGCTGATTGGCAAAATCGGCCAGGCCATGGGTGTCGAGTTGGAAAAAATCGAACAGATCAGCCAGTGGGTTATCGACCGGATTGTCTGGCTGGAAGAAGGCAAACTTATTTTTGAACAAATCTGATTGACATAACCCGCAAGGAGTTCTTTCTATGGAAAATATGATCATTAACCTGCAGGACATTGACATCAGTCGGGCCGAAGAATTTGCCGAATACGCGGATTTTAAAGAGCAGTTGAAATTTGAAATGGACAACCGTCCGTTCTCCCGCACTTATCTGCCGACCGAGATCAAAGCCCGCAACGAGGCCTTAAGCAACAGTTTACGCAAAATGGACGCGGCCAACCTCAAACAAAAAGCCGATGCGCTCATCAAAGCTCAGCAGCTCGACAATCGTTATCAGGAATTAATAAACCATATGGCGGCCAAACAAACCGGCAGCTATAATCAATTCAATGCGATGTGGAGTCCGGTTTTATGGCAGTCTTTAGAAAATCGTTCGCAGGCAAAAGTCAGCGTCGGCAGCCAGACAATGGATGCTTTTGACCTGGATTATGCCATTGCCGAAAGCCTGCAGCATTTGTATTCGGAAGAAGATCCCAGAGCCGAATATTATGACTGGATTGAGCGCCAGAAACAAATTGAGGTTGACATCAATACCAACGGCACCACCGAAGAAGAAGTCGCCACCCGCAACACCTTCATTGCCTTTTTGGATGACCGCGAAACCGAAATCAAGCGCATTATATCCCTATACAGCGGCGCCGCGTTCAACCCGCACAGCCGGCAGCAGACCGAAGCCCAGCAAAAGCTCAAATTTTTGACCTTTAAGTTGAGCGAGCTTTATCGTCTGCGTGAACGCACCAAAGCCACCAAAGATCATGCCGACAGCAGAGAATATTTTGCCGAACAGGAGCGCCGCGAGCGTCAGGCGGCTCTTGCCGCCACGGCCGGTATCACCGGCATAGCACTGGCTGACGGAATGCTCAGCCTGGGTGAACGCCGATTGAAAGAAGGTATTAACACTGCGGCTTTGGAACACGGTATCGGCGAAAGCTTCGTCCGTCTGCGCCCCGAAACCCGTACTCGTGAACAGGCCGAAAACAAAATCAATACGGCCATGCGCAACCGCAACCAGATGGCTGCCATGCTGACGGCCATGCGCAACGGCATAAGCAAAGACGAATGGCTCCGACGGCAGGACAAACCTGCCGTAACGAACGATATACGGCAAAAAGTGCGCAATTTGCGCGGTTTCCGGGTTGCCGACTATCGGGAATATTCCAACTCGATGTCCGCTTAAGAGTTGACATCGGACCAAACTTGCGCTATGCAGAAAAAAGCGTTTTATCATAATGATTAAGGAGATTTTTTATGATTATTTTAGATCCTTTTCTGGAAATTTTAGGCTTTATCGTTGACATTTACTTCAAAATTGTAGTTGTCCAAGTCGTTTTATTCTGGCTGATTCATTTCAAAATCCTTGAACCGTCCAATAAATATGCCCAAAAAACCGTAGAACTTTTGGATAAAGCAACGGTTCCTGTTTACAACAAAATCAAATCAAAGATCCCCACGGTTGTATCCGGTATAGACTTTGCGCCGTTTATCGTCCTTTTGGCGGTTTATTTTGTCGGCCGCCTGATTTTGAGCCTGCGGATTTTGGTGGCGGGCTAAATTGTTTTTTGAAAACACGCCGCAGGGAATTGTTCTGAGAATACGGCTTCAGCCCAATTCTTCCTGTTGCCGTGTTTCCGGAATTTTTACGTCGGCCGATGGCAACGACTTCTTAAAAGTAAACGTCATCAGCATTCCGGAAAAGGGCAAAGCCAACCGGGAATTGATAAGCTGGCTGTCCAAAGAACTAAAACGGGCAAAGTCCGATTTTCAGATTGTATCGGGCGAGTTGGATCGTTGCAAAAAAATTCTTATAACCGCCGATTTTGAAGATATGATGCCAAAGCTGCAGGCTCTGGCTGAAAAGGAGTAACACATGAGCGCACAAATTATTTCCGGAAAAGAGCTTGCCGCCCGCATCAGAACAGAGCTGGCACAAAAAATAAAAAATCATTCCTCGGAGAATATGCCCGTTCTGGCCGTGGTTTTGGTCGGTGATGACGATGCCAGCAAAATCTATGTCCGTAACAAACAAAAAGCGGCGGCGGAGGTTGGCATCGGCTGCGAAATTATGGAATTTTCGGCCTCCATCGGCGAGAATGCCCTATTGGATGTCATTGATGATCTCAACGCCAATCCGCACATCAACGGCATTATTGTTCAGCTGCCGCTGCCCGCACATATCAATTCGCTCAGAGTTTTATCCCGGATAAATCCGGCCAAAGACGTTGACGGCTTCAGCCCCTATAACACCGGGCTTTTATCTTATAACCACCCGGATGCTTTCATTTCGGCTACCCCTAAAGGCATCTTGGAGCTTTTACTGTCAACAGGCATTAATCTTGAGGGCAAGTCAGCCGTTGTTATCGGCCGTTCCAATATTGTCGGTAAACCGGTAGCCATGCTGCTGACCAACCGCAACTGCACCGTCACGCTGACTCACTCCAAAACCAAAGATCTCCCTGCCATTGTCAAAACGGCCGACATTGTTGTTGCCGCCTGCGGCAAAGCTCGGATGATTAAAGCCGAATGGTTGAAAGAAGGTGCCGTGGTTATAGATGTCGGCATCAACCGCATTGACGGCAAATTGTGCGGCGATGTCGATTTTGAAGCGGCCAAAGAAAAAGCCTCTTTCATCACGCCGGTTCCCGGCGGCGTCGGCCCGATGACGGTAGCCATGCTTTTAAGCAATACTTTTGAGGCCTTCTGCCGTCAGGAAAAAGATCCGATCTCCGGCAATAAGCATCATAATTGCGGCTGCGGACACTGCTGCCACTAAAATTTCGCCAAATCCGCATTATATTAACCGTTAAGGTATTTCACTTAAACGGGAGATTTTGCCATGGCTGAACACGTTGTTTTTCTGTTGGATAACGACAAAGATTTTCTCAACTTATATTCAAAACTGCTGCAAAGCAAAGGCTGCCAGGTTTTTGCAACCGACAATCTTTTTCTGTTGCTGAAATATGCCAAAACGGCGCTGCCGGAATGGATATTTATAGATGAAAATTTTGCTCCCGAACATGAAAAAGAGCTGGTCAAAATCATTGATAAAAGCCTCCCCGTCCACCACACACATTTTGCCGTTATGGGAGAACGCCGCGGCAAAACCTCTGCCGATACAGACCAAGGTTTTGAATTTGTTTACAAACCGGCGGTTTTGGAAAAGATGATGGAAATCACAAAAAACAGTTGCAATTTGCATTAGAAACTCTAATATTTTGAGCGTGTTACTTTTCTGACTCATAAGGATAAATCATGCTCAAAACTTTTCATGCCCTGGTTCAAAAGACCTACGACATTATGCTTGACTGGTCGGCGCACACCAATGCCATGTTCTTTTTATTTCTGGTAGCCTTTGCCGAAAGCTCTTTTTTCCCGATTCCGCCAGATGTCATGATTATCCCGATGGTTCTTGCCACGCCGAACAAAGCCTGGCGCATCGCCGGACTGGCTACGCTGGCCAGTGTATTGGGCGGTTATTTCGGCTATGGTATAGGTGTTTTTGCCTTTGACATGATTGCCAAACCGATTCTTGAGTTTTACAACGCCGCCGCCCAGTTTCATGAATTTGAAAACTACTATCATGAATATGGCGCCTGGATTGTTTTCGGCGCCGGAATCACGCCCTTCCCGTACAAAATCATCACTATTGCCAGCGGTGTTGTTCATCTGGATTTGATAGTATTCACTGTTGCGTCGGTCTTAGCGCGTGGTATGCGGTTTTTCCTGGTTGCCTGGTTGCTGAAAAAATACGGTGCGCCGATGAAAATCTTCATCGAAAAACATTTGGGAATTTTGTCGGTCATATTCCTGTTGCTTTTAATCGGCGGTTTTGCGGCGCTCAAATATCTTTAATCTTGAAAGCCCGGGTGAATTCACCCGGGCTTTCAACTCAATCATCGACCGCTTCAGCTTTCATTCTTTAAGAATTTAACTTTCATAACCGCCAGGGCATTAGCCGAAATCCGTGATACCGCCGTATACAAATCGCAGTATCTTTCGGCCTCCTCCAACCAACCGGTAAGATTTTTATCTGCCGCCAGCTGAGCGTTCAGAGGTTTCCGGATAATGGCAACGGCCCGGGCAATATTGCCTTCGGCCACATAATCAGACACAATTTTCCAGGCACGGTCCTCTTCCGACATTTCCGGCTCCGCTGTTTTACCGTCAGTTTTTCTGACCTGAACAACCTTATTCAGTTCCTGATAAATACGATCTTTCCAACCCTCCGCAGCAACCGCGGCATCTTCTGCCTGAGGCAGATATCTGTTTGCATATATCTCGGCAAACTGTCGTTGCAATTCACTTACCGACGGCACACCCCGTGCAGCGATTTCATTAATCCGCGCCACCTCACCGGCTATTTTATAATTTCCGGCAGCCAGCTCGCTCAATACTTCCGCCTCATAAACAAACGGCCCGCCGCGCTGCGCTGCATCTTTCACCAGCATAGCCGCCGTCAGTGTCAATGCACCTTCGTCGCTGACTTTGCCCAAATCGTTCAAACGCCCTTCGGCATTATCCATTCGCATGACCAAACCCAGCACGGCCTCGACATCGGCCTTTGATTTAATCGTATTAACGCTGATCTGCTCAATATCATCGATTCGTTTATTCATTTCCGAGAAATCGGGATTTGCCGCCTGATAGGCCAGTTCGGCCAACCGCCCCTGCAATGCATTGACCTGCTGTTGTAACGTCTCAAGCCGTTGAGCATATTCCGTTTGTTCGGCCTTCCGTTCGGCCCAGACATCTCGCAGCTGATACAAAAGCTTCGGATTTTCCCAGAGTTTGTATCCCAAAACGGCAACCGCCGCCAAAACAATCACGCCCGTTACCTTCCTGGCATTTGTTTTTTTGCGTTTTTTCTCCGCAACCGGATCCTCGCTTTTTACCTCGTTCTTTTTGGTCATCTTCCATTCCTCCACTCTTGCAATAAAGGCTTGGCATTCCTGTTTTTATAGTGTATACAATATAAAAAAAGAAGCAAGAGCAAATTAGGTTTTAAGAAGAACGGCCATGTTGGTTTTAGGAATAGAAAGCAGCTGCGACGAAACCGCCGCGGCTCTGGTTAATGATAAAAAAGAAATTTTAAGTTCGGTTGTCCTGACGCAGTCCGAACACAAAAATTTCGGCGGCGTCGTACCGGAAATTGCTGCCCGCGCTCACCTTGAACATATCGACGAAATACTGGAAGAAACTTTCCGCCAGGCCGGCTGCCGTCCAACCGATATTGACGCGGTAGCAGCCGCCGCCGGACCGGGGCTTATCGGTGGTGTGACCGTCGGCGTCATGGCCGGCAAAGCCTTAGCTCTGGCCTTAAATAAACCCTTTATTGCCGTCAATCACCTGGAAGGCCACGCGCTGACGGCGCGCCTGAGTTCCGATGTCGCCTACCCTTATCTGCTGCTGCTGACCTCCGGCGGCCACTGCCAGATTTTGATTGTCAAAGGCGTTGGCGAATTTGAACGCCTCGGTACCACAATTGACGACGCCGCCGGTGAGGCCTTTGACAAAGTGGCCAAAATGCTCGGCCTGGGTTACCCCGGCGGCCCGATTATTGAAAAAATGGCGGCGCTCGGCGATGAAAACCGTTTTGTACTGCCGCGGCCTTTATACAATTCACCGGATTGCAACCTGTCTTTTTCCGGCCTTAAAACCGCCGTCCGCAAAATCATCGAATCTTATGCCGAAGACGGCATCATTGAGCACGCCATTCTGCGTAAACGCGACTGCGCCGATATCTGCGCCGGTTTTCAAAAAGCCGTAACCGATTGCCTGCTGCACAAATTAAAAAAAGCCGTTGCCATTTTCCGCAGCCGTTGTCCCGAAGGCCGCGACATTGTCGTTGCCGGCGGCGTGGCTGCCAATATGTATCTGCGTGAGCACCTGCAGCAGTTGGCGGCCGACGAAGGTTTGCGCTTTGCCGCACCGCCGGTTAAATTCTGCACCGACAACGGCGTCATGATTGCCTGGGCCGGTGTTGAACGCGCTCAAAAAGGCTTGTTCAATGAACTTGACTTCAAACCGCGGCCGCGCTGGCCGTTAGATGAAAACGCGCCTAAAGCCGCCGGTGCCGGAGGTGTCAAAGCATGAGAAAATTATCCGAAATCTGCCAAATTCTTGATGTCTTCAAACAACAGGATCCCGCGCCGAAAAGCGAATTGGCGTTTCACAATGCCTACACGCTGCTGGTTGCCATTGTCTTGTCCGCCCAAAGCACCGACAAAGGCGTCAATAAGGCGACCAAAGAGCTTTTCAAAATCGCCGATACGCCGCAAAAAATGCTCAATTTGGGAATTGACGAACTCAAGCATCACATCAAAACAATCGGCCTATACAACAACAAGGCCAAAAACATTATCGCCCTTTCCCAAATTCTGGTTGACCGCTGCGACGGTGAAGTTCCGCACAATCGCGAGCTGATTGAAAGCCTGCCCGGCGTCGGCCGCAAAACCGCCAACGTTTTGTTTAATGTCTGGTGGAACGAACCTTCCGTGGCGGTTGATACTCATGTTCTGCGTCTGGCACGCCGCCTTGAGTTGAGCGACGGAACAACGCCTCTGGCAGTCGAAGCGGATTTAAACAAGCTGCCGGACGACTACCGCCGGCATATCAACCATTGGCTGGTTTTGTTTGGCCGCTATATCTGCAAAGCACAAAAACCAAACTGTCCGGAATGTCCGGTAAATTCTTTTTGCCGCAGTGCCGACAAACGCCTCTAAACTCTTTTGAAAACACCTTCCTCAACCGGCGGCAAAAATGAACTGATGCGGCCGATGACAAATTCCATACTGTCCACCCGGCCCCACAACGGCCCCTTTTGACAGGCCAGCATCATTTTGTCGACATCTTCTTCGGCACCGCACAGCCTGAGCAAAACCGACCCGTCATAATCATTATGCACCCAGCCGGAAATACCGCCGATTTCCTGCGCCTTGGCCACGGCCCAGCGCCGGTAACCGACGCCTTGCACTCTTCCTTTGACTTTAATGACGACATCTTTCATGAATGCAGATAACTTTCAATCTCTTTCAGCTCTTCACAACGCTCCTGCCGGCGGGACGCCGCCTCATCATCACTGCCCCAAAGCTTATTTTGCCACAATTCTTCCAGATATGACAGCCGACAGGCTTCTTCGGCATGGATTCTTCCTTTCACCAATGCAAGCGCCAGCAGGGTTGAGCGCATATTCAGTGCCGCCGCATAATAACAGGCCAACTCTTTATTGCTCATATCTTTCAGCATTTGCGCCAGCGGTCCGTTCATTTCTTTGTTTTCCGGAACATCAAGTTTATCTGTTTTATGCAGTTCGACTTTCAATTCTTTTCCGGCCCAGTCCAAAATCGGCAGCCATTTTTCCTTTTGTTGTAAAAACAGATCCCGGTTTTCTCCCCAGAAAAACAGCAAATCGGTTTTGGCAAATTCCAAAAGCTTGGCAATGATTTCATCACGATGCTGACTGATTTCCTCAACTGCCTGATCAAGTTTTTCTTTCATTAGTTTCCTTTCTTCAGTCCGTTGGCAAAAGCACCTAAAATATCTTTGGCGGCATCTTCCAAACCCTTAACGGCATCTTTGGCCGTTTTATTAACATCTTGATAGGCGTCTTTGGTTGCCGCTTTAACCCCGCTCGGTTTCGGAAAACGGGAAGCATACGTCGTCCCGGCCAAAGCCGTATAACAGGGACTGTCGCTGCCGTTCAGCAAAATTTCCGATCCCAGATAAGCACCACCGGACGCCACCGTACCGACAATCGTTGTCAATGCCGAGCGGGTATCTATCCCGACTTTGGGCTTTTCCAAGGTGCCCTCAAGTTTGACAAACGAAGCCAGCGCCTGGGCAATATTTCCGTCGGCCAGCTTATTGAGCGTCGGGGCAATGGTAAAGTTAATTTTGTCGTTAACCAGATTGATGCTGCCGCTGCCGACCACCTGCAGTTTGGAACCGTTAAAGACAATTCCGCTCGGAAACGTCGCCTGCCCTTTTCCGAAATCGGCACGCACCACCGCACAGGCAACGTCCATATTGGTATTCTTGTTGGTATCTACCTTCAACAGCTGTAAAATTTTGGTAAAAATATTGCTGGCCAACCATTCCAACCGTCCGGTTTTAATTTCCGACTTATCAACAATGGCAATTACCTGCCCGTCAAGATTTTCCGACAACCGGCGATATGTTGCACCCGAACTTTGCAAATCCGCCATAATATCCAGACTGCCGCCGCTCAAAATCTGCATGCTGCCGTTGGCTCCGGTCGCCAGAGGTGCATGCAAATCCTGCAGTTTAAGACCGCTGCTGCGCAAATTAAGCTTAACCGCCTGTGTTGCGGCATTAACCGCCGCTGTTGCCGTTATTTCACCGCTGCCGAGACCAAAATCAAGTTTGCTGACGTCAAGCACGCCGTCTTGCAACCGTGCCGCCAAAACGACATCAGTCAGATTAACGCCGTCGGCCAGCATCAGTTTTCCGGCTTTGACATTAAGCACCGCATCAACCATATTCAGATATTCATACGGAATTTTATCATTCGGCACCATTTCCAAAGCCTGCGCCTCTTTAATCAAGGAAAACGGCACCAGCGACGATACGGCTTTCGCTTTCAGAGAATTAACATCAAACGACGGCGTATTCAAATCGGCTTTAACCTGCGGTCTGCTTTTGCTCCAGTCGACCGACGCCGTGCCGGTGATAACATTGGTCGCAACGCTCAAATTCTGAATGTTAATATCCGCCGAATAAACATCGCCGTCTACCCGCATTTCCAGGCTCGTTTCCGGTGTGCCGAAATTACCCGCTGGATTATAGATATTACCCTCGACGGCATATCTCGGACTTTCCAAAACATCTTCAACCGCGCCGGTCAATGCCGCACTGACCTGCAAGGCTTTAACTTCGGCAACAAAATTCAACCGCCCCTCATTCAGCAGACTGGCCAGATTATCAGCCTCAATCTCGGCAACAATTTTCTGTCCGTCAAGTTCGGCATCCACGTTCAGGTTAAACGGCCCGTCCTGCTCGGGGATTTCCAGATTAATGTCATTGATGAGCACCTGCGTCGTTTTGCCGCTTTTAGCATCAAAATAACTGATGATACCGTTCTGCAGCTCAACCTGTTTGGCCACCAGTCCGGCAGCCGCGGCCATGGTTCCGCCGGATTTTACCTTCTGCTCTTTCCGTACCCCGGCAGCTGCCGCTTTACTGTTGTTCTGCATTTGGGTAAATTCCCAGCTTTTCTGCCCGTCGGCTGCCGTTTCCAGATAAATTTCCGGTTGTTGCAAAATCAATTTGTCAATAACAATCCGTCCTTTCAGCAGCGGCAGAACGGCCGCCTTGATTTCCAGTTTTTGCAATTTAACCATTTGCGGATTCACCGCCCATTCCGGATTGGACAGTTCAACGTCATTAATCACCAAAGTCGGAATAAAGGATATGCCGAGTTTGGCCTCGCCGTTCATTTTCAGGGTACGACCGGTTTCCCGGTTGACAATATCTTCAATATAAGATTTATAGCGGTTTAAGTCAAAATTGCGCACAAACACATAGCCGCCGATGGCCAGAATAATAATGATGCTTGATACGATGGAAGCCGTCTTTTTAATCAACCGCATAAATCTACTCCTTTTATATTTGTAAACCCAAAACTTCAAGCGCTTCGGCAAAATGCTCCGGCAGCGCCGCCGTTATCCGTACTTTATCATATATACCCGACAAATCAATTTTGTAAGCATGCAGATAAAGTTTATCTTTCAATGCCGCAAATTTTTCTCTTTTTTCACCGTAATATTTATCATCACCGACAATCGGCGTCCCGAGATATTCCAAATGCGCTCTTATCTGATGCGTCCGTCCGGTCAGAGGCTCGGCCTCAATCAACGCAAATTTGCTGCCGGCATGATCCAAAACTCGGTATCTGGTAACCGCTTTTTTGCCTTCCGCACTCACCTGCGACTTCTCCCCCGCTTTCAAAAGCGGCGCCTTGATTTCGCCGGCATCAGCCTTTGGGCACCCCTTTACCAGCACCAGATATGTTTTTTGCAAATCATGTTTTTTAAATGCCGCTGTCAAAAGCTCGGCATTTTTACGATCCCGCGCCAGCACCAGAATTCCGCTGGTATCTTTGTCTATCCGGTGCACCAAACGCGGCGCTTCCGGCTTTTCAAATTTCAAAGCCTCCAGCATGCCGTCAATATGGCGCAGGGTATTGGTTCCGCCCTGCACCGCCAACCCAGACGGTTTGTTCAAAACGATGATATTATCGTCTTTGTAAATCACCAGTGATTTAATAAAGGCTTCATCTCGCGGTGTGAGGCTGCCCTTTTCCCGAACGGTTGCGCCCTCATTCAGCGGCGGAATTCTGATCTCCTGCCCGGCCGCCAACTTAAATGCCGCCTCGCTTCTTTTGCCGTCAACCTTAATCTGTTTGGTTCGTAATAACTTTTGCAGGCGCGAAAGCGGCAACTGCGGATAATATTTTAAAAACCAGCGGTTAAGACGCATACCGTCGTCTTCCGGCTTAACTTTTATCAATTCAACACCTGCCATTTATTCCCTTTTTCCGTTAAAAACAGATTGCCGTTTTCGGCTGATTAATCATCTTTAATACCTTTCTGCCGTTGTTTTTCTGCCCGCAGCTTGTCAAAATACTCTATACGCTTTTTAATTTCCCGCTCAAATCCCCGGTCGGCCGGCCGATAAAGTTTAACCCTTTTCATACCGTCGGGAAAGTAATTGGCACCGGAAAATCCATCTTCACAGTCCGGATCATATTCATATCCTTCGCTGTAGCCGAGTTGTTTCATCAGTTTTGTCGGCGCGTTCAAAATATTTTTCGGCGGCATCAGCGAACCTGTTTTTTTTGCCAAATCAAATGCCGCATGCATGGCCTTATAAACCCCGACCGATTTCGGCGCCGTTGCCAGATAAGCCGTCAACTGCATAATGGCCAAATCGCCCTCCGGTGATCCCAGTCTTTCATAAGTTTCCCAGCAGGCAATTGCCTGCACCACCGCACCCGGCTCGGCCAGCGAAACATCTTCTATCGCAAAACGCGTCAGCCGCCGCAGAATATATTTCGGATCTTCGCCCGAACTTATCATCCGTGCCACCCAGTATAATGCGGCATCAACGTCAGATCCCCGCAATGACTTATGCACCGCCGAAATCAGATTATAATGCCCGTCGCGCCCTTTATCATAAACCGGTGCCCGCGACCTGATGATTTTGACAATGCTGTCTTTATTGAAAATCTCGCCTTCTTTGGCATAATTCCAGACACTCTCGGCCAAATTTAAAATATAACGTCCGTCGCCGTCCGCCACCGACTTCATAAACGCGCGCGCTTCTTCGTCAACCGGCAGTTTTCGCCCCGTTTCCTTTTCCGCACGCTGCAGCAAAACTTCAAAATCATCTTCGCTCAGCCGGTTCAAAACAAAGACCTGACACCGTGACAGTAAAGCGGCATTCAATTCAAAAGACGGATTCTCTGTTGTCGCACCGACCAAAATAATCGTACCGTCTTCGACATAAGGCAAAAAACCATCCTGCTGCGACTTATTAAAACGATGAATTTCATCAACAAACAGCAGTGTGCCGATTCCCTGATTGGCTCGGCGTTCCTGCGCATATTGAAACACCCGCTTCAAATCGGCCACTCCGGAAAAAACCGCCGAAATCTGTTCAAAATAAAGTTTGGTGTGTTCGGCAATCAACCGGGCTATTGTCGTCTTACCGCAGCCCGGCGGCCCCCAGAGAATAAACGAACCGATTTTGCCGGAAGCAAGCATCCGTCCCAGCGGCGCATCTTTGCCGACGACCTGATCCTGTCCGACAACCTCTTCCAGAGTTTTCGGGCGCAGTCTGTCGGCCAGCGGACGTTTAACATTTGTCGAAAATAAAGTTTCTTCCATAGTTCTTCCGTTATTGCGGCGATTCGTTTTAATCCCGTATAATCAATAGCAGAAAATATCGACAATGAACAGTTATTTTTTCGGGTTGAACGGATTCCGGTCAATCGAAGATTGGGCACTGAAAGCATCTTCCCTCAGCCACCAGTCGCCTTCCGTATCCTGCCTTTTTTGTTTTTCTTTTTCGACATGGGCGGCTGACGCGGCTTCCCGGGCAACTGTTTTGGGTGATTTCCGGTGTGTACCGATTTCCAGTTTGACTTCTTCAAAAACAACATTCATATACTGATCAAGCTCAACCAGATCCTCCACACCGAGATCCTTTTGCGCAAAAACCTCCGCCAATTTCGGCGTTTCCAGCTCAAATTTTGTTTTATGTTCGATCTTTTCCCGGGACAAACTGTATTCGGCATCTAAAACCGCCAGTTTGCGAAAACGCTCATCTTCGGCAAAAAAGATATTGTCGGCTAATATCGGCCGGTTGTAATACCCCTCGGCCAAAACGACCTGATGATCTTTCGTATCAATCCTAACCCGCCGGTTTATACTGAAATCCAAAGCCAGACGGTGAAAATAATAAGTGTTGGCAAAATATTTTCCCTTACGCTTCTTTTCGCCGTTTTTTGAAATTTGTACGGACTTTGAGGCAAACGTCGCCAATTTATCCAGCTGCCGGCTCAGTTTTTGATTATCCGGAGCCTTAATGATTTTATAAGCCGTATTCATGACAATGGTTTCCAGTTCTTCACGGCTGTATGTATTTTCAACCAGACTGAGACTGTTACATAACAGTAAAGCCGACATTTTTTTCGTTTTGCCTTCCGTCAGAAGACTTGTCAGATACTTAAGCCGCAGATTATGCCCGACGTCGTCCAAAACCAGCATCAGCGGCAGCGGCCCCTGCCCGCCCTGCAAATACAGATTACGATACATAATCTCGTCCAGAAACATCTGATTGAGTATTTTGGAAGCATAAGTATTAGCCATTGAATACACGGTAACCGGCCGCCAACATTTTTGTTTTTCATCATAGACACCGCGAATCTTATCCATATTGAAATCATTACCGTTGGTACGCTCGCGAATAGCCTGGTTTACAAAAATACGAAACGGCTTAATCACACAGGCAAACGCAATCTGCCGCTGCCTGGGTGACAATGCCAGAAACTGTTTCAACCCGTCAATAACCTGAGAGCCGTAACCAAACAGATACGCCTCTGCCAGCAAAGACTCAACCCACTCGCGCCAGTCTTTCCGGCCGTTGTCGTGAGCCGTCATATAATGCTCAATCAGCCAGTCCGTAATACCGGCGAAACAAACCTCCCGACCGATCCACTGCTCGGCAATTCCCTCCCAGCTCCCGATTGGCAAATAATTTTCCTGATTAAGCTCGTCTTCTTCAAGAAGACGCCGGGCCTCTTCGGCATAAGCCGGCGGCATTTGAATATAATAACTCAGCAGAATATCTTTTTCTTCCCGGCTTAAATGTTTTCCTTCCACCAATTTACCTAAAAAATAATCATTGGCCTTGGCCTGATTTTCCTTAGCACACCAATATCCGAGCAGCGCCGCAATGACAGAACGGGCCAGCAGATTCCAATAATTGTCTTTTTCGGTATCGTCCGTATCGGCCAGATACCCGGCAATTCGCCGCAGATAAGCGTCTTTTTCCTTCTGTTTTTTTGGCATATTAACCCTGGCCAGCGGATTCCAGCGCGGGTAGAACACCCCCTTGTCGGGATCATCAAGCAAATCCCAATTATAATAAAAAACTTCTCCCAAAGTTGCCCGATATCCGGCGGTATATTTCGGCAGCAGTCCCGTCATGTCAACCGCAACGATCGACGCATTATCCGACCGCAAAACCGACGGTATGGCCACACTTGAGGTTTTGCCCGTTCCCATCTCGCCGATACATAAAACCGATTCTGTCGGCCGGACACTTAATATCAGATGTCCGAACCGCCCCAAAACCATAAAAAGCTCTTTACCGAGTCCCATATGTTCAATATCTTTGGCCTTGGCAAAATGATGATTTAAAACATACCAGAGATGAAAAGAATAATTGCGCCCGGCAAGAACCAATACCACGGTAGCCGCAATCGCCGCCGGCACAATAAACGGCACCAGCAAAAACAGTTGCACGTCCATCAGACGAATACCCCTGATCAACCGTTTCCACCATTCGCCGTACAGTTCAAACACATATCCCGGATGATAAAAAAACTTGACCCAGTCACAGGAAAATCCCCCTTCATATTCCGGCAGCGCCAACCGTTCGGCCAATTCGACAATGCCGAAACAAATGCCTGATAATCCCCAAAAGATCAAATAGGTGATAAACAAAACCGCGCCGGCATTAACAAACGCCGTAACGCGGCTTTTTTCTTGTTTGATATCCAACCCGCCGGCCATTTGTCAGCGCCCCCGGCCGGCATCACGAACGGCAATAATTCTTTCGGTATTCTCTTTTCGTTTTTGTTTTTCCTGTTCCAAATTCTCTTTCATGGCCTTGCGGGTTTCAAGTTCCTTCTGTTTGCGCGCTTCAATAATCCGCCGCAATTCCTCGTTATGCGATTTTGCCTCCTGTTCCTGCTCACTTTTGGCCTGCTCCAAAGACTGCTCGTCTTTAACCTCCGGTTTGGCCGGTCGGCCGAAAACTTTCTTCCCGGCCTTAAGCAGTGTTTCTATGCTGATTCCTCTGTCCTTTTGAAAATCAAGCACGCCGAATTCTTTGCCGTTGCCCAAAAACAATTCTGTCAGATCCATTCCGTTGTAAGAAGCCTTTTTTTTCTTTTTGGGAGCCAGTATTCTGGCCAATTCCTCTTTCCCCGGAACTCTGCCCAGTGCCTGAGCAATCTGCTGCGGTGTAATAATACATTCGCTCAGATCAAGTCCCGTAATGTTAACCCCGGTAAAATCAACCCCGGTAAAATCAACCCCGCGCAAATCCACCCGGCTTAAATCGATTGCCGCCAGATTAAGCATTGTCAGATTAACTTTGCGCAAATTAAGTTTATGCGGATAATATTTGGCCAGATATTCAATCAGCGACTGCAATTCCGCAATGCCGATTTCATCAATCTGAATATCCAGAAGAATGGCATCTTCAAGATCGGCATCAATCAGTTTCACACCGTTAAGTTTGGCCTTGGTAAAGTTAGTTCGGTGCAATACCGTCCCCGACAAAACGGCACCGGTCAAATCCGCACCCGACAAATTGGCATCTGTCAGATTGGCACCGGAAAAATCAACCCCGCGCAAATCCGCGCCCGAAAAATCAACTTTGGTAAGATTGGCAACCGAAAAATTGGCGCCGTGTAAATCCTCATTGGCAAATTTGCCGTTTTCCAGATTTTTACCGACAAACCTCAAACCGTCATCATCAAAAGACACCGCCGATGCGCTCGTCTGACGATTCGACACCATATGCCAGCTTCCGCTTTCGGCAATTTCCTGCCGCAGTTCCCGCTCAAATTTATCCTGTCCTTCTTTAAGACGTTCCCGCAGACTATTCAGTTTATTTTCGTCAGACATCAGGGGTTCCCTAAATCAGTTTAGCGCTTTAATTCAGCATAGCCTAAAAATTATGTTTTGACAAACTGTTTTTATTTCAAAATACAGCCAAACCCTGCGTCAACAACCTGCCGACACAAATACTGCAGTTTTTCCGGTTCCGGCCGCAGCATCAGACGATGATACCTTGTACCGTCAACAACGGCCTGCTCAATATAAATATCATATCCGGCCAGTTCCGGCACACTGTCTTTTATCCTCTTCTGATCTGCCACCGCATTATCAAGTTCCTGATAAGAACCCATTTGCATGACACGGTATTTTCCCGTTGCGGCAGAACGCGGCGTGGCAACGGCCGCTGACCTGACGGCGGAAGTTTTCCGAACGGCGGCAGCCTCTTTTGTTTTCTCCGGACCGTCAATAAGCTCCTCCAACCAGTTATCCTTATGCGCCCAGGCGTTTCCGCCGTCATCCCACCGCGGTTCGGCCTTAGCCGCCGACAACATACTGACCAGGTCCTTGTTAAAGGCTTTTTTCAGAGTATTTTCAATATCTTTAATCTGGCCTTTGAGCATATTTTTATCAAAAGGCGACAATCCGGCCAGATAATACAAATTACGCAAAGCAGCTCCCCTTTCCGCCAAAATCTGAACTTCTTTCTGCTCGGCGGCAATCAGAGATACCTCTTGATCAAACAAATCCGCTCTTTCATAATCGGGCAAATCTTTCTGTTTTTTCATCTGCCGTATTGTATTTTTAAGTTCGGTAATTTTATAGCGGTTTGCCTCATAATCAAACGATGCTTTTTCCACCAGACGATACGCCAGTTCAACCTGAGTCATCACGACGGCGGCCAATTCGTCAAAAGCCTTTTGTTTCAAACTTTCGTTGCTCGGCTTATCCTGATATTCCGCCACGGCATCAAGCAAATTCATCGTAACCCGCACGGTTTTGTTAAAAAGCTCGTTTTCATAACGGCTGTCCTCAACCTCAAGCCCGTTGATATCCAGCCGGGCAACCGGCGGATAATCGACATAGGCCTGCCGGCGGGCTTTTGCGGCGTTAAAGCTGCCCAACTGTTCTTTGGCTAAACTGAATTCACGCCGGTTGTTAACCGCCGTATCCTGAAAAATATCCGGCGTATAACGTTTGTCAAAATCATCTAATTCATAAAAACGTTTTCCTTCGGCCCGGACATCTTTATCGGTCGTGGCTATCAACCGCATATATTCGGTTCGTACCGACGCCAGTTGCTTTTTGATTTCACCCAGTCGGTTGAGGGCAACTTCCAAATCTTTACGGTAATTAATTTCCGGCTCGGTCAGACCGTCGCTGCTGTCGGCTTTGTCATTCAGTTTTTGCAGAATTTTTCCCTGCTGTGTCATCATTCTGTCAATTTGCCGAATGGCTCTGACGGCAAAAATTTCTTCGCGGTGCAGCTGAATTGCGGCGATACTTAAATTTTGCGCCGATTTGGCATAAAGAGCATTCTCAATATATTTCTGATTATCCGTCAGCACGCTCATCGCATACATATCCGCAAAATCCATGGCCCTGGCCGCATTATACAATTTATCGCTTTTCTGCCCGGCAAAAAACATTTTTTCTGTAATTTGCTTCGGATTTTGGCTGCCGTCATAAATATTTTTAAACATATTTTGCGCCGAGGCATCTGCATGATATTTGGCGGCGCGGGCCATTGCCGTATAAACGCTGACTTTGTCCGGCAGCGATTCGGCATCGCCCGAAAAGACTAAATCATTCGTCTGCAAAACGGGGCCCAACGGCTTTTTTTCCGTGGCACATGCCGCCAAAATTCCCGCGCTTCCGATAATCATCAAAGCATACGCCAATCGTCTTATCATAAAACACCTCGTGTTTGTAACAATATGTAACAAGAATTTAAAAGCTTTTTACCAAAATAATTGGTATATGTAAACCAAAATAAATTTTCTACGAACAAATAGAGGTAAAATTATGACAAATCCAATCAGAGTTGCCGTTATCGGTGCCGGTATGATGGGCAAAAATCATTTAAGAACATATAAGACCCTCAACGGCTTTGAACTGGTCGGCGTTTATGACATCTGTGCCGAAGCGGCTGCGGCGGCTGCCGAAACTTTCGGTATCAAAGCTTTTTCTTCTCTGGAAGAAGTTGCTGCCAATGTTGATGCCGTCAGTGTCGTTACCACCTCGGTAACTCATGCCGACGTCGGTGAATTTTTCTTAAACCGCGGCATTCACTGCCTGATGGAAAAACCGCTGGCAACAACTGAAGAAGAATGTCAGCGCCTGATTTCCGCCGCACGCCGGAACAACGTCACCCTGCTGGTCGGCCATATTGAGCAGTTCAACCCTGCAATTGAACAGCTGCATAAGATTTTGAACGACACCTCCAAAATATGTTCGCTTGAAGCCCGCCGCATGTCGGCTGCTTCCGGCCGCATTACGGATGTCGACGTTGCCATGGATTTGATGATCCACGATGCCGAGATTATCTTATCGCTGGTTAAATCCCCGGTAATCAACGTTCAGGCTTCGGCCGTCCGCACGCCGAAATCCCCGAACGGCAAAGACTATATTACCGCCATGTTGGAATTTGCCAACGGCACCACGGCTATGTTGACGGCCTCGCGCATTACACAGTCGCGTATCCGCACCCTGAACGTCACCACTGACGACAACTACATTGATCTGGACTTTGTCAACCAGAGCATTGCCGTCCATTCTCAGGGGCGTATGCACGGCATTAACCAGAATGATCTGCCGGAAAATATGCGCTACGGCCTTAAAGGCAGCGTTGAAAACCTGTTTATCATGCAGGCACAACCTTTGGTTTCCGAGCTGAACCATTTTGCCAACTGCATCAACGGCAAAGAAACACCGCGCATCTCGGGCGAACAGGCTCTGGCCGCTCTGCGCGTTATCTGGGAAGTTCAGGATTCGCTTAACTTCTCGGCCGGTCTGCAAATGGCTGCCGAATAACTTTTCGCCAAACTGATTTTTAAGGGGCAGCACAATGCCCCTTAATTTTTAACCCGGAATTTCAAATGCGCTACAAACTAACCCTCGAATACGACGGCACCAATATCTTAGGCTGGCAGCGGCAACTGGACGGCCCGTCGGTACAGGAATATCTTGAAACCGTTTTGCAACGTTTGAGCGGCCGACAAACGGAAATTGCCGCGGCCGGAAGAACCGACGCCGGCGTCCATGCTCTGGCACAGGTTGCGCATATGGATTTTGACACCGCCATGGAGCCCTGGAAAATCCGCGAGGCTTTCAATGCCCATCTCCGTGAGCTTGAAGCTCCGGTATTCGTTATTGACGTTGAACCGGTATCCTCTGACTTTCATGCTCGTTTTTCAGCCAAAGGCCGCGGCTACATCTATCGGATTCTCAACCGCCGGGCACCGTCTGTTTTACGACAAAACCGGGTTTGGTGGGTTCCGGTGCCTCTTGATGCCGACGCTATGCGCCAGGCCGCCGTTTATCTGCTCGGAAATCACGATTTCACCTCATTCCGCGCCGCTGCCTGTCAGGCCAAATCTCCGGTAAAAACCCTTGACCGTCTTGATATAGACAAGATTGATGACGAAATCGTTTTCACCGTCGAAGCCCGTTCGTTCCTGCACCATCAGGTTCGCAACATGGTCGGCACGCTGAAGCTGGTCGGCGAACATAAATTGCAGCCGGAAGATATCAAAAAAATTCTTGAAGCCAAAAACCGTTCGGCCGCCGGCGCCACCGCTCCGGCCTGCGGGCTGTATCTGGCCAAAGTCATCTACTGATGCTAAATGAAAAGCGGAGGCCTCCCTCAACCGAAAGAAACCTCCGCTCCGCTTTTATGATAAACCGGAATTCATCCGGTAAATCTAATATAGACCAAAAAATATAAAAATGCATCAACAAAATTCATTTATTGGTTTATTTTTTTTTCAATTTCTATTTTATTTTGGTTTACTTCCTTATATCCAAAAATTCAACCGGGCAAGACAATCGTCCGCCGCACGTTAAAACCGTCAAACGCCTCATTTATCGCCGATACGCAATGCCTCGATAAATGCCGACTGCGGAACTTCAACCTTGCCGAATTGCCGCATTCTCAGCTTTCCTTTTTTCTGTTTATCCAAGAGCTTGCGCTTGCGGGTAACATCACCGCCGTAACATTTTGCGGTAACATCTTTGCGCAAGGCCGAAATCGTTTCACGCGCCACCACCCGGCCGCCGATGCAGGCCTGTATCGGTATCTTAAACAAATGCCGCGGAATCAAATCTTTCAGACGTTCACAAATCTGCCGTCCCCGCGATTCGGCCTCCGACTTATGACACAGAAAAGCCAACGCATCAACCGGCTCTTCGTTAATCAATATCTGTACTTTAACCAGATCCGCCGTCTGATAACCGGTAACTTCATAGTCAAAGCTGGCATAGCCCGAGGTAATGGATTTCAGGCGGTCATAAAAATCAAAAACAATTTCGTTCAAAGGAATTTTATACACGATCATTGCCCGGCTGCCAACATAAGTCAATTCCTGTTGTTCGCCGCGCCGTTCGGTACACAGCTTCAACACGGCACCCAAATAAGTATCCGGCACCAAAATGGTTGCTTTGACCATCGGTTCTTCAATTGAGGCGATTTTGGTCGGCTCCGGCATATCTGCCGGATTGTGCAGCATAATCATATCGCCGTTGGTCATATGGACTTTATACGCCACCGACGGCGCCGTGGTAATCAAATCCAGGTCAAACTCGCGCGAAAGCCTCTCCTGAATAATTTCCATATGCAGGAGTCCCAAAAAACCGCAGCGGAAACCCAGCCCCAAAGCTGCCGAATTTTCATTTTGATAATCAACACTGGCATCATTAAGCTTCAGCTTGGCCAATGCGTCTTTCAAAGCGCCGTACTGACTGGAATCAACCGGAAATATTGAGCAAAACACTACCGGAACCGACGGTTTAAACCCTTTAAGCGGTTCGGCACAAGGCTTTTTGTCATCGGTAATCGTATCGCCGACATGACAATCGCCGACACTCTTAATGCTGGCGGTAATAAAGCCGACTTCGCCCGGATACAACGCCTCCGTATCGGTCATCTTAGGTGAAAAGACGCCCACTTTTTCAACCTGATAGACGGCATTGTTCGACATCATGCGGATCGGTGTTTTTTTGCGCAAGACACCGTCATGAATACGCACCAGAATAATGACGCCGAGATAACTGTCATACCAGCTGTCAATCAGCAACGCTTTCAACGGCGCATTCTCATCGCCTTTCGGCGCCGGCAGCTTATGAACAATTTCTTCCAAAAGCCTATCCACGCCCAACCCTGTTTTGCCGGAAGTTTCAACGGCGTCTGACGTATCAAGACCGATAACGTCTTCAATCTGTCTTTTAACACGCTCAACATCGGCCGACGGCAGATCAACCTTGTTCAGAACCGGAATAATTTCGTGGTTATTTTCAATCGCCAGATAAACATTGGCCAGCGTCTGCGCCTCAACCCCCTGGGTGGCATCCACCACCAAAACCGATCCTTCACACGACGCCAGTGACCGCGAAACTTCATAAGAAAAATCGACATGCCCCGGCGTATCAATCAGATTAAGCTGATAAGTCCGTCCGTCCTGTGCCTTATAATTAAGCCGCACGGTTTGCGCTTTAATGGTAATGCCGCGTTCGCGCTCAATATCCATATTATCAAGTACCTGCTCGGTCATTTCTCTTTTTTCCAGTCCGCCGCAGGTTTCAATCAAACGATCGGCCAGAGTTGACTTGCCGTGATCAATATGGGCAATAATTGCAAAATTACGGATTAATTCAATATTATGGCTGCTCATCTGTTTTTTTAATCTTTCTTAAAGCATATCTCTTATATTATCCCTCAACATAACCGAAAAATAAAAATACGCAAGTATTGTTTTTAAGTCTCCGGCATTGACTGGACCAAACAAAAGAGGCATAATAAAAATAATTATTAATAGGGAGTGTACGCCATGAAAAAGATGATTGACATAGACTTCGGCTCCAGCCGTTACGAACAACTTGTCGAACTGCGTTACAAAGTCTTGTTGGAACCTTTGGGACTCAAATTTCTCGATTCCCACCGCGACAAAGAGGTTAATTATCTGCACATCGGCTGCATTGAGAGCCTTGATGATAAACTCATCGGCGGCCTGATGTTAATTCCGCTTGATGACCAGCGCATCCGTATGATGCAGGTTGCCGTCGACGGCAAATATCAGGGCGAAGGCATCGGCCGCGAGCTGGTGCATTATGCCGAAAAACGCGCCTGCAGTGCCGGATATAAGCAGATAATCATGCATGCCATGATCAACGTTATCGGCTTTTATGAAAAATTGGGCTATCATCAGGAAGGTGACATTTTTGAAGAACGCGGCATTACTTTTGCCAAAATGGTCAAAGACTTATAAGTATTCCAGCGCCCGTTTGCCGTTGCTTCAACATACGGGATTTTCCCGTGCGGGTTATTTGCCGCTTTCTTTTCTGGCTTTTTCAAGTTTTTTCAACAGCATCTGCCTTTTTAGGCGGCTGATACGGTCAATATACAAAATACCGTCCAGATGATCAATTTCATGCTGCGCCGCCACCGCCAAAAAATCTTCGGCCAAAATTTCCTGCGGCTCACCGTTATAATCCAGATACTTAATCCGCACGCTGGCCGGGCGCTCCACTTCGGCGCGCTGTCCCGGCACCGACAAACACCCTTCCTCGCAAATTTCTTTTTCTTCCGATGCCCACACGATTTCCGGATTAACCATATACATCGGCGCCGGCTCTTCTCCCTCACCGGCAATATCAATCACCACAATCCTTTGAGACACGCCGATTTGCGGAGCGGCCAGCCCGCAGCCGTTGTCGGCATACATCGTTTCCAGCATATCATCAAGCAACCGGCGCAGATTATCATCAACCGCCGCCACCTTTTCCGCCTTTTTTTTCAATATCGGATGCGGATATTCATATAACTTCAGCTTTGTCATTATTTATCCCTGTCTGACCGACTTAGCCACCTGATCCAGCAAAGCGTTAACCATTTTCGGCTCATTCTTGCTGAAGAAGGCATATGCCAAATCAACATATTCTTTAACAATCACCGCCGCATCAACATCGGTGGTATAAACCAGCTCATAAGCCGCACACAACAGCAGGGCGCGTAACGTGCCGTCAAAACGGTCAAACTGCCAGCCGTCTTTCAGATAATGTGCCAAAGATTTTTCCAACGCCTCTTTATTTTTGTGAACTTCTTTGGTCAGATGGGCAAAATAGTCTTTATCCATAGCCTCAAGTTCAACCACATCTTCCAGAACTTCATAACCGTCGCTCATTTCCTCAATCGCATAACGGCCGATTTCACCGTTGACAAAATCTTTAATCACTTCGTCAACCGGCAATTGCCCGTATTCAATCATATAGGTCGCCTGTACGGCCGCCAGCCGGGCCGCCGATTTTTTTCTGATTTTTTCCGAAATAAATTTTGCCATTTGTCACTCTCCCTTGGGCTTGGCCATTTGTTCCAATGTTTCCAGAAAATCTTCAAAATCTTTCGGCTCGCGAAAATCACGGTAAACAGAAGCAAACCGGATATATGCCACATGGTCCAGCGCCGCCAAAGCATCCATCACCATTTCGCCGATTTTAACCGAAGAAATCTCTGCTTCACCGGTACTTTCCAACCGCCGCTGAATCGAATTAACGATTTTTTCGACCCGTTCCGAAGCAATCGGCCGCTTCCGCACGGCCAGATAAATTGAACGCGCCAGCTTATCGCGGTCAAACATCACCCTTTCGCCGTTTTTCTTGACCACCATCAAATCTCTGAGCTGAACATGCTCAAAAGTCGTAAACCGCTGGCCGCATTCCGGACACTCGCGCCGGCGCCGCACGGCCGTATCATCGTCAACATTGCGCGAATCTTTGACCTGAGTATCGTTACACCCGCAAAACGGACATTTCATACCATTATTTTCCCTGCATTTTCAGGCTGTCTGTCACCTGATAAAGTTTTGAAGAATATCTGGCTCCTTTTATAAGAACAATATCATTATTTTGCAAGCACTTATTTAACAAAAATTCCGCCACGCCGTCTTTCGTTTCAAAATAATGTTTTTCTTTTGTATCCGGCACCTGCGCCAACATATCTTTCATCTCCGGACAAACACCGATCACGATGTCGATATCGCTCGCCGCAACAACTCGACCGATTTCGATATGCCGTTCTTTTGACGTTGCCCCGAGTTCCGCCATCTTGCCCAGAACGGCAATTTTACGACCGCTGCAAGCCGTCTTGCCCAAAGTTTCAATCGCCGCTTTCATTGCTTCCGGCTGGCCGGAATAGCTGTCGTCAACCAGTGTATACTCACCGCCCGACGGCAACCGTAAACGGATTTTTTCCCCGCGGCCGGGCAAAGCGGCAAAATTTTGCAAATGCCGGGCAACGCGGGCGGTATCCAGCCCCAAAGCCTCCACCAGTGTCAAAACGCACCAGGCATTATAAAAGTTATGCTCAGCCGCATCTTTTTCCAGACACGGCTCATCTGCCGGATGCGTATTCCGGCCGAAAGTCAGAACCCTGGCACCGTTTTCCTCGGCCCGCTGCCGCAGCAACGCCGCAAAATTGGTGTCTTCATTGATAATCGCCAGGCCGCCCTTTTTCAACCCTTTGAATATTTCAGCCTTGGCTTCGGCGATTCCCTCAAAATTTTCAAAAAACTCTATATGCATCGGATAAACGTTGGTGATAATGGCTATATCCGGCCGTACATAACCGGTCAATTCTTCAATTTCCCCTTTGGAACTCATTCCCATTTCAATCACCGCATAATCGGCTGTCATATCCATATCGCACAATGTCATCGGCACACCGAGCTGGTTATTATGATTTCCCGCCGTGGCATAAACTTTACCGAACAATGACAAAGCAAATTTGATTTCTTCTTTGGTTGTTGTTTTACCGGCACTGCCGGTCAGGCCGATAACCGTCCCCCGAAACTGCTGCCGGTTATAAGCCCCGATTTTGCCGTACGCCTGCAAACAATTTTTCACAACAATCAATCTGTCCGCCGGCACACCGTCAACCGGACGTTCGGCCATCACCAAAGACGCGCCGTTTTTTAACGCGGACGCCGCAAAATCATGACCGTCAACCTTATCGCCCTTAAGCGCAACAAACAAATCCCCCGGCCGGACTTTCCGGCTGTCGGTTGTAATATTCTGAATATCCGCGGCAACCGTTTTTCCATCAAAACCGACAATCTGACATAATTCCGCCGCACTGATTTTTTGCATTTGCCAATCCTTTATCCCGTTAAAAACTTCAAAACATCATACCCCAAAAAAGCTAAAAAACAATCCGAAATATTTTTTAGACAAAAAACTTGATTTTTATTTTTTTTAATGCTACAAACCTTTTATCGTTAAAAATTACTATAACTAAGATTATGCCACATTTTCTAAAAAGCGATGGCAAAACTTCATATCTTTTATACTGTCTTTCATAGCATGAATTTTCAGATACTGCTTTTGCCATCGTATTTTGTTGCGTTGTGAAACGTCCGCAAAATCCGCGTTTCCGTATCTTTATCTCTTTTGCCTTACGGAAACCCGGCGAAAACACTTTTATCAAACTGTATTTAGGAAGCCCCCTGTCGTGATGATAGGCGGCTTCCGCTTTTTTAAACCTTCTCATTCCCGATAAATCGAAAACTTCCGACACAAATTTTTTACATTTTCTCAAAAAAATATCGCCGCAAATTTATCACAATTTAAAAGAGCTAAAAAACAATTGAATATTTTCCAGCAAAAACATTGCTTTTTATATTCATTTTTGTTATCTCTATCCTAGATAGCTATTATTAACTCTTTAAACATAAGTAAAAATGAAAAAAGTATTATTTTTCTTTGCGGCCATAAGCATGCTTATCGCCTGCAATAACGGAACCCCCGTTGAACAAGGCTGTACTCTGTTGAGTGCTTCTGATGGTCTGTATGATCTGAAAACGGCAGACGGCAAAAAGCTGAAAGTCGAAGCTTCTTCCATAAAATTCTGCTGCAACACCTTCTTCCGAATTACGCTTCCGAACGGAATGCAACAATTTTATGTCCCGGCAACGAATTTTCTTTCGGAGCCTTATGAAGATGTACTTTATGCCGGCGGCGGCCAATTTGTTGTCACCTATTCTTATGACGACAGTAAATATAAAGATCTCATTGATATCTCGGGAAATATGTCTATCGTATTAGCCGATGATATTTTTGTTTTCTTTGGCCAAAAAGATCAAAGATATTACTACATCAGCGCAGACACGGAGCAAAGGTCTACATTCAATAAGCAGGTTACGGAAATAACCTGGGAATCGGTGCGCATCTACGAAAAATGGAAGAGTGTCCCTTATTATGACAATAACGGAACGACTCATTACCAGATTGTAAAAGATTTCAACTGCAGCGCCCAACTGCTTGAAAAAAGACTCAAAGAAGGAAAACCGTCCGAATACGAAACCGGATTGATTACGACAGACGAACCAATGAGGACTATTTACCGTTAAAAAAACTCCTCCGTGTTTAACAACCCGGAGGAGTTTTTTGTATCGACAATTTAACAAAAATATTTTTAGTCTGTGATTTTCAAAAATTTGCCGATATCAGATAAATTATTGTCTAAGGCCATCAGAAAATTCCGGCGTTTTTAGACAAAAAAACCTTGATTTTCACGTTAAAAAGGTATATACAGGTTCTATTCAAAGTAATTATTAACACTAAACATATAAAACCTGTGCGGCTGAGATCTTCTTTTCTTAGCAACTTCTGATTAATCAGCCGCACAAATATTCTGCACCGTTGTGAAATGCTGCAAAACATTATTTCAATTTTACTCATAATCAAAAAAACCGCTCATCCGTGAGGATCAGCGGTTTCGCTCTTTTAAACGCCCGGTTTTACGGCCTGATTTTCATAAATCGGAAACCGACGACACAACTCAACCGCCGCCGTTGCCGTATCGGCAATCACTCGTTCTTCTTCCGGCGTTCCGACAGCCTCCACCACATCGGCAATCATATTGCCGATTAACTCAAACTCTTTTTCTTTAAACCCGCGGGTTGTTCCGGCCGGCGTCCCGACACGAATGCCGGAAGTAACCTTTGGCGGCTGCGGATCAAACGGAATGGCATTTTTATTACAGGTTATATGTGCCTTGTCCAAAGCCTCGGCAACAACATCGCCGGTAACATTTTTTGACCGCAGATCAACCAGCAGCAGATGCGTATCCGTTCCGCCGGAAACCAGGTTAAGCCCCCGTTTTTTCAGAACCTCGCCTAATACCGCGGCATTTTTAACCACCTGCGCCGCATAGGCCTTGAAGTCATTGCTCAAATCTTCTTTAAAACAAACCGCCTTGGCCGCAATAACATGTTCCAGCGGCCCGCCCTGACTCCCCGGAAAAACCGCCGAATTGATCTTTTTGGCCAAATCTTCCCGGTTGGTCAAAATCATACCGCCGCGCGGCCCGCGCAAAGTTTTGTGCGTCGTCGTCGTCACAACATCGGCATACTTCAGCGGATTCGGGTGCACACCGCCGGCAACCAACCCGGCAAAATGCGCCATATCAACCATCAGGTAGGCTTCTGCATCATCGGCAATTTTTCTGAATCGGGCAAAATCAATTTGCCGCGGATAAGCCGATCCGCCGGCAATAATCAACTTAGGCCTGTACTCGGCCGCCAACCGTGCCACCGATTCATAATCAATCAACCCCGTGTCGGCGTCAACACCATAGGATACGGCATTCAGCCATTTGCCGGAAATTGACACCTTGGCGCCGTGCGTCAAATGTCCGCCGGCATCAAGACTCATGCCGAGAATGGTATCATGCGGTTGCAAAAGCGCCAGATAAACCGCCGTGTTGGCCTGACTTCCGGAATGCGGCTGCACATTGACAAATTGCGCATCAAACAACTTTTTGGCCCGATCAATGGCCAGCTGCTCCACTTTATCGACAAACTCACAACCGTGATAATAGCGCCGCCCCGGATAACCCTCGGCATATTTATTGGTCAATACCGAACCCTGCGCTTCCATAACCGCCTTTGAAACAATATTTTCCGAAGCAATCAGCTCTATCTGCTCCTGCTGACGTTTCAATTCCTGGCGAATCAAATCATAAATTTCCCGGTCTTCCGTTTGCAAGTTTTGTTCAAAATCCATTTATCATTCTCCTCTCTATCCCAATTCGGCAACCCGGCGGCAATGCCTTTCACCGTTAGAAAACGGCGTATTCAGAAAAATATCAAGATACCGGGCAACATCGGCCTTATCCTGAGTCCGCGCGCCGAATACGGCAATATTGGCATCATTATGTTCCCTGGCCAAAGCGGCGACGGCATCACTGTACAGCAGTGCGGCCCGGATTCCTTTGTGTCTGTTGGCCGCAATTGAAATACCGATTCCCGTGCCGCAGATAAGCACGCCGAAATCTGCCCCGCCGCGTATGATTTCCGCGGCCACCTTATCTGCAATCAGCGGATAATCGCACGATTCGGTCGAATAAGTCCCTAAATCGGCTGTTTCTATCCCTTTATCCTGACAAATTTTTTTGAGATATTCCTTAAGCTCGAAACCGCCATGATCGGCACCGATTGCAACCTTCATTCTTTTTTCCTTTCAGATGCTCCGACATTACCGCACATCATATAACAATTTTGTGATAAAAAAACACTTTTTTCAAAAAAAGCTATTGACTGCGGAAAAAATTTCTGTATATATAGGAAACACCGATTGAGAGAACGGTAACCATGATTGGCCGGTTGGCAGAGTGGCTCATGCAGAGGACTGCAAATCCTTGTACATCGGTTCAATTCCGGTACCGGCCTCCAAATAAAATACCGTATTATTCCGGCTTAGCTCAGCGGTAGAGCAATCGGCTGTTAACCGATTGGTCGCCTGTTCGAATCAGGCAGCCGGAGCCAAAAAAGACCACCCCTTGCGGGTGGCTTTTTTTTGGCTTTTTGTCTGCCTGCGAACAGGCGGCCGCAGGGAGCCTGTGAAGAATCAGCTCCAAGGTAATATCAACCGCTGCTCCGGTTGATATTACCGCCGGAGGCGATGTTTTGTCAGATTTTCAAGCCGTTATCAGACGGCGCCGGAAATCATACAAAACGAGTGACCGACGCACGCTTAGCGAAATTTTCGCTTAGCAAGCTAGAAGCCGGAGCCAAAAAAGACCACCCCTTGCGGGTGGCTTTTTTTTGGCTTTTGATCTGCCTGCGAACAGGCGGCCGCAGGGAGCCTGTGAAGAATCAGCTCCAAGGTAAAATAACCTGCAAATAATATAACAAAAAACCCGCCCTTCAAATAAAAGGACGGATTTTTTGCGCTATGCAAGCAACTCTTAAGCGACAAGGCTGACCTTTCCGCCGGCCTTCTCAACCGCGGCTACCGCAGATTTTGAAGCCGAATTAACCGTAATGCTAATTTTGGAAGTAATCGCACCTCTGGCCAGCAACCGAACACCGTCCAGTTTTTTGCTGACAAGACCGGCCTTCAAAAGAGCCTCAATATTAATCTCTTCGGCATTCAGCTTACCGGCATCAACCGCCTTCTGAATGCTGTCCAGATTAACCACGGCAAACTCTTTGGCAAAGTGGTTTTTAAAACCTCTTTTCGGCAGTCTGCGATAAATCGGCATCTGGCCGCCTTCAAAACCGTTGACGGCAACGCCCGAACGCGACTTCTGACCTTTCTGACCGCGGCCGGCCGTCTTGCCAGAGCCGCTGCCGATACCGCGCGCAACACGTTTGCGGGGCTTTCTGGCGCCTTCGTTATCTCTGATTTCGTTAAGTTTCATCGTTTTAATCCTAATCAAATAATGAACTATCTTGCAAAAGCCCGTCCAGGATATGACCGTACAAATTTTTCAAGCTTATTATTCCGCAAAAAATTCAACCGGCCATATCCTTCTGGACTCTTACTATTCTTCAACCTTTACAAGATGCTGAACCTTTTTAATCATTCCGCGTACTGACGGCGTATCTTCCAGTTCAGAAACCTTGTGCATTTTATTCAATCCGAGACCGATCAACGTCGCTCTCTGATCTTTCGGTTTGCCGATCGGGCTGGCAATCTGTGTAACTTTGATAGTTTTTTTATCAGCCATTGATTAAGCCTCCTCTGCTGTCATTTTAGAATTGGAGCTTTCACGGCGCGAAACAATATCACCAACCTTTTTGCCGCGTTTAGCCGCAACCATTCTCGGTGAATTGATTGATTCCAGCGCATTGAACGTTGCCTTAATCATATTGTACGGATTATTTGATCCGACAGATTTTGCAACGACATCCTGAACGCCCAAAACTTCAAATACGGCGCGCATCGGACCGCCGGCGATAACACCGGTACCGGCCGGAGCCGTCCGCAGATAAACTTTACCGGCGCCGAAACGCCCGGCAATATCATGATGCAGTGTTCTGCCTTCACGCAGCGGAATGCGAATCATGTTTCTTTTAGCCTCGTTAGTCGCTTTGGTAATGGCTTCCGGAACTTCCGAAGCTTTACCAGCACCATAGCCGACGCGTCCTTTCTGGTCGCCGACGACGACTACCGCAGCAAACGACATCGTACGGCCGCCTTTAACGGTTTTGGCAACCCGGTTGACATGAACCAGTTTCTCAACCAGTTCTTCTTTTTTCTCCGCTCTGTTATTGCGGCGTTGTTCTACAGCTTGTTGTGCCATTTTACTCTCCCTTAGAATTTCAAGCCAGCACTGCGTGCTGCATCGGCCAAAGCTTTGACCCGGCCGTGATAAAGATAACCGCCGCGATCAAAAACCACTTCACTGACGCCGGATTTAACGGCACGTTCGGCAATAACCTTGCCGACGAAACTTGCCGCTTCGACATTAGCGGTCTTTTTCAGATTCTCTCTGACTTCTTTATCCAAAGTCGAAGCCGAAGCAACCGTAACGCCTTTAACGTCGTCAATAATCTGAGCATACATATGTTTGCCGCTGCGGAAGACAGATAATCTCATCTTGCCGTTGGCAGCTTTCTTAAGAGCAGACCGAACCCGGCCTTTTCTCTTTTCAAACGATTCTCTTGGTGTACTCATCTTTATTTATCCTTATTTCTTCTTGCCTTCCTTACGACGGACATATTCGCCGACATATTTGATACCTTTGCCTTTATAGGGCTCCGGTTTTCTCCATTCGCGAATTTCCGACGCCGTCTGACCGACAAGCTGTTTGTCTGCACCAAAGATGCTGATCTGTGTCGGCGAAGCACAAGTAATCTTTAATCCTTTGGGAGCTTCAATCGTTACATCATGCGAATATCCCAAAGACATAATCAGCTTGTTGCCCTCGACGCGCGCCTTATAACCGACGCCGACCAGCTCCAACTCTTTTGTAAAGCCGTCATGAACGCCCTTAACCAGGGTGTTGATATTGGCTCTGGTCGTTCCCCATAAAGCTCTGGCCTGTTTGGTTTCGGCCTTGGGCGATACAACCACTTTATTTTCTTCCAGAACGACCGAAACATGATCGGCATCATAATGGCAGGACAACTCACCGTTTTTCCCTTTAACCACAACATTGCCGGCTTCGACCGTAACATTAACGCCATCGGGGATAATGACCGGATATTTACCAACTCTAGACATACCGTTTCCCTCCCCTTAAAATACCTGGCACAAAATTTCACCGCCGACATTGGCCTTGCGAGCTTCATTGTCGCTCATAACGCCCTGCGGGGTTGAAATAATGGAAATACCCAGGCCGTTATACACTCTCGGCAAATCTTTAACCGAAGAATAAACTCTTCTGCCCGGAGTGGATACCCGGAAAATTTCCGTAATAACCGAAGCACCTTCATGATACTTCAATTTAATGTGAAGTTCATCAACACCGGGACGAACATTGGTCTTTTCATAACCGAGAATGTATCCCTCTTTTTTCAGAACTTCCAACACATTTTCACGCAAGCGAGAAGCAGGTGATACGACTTCACTCTTCTTGGCTCTTTGTGCGTTTCTAATGCGTGTGAGCATATCGCCCAAAGGATCTGTCATTGACATATGCGAATCTCCCTACCAGCTTGATTTAACCAAACCCGGAATTTCACCAAAGCTTGCCATATCGCGCAACTCAACGCGGGACAAACCGAATTTCCGGTAAACACCACGAGAACGGCCGGTCAGCTTGCAGCGGTTTCTGTATCTGATTTTTGCAGAATTACGCGGCAGTTCGGCCAGTTTCAAAGTAGCCTGGAATCTCTCTTCCGGAGAGATGGTTTTATCCATAACTATCTTTTTGAGCTTATTGCGGCGCGAAGCAAACTTCTTGGCCATCTCAGCTCTTTTCAAGTTTCTGTAAACTGAACTTGTTTTTGCCATGTGTTTCTCTCCACTTATTTCTTGTAAGGCAGGTTAAAACCGGTCAGAAGAGCTTTGGCCTCTTCGTCCGTTTTGGCGCTGGTGCAGATGCAGATATCCATACCTCTGACATTCTCAACCTTGTCATAGTTGATTTCGGGGAAAATAATCTGCTCTTTAATGCCGAAAGCAAAGTTGCCTCTGCCGTCAAAGTTCTTTCCGCTGATACCGTGGAAATCTCTGACGCGCGGCAAAGCCATGTTGACCAGTCTTTCCAAAAATTCGTACATTCTGGTCGAACGCAGCGTAACTTTACAACCGATCGGCATACCTTCTCTGACCTTAAACGTCGCGATTGATTTGCGAGCCGTGGTGATAACCGGTTTCTGACCGGCAATCAGGGCAAGCTCCTCAACCGCATTGTTCAGTTTCTTCTTATCGGTAACGGCATCACCGACACCGATGTTCAACACAATCTTCGTCAGTTTCGGAATCTCATGTGGGTTGGTGTAACCGAATTTTTCCACAAGAGATTTTTTTATGACCTGATTGTATAAATCTTCAAAATTTGCCATAAATTTTTCTCCCATTAATCGATTACGGCACCGGTTTTGCGGGCAACACGCACCTTCTTGCCGTTGACTTCTTTATAGCCGATTTTCGTGGCTTTTCCGTCTTTGGCATAGGCAACGTTTGAAGCGTTGATCGGCGCTTCTTTGGTTACGATCCCGCCGGGATTGGTCTGGCTGGGTTTGGTGTGTCTTTTAACCAGATTAACACCTTGAACAACCACTTTGTTTTCCTTCGGCATCGCTTTCAATACTTCACCAGTTTTGCCTTTGTCATCACCTGACAAAATGACAACTTGGTCGCCCTTTTTAATTTTCAACTTAGGCATTACAGTACCTCCGGTGCTAATGAAATAATTTTCATAAATTTCTTGGTTCTGAGTTCTCTCGTAACGGGGCCGAAGATACGGGTACCAATCGGCTCACCGTCTTTATTGATGAGAACGGCAGCATTTTTGTCAAAGCGGATAACCGATCCGTCTTTGCGTCTGATATCCGAAGCCGTACGAACGATAACGGCTTTGTGGACATCACCTTTTTTCACGCGACCCTTTGGTATCGCATCCTTAATGGATACGACGATAACATCGCCAACGGAAGCGTGCATTCTCTTGGAACCGCCAAGAACTTTAATGCACTGCACCTGACGAGCACCAGAGTTGTCGGCGACATCAAGGTTGGTTTGCATCTGTATCATTTTCTAATTCCTTTTCTCTTAGGCGTTATCAACGAGTACAGTCCATGTTTTGGTCTTGGATTTCGGCGCACATTCTTCAATGCGGACGATATCGCCAACCTTGAACTGATTATTTTCATCATGAGCGGCATACTTTTTGCTCTTTTTGATGAACTTCTTATAAACCGGATGCATAACCTGACGCTCTACACTGACCACGACGGTTTTATCCTGTTTATCACTAACAACAACACCTTGAAGAATTCTTTTAGGCATAAGTTTTCTCCTTAAGTTTAATTCTTCTTGTTGCGCTCGGTAATGAGCGTGTTGATTTTGGCTACTTCTTTACGGACTTTTGCCAGCTGGGCTGTGTTTTGCAATTGGCCGGTAGATTGTTGAACGCGCAAGTTAAACTGCTCTTTTTTGCATTCCAGCAGCTTGGCTTCCAGTTCATCCAAACTCATAGCACGAAGATCTTTAGTTTTTACCATTATTCTGCTCCCAGTTCTGAATTAAGTTTTTTCACAAACTTGGTCTTAATCGGCAGTTTTGCGGCACCCAGAGCCAAAGCCTGACGAGCCGTGGCTTCGTCAATGCCTTCACACTCAAACAGGATGCGGCCGGGTTTAACTCTGGCAACCCAGAACTCGACAGAACCTTTACCTTTACCCATACGAACCTCGGCCGGTTTATCCGACACCGGAACATCAGGGAAAATTCTGATCCACAATTGTCCAAGTCTTTTCATCTCACGGGTAATCGCGCGACGAGCGGCCTCAATCTGGCGCGCCGTAATGCGATCCGGAGTCAGGGCTTTCAGACCGTATGAACCAAAATTCAATTCATATCCGCCTTTGGCCAGACCATGAATACGGCCCTTATGCTGTTTGCGGAACTTTAATCTTTTCGGACTTAACATTTCTATTCACCCATTATTTCTGTTCAGCCAACTTCTTGTCCTGCGCCATCGGATCATGAGCCATGATTTCGCCCTTGTAGATCCAGACCTTAACACCGCAGGCACCATAAGTTGTATGAGCGGTTGAGGTAGCATAATCAATGTCAGCGCGCAAAGTATGCAGCGGAACACGGCCTTCACGGTAGTGTTCGGTTCTGGCGATTTCGGCGCCGCCCAAACGTCCCGAGCAGGCAACCTTGATACCTTCGGCACCCAAACGCAGAGCTGACTGCATAACGCGTTTCATCGCGCGACGGAAAGCAACGCGGCGTTCCAGCTGCTGGGCAACGCTGTCTGCAACCAATTGCGCATCCAGTTCGGGTTTTCTGACTTCCAGAATATTCAACTGAACTTCAGAGTCGGTCATTTTCTGGATTTCTTTTCTCAAAACCTCAATATCCTGCCCTTTTTTGCCGATGACAACACCCGGTCTTGCAGAGTGAATTGTAACTCTGGCCTTTTTGGCAGGGCGCTCGATAACAATCTTGCTGACGCCGGCCTGAGCCAATTTCTCTTTCAAGAACTCTTTGATTTTAACATCTTCGTGAAGGTAATCCGCATATTTGTCGCCAGCATACCAACGAGAATCCCAGGTACGGTTAACTCCCAAACGAAGACTTGTAGGATTTACTTTTTGTCCCATTAGATTACTCCCCACGCTCTGCAACAACGACGGTCAGATTGGAGAAGGGTTTCAAAACTCTGGCCCCTCTGCCGCGGCCGCGCGCGTGCATACGTTTCATTACTAAGCCTTTACCGACAAAAGCAGCTTTAACAAACAGCTTGTCGATATTCAGCTGGTGATTGTTTTCTGCATTGGCGATTGCAGACTGCAATACGGCCAAAGCGGTTTTAGCGATTCTTTTCTTCGAAAAGCTGAGTTCGGCCACCGCTTTTGCGGCATCCAGACCACGGATAGACTGGGCAACCAGATTCAGCTTGCGCGGAGAGGTGCGGATAGAATGACAAATGGCCAAAGCCTCATTTGCCTCTACTCTTCTGGTACTTTTAGCTTTGCTCATCATTAACCTCTCTTAGCTTTCTTGTCTGCAGCGTGACCGTAAAAAGTACGGGTCGGCGCAAACTCACCGAATTTATGACCAATCATATCCTCGGTAACCAGTACCGGGATGAACTTGTGACCATTATGCACACCGAATGTTAAACCGACAAACTGCGGCAACATCGTTGACCGGCGAGACCAAATTTTAATCACTTCATTACGTTTTGAAGCTTTGGCAGCTTCAGCTTTTTTCAGAAGATAGCCATCAACAAACGGCCCTTTCCATACGGAACGTGTCATGAGCGTTTCTCCTTATTTCTTTTTATTTTCGTGACGGCTTCTCAAAATGAATTTATCCGTCTTCTTGTTAGTACGAGTCTTATAGCCTTTCGTCGGTTTGCCCCACGGAGTAACCGGATGACGACCGCCCGAAGTACGACCTTCACCACCACCATGCGGGTGATCAACCGGGTTCATCGCAACACCGCGCGAAACCGGACGATTGCCCAACCAACGGTTGCGGCCGGCCTTGCCGAGAGATCTGTTCTGGTTATCGGGGTTTGAAACCGCACCGACCGTAGCCAGACATTCTTCACGAACAACGCGCAGCTCACCGGAACTCAACTTCAACTGAGCATAACCGGCATCTTTACCGACCAACTGGGCATAGCAGCCGGCGGAACGAACCAACTGACCGCCTTTACCGGCTCTGAGCTCAACATTGTGAATAATGGTACCGACCGGCATATTTTTCAAAGGCATGGCATTACCCGGTTTGATATCGGCTTTTTCCGAAGAAACAACCTTATCGCCGGCTTTCAGTCTCTGCGGAGCCAGAATATAAGCCTTTTCGCCGTCTTCATAGCTGATCAAAGCGATGAAAGCCGAACGATTCGGATCATATTCGATTCTCTCGACCGTAGCCTCTGAATCAAATTTTCTGCGTTTGAAGTCAATCACGCGCAATTTGCGTTTATGACCGCCACCGATTCTGCGACTGGTGACATGACCGAAATTATCACGGCCGCCGGTTTTTGTCAGACCGACCGTCAGGGATTTTTCCGGCTTGCCTTTATACAGCTCGCTTCTGTCAACGATAACGAGCTGACGAAGTCCAGGAGATGTGGGCTTATAATTTTTCAATGCCATTTTTTATATTCCTGTAGTAACATCAATGTTTTGACCTTCGGCAAGAGTAACCACCGCCTTTTTATAGTCGGAACGCTGTCCGATACGACCGCGGAAAACTTTTTCCTTACCGTTTGTACGAATTGTATTCACTTTGTTTACTTTGACATTAAAGATTGCTTCGACAGCAGCCTTAACTTCGTCTTTGTTGGCAGACAAAGGAACAATGAATGTAACCTTGCCGTTTTCCGATGACAGCATGGATTTCTCGGTAATAACCGGACGAACCAGCGTATCATACATTTTGGTCGTTACATTGTTTGTTTTCTTAGACTTACTCATTTCAATCTTTCTCCCAAGCAAACAACCGCGTCTTTAGTCAAGACCAATTTTTCTTTTCTCAAGATGTCATAGACGTTGGCGCCGATGGTCGGCAAAACGTCAACACCGACGATGTTACGCGAAGCCAGAGCAAAATTGGTGTCAACCTCTTTACCGTCAATAAACAGACTGTTCATCAGGCTCAAAGCCTCCAGTTTGTTCTTCAGGTCTTTGGTTTTCGGCTGAGCCAGTTTGGCTTCGTCGATAACAACCAGATTGCCTCCTTTGGCCTTGGCCGACAAAGCGGTTTTCAGGCCGAGTTTTCTGAACTTCTTGGTCAAATCATGCGAGTGATCGCGAACAACCGGACCAAACACAACGCCGCCTTTGCGGAACTGCGTGCCTTTGCGCGAACCCTGACGGGCGCGGCCGCCGCCTTTCTGTTTGAAAGGTTTGGCAGGAGTCAAGGCAACTTCCGAACGGCCTTTGGTTTTGTGGGTACCGGCCTGCAGTCTGGCCAGCTGCCAAACCACAACGCGGTGCAGGATATCGGCGCAGACTTCCAGCCCGAAGATTGACTGGTCAAGTTCAATTGAACCGACAACCTTGTTTTCCAAATTTAAGATGTCCTGTTTCATTATCTTCATCCTTATAATCTTTATGCATTCTCAGCCGGAGCTTCAGCCTCGGCTTTAGCTGCAACAGGTTCATCAACTTTAATCAAACCGGCCGGCATCGGCAGTTTAACCGAAGAAGATTTCTTAACGGCATCGGTAATGTAAACCCAGCTGTTTTCACATCCGGGAACACCGCCCTTAACCATAATCAATCCCTTATCGGCATTAACCGAAACAACTTTCAGGTTCTGAACGGTAACCCGCTCGTCGCCCATATGTCCGGCCATCTTTTTGCCTTTGAATACCTTACCGGGATCCTGTCTTTGTCCTGTAGAACCGTGAGAACGGTGCGAAATCGACACACCGTGCGATGCTTCCAAACCGGCAAAGTTGTGGCGTTTCATAACACCGGCAAAACCTTTACCGATTGATGTTCCGCAAACGTCAACAAACTGACCGGGAACAAAATGTTCTGCAGATAATTTATCGCCGACCGAAAGCAGGCAGTCTTCCGAAACGCGGAATTCGGCCAGTTTCTTTTTCGGCTCAACATTAGCCTTTGCAAAATATCCCTTCAGCGGTTTGGACAGATTCTTTGCTTTAATGTTGCCGCAGCCCAGCTGAACCGACGTATAACCGTCTTTTTCCTGAGTTTTAACCGCAACAACTTCCAAGCCGTCAATCTGCAAAACCGTAACCGGTACATGAGTACCGTCAACATCAAAAATGCGGGACATTCCAAGTTTTTTTGCAATCAGACCTGTACGCATTATTATTTTTTCCTTTTCTTAATAGGTTGACCTGACCATATACTCTTCAAGCCAACATTAACGTTATAACTTAATTTCGACATTAACTCCGGCGGCCAGGTCAAGCTTCATCAAAGCATCAACTGTCTGCGGCGTCGGATCAACAATATCCAGAAGTCTTTTGTGAGTACGGATTTCAAACTGCTCGCGTGACTTTTTATCAACGTGCGGCGAACGGTTTACCGTAAACTTTTCGATTCTGGTCGGCAGAGGGATCGGACCTCTGACGTTGGCGCCCGTTCTTTTGGCCGTGTGGACGATTTCTTTGGTCGAAAGATCCAGCAGACGATGGTCAAAAGCTTTCAGGCGAATTCTGATATTCTGTGTATCCATCTTTAACACTTTTCCTTATAACTAGACGGCATAACCTCCCGATTTAGAAGCCAGCCATCTAAAAGTTAAACCTTATGCAGAGCCTTGCAATTTTATGTTTTCCGCCACGGCCGCTATCCTGACCGCACGCCCCGCCAAGCGGGAAAATCCAAGGGATGCGTTATGTTCTATATCCCAAAGGCTGCCGGCCTTTTCGGCCTCAACCCCTTTGATACGCGCTCCTTGTAACATAACCCGAACCAAATTGCAAGCAAAAAAAGTGAAAAAAATGAAAAAAATTTGATTCAAGCGATTTCGCAAAACCAGACTCAGACTCTGTTTGAGTCACTTTAGACTTTTTGTCCAAACCGAGTCAATTTAACAGCATAACCATAAAAAAAGTGTTCGGAATATTCCGAACACTTTTTTTATTTTGAGGAAAGAAACGCATCAACTTTTTTTCTCCGCGCCTCTTCTGCCTCCAACTCAGCTTGGTATTTTGCCTCTTGTTGGCGTTGGAGCTCTGCCTCTATTACAGCAGCTTCCTTTTTCCTCCGCGCCTCATCTTCTTCCTTCAGCTCTCTTGTCGTTTTTCCGCCATAAGCTCGCAAGAGCCTTTTTATGGCTTCACTTCGGCAAATATCCAGCAGAGTCCGCGACTCATAATGAGATATGTCGCAATATTCCGGAGGATTACTCCAGAATTCACCAACCCAAACCCGAACATATTGATTTGGATCAAAACCCTGCTCAAGAAAAGCTATCACCTTTTCAACATCAGCCTTTTGACAGGCTGCAATAAATTCCTGACGCAGATCTTCCTGCCTCTGCTCTTTCTTTCTCGTAAAGAGCCTAAAAAAATTTTTTTTCATATTACCACTTGCCACGCAGCTTTCAATCAGATTACTCCAACCTACTTACTGATATACGTAGCCTTTTTAATTATAATACCAATACTTTTTTCTGCTACAAAATAAAATATCACATTTTTACCTTCCGCACAAGCTTTTTTAGACAAAAATTCAAAAAAATATTCTGCAAAAAAGAGAGCCTCGGCTCTCTTTTTCTTACAACTCCGGCAACGATGCCTGAGTTCGTTTCTCCTCTGCCACCGGTGCGTCGGCATCTTTATTGATGGGCTTGCCGGCCAGCAAATCTTTAATTTCCTCACCGGTCAGCGTTTCATATTCAATCAGTGCCTCAGACAACTTTTCCCAGTCAGCCTGATGTTCTGTCAAAAGCGCCGTCGCCCCTTTATAAGCATTCATAACCAAAGCTTTGATTTCCTCGTCAACCAACTTGGCGGTTTCCTCGCTCATATTGCGGCTCTGGGTAACCGACTTGCCCAAAAAGACCTCGCCGGTATTTTCGGCATACAAAACTGGCCCCAGCTTGTCGCTCATACCCCATTCGGTAACCATTGAACGCGCCAGATTGGTCGCCGCGGCAATATCCGACGAAGCACCTGAGGTAATCTTGGCAGGCCCGAATTTCAGCTCTTCCGCCACCCGGCCGCCCATCATGATAATCAGGCGTGACAGCATTTTGGTCTTGGAATATGAATACTGGTCTTTTTCCGGCAGTTGCTGCACCATTCCCAACGCCCGCCCCCGCGGAATAATCGTTGCCTTGTGTATCGGGTCGGTTTCTTCGACAAACAGCGAACAAATGGCATGGCCGGCCTCATGATAAGCCGTCAGCTTTTTCTCGTTCTCGTCCATCGCCATCGACTTGCGTTCCGCCCCCATCAAAACCTTGTCTTTTGCCTCGTCAAAATCTTTTGACGTTACTTTGGTTTTATTTTTGCGCGCCGCCAGTAAAGCCGCCTCGTTAACCAGATTAGCCAGATCCGCCCCCGAGAACCCCGGCGTACCGCGGGCAATAACCGACAGATTAACGTCCTTGGCCAGCGGGACCTTGCGTACATGAACTTTCAAAATCTCTTCACGTCCCTTTTTATCCGGATTGGTGACGGTGACCTGCCGGTCAAAACGCCCCGGCCGCAGCAATGCCGGATCCAAAACATCAGGCCGGTTGGTCGCCGCAATTAAAATAACGTTTTCTTTATCGTCAAAACCGTCCATCTCAACCAAAAGCTGGTTCAAAGTCTGCTCACGTTCGTCATTGCCGCCGCCCAGACCGGCGCCGCGATGACGTCCGACCGCGTCAATTTCATCAATAAATAACAAACAAGGCGCATTTTTCTTGGCCTGGGCAAACATATCGCGCACCCGTGACGCCCCGACGCCGACAAACATCTCAACGAAATCAGAACCCGAGATTGAAAAAAACGGCACATCAGCCTCGCCAGCCACGGCTCTGGCCAGCAGAGTTTTACCGGTTCCCGGCGGACCAACCATCAAAACGCCCCGCGGAATTTTGCCGCCCAGCCGCTGAAACTTGGCCGGATCTTTCAAAAACTCTATAATTTCGGCCAGTTCCTGCTTGGCTTCATCAGCACCGGCCACATCGGCAAAAGTGACTTTTTTGCTGTTTTCAACCAGCCTGGCCCGCGATTTGCCGAAACTCAGAGCTTTATTATTCCCCGAGTTGGCCTGCCGCATAAAAAATATCCAAACGCCGATCAACAGCAGCATCGGGAACCACGAAATAAAGATACCCCACAAATTATTACCGGTATTGTCTTCCGGTGCCGCCGTTACTTTAACATCGTTTTGGCGCAGGCTTTCTACCATTGTCGGATCATACGGCGCATAGGTATAAAACTTTTTGCCGTCTGTCGAAATTCCGTTGATGCTGGCGCCGCTGATAACCACTTCGGCCACCTGCTTGTTTTCCACCCGGTCCATAAATTCGGAAAAAGCCAGCTTTTCCGCACCGGTTTTGGCCGGATCGCCGCCCCACAGGCTGACAGCCAGCGACAACACAACAAACACGCCCAGCCAGATAAAAAAGTTTCTTCCCATATCCATTGCATAATCCTTAAAAGACTAAAAAACATATTCTTCATATATATAAGTTTTTTATTTGCAAAACACAAGCTTTTGTTTAAGTTCTTAAATCAAAAAAGCCGCCCGTAAGAGCGGCTCTTTCATTTTTCGGCATTACGCCCGAAAACTATTTGGCAGCATCGATTGCTTCCTGAATAACCGAAGCATCCAGCGTCTGCAACATTTTGTTGTTGAAGATCAACGTCGGAACACCGCTGACCTGGATTTTGGAAGCCAATTCCGAAGACGCATTCATCGTATTGCGTACTTTGTCCGATTTCATATCGGCTTTCAGCTTGTCCATATCCAGTCCCAAAGCAGCCATGGCGTTGTTAATCGATTCTTCGTTCAAGCGGCCTTCAATTTCAAAAATTGCCGAATAAGCTTCCGCAAATTTACCCTGTTCATTAGCGGCCAAAGCAGCTTCAGCGGCATACTTTGAAGCCGGCGACAGGAAAGCCATCGGTTTGGCGACGACTTTAACATCGGGGTTATTGGCAATAATTTCTTTCAAAGCCGGATAAACTCTGTGGCAGAACGAGCAGGAAAAGTCAAAAAACTCAACCAGAACCATCTTGCCGTCCGGGTTACCGATAACACCATCATCAGCACGATTATTCAGTTCTTCGGCGCTGGAAGCGATGTTCTCTTCTACCTGGCGCAAAGCTTCTTCTCTCTGTTTGTTTTCATAAGCCTGCATTGCCTCGATAACCAGCTCGGGTTTTTCCATCAAAGCAGCTTCGACATTGGCTCCGCCCTTGTTCGACGTGCAGCAGATTATGCACATGACCAGCGCGGCAATGGCAACGACCAAAGCCACCAAAGACACATATACAGCGTTAATGTTCTTCATTTTACCATCCTTATAAATATTATAATATTTAAACCAGCCTTATATTAATCAATCAAAATATTATTTACAAGCTAAAAATAAATCTTATTGATAATCTGAAAAATATACGTCATAAATAAGAAACAAAAACCAAAAAACAAGCGGGGATAAAATATAATGTTTCATCTGCACCTTTCGTTATTCGCCAAAACCAAGGCTCTGGAAAGCGATATAGACAATTTCCACAACAAGCTGATTAATGCGTCAATGACCTTCGGCAAAGCCGTCGATGTCTATCTCAAAGAAGGTAAAAGCGAAAAATTCAAAAAGATATCCCGGCAGATAAAGAAGATTGAGCACGAGGCCGACGCCCTGCGCCGCAGTATTGAAAACCAGCTTTACAGCAACAATCTGTTGCCCGATCTGCGTGCCGACGTCCTGCAGCTGACCGAAAATCTTGACCGCATCATCAACAAATTCGACGAGGCAACCTATATGTTTTACGTCGAACAACCCGAAATCCCCGAAGAATACCACGCCGGTATCAAAGATCTCGGCCGCTTAAGTGCTGACTGCGCCGAAAATATGGGCATGGCGTCGCGTTCGTTTTTCCGTGACATGGCATCGGTGCGGGATTATTCGCAAAAAGTTTACTTTACCGAGCATGAATCCGACGTTTGTTCTCGCCAGTTGCTGGAAAAGGTTTTTGATTCCGATATGCCGCTGGCCAACAAACTGCAACTCAAACAATTCATCAACGAAATCGCCGATATTGCCGACACCGCGGAAGATTTTATCGACGAACTGCTTATCTTTACGATTAAAAGGAGCATCTGATGGATTTAACCTTTTGGTTTTATTTAAGTTCGGGACTTTTTCTCGGCTGGTCCTTAGGCGCCAGTGATGCGGCCAATATTTTCGGCACCGCCGTCGGCACCAAGATGGTCAAATTTCGCACGGCTGCCGTTATTTCTTCCGTTTTCATCATCATCGGCGCGGTTTATGCCGGCTCCGGCGCCTCGCAGACTTTGGGTACTTTGGGCTCGGTGAATACGCTGGCCGGTGCATTTATGGCTGCCCTTGCCGCGGCTCTGACCATTTACTGGACGGTTAAGCTTTCACTGCCGGTTTCCACATCTCAGGCCATTGTCGGCGCCATCATCGGCTGGAATCTGTTTGCCGGCAAACCGACCGATGTCACCGTCTTAAGCAAGATTGTCGGCACCTGGGTTTTCTGCCCGATTCTGGCCGGCATTATTGCTGTTCTGCTCTACTTTTTAATCCGTTTGATCATCCGCCGCTGCCGTATAACCCTTATCCGCCAGGATTGCTATACCCGCATCGGCCTAATCCTTGCCGGAGCTTTCGGCGCTTATGCCCTGGGCGCCAACAACATTGCCAACGTTATGGGCGTTTTTGTGGCCTCCAGCCCGCTGCAGGCTGCTACCGTCGGTTCCCTTTTTACGTTATCGCCGGCACAAGTGCTGTTTTTCATCGGCGGTATTGCCATCAGTGTCGGCGTCTTCACCTATTCGCGCGGCCTTATGACCACCGTCGGTAACGGCATTGTCCGGATGTCGCCGCTGATGGCCTGGGTTGCCGTAGTTTCCCAGGCGCTGGTTTTGTATCTTTTTGCCTCGCAAAACCTGCAGCATTTTTTAATCTCACATAACCTTCCGAGCTTTCCGCTGGTTCCGGTATCCAGCTCTCAGGCCATCATCGGCGCCGTTATGGGCATCGGCATCTTAAAGGGCAGCAGTATCAACTGGAACCTCATCGGCCGCATTGCCGTCGGTTGGATTCTGACCCCGATAGCCGCGGCTCTGTTATGCTACATCTCGCTGTTCTTCCTGCAAAACGTGTTTAATTTGGAAGTCTGCCGATGAAAGCCACCATCATAGCCATCGGCAAATGCAAAAAAAAATCGCCGGAAGCCGACATCATCAACGAATATATCAAACGCTCCGGCTGGCAGCTGACAATCAAAGAAAAAGACAATTCCACACAAAAAGACGAAGCGGAATTTCTGCAGTCGTCGATTCCGCACGGCGCCAAAGTCATTGTACTTGATGAACGCGGCGAAAACTTAAAATCAACCGAACTCGCCGCCAAAATTGCCGACTGGCAGCTTGCCGGAACTTCAGAAATCTGTTTTCTCATCGGCGGCGCCGACGGTCATCTGCAATCTACCCGCGACCGGGCAGACCTGATTTTGGCTTTCGGCCGCCTGACCATGCCGCATATGCTGATGCGCGCCGTCCTGACCGAACAGATTTACCGGATTCAAACCATTATTGCCGGACACCCCTATCATCGCGAATAATTCTGTTTGACTCTCTGCTGATTTTCGTCTATATTTGTCCGTATAAACAAATTTTTAATTAATAAAGATATGAATATATTACACAACTTGGCAAATTTCTTCACCAAAAAGGGAAGAAAAGCCTCTGAGAAAACCAACCTGGCCGACCCTTATCAGCAGGCAAGAGAATTTGAAGAAAGTAAAATCATCAAATCCTTCGGCAAAAGCCCTTTGGCTGAACTTGAAGCCCCGGCGCTTGACGGAATTGAATTCCGTATGACCGTTAACAATTTGTTGGCGTCAAAGACGGAACTGTTCCGTCATATCACTGCCGGAGAAGTTAAAGCTTACAACATGATCACGCCGGCTGGTATTTATGAGGGCAGTTGCCTGGCCGTCAAGCGCGGTTACGGGTACATTTATGTCGGTGTCCGGAAAAAGCAGGTCTTTTTCTCCGACGGCAGCGATTATATCTTTGAACCGACGTCACACTTCCGGATATATCTGTCGCCGACGCATGAATATCCTCGGATATTTGCGGTTTGCCACTATCAGCACAACCGCATAATGGCAGACGTTCTCTTTGAAGAACGCAAAGGTTTTGATGATCAAAACTGTACGCAGATCAAAGCCTCAAGATATCTGCCGACGCCTGTTCAGGAGATTTTAGCTTGCTACTAATTATCCTATAAAAATACCGCAGTTTTAATCAAACTGCGGTATTTTTATATAATCCCCTTTCAATATTATTCTGTCTTTTTAAACGCCGACCACATTTTTTCCAAACTGTAAAAACCGCGAACTTCCGGCCGAAAAATATGCACAATGACATCATACGCGTCAATCAGAACCCAATCTGCCTTTTCCTCGCCTTCCGCCGCCGATTTATAACCGTTGTCTTTAAGTTTTTGTTGCACGCTCTCGGCCAAAAAAGCCACATGCCGGTTTGACGTTCCGCTGGCAACCACCATATAGGCGGCAATCGACGTTTTGCCTGCAAGATCTATAACGACAACATCTTCGGCCTTGCCGTCATCCAGCGTTTTTTTGACAATATCTAAAATCTTTTCCGCCTCGGTATCTTCGCTTTTCTTTATCTTTTTAACCACTTTTTCTTTTTACTCCCATACTTAAACCGGCGACCACGTCCCTGAGTCCGCATCTTCCGAATGATTTTCTTTCGGCGTTTCATCTTGTTTTCGCCGGTCGCGGGTAATAAAACGGTTAATTTCCCGCAAACACTCCCAAACACCCTTCTTGGCAATGGCCGACATCACAAAAACCTTTTTACCCGACACTTTTTCCAAAGCCTTCTTTTTGGCCGCTGTTTCTTCGTCCGTCAACGCATCGCATTTATTCAGCGCCACCACTTCCGGTTTCATTGCCAGCTCGGCATTATAAAGCTCAAGCTCACGACGAATATTCCGGTAAGCACCCGCCACATCTTCATTGGTGGCATCAACCAGATGCAACAGAGCATAACAACGTTCAACATGCTTCAAAAAGCGGTCACCGAGTCCCGTTCCCTCATGAGCACCTTCAATCAACCCCGGAATATCGGCAATCACCATTTCATAACCGTCAACCCAGGCAACGCCGAGATTCGGATGAATGGTGGTAAACGGATAATCGGCAATTTTCGGCCGCGCTTTGGTAACCACCGACAAAAAGGTTGACTTTCCGGCATTCGGCATGCCGAGCAGGCCGACATCGGCAATCACTTTCAACCGCAGCCAAACCCATAATTCCTGCCCCGGCCAGCCCGGTTCGGCATAACGCGGAGCCTGATTGGTTGAGGTTTTGAACTGGGCATTGCCGCGGCCGCCGTCGCCGCCTTTGGCAATTAAAAATCTCTGTCCGGGTTCAACCATATCAACGATAAGCGTCTTTTGATCCTCGGCCAAAACTTCCGTCCCGACCGGCACTTTAATCACGATATCCTCGCCTTTTGGGCCGGTTTTATCCGCCCCCATGCCGTTGCGGCCCTTCTGTGCCTTAAAATGCTGATGATATCTGAAATCAATCAGAGTATTCAAATTCGGCACCGCCTCAATATAAACGCTGCCGCCCTTACCGCCGTCGCCGCCGTTCGGTCCGCCGAATTCAATATACTTTTCCCGCCGGAACGACACACAGCCGGCACCGCCGTCACCCGATTGGATATATATTTTTGCCTGGTCAAGAAATTTCATTTTTTCTCTTGTTTTTTAATTTTCTAACCGCCTGAATTCAAAATATCTTATTTTCAGGAAAAGTAAAGGGGACGTGATAAACATCCCCTCAAATCTTTTTTGGTAATTCCGGCCGCCGTTATTCGGCAACAACCGAAACAACCGTCCGGTCGCCGGCTTTCTTCGAGAACACAACCTTGCCTTCGCTCAGGGCAAACAAGGTATGATCTTTGCCCATGCCGACATTGGCCCCCGGATGATACTGGGTTCCGCGCTGGCGGACAATGATATTTCCGGGAATAACGGCCTGACCGCCGGATTTTTTCAAACCCAGCCGGCGTCCGATGGAGTCGCGTCCGTTTGACGAACTACCGCCTGATTTCTTATGAGCCATTGTTCAAATCTCCTTCTTACTTGCCGATTACGTCGGTAATTTTAACCAGCGTAATATTCTGTCTGTGGCCGTTTTTACGGCGATAATTTTGTCTTCTTTTCTTTTTGAAAATAATGACCTTGGCATCTTTAGCCTGCTTTAAGACGGTTGCTTTAACCGAAGCACCGGCAACCAGCGGCGAACCGATTGTATCGCCCAAAGCCAGAACCTCGTTGAAAACAACCTCTTTGCCTTCCTCTCCGGCGATCTTTTCAATTTTGATTACATCACCCGATGTAACACGGTATTGCTTACCGCCGGTTTTAATTACTGCATACATATTCTTCCACCTTTATATTAAAAAACATAAAAACGTTGCTTGCAATATACATAACTTTTCGCGGCTGTCAACAAGAATCTCTATCTTTTTTCATTTTTAAGAGCCTCGTAGCTTCTTTTTAATCCGCGATACAATTCCGGTCGCATAAACTTTCCCTGCCAGATTCCTTTTTTCATGGCCCGTGCCTGTCTTTCATCGGCCTGATACTTCTCGTTATAGGCCGTTGCCCAACCGGAACGCACCATCTCCTGACCGATATTCATACCGTCGGCACGATAACACTCAACCAGCGACCGGCCGTAACGATCCTTGCCGTAGCGCTCGCAACGGACTTGTCCGCTCATCAGTTTTTTCAGATATTCGGTTGCTTCAAACCCGCACAAATATTTCCACCCGCTGGCATCATGGCATTTTTGAAAAAATTCCGGCGCATCAATATTCATCAGGCGCAGCCGTTCGTTGCCAACCTCCAGACTGTCACCGTCCACCACATTGATTCCGTCGGCGGCATAAACTGACGCCGCCGTCAGCAACACTGCTGCAAAAAATATTTTCTTCAACATCAAAAACCCCCGGATTTCATTTTATTATACTCTGCAACACTTACCGCCGTCTGACAAGCATAAAAACCGAAATCTCCCTTAAAAAATACATAGAATAATTACAAAAAATACTTTGTATTTCCCGACATCTGAAATAATATAAGCTATATTTGTATGAACATGAGGCCGAAATGCTGCATAAAAGTTTACGTTTTTTAATGTTGTTAACCGCCGTTGCCGGATTGTGCGGCTGTGAAACCGTACGCAGCTGGATACCGGAAAATTTCTTCACGTTCAACACCCGCGGAACAAACGGTGCGGCCACGTCGGCTGATACGGCAGCCCGCATTGATATGCAAACTCCACGGCAGCCGTCGTCGATTGTTGTCTGTCGCTCGCACCAATGTGCACCGGCACAGCTCTCAATGTCCAAAGAATATATTTACAATTCCCTGTTGCAGCTTTTCGACAACAACAATTATCAAAAGTTTTTGATTTGTGAAGCTGATTCTCAGGCTCATACCTGTCTCGAAAATTACATTACGCTTCCGGTCAATGTCGGTATTGTTCCGACCAACGCCTATATTGACCACGCCAAAATCACCGACGTCATTATCGGCCGGCGCAACACCATAAACATTATCCTTAATTATAACCTGACTTATGGCGGACAGGTCGCCGACTGTACGCCGTCAAAATCGCTGTTGTTTGTAAAAAAAGTCAATCACGCCATTTTGGAAGATTCCGGTTACAACTGCAAAATGACGACCATCGGCGTCACCAATGTCAAAACCGTTCTGTCAATTGACTACATTGATCTCGACTACGGTTATATCGGCGGTTATTATTCCATCGGTTTGTCAGGCCCTGCTTATGGCGGCGGCAGCGGATATTTGCAGCTGCGTTTACCCAAAAACGCCTATCCGCTTTCACCGGCTCTTCAGGCGCCGCGGTCAATGCGCAGACAAACCTACGCCAATAAAACCGCCGGCATACCGGATAATTCCGAGGACTCGACCTCTCAAAATGTTCAGATTTTCCCGCTGGAAAAGAAATAGGCTGAGTTACAGATATCGGTAAATTTTCGACAGTGCCTTCAACACGTCGCAACCGGTTTTTTGAAAACCAACGCCGTCTAAACACCATATGAAAAATATTTCACACTCTCATAAACGACTATCCGTTCAATTCCGGAAAACATCAGCGTACTCTGCCCGTAAATAATCCGCCCTTCTGCAGACGGCAGCCTGCCGTTGCGTATCTGATATTCCCGCACATCGCGCAAATTCATGACCACGCCGTCCGAAAACTGCACTTCCCAACCGTACGTATCATAACCGACATTAACGTGCAAAGTTTTACATTCTTCATCGGCATTAAAGCTGCCGCTTTCAAAACCCCTGGCTATTTCAAACATCTGATCGCCGGACGAACCGCTGTACCACCGCAGAAACCCTATTTGCCCGCTTTCTTCCATTGCCGACACAGGATAATCACCCGCCGGCAAAACATTATCTGACCGGTTGTATTCCTCAGGCTCTGTTTTCACGGCATCATTGGCAAAATACGCATCATGTATTTCATCGGCATCATCAGCCTGAGCTGGCTCATCATTCAACAAGACATCATTAACCGTTTCTTCTGCTTCTCCCGGAATATCTACGGCAGCAGCCTCTTCCGCGACATTGTTTTCATCATGACCGGCATAATCATAATCTGCATTTTCTTCAAAACGGCCATTTTCTTCCTCAACAGCCTTTTCATCAAAAATTTCCGCCGTTGTCGACGCTTCTGTTTCCGGCACAGCCACCTCACTCTCTTCAGCAGCAGGTACGGCTGTATTTTCCGGCAATATCTCCGCAAAGTCATCAACCGGTGCATCTCCGAAACCGCCCGGTTCTGAAACCGCTGCCGTTTCACTCCCTTCTGCCGCCGGCTCATCCGAGACCGGCAAAGTATCCTGCGCCGGCATCTCCGTCATTTCTTCCGTTGGAACGGAAAAAGCATCTTCCTGAGGCAATGCGTTTTCTTCCGGACTTATCTGAACCTCCGGAATATCCGCACTTTCAACCGTTATCGGCGTTTCTTCCGGTAAATCGCTCAAACTGGCGCCAACTAAATCCGATTCTGCCGGTATTTCCGGTAAATCGTCACCCGGCAGATCGTCAAAATTAAAATCCGTCGCCGTAATATCATCAAAATTAAAGGCATCTTCTGCCGGCGCGCCACCGGTTGCGGCGGTGTCACCATCCGCATTATCAACGACCAGATCATCAAAATTAAACTCGTCAAGATTTATATCATCATCAAGCTTTTCTTCGTCTGTCATCATTTTTCCTTTTATCTTACGCCGGCAATTTAATCACGACTCTCAACCCGCCGAGCGGCCCGTCTTCCAAAACGATATGTCCGCCGTGCGCCGTAATAATATCCTTGGTAATGGCCAGTCCCAAACCAATACCGCCGGTTTCTTTATTGCGCGAATTTTCAATCCGGTAAAAAGCTCTGAAAACGGCTTCTCTCTTATCCTGCGGAATTCCCGGACCATTGTCGTCGACAATGATTCGCACCTCTTTAGTACCTTGTTCCACCCTTACCTCAATCTTTTTACCATACCGACTGGCATTTGCAACAATATTTGTCACCGCTCGCCGCAGAGCCTGCTCTTTGGCTCTGATTTCAACCGTATTTTCCGCGGCAAAGAATTTAATTTTAATATGCTGTGAGGCAAAGCGGCTGACAATTCCCCGCACCAGCTTGTTTACATCGACACAAATGGCCGGCTCATCGCCCTCACCACGGACAAAAGCCAAATAACCGTTCAGCATTTTTTCCATCTCATCAATATCGGCCAAAAAATCCTTTTGGTCTTGCGAATTTTCCATCATCGCCGCCGTAAGTTTCATTCGTGTCAACGGCGTACGCAAATCATGCGAGATTCCGGCCAGCATCTGCGTACGTTCCATAATCTGCCGCAATATCCGCTCCTTCATTTTAACAAAAGCATAGCCGGCTTTGCGCACCTCGGAAGAACCGTAAGGCTTAAATCCGTCATCATCAATTCCCTTACCGAAATTTTCGGCAGTCTGAGCCAAATCGGCTATTGCCCGCACCTGAATCCGCAAAAACAACACCGAAACCAAAAACAGCAGGATTGACGTAGCGACCATCCACACCACAAACATAAAAATTGACGTGGAAAATATCTTCTTCTTAGCGCAAATAAATTGATAAACACCGCTTTCTTTTTCAACAAAAATAATCAAGTCGCTGCTGTTATCCTGCTTTTCGTCGACCAGAATGCTCCATTTGTCTTCGGCAAAAGCATTTTCCATCGCCTCTTTCAAATAAGCAATCACCATCGGATTGGCCTGTAACCGTTGCTTGACTTTTTCTCCCTGGCTGGCATCATAAAAACGAAAATCAATCTGAAAACCTTCCGCCGCCATTTTTTGAACTTCCGCCAGCGGCATTCCGTCCTCTTTCAAATGAATAATAACATTCATTTCGTCAACCAGATTCTCAGACAACCGCCGTCCCATCCGGCTCCAGCTGCCGTCAAAAAAGACCACCACCGACACCACCTGCACCACAATCAGCGGAATAAATATCAGCAACATGGTTCTGAAAAACAACGTCCGCGGCAACAACCGATGACGCCAAACCGTTACTTTTTCTTCAAATTTCTGAGGCAGTTTAATATGCATTTTTCCCTCATATCATATCAAACCTGTTGGCCCAAAATCTTTCGGCATCTGTTTTCTGAATACGACGACTAATCGGCCAGCAGCATATATCCCTTGCCGCGCAGTGTCTGCAGATACCGGGGATTTTTCGAATCTTTCTCAATTTTTTTCCGCAGGCGGGTAATCTGGACGTCTATTGAACGCGGCGACTGACCGGCTCCCAAAATTTCCGAAAGCTTTTCCCTGGAAAAAACCTGGCCGCTCTTAGCACCGAGAACACTCAGCAGACTTTGCTCAACCGGCGTAATATGCATTGCCTCCCCTTGTTTGGATATAAGCTCTTTACTCTGCATATCAAACACGCACAGTCCCAAATCAAGTTTCTGGTCTTCCGGTTTTTCCGCCGGAGTTCTTTTCAAAATACTGGCAATACGCAGCAAAAGTTCTTTCGGCTCAAACGGTTTGGCAACATAATCATCGGCTCCGTTTTCCAAACCGACAATCCTGTCTTCGACATTTCCCATGGCCGTCAACATAATAACCGGAATCGAACTTTCCTGCCGCAGAGAGGTCAAAAATTCAAATCCGTTTTCTTTCGGCATCATAACATCGACAATCAGCAAACTGAAGCGGTACTGCCGCATCATAAACCGAGCCTCATCCGCGTCTTTGGCCGTTGATACCAAAAAGCCGTTCTCCCGCAAAAATCTTTGCAGTAGACTGCGCAATCTGGTGTCGTCGTCAACCACCAAAAGATGTTTGGGCTCCTGCTCCATCAATTACCTGCCGGACTTTTCTTTTTAACGACAGCCCTTTTCTTTTTAAGCGGGGCTTTTTTCTTGGCCGCATTTTTCTTTTTTGCTGGTATTTTGTTTTGCAACAGCTTTGGCATCGGCGGCACTTTGGCGCATTTTTCGGTTTCGCAGATATAATCCAAACTCTTCTGAAAATACTGATAACCGGTAACAAACGTTAATACGCCGGCAACCCACAGTAAAACCTCACCGATACCGCCCCAATACCAGACACCTTTCAACAGCATCATCGACAAAGCCGTCATCTGGAAACCCGTTTTCCATTTGGCCAGACGCGTCACCGGCAGGCCAACGTTAACTTCCCGTAAAAACTCGCGCAACCCCGAGACCAGAATCTCGCGGCAAAGAATGACGATAACCGGAATAAAACTGATTTTATACTCAACCATTCCGGGCTTAGCCAGAAGCACGACCAGGGCCGAGGTAACCAGAAGCTTGTCGGCGATCGGATCCAGAAGACGCCCTAAAGCCGAGGTTTCTCCGCGCGCCCGCGCCAGATAGCCGTCAAAATAATCGGTTATCGAAGCAATGATAAATAAGACGGCCGCAATGATTGCCCACCACATTGACGTAATATAAACCGACAAAAAAATCGCCGGAATAACGACTATGCGGGATATCGTCAATAAATTGGGAAGATTGTACATATCTTTTACATCCTTGAAAGTTAACTTTTTTTCAATACTAGGATATAATTTTTAATTATGGAAGTAGTTATAGATTTTTTCCGCTGTTTTTTTACTGATACCCTCAACTTTTTGCAAATCGGCCACACCGGCCTCGGCAACGTCTTGCGCCGATCCGAAATAGCGCAGCAGATCCGCTTTGCGTTTGGCGCCGATTCCCTCAATTTCGTCAATTGACGACTTATACATTGACTTGGCGCGTTTTTTGCGATGCGTTCCGATGGCAAAACGATGTGCCTCATCCCGCAGGTTTTGCAAATAAAAAGCCAGCGGCGAACGATATTCAAGTTCAAAGCTTTCCCTGTCTTTCATATGATAAAACTCTTTGCCGGCATTGCGGTCCGGCCCTTTGGAAATACCGATAATGGCAATCCCGTCCAGATCATATCCGTCAAGCGCCTCATAAACCGCGTTCAACTGCCCGCGCCCCCCGTCCAGCAAAATAACGTCGGGTTTATTTTCCGGTGTCATCTTGTCAAAACGCCGCCGCAACACTTCCCGCATCATGGCAAAATCATCATGTGTATTTTCGGTATATTTTATATTAAAAGTGCGGTAATTTTTCTTATCAAAGCCGCCGGGGGTCGCCACAATCATCGCCCCGATGGCATAACTCCCCTGATTATGCGAGTTGTCGTAAACTTCAATCCGCTGCGGCAAACGCGGCAGACCGAATTTTTCGCGAAAAGCCTCCAGATTGGTCTTAACCGAAGCTTCCAACGCCACCTTACGGCGAATGGCATCAACGGCATTCTGCTCTGCAAACCGTGCCATCTTAAATTTATTGCCGCTTTTCGGATAAACAATTTTGCTGCCGACAGCCTGCTGCCAAAAATCCGCATTTTCCGGTTCAATACCGACAATAATCTCTTTCGGCGGTTGATGATTGGTATAAAATTCGCCCAAAAAAGCTTCCAACACTTCCCTCTTGCCTGCACCTTCGGTCTGCGTGGGAAAATAAGCCGCATTACCGCAGTTCTGCCCGGAGCGGATAAAAAATATCTCAATGCCGAACAACCCGTTTTCTTCGGCAACTCCGACAACATCGGCCGAGGTAAGTCCGGAATATTCAACGTTTTGCCGCGCCTGAACAATACTAAGCGCGCGGATACGATCGCGCAGAACCAATGCGGTTTCAAAATCCTGCTGGCTGCTGGCCGCTTCCATTTGTTCGGACAATTCTTTTTGAATATCGGCATTTTTGCCTTCAAGAAAATCTATCGCTTTTTTAACCAGCTCCTGATAATCAGCCGCCGATATTTTACCCACGCAGGGCGCCGAGCACCGCTTAATTTGATACATCAGACACGGCCGCTGCCGGTTTTTAAACGCATTGTCGCGGCAGGAACGCAGTAAAAATACCTTTTGCAGAATATCAACCGCCGCATTAACCGCCGCCACACTGGCAAACGGACCAAAATAGCGATTCTTGTCTTTACGGCTGCCCCGATATTTTGATAATCGCGGAAACTCCGCCTCGACATTAATCATCAGATAAGGAAAAGTTTTATCGTCTTTTAAAAGAATATTGTAGCGCGGCGAATATTTCTTAATCAGCTCATTTTCAACCAGCAGCGCCCGAGCTTCGTTTTCAACGACAATAAACTCCATTCGCTCAATTTGCGCCACCATCTGCTGCAACCGCCGCGGCAGCTTATTTAAATGCGAATAGGCCGTAATTCTTTTTTTGATATTTTTGGCCTTGCCGACGTAAAGCACCGTTCCGCCGGCATCAATCATCCGGTAGACACCCGGTTTTTCCGGCGCTACTTTGATATGTCTTTTTAAATTTTCCAAGCCTTTTTTTATGTCAAACATACCCTGATCCTCAGCTCAACGCACTCATATTAAAGCTTTTCCCGCATATTTCAAGTCCGAATAAAAAACAATTATTGACAAAATCCCCAAAAAAGACTAATTTTTCATTATTTTCAGATTGACAACAATATTAAGGATGTAATTATGGCAAATATTCATTTAAGCGGCAAAACGATGCGCAAAGATTTGCGCCATTATCATTTTGCATTACTTTTCAACCGGCAGAAAGCACAAAAAATTCGTCTGGAAGCCGCCAAAAAAATTCATTTCTTCAGCATCGGGCGTCTTGAAATTTATCCCCGCGATGCCGACATGATGTATACATATCTCAAAACTTTCGGCTATATAAAAAATCATATCGTCACCAATGATGCCTATAATTCTTTTGCTCGTCTAAACTGGTTAACCAACAAAGAACATCCGGGTATTTTCCGCCACTTTCAAGCCGGAATATACAATTTAGGAAGCATTATAACCCGTCGTATAACCAAATCACTAGGACGCTATGACACTATCATTTACACTCCGGACAAAAACACCGTTGCAACGCCGGCGGCAAAACAATCGCAACGCATATCCCGTTCTTCCGGAAAAAATAATTTCTTCCGTCGGCACCAAAGCAAAATTATCGGCTTGTTTGTCGTAGCCGGCGTTTTGTTCGGAGCCGGCAAATGTGCCAAAAGCACTCAAAACGACAAGCAGACAGATAAGGTGGAAACAATCAAACCGGCAGTCTCAGTAACACAAAACACTGATAAAACTTTTGAGGTTAAAGCAAACGACAGCGTAGCCGACACTTTGGCCAGAATTTATAAAAACTATTACGATACCGCGCTGGAAATTCACCTCGGCGCCGCCAAACGCGATCAGCTCTATGCCGACTTAACCGGTCAGCTTAACACCGGCCGGCTGACATTACCTCAAGGTGAAACCATGGAGCATCTGGCACATACCATAACCGTTGCCTCTCTGGTTCAACCCAATGCCTCAACCACCAAGCTGCTGAAAAAAGCCGTAACCGGCGAACTGACGCCTCAAGAACAACAGTCCGTCTGGAGTTTTGTGTCCCAGGCCGGCGACAAAGGACAACACATCAAGGGTACCGGAACACACAGCAATTTTGACCGCCAGAAAGTTCATTTGCAGAAAAAACACGTCAAAAACCTTAAACAACTGCAAAAATACAAAGCCCGTACCGGACGTTAATCCAAAAAAGCGTTTATGTATGCAACATAAACGCTTTTTTTCTGACCACTCCGATTAACTTGTAAAAAACTCCCGCAGATTATTCCGCGGGAGTTTTTTTGTTTCAGAGCCTCAGCACATCAGGCGGTTTCGCCGCTCTGCGCCTCGGGCAACGCCTGCTGAGAATTTTTGGCGGCCTCTTCTTTCAAAGCCTGAATTTCTTTGTCGTTCTGTGCGGCAACTTTCTTCAACGCCCGCAATACCGTTCCGGTACCGGCCGGAATCAAGCGACCGACAATAACGTTTTCTTTCAAACCTCTCAGGTCATCAACCTTACCCTCAACCGCAGCTTCGGTCAAGACACGGGTTGTTTCCTGGAATGATGCCGCCGAAATAAACGACTTAGTCTGCAGACTGGCTTTGGTAATACCCAGCAGAACCGGTATCGCTTCGGCCGGAGTTTCGCCGGCCTCAATGACTTTGGCATTCTTCTGCTCAAACTCATCGGCATCAACCTGTTCGCCTACCAGATAAGTCGTATCGCCGGGGTTGGTAATCTCAACTTTACGCAGCATTTGCGAAACAATCACTTCAATATGCTTATCGTTGATCTTAACACCCTGCAGGCGGTAAACGTCCTGAACTTCTTTAACCAGATATTCGGCCAGTTTTTCAACACCGAGAACCCGCAAAATATCATGCGGAGCCGGTGTTCCGTCAACCAGAGCATCACCTTTTTTGACGATATCACCGTCCTGAACCACCAGATGACGTCCTTTCGGAATCAGATACTCAACCGGTTTACCTTTGGCCGGTACAACCGTAATCCGCTGTTTGGCTTTATAATCTTTGCCAAACTCAACCATACCGTCAATATCCGATATGATTGCCGGATCTTTCGGGCGTCTGGCTTCAAACAGCTCGGCAACCCTCGGCAGACCGCCGGTAATATCTTTGGTCTTAGAGCTCTCTCTCGGGATTCTCGCAATAACATCACCGACCTTAACCTCATCACCGTTATCAACCGACAAAATCGCATCGGCCGACATATAGTAGCGGACTTCTTTACCGTTATCGAAAGTAACCTGTTTACCTTTGGCATCTTTCAGAATAATGCTCGGCTTCAAACCGGCACTGGAAGAATTCGATCTCCAGTCAATAACCGTTTTGGAAACGATACCGGTTGTTTCGTCGGTAACTTCTCTGACCGAAACATTATTAATCAAATCAACCAATTCAACCTTACCGGCTTTTTCGGTAATGACCGGAACGGTAAACGGATCCCATTCGGCAACTTTCTGGCCTTTTTTAACCTTGTCGCCCTCGGCAACCAGAAGTTTGGTACCGTACGGAATATTATGACGCGATTTCTCACGACCGTTGTTGTCGACAATAATGATTTCGCAGTTGCGCGACAGCACCAGACCGTGTCCTTCCGAATTGATAACGATATGACCGTTTTCAAGCTTCATAACACCGGCAAACGGAACTTCAACCGAAGCCTGCTCGGCACCTTTCTGCGCCGCACCGCCGATATGGAAGGTTCTCATGGTCAGCTGCGTACCCGGCTCACCGATAGACTGCGCGGCAATAACACCTACCGCCTCGCCGACATTAACCGGCGTGCCTCTGGCCAGATCGCGGCCATAGCAGGCAGCGCAAACGCCGTGTTTGGATTCGCAGGTCAGAACCGAACGGATTTTAACCTGTTCGACACCGGCTGCCTCAACAACCTCAACGTCGTTTTCGTCAATCAGTTTACCTTTCTTGACCAAAACTTCGCCGGTTTCCGGGTGCAGAATATCTTCTTGAATGGTCCGGCCCAGAATACGCTCACCGATTGAAACAATAACGTTGCCGCCGTCAACAACCGGACGAACGATAATGCCTCTTTCGGTACCGCAGTTGGTTTCGGTAACCACAACATCTTGCGCTACGTCAACCAGACGACGGGTCAGATAACCGGAGTTAGCCGTCTTCAAAGCCGTATCGGCCAAACCTTTACGAGCACCGTGCGTTGAGTTGAAGTATTCCGACACCGTCAAACCTTCTTTAAAGTTTGAAATAATCGGCTGCTCAATAATTTCACCCGACGGCTTGGCCATCAAACCGCGCATACCGGCCAGCTGACGCATTTGCGCGGCAGAACCGCGGGCGCCGGAGTGAGCCATCATGTAAACAGAGTTGATGTAGCCGTGATCCGTTTTGGAAATGTTTTTCATCATCTCATCGGCAACTTTATCGGTACAGGCTGCCCAGATATCAACAACCTTGTTGTATTTCTCGCCTTTGGTGATCAGACCGTTTTGATACTGTTCCTCAAATTCTTTAACCTGTGCCTCGGTTTCGGCAATCAGGGTCTTTTTGGCTTCCGGAACAATCAAATCGTCCTTACCGAAAGAAATACCGGCCTTGCAGGCATTGGTAAAGCCGAGTGTCATAATCTTATCGACAAACAGGCAGGTTTCCTTCTGACCGCAGTGACGGTAAATCGTGTCAATAATTTCGCCGATTTCCTTTTTGCGCAACAGTCTGTTAACCAGTGAGAACGGAACATTCTTATGCTTCGGCAAAACTTCCGAAACCAAAATGCGTCCCGGCGTGGTTTCAACCAGACCGTACTTGCTCTCGCCGTTATCGTCAACATATTCCATCCGGCATTTGATTTTGGCGTGCAAATCGACAACCTTTTCGTTCAACGCCAGCTGAACTTCGTTGAAGTCCGAAAAGATCATACCTTCGCCGTTCATACCTTCGGCATCATAGGTCAGATAATAAATACCCAGAACCATATCCTGTGTCGGCACGATAATCGGTTTACCCGATGCCGGCGACAAAATATTGTTGGTAGACATCATCAAAACGCGGGCTTCCAACTGTGCCTCAATCGACAACGGAACATGAACGGCCATTTGGTCACCGTCGAAGTCCGCGTTGAATGCGGTACAAACCAGCGGATGCAGATGAATGGCTTTGCCCTCAACCAACACCGGCTCAAACGCCTGAATACCCAGACGGTGCAAAGTCGGCGCACGGTTCAAAAGTACCGGGTGTTCGCGGATAACTTCTTCCAGAATATCCCAGACTTCCGGCCGCTCTTTTTCTACCATTCTCTTGGCCGCTTTAATCGTCGTGGCATGACCGTAAAGCTCCAGTTTGGCATAGACAAACGGCTTAAACAGCTCCAGAGCCATTTTCTTCGGCAAACCGCACTGATGCAGTTTCAGCTCCGGACCGACGGTAATAACCGAACGTCCCGAATAGTCAACACGTTTACCCAAAAGGTTCTGACGGAAACGTCCCTGTTTACCTTTCAGCATATCCGACAATGACTTCAGCGGACGTTTGTTGGTACCGGTAATCGCACGGGCGCGGCGGCCGTTATCAAACAAAGCATCAACCGATTCCTGCAACATTCTCTTTTCGTTGCGGATAATGATATCCGGCGCGTGCAGTTCGATTAATCTCTTCAAACGATTGTTGCGGTTGATAACCCGACGGTACAAATCGTTCAAATCCGACGTGGCAAACCGTCCGCCGTCCAACGGAACCAACGGACGCAGCTCCGGCGGAATAACCGGCAGAACATCAAGAATCATCCATTCAGGTTTAGTATTCGATTCAATGAAAGATTCAATGATTTTCAAACGCTTAACCAGTTTTTTGCGCTTAGCCTCCGACGCATTGTCTTTCAGCTCGGCTCTGATGGCATCTCTTTCCGCCGGCAGATCAATCGCCGCCAGAATCTCCTTCAAAGCCTCGGCACCGATACCGGCACGAAAAGATTCTTCGCCGTATTCGTCAATTGCCTCCTGATACTGGTCTTCGGTCAAAAGCTCATGCATTGACAACGGTGTCAAACCCGGCTCAATGACAATATAGCTTTCAAAATACAACACGCGTTCCAAAGACTTCATCGGAATATCCGTCAGCAGCGAAATGCGCGACGGCAGCGATTTCAGGAACCAGATATGCGCAACCGGCGCCGCCAGTTCGATATGTCCCATTCTTTCGCGTCTGACTTTTGACAATGTAACTTCAACACCGCATTTTTCACAAACAATGCCGCGGTATTTCATTCTTTTATACTTGCCGCACAAACATTCGTAGTCTTTGACCGGACCAAAAATCCGGGCGCAGAACAAGCCGTCTTTTTCCGGCTTAAACGTACGGTAGTTAATGGTTTCGGGTTTCTTTACTTCACCGTAGGACCATGAACGAATTTGTTCGGGAGAAGCAATTGAAATCCGAATTTGATCAAATGCCTCGGCAGACACCTGTTGACCAAAATATTTTGCAATATCATTCATATTAAACTAACTCCTTATACCTTAAATTTCTTCGTTCAAAAGTTCGATGTTCAGACACAGCGATTTAATTTCCTTGGTCAATACGTTGAATGACTCCGGAATGCCGGCTTCAAACGAATCTTCGCCTCTGACGATAGCTTCATAAACCTTGGTGCGGCCGTTAACGTCATCGGACTTGACGGTAAGCATTTCCTGCAGGGTGTAGGCTGCACCGTATGCCTGCAAGGCCCAAACCTCCATCTCGCCGAAACGTTGTCCGCCGAACTGCGCCTTACCGCCCAGCGGCTGCTGGGTAACCAGAGAATACGGACCGACGGAGCGGGCGTGCATTTTCTCGTCAACAATGTGGTGCAGTTTAATCATGTAAATGATACCGACGGTAACCTTGCGGTCAAATTTCTCACCGGTACGGCCGTCATACAAATCAATCTGTCCCGATGTCGGCAACCCGGCCATCGTCAGCATCTGATTGATATCGTCCCCGGTAGCACCGTCGAATACCGGCGTTGCCATCGGAATACCGTTTTTAAGATTCGGGATCATCAGATCCAGATCTTCCGTCGTCATCTTCTCTATTTCGCGTTTATACTGCTTTTCACCGTAAATTTCTTTCAATTTGGCGCGCAGATCTTTTTCTTTCTTCTGTCCGGCCTTAACCTGTTCCCACAGATCGTTAACCTGCTGGCCGAGTTTTTGTGCGGCCCAGCCGAGGTGAGTTTCCAGAATTTGCCCGACATTCATACGCGAAGGAACGCCCAGCGGGTTCAGCACGATGTCAACCGGCGTGCCGTCTTCCATATAAGGCATATCCTGCAGCGGCAAAACACGCGAAATCGTACCTTTGTTTCCGTGGCGTCCGGCAATTTTATCACCGGATTGAATTTTACGCTTGGTGGCGATAAAGACTTTGACCATCTTCAAAACGCCCGGCAGCAAATCATCGCCGCGCTGTACTTTTTCAACCTTGTCGTCAAAGTGTTTCTGCACTTTTTCAACACGGGTGTCAAAAGCAGCCAGCAGTTCTTCGACATTGGCCATAACGCTTTCGTCTTTAACCACAATTTTGCGCCATTGCGACGACGGCATATTGTCGAGGTCTTTTTCGCTGATGGTGGCGTTCTTGGCAATTGAGCCCTTCGGTGCGTCAACAACTTTCTGCCCCAAGAGCATTGATTTCAAACGAGCCTCAACGTTGCGGCGGATAATGGCGATTTCGTCGTCACGGTCCTTGGCCAGCTGCGAAATTTCCTGCTGTTCAATAGACAGTGCGCGTTCATCTTTTTCAACGCCGCGGCGCGAGAAGACATGAACGTCAACCACAATACCCTCAATACCCGGCTGTACTCTGAGCGAGGTATCGCGGACATCGGAAGCTTTCTCACCAAAAATGGCGCGTAAAAGTTTTTCTTCCGGCGTTACCGGCGATTCGCCTTTCGGCGTAACCTTACCGACCAGAATATCACCGGCCTTAACCTCGGCACCGATATAAACGATACCGGCCTCGTCAAGGTTGCGCAGCGCATCTTCACCGACATTCGGAATATCGCGGGTAATTTCTTCCTGTCCCAGTTTGGTATCACGCGCCATAACCTCAAATTCCTCAATATGCAGAGAGGTAAAGACGTCATCGCGCGAAATTCTTTCCGAAAGCAAAATCGCGTCTTCGTAGTTCAAACCGTTCCACGGCATAAAGGCAACCAAAACGTTTTTGCCCAAAGCCAGCTCGCCCATATCGGTGCACTGACCGTCAGCCATGATATCGCCGGCCTTAACTTCGTCACCGACCTTGACCAGCGGCACCTGATTGATGCAGGTGTTCTGGTTGGAGCGGCGGAATTTCTGCAGACGATAAATTTCAACACCGGCATTGGCGGCATGTTCGTCCTTGGAACGGACAACGATACGGTTGGCATCAACCGCGTCGACAATACCGTCAGCCTTGCAGACAACCGTCGCACCGGAATCTTTGGCCACAACGGCCTCAACACCGGTACCGACCAGCGGTGCTTCCGAACGCAGCAACGGCACACCCTGACGCTGCATGTTTGAACCCATCAAAGCACGGTTGGCGTCGTCGTTTTCCAGGAACGGAATCAAAGCGGTTGCAACCGAAACCAGCTGCTTCGGCGAAACGTCGATAAAGTTGATTTCTTCCGGTCTGGCATATTCAAACTCACCGGCCTTGCGACAGGCAACCAATTCGTTTTCAAAATGGCCGTCTTCTTTGACTTTGGCATTGGCTTCGGCAATTTTGAACTTGCCTTCTTCGTTGGCGGACAAATAAACGACCTCATCGGTAACCACGCCGTTAACAACCTTGCGATACGGACATTCGATAAAGCCGTATTTGTTAATGCGGGCATAAGTCGCCAGCGAGTTAATCAAACCGATGTTCGGCCCTTCCGGTGTTTCAATCGGGCAGATACGTCCGTAGTGGGTCGGATGCACGTCGCGCACTTCAAAGCCGGCGCGGTCACGTGACAAACCGCCGGGGCCCAAAGCCGACAAACGACGTTTGTGCGTAATCTCGGACAACGGGTTGTTCTGATCCATAAACTGCGACAACTGTGACGAACCGAAAAATTCGCGGATAACCGACGCAATCGGTTTGGCATTAACTAAATCCTGCGGTTTAACATTGTTCAGATTCTCGGACGACATTCTTTCGCGAATAGCTCTTTCCATACGGAGCAAACCCATACGATACTGATTTTCCATCAATTCGCCGACCGAACGAACACGGCGATTGCCCAGGTGATCAATATCATCAACTTCGCCTTTGCCGTCACGCAGTTCAACCATCCGCTTAACAATGCGCAAAATATCGTCTTTACGCAGCGTACCATAGGTATCCGGTGCCTCTTCAAACGGAATGTCGAGCGCAATGTTCATTTTAACACGACCGACCGACGACAAATCATAACGGTCTTTGTCAAAGAACAATCCCTTGAACAAAACATCGGCCGCTTCATACGTCGGAGGATCACCCGGACGCATAACGCGGTAAATATCCAAAAGCGCCTCCTCACGGCAGGAATTCTTATCGATTGCCAGCGTGTTGCGGATATACGGACCGACATTGACGCCGTCGATAAACAAGATCTTAATCGTATTGATTTTATTGGCCGCAAATTTTTCCAGCATTTCCTCGGTGATTTCATCACCGGCCTCGGCCAAAACTTCACCGGTTTTGGCAACGACAACATTATTGGCCAAAAACTTGCCGATAACTTTGTCGCGGGCTATTTTGAAATAAGCCAGTCCTTCATCGGCCAATTTCTGCGCCGAACGGGTTGTCAGTTTCTTGCCGGCTTCCCAAACTGTTTTACCGGTTTCGGCATCAACCAGATCAAAGTCAAATTTGACCCCCTTCATGCGGGCCGGTTCAAACTTGACTTTCCAATCTTTTTTAACAGCCTCAAAAGTATCGGCATCATAGAAGTAATTAAGAATTTCTTCTTTATCCATGCCTTTAATTTCGCTGCGGTCGATATGCTTGCCTTCTTTGGCCAGCTTGGCAATTTTTTCTTCGGTTTCTTTGGAATACAACGAATACAAAACCGACGTAACCGGCAGTTTGCGGCGACGATCGATTCGCGCATAGACCAGATCTTTGGCGTCAAACTCAAAATCAAGCCATGATCCGCGGTACGGAATAATACGGGCAGCAAACAAATATTTACCGGAAGAAACCGTCTTGCCTTTGTCATGATCAAAGAAAACACCCGGTGAACGATGCATCTGCGAAACGACGACGCGTTCGGTACCGTTAAAAATAAAAGTACCTTTATCCGTCATCAACGGAATATCGCCCATATAAACATCTTGCTCTTTAATATCGTGAATTGATTTGGCTCCGGTTGCCTCATCTGTATCCCAAACGACCAGACGCAACGTGGCCTTAACCGGTGCGGCATAGGTCATATCTCTTTTGATACATTCGTCAACATCGTATTTCGGCTGTTCCAGCTCATACTTGACAAACTCCAGCTCGCCGTTACCGGAAAAATCTTTAATCGGGAAAATCGATTTGAAAACTTCTTCCAGAGCGAACTCACATTTTTCGGCGCCGTCGGCCTGAATGAAATTATTGTAAGAGCCTGTCTGAACCTCAATCAAACTCGGCATATCGGCAACCGCGTCGATTCGGCCGAAGTTTCTTCTTACACGTCTTTTGCTCGTATAAGATTCTTTCATTGTATTCCTATCCTTTTTTACGTAAAAATCCCGCGGCAATACTGTCAGAAAAAGCACCGAACCCCGCCCGCAGGAGGTTAAAACATATTTTTGATTAAATTTTACAAATTGAATTTAAAGCGATTCTCTTATAGGTCTGCTCACCCCGAAAGCCTTGCGCTCTCTCAAACAGACGCTGCCAAATAATAATGCATTATTACTGTTTAAACACGCGGTATTTCTACCACATTTTTTTCAGATTGCAAGCGCTTATTTCATTGAAAAGACTCTTTTTTATATTTTTATCCATCAAAAAATAATGCCGCCTGCAAAAATATGCAGACGGCACAAACAATATTGTCAACAAAGACTATTCGGCGTCTTTAGCCTCGGCCTTTTTGCTTTTTTTAGCTGCCGGCTTTTTAGCCTCGCTCTTTTCGGCCTTTTTAGCCTCAGTCTTTTTCTCGACCTTTTTTTCTTCTTTGGCAGCCTCGGCGCTTGCTTCTTTTTCTGCCGCTTCCTGTGCAGCCTTTTCGGCAGCTACGCGGGCCAGATCTTTGGCACCTTTGGCATTAACATCGCGATCAACCAATTCGACAATCGCCATTTCGGCGCAGTCGCCGTAACGGAAACCGGCACGCAAAACGCGGGTATATCCGCCGTTGCGGTTTTTATAGCGTTCGGCCAGAGTTGAAAACAGCTTGGCAACGACTTCTTCATCACGCAAAAAGGCTAATGCCTGACGGCGATTGTTCAACTGGCCCTTTTTGCCCAGCGTAATCATGTTGTCGACAAAAGTTCTCAATTCTTTGGCGCGCGGCAATGTAACTTTAATCTGCTCATGCGTCAAAACCGCTGCAGTCAGATTAGAATACAAAGCTCTGCGGGCATTGGTGTCCATATTAAGTTTTCTGTGTTTTACGCCGTGTCTCATGGCATTTTCCTTTCTTTATAGAGTTGCTGGCCTGACGGGCAGACCGGATAATTTTTCCTGCGGATACTACCTTCATAAATACCCGCGCTCATACGGAGTCCTGCTTGTCCCGGACTCCCAAAGCTGAGCGGACTATAAACAATAAATTCTATTAAATCAAGCATTTTTTTACAAAAAACCCTTTGCAACAAAAGTTACAAAGGGAAATTGTCGCTATACACCGCTTTATCATACGGCGGGGCTTACATTTCAGACCATCATGGTATTCAACAAATCACAACAATAGGCGCGCAAATCCGGATCTTCCATTAATGACAACTTCAGATTGGATTTTTCCAACTCCTTATTGGTGCCGCAGTCAAACCGCATGGCATCACACAAAACACCGGTCAGTTTCATACCGCGCTGTGCCGCCAATCCCATGGCATCAGCCAGATTAATCTCTCCGTTGGTGCCTTTTTTAACTTCCGGCAGAATATCCATAATCTCATTAGGCAGAATATACGGCCCCATACTGGCATAGTTGGAAGGAATATCCTCCAAAGCCGGTTTCTCGATTTTACCTTTGGCATGCACAACCCGGCCGTCTCTGACGGCTCCGCACAACACGCCGTAGCGCACCAACTGTTCGCGCGGCAGCTCCATAATGTTTTCCACCATGCCGCCCTCTTGTTCATAAACGTCCAAAAGCTGAGCCAGAATCCCTTTGCCGTGCAGATTGATATAAACATCATCGGGCCACATAACCACAAAATCTCTGGTACCGACAATATCCTTAGCCATCAAAATGGCGTGTCCGTTTCCCAAAGGCTGTGCCTGTTCGGCAAAAGAAAATTTCATGCCCTTCGGAATAACCTTGAGCAGATCGTCCAAAATATCAAGCTTGTTCTTCTCGCGCAAATGATTTTCCAACCACGGATACGGCGCAAAATGTTTTTCAAACAAATGCTTACAGGATTGATCACTGTAAATAAACACAATCTCTTTAATGCCGATTTCCGCACAGGCATCAACCGCATATTGGATAATCGGTTTGCTGTGCAAAGTCAAAAAGCCTTTATGCAAAGCTTTGGTCGCCGGCAGGTTTCTGGTTGACAACCCGGCCACCGGCAAAATACAAACTTCAGGTTTTTTCATCGGATAAGCTTCCCTTAAAATGATAAATAAAATGACGTTTTCTGCTCCGAAGCAGGCGGGCGGACGCCTTAAAAAAGGTTATGACGACAGCCCTTGTCATCGCTCAAACATAACAATTATGTTATAGCTTATATATAACATAAAAAAACGATTCCTCAAGCTATTTTACCTAATGTTACGACCTTTTTTTATGATATTTTCCCTATTACCCGATTCAGGTTTGGCAACCGCTACTTTTTCCCGAGAGAAGTCTAAAACCCTGACGCCTTCTTTATTAATTTCTTCTTCCGCATTTTTTATTTCTTCAATATCTCTGGTCACGGTAAACGTCCGGCCGGTCTTCTTAACGCTGATACTGCCGGTGTTTTCCTCAACCCGCCGCTGGTTCTCCTCATGCTCAATCCGGTCATGATAAGCTTTCTCGGCCGCGGCAATCTGCGGTTCGGCATACGCTTTCAGCTGCTTAATGCCTTCGGCCAGCTCTTTCTGCCCGGCAGTCAGAGTCTCAGCCAATGCAATCAGTTCCTGATTATACTTTTCATAATCGGCGATTGATGTCTGACTGTTTTGTGATTGTTGAATTGCTTCTGCCTGATCACCGAGCTTTTCAAGTTCGGCAATTTTATCGTCAACCGTCTGTTTCAACTCCTGCATTCGCGCATCTTTATCCGGTGCATACTCGGTAATAATCGCCGCCAATCTTTCGCTGTATCCGTCCTGTGCCGCATTATAACCGAAAACATCTTGCTTTATCAGACTGTCAAGCTCAACGACTTTTCCGTAAGCCGTTTCATTTTGCTTTTGCAAATCGGCAAGATAAATATCGTCCCGTTTTTTGCCGAAAGTCTCAATTTCCCGCAGAGCCTTCTCATTAACCTGTTTCATTTTGGCAACGGTTTCTTCGCCGGGTTCCAAAACAACGGCGGCGCTTGTAGCCTCGACCAATTTGGCCAAAGTTTCGGCAATATTCTGCTTCAACAGATTATATCGGTTAACGCTGTCCGAACTGAAAGCCTCCGCCATTTTTTGTTCAACATCTTTTTCCAGACGATTTCGCGTACTGACCACAAGATCATCGCTTATTTTTTTCTGTTCCTGTATCAAGCCGTTCCAATAATTCTTTTCGGCTTCAACCTCCGCAGCGGCGGCTGCTTCTTTTTGCTCCTCTCTGGCCTGATACAAATTAAACAACGAACTGACGTTAACATCAACCAGCGGATTATCCATTCCGTTCTTAAGCGAGAACGAAAACTCCGGCAAATATTTCGGCTCTCCGTAACGGATATTAAAGACCGTATTCATCGTCCAGTCTTCCAAATTGCCTTCACCGTAAGTTTTAACACTGACATTATCCCCTTCCAAAACGGTATCGGCCAGACTAAACTTGCCGTCTTCCGCAATCAGGCGGCCGTTGATTTTATTAAACAACGTTTTTCCCGTACCGATATTGGCCTTAACCAATTCCACCAATCCGTCCGATGTCTCTCTCTTAATCAGATCATCGTAAATTGTTTTAAGACCGACACCGTTTATTTCGGAGGCCGTTGCCTTAAATTCGGCTTTTCCTTTCAGATTTTTAACAAAATTTTCCTCACTGTCGGCTTTAGAGGCAAAATCAAAACGGGTTGAAAATTTACCGCCGCGCAAATTGTAAATCTTGCCGCCCAATACAAAATCATCTACATTGGCTTCGTTAATTTTAACGGCGGCCGTAATGGTCGGAGCATCACGCATATAAAGCGAAGCCGTTGCCTCCAGAGGCGTGTTGTTATAGTTTCCGGTAAAATTGCGTAAAGTCGCCGTTCCGCCGACCAATTCAAACTCAAACTGCGTATCCTTAAATAAATATTCCTTATAAGAAAACTCACCGATTTTCAGATTGCTTTTTGTATCAAAATAAATATACGGACTGTAATCTATTTTGTCGCGGCTCCAAAACGGCTTAGGCAAAAACTCGGCCGTTTCGCCCTGCGGTTGTCCCAGGATCAGACCCGATGAATTCGCCTTCGGTAAAAACTTTTCCAATTCAAGTTTATTAATATCCAGCGATGCCATAATATTCGGCCGGCCGTCAACCGTCTCAAAATACCCCGACCCTTTAACGGCTGTATAACCGATGTTGGCCTCAAGGTTTGAAAACTCAAAATTGTCGCGTTCGCCTTTAAAATGAGATTTAATATTTAATAATCCGAGATTCCGGTAAGACGGCTCGTATTTCACCCTGAGACTGCTCAACAATTCGGCAAAATCAGGATATTTAAACTCAATATCCCCGTCATAGCTGTCCGCTGTCCCTGTTCTGACAACCGTTCCGCGGTAGCTTCCGCTCAATTGTCCCAAGGATATCTGCGTATTAAGGCCGAAATTATCCATACTGCCGGAAATCGTACCCTGTAAATCCAGCGCATTAAATTTTTTATAATCAAGATCCGGAACTTTCAGTTCCAGCTTATTAATAAGAGACGCTATGTCATTGCTTTTAATACTGTATTGGAAATCGGTCATTTGCGGCGTGCTGCCGAAACCGCCGAGCTTACCGCTGAGATTAACGGCGGTATTGGCAACCTGTTCAACTTTGGCATATTCTATTTCCATTTCGCCGTTCAGAATATTTCCCTTAAAATCAACCTTTTCAAACGGCATATTTTCATAAATGACCAGATCGGCCTTAGCGTCTAATACCAAATCAAAGTCATTCAGCATTCCGAGGCGGCCGAAACGATAAGCCATTCTCTCGGCCCAGCTTTTGCTTTTTTCTTCTTCCGGCAGGGAACTGATATAATTATCAAAATTAATCGTATCGGCGTTGACAACCAGCATAAAATCATTGCGCTCTCCGATGACTATGCCGGCCTCTCCGGTCAAGGTGCTCTTGTCCAGCGTAATTTTATAAGGAGAAATTTGAATACGGTCAAACGTTCCGGCGACTTTGGCCGTAGCCATCATCTTTTTATAAACTGCCGCGGCACTGGCACGCGGCTGAATATTAAGCCATTCAAGCGTCTGCATCAGATCACTGGCCGAGACGGCAATATCACTCTCAAAATAAAGCTCATCCTGATGAGGATAGAGACTTCCGCTCATTGTTAAGGTCGTATTACCCGGCAAAACAACATTCAGCTTATCAAGCCCGAACGTTGTCCCGTCCAAACTAACCGCCATATCCAACTCTTTTAACCCTTGTCCCTGATACGATGCCCGCATGGCGCGTATGCCGGCCGTCAAATCAACCGGATACGAGGGCATATTGCCTTCTTTTTTATATGCTTCCAACTGATCCCTGACAAAAGCGGCTACCGGATCAAGCTCCAAGTCGGTAAAATTAAAATTGGCCTCTATTTCCGGAACAACCGCATTATCAAGCGGCATTTCCAATGTTCCGGCGCCCTGCGTATTGCCGTATTTAATAACGATATTTGACAAATTCAACTTTTGCGGATTAAGTGCGATATCAAACCCCACCGCCGCCGGCTGATTATACTGCACCGACATTTTTGCGTCGGCAAAATTAGCATTGATAAAATCACTCGGTTGCTGTGATTCGATAATAACATTACCGTTTAACACCCTGTTGATCAGGTGAAAACTTCCGTCAAAACGAACATAACTGTCCGACTGCGGATGCGTCACCACCATATTCAGCGTCGTCGCAGAATTTTCCGAAAGCTTGCCGATGGATAAAGCAAAACCTTCCGGGGTTGAACCTTTAAGATAATTTCCCTCAATCCGGAACGGGCCGAAAATCCCCTGTGCCAAAACTTCCCCGTTCAAATTCGTCAAATGCAGATCAATCCCCGATTCCGGAGCCTCAAAATTAACTTCGGCATTACGCAGAGAAACGCCGTTAAGCACCATGGTTGAATCTTCCATCATCTGCCGCTGATCAGGACTCAGATCGTTCTGCCAGCTCAAACCGCCCTTGTCCCAGTCTATATTGATGACAACACCGTCAAGAATCATATTTTTAACGTGGAATTCTCCGCTGAGCAAAGGCATCAACGCCAGCTCCGCCACCACATTTTTTATTTCCATCAGCGGTTTGTCATTGGTGTCGCTTTCATTATAAATTTTGGCATTAACCGCATTCAGATACGGAGACGGAAAAATTTTAAAGCTCAATCGCCCGTCAAAACTTATTGTCTTGCCGGTCAGTTGATAAAATTGTTCGGCAATCTTATCTTTATGCTGATTCCAGTCAATGGTTGTGACATAAAAAGCCGCGCCGCCGGCGGCCAAAAGAACCAAAACAATCAAACCCAAAACAATTTTTTTCACTTTCCGCCTCTCAACATCTAAAAAATTTTCCGTGTTGCATTACCGGCAAATAATCTTTGCAATCTGATAATTCTTCGTTATTATAAAGCATAAAATTAAAAAATCATTTAATTTATAAGGTTGTGGACATGAATAATCCGGCAAAACTTTTAGATTTGGCCCGTGCTGCCGCCGACAATGCCTATGCGCCTTATTCCAAGTTGCGTGTCGGCGCGGCGGTTTTAAGCGGTTCGGAACAATTTTACAGCGGCTGCAACGTCGAAAACGTTTCGTTCCCTGTCGGCACCTGCGCCGAAGAAAGCGCCGTTGCGGCCATGATTCGCGGCGGTGATACACGCATTGCTGCCGTTCTGGTCTATGCCGACAGCCCGCATCTTATCACACCCTGTGGTGCCTGCCGCCAGCGTATTGCCGAATTTGCCGCCCCGGAAACCCCCGTCTATCTGGCTGATAAAAACGGCATCCGAAAGACTCTAACCGTCCGAGAACTTCTCCCCTGCTGTTTTTCGGAGTTTTGACCATGACTGATCTTTGCCGTATTTTTGCCGAACAAATACAAACCCGTCTCAACGGCTTTACACCGGATATAGCCCTGATTTTGGGCTCCGGCCTCGGACACATTGCCGAACGCATCGAAAACCCCGTTATCATAAAATACACCGATATTAAAGACTTTCCGCAAAGCGGCGTCCGCGGGCATCAGGGACAATTCGTCGCCGGTACCTTAAGCGGCAAAAAAGTTTTATGCATGCAGGGACGCATTCACCTGTACGAGGGACACGCCCCGCAGATTATCCGGGATATTATCCATGCTTTCAAACTGCTCGGCATTACCAAACTGTTTGTAACCAATGCCGCCGGTGCGCTTAACCCGGAACTGACACCGGGAACGATAATGCTGATTTGCGACCATATCAATCTGAGCTTTGCCAATCCCTTGATCGGTGCCAACGACGATACGCTCGGTCCGCGTTTTCCCGACATGAGCAACGCCTATGATAAAAACTTGCGCAATCTGGCGCTCCGTATTGCCGACGAATACAATATTCCTATCAAGCAAGGCGTTTACCTGATGGTATCCGGTCCCAATTTTGAAACCGCCGCCGAAGTCAGGGCTTTTGGTATCTTGGGCGGCGACGCCGTCGGAATGTCGACCGTTCCGGAAGTTATTGCCGCCAATCATGCCGGCCTTGCCGTTCTGGGTTTCTCGGTTATCACCAACCTGGGCACCGGCCTGCAGCAACAAAGCCTGTCCCATACCGAAACGCTGGCTGCTGCCGGCAAAGCTGCCGATAAGCTGTCGCAACTTCTACTTCATATTTTTGAAAGACTGTAATACCATGGATGACGTTTCCGCTGCCAAAATTTTAATAGCCTCTCTTGATTTGACATCACTTAATGACGATGATTCTGACGAAACAATCGACGCCCTTTGCGCCAAAGCCGTAACACCGGTAGGAAAAACGGCGGCCGTATGCGTTTATCCGCGGTTTATTCCCTTGGCAAAATCCCGGCTGGCATCAGACATAAAAGTTGCCACGGTCATAAATTTTCCGTCAGGATTGGCAGACATCGGTCTTATGGAAAAAGAAATCAGCTCGGCCGTCCGGCTCGGTGCCGATGAATTGGACGTTGTTCTTCCCTACCGTGCCTTGCTCGGCGGAGATATTGAATTCTGCACCGATTATCTAACCCATGCCAGAGAAGCCTGCGCCAAAAAAACACTGAAGATCATCATTGAAACCGGCGAATTGAAAACCGTCGACAATATTCGGCAGGCGGCGATTCTTTGCATCAATGCCAAAGCCGATTTCATCAAGACCTCAACCGGCAAAACCCCCGTTTCAGCCACCCCGGAGGCGGCCAACATCATTCTTGAGACAATTTTCCGATATGGCAAAAATACCGGTTTCAAAGCATCCGGCGGCATCAAAACTTTTGCAGATGCCAAAAAATACTTAACCTTGGCACAGTCGATCATGGGGCCGGCCTGGCCGTTGCCCAACCGCTTCCGTATCGGCGCCAGTTCGGTATTAAACGATTTGCTGAAAACCATCAAACAAGGATATTAAAATGTTACCTCAGGAAATTATCCGCAAAAAACGCGATCGTCAGTCCCTGACATCTGATGAAATCAACGAATTTATCCGCGGCGTAACCGACGGTTCCATCGTCGATGCCCAAACCGCCGCCCTGACAATGGCAATTTTCCTCAATGGCATGACCAAAGAAGAAACGGCGGCCTTGACTCTGGCTATGCGCGATTCCGGACACGTCTTGTCCTGGCCGGAATTGGACGGCCCGGTTGTCGACAAACATTCCTCCGGCGGTGTCGGTGACAAAATCAGTCTTATGCTGGCGCCGCTGATTGCGGCCTGCGGCGGTTTTGTTCCGATGATATCCGGACGCGGCCTCGGCCATACCGGCGGCACACTTGACAAATTTGATTCCATTCCCGGCTACCGGACTACCCCGTCCGATGACATATTCCGCCGCACCGTTAAAGAAGTCGGCTGCGCCATTATCGGCCAGACCGGCAGCCTGGCGCCGGCCGACAAAAAGATTTATGCCATTCGCGATGTCTGCGGCACGGTCGAATCCATTGACCTCATCACCGCTTCCATCTTATCCAAAAAACTGGCTGCCGGACTAAACTGCCTGATCATGGATCTGAAATGCGGCAACGGTGCTTTTATGGATTCGCTGGAACGCGCGGTTGAACTGGCCTCCTCCATCGTCCGGGTTGCCAACGCCGCCGGCACCAAAACCAAAGCCGTCATCACGGATATGAATCAGGTCCTGGGACGTTCGGTCGGTAATGCGCTTGAGGTCGCCGAGGCGGTTGCATATCTCAAGGGCGAAAATACCGACACGCGCCTGCACGAAATCACTATGGAACTCTGCAGCGAACTGCTGCTTATTTCCGGCCTTGAGGCTTCTCCGGCAAAAGCGCGCGCCAAATTGCAAAACGCACTTGACCGCGGCCTGGCCTTGGAAAAATTTGCCGCCATGGTAACGGCTCTCGGCGGTCCGGCCGATTTCTGCGACCAACCGTGGCGCTATCTGCCTCAAGCAGCCGTTGTCCGTCCTGTTTTTGCCGAAACACCCGGTTATGTCTCAGCCATGGATACCCGCGGCATCGGTTTAAGCATTATTGAGATGAAAGGCGGCCGTGTAACGCCGGATCAAAAACTTGATTATGCCACCGGCTACTCGCAATTCTGCCAGATCGGCGATTATGTCGATGCGCAAACACCTCTGGCCGTCATTCATGCCCAAACGGAAGAGCAATTTACCCAAGCGGCCGCCGAATTGCGGCGTCTGATTCGGGTTTCGGACAAACAGCCTCTGCTCTCACGCTGTATTATTCAAAAAATAGCCTGATCCAAAAACAGCCGCTGTTACCGCGGCTGTTTTTTCTTTATGGCAGCAACGGCGACCACGCCGGGTCCGAAGCATCTGCCGGCGTAATAATCTGCCGTTCGTTATATCCCGTCAAATCAATTGAATATAATTTAACCGGTGCCGACGTATGTCCGCGCGGCTTATCCTGCCTGAAATACATCAACACACGGCCGTTGGGCGACCACGTCGGCCCTTCGACCAGATATCCCGAAGCCAGCAAACGCTCGCCTGAGCCGTCAGGATACATCACACCGATATAAAACTGTCCGTTCGCCATTTTGGTAAAAGCTATATAGTCCCCGCGCGGCGACCATACCGGCGTTGCATAACGGCCGCTGCCGAAACTGATACGTTTCACGTCGGAACCGTCAGCATTCATAACGTATAACTGCTGATTACCGCCACGGTCGGAGTTAAACACGATCTGACTGCCGTCCGGTGAATAGCTCGGGCTGGTATCAATGGCATTGCCATAAGTCAGCCGCCGGCTTTTACGGGTAGTCAGATCCATCTCATAAATATTGGTTTTACCGCCGGAAGCAAACGACAGCAAAACCTTCGAGCTGTCTGGCGAAAACCGCGGCGCAAACGTCATACCCGGAAAATTTCCCAAAAGCGTCTGTTCGCCGGTTTCAATATCCAGAATATAAACACGCGGCGTATCTCCGGCATAAGACATATAGGTAATCTTTTGCAAATTCGGCGAAAAACGCGGTGTTAAGGCCATTGCCGCACCGTTGGTCAAAAACTTATGATTTTCGCCGTCCTGATCCATAATCGCCAGCCTTTTTACTCTTCTGGTCGCCGGCCCCGATTCCGAAACATAAACAATCCGGGTATCAAAATACCCTTTTTCACCGGTCAGGCGTTCATAAATGGCATCAGCAATCACATGAGCCACCCGGCGCCAGTTGTCTTTGGTCGTGGTATAAGACTGCCCCTCCATCTGCGTTTCGGTATAAACGTCCCACAAACGGAACGAAACTTTAAGATTGTTGCTGTCAATTTCCTGAATCTCACTTTGCACAAGCGCCTGCGCCCGGATAGCTTTCCAATCCGTAAAAGCCGGCTCTTCCGTCATTGATGAAAATTCCTGAATATAACTGTCCGGGTCAATCACGTCAAATAAACCGGAGCGCTCCAGATCCGCCGCAATGACATCTCTGATTTTATCGCCCTGCTGACCGAGGAAAAATCCGTCATGTATCATCTCGGGCAGCGCAATCGGCATCGGATCACGCATCGCGCCGCTGACGTCAATCGCCAATTCCGCCCGCGCCGGCAGACTGAAAAACAAACCTGTCAACAAAACAGCCCATAACTTTAATTTCATCTTTTTTTCCTCACAGCATAACAATCTTCCCGGATTCTAATCGCTTTTTATTAAAAATCAATTAGCGGCGGCAAAAAACATTGCTTGACAAACAAACTCTTTTTTTTAAAGTATTTCCATGGATATAAGGGAATTTAAATCAAAATTGCCTAAAAACAAAAGCATTTTAGGCTTTGACTATGGCGAAAAACGGTTGGGCGTTGCCGCTTCCGACCTGCTTTTAATGACCGCATCTCCCGTCAAAATCATTCAACGCCAAACCTTTGACCGTGATATTGCCGAAATCCGTCGCCTTATTACCGAAAAAGAAGCCGGCGCCTTGGTTTACGGCCTGCCGCTGCAAATGAACGGCCTTGAAGGCGAAACCGCTGCCGCCGTCCGCGGTTTTGCCGACCGCGTTGCCTCGGAAATCAATCTGCCTTTTCTTTTTTGGGACGAACGCCTTTCATCAAAGGCCGTTGAATCTTTTCTGATAAAAGAGGTTGATTTGTCGCGCGCCAAACGCCGGCAGGTTCTGGACGCTTCGGCCGCCGCCTATATCCTGCAAGGCGTGTTGGATTCGCTGAGATATTTATAGGCTGTCGCCCGCAACACCCGCTCAAACTCTTCATCTTGCAGCAACGCATCATCTGCCTCGCCGGGATTAGCATCTAACGCCCAAACATCTTCAACCGTTGCTACCTTGCCGGCCAAAAACCGCCGGCAAAAAGCATACGCCGCCGCCCGGATATTTACCGTATCATATCCTATCATTGCCAGCAAATCCGGCAAAGTTTTTTCCGCCATTTTATCAGCGTCACGCAAATCCGGCCACAAACCTATCCCTTCATTGGCCAGTTCTTGCCAAAAGAAACCTTTTCCCGGATCTGCCTTGCGCGCCGGTGCAATATCCGAATGTCCGACAATATTAACTTGTTTAATTTCATATCGGCGCACAATATCCTTAAGCAATCCGCTTAAGGCATCTTTCTGCTCTTTGGAAAAACAATTTTGTCCCAAGGTTTTATTGGCCAGTTCAATACCGATGGAGCGGGAATTAATGTCTTCGGAAAACTCCCGCCACCGGCCGGCACCGGCATGCCAGGCACGTTTATTTTCGTCCACCAGCCGATAAACTTCCCCGTCGCTGCCGATAAAATAATGGCAGCTTACCTTCTTGTCCGCATACAGCCGCAAAGCCTCTTCCGCCTCAAAAGCCGTCGCGTGCAGCACTATCATTTCAACACCGGCCCGGCGCTCATCAAAAAACGGCAGCGGTTCAAATTTCATTCTTTGCCTTTCGCTTTGACGATTTCCTGATAAGCCAGATTAATTTCCGCCATCTTGGCCGTTGCTTTGTCTTTTTCCTCCGCAGACGCGTTTGCCAGTTTATCCGGATGATAAATCACAATCAGTTTTTTCCATTTGGCTTTAATCTCCGCCATATCGGCATCTTGCGGCAATCCGAGAACCTCGTAGCAATGCGCCAGTTTTTTGCCGATGGGACGCGGCATAAATATTTTCTTCAGCTTGGCAAAAACATCTTCGTCCAAATTAATAATTTGCGCCACTTGCTCAAGCATTTTCAACTGCTTGGAGCTGACCTTGACGTTTGCCGCCGCAATTTTGAACAGGTTTTCCAATGAACTTTCTTTCAGGTCATCGTTAAACCGGGTCAATTCTTCCAGCCGTCCGGCATATACCTCAACACTGCGCAAATGCCGCCGCGGCGTATTGAAAATATCCGCCACCAGAGATTTCTGTTTCGGTTTAACCGCAAAAACCTTGGCAAACATCTCTTTTTCCTTCGAGCTGACTTCGCCGTCCGCCTCGGCCAGCAAAGCCGACAGTGCCGCCATTGTTTCCAGATACCGGCGGTGTTCGCCGCCGATGGCATTACGCCAAAGTTTCAACGGATTAATCTTTTGCCAATAACCGCTCAAAGCCTTAAACGGAATAAGCTTTGCCCCTTCCAACCGCTGATAATCCGCCACAAAACCGACGACAACGCCGACACAGACAACCAACGGGCTTTTTAATAAAATACCTAAAATCAAGCCGAATATTGCCCCCCAGTGGTTATCAAAAAAGTGATCCGTATCTTTTTTGACTCGCCTGATATCCATATTCTGCGGCATATCAAAAACAATCTGACCGACAATAAACAGCAGGATAAAACCCGGCAGCCCGAACAGCAATGCTCCGAGAACCGCGCCCCAGATTTTACCCCAGATATTACCGTCCAGCCGATTGTAATAGCGATAATATTTATACGGCAGTTTCAGCCGAATAACATCGTCGGCATGACTGAGCATCCGTTCTATCTTACGGATTATAAAAGTTTTATCAACCAGCATATGTCCGAAAAACAAACCGATCAACAGCCCGTTCAATCCGAAAAAACGTGCGCCGATTAAAGCCAATGTTAATTTTCCCAATGGTGACATGGTCTTAATCCTTTCATAAAACTATAGCCGAAAGTTCTGTCGGAAAACATTTCGGACGTTGCACAATTCCCTGATGCGTAAACCGGCGAAAACTGTAATACTCGTCTTTCAGAGCATAAGTATCCAGCCCCGAAGCCGTAATATCAACGATGCCGCTTTCCCTCAGCCGGTCAACACAAAACCTTTCCAAATCAAACTGATAAAAGCCTTCCCTGACACCGGCCTTGAAATATCTGTTAAATCCGGCATCTTTTTCCGTAAACTGCCGAAAGAACCCCGCATCAACCTCGTAGGATTTCTGAGCAATGCATGGCCCCACCGCCGCCGCAATATTCTCTTTTCTGGCACCTTTGGACAACATCAATGCAATAACATTCTCTATAATGCCCTTATAGGCTCCTCTCCAGCCGGCATGTGCCGCACCGATGACACCGGCAGCACGGTCTTCCAGCAAAACCGGCGCGCAGTCGGCCGTACGAATACAAAGAACAACATTTTTTTTATCGGTTACGGTACCGTCCGCGGTTACGCAATCCCGGCTGCCCTCCGTAACATAAACGGCATCGGCGCTGACACCCTGGTTAAGCAATACCAGATTTTCCTTTTTCAAACCAAACCGGGCTGCCGCCCTGTCCAGATTGATGTCAAGGTGCTCCGGGCGATCATCGCTTTTGGTATTGACATTCAGCCCTTTGTAAATTCCGTCGGAAACACCTCCGGCGGCACCAAAGAAACAATGTTTTTCCTGTTGCAGATTAGCCGCTGTCCACATCACCGGCCCTCCCGCAAAAAAGAAGTTCCCTCATCAAGCCTCAGACCCAAAATTTCTGCGGCGGTCTGCCCGATATCGGCATATGTCTGCCTGGCCCCGACATCACCCGGCACCACTTGCGGACCAAACATCAGCACCGGAACCTGTTCCCGGGTATGATCGGTTCCGGGCATTGTCGGATCATTACCGTGGTCTGCGGTAATAAAAGCCGCATCACCTTCCCGCATCAGAGCAAAAAATTCCGGCAGACGGCTGTCAAAATATTCCAGCGCCCGCGCATAACCCTCCGTATTGCGCCGGTGCCCGTAAAGCATATCAAAGTCAACAAAATTGGTAAAAATTAAACTGCCATCCGGTATTGTCCGCATGGCCTCAAGCGTTTTATCCCATAATTCTTCCAATCCCGAGGCTAAAATTTTATCCGTCACCCCGCAACCGGCATAAATATCACTGATTTTACCGATAGCCGCCACTATCCTGCCGGCCGCTTTGGCCACGTCAAGCAGCGTCGGCCGCGGCGGTTTAACCGAATAATCGTGCCGGTTTTTGGTACGGACAAACTCGCCGGCCTCCTCTCCCTCAAACGGCCGCGCGATAACCCTGCCGATATGATAAGGCTTTACGGCCTCAAATGCCGCCTGACAGACGTCATAAAGTCGGTTCAGACCGAAATACTTTTCGTGTGCCGCAATTTGAAAACAACTATCGGCTGAAGTATAACAAATCGGTTTGCCGGTTTTAATGTGTTCTTCACCGAGCTCCTGAATAATCACCGTACCCGAGGCCGCTTTATTACCCAAAATACCGGGTATCCCGGCCTTGCGACATATTTCGGCAACCAGTTCCTCCGGAAAAGACGGATAGTCGGGCTTAAAATACCCCCAGGGTTCAACAACCGGAACACCGGCCATTTCCCAATGTCCCGATGTCGTATCTTTGGCCAAACTGATTTCCCGACAGTGACCGTATTTTGCCGGCATGCTGGCATTTTTTCCATCCGCCTCCAGATAACGACAACCGCCGCTTGCGGCATTGGCAGCTTTAACCAGCCCCAGCTGTACCAAATTCGGAATTTGCAGATTCGGAAAACGATCGACAATATGCCCGAAAGTATCTGCTCCGGCATCACCAAACTTTTCGGCATCCGGTGCCCCGCCGATTCCAAAAGAATCCATCATCAGAATAATTGCCCGGGTCATCAGCGGTTCCTTTCGTCCTTTAACGGTTTTACGATACATAAACCGTATGCAGCATATTGGTTCGTCCTTTGACATTCAGCGGAAAACCCGCCGTAATAATAATATGGTCGCCGGATTTGGCCAAACCGGCCTCTTTAACATATTTAACCGCACAGTCTTCTACATTATTGAATTTTTTAAAACTCTCTTTATTGACATAAGGTTTAACCCCCCAGACCAAAACCATCTGCCGGGCAACCTTAATATCAGGAGATAACGCCAAAATCGGCAATGCCGGCCGTTCTCTTGCCGTCAAAAAGGTCGTAAACCCGGAAGAAGAATAGCTGACAATTGCCCGCACGTTTTTCAAAACGCCGGCCAGTTCCGAAGCGGCAAACGTAATAGCATCGGCTTCGGTTGCCTTGCAGGGAACATTACGCGAATTATTCATCAGCTCAAAAAACAGCGGATCATCTTCAACCTGTTTAACAATGCTGTGCATCATTTTAACGGCCTGAACCGGATATTTTCCGGCAGCCGTTTCCGCCGAAAGCATCACCGCGTCGGCGCCGTCATAAACAGCCGTCGCCACATCGGAAACTTCGGCTCTGGTCGGTGTCGGATTAACAATCATGGATTCAAGCATCTGGGTGGCAATAATTACCGGCCGGGCATAAAGCCGGCACAGTTTGACAATCTTTTTTTGCAAAACCGGCACCACCTGTATCGGACATTCAACCCCCAGATCACCTCTGGCAACCATAATACCGTCCGATTCCTTGATAATATTTTCCAAATCATCAATCGCACTCGGTTTTTCCAGCTTGGATATAACCCGGGCTTTACCGTTGACCATCTTTTTAATTTCCCGGACATCTTCGGCTTTCTGTACAAACGACAACCCGATCCAGTCCACGCCGTTTTTCAATGCAAATTTCAAATCTTCCCTGTCTTTTTCGGTAATGGCAGAGATATTAAGCTTGGTATTCGGCAGGTTAACACCCTTATGGCTTGATATATAACCGCCGACCTTGACCGTTGTCACGGCGGATTTTTTATTGCAACTTTCAACTTTTAAGGCAATATAACCGTCGTTCACCAACAAAACTTCGCCGGGTTTCAAGGCCTCAAAAATTTCCTTATGCGGCAGACAAACCCTTGTTTCATCACCGGGTGTGTTATCCAAATCCAAGGTAAATTTCTGTCCTTCTTTAAGCAGAACTTTGTCTTCTTTAAAATTCCCGACCCTCAGTTTCGGCCCCTGCAAATCTGCCAAAATGGAGATCAGGCGCCCCTTTTCTTTTTCCAACGCTCGAATGATTTTAATGCGCTCCCGATGTTCCGCGTGGGTGCCGTGACTGAAATTAACCCGAAAAGCGTCGGCGCCGGCATCAATAAGCCTGGAAAGCTGCTCTCTGGTAGCCGAAGACGGCCCGATGGTTGCTAAAATTTTAGTATGTGTATCAACTGGCATTTTGCTTTTTCCTCACTCAAAAACTTTTGCTCCGAATATAACCCAAAGAAGTTAATAAGGTGTTATTTTTATACTTGTAAATAACAATTTAATTTGTTAATTTCTAGCAAAATATCAATTTATAACCAAGGAGACAGCCATGAGTGAAGAAACCAACGAAATCGGCGGAATAGCCGCTGACCGCCTGCGTTCGCTGATTGAGCGCATTGAGCGGCTTGAAGAAGAGAAAAAAGCCATTTCATCGGACATCCGTGATATTTTCGCCGAAGCCAAATCGGCGGGATTTGACGTCAAAATCATGCGGGCCGTCATCAAATTACGCAAGATGAACGCCGCCGACCGCGACGAACAGGAGTTTTTGTTGGAAACCTATCGTAAGGCTTTGGACATCTAATCTTCTTTCTTATCAAAAAGCCCCGCAGACGCGGGGCTTTTTTTTAACATTTTATGGTTTTTAAGCCTTGGTAACCACAACCATTGCCTCACGCAGGATTCTGTCATGAATCATATATCCTGTCTGTACCTCGGCAACAATGGTTCCCGCCGGCTTGCTTTTATCCTCAACCTCCTGAATAACCTGATGAAAATTCGGATCAAAAACCTTTCCCAGAATATCCATTTTATGAATATCAAACTTGTCAAAAACTTTATTCAGTTCATTTTGTGTCAGCTCAACACCCTTGATTAACCCCCCGCAGGAATCATCGGCATCTTTACCGGCGGCATCAAGCGCCCGCTGCAAATTGTCCGCAACGCTCAACAGGCTTTTGGCAAATGACGCTATGGCATATTTATTGTTTTTTTCAATCTCCTGCTGGCAGCGTTTCTTTGTATTCTCAACCTCGGCAAAAGCACGCAGATAATCCTCCCTGAGCTTTTGATTTTGTGCCGCCAGATCTTCCGTCGATTCTTCCTCCGGTGCCTCATCACCGTTTTCGGAAACCGCACCATCCTCATCTTCAAGAGTTTCATTTTCGTCTGCGGATATTTCTTCCGCTTCTTTTTTGTCTTCCTTTTCTTCAAAAATTTTTCTGTTTTTAGTCATCATTTTTTCTCTTTAAATTATTTCGGAAACCGTTTATATATTCATATATATACTCAAATTTAGTGACTAACGCTTGACAAGTCAAGAGCGATGAATATTAATTAAATCATATTAATCATTATTTTGATTTTGGAAAGAACACCCCCAATGCCCAAAGCAAAACTAAACTCCGATATTTTGCAAAGCACCTCCCTTTTACCGTCAAAATTTAACAAGAAAAAATTTATCCTTACCTATACCATTCCAGCCAATCCCTACGCTTTGGAGATTCAAAACCTCAGCAAAAACCAATGCTTCGGCAAGCTTCCGTGGCCCAAAGACATTAAAGTCGACGGTTGGATGCTTTCGGCCGAAACGGCCACGTTTATGAAAGCCGGCGGCCTCGGCATGATTGCTTCCGAACTTCCGGAGGCATTTAACCGCCGTTTCAACGCCGAAGGCGAGCACTTAACCGTTGTCACACCGTTATATGTAGGTGACACCGGCAAAAAGAAAGCCTGTTTTGAAAACGGAATTTATCAGGGAGCCGAACACAAAAACATTGAATTGCAAAAACTTAAGGAAATCACCGTTTCCTTTATGAATCTCAAAGAAAAGTTTATTGACTACAAAGTCGAGGCCTATACCGGAACCTGTGAAAACACCCGCTACATATTCCTAAGCTGCGATCACTTCTTTTCCATAGACCCGCACCGGAATAATCCGCCGGCACAGGACGGCTGCTACATCATGAACAAAAACGGCGTAGACGAGGTTGAACGTTTTGCTTTCTTTTCCAAAGCAGTGTACGAACTCATCAAAGCACTGCTTAAAGAAGATGCCGCACCTAATCTGATAATTGCCAACGACTGGCACTCCGGCGCTTTGTCCGGCCTGATGAAATATCTGCCGGTTGCTCTGGCCGACAAAGGCCTGATGAGTGAAACCGAGGCCGACCGTATCAGAGCCGTTCCGATTATTCATATCGCCCACCACCTCGGCTATCAGGGGTGGGATTACAACAACACCGCACGGATTCTCAACTCGCTTTACGGTGAGCAGACGGCTTTTGTCTTCAAAAATGCCAAGGCCATAAAAAACTCCAACAGCCGCACCACCAACACGCTCATCGTTCACGACTGTTATAATCAGGCATCATGCAATTTTCACCTGGCCGACCGGGTTGTCACCGTTTCCAAGAACTATCTGGAAGAAGTATCCAAGGAACTCGGTTTCGGTCATGATTTTCGCGACATCTTAAAAATCCGCAAAGACCACCGCACTTTCTTCGGCATTGTCAACGGCTATGACAAAAACCTCATCTCGCCGAACCCGGAAAAAATCCGGACGATTAATGACTTTTTCGGTTCAGACTTTGATTTCCGTGTTTTTGACGAAAACTCCCTTGAGAACAAACTGCACAATAAAACCGAATTCATCCGTCTGATATCCAAAATTGCCCAAGATCCGGCATATAAAGACCAAATTATTCCGTTAATCGAAACCTATCGTTTTGAGGATATCGGCGCTGACATTAAAAACGCCGGAAGGGTGCCGATTGTCTGTGCCACATCGCGCCTGGTTGAACAAAAAGGCTATGACATTGCCGCTCAATCAATCCTTGAATGGATAAAAAAATACACCCGCAGTTCTTTTGAAATGCCGATATTCGTTTTAGGCGGCGCCGGTGATACCGAACTCTTTGATATGCTGGCCCGTCTTAAGGACACTGTTGCCAAAATCAATAAACTGGCCGCTCAGAGGATTTTTGTCTTCCGCGGCTATAAAGACCAGTTTGCTTATGCCGTTCAACTCTCGGCAGATCTCTATCTGATGCCGAGCCGTTTTGAGCCCTGCGGTCTGACACAAATGGAGGCTATGGCCAAAGGCGCCCTGCCGGTTGCTATGTCCACCGGCGGACTGGTTGACACGATTGAGGATAAAATCGACGGTTTCCGCACCGAGGTATTTTTCAGCGACGGCCGCCATGTCTATGGCAGCAATGCCTCTGCCCGCCGCCTGAAAGACAACGAGAATGCCTATACCAAAACACTGGAAGACGCACTGCTGACCTTTTACGAAATGCCGAACTTTTTAGCCGCCATGCAAAAACGCGCCATGCAAAAAGACTTCAGCTGGGACGTTCCGGACGGCCCGCTTGAAAAATACGACGCCCTGTTCCACACCGGACACTTATAACTTCCACAAATAAAAATTTATATTGCACACCGTTGCAGAATTTTCTACAATCCTTGCAGACAAATCATCTGAGGAAAAAATTATGCGTACTGCAAACCGTTCAAACAATCAGCTTCGCGACATCAGTTTCATCACCGGCATCAATCCCTATGCCGAGGGTTCATGTCTGGTCAAATACGGCAATACCCATGTGTTATGCACCGCCACGGTTGAAGATAAAGTTCCCTCCTGGCTCAAAGGACAGGAAAAAGGCTGGATAACCGCCGAATACGCCATGCTGCCGCGTTCCACTCAAACCCGCGTTCCGCGCGAAACCAAAAAACCTTCCGGCCGCAGTCAGGAAATCCAGCGTCTTATCGGCCGTTCGCTGCGTGCGGTTGTTAATCTTGAAAAAATGCCTGAAATCTCGATTTTGATTGACTGTGATGTCCTTCAGGCCGACGGCGGCACAAGAGTTGCCTCCGTTTCCGGCGGTTTTGTCGCCCTGCATCAGGCCATTGCCGGATTAATCAAAGCAGAACGCTTAACGGAAAACCCCATTCGTGAGTTTGTCGCTGCCGTCTCCTGTGACATATGCAACGGCGAACCCGTCCTTGACGTTGACTACGAAGAAGATTCCACCTCTCAGGTTGATATGAACTTTGTCATGACCGAAAGCGGAAAGATTGTGGAAATTCAAGGAACTGCTGAAGGCGAACCCTTTACCGAACAACAATTCGGCCGGCTCCTTGACTTGGGCAAACAGGGTATCCAAACAATTATCGCCAAACAAAAGGAGGCTTTACAATGCTGAACGAACTGGTTATTGCCTCACATAATCAGGGCAAAATCACCGAATTTAAAGAAATGCTGGCGCCGTTTGGCGTTAAGGTTTATGCTGCATCGGATTTAAACCTGCCTGATGTTGAAGAAACCGGGACTACCTTTGCCGAAAACGCCGCCCTCAAGGCGGAAACTCTGGCAAACATTTCCGGCAAGCCCTGCCTGGCCGATGATTCCGGTCTTTGCGTCGATGCTCTCGGTGGCCGGCCCGGTGTTTATTCGGCTCGTTATGCACCCAACCGTGACTTTAACAAGGCAATGACCATGCTGGTTGATGAGCTCAAGGCCTGCGGCAATCCAGATTGGTCGGCGCATTTTTCCTGCGTTCTGGCCTTAAAACAGCCCGGACACCCCGTTCGTTTTTATGAGGGGCGCGTTAACGGTAAAATCATTGCCGAACGGCGCGGCAGTGAGGGTTTCGGCTTTGATCCCGTTTTTGTACCCGACGGTTTTGACCGCACTTTTGCTGAAATGACCCATGCCGAAAAAGCCGGAATTTCACATCGCGGCCGAGCCGTCGCCGCCTTTTTGCAAAAGGAATTTAATGCCAGCCGTTTATAACATTCCCACCTCCGATTGTTTTGTCGAAACTTTGGCCGCCAAATTACTGAATGACTGCCGCGGCAGAGAACTTGATCTGGCCGGAATTTTGATATTGCTGCCCAATCACCGCGCCTGCCGCAGCCTGGCCGAGGCTTTTGTCCGCAAAAAAGGAATGTCACCGACCCTTCTGCCGCAAATGCGTGCCATCGGCGATGTCGCCGAAGACGAACTGATTTTAAGCGGGCAGCACGCCGACCGGGAATTTCTGGCACTGCCGCCGGCGGTTGATCCTCTGGAACGCACTTTGCTGTTTATGCGGCTCATCATGAGCCGCTATGCCGAATTTGGCCTGGAACGAATTTCTCTGGCTCAATCCTGCCGGCTGGCTGCCGAACTCGGCTCTCTGATAGACCGCGCCTCCCTGCAAAATCTGGACTGGAACAATCTAGCTTCTCTGGCGCCGGAGGAATATGCCGTCCACTGGCAGGAAACCCTCAAATTTTTAAACATCATCACCGCCTACTGGCCGGACATTTTGGCCGAACGCGGCGTTATTGACGCCGGCGACCGCAAAAACCGCCTGATTGAGGCTCAATGCCGCATCTGGCAGCAAAACCCGCCGCAACAACGTATTATTATTGCCGGCACAACAGCCGTTTCGCCGGCAATGAAGCTTTTGGTCAAAACGGTTCTCACCCTGCCGCAGGGAGAAGTTTATCTTGCCGGACTGGATACCTGTCTGGAAGAAGATGCCTGGGAAAAAGTTGATGAAACCCACCCGCAGTTTGAACTGAAACAACTTCTGGATTATCTGCAAATCAACCGCAGCAGCGTTATGCCTTTGGTCGCTTCAAAAAATCCCGGCCGCGAAAAACTCATCAGCGAAATTATGCGGCCAGCTGTCTGTTCGCACCGCTGGCGGTTACTTAACGGAACTCTGTCCACCAAAGCCGTCGACGGTATCCGCCTGATTGAATGCCCCGATTCCCGCAGCGAAGCATTGACGATTGCCGTTTTGATCCGCCATGTTTTGCAAACCCCCGAAAAAACCGTTGCCCTGATCACACCGGATCGCAGTCTGGCCCGACGCACCGCGGCCGAACTGCGGCGCTGGAATATAAATGTTGATGATTCCGCCGGTATCCCGCTGGCGCAAACCCCATGGGGAATTTTTATGCGTCTCTGCATCAATGCCGTTGCCTCCGATTCCGGCAGAGAAGAACTTTTGGCCTTATTCAAAAATCCTCTGTTTTCCTGCGGCATGAACAAAAAATCCGCAGTCGGACTGGCCGCCAGACTGGATAAAGACGTCTGGCGCGGCGGCGAACAAAACACAGATGTCGATTCTTTTTTGCATACCGTCCGTTCTCTTGCCGACGATTTAATCCGGCTGTTCCAGGCCGGCAAAGCCTCTTTACAGGAAATATTAACCAAACACCTGATGTTTGCCGAAGCTTTGGCCGCCGACGACCGGCAGCCCGGTTCGACTCTTTTATGGCAGAATGAGGACGGTGAAGCCGGTGCCGCTTTCATGTCCGGCTGGCTTGAACATGCCGCTGTTCTGGGGGATATCGAAACGGCAGAATATCTGCCGTTGTTTGAAACCATGATGGCCTCTGTCATGGTTCGCAGCAAGCGTCCGAGCCATCACCGGGTGCGCATCTTGGGCCCGATGGAAGCCCGCCTCAACCATTTTGACACCGTTATTCTCGGCGGCGTCAACGAAGGCATCTGGCCGCCGGCGGCAGCGGCGGACCCGTGGATGTCGCGGCCGATGAAACGCGACTTTGGTTTTGAACAACCCGAAAAACAAATCGGCGTTTTGGCGCTTGATTTTGCCAACTTGCTCGGCGCCGCCGATGTTTGCCTGACTCGCTCTTGCATGACCGACGGTGCCCCGACCGTCAAATCACGCTGGTGGATGCGCCTTGAAACGGTTTTGCAGGCGCTAAACATTGATAAAACCGTTGTTGAAGAAACCGAATATCAACGACTGGCCGCAGCTCTTGACCGGTCGGAGCGTCAGATTAAAATTGCCGCACCGGCACCTACCCCGCCGCTGGCGGCTCGGCCGCGCAAACTGTCGGCCAGCGCTTTTGAAAAGCTCCTGCGTGATCCTTACAGTGTTTATGCCGAATATATTTTACGCCTCAAACCGTTAAACGAACTTGAGCCCGAGGCCGGTGCCGTCGACTTCGGCAACATGGTGCACGGCATTCTGGAAAAATTCGGCCGGAATTATCCTCAAAACTTTCCCGACAATGCCGAAGAGATTCTCTTGCAATTAGGAGAAGAGGCTTTGTCCGAAAGCGGATTCGCTCCGGAAAAACAAGCCTTTTGGCGCCCCAAACTCAACAAAATGATATCCTGGCTTGTCGCTACCGAAAAACAATACCGTCCGGATATCTCACAAACCCACAGCGAAGTATGGGGCAGTCTTTTCTTTGATGACCTGCCCGGCGGCAAATTTGAAATTTATGCCAAAGCCGACCGTATAGATGAAACACGGGATGGCGAATTGAATATTATTGATTATAAAACCGGTCGGGCTCGTTCGGCAAAAGAAGTAAAAACCGGTTATGCACCCCAACTGCCGATTGAAGGGCTTATTGCCTCGTCAGGAGGTTTTAACGGTATCAATGCCGCGGCAGTAAACAGCCTGATTTACTGGCGGCTGGGGGACAAAGTTATTCAAATTGATGATGATATCGCAAAACTTTTAGACGATACCCGCAAACACCTTCTGAAAGTAATCAACCTGTTTGATTTTGAATCAACCGGCTATCTGAGTCGGCCGAACCCGAAAAATGCGCCGGAATACTCCGATTATGAACATCTGGCGCGCGTGCGGGAGTGGTCCGTCAAAGAAGAGGAAGACGACTAATGGACAATCTGCAGCAGCAAAAAAAAGAACGTATAACTCTCGCCTCGGATAAACAACGCCAAGCAGCCGATCCGGCTGTTTCCGTCTGGGTGGAAGCTTCTGCCGGCACCGGCAAAACAAAAGTTTTATCCGACAGGGTATTGCGGCTGCTGCTGAACGGCATCAATCCGGCGCGCATTTTGTGCCTGACTTACACCAAGGCCGCCGCCGTCGAAATGAGCAACCGCATTGCCGGCCGTTTGAGCGGCTGGGCCGTTGCCGCTGATGACAAACTCGTCCCCGAACTTGAACAACTGCTGGGAACAAAACTGGGCAGTTCTGCCGAAGCGGCTGATATTCTGGCTCAGGCCCGCCGGCTGTTTGCCGTTTTGCTTGATACTCCCGGCGGCATTAAGATTCAGACCATTCACAGCTTTTGTCAGGAAATTTTGAAACGCTTCCCTCTGGAAGCCGGTATATCACCTTATTTTGAAATCATGGACGACCGTGAGTCAAACGAGGCATTGGAAAAAATCAAACTCGAAATCCTTCGCGGACAAATTGCCCCTGACACTGCCGGAGCACTTTCCTGGCTGACGGCATCCGTTTCCGAGTCAACATTTCCCAAAATTCTGCAATCTGTTACCGAGCAGCGCGGCTCCATTGAAGAATACCTGCAAAAATACCGCAATCCCGATGAAATGATTGACCATGCCGCAGTCATACTGGGCATAACCCCGCAAACCACCGCCGAAGAACTCCGAAACAATTTTTGGCAAAACCTGATTGATGATGACATCAAACTGCTGACGGCAGCCTTTGAAGCCGGCACCGAAACATCACGCAAATATGCGGCAACACTGACGACGGCTGTCACCGGCAAAGATTTTGCGTCTCTTTGCAAACTGCTTCTGTCCAACAAAAAATTACTGGTACAAAAATCCTGCCAGATGTTCCCCGAAGCCGAGGCCTGCCTAAACCGGCAAAAACAACTTCTGAGCGAAACGGCCGACAAAATAAAAGCTGCCGATCTGCTGCAGGCCACTCGGGCGGTCTTAACCCTTACGGCCGAAATTCTCGAACGCTACCGGCAATACAAAAAACGCCGTTCCAAAATGGATTATAACGACCTGATTATGCTGACGCGCCGCCTGCTTGAAGCGCCCCGTGTCGCCGAATGGGTATTGTACAAACTAGACGGCGGCATTGATAACGTATTGATTGACGAAGCGCAAGATACTTCTCCCTCTCAATGGGCCATCATCAAAGCACTGACCAATGAGTTCTTTTCCGGCAGCGGCGTTAAAAACTCCCGCCCGACCGTTTTTGTCGTCGGCGATCGCAAACAGTCGATTTTTTCTTTCCAGGGAGCCGATCCGCGGGAATTTGAAAAAATGCGCAACTATTTCTTTAACCGTGATGCATCTTTCCGCGAAGTTGACATGGAAGTATCTTTCCGCTCCACTGCCGCAGTTCTTGATGTTGTTAACGCGGTCTTTGCCGGCGGCAAGGCACGACAGGGCGTCGTGCGCCCTGAACAAAAGCTTGCCCATATCCCGTCACGCATCGGCGACGGCGGCCGCATAGAACTTTGGCCGCCGGTTGCAGCCGAAGCAGCCGATAATGCGGATAAAATCTGGCTGCCGCCGGTTGAAAGAATTACCGCCGTTTCACCGTCTGCCCGATTGGCGCAGCAAATTGCCGAAAACATCAAAGCTAAAGTCAGCCGTGGTGAACTGTTGAAATCAAAAGGTCGACCGCTGCAATACCGTGACTTTCTAATCCTGGTGCAACGGCGCAACGCCTTTGTCGAAGAACTTGTCCGTGCCTGTAAAAATGCCGGAGTCAATATCGCCGGCGTCGACCGGATTAAACTTCTGGAACAAATTGCCGTTAATGACCTGCTGGCTCTGGCCGAATTTACGCTGCTGCCGGACGATGATCTGACTTTGGCCTGCCTTTTGAAATCGCCGCTGTTCGGCCTTGACGACCAAGATCTTTTCACGCTTTGTTACAACCGCGGAAGCACAAGCCTCTGGCAGCGTCTCAGACAAAATGCCGACTATGCCGCCGTGGCGGAAGAATTGCAAAGCCTGCTGATTTTGGCCGCCAGTAAAAGACCTTTTGAGTTTTTCACCCATGTTTTAAGCAACCTGAACGGCCGGCGGAAATTCATCGAACGTTTGGGTTTTGAATGTGAAGATGCCTTGGACGAATTTATAAATCTGTGCCTTGATTTTGAGCGCGAGCATATTCCGTCAATGCAATTATTTGTCGGCTGGATGCGTCAGGACGATGTTGAAATCAAACGCAATCTGGAACAAGACAACCAGGATGCCGTCCGAATAATGACCGTCCACACATCAAAGGGTTTGCAGGCGCCGATTGTCATTTTGCCCGATACCGTCCGTGTCAAAGCCGTCAAACAGGAGGCCGGCTGGCTTAAAGACAAAGATGTTTTGTTTTACCCTCTCGGCAAAGATTACTATGAAAACCGCGCCGCACGCCTTAAAGAAGAAGAAAAAGAACTCTCGCTTGAGGAATATCACCGCCTGCTTTATGTTGCGCTGACCCGTGCCGAAGAGTGTTTGTGTATTTGCGGCTGGCAACAAAAAAACAAACCCAGCGAAGAATCTTGGTACGAGATATGCAAATCAGCCTTTGAACCTCTGGCCGAAAAACAGGCTGACGGCAAACTTGTTTATGAGGTTTCCCAACAAATCGTCCCGCCGTCGACAGCGACGAAAACACCGGCGCCGGCTAAAGCTGAAATCCCATCCTGGCTGACCAACTGCCCGCCAGACGAAGGACCGCTTGCCAAACCGTTAACACCGTCGCATCAGGACGAAACCGGTATTGCGACCGTCTCGCCGCTGCAGACAAACGACAATATCAGGCTTTACGGCCGGGGCAGAATCATTCACAAACTGCTGCAGTTTCTACCTGCGATCCCCGTTGATGAAAGAGAATGCCGCACCGCTGAGTTTTTACAAAACCAGGCGGCCGAAATGCCGGAAAATGAACGCCGCAAAATTGCCGACGAAGTTCTCTCGCTGGTCAACAATCCGCAATTTGCCCCGCTGTTCGGCGCCGATTCCGTTGCCGAGGTTTCGCTGATGGGCCAAGTCGGCGACCGCATCATTTCCGGACAAATCGACCGTCTGGTCGTCTGCCTGGACAAAGTCATGATCGTCGACTACAAGACCAACCGCCCGGCGGCAGAAAGCCCCGACAGCGTTCCGGGTGCTTACCTGAAACAAATGCGGGCTTATCGGGAATTGGTAAAAAAAATATACCCGGACAAAAATATTGAAACCTATATTTTATGGACCAACACCGCCAAAATCATGAAAATCGAATAGGCCTCGCACAATAAAAAGCTGATTTTTGCAACAAAGAGCTTTATTTATCTCAAAATTATAACTATATTGTAAGAAACATAATTCTGACAGAAAGGAAAAAAAGATGAAAGCGATTACCGACGCACAGTTTGACTCCGAAGTTCTCAAATCCAAAGGCCTTGTTCTGGTTGACTTTTGGGCCGAATGGTGCGGTCCCTGCCGTCAGCTTCTGCCGATTATGGAAGAGCTGTCCGGCGAAATGTCCGGCAAAATACAAATTTGCAAAATGAATGTCGACGAAGCACCCGCCACACCGGCAAACTACGGTATTCGCAGCATCCCGTCGTTGCTGTTGTTCAAAGACGGCAAACTTGTTGATACCAAAGTCGGCTTTAACTCCAAAGCAGTTCTTGCCGAATGGATTAACCGGCACGCTTAAAAAACTTTCTCAAGCCCTCTCTTTTCAGAGGGCTTTATAATTTCAAAGCAATTCCCAAAACGGCCGCCAGTCCCAGATAAAGGATCGGACTTTGTTTCCACTGCCGCATCATGGCAAACAAAGCAACAAACATCAAAATTTCAATACTTCCCGTCAGGGCAATCTGGGCAATTTGCACCCCGGCAAACAAAATCAACGCCAGCACCGCCGGTCGGATTCCTTCCAAAATGGTATGCACTCTTGTATTGCAGCTGTACTTCTGCATGAGTTTTGCCACCATAATGATAATAACGACCGAAGGCAAAACCAGCCCGAACGTTGCCGTTAAAGCACCTAAAATTCCGGCGGCTTTAAATCCGGCAAAAGTAGCCATATTAACGCCGATCGGTCCCGGCGTCGATTCCGACACTGCAATCATATCCGCCAGCTCGGACGGCGAAAACCAGTCGTATTTTTCCGTCAAATCAAACAAGAAAGGAACCGTTACCAATCCGCCGCCGATGGCAAATAAACCGATTTTAAAAAACTCAAAAAACAACAGCAGATAAATCATTTCTTCTTTCTCCTGATTTCACCGGCAGCCAGCGACACGGTTCCGGCAATAATGACGATCCACACCGCCGAAAGCCCCGCTCCGACCAGCAAAGCCAAAGCGCCGATAAACACAAACACACTCATATAACCGGCAATATTTTTGCGGGCCAAATCAAAAATCACGTCGGCAATCAACGCCGCCACACAAATTCTGATGCCGGAAAAAGCATAAGCGACATACCGGTTGTCGGCAAAATTTTGCAAAACCGATGCCAGCAGAATAATCACAATCAGCGACGGCATGACCATTCCCGCCGTTGTCGTGATTGCACCGCGGATTCCTTTTTGCCTATACCCGATAAACGTGGCAACATTAATGGCTATGATTCCCGGCGTACACTGGCCGATGGAATACATATCCAGAAGTTCCTGCTCGCTGACAAAGCGCCGTTTATTAACCAGCTCGGCCTTCAAAAGCGGCAGCATGGCATAGCCGCCGCCAAACGTAAACAAACCTATTTTAAAAAACAACGCAAACAGTTTCCATAATTCTTTCATCAAAAATCCTTCCGTCCCGGCATTGTATATTTCATTAAACAGACTATATACCTTTTTGTTTTTACAATCCGTTAACAGACAAAGCTGGCAGACAATGATTATCGGCATCATCAAAGAAACCTTCCCCGGCGAAACCAGAGTTGCCGCCACACCGGCCACTGCCGGAATATTTATAAACAAAGGTTTTAAGTTACTAGTTGAAGCCGGTGCCGGCCAGGCTGCCGGATTCCCGGATACCGCATATCAAAAAGCCGGAGCCGTCATCTGTAAAACGGCTGCCGAAATTCTGCCGCAAACGGATATCCTGCTCAAAATCAAAGCTCCGGTCTCTGATGAAATTGCCCTGCTGCGCCGCCGGAGTTTGTTAATCGGAGATTTGCAAAACTTGACCCAACCGCAGCTAAAAGAGCTGCGTGACAAAAATATTTGTGCTTTTGCCTTGGAGCGGCTGCCGCGAATATCCCGGGCTCAACCGTTTGATATTTTATCCTCGCAAAACAATCTGGCCGGTTATCAGGCTGTCATCAAATCCTTGGTGCTGGGAAACCGGATTGCTCCCCTGATGATAACCTCCGCCGGCACAATCCCACCGCTGAAGTTTTTAATCATCGGCGTCGGTGTGGCCGGTCTTCAGGCCATAGCCACGGCCAAACGCCTGGGCGGAAAAGTATTTGCTTCCGACCCGCGCCCCGAGGTCAAAGAACAGATTACTTCTCTCGGCGCGGAATTTCTGCCGGATTTTCAACCGCTGCTGCCGCAAATTGACGTGATTATAACCGCAGCTCTGACTGCCGGACGGAAAGCCCCAAAAATTATTACCCGAAAATCATTGCAAAAGCTTTCTCCCGGAACCGTTTTGATTGATATGGCCTCCGACCGGGGCGGCAATATCGAAAATTCTCTCGACAACCGGATTATCCGGACGGAAAACGTCATTATTTACGGCGGCAGTTTGCTGGCCGCCGAAGTTCCGACCACGGCCAGTATACTATTTGCCAATAATCTGTGCAACTTTATCCTGCAATTTTATTCCGCCGGACAAAAAGCTTTTGTCCCGGATAGCGGCGATCCGCTGATAACTTCCACCTGTTTATTGAAAGGCTGAAAATGGATATATGGATTCTTCTGACGATTTTAATGCTGTCCTGTTTTGTCGGATATTTTGTCATCTGGGGTGTTACACCGGCTTTGCACTCACCTTTGATGAGCGTTTCCAATGCCATATCCGGCATTATCATCATCGGCGCGTTAATCTCGCTTGAAACCAACAGTTCCGCTGCCGATTTGTTTTTGTCTTATCTGGCCTGTTTTCTGGCCGCCGTCAATATTGTCGGCGGATTTGTCGTTTCACAGCGTATGCTGGCCATGTTTAAATCCCGGGAGAAAAAATAATGTCCGCCCTGATTAACACCTCTTATCTTCTGGCCTGTTTCTTAATGATTGTGTCCATTCGCTCGCTGGCAGCACCGCACACGGCGCGCCGCGGCAACATCTTGGGCATGGCCGGCATGGCTCTTGCCGTTGCCGCCGCCGTTATGGCGCTCAGGCTCCCGAATTATCCGCTGGTCGTTTTAATTATCATTCTCGGTGCCGCCGTCGGAACTTATTCGGCGCTTAAAGTCAAAATCACCGCCCTGCCGCAAATGATTGCAGCCTTCAACGGTTTGGGCGGCCTGGCTGCCGTCTGCATTGCCCTGTCCGAGGTCATTTCTTCATCGCCGAAAAACCTCGACAATACCATCGGCATGATCATCGGCGGCCTGGCTTTTTCCGGTTCTTTTGTTGCCTTTGCCAAATTGCAGGGACTGATAACCGCCAAATCCGTCAACTTTCCTTTGCAATATCCGCTCAATGCTGCTTTGTTTATTTCCGTCATTGCTTTGTCCGTATGGTTTATCGCGGAACCGAAACAAACTTTGTTTTTTGCCCTGACCGCACTGGTTCTCATCTTGGGATTTTTGTTGATTTTGCCGATCGGCGGCGCCGATATGCCGGTTGTCATATCTCTGCTCAACGGCGGCTCCGGCTGGGCGGCCGTCGGCATCGGTCTGTCGCTTGACAACAGCCTGCTCATCATCATCGGTTCCGTTGTCGGCGCCGGCGGTTCGATTTTGGCCTACATTATGATAAAGGCAATGAACCGTTCGCTTCTGAATATTCTCACCGGCGGATTTTCCGCCCACACTGCCGCAACCCCGGCCGATGAAACGCGAACCGCCCGCGCCGGAGCTCCCGAAGATGCCGCCTTTATTATGGAGAATGCCGCCAAAATCATCATTGTTCCCGGTTTTGGCATGGCCGCCGCCCAGGCACAGCACGCTGTCAAAACAATGGCAGCCCTGTTACGCGACAAATACCGCGTTGAAGTCAAATTCGCCATTCATCCGGTTGCCGGCCGTATGCCCGGACACATGAACGTCCTGCTGGCCGAGGCCGGCATTGATTATGCCGATATTTATGAAATGGCCGATATCAACAATGAGTTTGCCTCTGCCGATGTCGCTTATGTCATCGGTGCCAACGACATTACCAACCCTTCGGCCAAAAATGATACGTCATCACCGCTTTACGGTATGCCGGTACTTGATGTCGCCAAAGCCAAAACCGTATTCTTTGTCAAACGTTCGCTGGGCGGAGGATATTCCGGTGTTGACAACCCGCTTTTTTATGCGCCGAACACAATTATGCTTTACGGCGATGCCCGGGACATAACCGAAAAAATCGTCAAAGTATTGGAAAATTAAAACGGTTTATTTTAATCCGGCAACGGCTTTGGCAATATCCCGCCCCATTGCGGCAATCATCCGGCTTTCCGCCTCGACATAAGCGTCAAATCCGTCGTCCGTCTTTTGCCGCAATGCCGTTTTTTGCTGAAGCAACCGGTTGCCTGAGGCATTATAGACCGACCACCAGGCTTCAAAAACGGCCTCGCCGCCTTCTATCATGTCCATGCGCACAATCTGCACATTTACCAGATAAGAAAATCTTTCGTCCAAGGAAATTTTTGCCTTAACCGCCGACTGCGGCAGATAGGCGGCAATATCTGCCGCAAGAGTCCGCTGAATCATGGTTGCCGGAGCCTCACCCCAGCGGTTGGTTTCGTCAATCTTCATCTGCGGTGAGCCCTGATCAAAAACAATAATCTGCGGCCGGTCAAGATAATCAGGCAAGACAACATCATTCACGCCGATGCTGAGTTTCTTCCGACTCAAAGCCGAAACCTCCGAAGCATCAACCGGCTGCAGGTAATAAAATTTGTTGGTCGGACTATAACCACCCAGGCAGCCGCCCAGAAACAACATCATCAAAACTGCGGTAAATTTTCTCATTTTATTTCTTCCCTTTAATTAAAGCTTCCGGATGCCGTTCCAGATAATCCGTCAGGTTCTGCATGGACTTGGCCGCCCGGCTGACATTAACGGCCGCATTGTTAAAGTTGTTCAAAACTTCGGCTGACGTTCCCTGATTACGGCTGACCACCCGTTCAATATCCTCAATAATCTTATTTATGTCAGGCATACTCTGATTCAACCCTTTAAAGAAGTCGTTAAAGTTTTTAACCCCCTCGGCCAGAGGCATTTTCTGCAGCCCTCGCGACAACTCACCCAAAGTTGATAAAGCCGTCGGAATTTCGGGAACACCGGCACCTTCATGATATTTAACCGGTGTATCCGGCAGCATCTCAAACTCCACCATCAGCTGCCCCGTCACATAACTCTGCGAGGCCAGACGCGCTCTGAGCCCTTTTTCCACCAACGCACCCAAAACTTCACGCCCGTTTTTATAATTAATGGTGCTGCTGATGCCTTTTGAATTCATCCGGGCATAAACCGGAATACTGAAATCCAGCGTTTCGGTATTAACCACGATGTCAATCTTGCTGACCTCTCCGATTTTAACACCCTTCAAAACCACCGGTGAACCGACACCCAAACCGTTAATCGATTCCTCAAAAAACATCACAACCTCATTTCCTCGTGAGGCAAACAGTTTGTTCTGCAGCAAGAAGCCGATGATAAACAGAAACACGGCTATACCGATAATCAGAAACAAACCGATTAATCTGCGGTTAGGTTGTTTTGCCATTATTTTTTACCTCCGGTTAAAAAACTCAATACATTATGATTCGGCGGATTTTTCAGCAGTTCATGCGGATTGCCGTAAGCCGAAATTCCCTTGGTTTCGTTGTCCAGATAAATTGCGTTTTTGCCTATGGCAAAAATCGAACTCAACTCATGAGTGATAACAACAATCGTTGTTCCCAGACTTTGATTAATTTCCAAAATTAAATCATCCAGCAGTTTGGAGCTGACCGGATCCAATCCGGCCGAGGGTTCGTCAAAATACAAAATATCCGGATCCAGCGCCAAGGCTCGGGCCAGACCGGCGCGTTTTTTCATACCGCCCGAAATCTCCGCCGGATAAAAATCCTCATACCCCTTTAAGCCGACCAGCGCCAGTTTCAGAGCCACCAGATCACGGATTGTTGCGGCCGAATAATCGGTATACTGCTGCAGCGGCAGGGCTATATTCTCCGCCAAAGTCATGGAACTGAACAAAGCGCCGCTCTGGTATAAGATACCGCAGCCGCGCATAATAGCCTTTTTCTGTACCGGCGGCGCCGCATCAAAATCAACCCCGTCAATTAAAACCCGGCCGGCCGAGGGTTCCTTCAACCCGGTCAAAACCCGCAGCAGACTGCTCTTACCGCTACCGGAACCACCCATGATGATAAAGACATCGCCTTTTTTAACTTCAAAATTGACCCGGCGCATCAAAACATTGCTGCCGTAGGCAATGGTCAGATTTTCAACTTTAATTTTTACGTCTGCCGCCGTCATATGCCCAACACCTCAAAAATCAAAGTCAAAACACCGGTAACCACAATCATAATAACGATTGACGACACCACCGCTTTGGTCGTCGCCACACCGACACTATCGGCATTGCGGCCGCAGTTAACACCGTAGTAGCAGCCGCAGGCCGAAATAATGATACCATAAACAAATCCGTGAAAAATCCCGACCAGAAAATTAGCCAATCCGAACGCATTAATCGAATACTGCCAATACTGCGGCGCCGAGATATCCAAAATCAATACCGCGACAAAAGCGCCGCCGAGCATTCCCATAATATCGGCCAGCATGGTCAAAAACGGCATGGTTATAACCAGACTGAGCAACCGCGGCAAAACCAAAAAATCGCTGACCGAAAAGCCGAATGTTTTCAAGGCATCGACTTCTTCGTTAACCTGCATGGTGCCGATAGTGGCAGCATAGGCGGCACCGGTACGGCCGGCAATGATGATACCTGCCATAATCGCGCCCATAATCCGTATCATGCCGATGGTAACCAGCGAGGCAATATAAATCTGCGCCCCGAACATCTTAAGCTGTAAAGCACCGACAAAAGCCAAAATCAACCCGACCATAAAACTGACCAGACTGACAATCCCGATAGCTTTATAGCCGCAGTCTTCCAGCGCAAACTCAAAATCAACCGGCCGCATTACCGCCCGGCCGCTGAAAAAACGCCCCAGCGAACGCCCGGCCTCGGCCATAAATGACAAAGCCTTTTTTAACCCGTCATACATCTCCAAACCCCGGCTGCCGAGTTCTTCCAAAAAGCCTTCTTTTCTGGCAGAACGCGAAGACGGTTTGCGGTCAACGGCCAAAGCCAGTTCCAACAACTGCCGCAAATTTTCCGGCAGCCCGTCCAGATTAATCTTATCCTTGCGTACACCGGCCTGAAGAAGCAGCTGATACAAAAATGCCGCCAGAGTCGAATCCCATTGTTGCAGATGCGACGCATCAAAAACCACCTGTCTGGCTTTTTGTGCCGCGGCACTTAATTCGGTAATCTGCTCCCGGTTATCATACCGGCGCAGATCCCCTTCCAGAACAACGGTTAATATTTGTTGTTTTTCAACAAACTCCAAGGCCATTAATCTAAACTTTGCTTCATCAAATCAACATAAGCTTATATATATAATATCGGCAGTAAAAAGCAACCCCGGGAATTTAAAATTAAGTATGTATATCACCAGCAAAGATAAGCACCGTTTCCGACGTTTGTCTGTTATTCAAGATCTTAAAAAAGGGCGCTTATTTCAAGCGCCCTTGATATTATTCATTGAAGTAGTTTCTTAAATAATCTTTCAAATCCGCCGTGGCAATCCTGATTTGCTCCATCGTATCACGGTCACGGATTGTTACCGTCTCCGGCTGATTTTCAATCGTTTCAAAATCTACCGTCAGACACAGCGGCGTCCCGACCTCATCATGCCGGCGGTAAGCCTTGCCGATATTACCGGTATTTTCCAAAGCCACCCGTCCGATACCGAGTTTCAAAAGACTTTGTTTAATCTCGTGGCATTTGGCCATAATCTGCTCATTGTTTTTCTTCAGCGGAATAATCGCCACCTTAATCGGCGCCAGATGTTTTTTAAGTTTCAAAACCACCCGGCTGTTGCCGCCGCCCAAATCTTCTTCGGTATAAGCTTCGGTCATTACCGCCAAAACGCCCCGGTCAATTCCCATTGACGGCTCAATCACAAACGGCACCACCCATTTGCCGTCATCGGTCATAATACATAATTTTTGCGTTGACTCTTTATTTTCATGACAACGTGAGGTCAGGTTCATTTCTTCCTGCGCCTTGGTATGATTGCCGAGATCATAGTCCGTACGGTTGGCAATACCTTCAAGCTCTTCCATACCGTGCGGAAATTGATACTCAATATCGTAACAGGCCTTGGCATAGTGGGCTAAATCTTCTTTCGGCGTGGTATAAATATTCATATGCTCACGTTTTAAGCCCTGCTCTTCCCACCATTTAATCCGCGCTTCTTTCCAGATTTCATGCCATTTTTCATCTTCGCCCGGCATCACGAAATATTCAAGCTCGGCCTGTTCAAACTCACGCACCCGGAAAATAAAATTACGCGGTGTAATTTCGTTGCGAAAAGACTTGCCGATTTGCGCAATACCGAACGGCAGCTTGCGCGAAGTCGCGTCAACCACGTTTTTAAACTGCGTAAAAATCGCCTGAGCCGTTTCCGGCCGCAGATAACCGAAAGACGAACCGTCATCAACCGGACCGATAGACGTCTTAAACATCAGGTTAAACGGCCGCGGCTCGGTCAGATCGGTCGAACCGCAATTCGGGCATTTGTGGTCTTTCAGATGATCGGCTCTGAAACGCCCTTTGCATTTTTTGCAGTCAACCATCGGATCGGAAAACGTATCTTCATGCCCCGAATAATGCAAAACCTTCTGGTTGGTCAGAATGGCCGCATCAAGCCCCTCGACATCGTCACGCTCATAAACCATTGAGCGCCACCATGCGGCTTTCAGGTTGTTCTTCAGCTCAACTCCCAGCGGACCGTAATCATAAACCCCCTGCAAACCGCCGTAAATATCGGCATTTTGAAAAATAAAGCCTCTTCTTTTGCACAGAGAAACCAGTTGATCCATCGTTGTTGCAGCCATTTCAAACCTCTTTATCCGTAAATTAAAAATTAACTTCTAATGTTTTATAATGATAAATTCCAAAAAGCAAGCGGAGATATTTGAAAAATGGCAAAAAAACTGACTAAAATCGCTTTTATTTATGATTTTGACGAAACCTTAAGCACAACCTATATGCAGGACTATATTTTGATTCCGGCACTCGGTGACAAACCGGAACATTTCTGGCAGCAGGCTAACCAATGGTCGCGTGAACATTGCGCCGACCAGATTACCGGCTCAATGTATTATATTCAGCACACTGCCAAAGAACGCAATATCCCGCTGACCAAAAAATTCTTATGCGATGCCGGCAAAACCATCACCTATTTTGAAGGTGTCGAAACCTGGTTCGATCGCATCAATGCTTACGGTGCCGAACTCGGACTGGAAATCGAACATTACATCATCTCCGCCGGCATGGAAGAAATTATCGAGGGAACATCTATTCGCAAACACTTCAAAGATGTGTTCGGCTGCTCTTATGTTTATAGTGCGGACGGCATGCCGGTCTGGCCGGCCCGGGTTGTCAATTATTCAACCAAAACGCAGTATATTGCCAAAATCAACAAAGGCCTGAGCAAAACCGAAGACCGCGCCGTCAATGAATATATGCCCGACGAGCAACGCCCCATTCCCCACCGCCGGATGATTTATTTCGGCGACGGAATGACCGATATCCCGTCCATGAAAATCATTAAAGAACGCGGCGGTAATGCCATCGCCGTCTATCGCCCGAAAAGCAAACACCGTACCAATGCGCTAAAACTTTTGCTGGATAATCGCGTTAATTTCGCCCTGCCGGCTGATTATCGTGAAAATTCGGAGCTGGATCACGTTGTCAAAACCATTCTTGACAAACTGGCCAAAGAACGCGACCTTGAGGTATTGAAAGTCAAAGAGGATAAAAAGAAAAAACGCGTTCAGGACGCTGAAACCTTATCAAAAAAGATCAAGGCCTTTGCCAACAAAATCACTAAAAAACATAAAAAAGCGTAAAGCCGATATAAAAAAGGCTTGCCAAGACAACATTTTTATTTTACATATAGGACAGCTTATATGCTTGGGGTGTCGCCAAGTGGTAAGGCATCGGCTTTTGGTGCCGACATTCGTAGGTTCGAATCCTGCCACCCCAGCCACAGAATACAAACCGTCAGAAATGACGGTTTTTTCTTTATATATCAAGCATTTATACTGGTTCGGATGTTTAAAAGTAAAAATAGGCTTTTTTTGAGCAACATCCGAACGATTGTGACCGGCTCATTTGGGAGAATAATCCTGAGAAGATTAAAGAATATGCTTTTCTTTTTATATGTTGTTTTAACGTGATTTTATTTTTGAAATAAAAACGTGCGAAACTTTCAAAAATTGGTTGAATTTATCGTTCGATTTGGTCAATAGAAAAAATATATAATTACAACCAAAATAATACTTGTGTTAGTATTTATTCTGAGTTTTCTTGGGTATCTTCCTTGTTTACTGTAATAAATTCTCCAATACGAGTAATTTTATTTTTTGAGTATATTTGATAATATTCTTGATAATAGTTGGTTTGTTCATATTTGGCTAAAAAATCCTTTCCTATGTATTTATCAATAATTTTGTCTGGATAGGGCTTGGTTAGGCAAAAAACTCTAGAATTAATTGAATGATTTCTAAGCAGAATAGGGAAAGGATCTATTAAAATTCGAATTATAGCAACCAGTTTAATTGCTCGTTCTATGTAATTACTGAAATGAATGATTGGATCGCATTGTTGTTTGTCTGGCTTAATAAATTGATGGTTTAAAATACTATAGAAATAAAAAAATCCTTGTTTGTGGACTATTTTATTCATGGTGCTTTTTAGATTTTTTAAATCTTTAAAAAACTCTGGAATTTTTTCATAAATCTCTTTGCATACTCTTCCTTTTTCTTTTAGCTCGTTTAACATAGCTCCATCCGTTGGAAAATTTTTTTGATTCCACCAAGCTGATATCTTTTCTTTTTTTACATTATCCGGGGAATCAACAAAATAAAATATTAGAATAGATAGCTCAATTGCTTGTCTCATAGAATAGAATGCACAATCAAAATATCCTGCCTCAAAAAGATTTATAGAATTAATTAAAAGTTGCGCCCATTCATGCAAAAAATCATTATATCTGTAGGTGCTCTTTTGTTCAAACATAATTGCTTCTATTGAAACAATATCATTTAAGTATTGTTCTTTGTTAGGGATGTTGCGCGGTTTGATGTATGGTCTATTATGAGGTCCATATAATGTATATTGCATATATTTATCCTGAAAATTAATGATGATAAAATGATATCTTGTTATTTCCTAATTACAATGTATTTTTTAAGAATGCATAGTATTTCTCAACCTCAAGTCATTGATGGCAATAAGTTGAAAAATAATATCGAGTCTGGAGAGGGATAATATATATCAGATGAGATACGAAATTGATAAAAATCCCGTAAGCTATTGAAATACAAAGATTGGCAATAAAAAAGTTCTATTAAAATGACCGGTGTTTTGAGAAAACTAAAGGAGAAAACAATGGCTGTTATTGGTTATATTCGGGTGAGTACGGACAAGCAAACCTATGCACATCAACGCTTTGAGATTGAACAGTATGCAAAAAATTATGGATTAAATATTGATGACTGGGTCGAAGAAAAAATATCCTCAAGAAAAGCGCTGAAAAACCGCAAACTTGGCACTTTATTAGAGAATTTAGGTGAAAATGACATCCTGATTACTTGTGAAATATCCCGTTTAGGCAGGTCTTTGCTTGAAGTTATGCGGATTTTGGAAACCTGTCTTAATAAAAACTGCCAGGTCTGGACATTAAAAGAAAACTACCGTCTTGGCAATGACATACAATCCAAAGTTCTGGCTTTTGCTTTTAGTCTGGCTGCGGAAATAGAGAGAAACCTTATATCTCAACGCACAAAATCATCTCTCGCCAATCTTAAAGCTTCAGGTAAAAAGCTTGGGCGTCCGTTTTCTGCAGAATCTAAAAAGCTCAAACTCTCCAAAAATGCCAGAAAAGTGCGGAATTTACTCGCCAAAGGCATCTCTAAATCCCAAATTGCCGAAATCCTCGGTGTCCAACGCAGTACGTTAAGACGTTTTATTGAAAGAACATTGTAACCTTTAACATCGCTATATCATAAGTTAAAACAAATATCTTTTCAGTTACATCAGCGACTGCCGAGAGAAATTATCTCTTTCACCTCATAAGTGCCGGCATATCCCTTAGCGAAACCGTCCGGCTGCACTTTAACGCTTTTTATTCTCAATTTTGCCTGCACCGGCTGGTTATTAATAACTTCCGTACCGATTACCTTTTTATATTCCGTCATCAACTTTCCGGACGTATCAATAACCCAATATTCTTTGCCGTCACGCTGATCCGTAAAAGAACGAACCTCATGACCGAACCGCAACACACCGTTTACTTCTTCACTCTTGTCAGCAAATCCGCAAGATGACAATAAACACATTAACACTGTCACAATACAAAATTTGTTTGCCATATTTTTCCTTTTTCACTTCATCGGCTGTTTTGTTCCGGCATACGTTTCAAATATTCAATTCCCGGATTTATTTACCCGCAGGCTGACCCCGCTCATCCCGCATCAAACTTTTTTTACCACGGATTATGAATAATATCAATGAAAAACCTTTCTCGTTTTTTGCCTTAAGATACCCTTTGCAACTCACAAAAAAAATCCGAAACATCGTTTCGGATTTTTTTATGTCATCTCAGGCGTGCAAAATTTGCCAATACAACTCTCTGAGGTTTTCGGCTTTTTTAATCCCGTTCCGGTCAATTTCATACCAGAAAACATTATAATAAGGATTTTCCAGCCATATCGGCATTGTCACTGTTTCCTTTGCCGTTGCAAGATTTACCGGCTTGGCATCGCAAATCAGAACCTTGTCATAACCGTCTGCCGCTTTCTGCAAAACCATTCCCAGGCTTTCCTGATTAAAAGGCATAATTTTTGACAATCTGTTGCCGTAATGGCGCCACAAGTTCTGAGCATACTTAGAAACCGTATCCGGCTTGTCCGTTATCTCGGCAATAACAGCTATATCATAGCCCTGATTTTCCAGGCGTTCGACAACCTTTGCCATCCCTCTTGCTGCAGGAAAATTCCCGAAAGCCGTTGAATTTTTGCAAAAATCGACAAAGTTCCTGTCATATTGCGGATCCCGCACAAAATTTCTGATAACGACAACAAGCTCTTCCGGCCGTAAAGAAGTCTCTTTGTAGGCTTCGTAAAGCTCTTTTACTGTTTCTGCAAAATCAAACAGTACGTTTCCGTTAAAGATAAACAACTTTTTCATAACTAAATAATTTAATGGAACATAAAAATTAAGATGATATCAACTTCATACTTTATTTTGGCTTTTTTGTCAACCGGCGTTTCAACCTCTTCAGTATTGCGAATAATAAGCCGCTGACTTTTATTGACACTTTCGTTTTTAGAATATAGCATACGGTTATAAAATTTCAGCAATCGAACGGATATGATTATGAAAAAAGAAGCCTCTTTATCAATCATTGAAGACACCAAAAATCACAAATTTCTGATGATACGCCATCACCGCGGCATCAATAAAGGCTGCGTCAACTTTCCCGGCGGCAAAAAAGAAGCCGGAGAAACCATGGAAGACTGTGTCCGCCGTGAAACGCTTGAAGAAACCGGCCTCACAATTCTTAACCCGGTCAAAATCGGTTATGTTGAATTTCCGCATTTTGATTTTTATGTCCATATATACAAAAGCACCGAATTTTCCGGTACGCCGCATGATAAAAAAGATGAGGTTGAAACCTTCTGGCAGGATATTGATAAGATTCCCTACGCCGAAATGCGCGAGGCCGACCGCGACTTCCTTCCGGATATCTTAGCCGGCAAAAAAGTTAACCGGCGCTATATCTATGACGACAACTTCAAACTTTTGGAAGTCATTAACCTGTGAGAACAATTTTCCGATTGAAAGTTTAACAATGAGAAATTTACTTTTTTTCCTGCTGACTGTCTTACTTTTTACCTCTCCGTCCTTTGCCGGTAATATCCGCTATGGCTACAATTCCAGAGGCGAATACGTTCCGACGGAAATTGACGGACAAAACGTTGATTACGGTTATAATTCCCGTGGTGAATATGTCCCGACGTCAATCGGCGGAAAGAGAATTGACTACGGTTACAATTCCCGCGGCCAGTATGTTCCGACATCCATCGGCGAAAAGAGAATTGACTATGGTTATAATTCCCGCGGTCAATACGTCCCGACATCCGTCGGCAACGAGCGGATTGATTACGGTTATAACTCTCACGGTGAATATGTCCCGACATCCGTCGGTGACCGGCGGATTGACTACGGTTATAACTCCCGCGGTCAATATGTCCCGACTTCCGTCGGCGGCTTTTAATTTTTTATACCGACAACCGACAGACGCCTTCTCTAAAACATCAATTGCAGACCGAACGTCATTTCCCAGGGAAAACTGACTTTATCGCCAAACTGCGTCGATACATCAATATAAGCAAGGCTGTCTTTATTCAGAGAGGCACTGATACCGCCGCCGATTTCATAACGTGTTGACGTAATATCTTCGGCAAAAGCATAGTCAGCCACCCGAACCCGTCCCTTGCCGTTCCAATCATGAATAATGCCGGTCTTGCCGTAAACGTCTATCAAAGCTCCGTTATCCAATACCCACCCTTTGCCGAAAGCCAAATTCAGACTTAAGTTTGCAAAATCTGTATCTTCCGCCTCAATAAGCGTATTAAAATTTGTCCGGTATTTTGTGCCGTTAAGATGCATATAACTTATTCCCGCCGCCGGCTCAATAAACCAGCTATCGGCAAAATTCCACCTTTTTCCGACAAACATTGATGTCTGCCAGGCATCGGTGTCATAACTTCCTTCAACCGCCGAACCCGAGGGCGTATAACTGCGCACTTTTTGATCATGCCAAAAATATGTACCAATAACATCGGCAAACCATTTGTTTTCCGTCCGCAAAGACGTATAAAGTCCGAAACTTTTGGTTGTTCCGTCGCCGCGGCCGCTGCGGTCATAAGTTTGCCTCGCCCGGCCGACACCGCCGTAAGCGCCCAGCAAAATTCTGTTCCCTTGTTCATTCCAAATTTCGTGATCATATCCCAGCTCTGTCCCAAAAACATCGGTTTTGCTGTTGCTGTCATCATCATAATCAAAATCAATCCGTCGGCCGAATCCTTTAATCCACAATCCGTTGTCTTTTCTGTCCGGATCACGTTTAATCCGCAGACGATTATAAATCGGTGTCAGCTGCGTATAAAAAAGCGACACTAAAGATGTATAGGTATTCTTGGCGATAATTGAGCTGTCGGAAACCTGCTGCGTCCTGACCAAAAGCCAGTCTTCACCCCTATGCTGCAAACTATATTGAAATGCTCCGACATCAACAGCATCTCCGACCAGATAAAAATTATCGGTTGTGGTGGTATCTTCGTTAATAATTTTAAAACTCTGTGGCAATGTACCGTCAGCACTATAATCATGGATAATAAGACCAAAACTCCCCGTTACGTCTTGCACGTTAATCGTATCGGATTCACCGGCTGCCAGATTACTGCTTAAAGAAAAAGCACCGTTTCCGGTAAGTTCGTTAATCTGCAGTCCACTGAAACCATCAGCCATCCTTGCAATCCTGATCAGTGAATTATCCGATGTCAAACTGCCGATTGAATTACTGCCGACCACTGTCAAAATAGCGTCTTGCAGATTGGTTTGTCCGGCCAATGTTCCGCCGGAATACAAAGCCAGCAGTCCGGCACTGCGAACTGTCGTATCGGCAGCAACAGCTCCGGCATAAACCCTTTGCACACCGCCGCTGCTGACGGTTGTTCCCGTTGCCCGGCCGCCGGAACGTATGTTTTGAATCCCGCCGCTGACGGTGCTTCCGCTGTCTTCGCCGTAAATATCCATTGTCCCGGACGTCATAATCGTATTTTGTGATGATGCATCGGCGCTGACGTACATATCGCCGCCCTCAAGATGCACGCCTTCGGCTTTTCCACTGTTCAGGATATCAAGTATACCGCCTCGCAGAACCGCCGCATTAACAATTGTTCCCGAAACCTGCTGCCAGCCGTCACTCGACAATACGGATTGCTCCACCCTTCCGCCGGCATCAACAATCTGCCGGCCGCCGCTGATTTGTGCGCCCGTTGACACACCGCCGCTCATCACCTGCTGAATACCACCGCTGACCCGCGCTCCGATATCTTCACCATAAATATTTTCACGTCCCTGTTTCAATACGGTATTTTCGGCACTGCCGCCGGCCGAAACATTCAAAAGCCCGCCGTTGACAGCCGTATTATAAGCAATTCCTCCTGCATCAACGTCTATTGTTCCGCGCGTAATTACCGTTGAATTATAAGCCGTTCCGCTGATATTCTGTACGGCGGAGGCATAAACATATGTATCATAGGCCGTTCCGCCGCTCATAACATCTTGTTGATTATAAATAATACTGCCGCGCGCCACCCCGCCCGACATAACCTGTTGTATCCCCGAAACGGTAAAATTATTGGCCGTACCGTAAACCTCCTGCGTCACAATACTGTTGACATCACCACCGTTGACAACCGTCCCGGCCGGAACCGTTGTCGTAATCGTCTGCCCGGTCACCGGCCAAAAAACCGCTCCGGCAAAAACAATCAGCGCTTTTTTCATATTTTTCCCGTGCCGGATATATATTTTCCGGCGCCTCTTTTTAACTTTTGTATAAATATAAAATTTCAGTCAGTCGTCTTTAACCTGGCCGAAAGATCATATCCCAAAAGTTGTTCCAAAGCTTATTATGGGAAATTTTCCCCAAAAGCACACCATAAAAAACATAAGTTTTTCAACATATTAGACGGCACTTGTATACTAACACTTTCTAATTTAACAAAATAGGAAAGGATAAGTAACATGATATATGGTTATATTAGAGTAAGCACTGACAAACAAACGACCGAAAATCAAAAATTTGAAATCGAACAATTTGTCAGCAACCAAAAAATCACCGTCAACAAATGGATTATGGAAACCATTAGTGCAGGACAGGATTTGGAAAAACGCAAACTCGGAAAACTGCTGCGCAAAATCAAAAAGGACGACATCATCATAACCTCCGAGCTGTCGCGCCTCGGTCGCAATCTTTTGCAGGTTATGAGCATACTGCACCACTGCATGAATGTTGAGGCTCCGGTCTGGACCATCAAAGACAACTATCGTCTGGGGCGTGACATTCAGTCAAAAGTTTTGGCCTTTGCTTTCGGACTTTCGGCTGAAATCGAAAAACAGCTTATATCCCAGCGCACCAAAGAAGCCCTGCTGCGTCTCCGCTCGGAAGGCCGATGCCTCGGCCGGCCGAAAGGCAGCAAAAACCGGGAGCTTAAGTTGAGCGGACAGGAAAGCCGTATCCGCCAATTGTTGGAAAACGGCACCTCCCAAAGACGTGCCGCCCGTATTCTGGGGGTCGACCGGGCAACATTATGCCGGTTTCTCTCGATTAAAGCTCTTTAAAATATAATTTTCTCCCCTATGGCTTCAAGCCATAGGGGAGCATAACCGTCAATCAGATTTCCGATTTTACCCGGACGCTGATTTCCTGCTCGCGCCCCAAATTGTCAACAGCCTTAATTTTATTTATCCCGATTTTCAATTCGGCCGTCAAAGTCTCGTCGGGCTGCGTTTCGCCGACCAATCTTTGGTTAACAAACCAATAGATTTTTTTGACGTCGGCATCAGCCGAGGCTCTGAGCGGAACTTCCTCCTGCCGCCCCTTCTGCATCCGGCTGATAATAATGCTGCCGGCTGCCGGAAAAATAATTTTCGGCGCTCTGCCCGATGACGTATTCTCAAACGAACAGTTTTCTTCAAACGCCGGCGGCTCCTTAAAATTAATACCGGCAGCGGCCAAGGTCTTTTTTACCTCGCTCGGCCAAAACTCAAACCATTCCAGCTTGGTTTGCGGCGGTTTGTGCCGACAGGCGCGGAGTCCGGTTTTAACATTAACCGGAATTTGCCGCAGGATATGACTCATCTTGATAGAGGTAACACCGGGAATAAAATCGCCGAGCACCGTTTGCGGACAACCTCCGGCGGCCAGTTCTCCGGTATTTTGGCAAATATCAACCTGACGAATATTCAAATTATCGGCTTCCTCTGTATCTGTCGAAAATCCCACCCATACATCGGCCTGCCGCACAATATTAAAAAACAACGGCGCCGCTGCCGTCCGGCCGACAAAATGATGATTTCCCGTCCCGTCAAAATTACCTACCCAAACGATAATTGCATAATTTCCTGCCACGCCGGCCGTCCAGGCATCGCGAAAGCCGTAAGAAGTTCCCGTCTTCCACGCAATACTCTGCCGTTTATTTTTGGTCTGATACGGAAGAACTTCCTCATCAGGCGGCGGATTTTGCCGCAACATTTTCAAAACCAGATATGCAGCTTCTCGTGACAACAATCGCTGCCGAAACGTTCGTTCTCCGGCGACATATTTCGGACGAATAAACTCTCCGCCGTTGCCGAGCATAACATAAAGCCCGGCCAGATTTTCCATGGTAACCTCCGCACCGCCAAGAGCCAAAGCCAGCCCGTAAAATTCTTCAGGCTTAAGCTCCGGAATTTCCGCAGCCCGGAGCATCTGATAAAAGCTTCCCGGCTTAAGCTTTTTAAGCAGATCAACCGCCGGAACGTTGCGGCTGTTGATCAGCGCCTCGGTTGCGTTAATCAGTCCGTAAAAAGCATGGTCAAAATTCTCGGGCGTATACAAACCGTAATTCCGCGGAACATCTTCCAGCATTGAAAGCGGATGAATAATTCCCTGTTCCAGAGCCAGCCCGTAAATAAAAGGTTTCAAAACCGAACCGGGAGAACGCAGAGCCCGTGTTCCATCAACCTGGCCCTGAATATCCGCTGCAAAAAAATCTGCCGAGCCGACACTCGCCAGCACCTCGCCGCTTTTAACATCAACAATCATTGCCGCCGCATTATATAAACCTTTATGCCGGTTACCCGCAACATATTCTCTGACGAGATCCTGAAGCTTCTTTTGTAAATTAATATCAATCGTGGTAACAACATTGCCCTGCAACCGGTTCTTGAGCCGCTGTATCAGATGCGGAACGGCAAACGGCAGATTCTTCATCGGTTTTAACGGCAGACATAAAATTTCTTTGTCGGTCTGCGGATAAACCTCCAGCCATTTTTCTTTCAGCCTTTGCGCGGCTTTTTCGGCCTCTTTGATACCCTTTTCCGTTGACAACGACCGGCTTGTCGGATTCTGCGGAACAACCGTCAACATAATACTTTGCAGCAGATTCAAATTCTTGGCATCGATGCCGAAATAAATTAAAGCCGCCGCACCGATTCCTTCAATATTGCCGCCGTAAGGTGCCAGATTAAAATAGGCCTCCAGAATCTCATCTTTTGAATACATAAGTTCAAGCTGCAAAGCCCGCAGAATTTGTTTGATTTTTCCCCATGGCGTTGAAGAATCGATCCGGTAAACAATCCGTGCGACCTGCATGGTAATCGTCGAAGCACCCTGCTTTCTGCCGCCGACAGCCATATTTGCCGCGGCCTCCAACATCCGCCACGGATTCACGCCGGGATGATAATAGAACCACCAGTCTTCATACAACAAAAGCGACCGGCGCACATCTTCGGGAATATCCTGCAGCTTCACTCTCAGCCGGTATTTATCGTCCTCGGTCAGCTCCAACCGCAGAAGTTTTCCGTTGCGATCATAAAAGGCGGTTGAAAAGTCATACCCGGCCAGCAACGGCATCTTCGGCGCCGCGGCAATAATCAGCGCCGATAAAACAACCGCCGCCGCAACTGCTCCGCAAAACCGTACCAACCGTATCATTCAACAACCAACCGGCTGCTGACATCATGCGCTTTAACCGTCGTATCATACAACGCCTCGGCATAAACCGGCGGCACGGCAAAATCTCCGCGGCTGACTGCCGTAATTTTATAACGAATGACATTTCCCGTCGGCGAAACGGTCAGATACGCCGTCAGACGGTCTTCACGTGTTTCGCTGAAATCCAAAAACGTCTCCGAACTTACGGAATCCCTGACAATATCCGCACCTCCCGGCAGCAAATCAACCACCGCCACGTCAAAAATATCTTCTCCGGTTAACGAGCGTAGTTTGATGACCACTTCAACTTCATCGCCAAGCCCGACATTTTCGACCGGTTTCCCGTCTTTATCCAAATACTGTTTGGATATTTCAATGCCGCTGCTTTCGGCTTTATCAACGGCGCCACGCCGATACCCCTGCTGCCGCACGACATAATAAAACGGCTTGTCGGATACCACCGTCAGACGATCTTCTCCGGCCATAAGCGGCAGATTGGCAAACAAACCGTAATTGCCCTCTTTGCCCTCAAACACGATATTCTTATCACTTCCCGGCTCCCCGGCAAAAGCATTCAATGCCAGAATACTGTAAGCCGCACTCCATGTAGTATAAAAACCGCGTTCCAGAGGATTCAAAAGCAGTTTGATATTCTTTTCGGCATTGCCGGCAAACTGATTCGGAAAGATCTCTGCCGTTAAATAAGCATAGCGGACATTGTCCAGATAATTATCACTTGCCCGGTACTGCCCCAAAACGGCCAATGCCTTGGGCTCGTTTTGCAAAAGTTTATACCCGGCTGCCAGATATGCCGCACTCAGGGTATTTTTCCAGTTTTGAGCGTCAGCTGCAGCCAGTTCTTTTTCCAAATTTAACAAATAATTGGTCGTTATCTCACCGTTGCGCGTCAAAATATAAGCAGCATATGCCGGTAAAATGTCCTCAATGTTTTCCGGTTTCTGCCCGGCAATGCCCCGCGTATAATTCAAAGCTTTTGCCAACAGGTTTTGCGGCACGTTCATTCCCAGCCGCTTTGCTTCAACCAAAAATTCCGTTGCATAAAGCGAAACTGCGGGGTTTTCTCCCAGCAGCGGCGTTGCCCAGCTGCTGAATCCGCCGCTCAATTTTTGTCTTTCCGTCAACACGGTAACGGCTTCGGCAAACTTTTTATAAACCTCGTCACTGTCAACCATCTGCTGATGTTTAAACATCAGCGCCATCGCCGGAAAGACCTTGCTGACGGTCTGTTCGGTACACCAGTGTTCAAACTTGTCCAGATATTTCAACAATCCCCCGGCCAAAACCAGCGGCGAACCGGAAGCACTCACTTCTTGCAGCCGGTATTGAGGATACATATCAATCACAAAATCCTTCAGCTCAAGCTTATCCTGACGATACCCCTGCCGCAAATCAGTCATATAAGGAACAGCGGACCTGATGCCGACATAATACGGCATACCGGCTTTTCGACCGCTGCCGTCCATCGCTTCGGCCGTAAAATGAATTTCTGCCGATCCGAGAATATCCTCTGCCGCGGTGGCAAAAGTCAAAACCGCCTCACCACCGGCCGGCAATACCACCGTTTGTTCTTTTTCTCCCGTAATTTTTACACCGGCCGAAGGAACCGCCGTTACTTTGATTTTGGTGTCCCCGGCACCCTTCTCTGCCAGATTTGCCACGCCGAGACCGATTGTAAAACTGTCCCCGGGCGATGCCTGAAAGGGCCCCGAAGGTACTAAAGCAAAATCACCGCGGGCCAAAACCGTCTGCTCGGCTTGGCCGAATTGTTTCGGATTAACCGCCGCAGCCATAATTCTGATTTGGCCGCTGAAGGTTTCCGGCACCTCATAAACAAACTGCTGCTCCGTGGTACCGGCCTGAAGAATACCGCTCCAAAAAGCCGTAACTTTATTAAGCTTACGGGCAAACGGGTTGGTATTCAGCGCCATATCCGCAGCAGCGGCTTTTAACATACGCGCCTCCGCCCCGGCACCGCCGCCCGGTGCTTTCAAAAAGCGGGCTATATTAACCTCCGGCATAACCATATCCATGATTTGTGCCGTAATCACTCGGAGTGCCTTTTTATTCATAAAGAACGATAACGGATCCGGCGTCTTATAATCGGCTATCTGCAATATTCCTTCATTAACGCCCCACAAAATCATTTCTGCCGGTGCCGATGTTTTATAGCGGATAACCAGCCGGTCGCCAGGACGCACTTTTTCCGGAACCTTTAGCTCGACATCAAGCTGCCGCGCCGTTTTGTTAATATCAAATGGCACTACCGCATAGCTCAGCGGTGACATAAAAATTTCTTCCGATTTGATACTGCGGAACCACGCCGCATTCAGATAAGCATTGCCTTCAACCTCTCGCGGCAGCGTCAAAGATACTTTTGCATGAGGCTCGCTGCTCTTAAACCACTTATAGGCATAAACATCGTCACGCTCCAGCGTAACCAGTCCGTAACCGGCGTAAGGCGCGCTGATCTCGGCCTCAACCGTATCCCCGGCGTTGTACTCGCTCTTGTTGAGTTTGACCACCAGCCCGGCCTCTTTATCAACCACAGCTGTCAACGCCGTCGCCCCGACGGTATACTCAATCTTTCCGACGATTTTTCCCTGGTCTTCCAGATAAACGACAAACTCACCGCTTTCCGCCGTGTCAAGTTTCAGCTGATAACCTTCTGCCGGCAGATCAAACGCCTGCTCTCTTATTTCTTTTTCCTGCGTAACGGTTTTATAGGCATAGGTGCCGTTTGGCATTTCAACCAGATTGGAAACATATTCCTTTTTCTTCAGCCGCCAGATTATATTTTTGCGCTCTATTTGTTGCAAATCATTATCCACGGCAATCAGTTTTACGCCGCGCGGCGTCTGGCGGGCAATATTCTGCAGAGCACCGTCGGCCTTATAGCCGATAATATAATCGCTGGGCGACACCAAAGACATGATATCGGCACTGACACCACGCCCCGAACCGGCTTCCATACCGTCGATATGAACGGCCAGCCGGTATGTCCCTCTTTGATAACGGCTCAAATCTATATCCAGAACCGCCCGGCCGGCCGCATCTGTTTTGACCGGCGCCAGCGTTCCTTTTTGCGTTTGCAATTCCGGTGCATCTTTTTCCTGAGGCAAATCCGCAAACACATAACCGGCATATTTTTCAAAATAAAAACCTGACGGATACAGAACATAATCGGCTTTCACCTCATGTCCGGCGGCGGCATTTCCGTATAAATTGGCCAGCGAAACTTCTACACGGACCTTATCGCCGGTCTGCCAGCCCTGAGCATCTTGCCCGACAAATTTTGCCGTCATTTTCATTGTATCGGCTTCAAATTCTTCAACTCTGAAATAACCAGAAGCCACATAATTTTTTCTCTGTTTTTCATCTAAGCGATACAATGTAAGATTATAATAACCGGTTTCCGCCGCAGCCGGAATATCATAACGATATTCCATCAGCCCGTCCTCCGAACTGACAATCTTGCCGGAACTTACCGTATTGCCGCGCGGGTTCATAATCTCGACCTCCAAAGGCAGATGTGCCGGAACTTCAAGATTGTTCTGCCGCAGAACAATTCCCGTATGCACGGTTTCACCCGGACGATAAATTCCTCTGTCGGAAAAGACATAAGCGTTAAGCCCGTCGGGTTTATCTTCCGGAACATAAGCTCCGCCGACGGCAAAACGCGAATAATTAACCCTCAAATCATACCGGTTAAACGGCAGATACGAGACATCGCCGTTCAAGCTTACCTTATAAGCAACCGGCTGTTTTTCGTCTTCAAATCCGCTGAGGTCCGGCAACTTGGCATGCCCGCCGGCGTCCGTTTTTACCTGCATAATGCTCAGGCCGTTGCGTCCCAGGACCTCAACCGTTGCACCGGCAACCGGCTTTTCCTGTGTCAGACTGGCAACAAAAACATCGTGTGTCCGGTCAAGATTATCCTTAACCACCAGTCCCAAATCGGTTACCACAACCAGCCGGCGGTCTTCCGGCGAACTGTATTTCTCATCAAATACACCTTTGAGAATAACGATAAAAATACCTTTATCCTTACCGATATAAGGCTTTAAATCCAGCGACGCATAATTGATTTCCGCCGGATCTTCGGCGTTCAGCGGAATTTTTTTGGCAAACACCTGAGCCATATTGTATTCGTTAAAACTGTAACTGATAAACTGCGGACTGGCGAACTGCCCTTTGGTCTGAGTTACCAGATTATTTAAATCATCGCTTTCAATTCGGGCGAGTTTCACGTCCAAAGCCTTCACACCGCGAGCGGCAAATTGCAGCACCGGATTATTTTTCAAAGGAATAACCGCACCCGAATACGCCAGACGGGCCTCCAGCGGATAATCAGCCGCCGGCAGGAACCTTACCTCATCGGTAAACAGCGTAAAGCCGTCGGCCGAACTCAGCCCCTTTCTCACCACCGCCATCAGACATTGACCGCGTTCCGGCAGATGATAGCGAAAACGATATGTATTGGCATTATTCTGCCGCCGGTCGTCCAAAGTAATATCCAGGGATTTCAGACCGTCGATTTTATTGCGATCGTATCCGGCCTTTACCGCTTCCTGTTTTAAAGAATAACAATTATCATCTTTATAGAAAACCTGCAGGTATTCTTTCAATTTATTCTGATCGACCGCCGTCGAAAAAGCAACATCTAACACCTGTTCCGGTCGGTCGTCATTTTGTTTGTCCCTTTCAATTTCCGTCGTTATATTCTTAACCTGAAACAGCTCTTCCACTCCTGGCACCTTAATCGTTGCCTCAACCGGGGAACTCAAAACCGCATGACTGTCTTTACTTAAAATGCCGGCAACTTTAATCGTTACAAAATCAGCTTCCCGGCCGATTTTCAAAGGATCCGATATAACATAAAGCCGGTAACCGCCCTCGGTGAGCTTATAACGAAACCCGTAATGCTCTCCGGCAGCATTCGTAACACTGACCGCCGGCTTAATCGATTCCTCATTAAGCGGAAAACTGAATTCAAAACCGGCAACGGCGCTCTTATCCCGGAGATTACGCGGATCTTCGTAAAAAGAAGCCTCCGTATTTACCCCTGTAAAAGCCGGCGATGTAAAACTGAATTTTTCTTCCCGCAGTTCAACTCCGGGTGCCAAAATATCTTTTGCCAGCCGAACTTCATACAGCTTGCCCGGAATCCAGTCTTCTTTAGGCGTAAACGTCAATTCCGCGGCCGTTTTAAATTGCCACTTGCCGGGAAATTCCGGTCTGATTTCAATACCCTTGTCAATTGTTGTGCCGTCAAGCAGTGCAGCCGCCGCAATATTGTTTGAGAACACCACTCTGAGCGGCTCACGCAGATGATATCTGGTTGTCCGGGGCATATCGATTTTCAAAATCTGGGCATATTGCCGGTTATCCGCGCTCAAATCAAAACCATTGGACGACAGTAGCCAGAAAATCCCAGCCCCGATTACGACAATTGCCGCAACGACCGAACCGATAATTCCAAGGCCTTTAGCCGAAAAATTTTTCATCTGCCCTCTCCCGTTAATCATAATTAAGCAAAATTATAATAAGCAAACATGAAACTTCAAGCGTAAATACACCGCGGCCGAACAAATTTAAAATGATGACAAAAAAAGCTTGACCGGAACAAATATTTCAATTAGCCTTTTTGTCAGACTAATTTTAGAAGGAAGCAGTAATGCTTTTAGCCGCAATTAAACAGCTCAAATCCAAACGTCAGGAAGTTTTTTCCCGTCGTAGCTGTTGATTCGCGTCAATATACCAATAAACAACATGCTTAAAGCGGGACATTAAACTCCCGCTTTTTTATGTTTAAAACGAAAGAAACAAAATGAACAATATTGAATCCTATATTTTGAACGGCAGCCGTGTCTGGCGCGGCCATTTAACCAAAATAGGCGGGCAACGTCTCGATTCGCCGGCCCCCTTCTTTATCAGACCGCTTAATCATAATGATGCAGCAGCCATGGGAAAATTGTCCAATGACATCTATCGGCATTTAAACCCCGGCGAAGAATGTTTCATTCATCAGCACACCCCGGCCTATTACCACCAGGTTTTTGCCAATCCGGACATTTCCTACATCGGTATCTTCCGAGGTGAACAGCTTATTGCCATGTCCAATCTCACGCTATGCCGCACGCCCCGGGATTTCGCGGCCGAGATTCCGGCAAGCCCGGTTAATTTTTTTGACCGCCCCGGCACACTCATTGCCGCTTTTGGAGCCGACTGTGTCAAACCAGAATACCGCGGCAATTCCCTTAACCTGATTATGACGACCTGCCGGCTTGATTTGGCTCGTGAAAAAGGCTGCACCGATGCTGCCTCCATTATCGACCGCCGCAATCATTGGAATATGCCGCCGTATTTCAGCAACGGTTTTAATATGTTTGCCACCGGTATTGATCCCGCCGACGGCGGCAAAATCGCGCTTATGCATCATGACCTGCACCGACCGCGGCCGACACAACCTCAGCCGGGTATCAATATCCCTTATGATCGTTTCGACATAATCGACCGCCTGCTTGAAAAAGGCTATACCGGACGAGAATACAACCGACAGTCCTCCGGAATAACCTTTACCTTTTCTCCGGAATATCAAAGAAGACGGCAGGCCTTGCCGCAAATGGCCGTATGGATCCGAACAAAAGGAGTCGCACATGTTTAAAAAATATGTTTTTGACAGCGGTCGTCCCGGCTGCCGCTGCCTGATTTTAGGTGCCGTTCACGGCAACGAAACCGCCGGCACTCTTGCCCAGCATGAAATCATCAACCGGATTAAATCCGGCAGCCTTAAGCTTAAAAGCGGCAAAATAACCTTTATTCCGGTTGTCAACGAGGCTGCCCGGCGGCAGAACCGCCGTTTTGTCGACGTTAACCTGAACCGGGTTATCTGTTTTCATCCCACGCCGCAAAACAATGAAGAAAAAATCGCCAATGAATTAATCAAAGAAATTGCGGACTGCGATGTCATGCTGGATTTGCATTCAACTCATTGCCCCAAAGACAAAGCATTCGCTTTCATTGATTATCCTACGGCCGACAACCTCAGGCTGCTGTCCGTTATTCCCGTCAACGAGGCTCTGGCCGGCTGGCCGGCAATTTATGAGAAAAATAAGAGCATTGACAACTTTTGCACCGAAAAATATGCCCGCACCTGCGGTAAAACGGGTTTAACCGTTGAATGCGGTTATCACAAATCTCCGCAGGCGGTAGCCGTCGCCAAAAATTCCATCATCAATGTTTTGGCTTATTTTGACAATCTTGACCTGCCCAAACCGGCAACAACGGCTCCACGAATAACCACTTTGGATTCGTTCGCCGTCAAACACGGCACCGGACATTTCTGCCGCAACTACAAACATCTTGATCCCGTCGCCAAAGGGGAAGTCATTGCTGTCGACGGCAACGGCAAACCGTTAACGGCACCGGCAGACGGACGCATTATCATGCCCAACCCCGATGCCGCCGACGGCAGTGAATGGTTTTATCTCGGGCATTAAAAAAGAGGGAGAAATTCTCCCTCTTTTTTATAAATTCCGAGCGGTTTAGAAACCCATGCCGCCCATTCCGGCCGCAGCACCGGCTCCGTGGCCGCAAGAACATTCCTTCTGCGGAACCTCGGTAACCATGGCCTCGGTTGTAACCACCAAACCGGCAACGGATGCCGCATCCTGCAAAGCCGTTCTGACAACCTTCGTCGGGTCGATAATACCGGCCTTGACCATATCGACATATTCGCCTTTTTGCGCATTATAGCCGAAATTGGTATCATTGCCTTCAAGCAGCTTACCGACAACCAACGCGCCGTCAATACCGGCATTTTCGGCAATCTGACGTATCGGCGCCTGCAAAGCCCGGCGGATAATATCTATACCGACTTTCTGATCCTGGTTGGCGGCTTCCAGTTTATCCAAGGCTTTGGTTGCATACAACAGAGCACAACCGCCGCCTGCGACAACGCCTTCTTTAACCGCGGCTCTGGTTGCATGCAGCGCGTCATCAATACGGTCTTTCTTTTCTTTAACCTCAACTTCTGAAGCGCCGCCGACTTTGATAACCGCAACACCGCCGGACAATTTGCCCAAACGCTCCTGCAGTTTTTCACGATCATAATCCGATGACGTCTCTTCAATCTGTTTCTTAATCTGATTTGCCCGGGCTTCAATCATGGCTTTTTCACCGGCACCGTCAATAATCGTCGTATCATCTTTTGAGATTTCGACTCTCTTGGCCGTACCCAGCATATCCAAAGTAACGTTTTCAAGTTTCATGCCCAAATCTTCAGATACAACCTGACCGCCGGTCAAAATGGCGATATCTTCCAAAATGGCCTTGCGTCTGTCGCCAAATCCCGGAGCCTTGACGGCGCAGACTTTCAAACCGCCGCGCAGTCTGTTGACGACCAGGGTTGCCAGGGCTTCGCCTTCAATATCCTCAGCCACGATAACCAAAGCTTTGCCGGACTGAACAATTGCTTCCAAAACCGGGATCAGCGGCTGCAGATTGGATACCTTCTTGTCATAAAGCAGAATATACGGCGCATCAAATTCGCAAATCATCTTATCCGGATTGGTAACAAAATACGGCGACAAATAACCGCGGTCAAACTGCATACCTTCAACAACATCAAGTTCGGTTTCCAGTCCTTTGGCATCTTCAACCGTAATAACGCCCTCATTACCGACTTTTTCCATCGCTTTGGCCAGATATTCACCGATGGAAGTATCACCGTTGGCCGAAATCGTGCCGACCTGAGCAACCTCTGCCGAAGTCTTGATCATAACCGAGCGCGATTTAACATCATTAACAACCGCGTCAACCGCCATATCAATACCGCGTTTCAAATCCATCGGATTCATGCCGGCGGCAACGGCCTTGCAGCCTTCTTTAATAATGGCTTCGGCCAAAACCGTGGCTGTTGTCGTACCGTCGCCGGCCTTGTCGGCTGTCTTCTGAGCAACCTCTTTAATCAGCTGGGCGCCCATATTTTCAAATTTGTCGGCCAGCTCAATTTCTTTGGCAACCGAAACACCGTCTTTGGTGATTTTCGGCGCGCCGTAAGACTTGTCCAAAATAACATTGCGGCCTTTGGGACCAAGGGTAACTTTAACCGTTTTGGCCAAAGTTTCAACACCCTTCAGCATCTTTTCGCGGGCCGTTGTTCCAAATTCAATACTTTTTGCAACCATTTCAATATCCTTTTTCGCTTCAATAAAAATTATTCTTCAATAACGCCCAATATTTCGGACTCTTTGATAATCAGTCTTTCTTCACCATTGACTTTAACTTCGGTTCCCGACCATTTACCGAACAAAACTTTATCACCGACTTTAACGTTCAACGGAATGATTTTGCCGTCTTCGGTTCTCATGCCGTCACCAACGGCCTCGATTAAGCCTTCGGAAGGCTTCTCTTTTGCCGTGTCCGGGATAATAATTCCGCCGGCTGTTTTGGTGTTTTCTTCCAGTCTTTTGACCAATACGCGGTCATGCAAGGGTCTGATTTTCATGGTTTAGTTACTCCTTTTGTTTATTTCTAGACCTTTAGTTAGTTATCCCGAAAGCCGTTGTCAAGAGAAGCGCAAAAAAAATTGCCCTTTTTCTCAAGGGCAATTTTTCGGAAAAATATTATGGCTATGAATTTTTCTTAACCGTGCCGACAATCTGCGCAACGGCCGAGACCACAAAGCTGACTGCCAACAGCGCCGAAAAGAAAACCACGCTGACAAAATACAACCAGGCATCAGGATAAATCATCATAACCGGCCGGGCAATGGTTGAGGCCCACCCGTCAAGAGTAAACACCTGCAACAGCGTAAATACCGCCGACCCCAGGCTGCCGAATGCTCCGAACGTATCGCCGTAAAGATTGACGCCGATGATCGCAAACACATAAAAGAATACCGCAAAAATCGCCAAAAACGAAGCAAACGACGGCAACAGATCCAAAAACACCTGCACCAGACTGTTCATCTTGGCAAACCGGTTAATGTATTTAAGCAGGCGGAACAGCCGAAACGTTCTTAAGACAATAAACGCGCTCATAAACGGCAGCGATGACACCAGCACGATAATCAGATCAAAAATATTCCAGCCTGATGCAAAAAACTTTTTCTTCAGTGCCACGATTTTCAAGAACATTTCCGCCAGGAAGATGCCCATAAAAACCCGGTCCAGCAAAAACAGACCGTTGTTGAAATAGAACTCCATCGTCGGCGAAGTCATCAGGCCGAGTACGACCGCGTCTGCCAAAATAACCGCCATAATGAACATATCAAAAGTAAAACCGGTGACCAGCTTGGTCAGACGACGCTGGTCATCATTGTAATACAGCTGGCCGATAAGTTTCTTGGCCGATGTCTTTCTATTAACCATTTTACCCTCCGTCTAAAACTTTTTACCGCTATTTTAGCCTAAAAAAGCCAGAATGCAACAACTATTCCCGCCAAGGCAATCATCGGCCCGAAAGCAACCGTACGCTGCCGTTTGAATGCCGCATAAGCAATTCCGCCAAGGGCCGCCGCGGCAATCACATAAAGCAGACCTTCAACACCGAGCCAGGCACCGAGTGCCGCCAGCATTTTGATATCACCGCCGCCGAAAGCGTCTTTTTTACGCCAGACAATCAACAGGCTGGCCAAAACCGGCAGAAAATATCCCACCAGCGCCCCGACGGAACTTTCCGCCGCGGTTATAAACCCCATATCCAGACTTGAGGCCGCAAACCCCAGAATCAAAAGCGGCACGGTCAGAATATCCGGCAGAAAATACGTTCTGAAATCAATTTCGGCCAACAGCAATACAATCCACAGATAAGCCGCCGTAAAACCGAAACCGTAAGTACCGAAATGTTTATATGCCGCCAGAGTAACGGCTGCCGTCACCACGCCGCTCATCAGCGACCGCCACAAAAAACAGCGGTATAATTTAAGTTTGCGATAATTCTTGACTTTGCGACCGGGACGAAAAATTTCGACCAGCGCCCCGGCAAACGTCGCCGGCATAAATTTGGCAAACCGCCGTGCCAGATAAGGAATAAAAAGACCAAAAACAAAAGCGCTCACAATAAAAGGCATAACCGATTCTCCCTCCGTTATGCCTCAAATCTAGCGGCAAAAGAATAAAATTTAATTAATCCCGCCGCAAATTTATTTATCTGCCGTTCAGGCAATATCCTTCAAAATATAGCCGCTGATTTTTTCGGCGTAAAACGACGGATCAGAAATAGTCTCGCCTTCGGCAACTTTGGCCTGGTCAAGCAAAACTCTGGCCACTTCTTCGACCTTGGTCTTGTTGGCGTCGTCCATAACCATATCGGCCAGTCGGATAATCAGCGGATGATACGGATTAAGCTCCAAAATACGGGTTGAAGCAAAAGCCGTCTGTTGCTGATGATTACGCATCAGACGTTCCAGATGCAGACTCATCTGCCCGTTTTCAACCGTCAGGCTGACCGGCGACGTCGTCAGTTTTTCGGTCGGCTGTACTTTGCCGACCTCTGCCTTAAGCAGCTCCTGCATAAACGCGCACAATCTGGTCAGGCTGCCTTCATCGGCTTTTTTCTCCTCACGCTTCCAGCTCATATCCGCATCGGCCTGCGAAATATGCTTAACGGCAAATCCCTTGTAATTCGGCAAAACCTGCGGCCAAAATTCGTCAATCGGCTCATTCATAAGCAAAACCTCGATTCCTTTTTGCTTAAACGCCTCCAACTGCGGATTGTTGCGCAAAACATTGATATCATCACCGGTAATATAATAAATGGTCTTCTGATCCTTGCCGCAGCGGCCGATATATTCATCAAGACTGGTCATTTTTTCGCCGTCGTTGGTTGAATAGAAATAAGATATTGAGGCAATTTCCTCCCGGTTTTTGAAATCCTCGTAAATTCCCTCTTTCAGCACAATACCGAAATTGCGCCAGAACTTCATATAGTCATCATAATTTTTGGCACGTTTTTTCAACTCTTTCAACAGACGGCTGACCGTTCCGGCCTTGATTTTCTCCAAAAGCGGCGAATACTGCAGCATTTCGCGCGAAATATTCAGCGGCAGATCGGCACTGTCAATAATACCTTTGACAAAACGCAGATAATGCGGCATCAACTCTTCAATTTTGTCGGAAATAAAAACTTTGTTGATGTACAGTTTCAATGAATTTTTCTTATCCGGTTGAAACAAGTCATACGGCGCCGCCTCCGGAACAAACAAAAGCCCAGTATATTCGATATTGCCTTCGGCCTTAAAATGCAGCGTCAGCCACGGCTCATCAAAATTATGCGATATATGACGGTAAAAATCACGATACTGGTCTTTGGTAATCTCGGCCTTATTGCGCGTCCACAGCGCCGAGCCGCTGTTTACCGTTTCTTCTCCGGCCTCTCCCAGATTAAGAACAATCGGATAAGTGATATGGTCGGAATACGTACGAATAATCTGCCGCAGATAAATGGTATCAACGTAATTTTTCTCGTCTTTTTTCAGATAAAGTTTAATTTCCGTACCGTTGGCCGATTTTTCGGCCTCGGTTATCTCAAAACCGTCAATTCCGTTGGAAACCCATTTCCAGGCCTTATCTTCCCCGGCCTTACGCGTCAATATCTCAACCTTGTCCGCAACCATAAACGCCGAATAAAAACCGACGCCGAATTGCCCGATAAGCTCACAGACCGAACCGTTTTCACTGGCATTTTTGACAAATTCCGCCGTACCGGACTTGGCAATCGTACCGAGATGAGCAATCAAATCCTCCTTATTCATACCGATACCGTTATCGGCAACCGTCAGCGTATTGGCTTTGGCATCGGGCGTAACAACAATTTTAAATGCGCCGGAAGCCTTGGCTATGTCCGGATGCGTCAAAGCCAGATATTTCAACTTATCACAGGCATCGGATGCGTTTGAAACCAACTCGCGCAAAAAGATTTGCTTTTCCGAATAAAGCGAATTGATAACAATATCAAGCATTTTGCTCACATCGGCCTGAAACGCCATTTTATCAGCCATAACCAAAACCTCCCTGAAGTCTAAAAACAATTTTGAATTTACCTTTTAGTTAGTAATTTTTTTCCGCCGATGCAAGATTATGCTTGATTTATTTTCCAAAACGGATACATTAAGGGCTGATTTTTAATTAACAACTGGAGTTTTAAAATGGTATCTGTTGTAAATGATTCCTGCGTTAAATGCAAATCCTGCGCCGAAGTATGCCCGGTTGATGCTTTTCATGAAGCCGAAAATATGCTGGTTATCGATCCCGATACCTGCATTGACTGCGGCGTCTGCATTTCCGAATGCCCGCAGGAAGCCATCACTTCCGAGGATGAAGCTGACGAAAAATGGATCAAATTTGCTCAGGACAACGCTAAAAACCTGCCCAATGCAAACGAGTAATATTTGATTAAGGTTAATCGCAGGAACTCCTCTTTTAAAATCAAAAGAGGGGTTCTTTAAATTTTAAGGCACCGCCATGATTCAAAAAACAGAAACCACCACTTATTACGATGTCGTCGGCATCGGCAATGCAATTGTTGACGTTTTGGCCAAAGTCGGCGACCGTTTTTTAACCGAACGTAATCTTCCCAAAAGCTGTATGACGCTTCTCAATGCCCAAGACGCCGGCAAAATCTATGCCGATATCGTCCCCGAACGGGAGGTTCCGGGCGGTTCGGCAGCTAATACCGTTGCCGGTCTGGCATCACTCGGCGGTGCGCCGGCTTTCATCGGCAAAGTTCATGACGACGCCCTCGGTCAGGAATTCACCCGCGACATCGGCGCCGCCGGCGTTGACTTTTTTACGCCGCCGCTCAACGAAGGCCCCGTTACCGGCCGTTCCATCGTTTTGGTCACGCCGGACGCCATGCGCTCCATGTTCACCTATCTCGGCGCCAGCACTTATTTAAATGTTGCCGACGTTGACGAAAACATCATCAAAGCCAGTCGCATCACCTATCTTGAAGGCTACCTGCTGGACTATGAACACGGCATGGAAATTGCCGTCAAAGCGGCAGAAACCGCTCATAAATACAACCGACAGGTTGCTTTTTCCCTGTCGGACGTCAGTTGTGTCGGCGGTAAAGAAGAACAAATTCTGGCCTTTGTTAAAGAACATGTTGATATTCTTTTTGCCAATGACGCTGAACTCTGTGCCCTGTTCAAAGGCGAAGATTTTTATGATTGTCTTGACCTGATAAAACCGCTGGTTGAAATCGCCGCCATCACCCGCGGTGACAAAGGCTCCGTTGTGGTCAACGGTCGCACCAAAACTTTTGTCGAGGCCGAAAAGGTTGAAAACGTTGTCGACACGACCGGTGCCGGCGACCTGTACGCCGCAGGCTTTCTCTACGGCATGACGCAGGGGCGTTCGCTCGGTACCTGTGCCATCATCGGCTCAATTGCCGCCGCCGAAATTATCACCCATTACGGCGCCCGCCCCGAAGTTTCGCTGCGCGGTTTAGTCAGAAACAAACTGCTGTCCTACGGCAAGCGCGCTTAATTTTTTTAATTTTACCGCAATTAAGCTGTTGAAATTTAATTTCAAAAGTGTATTGTGTGGACAAATTTATCATCATGTCCCGTTTTATTCGGCACGGCTTTACCTATGAATGTTCGTGCCGGATATAGGCCGGTTCTCTGACATATTTCTTTGTACACGATATTTGCCGGTCTATGACATGACGCGTATTTAGGAGAAAAAGAAATGAATATAAGAAATATTGCCATCATCGCCCATGTCGACCATGGCAAGACGACAATGGTCGACGGCCTGCTGAAACAAAGCGGCACCTTCAGGGAAAACCAGCAGGTTGAAACCTGTGTTATGGACAGCAACGAGCTGGAACGCGAAAGAGGTATTACCATCTTGTCCAAATGCACCTCTGTCAACTGGCACGGTATGCATATTAATATTGTTGATACCCCCGGTCACGCCGATTTCGGCGGCGAGGTCGAACGCATCTTGTCAATGGTTGACGGTGTCATTCTGTTGGTTGACGCTTCCGAAGGGCCGATGCCGCAAACCAAATTTGTTTTGGGTAAAGCTCTAAAACTCGGCCTTTGTCCGATTGTCGTCATTAATAAAGTCGATAAACCCGACGCCCGCTGTGATGAAGTCTTAAATGAAATATTTGACCTGTTTGTCAGCCTAGACGCCAATGACAAGCAGCTGGACTTTCCGGTGCTTTATGCTTCCGGACGCAGCGGCTGGGCCGTTAAAGACCTGAACGATGAAAAGAAAGACTTAACGCCGCTGTTTGAACTGATTTGTTCCTATGTTCCCGAACCTGATTGTCAGCCCGACGCACCGTTTTCCATGCTCGCCACAACACTGGAAGCCAACAAGTTCATCGGCCGTCTGCTGACCGGAAAAGTTCAGTCCGGCACTCTCCACGTCAACGACACGGTTAAAGTCTTAAACGGCGAAAATAAAGAGATTGAACGTGTACGTATCAGCAAAATTCTGGCCTACCGCGGTTTAACCCGTGACAGCCTTGAAGTTGCTCACGCCGGCGATATCATTGCCGTGGCCGGAGTTGTCAAAGGCACCGTTGCCGACACCATTTGCGCCTTAGATGTCAATCAGGCGATTAAAGCCCAGCCGATTGATCCGCCGACCTTGGCCATGACCTTTTCCATTAACGATTCGCCTTTGTCCGGCCGTGAGGGTGACAAAGTAACATCGCGTATGATCTGGGATCGTCTTTGCAAAGAAGCCGAAGGCAATATTGCCCTTAAAATTTCCCGCACCGACACCAGCGATTCTTTTGAAGTTGCCGGCCGCGGCGAGTTGCAGCTCGGCGTTTTGATTGAAACCATGCGCCGCGAAGGTTTTGAATTGGCCATTTCCCGCCCGCGCGTTTTGATGAAAAAAGACGAAAGCGGACAACTCCTGGAACCGGTGGAAGAGGTGGTTGTTGATGTTGACGAAGAATTCTCCGGCGCCGTGGTCGAAAAACTCGGCCGCCGCCGTGCCGAACTGGTTGAGATGATTCCGTCCCAGGCCGGTAATAAATGCCGCCTGATTTTCAACGCACCTTCCCGCGGCCTCATCGGTTACCACTCGGAATTTTTAACCGATACCCGCGGCACCGGCGTCATGAACCGCATCTTCAAAGACTATGAGCCTTACAAGGGTGAAATTGAAAGCCGCCGCAACGGCGTGCTGATATCTTCCGAAACCGGCACCGCCGTCGCTTATTCTTTATGGAAACTGCAAGACCGTGGCCCGATGTTTATTGATCCCGGCGTTCCGGTCTATACCGGCATGATCATCGGCGAACATACCAAGCCGAATGATTTGGAAGTAAACCCCTGCAAAGCCAAACAGCTGACAAACATACGTGCCGCCGGCAAAGACGAGGCGATTGATCTGGTACCGCCGCGCAAACTGACGCTTGAACAGGGATTGTCCTATATTCAGGATGACGAACTGCTTGAGGTGACACCTAAAACTTTACGTCTGCGTAAACGCATTCTTGATCCGATTGCCCGCAAACGCGCCAGACCGGAAATTATAGAATAGAAAAAAAGCCCCGGAAACCGGGGCTTTTTTTCTACAAAATGCATCACCTGCCGTCGTTACCTCGCGACCGATCTGTCGAACGCACCGCAACCGGAACAGCCTGATTATTGCCTCGTCCGCGCAACCGGTCAAACATCCGGCGAATATCTCTTATCGGCTTGCCATACGCTCTGGCAACAACTCCCGGCCTTCTGCCCCTGTTCTCAATGCCAAGACGTTCTTCTATCCGCTTATTGGCTGCCTTTACCTGTGACTGTGTTTTATCACCGAGCGCCAACAAATTATCATGCACCCGCAAAGCCGCCCGATCACGCAATTCACGAAATTTTCCTTTGCCAATAAGCTTACCGGCTTTATACAAATCTTTCACCTGCCGGACAAAAAGAAAACAGGTACCCTCTTTGGCTTGTTTTAAAGTCATGGTTACATCTTGCGCCACAGCCTTGCCTAAAGACTTCCATCCCTGTCTTAAAGAACTAACGGTTTTCTTTTCTTCACTCATTACCGTTCTCCCCGATAATTGCCATTTTGTCTATTATAGCAATTTTTTACAAGCTTGTCAATTTTAACGGCCGTCACGCCCGCGCGGCATAATCAAGGTTTTATTCCGCTCTTCTTTCTGCTGTAAATTCAGCGCCCCGGAAATCACCTTCCATACCCCGTTTAAAAAGCGGTTATTGACCTGAAGCATTCCTTGCAGTTTATTATGTATTTTATGAGCCAGTACCCCCGTCAGCTCACGGTACGAACCGCTCAACAGCAGGTCATATCCTTTAACCACGTTGGCTTTAAATTTGATGCCTGCTCGTTGTGCGGCGGCCATTTGCAGCTGCCGGCGCTTGTCAACCTCAACCGCCTCTTCCTTAATCGCACCGATAACCTCTTCCAGAGCTTCTTTTTCCTCTTTGGTCAGAACAACGCCTTTAGGCAGAATAAACGTATTTGACGCGGCATCCCACATAAAAGTTTTGGCTTTTTTCAAAAGCCAGCCGTGTACACCGCCCGCTTCTTTAAATGAAGGTTTGGGCGTCTTTTTTCCAGCAGCGTTTTCTTCTTGTGAAGCCATCATCAATTCTCCGTCAGCGGCGCCGCCGGCGCCTTGTCAAAATTTTTGTCCATTATTCCAATGCTTTTATTTTTTGTCAACCGGAAAAGAAAGATTCTCAACCAAAATAATCGACAATAACTGCATTTTTGTGTTTCATTATCCGAAATATAAGCTATAATCCCTTAAAATCAGATTAATACCGGTGTTTTTTCATACGGGTAAAAGATGAATTTATTTAAATCCATTGCCACTTTCGGCGGCTTTACGTTATTGTCGCGGATTACCGGATTCTTTCGCGATATGGTTCTGGCCAACTACCTCGGTGCCGGTATGGTTGCCGATGCCTTTTTTGTCGCGTTCAAACTGCCGAACTTATTCCGCTCATTGTTTGCCGAAGGCGCTTTTACCACCGCCTTTGTCCCGATGCTGTCGCAAAAATTAGTGAGTGGCGACAAAAAAAGCGCGATTCTTTTCGCCGCCCGGGCCATTTCGCTTTTGGCCTTTATCCTGACATTATTCGTGCTGACGGTTGAATTTTTAATGCCTTGGGTTGTGGCGGTTCTGGCGCCCGGTTTTGCCGGCGACGACGGCAAACTGGCTCTGGCGACGGAACTCTCGCGCATTACTTTTCCGTTTCTTTTGTTCATTTCCATTGTTTCTTTCCAATCCGGAATTTTAAACTCGTTGAACAAGTTTGCCGCACCGGCTGCCGCTCCGGTCATCTTAAACCTGATGATGATCATTTCGGTATTTATTTTTATCCCGTTCAGCCCGACGGCCGCCCATGGTATCGCCTTCGGTGTCACGACGGCCGGCTTCATCGAAATCCTGTGGCTGACCTATTTTCTGCACCGTCAGCAGGTTTATATCAAACCGCAGCACAATCTTATCAACATCGTTAAAGATTCCGAAATAAAAACACTGTTCAAGCGTATTGCGCCGGGTGTACTCGGTGCCGGCGTCTATCAAATCAACATGGTTGTCGACACTATTTTGGTTTCAATGGTCGGCACCGGAGCCATCTCCTGGTTGTATTATGCCAACCGCCTGCAGCAGCTGCCGCTGGGAGTTGTCGGCGCGGCCATCAGCGTTGCCGTGCTGCCGGTCTTGTCTCGCCATATCAAAGCCTGCCAGACCGAACAGGCACAGGCCGTTCAGTCCAAAGCATTTGAATACGGCGCTTTGTTGTCCATTCCGGCGGCCGTAGCTCTTATTATTCTTGCCGAACCGATTATCAATATTCTGTTCCAGCACGGCAAGTTCGGCTACACCGAAACGATCATGACTTCCAAAGCCGTTATTGCCTATGCCGTCGGCCTGCCGGCTTATGTTCTGGTTAAAGCTCTGGCGCCGAACTTCTTTGCTCGCGGCGATACCCGCACGCCGGTCAAATACAGCATTATTGTCCTGCTGACAAACTTGTGCTTTTCGGTTATTCTGATGTTTCCGTTCGGTCACGTCGGTATCGCTTCAGCTACAACCATTGCCGCTTTTGTTTCTCTGTGGCAGTACTGCCGCGGCCTGAAAAAACGCTGCTATTGGAGTTGCCCGCGTGATCTGCTGATAAAGACAGGTAAAATCTTTATCTGCTCTCTCATTATGGGCGGTGTATTGGTTTTAGGCGAATACCTGCTTGATCTAAAACTCGGCAACTGGCTTCATCTGAGCATTTTGCCCAAGCTCGGCTTGTTTGCGCTGATCTGCATTTTAGGCTTTATAACTTTTGTTTTTTGTGCTAAGCTTTGTCATCTTTTAAATTTCAACGAGATAATGGCATGCCTGAGAAAAAAAGAAAAACATTTATAAAACAAGATCAAACGGCAAAATTATACGCGGAAACAAGACGCCTGTTATCCCGTGCGGGGAGCCGCATTGCCGAACTGTTGTCTTCCGCTGCGGATTATCTGCATCGCAAAAGCGGTTCCTGGTGGCGGCTGGCGTTAATTGCCATCTTTACCTTTATTTTTCTATATTACCCGGTCGGCGGTTGGATGATTCACGACATTGATACTTCAAACTCCTGCCAACCGGAGGAAAATCCCGGACGTCTGGCTTCCATAGACGTTATGAGTTGCCTGATCAACCGCGAAGTACATCATAAAATTTGGACGCCGAATCTTCCCTTTTTGTTTCCGTCATATTTTCTTGACAATATGCCTAATTTTCAACTGGGACTAATGTCCGCGGTCAGCCGTACGGCCTATGCTTTTGGCCGGTTCCGCCTAACCAGCGTCTCGCCGGATGTCAAAACCGAATTTGCCGAAGCGGTGGAACTCTTGCAATATCCCGGCAACATCTGGCTGTTTTCTCCGCAAAACAACCTCCTTCCGGCACCGTCGTCCAATACGCAATACAAAAAAGGACGTAAGAAACTGAATAATTTTAACAACGAAATTGCGGCCGGCCGGGCGGTCTTAAACCGCGACGCCGCCAATCTGGCCGCCATTTTAAAGATTGCCGGCCGGGATATTGACCGCCAACTGGATAAGACTGATGATCATATTCGTGAAACGCATGACTCTTTAATTGATTTTAAATCAGATGACATCTTCTATTTTGATTTGGGCAAATTATATGGTTATGCACAGATATTCAAGGCTCTCGGCCGGGATTATAAGAATGTTTTGGTCAAGCGCGATGTTTATCTGCAATGGACAATGATGCTCAATTTCCTTGAACGGGCGTCTGATCTTAATCCGGCCATCATTCGCAACGGCAAACTTAACGCTTCTTTTGCGCCCAATCATCTGGTAACGATCAATTATTTTGCCGCCCGCGCCGTTAACCTTTTGGATGATATTGTTAACAAACTTAACCAACCAGTGGATTCACGCCGATGATTATAGAAATTCAGGAAACACCGGACAATTCCGTTGTCAATTTTTTTCCGCCTCAGCCGTTGCTGCGTCAGGGATCTGCCGAATTTGTCGATGCCAAATCCATTCGCAAATCACCCCTGGCTGAACGAATATTTGACTTGGGCGGTATTTTGTCGCTGTTCATTACGGCCGACATGATCTCGGTTACCAAAATGCCGGAGGCCTCGTGGGAAGAACTCAAACCTTTGATTATGGCAGAAATCATGGATTATCTTTCCACCGGTGAAGAAGTTGTCGCCACACCGGCAGATGATGAAAACAACGTTGTCGGACAGATAAACTCTCTCCTGAATGCGCGTATCCGTCCTGCAGTTAAAAGAGACGGCGGCGACATCAAGTTTATCAGCTTTGAAGACGGCATTGTTTTGGTCGAAATGCAAGGCGCCTGCAAAGGCTGCCCTTACGCCATGCGCACCTTGAAAGACGGCGTCGAGCACATTTTAAAAACCTACATCCCTGAAGTGCGGGAGGTTCGCAATCTTGAAGAGACTGACGTTTAGCCTTCTGCTGTTGCTGCTGGCGTTTTTTCCGGCAGTCGCCTCCGCTGCCGGCGAGCTCTGGCTGCAGGATATTCCGCTGAGCAAACTGCAAGATGTCTACCACCGGTGCGGCTACGAAGGAAAACGCGGCTATTTGATGCTGCCGTCTTACAAATATCCCCCCGTATATCTGAAAAATTTTCCCGCCGACTACAACTCTCTCACTGATGAAACCGAGCGCAATGCCTTATTCATTAAAATTCTGGCACCTCTGGCTCTGAAACTGAATCAGGACCTATTGGAAGAACGCGCCGTAATTTCTGCCATTGCCGAACGCTTCCGCCAAAACCCGAACCTGTCCGCCGCCGATATTGAAATATTGGAGGCCAAAGCGGCCAAATATGACATTTTCAGCCGCCTGAAAAATAATGAACGCCGACGTTATCTGATTTCCGAGCTGCTAAACCGGATTGATCGTATTCCGCCGTCAATCATGATAACCGCTGCCGCTCTGGAAACCAACTGGGGAACCTCCCGCATCGTTAAAGAAGGCAATTCGCTTTACAAAATGCTGGTCTGGCACACGGATAAAGGCCTGAAACCCGTTGGTGAAACGACTGATGACAGCTACCGGATCAAAATTTACCCTGATATTTACGCTTCCATGCAGGATTTTGCGCTTAAGGTCAACTCGCATCCCTCTTTTACCGCTCTGCGTAATTTCCGCCGCGAACAACGCGAACGAACGGCAAATATATCGGGATTGATTCTCGCGCCATACACTTATGGTAATTCGCAACTAAAAAATTATGCCGGAATTTTTGATTATACTCTGGCCTACTACGAATTGCAGGCCATTGACAAATCGTCGCTTGACGCTACAATGATACCGGAAGACATCACCCGGGAGTTTGGCCGATATGTAACAAAAATGTAATTAGGATTTTACGACTTTTTATTATATCCTGATAATATAGGCAGTTAAATGCCGCAGGTGAGGAGCCGACAATGAAAGACGAAAAGTTAAACAGACGGGATGTAGAAAATCTGGCTCAAGACGCAAACGTTGAAAACAAATCAAACGTTGCCCGTAAAGTCGGTGCCTATTATTCCGGTTCCTCCATTCCGCCGCAGGCGGCAAAACTGGCCGAAGACATTTTCCGCATCATGGTGCATGACACCGAAATCAAAGTTCGCGAGGCCTTATCCGACAGTCTGAAACACTGCACCGATCTGCCGCAAGATGTTGTGACGGCCATCATCAACGATAAAGACAGCGTTGCCGTTCCGTTCCTGCAATATTATGTTTCTCTAACAAACGAAGATCTGATTAAGATTTTAAATATGCCGGGCATCAACCGCCAAAAAGCCGTTGCCAAACGTTCAGGTCTGTCGGCCGAAGTTTCGCAATATATTGCCGAGCGCTGCCCTGATGAAGTCGTCGGTGAACTCGTGTCTAACGAAAAAGCCGATATCCGTGAAAAAACTTTTGACACCATTGTCAATAAATATTCCGAAAACGACGACATTAAACAACGTCTGATTTATCGCTCCGAGCTTCCGGCCTCTGTCGTTGAGAAGATCATCGACAAATTATCCTATAAACTCAAAACTTATCTTATGCTGCATCACAATCTGCCCAAAAATCTGGTAACCAAATTGGTTGACGAGGTTAAAGAAAAGATCACCTTAAGCATTTCGGAAGAATATTCGTCTGACGAACAAATAGAAGACCTGGTTCACCAATTATACAAAGCCAACCGTTTGACACCGAGTTTGGTTGTACGTGCCATTTGTCTGGGTGATTTAAAATTTTTTGAATATGCCATTGTTTACTTGTCGGAAACTCCGATTGCCGAAGTCCGCAAGATCCTGTTCAATGCCCAGGCCGATTTCATGATCCGCAACTTGTTGCGCAAGGCTTTCATTCCCAAAAGTGTTTTTCCGGCAATCTTCAGCGCCCTGAAAGTTATCCGCGAAATCCGTTTTGACTGCGGCCGTTCCAACCGCAAAGCTTTCGGACACAAAGTCGTTGAGCGTATCCTGAGTTTTACGCAAAATAATGATGAACTGAGCCCGGATGATATCAAATATCTGGTTTCAAAAATCAATTAATTTATATCTTTTTTAATAAAATCTCCTTACAATAAACGTTAAACAAAGCAATTAACGGGATTTTTCTGTTTTGGCTGACGCAAGCGACTTACTGCTGGAAGAGATGATAAAACTGTCCGGCCGGCTTTCCGAAAGCGGTGATACTGAAGAGATTATCGCGGCGGCCGTTGATATTGCCTCACGGATTGCCGATGCCGACGGCTGCTTTTTCTTTCATCTGACCTCCAATCGTTTTATGAACCTAGTCTACAGCCGGATTGAAAGCTTGAACGCCTCTGTTTCCGGAACCTCCAACATGGCCTTTTTTCCTTCGGTGTATTTGCCCGACATCAAAGACAATCCCCATAAACGACCGGCCGAAATCTGTGCTCTTAATCATGAGATAATTAATTCTGCCAACATTTTTAACGAACCGAATATAGACACTTCTTTCCTGCGTCAATTTGATGAAAACAACAACTACACCACCTTGTCAATGCTGGCCTTTCCGTTGTTTGACAATCGCCGCAATGTTATTGCCGTGGCACAGTTCATCAATGCCCGTGACACCAAAGGCAAGATCATCAACTTCACTCAGGACGATCAGGAAAAAATGATCGCCGTCTGCCAAATGGCGGCCTTTGCGCTGGAGCGCAAGCAGCTGGCGGAATCATATACTCAGCTTTTGGAATCTTTTGTTGATGTTTTGGCTAAAGCCATCGATGCCAAATCTCCCTATACCGGACTGCATTGTCAAAAAGTTCCCATCATCACGCGGATGTTGGCGGCAGCCGCCGTTCAGGAAACCGAAGGCCCGCTCAAAAATTTTGAGATGTCCGACAACGACTGGTATGCCCTGCATATCGCTTCCTGGCTGCATGACTGCGGCAAAATCATCACGCCGGAATACATTATTGATAAGGCCGCCAAACTGGAAACCATTCACAATCGCATTCACGAAATTCGCAGTCGTTTTGAAATCTTGCGCCGCGACGCCCATATAGAATATCTGCAAAAGCGTCTGAACAATACCGACACCAAAGAAAACCTGCAGGCCGAATTTGTCGCCAAAGTCAAGCAGCTTACCGATGATTTTGAGTTCATCGGCCGCTGCAATATTGGCGACACCCCGTTGACTGACAACGACATCAAACGCTTGGATAAGATTTCCGAACGCAGTTTTGTCCGCTACTTCAACCGGATGACCGGACTTTCCTGGGGTGAGAAAAAGCTTATCAACACACCGTCGGCCTATACCAAACCAGAAGTCGAATATGTCTTACAGGACCGCCCCGAACAAGTAGCCGGCGCATATAATCAGGGTGAACTGGTCAACCTTAAAATCCGGCAGGGTACAATTAACGATGCCGAACGCGAAAAAATTAACGAACATATCGTCACCACAATCAATATGCTCAAAAATCTGCCTTTTCCGCCGGAGCTTTCCAAAATTGTTGAATACGCCGGCGCTCACCACGAACGGGTAGACGGCAAAGGCTATCCCAACGGCCTGACCGGCGACCAAATGTCCGTTCCGGCAAAAATCATGGCCATTGCCGATGTTTACGAGGCTCTGACGGCGCGCGACCGCCCGTATAAAGAGCCGAAAAAATTATCCGAGGTTTTGCGGATTATGCGCGATATGAAAAACAGCGGCCACCTTGACCCCGACTTATACGAACTGTTTATCAAAAGCGGTGTTTATATGGACTACGCCAAAGAATATATTGATAAAGAACAAATTGACGACATTAATCCCGAGGAGTTTTTGTAAATGCTTCAGGTATACCCCGTTTTATGCCGAGCCGGCTATATGGATAATTATGCTTATATCATCATGGACGAAGACAGCCGGACAACTGCCGTCATCGATCCGTCCGAAGCGGCGCCGGTTATTGCCAAATGCGCCGAATTAAATCTCAAGCCGCAGTTTATCCTGAACACGCACCACCATTTTGACCATGTCGACGGTAATCTGGAGCTGAAGGAAAAATACGGCGCCCAAATCGTCTGCAATACCGCCGATATCCACCGCATCAAAGATGCCGACACCGGCATTGCCCCGGGCGAAATTTTCGACCTCGGCAACAGCGCCGCCGAGATTATTGATGTCTCGGCGCATACGCAGGGACACATTTTATACTACTTCAAAAAAGACAAAATACTGTTCACCGGCGACACGCTTTTTAACTTATGCATCGGCGGTATTTTTGAGGGCACGCCGGAACAAATGTTTACCGCCTTGTCCAAAATCAAAGCGCTGCCGGACGATGTCCTTTTTTATCCCGGACACGAATATACCATGGGCGGCGCCATGTTCGCCTTCCAATACAATCATGGCAATGACGATATCAAAAACTATCTGGCCAAAGCGCGGACACGTCTGACCGAAGGTCTTCCGGTCGCCCCGGTAACCTTAGGCGAGGAAAAACGCTGCAATCCTTATCTTGAGGCCGCCTCTCTGGCCGATTTCCAAAGACTGGCCGGCTGATTTACCTGCTTTACCGGTATAACAAAACCCCGCCGGTTCGGCGGGGCTTTTGTCTACCTTCGGCAAAGATTATTTATTTTCCAGATCTTCGCCGGTTTCCTGATTAACTCTCTTGGCCGAGAGCTTAATCTTGCCGCGATTGTCGGCACCAAGGCATTTAACCCAGATTTGGTCACCTTCTTTGTAGAAATCAGAAACCGAGGCAATACGCTCGTTTTTGATTTCCGAGATATGAACCAAACCTTCGGTCGTTCCCAAAAAGCGGACAAACGCGCCAAAATCCATAATCTTGGTAATTGTGCCGTGATAAATCTTGCCGGCTTCCGGCTCGGCCACAATTCCCATAATCCATTCCAGCGCCGCATCGCCGTCCTCTTTTTTCATTGAGGCAATCTTGACAATACCGTCATCGCTGATATCGATTTTGGTATGCGTCGTATCGACGATTTCGCGAATAACCTTACCGCCGGTACCGATAACTTCGCGGATCTTGTCAACCGGAATCTTAATAGCGACAATCCGCGGTGCTTTATCGGAAACATGCGGGCGCGGCTCGGCAATCGCTTTGGCCATTTCGCTTAAGATGTGAATCCGACCCTCATGAGCCTGAGCCAGAGCCTGCTGCATAATTTCTTTGGTGATGGAGGTAATTTTGATATCCATCTGCAAGGCGGTAACACCGTCTTTGGTTCCGGCAACCTTAAAGTCCATATCGCCGAGATGATCTTCATCACCCAGAATATCGGTCAAAACCGCAACCCGGCCGTCATTTTCCTTAATCAGCCCCATGGCAATACCAGCAACCGGTTTTCTCAAAGGCACCCCGGCCGACATCAGCGACATCGACGTACCACAGACTGTTGCCATAGAAGAGGAGCCGTTGGATTCCATAATATCCGAAACCACCCGCACGGTATACGGGAAAGCATCTTTATCTTTGGGCATCATCGGATGAATGGCACGCCAGGCCAATTTGCCGTGACCGATTTCGCGACGTCCCGGAGATCCCATACGGCCGCACTCACCGACCGAATACGGCGGGAAGTTATAGTTCAGCATAAAGTCTTCTTTGGTTTCGTCAAACAATCCGTCAATAATCTGTGCGTCTTCACCGGTACCCAGTGTGGTAACCACCAATGCCTGAGTCTCGCCGCGAGTGAACAATGCCGAGCCGTGAGTTGTCGGCAAAACATCAACCTGACACTGAATCGGGCGTACCGTTTTGGTGTCGCGGCCGTCAATCCGCCGGCCGGTGGTCAAAACTTTCTCACGCACAACTTTGTGCATCAGTTTTTCAATCACATCGCCGATATAGCGGTTTTCAATTTCGTTTTCCGGATCAATCGTTGCTTTGACTTCTTCCGAAACCTCGCCGACCAGTGTTCCGCGGGTCAGCTTGTCGGTCTCCTCAAAAGCCTTGGTATATTTGGCCTCAAAATCTTTTTCCACCCGGGCATACAAAGCATCAAACTCCGGCGGAAATACCGGTGCTTCCCAGGCCTCTTTGCCGGCCTCTTTTTTCAGCTCGTTAATCATGTCAATAACCGGCTGGAAATTTTCAAAACCGAACATAACCGCACCGAGCATAACATCTTCCGGCAGCTCGTCGGCCTCGGATTCAACCATCAAAACACCTTCTTTGGTTCCGGCAACCGTCAATTCCAGTTTTGACCCCGGAAGCTGTTCCAACGTCGGGTTCAGGATATACTGCCCGTCTTTATAGCCGATTTTTGCCGCGCCGATGGGCCCCAAAAACGGAATACCCGAAACCGCCAGCGCCGCCGAAGCCGCAATCATTGCCGGAATATCTGAATCGCTCTGTTTGTCATGAGCCAAAACCGTGCAGACGATTTGCACCTCGTTTTTAAAAGCATCCGGAAACAACGGACGTATCGGCCGGTCGATCAGGCGCGAGATAAGAACTTCGCGCTCCGAGGGCTTGCCTTCTCTTTTCAAAAAGCCGCCCGGCACTTTACCGGTGGCATAATATTTTTCCTGATAGTTCACGGTTAAAGGAAAGAAATCCTGATCAGCTTTTACCTCTTTTGCGGCGCATACCGTTCCGTGAACCACTGTTTGCCCATAGGTAACAACCACCGAACCGGCAGCCTGTCGTGAAATTTTTCCTGTTTCTAAAATTAATTTGCGTCCGCCCCATTCCATTTCTTTGCGGACTTCGTGAAAATCGATCATATTTCTTTACCTTTCATTATTCCATATAACCTCTACCTGCCCCATGCAGGATTTTATTATATAGATTGCGGAGCTTTTACAAACCGAAGCCCCGCAACCCTTATCATCTTTCTGCTTATCGTCTGATATTCAGTTTGGCGATGATATTCTGATATCTGCTCTCGTCTTTCGCCTTCAAATAGTCCAAGAGGTGACGGCGGCGGGCAACTTTTTTCATCAGCCCCAGACGCGAGTGATTGTCTTTGGCATGAACCTTAAAATGCTCAACCAGGTTATTGATTTCGGCCGTCCAGATAGCAATCTGAACTTCCGGCGAACCGGTATCATTCGGATTCAGACCATAAGTTTTGACTAATTCCTGTTTTTTTTCATTTGAAATCGACATCTTCTGTTCCTTTTTCGTTAAACATTAAACACGCGAACCGGAGAAATTCTGTTTTCTTCAATCCGCACTATTGCCGCCAACCGGCCGTCACACACGGCCGCCGCCTCACATCCGACATATTCGGCTACGTCATAATGTTTCGGCGAAACGCCCTGTCCCTGCCTCAGTTTAGCGGCGTCTTCTCCCCCTACGGCAATGACCGTGATGTCGCACAGACATGTCAAAAGGGGACGCAGATATTTTTTGCGTTCCTCAACATACTCTATATTTTTTAAATTTTCCAGCAAAATCGTATCATCAATGCCGAATTTACCGCATTTTGTCCGCCGCAGTGCCGTCAAATACCCGTAAGTACCTAATTTTGCGGCCAAATCAGCACCAAGGGAGCGCACATATGTTCCTTTTGAGCAGCGCACCCGGATTCGCGCCTGCGATTCGCTGACCATCTCCACAAAATCAAGCTCGTAAATTTTGACGATTCGTTTAGGTATCTCGACATCTTCGCCGCGCCGAGCCAGATCATAAGCCCTCTGCCCGTTGATTTTCAATGCCGAATAAACCGGCGGCGTTTGTTCGATATTCCCCAAAAAACAGGGCAAGATCCCGCGGATTTCCGCCTCACTCGGCAGCCGGCCGCCTTCGGCGGTAATTTGCCCCGTCAGATCAAGCGTATCCGTCGCTTCTCCGAACTTGACGACAAACTCATATTCTTTGTCGCCATCCGTCACAAAAGGCAGCAATTTGGTCGCCTCGCCGAAAGCTATCGGCAAAACTCCGCTGGCAAACGGATCCAGCGTTCCGGCATGCCCGTTTTTCTTAGCATCAAACAGCCGCCGCGTCATATTGACAACGGCCGTCGACCCGATGCCTTCCGGTTTGTCAACAATCAGCCAGCCGCTGACATTCTGCCCTTTTTTATGTTTCATCAGATACCTTCCTCCGTTTTTTTGATACGGTAAATCGGCCGATAAGTCAATCTTTTCGCAAAATATCTTGCCAAAGCATGCATTTACCTCTATATCTGAAAAAAACAACCTTTATCCGAGGAGACCGTCATGGCCGAAAAAGAACCTTCACAAAGACAACTCCGGGTTGCCGGAGAAATCAAAAAAATCATCGCCCGTTTTATTGACCGCGGCGAGGTGCACAACCTTGAAGGCATTAACACCCTCGTAACCGTAACCAAAGTGACCGTCTCGCCGGATTTAAAATACTGCACGGTATGGTTTATCACCTCCGGCGGTGAATTTCTGCAGGAAGTTTTAGGCGGCCTGCAGCTGGCAGCCAACTATTTTCGCAAACAGGTTGCCGCGCAAACTTCGCTGCGCTATGTCCCCGAAATTAATTTCCGCGTCGACAAATCTTTTGAAGAAGTAGACAAGATTGAAAAACTACTTCTTGATCCGCACGTTGCCCGTGACTTAAAAAAATAAACCGTCTTTTTGCGGCAACTTTTTATTCCCCGCCTGTAGAAAACAGCGGCAAATCTTTTGCACAAAATTTCCTTATGCGCTACTCTGCATTTATACAAAAAATACAATTATGTTTTTATTTTAAAATTATTTCCCATGAATCAGACTGACTACACTGTTTTGCGCAACATCACTCAGGGTGATTTTGCCATAAAGGACGGCATTCTTTTTTACAACAACCGTGAGTTGTCGTCCCAAAACCGACTGATTCTCCACTCTTGTGAAGAAGCTTTTTTTATGTTTCCGGTCAACGATAAGGAGGTTGGATTTAAGCAGGTTTTTTTGTTGAATTGTAATTATCCGCATTTTTACACCGGCATCAAATACAAGATTGAAACCACCCGCTTTCAGTTTATATCACCACCGGACATAAAACACGCCTTTCGGCTGATTTCCTATCAGGGCAGCCCGTTATCAACCAAAATAGTCGGCGACGATTATTTTGATGATTATGATTGGCGGCGGCTGTTTTGACGACTAAAGGTTTTCTTCACGCTTATGCTTACAAAAAACAGGCCTTGCCGTCGGCAAGACCTGTTTTTTTGCAAATCGGCAAATTCTTAAATCATAGCCATACCGCCGTTGATATTGATTGTCTGACCGGTGATATACTGCGATTCGTCCGACGCCAGAAAAGCAACCACATTGGCAATATCCTGAGCCTCGCCGAGTTTCCCTTCCGGAATTTTGGCAAGCAGCGCTTTTTTAACATCTTCCGGCAAAACATCGGTCATCGGCGTGCGGATGAATCCCGGCGCCACGGAGTTGACGGTAATACCGCGCGACGCAACTTCCTGAGCCAGACATTTGTTCATTGCAATCATACCGCCTTTAGATGCCGCATAGTTGGCCTGTCCGGCGTTGCCGGTAACCCCGACCACCGAGGCAATACCGATAATCCGGCCGAAACGGCGTTTCATCATACCGCGGATAACGCCCCGTGCCAGCTTAAAGCCGGCCGAAAGGTTAACGTCCAGAACCAGCTGCCATTCATCGTCGCTCATACGCATAAACAGATTATCACGGGTTAATCCGGCATTGTTGACCAAAATATCAATCTGGCCGAATTTGGCCTCAACATCGGCAACCAGTTGTTTAATGGCTTCGGAATCCGACAAATTGGCAACAAATACTTCAACGTCGCCGCCCAGCTCGGCTTTCAGTTTTTCCATCGGCTCGGCGCGCATATCGGTCAACGCCAGTTTGGCGCCCTGAGCATGCAGGGTGCGGGCGATTTTATCTCCCAAACCGCCGGCCGCGCCGGTAATCAAAGCAACTTTTCCATCTAATCTGAACATGATTTTTTCCTTTTTCAGCAAATTTTAACTGTTTCAAGATTGCTTGAAGCTCAGCCAAAAGTCAAGCCCTTTGCAACAGTTATAAAATACAAAAAACATTAAGGGATTATTGATAATTTCGGCGCTATAATACTGCCGTTGCAACTTTTAAGAATACTTTAGCAAACAGAGGAAACTATGGCCAAACGCAAAAAAGAAAAATCGCTCCTTGCCAGACTGGCGGTTATGGGACTGGGTGCCGGCATAACTCTTTTCACGCTGGCGCTTCTCGTCAGTTGTCTGTCATACAATCCGGCAGACAGCGGCTACAACACCGCCAACTCAGACGCTCTGCACAACTGGCTCGGCGGTTTTGGCGCCTATGCCTCCAGCTGGATTATCGGCTGGTTTGGTCTGGCATTGCCGCTGTTTTTGGCCGCACCTCTGGTCTGGGGCTGGGAGATTATGCGTTACAAAACATTTATCCGCCCCTACGGCCGGATTTTCGGATTCCTGCTCGGTTCGGTCTGCCTGGCCGTTTTCATTGACCTTTGTTTCGGCGTCGTAGACGGTTTCAAGAGCGGCGGCAGTCTGGGCGTGTTTTTTGCCCGTCAGTTTTTGTCCGCCTCTGCCCGTATACACGACTTCGCCGGCAGTCGCGTCATTCTGGCCGGCCTGATGTTTATTATATCCTTTGTATCCTTTAACTTTGCCTGCGGCATCACGCCGGCAGGCTGGTACAAATTCTTCAAAAAAATCTTTCTGATTATTGCTGGTTGTTTGGCCGCTCTGCTCCGCGGCAGCAAAAAAATAAGCAGCCTCATTCCGGGCAAAAAACACAAAGCCTCTGCCGCCCGGCCGCTGCGCCAGCGCCGCGAACCCAAGATTAAAGAAGAAAAAGACGAGCCTGCCGCCAAACCGGCTGCTGCCATAAAAATCGCCAAACGCTCCGCTAAAGTCGACGACGGTTATTCTTTCCCCGACATCGACCTGCTTTCGGTCGGCAAAGACAAAAACACCCAGCACTTAAGCCAGAAAGAGCTTGAAAAAATTGCCGCCCGGCTGGAAGAGGTTTTGCAGGAATTCGGCGTTTCCGGCAAGATTGTCCGCATCCGCCCCGGCCCGGTCGTCACCCTTTATGAGCTTGAACCGGCCCCCGGCACCAAAACTGCCCGGGTTATCGGCCTGTCCGACGATATTGCCCGCTCCATGAGCGCCGTTTCGGTGCGTATTGCGGTTGTTCCCGGCTCCAACACCATCGGTATTGAGCTGCCGAACGCCACCCGCGAGATTGTCTACCTGCGCGATCTTCTTGAAAGCGATGACTTCAAAAACTCCAAAGCCGCGCTGACCATCAGCCTGGGCAAAGACATCGGCGGCAAAAACACCTATGCCGACCTGGCCAAAATGCCGCATCTTCTGGTTGCCGGTACCACCGGTTCGGGTAAATCTGTCGGTGTTAACTCGATGATTATTTCGCTTTTGTACAAAATGCGTCCGGAAGAATGTAAGCTGATTATGATTGACCCGAAGATGCTTGAATTTACCATGTACAATGGCATTCCGCACCTGTTAACACCGGTCATCACCGATCCGGCCAAGGCCGTCATCGGCCTCAAATGGGCGGTAAAAGAGATGGAAGACCGCTACCGCGCCATGGCGCAGCTCAATGTCCGCAACATCACCGGCTACAACCAGCGCCTTGAAGAACTGCGTGCTTCCGGTGAAAAAATCACCCGCACCGTTCAAACCGGTTTTGACATGGAAACCGGCAAACCGATTTTTGAGGAACAGGAGCTTGACCTGACGCCGATGCCCTACATCGTCATCGTGGTTGACGAAATGGCCGACTTAATGCTGGTTGCCGGCAAAGACGTTGAGGCAGCCATTCAGCGGCTGGCTCAGATGGCCCGCGCCGCCGGTATTCACCTGATTATGTCAACCCAGCGTCCGTCGGTTGATGTCATCACCGGCACCATCAAAGCCAACTTTCCGACCCGTATCAGTTATCAGGTAACCTCCAAAATCGACAGCCGCACCATCTTGGGTGAGCAGGGCGCCGAACAGCTCTTAGGCATGGGCGATATGCTTTATATGCCGGCCGGGCAGCGTCCGCTGCGCGTTCATGCGCCGTTTGTCAAAGACAGCGAAGTCGAAAAAATCGTTGAGTTTTTGAAGAACCAGCGCCAGCCGGAATATGTCGAAGGTGTTACCGAAGGTGAACTGACCGAGGGCAAAGGTTCCGGCGGCGGTGCCGTTTTTGACAACGGTGATTTCGGCTCCGGCAGCGACGATGACTTATATCGTCAGGCGGTACAGATTGTCCAAAACGACAAAAAAGCCTCCATCAGCTATGTTCAGCGCCGCCTGCGCATCGGCTACAACCGCGCCGCGTCGATTATCGACCGTATGGAAGAAGAAGGAATTGTCTCCCCAGCAGACCATGTCGGCCGCCGTGAAGTTTTGTAACCTCTTCTATAATGTCACCCCCGCTCATTTAAACTTATCACCCCTCCTCGGGAGGCATTCCTCCCGATGATAAGCGATCTTTCGCTTTTTATAACAATAATGAAGATGCCTAATCCTCATTTCATTCGGAGGCATGACAGGTGAGGACGTGCACCGTCATTCTGAGCGCCCCTTTTTGTCATTCTGAGGGACAGAAGTCCCGAAGAATCTCCTCTGAGATGTTTCACTCCCGCTCAACATGACGGGGCGGATTCTTCGTCGTTTCACGCCTCAGAATGACACGTCCTATAATGTTTAAGCGATCTTCAAATTCTTATAAAAAGAAAAAAGCTAATACCCCATACTGCGCATTTTGCGGTCAAGCTCGCGATTCTTAATCGTTTCCCGCTTGTCATAATTCTTTTTGCCGCGACCGAGGCCGACTTCAAGCTTGGCTCTGCCATGATTATCAAAAAACAGCCGGATTGCCACCAAAGTCGCCCCTTTGCGGGAAAGTGCGTTGGTAATATCAATAATTTCTTTTTTCTTCAGCAGTAATTTGCGTTCGCGCTTTTCGGCATGCGAGCTGTATCCTTTGTTGGCATATTCGGCAATAAACATATTGGCCATAAATATTTCGCCGTCCCGTTCTATGCCGAAAGCATCATTAATATTGGCATGCCCCAGCCGCAGCGACTTCACCTCGGTTCCCAAAAGCTGCAACCCGGCAACAAATTTTTCTTCAATCAGATAATCAAAATTAGCCCGCCGGTTTTGCGCCACCAGACCGGTTGAAATAAAATCCGATTTCTTTTTTGCCTTTGCCATATCAGCCTTCCAGTTTTTCTTTCAATGCCCGCCGCACCTTATACGGCAAACCGGCGTTGCGGTATTCCGGATGCCGCGCTGCAAAAGCCGCCCATTCTTCTTTACTCATCAGACGGTTTCCTTCATCCTGCGGCACAATCCACAAACGTTTAGCCGCTATAAATAACTCACACTTGCCCAAAGTGCAACCCTTAAAATCAGCCCCGGCCGTCAGAATGCGCTGCAGCTCCGCCGCTTCCGGCTGATAATCTCCGCCGCCGGTTTTGCCGATAAGCTGCCCTAAAAGCGGCCGGGCAATCTCCGCCGGCAGTTCTTTAAACTTTCGCCATGAAAGACTGACCGCCGCGCCGTCCCAAAAGCGCACCTGCGACGCCGCAAATTCGTCAATCGTATCCTGAATAAAATTCCGGGTATTGGCCAAAGTCGCCGCCGTTGCCGCCAGTCGCTTTTCATCAATGCCGATTTCGGCCAGCCGAGGCAGAAATTTGCGAATTTTCACCCGCAAAAAATCCGCATCATCATTCATCGGGTCTTCCACCCAGCAAATCCCTTTCCGCCGCAGATACGCCCGCAAATCCTCCGGTGCGGTATCAAGCTGCGGCCGGATAAGAACAATACCGTTCCGCTCGCTCACCGGCAAAATACCGCTCAACCCGAAAACACCGCTGCCTCTGGCCAGCCGCAGCAAAAAAGTTTCCGCCTGGTCGCGGCGGTGATGTCCGGTAGCCAAAAACCGGATATTATGTTGCCGGCAAAAATCAAACATCAATTTGTAGCGGGCTTTGCGCGCCGCCTCTTCAAGACTGCTTTCCGGTTTTGACCCGTCCCAGCGCAAAATATGATGTTCTATTCCCGCGGCTTGCATAACCTTTGCCACATATTCGGCCTCTTTTGCCGATTCCTTTCGCAGCCGGTGATCCACCGTCAATGCCACAACTCTGCAACCGGCCTCCTGCAAACCTAATGCCAGAGCCAGTGAATCCGCACCACCGGAAACCCCGGCGGCAACGGTCTGCTGCTCCAGATGATGTTCTTTTACAAAGCTTTTAATGCCTAATTTTTGCACTTCAACTCGGCTGCCAGCTGCGCCGCCTTATTTTTCAGATTATCCGGCGCTTTCGGAAACTCTTTCGGCAGGTTGACAAACGCCGTGCAGGCATCTTCGGTTTTGCCCAGCATCTGCATTGACATTCCCAGCTTTAAGATACTGTCTGCACCTTTATTGCCGTTTTTATATTTTTCATAGCCTTTGGCAAAAGCCACTGCCGCCTTGGCATAATCTTTCTTGCCGTAATATGACTCGCCCAGCCAGTATTGGGCATTGGCTGCCAGCTTATGATCCGGAAACTTGGTCAAAACGGTGTTAAACTTGGCGGCAGCTTCATCGTTTTTACCGGCATTAATAGCATCAAGCCCTTCCTGATAAATCTGCTCGGCGGTTTTGGTTTTAACATCCGGCAAATCGCTGCCTTTGGCAATGGCGCCGCCGACAATGGACGCCGGAGCATCTTTGGCAACCGGAGCGTCAAACTTCTTGGCCGGTGCTTCTTTGCTCATGCCGCCGCCCTCAATCGGCTTGCCCTCAATCATCTTCAACCTGACATCAATATCTTTGTTAATCATGTCAATCTTTTCTTCCAGGGTTTTAATTTTATACTCAATCATATCTGCCCGGCCGATAAGATCGCGCAGATTCTCGTCCATTTCGCCGACCCTGACGGTAATATTTTGTCCCGAACCGTCATCCTGATTACGATACATTTGCCGCTGCATCACCTGAATATCCTCTTTCAGAGCGTCGATTTGCCGCTGCAACGCATTGTCCGACGCCGCCCCGGCCCGCTGCGCTGCAAACAGCAGCAATCCAGACAAAGACAAAGACAAAAACAATACCGATTTTTTCATTTTTCCGTCCTCAAAGTTATTTTGTTTTTGCTAATTTAAAACAAAAGCCGCCAAATCACAAGATGAAAAAAAAGTATGCCCCCAGATCCAAAAACCGGAGGCACGCTTTTCAAGTAATGTGAAACTTTGTTCTAACCTGTAACTGACAGATTAGTTGCCGGCAACAACCGTAACGGCACGACGATTCTGTGCCCAGGCTGCTTCATTGCTGCCCAAAACGGCCGGTCTTTCTTTTCCGTAAGAGATAACGGAAATTCTGTCAGCGGCAATACCCTTGGAAACCAGGTACTGTTTTACGGCATTGGCGCGTCTTTCACCCAAAGCCAGGTTGTATTCTCTGGTACCTCTTTCATCGCAGTAGCCCTGAACGATGACTTTAACTTCTTCATTATTCTTCAGCCATTTAACCTGCGTGTCCAAAACTTCGGCCGCATCCAGAGAAATAGCCGAGCTGTCAAACGCAAAGAAGACTCTGTCTTCCGCATTTTCCATAAAATCGCGGGCCATCTTGGATTCGCATTCGCTGCCGCCGAACAAAGAACTTTCGCTCATCGTCGAGCAGGCCGACAAAGCGAGTACAGCGCAAAACATACTTAAAAGCTTTTTCATATCATAATCTCCATATGGGTTTTAATGTGTTATAGTTGCATGACAACTAATACAGTTTTAACTTAAGCAATAAAAACTTAATTTTCAATAACAAAAATAGTTATAAATCAAAAAAGTTAACAATTCGATTATAAAACTATTTTTTTATATTATTGAAATCAAAGTTTCTGCTCATCAGATAATATTAAAACCCCGCCTTTCCACCCTGAACTTTAGTTAAAATTTAAAATAAAAAACACCGGAAGCCTGTCGTCAGGCAATCCGGTGTGTGATAGATGGTTTCTAATACCGCAGCCAGCCGTCGGGCTGACGCTTAAAAACCATACTGCCTAAAATGAAGTGATCTTCACAATCCCTTCTTTCCGGCAGATGGTTAACAATAAATATGCCGCCGTTCATCAAGCTGAACAAAACATATTTAATGTCCTCCGCTGTTTCGGCTAACCAGAGCTGATAAGGATAAAACTCGCGCCTTGTCCTTATCTTTATAGGACCAAAGTCCTCAATTTTCTGCCATGCCATTTTGTTTTGCAAAACAACCGCGGCACGCCGGCGAACTTCCGTACGCAGAACGGAATTTCCATCCAGCAGAAATTCCGGCTTTCCGCCTTCGAGAAAGTACGTCCGAGACAAAAAGACATAGTCCGTCCGCTGCGGACGATCTAACTCCATTGCCTCTGCGGCACATTTCGATTTTAATGTCGGATTGAGGTAAATCTCCCGCCCGAACGGATATTGTCCGAGCTGGATAACCGCAATTCCTCTCGCATCGCTCGGAAGTTCGTTCCCCGTTTCCTGCTTGTATGTACGTGCGAAATGCCTTTCGGCCTCTTCGATTCTTTCGGCACGGCTGACAAATCTTTCATACTCGATTTTTTTCAGCCCCTTTACCGTTGTTGTCGCTCCGGCCATATAATAATCCGGAGAGATTGAGGGAAACACATTCCCTTTTACCATTGCTGCCATAGGATAAAAAATTTAAATGACATCGAGCCTAAAAGAGCACTTTTCAATATGCCTGAAACCTGACCCAATAATATTTTCATAATTTTGTATTGGGAACAAGCATAACACTATTAGACAAAACGTCAACCGATTTTGTACAAAAAATACTTTATTTATTTACCGGAAACAAATTTGTCTGCCGCAAAGCCTCACCGACGGCCATCGCTGCCGAAACCGCCATATTGATGGAACGGGCATTCGGATTCATCGGAATCACGATTCGCGCATCTGCCGTTTGATGCACTTCCTCAGGAACACCGGCCGATTCCCGCCCCATCAGAATAATGTCGTTTTTCCGAAATTCAAACGCGGTATAAGGAATACTGCCTTTGGTTGTCATCAAAACCAACCGACCGTATTCTTCACCATGCACCTCCCGATAACGCAAAAAATCCTGCCAGCTGTCATGCCGGCGGCAGTTGCTCATATCCAGATAATCCATACCGGCACGCCGCATGGCCTTATCATTAAAAATAAAACCGCACGGTTCAATAATATCCAACGCCATATCCAAGCAAGCCCCCAGCCGGAGCAGAGTGCCGGTGTTTTGTGGAATATCCGGTTGAAACAAAGCTAAGCGCATTTTTCTTACATCCTGTTCTGACTATAAAACCGTGCAAAAGAAGCACATCAAGAGCAAATATTCAAGTAATAAGCCGTTAAACATTAAACAAAAAGTTCAAAATATCGCCGTCCTGCACCACATACTCCTTGCCTTCGGAACGTATCTTGCCGGCTTCTTTGCAGGCCTGCTCGCCGCCCAGACGCACAAAATCATCATAGGCTATGGTTTCGGCGCGGATAAAGCCGCGTTCAAAGTCTGAGTGAATGATGCCGGCGCAAACCGGTGCTTTTGAACCTTTAAGGAATGTCCAGGCGCGCACCTCCTTGGGCCCCGCGGTAAAATAGGTCTGCAACCCCAAAAGATTATACCCGGCGCGGATAATCTTGGATAATCCGGTTTCTTCAAGCCCCAGAGAGGCTAAAAATTCCTTCTTTTCCGCCTCGTCCTCAAGCTGCGCCACTTCCGACTCAATCGCCGCGGAAATAATAACCGCACCGGCATTTTCAGCCTTGGCCTTGGCAAAAACCTTTTCCGAATAAGCATTACCGGTCGCCGCCGAAGCTTCGTCGACATTACAGACATACAAAACCGGCTTTGCCGTTAACAACTGCAACATCTTATAGGCCTTGCAGGCATCTTTGTTTGCCTCATCCGGTCTTGCCGTCCGCGCCGGCTTTCCGGCTTTCAGGGCCTCAATCACCGGGGCCATGACGCTGACATTAAGTATGGCTTCTTTATCGCCGCCCTTGGCTTTCTTCTGCGCCTGATCAAACCTTTTCTCAAGCGATTCCAAATCGGCAATCATCAGTTCGGTTTCCACAATCTCGGCATCGCGTATCGGGTCAACCGAACCTTCGACATGGGTAATATTGGCGTCGTCAAAACAGCGCAGCACATGAATTATCGCGTCAACCTCACGAATATTGGCCAAAAACTGGTTGCCCAGACCTTCACCCTTGGAAGCCCCCTTAACCAACCCGGCAATATCCACAAACTCAAGCTGTGTCGGCACAATCTGCTTTGGTTTGACAATATCGGCCAATTTTTGCAGCCGCTCATCCGGAACCGCCACCCGGCCGGTATTCGGTTCAATCGTACAAAACGGAAAATTCGCCGCCTGAGCCGCAATCGTCTGCGTCAAAGCGTTAAACAATGTCGATTTGCCGACATTGGGCAATCCGACAATACCGCAGTTAAACCCCATTTCTGACTCCATATTGTTAATTTTGCTTTTCTTATAAACGATAATTACGCGTATTTCAACCGCAAAAAACCGCCTTTACGCAAAACGTAAAAGCGGTTTTTAATTCCATAATCCTCTGAAAGTTTTACCCTAACGCCTCCTGCAATAATACAGAACATCTTCAAATTTCGGGTCACTAAGAAGATCTTCTTTAATTTCCGGCAGAAAATCCCAGCGCTGTAAATACATAAAAAGCAAATTGCCGTAAGATGCCCTGTAATCACCAATGTATTCATTATAGTGTACGCGGCATAAATTACGCTGCAACTCGACATTTTGATCCGCACCTTGAAGATTTTCAAAATACATATCGCTTAAAAAGCCATATGCATTTAAAATTTCCAAAACTTCATCATAAAAGTGCATCCACGGAATCAAACGAATAAATTCCGTATCCCATCGGTTGTGTTTTCTTCTGCTTGGATCCGTTTTATCCATCTTTTCCAGAACATTCAGAATCTTCCATTTGTTAATTCCTTTTGCCCAACCGGAAACCCTTTTTCGCAACATGCAAAACAGGTTCTGCAAATTTTTCCGTTTTTTCATAATTTCTAAAATTTATAAAATACCATAATAATACGTAAACAAACTCTCTTCTTATTTTTTCAGCTCCATACCCAGGCGTCCGGCATATTCGTCGATTCCTTTTTCCAAAAGCACGCCTATCGTTGCAACGATAACCTCAATATCCCGCTCCAAGAGCTCTTTTTCCGCTTTATTAAAGCCGGATAAAACATGATTAACCACTTCTTCACCGCGCCCGGTCGGATGCCCGACACCGATTCGGATACGGTTATAATTCGGCGTAATCGCCGCGTCAATCGACTTCAAACCGTTATGACCGCCGGCACCGCCGCCCTGCTTGGCTTTCATCTTACCCAGCGGCAAATCCATATCATCATGAATAACCACAATATTCTGCGGCGAAATTTTATAAAACTGCGCCGCCTTAACCACCGCATTACCCGATAAATTCATATAAGTCTGAGGCTTCAGGATATAAACTTTTTCCCCGCCGATCTTTCCCTCGGCAATCAATCCGTCAAACTTTTCCTTAAACACACCGAAATCATAAGCGGCAGCAAGGGCATCAGCCGCCATAAAACCGGCATTATGCCGCGTATTGGCATATTCTTTTCCCGGATTGCCTAAACCGACAATTAAAAACATTCAGCCTCACCCCTGTTTTTGGTTTGATAACCCGCTAAAGCACATATCAAAAAACAAAACCGGCACCGATTGTACTAAAAGCACAGAACAGAGCCGGTTTTTTATAATTTCCGTAACAGTCCGACGGACTAATCCTTACTTGCGGACAAAATCTACGTGAATGGGCTGATCGGATACCGGATGAAACTGTACGTCTTTGCAAACGACGGCAATTTTTTTACCGTCCAAAACAATCTCAATATCCGATTCGTAAAAACCTCTGGTATCCAGAGCTTTTTCAAGCTCTACCGGATGCAGGGAAATCATAATCGGCTCCTGCTTTCCGCCATAAATAACGGCAGGAACACGACCCTCACGACGACATGCCCGAGCTGCCCCCTTACCTGCTTTTTCTCTTTTTTCAGCATTAAATGTAAACATTTTTCAAATCCTCAATAAAAAAACACATTTCCAGGCCGGCCTCCAGGGGTGCCCGCCTGCCTGCCTTTTATACCGCAAAATTTTTATTTTTCAAGGATTTTTTAAACCGCTAAAGCGGTCGGATATAAAATCCGGCCGCTTTATAACACATTACTCACAACATAAATAATCCGGTCTGCCTCTGTTGTCATATACAATACAAACGGCAAAGCCCTCATATTCTTTATGCAGTTCCAATTCCTCTTCCCCGACATATACGGCCCAAAAGCACATATCGCTTTGCTGAAAAACGATTCGCACCATCGGCATACCGTCAATCAGAAATTCCGGAACAAAAACCGCATCTGCAACACCGTCAAGAATGCACGCTTCACTATTTTTGCGCATATCCTTAAAAGCCTCCTGCTGCATTCCGAGCAAAGCAATGGCAATGCCGGCCCAGCAAACAACCGGAACTTTAATCTGCTCCGCAAATACCGCTATACCAATTCCCAAAATTATCCAAAAAACATCCCAGAATTTAATAATTTTTGAAGAACCGGAAATAATCTCCAACGAATATATACCGTCTTTGACAAGTGCAATATACAATGTTGCCAGAGTCAACATAATCAAACTTAATATCATACATTTGTAATTTTAAAGGGGTTGTAAAAGCCATAAGCCTTTTAAAGCGTCATAGCCTTTTATAAAAAAACTTTTTCGGCCGTGATAATCTTCCGATGCGAAGTATCCGTTCTGATAAATACTGCCGTGCCATTTGAACGAACAGTAGACGATTGCCTCATCATCGGTTGCGATAATCTCGACGATAGAAACCCTGCGGCTGAAAATTTCACCGTATCTTCTCCATAAAAACACGATAAGCACTGCCGCGAATAAAATCCATTCCATAAGCTTAAAGATTAAAAATTATTATTTATGTCTATAGGCTAGACAAAATCATCTGCCGAGTCAAATAAAATATCATTCTGTGCCCCGAAAACGAACGCCGGGGATTTTATTCCCCGGCGTTCTCATGACCAAAATTTTACAGCTTGGCGGCAATTTCTTCTATCTCATAACATTCAATAAAGTCACCTTTCTGAATGTCATTATAATTTTCAAACGAAATACCGCACTCAAATCCTTCTTTGACTTCCTTAACGTCATCTTTGAAGCGTTTGAGCTGACCGATGGCACCGTCATGAATAACCACATTGTCGCGCAACAGACGAATTTTAGCACCGCGCTTAACCATACCTTCGGTAATCATACAGCCGGCAACCTTGCCGACACCGGTAATATTATAAACCTCGCGTATCTCCGCATAACCGAGCAGTTTTTCTCTCAGTTCCGGCGAAAGCATACCTTCAAGACCTTTCTTGATATCATCCAAAACATCATAAATGATGGAATAATACTTAATCTCAATATTATCGCGGCGGGCCATATCGCGAGCCTGCGTATTGGCACGAACATTAAAGCCGATAATTAACGCATGCGACGCCTTTGCCAAAGTAACGTCGGATTCAGAAATCGCCCCGACCGCCGAATGCAGAATTTGAACGCTGACCTCATCATTGGAAAGTTTGGAAACAGCGCCCTCAATTGCTTCAATCGAACCTTGAACGTCGGCTTTGATAATAATCGGCAGGTGTTTAATCTCGCCGGATTTAATTTTATCCAGCATCTGTTCCATGGCTGATTTAGCCGACTTAACCAACTTGGCCTCGCGTTCTTTGCGAATACGGTAACCGGTAATTTCTTTGGCTTTTCCTTCATCAGCCACAACAACGAAATCATCACCGGCCGACGGCGTTCCCTGCAATCCGAGCACTTCTACCGGGGTCGCCGGCCCGGCTTCCTGCATTTTCTGGCCGTTTTCGTTAAACATTGCGCGGACATGTCCCCACTCTTTACCGGCAATACAGATATCACCGATTCTCAATGTTCCTTTCTGTACCAGAGCCGTAACCACCGTTCCGCGGCCTTTTTCCATCTTGGCCTCAATAATCGCGCCTTCGGCATTGCGGTTGGGGTTGGCCTTCAAATCAAGCATTTCCGCCTGCAACAAAATTGCATCGACCAGCTTGTCGATATTGATGCGTTTTTTGGCGGAAACTTCGGCGCAAAGACATTCGCCGCCCATTTCCTCAACCCCGATTCCATGCTGCAGCAAAGCCGTTTTAACCTTCATCGGATCCGCCCCCGGCAAATCAATTTTATTAATGGCAACCACTATCGGAACTTCGGCCGCCTGAGCATGGCGGATGGCCTCAATCGTCTGCGGCATGATACCGTCATTGGCCGCAACAACCAAAACCACAATATCCGTAACTTTGGCACCGCGGGCACGCATTTCGGAAAAAGCCTCATGTCCCGGCGTATCGATAAACGTAATTTTCTGACCAGACTTAACCGTAATCTGATAAGCACCGATATGCTGCGTAATACCGCCGGCTTCTTTCGCCGCAACATTCGTTTCGCGCAGCGCATCAAGCAATGATGTTTTACCATGGTCGACATGCCCCATGACCGTAACCACCGGTGCTCTGGGCTGTAGCTGATCCGGCGTATCTTCAACACCGGTAATTCCCTGTTCGACATCACTGTCGGCAACACGTTTAAACTTATGGCCGAACTCCTCGACAATAATCTGTGCCGTATCCGCGTCAATCGGCTGGTTAATCGTCGCCATCACACCAAGAGCCATAAGTTTTTTAATCACTTCGGCAGATTTTTCGGCCATACGGTTGGCCAGTTCCTGAACCGTGATAATCTCGGGAATAACGACTTCTTTAATGACCTTTTCTGTCGGAGCCGCCTGAACGACGGGTTTCGGCTGTTTCTTTTTAAACCGCCGCCGCGGACCGCCGAAACCGTAATCGTCATCATCGTCATCGGTGCCGATATTGTGAATATTGACCTTGCTTTGCCGCCGCTGCGGTTCAAACGAACGTTTGGTTATTTGCTTTTTGCGTTCCTGTTCAAAAACTTCTTCCCGCGATACCGCCCGTTTCGACTGACGATTGCCGTAATCTTCATCTTCGTCATCATCAAAATCCCGGCGCTGCCGCTCTTTAAATTTATTCAGAGCACGATTCTCACTCTCGTGCGATTCGGAATTAGCCTCCTCCTGCTGCGCCTGTTGTCTGGCTTTTTCCTCCGAACGGCGCTGTTCTTCTTCCTGTTCTTTTTGCCGCCGCAGTTCCTCTTCTTCTTTTTGTTTCTGCCGCAGCTGATAACGTTCTTCTTCCTCCTGCCGGCGTTTATTGTCAAATTCTTTGGCTTCGGCAATCAACTTCAATTTAGCGGCCGTTTCTTCATCAATCTGTGTTTTTTTGTCTTCAACGGCGGCTTTCGGGCCGATAGTCCTTTTCTTGCGAACCTCAACCTGCACCATCTTTTTGCCGTCGGCGGTCTGCGGCCGGACATTAGCACCAAGCTTCAGCGTCAGGGTGGGTTTTCCCGATAATGTTAATTTCTTTTTGGCATTATCTTCTGTCATATATTTTGTTCTCCGTTATCCAAGATTCTAATTGTTCAAAAATGAAGTCAGACGGACAAGCGCCTCCCTGACCATATTGGCCATACTGCCCTTCATCAAAGCCAGATGAACCGTATTGTCTTTTGCTAATTCTTTATCCAACTCCTCACTCTTAAACAAATTAAAAATTTCCAAATCCTTAGCCTGCGCCACGATTTTCTGATGTCCGTCTTCGGCGGCGTCAACGGCCTCCAGCAAAAAAGCCACCTTGCCCTTCTTCAACGCATCAACAACCTTATCCATACCGCAAACCAAAGCTCCGGCCTTGCGAGCCAAAGAAACGGCATCTAATGCCTGCTTATAGAGCAAATGTTCTGTCTGTTCAATCAGTTCCCCGTTAACCTTTGCTTTAATCCGCAAAGCCTTGGCAAACAAATTATTGGCGACTGCCTTTTGCAAAGCGCTTTTGGCATTAACGACATAAATGCCTTTTCCCGGAAGTTTTTTCTTAAAATCCGGAACAATGCGGCCGTCCGGCAATACCGTAAAACGAAGCATAAGCTCTTTTGCCCTAACCTCACCGCAGACAATACATTTTCGCGTCGTTTCTTTAGACATCTTTTTTCCTTCGCGGCGGGCAGAATATACTGCCCGCCAAATTGCCTTTATTCCTCTTCTTCAAACCAATGGGCTCTGGCCGCCATGATAACCTTTTCAGCCTCTTTGATTGATAAAGTGTCTTCACCCAGAATTTCAACCAGCTCGTCCGTTGCCAGATCCGCCAGGTCATCAATCGTCCGGATATTGTTGTTTGCCAGAACCAAAAGCATATCTTTATCCAGTCCTTCAATAGACTGCAGCTTTTCGTCAATGCCCAAAGACTTGCTTTTTTCGGCAAATTCTTTATTGCGTTTTTCAACATATTCCTTGGCTCTTGACTGCAGTTCCTGAGCGACCTCTTCATCAAAGCCTTCAATTTCCGCCAGTTCGCTCAAATCAACCATGGCAATCTCGTCAACATTGGAAAATCCTTCGGCAATCAGCAGATGAGCAATCATCTCATCAACATCAAGAGCCTCCATAAACCGCTGCGAACGAACTTTATTTTCATTGGAACGACGTTCCTGCTCTTGTTCTTCGGTCAAAACATCAATGTCGCAACCCAAAAGCTGCGCCGCCAGTTTGACATTCTGGCCGCGGCGGCCGATGGCAATCGAAAACTGCTCCTGCGGAACAACAGCCTCAATCCGGTTATTTTCTTCATCAATAACCACTTTGGTAACTTCCGCCGGCGCCAGTGCGCTGACAATATACTGGGCTTTATCGTCCGAATAAGGAACGATATCTATTTTTTCGCCCTGCAGTTCGTTAACCACCGCCTGAACACGAATACCGCGCAGCCCGACGCAGGCCCCGACGGCGTCAACCGTTACATCGTCGGTCTTAACGGCAATTTTGGCTTTTGAACCGGGATCACGAGCCACGGCGACAATCTGGACGATACCGTCATAAATTTCCGGCACTTCCGACGTAAACAACTTTGCCAAAAACTCCGGACAAGTCCGCGACAAAAAGATTTGCGGCCCTTTGTTTTCGCGGCGCACGTCTAAAACATAAGCGCGCACCCGGTCACCGACTTTGAATTTCTCCCGCGGAATGGTTTCATCACGGCGCAAAATAGCCTCGGTTTTGCCGATATCAAGCGTAATATTGCCAAACTCGACTCTTTTAACCGTTCCGTTGATAATCGTACCGATTTTTTCTTTATATTCTTCAAACTGCTTGTTGCGCTCGGCCTCCCGAACCTTCTGCACGATAACCTGCTTGGCGGTTTGCGCGGCAATCCGGCCGAAATCAATCGGCGGCAGCGCGTCAATAATAAACTCGCCGACTTTGATTTTCGGATCATAAGCCTGCGCCTCGTCCAAAGTTATCTGGGTTGCTTCATTCTCAATATTTTCTTCCGCCGCAACAACTTCACGGTATCTTGCCAGCGAAATGGCACCCGTCTTACGGTCAATATGCGCCCGGATATCATGTTCGGCACCGTATTTGGAACGCGCCGATTTCTGAATGGCAACCTCCATGGCCTCCAAAACATCTTCCTTGTCAATATTCTTTTCTCTGGCCACGGTATCGGCAACCAAAACAATCTCGGGCCTGGGCATATTTTCTTGTGTCTGCATCTTATCCTCTGAATATTAGTTAAAGTTAGTACAAATTATTATTCGTCTGCAATCTCGGCCTGTTCGCTCAGTAAAGCGTCGGTCAAAATCAGTTTGGCTTTTGTTACGGCGGCAAACGGAATTTTATATTCTTTGCCGTCCATTTCAAAATCTATCGTTCCGTCATCATGCATGGCAGCGATTCGCCCTTTAAAGCGTTTGCGGCCGTCAACCGGTTCGTCCGTTTCCACTTTGGCCTCATAACCGGCAAACCGAGCAAAATGCTCCGGTGTTGTCAACGGACGGTCAAGCCCCGGTGAGCTGACTTCCAGCGAATATTCGCCGTCAATCGGGTCTTTTTCATCCAGTACGGCCGAAACGGCGCGGCTGACCTCGGCACAGTCATCAACCGTCAGATTTTCGCGCGATTTACGCTCAATCATAATCTGCAATGTCGGACGCTGCTGACCGATTGTCATAATCCGGACAACGTCAAACCCCATTTTTTCAATGATCGGCGCCAGCAAATCATACACCGGGTGTTTTTTCTGCATAATGTCGATTCTCCTAAAATAAAAAGCAGAGCTTTCGGCCCCGCTTCAATCAACTCACATCTAATATACAGGCATATATAACAGAAAAAATTTAAAAATCCAGCATTTTTTTATCAATCGGCATAATTTTCTTTTGTCCGCCTTTTGACTTTAGATGAGTCGTTATGCTGCAACTTAAAAACGCGGAGAATGGTTCAGATAAAGTGAAAACAAGAAAAAAGAAAATTTTAATGTACAAAAAAGTACATGAATTTTCTTTTATTCGCCGTTTTGACTTTAGATGAGCCGTTATACGCGTTTTTAACCGTCTTCAAGATGTAAGAGCAACGACACCGCGATTGATCCGGCAATAACCGTCGGCGCAATAACCGCCAGCCCGACCGGCAGATTGCCGCTGTTACCCATGGCATAGACCACCTGGGACAAGAAATAGGCCGAAAAGCCCGTAACGATACCGCCGACAATCAAAAACATCACACCGCCGCGGCGATTATTCGGCCGCAAAGCAAATACTGCCGCCATCAACACCATCGCCACCAGAAACAACGGCGAAACCATTAACGACCAAAACCGCATCTGATGCCGCTGCACTGCAAAACCGGACTTTTCATAAAAACTTATAACTTCCGGCAACTTCCAAAACGAAATGGCCTCCGGTTCCACAAAATTATCTTCGATTTTACCTATATCCAATACCGTATCATAATGCATATCGCCGTAATGTTCCACCGGCCTCCCCGACACATAAATCCGGACATCTTTCAAATCAAAAAAGCCTTTTTCCAACACTCCGGCAAACGCTTCAATCTGCCGCAGCGGCTGCGATTTGGCATCAAGTTCGGTAATGCTCACGCCGCGCAGCAAAAGGTCGTCTTTATCCGGCCTCAGGGCTTTTGCCTGCAAAATCATTACCTTATCATCGCCGATGGCCTCTCTCATCCACAATCCCTCGTCCGAAAACAACATAGCCGTCGGATCTTTGGTATCCATACGCCTTTCCAGCGTTTCAAACATATTATATAAATCCGCCGCCACCGGATTAACCAGCGTTACGTTAATAACGCCGATGACAAAAGTTGCCAGACAAACCGGCGACAAAAAATCCCAGATTGACACACCCGCCGAGCGCATAACCACAAATTCGTTGCTTTTGCTCAGGCGCCAGAAAGTAAGCATTGCCGCAATCATCATAACAAAAGGAAACACCTGCTCGGCACTCTTCGGCAGCCTGGCCACCGCCAGCTGAACGGCAAACCATACGTTAAGTTCGGGGTGTCCGGCAATCCGGCGCAGTCTTTCTACCATCTCAAACAAAAAGATAATGCCGAGAATAACCAGCAGCACCGCCAAAAAATTAAAGACAATCTGCCGGATAAGATATCGCCCCAAAATAGAAGTCGGTTTCATAACAACCTTGCATTTCAATTAAACCTGTTCTTCAGATTAGGCAAAAATCACTTACGTTGCAAGCAAAATATGTTTTTTGCCGTCGGTCAAATCAAAATACGCAAGCATCACCTACCGGTACAGACGCCGACAATCTGCAAATTATTAGTGCCGTTTGAACGTACCGGCAAGGTAATAGTTGTATCCAAGGGCTGATGGCTTGATTTACACATTGTAGGCATAAAAAGAGAACCTGTCGAAGCATTTGTATAGCAAACACCGTTAAACGTAACCGCCAATATAGAGCAGGGAGAGAACTGAGTGTTATTCCAAGGCCACGGCTCAGGCTTCCCTAAAGAAAGCTTGTAACTGGTCGTTGACAGCTTAGATGCCAAATTTTGGGTTTTGGAACCATTAAGCGATGTCACAACACTGCCGGAGGTTACTTTTTCGCCGGATGACGTATTCAAAGTATAGCCGTAAGTAATCGTATCTATACCCATAACAGCAGAGTTACTGGTATACGAGTAAGTCTGTGCCGTAACGGATATTGTATTGCCCGAGCCGCACACCCCGTAAGATATTCCGTTATAAGAATAGCATTGATGCGTAAAAACGGTCCCGCCGGAACAATTGGCCTCATTTATACTCACGCCGCCGCAAAGCGCCGAATAATACGTCACACCGTTGCGCTTACAAGAAGAGCTCCCGGATTTCACATTCGGATAATTTTTTGTATCATACTTATACGTACAGGCGCAGCTTCCCCAATTTACCTTGTGAATATCCGTACAATTCGGTTGAAAGGTCAAACCGCTGCTGCAATTGCCCTCTTTGGTACCGCTGCAGATTTTATTATAATAAACTTCTCCGTCAGGATCCGTACAGCTTTCACTGTCAATGGAAACATTATCGTCTTTTGAATATTTAAACGCCTTATTGCATCTGGAACAAAAAACGGCGTTATCGTTCGTTATATCACGGGGACAACGCAAAATATTTCTGTCTTTACAATCAGCAACACTAAAAGTATATCCTAAAGACTGACACGTCGGTAAAGACTGACACGGCACCGACGAACAATCGGCATTCTTTGCCGGAAAAGCCGACGTAACTAAGGCCGCCAGGCCGTAAAATACAATATTTTTTCTCATGCGCTTTCCTCTCGTTTTCATATAAACGATACAAAAAAACGTTCGTTTTTTTGCCGCCATTATTTATATGATATCAGACATTGGTTAAAAAAGCAATAATTTTTAATTTACAGATTGTTATCGCCGTACAAAGCATATTTTGCCGCCATTAAAACAATCAGATGATTCCGGATTTTCCTCTCAACACCGGATCATACGCTCAAAGCTCGGACAAATAATTGATAATGGCGTCCGGCAGAATAACAACGATATTCTTATCGCGAAAAGTCTCTCGCGTTGCCAGTTCAACGGCCGCCGTCATTGCCGCCCCGGCCGAAACACCGATCGGCAGCCCCTCCGTCTGGGCAATTGCCCGCGCCATACCCCAGGCATCTTCATCATCAATATCAAAGACTTCATCAACCAGCTCCCGGCGATACAACGGCGGCACAAAACCGGCACCGATTCCCGGAATATGATGTCTGCCGGCGGCACCGCCGTTCAAAACATTGCTTGTTTTCGGCTCAACCGCGGCAACATACAAACCGGGATTAGAGGTTTTCAAAGCCTGCGCCACACCGCTCAAAGTTCCGGCCGTACCGACAGCCGCCGTCAAAACATCTACTTCGCCGTTCATATCGTCCAGAATTTCCGTACTGGTACCAAACAAATGCGCGTCCATATTAGCCTGATTTTCAAACTGCCTCAGCATAATAACCTTATCCGATTTTGCCTGCAGCATTTCGGCCTTGGCAATCGCACCTTTCATCCCGTCTTCTGCCGGTGTCAGCATAACATCGGCTCCGAAATGTTTGGCCATTTTAACTTTTTCCGCCGATGTATTTTCCGGCATAATCAGCAGCGCCTTTAAATGTTTGGCCGCGCAAATAGCCGCCATAGCCACACCGACATTGCCGCTGGTTGCCTCAACAAAAACCGTTTCTTCGTCTGCCGGATGTCCTGACAAAGCCTGTTCAATCATCCGCAACGCCGCCCGGTCTTTTACCGAAAACAAAGGATTGTAAAACTCGCATTTACCGAAAATATGCGCTTTCAGTCCCAGCCGCCGTTTCAAGCCGGCAAATTCAAACATCGGCGTCCTGCCGATCATCTCCGGAATTGAATGATATGTTTTTCGCATTGCCGCAAGCTCCTTATTTTGTTTATAAATCTTAAAAACATATAGACCCGTATAGCAAAAATCTGCTATGATTGCAATGTTAAAATCAATAACGGATCCGAGGATAATGAACCGCTTTATTTATACCATATTCGCTGTCGCCGTAACAGCGTTTTTTGCTGAATCCTGCCGGGCTTCCAGCCTGGACGAGCTGTATCGCGACATTATCCGCTCAGACAACCGGGGCTACCTGCCGCTGTTTGTCAAAAACCGCACGGCGCCCGATGACCTGCTTCTGACGGAGGAAGACCTCGCCGGCGTTGCCGAAATACCTTCGACATCGGTTGATGACATTAAACCCGTCAATCTGTCCAATGATTTTCGGCGCCGCTCCGTTTTGGCCAAAGCGCGCCAGCAGCAGTGGCTGAAGACCATAGCCGCCATAAAATCCAACCAGGTCACCCCTCTTGAGCTTAACGATATAACCGCGCGGGTTAAAGAAAACGACCCCAAAGCTACCGAAATTTTAGCCTGGATGTACACCAAAGGCGTCGGCGTGGCTAAAGATTTTGTCGCCGCGTTCAATCTTTATAAAAAAGCTGCCGCATTAAATGTTGCCAACGCCGAAGAAAACGCGCTGACCGTTTACAAATCCATGAATGAAGAACAACGTCGCAAAGTCAAAAATATGCGCTGACCGAATTAGTTTTCCTCGGCTTCTTTAATCAATTCTTTGACAAATCCCTTAAGACCGACCTGCCGCACCCGACGCATCCGTTCGCCGGAAATAATCTTTTGAATTTTGGTAACCGTTTCTGCCAGACTGACATTAACGATAACATAATCAAACTCGTTCCAATGGCTTATTTTTTCCATAATAATGCCCATGCGTTTTTCAATCACTTCCTGACTGTCGGTGCCCCGGCCTTCCAACCGGCGGCGCAATTCCTTAATCGACGGCGGCAAAAGATAAATCGTAACCACGTCGTCTCCGGCCTTCTCGCGCATCTGTCTGGCTCCGGCCCAATCCATATCAAACAAAACGTCCTGCCCGACATTGATAAAGCTGTCAACCTCCGAGCGCAACGTTCCGTAGCGTGAACCGTATTGTGAATCAACATATTCGTAAAAGGCGTCCTGTTTCAAAAATTCATCATACTGCTCATCGGTCACAAAATAGTAGTCAACACCTTCAACCTCGCCCGGCCGCGGCTGCCGCGTTGTTACCGAAACCGAAAACTTAATGTTCTTGTCATTTTTCAACAATTCTTTAATCACCGTCCCTTTGCCGGTTCCCGAAGGGGCTTCGATGATAAACATCGCACCTTTTCTCACTTTGCGCAAACGGTCAATAATCTCATCCATAGCTTTAAGCTCCTTTATTCAATATTCTGCACCTGTTCCCGGAACTGCTCAATCAGCGCTTTCAGTTCCATGCCGAAATCGGTAATTGCAATATCTGCCGCCTTTGAGCAGGTTGTATTAGCCTCCCGGTTAAGTTCCTGACACAAAAAATCAAGCCGCCGGCCGACCGCCTCATTTGTCGCCAGCAACTGCCGCGCCGCTTTGATATGCGCTTTCAGCCGGTCAATTTCTTCGCGGATATCCGCTTTAGTAATCAGAAAAACCACCTCTTGCGCCAACCGGTCTTCGCTGATTTCGACATCTCCGGCATACTGTTGCAGTAAAAGGGTCAGCTTTTCTTTAATTTTCTGCGGCAAAATCTCGGCAATTTTTTCAATTTTTAATGTAATATCCTCAATATTATCCAGCAACGTCAGCAAAGCAACCTTAATTTTAACGCCCTCTTTACAGCGGTCATCTCGCAATTTGGCACAGGCCGCGGCAAAATCCTCGCTCAGACGCTGCCGCAAAAGTTCGGCATTTCTCTCATCAAGCTCGGCTTCTTCTCTTTCAACGACACCGTGCTGAGCCAGAAGCTCGGCCGCCGAAGATTTCGCCAGTTTGTCACCGTATTCTTCATCTAAAAGAATAGCCCGTTCGGCCAGCCGGCGCAAAAGATCCTCGTCAATCTTAACACCGCGATTGTTTCGTTCCCGGTTAATTTCCAACGACACGCCGACACTGCCTCTGGTTAAATATTCCCCGGCCACAGCTTTCAGCGAAAACATCATATCATCATATCCGGTCGGCAGCCGCAGTTTAATATCTAAGCTTTTGCCGTTGACGCTTTTAATTTCCCAAACCCAGCTTATATTTTCATCAACCGTTTGCAAACTGCCGTTAACTCTTGCAAAACCAGTCATGCTTGCTATACTCACTTTTAGCCGCTCCTTATTTTGTGCTTCAATGCCGGTATTTTAATGAAGGGGCAAAACAAAAGCAAGAATTTAATCACTTTTTTAGGAGAAACAATGGCAAAATTTTCCCACATTCTGATCACCGGTGCCTCATCGGGCATCGGCGAAGCTCTGGCTCTGCATTATGCCGCAACCGGCGTCAAACGCTTGTCAATCTGCGGCCGCAACAGCGAACGTCTTGAAGCCGTTGCCCAAAAATGCCGGCAGCACGGCTGTGAGGCGGAGACCAAAATTTTAGACGTCGCCGACGCCGCCGCAACGGCCGCATGGCTGGACGAATGTAACCGCCAAATGCCGCTTAATCTTGTTTTTGCCAATGCCGGTGTTGCCTCCTTGTCCGAAACGCCGGAAAACGTGCGCCAGACTTTTGACATCAACGTCACGGGCGTTGTCAATACCGTTTTACCGGCCATTGAACTGTTCAAAAAAGCACCTTCCGAACAAGTCAAACATCTTGTCATAACATCATCAGTCGCCGGCTATCACGGCCTGCCGGCCTGCCCGTCTTATTCGGCCACCAAAGCCTGCGTCAAGGCCTGGGGCGAGGCTTTGCGCCCGCACTTAAAACATTTCGGCATTAATGTTTCAACGGTCTGCCCCGGATTCGTCCGCTCACGCATTACCGATAAAAACACCTGCCCGATGCCTTTCTTTATGGAAGCCGATGCCGCGGCACGACTGATTGCCGCCCGGGTGGAAAAGAACGTCGGTCTGATAGCTTTTCCCTGGCCGATGCGTTTTGCTGTCTGGCTGGGTTCGATTCTGCCCAACTGTATCAGTGATTTCATATACGGCAGACTGCCCTATAAAGTTTAACTGTCTTTGATGGCCTCAACCCGGATAAGATACCACAAAATCAACATTCCCGGAACGGCCGTCAAGGTCGTGATAAAGAAAAATCCCTGCCAGGAAACCGCAGCGGCAACCAACCCCGAGGTTGCCGCAAACAAATCCCTTGCCGCACCCATCAGCGACGACAGCAGGGCATATTGCGTCGCGGTATATTTTTTATTGCACAGCGAGGACAAATACGCGACAAACGCCGCCGTCCCCATACCGCCGGAGATATTTTCGATAAAAATATTAATCATCAGCACCGGCACATTATTTCCCGCATAAGCCTGGCCGACATAAACCAGATTCGATAACCCCTGCAAAAATCCGCAAATCACCAGAGATTTAACCAACCCGGCGCGGTTAACCAACACGCCGCCGAGCAACGTTCCGGCAACTGTTGCAATAACGCCGTAAATCTTAATAATTGAGGCAATCTGGATTTTGGAAAAACCCATATCATCAAAAAACGGATACGCCATCGGCGCCACATAGGCATCGCTCATCCGGTACAAAAACACAAACAGCAAAATCCATGGCCAATGTCCGCGTTTCATAAAATCGGCAAACGGCTTTACCACGGCATTAACCACCGTCGCCCGCATTGTCCGCGGCTTGGACGGCGCATTGCCCGCCGGCTCCTTTGCTGCCAGAATTGTCACCAACCCGACGATAACCCCTGCCGCCATAATCTGATACACATGACTCCAGCTTAAAAATGAGGCCATAAACAACGCGCCGGCGCCGGAAAATATCGCGCCGAAACGATACCCCAGAACAAACACCGCCACCCCGGCCGCCTGTTCTTTTTCTTTGAATCTCTCAATACGATAAGCGTCTAAAACAATATCCTGCGAGGCCGAAAACAACGCCGTCAAGAACACCCAGCAGGCAAAAAGCCCCGGTGATAATTTAGGGTTGGTAAACGACATCAAAAGCAGCGCCGCAATCAGCAAAAGCTGCAAAAACACCGCCCAGCCGCGGCGGCGCCCCAGCCGGCCGAACAACGGCAGCCGGTATTGATCGATAACCGGCGAAAACAACCACTTAAAACTGTATGGCGCTTTAACTATGGAAAACAAACCGATGGCCGCCAGCGAAATTCCGGCGTCTTTAAGCCATAATGACAACGTTGTCGACACCAACAGCAGCGGCAGCCCGGAAACAAAGCCGAGCAGCAGCATGACCGCCATTCGCCGGTCGGCATAAATTTTCCAAGAATTTAACCAGTTCAGCAATACACTTCCCCTTTGAGGACTTTTGCCAAGCTTAACAAACAAAAGATAAGATTTAATTAAAAACCGGCTTGCTTATTTGCACTTTTTCTTTTACAGTCAAAAACGCAGGAACGAGTTGTTCCCGTGGTGTCTCGTAAACACCTTTATAGGTAAAGCTCCTTGACCGGGGAGTGCGCGATATAAGGCTTTTGCTCGAATAAGCGCGACTGTACCTATGCAGTTTACGAGCTCCCCGCCTTTTATTTTCAAAAGGCGGTTTTGTTTTAACAAAATAAAGGAGTTTAAACTGATGAATGATATAACCATGTGGCATTTAAAAAAGCGGCACGCCAACTCGGCGGACTGCTCCAGGAAAGCCGGATGAAAGCGCACCTGAGTCTGGAAGAGGCTTCGGCAATTACCAAACACGGCCGTGAAAAACTATGGCTTTTGGAAGAAGGCAAAATACAGACCTGGCAAGTTAAAAAATTGACCGATATTATAGATTTGTTCGGCTATTATGGCCATAAACTGAAATTTTCAATTGAAGAGTTTGATATAACCAATACCCGGCAAGATTTGACGGAAATAAAAAAAATCAAAGTCGCCCTGCAGGAAATTACCCGTAAAATATAATAATCAACAGGAACCTCTTTTGCTCCCGCAAAAGAGATTCCTATAAGCGTTATATGAACTTTTGTAAAAAGGTCGAAGAACGAGCTTAGTACAAAGTTATCCCTATTGCGCAGTGTACCAAAAATAGTACATAAGCAATAGGGATAACAAGTAATAAGCCGTTATACGACCTTTTTAATCTTTGTTGGCCGGCTCAATCCGCATAGCATAGAACGAACGCCATACAAAAATCAGGCCGAGAACAAAGAAGGCAATTCCCAATCCGAAAGATACGCACTTCGGCGCGGCCACGGCCATTTCAACGGCCAGCAGTCCGAACAAAGTGGTAAATTTGATAATCGGGTTGAGTGCAACCGACGACGTATCCTTATACGGATCGCCGACCGTATCGCCGACAACCGCGGCATCATGCAGCGGCGTGCCTTTTTCGTTTAGGTCAACTTCGACAACCTTTTTGGCGTTATCCCATGCACCGCCGGCATTTGCCATATACAGCGCCTGGAACAACCCGAACACCGCAATCGAAATCAGATAGCTGGCAAACAGGTTGGCGTCAAAGCAGGCAAACGCAATCGTAAAGGAAAAGATAACGATAAAGATGTTAAACATTCCCTTCTGCGCATACAGCGTGCAAATCTGAACCACCTTTTTGGAGTCTTCAATTGACGCCGCCTTGGCGGTATTCAGTTTGATATGCTTTTTAATATAGTTAACCGCACGGTAGGCACCGGTCGAAACCGCCTGCATCGAAGCACCGGAGAACCAGAAGATAACCGCACCGCCCAGAATAATTCCGAACAGCACCTCCGGATCCAGCAGGTTAAGCTGCAGATTAAGCAGCAGGATGATGGAAAAGATCATCGTCGTTGCACCGATGACCGCCGTACCGATCAGCACCGGTTTGGCCGTGGCTTTAAAGGTATTGCCGGCAGAATCATTTTCTTCCAAGAAATGCTTGCCGCCTTCAAAATCAGGCTTAAAGCCGTAATCTTTTTCAATTTCCTTGTTAATGCCTTTGATGTTTTCAATCTGCGACAGTTCAAAAACCGACTGGGCATTATCGGTAACCGGACCGTAAGAGTCAACCGCAATGGTGACCGGCCCCATACCGAGCATACCAAACGCAACCAGACCGAAAGCAAACACCGTCGGATAAACCATAAAGGCATCAAGTCCCGTGCGGGCGGTAAAGAATGCCACCGCCATCAGGCCGACCATAACCAGGCCCTGCCAAAAAGCGGAGAAGTTTCCGGCAACAATACCGGAGATAATGTTCAGCGAAGCACCGGCCTCACGCGAAGCATTGACAACTTCTTCCACGTGTTTGGATTTCGACGACGTAAAGATTTTGGTAAATTCCGGAATCAGCGCCGCGGCCAAAGTACCGCAGGAAATGATAACCGAAAGCTTCCACCACAAATCCGCGTCCATATCGCCGATCATGACATAAGAAACACCGAAAGTAACCAAAATCGAGATGATGGAAGTCATCCAGATAAGGCTGGTCAGCGGCGTTTCAAAATTAAAGGAATCTTTTTTGCCGAAAGCCAGTTTGGAAACAAAACCGTTTAAGGCATAAGAAACGATTGATGTCAAAATCATCAAAAGACGCATGGCAAAAATCCAGACAATCAGTCTTGCCTGAATATCAACGCCGTTGCTCATCGCAACCAGATCGCCGTTGCCGGCATACATCATACCCGCACCCAAAACAATAAAGCTGATCAGCGCCACACCGGTCACGCCGTAAGTTTCAAAACCATCGGCAGTCGGGCCGACGGAGTCACCGGCATTATCACCGGTACAGTCGGCAATCACCCCGGGGTTGCGGGCATCATCTTCGTCAATTTTGAAAATAATCTTCATCAAATCGGCACCGATATCGGCAATCTTGGTAAAAATACCGCCGCAGATACGCAGGGCCGAAGCACCGAGCGATTCACCGATGGCAAAACCGATAAAGCAGGCGCCGGCATTTTCTTTGTCGACAAACAGCAAAATCGAGATCATCATAACCAGCTCGACGCAAATCAGCAAAACGCCGATGGACATTCCCGAACGCAGCGGCAAATGCATAACCGGATACGGCTTGCCTTTCAAAGACAAAAATGCCGTCCGCGAATTGGCATAAGTGTTAATCCGCATACCGAACCAGGCAACGGTGTAAGAACCCAAAATACCCAGAATTGACCAGGCCAGAACGGTCAGAACCTTAGGCAGCGGCGTTGCATTGAGGTAATAGAAATAGTAGAAAATGCACGCGGCGATAAAGACCTCCAAAACCACCAGCAGCTTAGCCTGCTGCCGCATATAAGTTTTACAGGTTTCATAAATCGTATGCGAAACATTCAGCATTGCCTGATGCGCCGGCAGTCTTTTAATGCCGACAAATTCGCATAACCCGAACAACAGCCCGAGTGCGCAAATTCCCAGACCGTAAAGCAAAATCTGGGAACCGGTAATCGCATATCCGAAGATGTTATATGACACATCAAGGGACGGAATTTTCAAATCAATTTCCGAAGCAAAAGCAGCGCCTGTCATTGCAAAAAAAGCCGCAATAACCCATGCTGCCAGGCTCCTTCCTTTCTTTAGGTTTGTCATATTCGATTCCTTAAAAATTAAGTTTAACCAAATTAAAAAATATAACCCGACAGCCCCGCAAATCCGGGCCGGTCGATTCGTCATATTATGATCTGGATCATAATGCCCAGAGTCTAAACAATCGGTTAAACAAAAGCAACAAAGGACAGATTCTTTTCTACAACATCGTCAACAACGCCACGGCCAAAACCGTATACATGACAACCCCCAGAAAATACATTCGCGCCACTCTGAAATCGGCCGAAGAAGGCATTGCATTTTCGATAATAATCGTCTGCAGCAGCATATAAAGCGTATAATTGGCAAACGACGGTGTAATCATCGGCAGCAGATACCTGTTGAGATAAAATCCGATCGGCAGCAGCAACAGCGGCGCCAATGCCGCAGGCACCGCATTATAAAAAGTTATGTTGGTAAAACCGACGCTCCCCATCACATAATTACCGTCTTCGCCGCGCCGCGGAATCAGCGTAAAATTACACGGCCGTGCATTCATAATCAGGCCGACGGTAAAATGCATCAGTTCATGTAAAAGGGTTCCCGGAATATTAATCAGAGCACTCATAAACAGCGAGCGGTAAGTAGCATTTTTCAGATGCACCAGTACAATAACCATCAAAATCAGATAAAACCGGTTATTGAAAAATGACTGCAGAAAATTATAGTCATTTAAACTCTGATACCAATACATCAGCTTATAATAAATTTGTTCCGGCATATCATTTAACCCTTTTCAAACTGGCCATTCCGGCAATATAAGTATTCATCAAAAGCTTGCATAAATTACCGCGGTTCAAACCGGATTTCCGGTTGAGTTTATTTCCCAGCAGATAACCGCTCAATGCAAACAGGCTCATTTCCAAAACCTTAATCGACAATCTTTTTTCCCTGCCGCTCAAACCACCGATAAGCTTTGCCGCCTGCATACCGATAAGAATATCTATTTTCTTAATGATTCGCGCTTCGGCCATCGTGCTTTTCGGAGCGTCCAAAGCCAGATGCCGGCTGTACAGAAGATGCCATAAATGCGGATTCGCCTCCACATATGACGTAAATACGTCGGCGTAACGATTCAAATTATTAAACGGATTTTCCGCCAAAACTACCCGTGACATCTGCTGATAAAGTTCTGTCAGCGTAATGACGTTTTCTTCCGCCGCAAATTGATCCATCGTTGCAAACAGCGAATAAATCATGCCGACCGACGAATTGGCCGCCTGTGCCAGTTTGCGCGCACTCAAAGCCTCAACCCCCTGCTCTGCCACCAGACGACGGCCGCACTTTAACAATGCCTCCCGGGTTTTATCTCGGACAAAGGCTTTTAATTTTATGTCTTCCAAAGTTGCCATTTCCGCACTTTAATAAAAAATTTGCAATTATATATCTATTCTTTATACTAACGGCATCTGAAAGATGATTCAATTTAATTTTGCGACATTTTAAGGATATTTTTGCATGAAAAAAGTTTTTTTGCCTCTGTTCTTTATTGCTTTTTTGCAGCCTGTTACGACATCGGCGCAAGATTCGGCTCTGCCGCCGAATTTCCTTTTCGATGACACAGACATCATGGTTTCCGCTCCTGAAGAAGTCTCCGCGCCGACACCGGAAACCAACGCTGAAGAAGCCGCTGCCGAAGCCGTCTCAAGCGCACGTGATTTACTAAACCGGCAGCCGGTCAAACTGCGTCAAAAAAATTTTTCACAGTTCAAAAGCAATCCGGCAACCACATCTTTTGCCAAAACGGCGTTCAAAACCGCCGACGCACCATTCGGTCTGATTTGGGGAGCCGGCATTGCTGATACCCGTAGCCTGGGCGTCCGGCTGACAGTAGCCGAGATGAAGGATTATCCTAACAGCTTTCTGGCACAAAACCTCCCTAAACCGATTGATTTTTTTGAACAAATTTATGTCGTTTACGGCGATGAGGACGAACTTTACCGCATCTTGGCTTACAGCAAAAAAATCACCGATGACGCCTCCGCCTCAAAAATTTTACACGAATATGACACCTATGCGGCGCTGCTGGATAAGAAATACGGTAATAAAGAACAAGATTTTACACCGGCTCTTATTAACAAAACCGTCAAAAATGCCCAAGGACGGGACGAAACCGTTCAGGAACCGGCACCCATCGGAAACCCTGAGTTTTTGGCCCAGCTCCAAGCCGGAACGGCCGTTCTTTTTTCCACCTATCATAATGACAATATTGCCGCCGCTTTAAGCATAGGTGTTGACGGCGACAAAAAAAGTTATATAGTGATAGACTATAAAAATTTACGAATTTTAAAAAAGCAGGAAGCCGAAGTGCTTGATGCTTTATAAAGATTATAAGGACTTTGACGATTATGAAAAAGGTTGCTTTCAGCGGCGCTGCCGGCAACGGCATCAGCCCGCTTGAACAGATTATGGTTCTAAAAGGCTACACGGTTTACGGTTCGGACCAAAGTTTTGACATTGGTAAAGATGCCGACCGCAAAGCTGCTCTTGAAGAGGCCGGCATTAACATCATTCCTCAGGACGGCACCGGCATTACCCCGGATATGGAATGGCTCTGTGTTTCCGCCGCCGTCAACGAAAGCAATCCCGATATTAAAGCCGCCCGCAAGCATAATATCCCGGTCAAAACCCGTTCTGATCTCTTACAAGAGCTTTTCAGCCAATACCCTTTAGGTATTGCTGTCGGCGGCACGGCCGGTAAAACCACGACCACGGCCATGATCGGTTACGTTTTGGACAAACTGGGTAAAAAACCCTGTATGGTTAACGGCGGCGCCTTATGCAATTACGCCGGTCGTAAAGGTATTCCGAACTACTTGTATAATGAAGAGGCCCTTTGCGTTATTGAAGCCGACGAAAGCGACGGTTCCATTCAAAAATATCATCCCTTTGTCGGTATCATCAACAACATTTCCCATGACCACACGTCAATGGAAAAACTCTTTGAATATTTCCGTAATTTTGCCGCTCATTCAGAGCATCTGATTGTCAATCTGGACTGTCCGAACGCCGCACAGATTGACCACCCGCAGCGCACAACCTTTTCCATCACCGATCCGTCGGCCGATTTTTACGCTTCCGCCGTTGAGGCAGACGCCGACGGCCTGCATTACACGATATTCGGCCGGACGTTTAAACTTCATCTGCTGGGTAAATTCAACGTATCCAACGCTTTGGCAACCATTGCCGCTTGTTCGTTGGTCGGAATTGATCCGCTTGATACGGCCAAAACGCTGGAAGGTTTCACCGGCATCAAGGTCCGGCTTGAAAAAATCGGCAGTGCCAACGGCATCACCGTTTACAACGACTTTGCCCATAACCCGAGCAAAATAGAAGCCTCTCTTTCGGCACTTAAGGATTACCCCGGACGCATCATCGCCATGTATCAGCCGCATACGCCTTTTTCGGCCGTCAATACCGGCACTGAAGTTGCCGCAGCGGTAGCCAAGGTTTTATCACCGGACGATATAATGATTATGCAGGAAATTTACGAGCTGACCCCGCAGGATATCGGCATTACCTCGGCCAACATCATCAGACAGATTAAAGAAGACGGCCACAATCTGGCATTGTTCCTGCCGCATAAAGAAGATACCAAACGCTTTATCATGGAAAACGTCCGTCGCGGCGACCGAATTGTCATCATGGGGGCGCATGATAATTCTCTGGCCGACTTCAGCCGTGAAATTTTAAACGCGCTGGCCGGTTAAAGACCGAGGAAATTCACAATATAATCCCAATGCCTGCCGTTCAGCCGGGCAATCAGTTTTTGGTATATGATAATTCCTTCCCACCCCTTGGAATTAAACGCCATCATTGAACCGATCATCCACAAATTGGCCGGCAACAGAAAAACGGCGCAGAAATAATAGCCAACCTTCGGCAAATCGGTCTGCTTTTCGTGAATCTGCGATGCCACCGTATCAATATGATACCCGATGACAAACCCCAACAAACCGTTCAGAATCAAATTCATCGGTGCAAACAGCGTATAAATGCTGATACCGATCATCGTCAGCAGCCCGAATAAAGGAAAGAAATACGGCGCAATAATAATCAGCCAGTTACCCTCGCCCTCAAACGACATATTGCCGCCGGAATCATCAGGATTAATTCTTAAACCTTTCACTTTGTGCAGTGTCAACAGGGCAAAAACAGCATGCGTCATTTCATGCGCCAGAACCTCCATACTGACTCTTGCCGAAGAATCCATAAACGACCGCGCGATAAAAAAGAGAAAAAAGCCGCCGAACAGCGCCATATAGCGCCAATCGGCAAAGCGAAAATAATCCGCCGATTTGATATACGCCGGCAACGAAAAAAGCAGCCATAACGCAACCGGCCATTTCAAAAGATTTATCAGCTTATCCAACATTTTTTGCATCACGACACCTCTTTTGTTCACTCAAGCATAACAAAGACTGCGGCATTTTTCATGCATATTATGCAATCTATTAACATTTCATCAATCTTTAGTCGTTAGCATAAATGTAACAATAGTTTCAAACAGGAGCTTTCCGATGCGTGAAGATGAATTTAAAACTTATGATTTTCTCATTAACGATGAAGACGAAGCCATGCTTCTTCTCTACGCCCGGGACGGCGCACCGGAAAATCCGAGCATTGAAATAAACCCGGAAGACGGAACAGCTGTTTTGACCCGTAATCCGGAAGACAGTGTCAGTCTGGAAGACATTCCCGACGAAGTTCTCGATTCTCTTCAGGAGGCTGATAAACTTTTAGTCTGCGAATTAAGCCTTGACGACGACGAAAAAGACACACAAATTGTCTACGCCTACGAAGCCGAAATAAACGATTAACCGTCAACCCCGATAAAATTCAACGTGCCAGCCGGGCAGCAGCCGAAAGCAATGTTAATATCATATAAGATGCAACCTCGGTCACCGGCATATTAGTCGTTTTGCAATCTTTTTCCGCCTTATACAACAATTCGGCAACATCAAAAAGCCGGTCTTTTGACCACCGGCCGAGTTGTGTCGCCGCCATATCATAACGATAGAACAAATTTTTCGGCAGCACTTTACGTGCCGCATCACCGGCGGAAACTCCTTTTTCCATCTGTGCTTTACCCTCCAGCAATTTGCCGGTATGGCGGATAAGCGCCCTGACGATCTGCACTTCCTCAGTCCCCTCGTTCAACAGATATTTCAGGCTTTGCAAAGCCTTAACCTTAAGCCCCGAAAAAACGTAAAAACACAAATCGTCCATACCCGAAATAGCCTGATCAAAAACCACTGCCCGCACATCTTCGGCCTCAAAATGCTTTTTGGTGCCGACATAAGTTATCAGCTTTTCTATTTCATTGACATTGGATTTGCGATCATTCGATAACCGGGCACACAACAACATAAAAGCGTCATTGGTAAAAGTTATTCCCTGTGCCGTAAGCAAAGCCCGTGCCGAAGCGGCAATATTTTCGTCCCGATCTTCATAGCAGGCAACCGCCGCCATCTGCGGACTGCTGCCGGCCAAAGTCACCAAAGACGATCTGCCGTTCAAACTGGCCGCACCGGTTATAATCAACAGGGTGTCCGACGAACTGCTTGCCAGCATCTCTTCCAATATTTTGGTCAGATTATTATCGGCGTCTTTCAAAACCACAACCCGGCGGTTTCCCATAAGCGAACGGCTGTTATATTCCGCCGTCAAAGCGCCGGTATCATTCTTAATATCTTCCCAGTTAAGATAGGCCGTAGCAAACGGATCATACAAATCTTTGCTGACCGTACCGACCAGTTTTTTGACATATTCGGCGATCAGCCCTTCGTTTTGCCCATACAGCAAAAAGGCCTTGATACCGATATCCGGCTTTTTGAAATAAGTTTCAATCTGCGCCGGTTTATAAATCATTGCACATTACCCTGCCGGTCATAAAAATAAGCACCGATTCGCAAAGCTATATCGTTAGCAATAATCTTGGCCGCATCGGTTTCGGCCTTTTTCTGCGACATCGTCGTTGAATACGGATTCGCCAGAATATCATAGCTGACAAAGGCAAACGAATCTCCTTTGACCAATTCGTCGGCCCCCTGATACAGACGGTATTCAACCCGGTAATCAATTCTTTCGTTAGTGGCCGTTACGTCATTCCTCATGGCCTGCTGGGTAACGATTTTGTCAACCAGTTCAACCACCAGCCGGTATTTGGGCTGCGCCGGAACGCCTTTCGGCGTCATCAGATCAAGCAGGTCATTGCGCAGCTGCTGTCCGAACCGATCGGCAATTGCCGGAATTTTAATCTGCGCCATTTCATCGACAACCGACGTTCCCCCGTAAGCCCAGATATCATTACCGGTATTCTGCTTATACAACGGCCTGAACCCGCAGGCGGCCAGACACAAAACCACTACCAGAATACCCGTCTTTCTCATCATCGTCTCCTTAATGTTTTAAGCGACAATATTTACAATTCTGTCAGGCACGACAATAATCTTTTTAATTTCCTTGCCCTCAAGCTGACGCTTAACGTTGTCCAATGCCAGAGCTTTGCTCTCGGCATCTTCTCTCGGCGCACCTTTCGGAAGTTCAATTGTGCCGCGCATTTTGCCGCAGATTTGAACTGCCACTGTTACCGTGCTATCCTCAGCCAACTTGGCATCCCCCTGCGGCCAGCTTTCGGTCACGATTAATGTATCATGTCCCAGACGCGCCCACATTTCCTCGGCCAGATGCGGCGCAAACGGCGACATCAGCTTCAGCAGCGTAGCATAAAGTTCCGTCGGAATTTTATCCTTGCCGGAAAGGTAATTGACATACGTCATTAATGAAGATACCGCGGTATTAAAGCGCATTTGATCGATTCTGTCGCTAACCTCGATAATGCATTTGTGCATCGCCCGCAAATCTTCTCCCGAAGCCGGCATATCCGCAACCTTTTTAAACAAGGCATAGATTTTGCCGACAAAACGATAAACGCCCATCAGGCTTTCGTCAGACCACATTGCCGCCTGATCAAACGGCCCGATAAACATTTCATATAACCGGAAAGTATCTGCGCCGTATGTATTGACGATATCGTCCGGATTAATGACATTGCCGCGCGATTTTGACATTTTCTCGCCGTTTTCGGCCAAAATCATACCGTGTGACGTCCGTTTGTTATACGGCTCTTTGGTCGGCACCAGTCCGCAGTCATAAAGAAACTTGTGCCAAAAGCGCGAATACAGAAGGTGCAGTGTCGTATGCTCCATACCGCCGTTGTACCAGTCGACGTTCATCCAGTATTCCAACGCTTCTTTTGAGGCAAATTCTTTTGTATTGTGAGGATCGCAATACCGCAGAAAATACCAGGAAGAACCGGCCCAGTTCGGCATGGTGTCCGTTTCGCGCCGCGCATGCCCGCCGCATTTCGGACAGGTGGTATTCAGCCAGTCGCCGGCTTTGGATAAAGGCGATTCGCCCTCGTCATTCGGATGATAATCCGGCACTTCCGGCAAAGTCAGCGGCAGTTCCGATTCCGGTATCGGCTGCCAGCCGCATTTTTCACAATAGACCATCGGGATTGGTTCACCCCAGTACCGCTGGCGCGAAAAAACCCAGTCGCGCAGTTTGAAGTTGACCTTTGAACGGCCGAAACCGTGAGCAACGGCATAATCAATCGCCTGACGCATTGCGTCTTCTTTATTCAGCCCGTTCAGAAAACCGGAATTGATGTGTTCGCCGTCTTCTTCCCAGGCCTTTTCATTGATATCGCCTCCGGCCAAAACCTGCACGATCGGCAGATTAAAAACCTTGGCAAAATCATAGTCGCGCTGATCATGCGCCGGCACCGCCATAATGGCACCGGTACCGTATCCGGTCAGAACATAGTCGGAAATAAATACCGGAATCATATCGCCGGTATACGGATTTCTGGCTTTAATTCCTTTAAGTTCGACGCCCGTTTTGTCATTACTCATCGTCCTCTGCAAATCAGACTTTTTCGCTGTTTCCGCAACATAAGCCCTGATTTCGTCCGGATTCTCAAAACGATCCATATATTTTTCAACAAATTCGTGTTCCGGCGCCATAACCATATAAGTAACGCCGAACGCCGTATCCGGACGAGTGGTAAACACCTTCAGCTTGTCTTCGCCGAAATCAAAATCAAGTTCGGCCCCCTCGCTGCGACCGATCCAGTTAATCTGCTGCAATTTGACTCGGTCAATAAAATCCACTTCGTCCAAATCTTTAATCAGCCGGTCGGCATATTTGGTAATCGCCAACATCCACTGTTCTTTGTCACGACGGACAACTTCGGCGCCGCAGCGTTCACAGCAGCCGTTGACCACTTCCTCGTTTGCCAGACTGACCTTACACGACGGACACCAGTTAATGGCGACTTTATCCTTATAGGCCAGACCTTTTTCAAAAAATTTGATAAACATCCACTGCGTCCATTTATAATATTCCGGATCGCAGGTATTAAAACATCTGTCCCAGTCAAAGCTGAAGCCGATGGATTTCAACTGACGGGTAAAATTCTCAATATTGGCCTTGGTGGAAACCGCCGGATGCACACCGGTCTTGATGGCGTAATTTTCCGCCGGCAGACCGAAAGCATCAAAACCCATCGGATACAAAACATTAAATCCCTGCATTCTTTTTTTGCGGGCAATAACGTCCAGCGCCGTATATGACCGCGGATGTCCGACATGCAGACCGGCACCCGACGGATAAGGGAATTCAACCAAAGCATAAAACTTCTTTTTGCTTTTATCAATGTCAACTTTGTAGACTTTCTCGTCTTCCCATATCTCCTGCCATTTTTTTTCAATCGTTTTAAAATTATATCTGTCTTCCGTCTGCCATTCCTCGGCCCATTCTTCCCGGGAATTTTTTCCGTTGTATCTCTTGTTCATTTTTCCCATCCGCTAGCTTTGTTTGCACGGCCTCAGCCGCAAAATATTACACTGGCTAAAAAAATACTTTAATTTGCGCCGTTTGACAAGAGGCAATTTTTTTACCTTGTATTTCTTGCCGCAATTCACTAAAATAAAGCTTCGGTAAATCTAACATTTTGATTTTACTGAAAGGATGGTTATGACCGATTCCCGGGAAACAGCATTACGGATTTTGCATGCACTTCTGGAAGAAAAAAGCTTCTCCGGCTCCGTTCAATCTGCCTCCTGTGACGGACATGAAGAAGATAATGCTTTTATAACCATGCTGATTTTAACGTCCTTGCGACATCTGGTCTATATACGCAAAGTTTTAAAGAACCTGATATCGCGTAAATTATCCAAGCAGAATGCCGTCTGCCGGACGGCGCTCATTCTCGGCGCAACGGAGCTTTTATATATGCAGACGCCCGATTACGCCGTTATTAATTCCTACGTCAACCTCGTCAAGCAAAAAACTGACCGTTACATTGCCGGATTTGCCAACGCCGTTTTGCGCAAAATCGGCCGGGAAAAAGAAAACCTTGTTCATACCGATACGGGAGAATTCTTTCCGCAAAGTTTTCGTACGCTGCTGCGGCAGGATTATTCAGCCAAAACCATTGATGCCATTGAAACAGCCTCCGCCATTGAACCGCGTCTGGACATCACCTGCATTGACGCATCTTCGGCCCAAAAACTCAACGGGCAAATCCTCCCTCTGGGAACAATCCGCCTCACCGGAAGGGGACGAATAAATCTGCTGCCCGATTACGATAAAGGCACCTGGTGGGTACAGGATTTTTCATCTTCGCTGCCGGTTAAAATGCTGGATAATCTTGCTGATAAAAATGTTCTTGAACTTTGTGCCGCTCCCGGCGGCAAAACGGCACAACTGCTCAATGCCGGCGCCCGCGTCACCTGCCTTGATATATCCAAAGAACGTTTGAAGATTTTGGAAGAAAACCTCAACCGGCTGCACCTTACGCCGGAACGTATCCTTTGCTGCGACGGCCTTAAATTTCTTGAACAAACCGACAATAAATACGACATCGTGCTTCTTGATGCTCCCTGCTCGGCGACCGGAACCCTGCGCCGGCATCCGGAAATCGTTCACCTCAAAACTTCTGCCGATGTCTCGGCTCAAACCGTTGTGCAAAAGCAGTTTTTACAGCGTGTCGGCGGCGTATTAAAGCCAAACGGCATTCTGCTTTACTGCACCTGCTCTTTATGCCGCGACGAAGGTGAAAATCAAATCAACTCCTTTCTGCGTAATCAACCGGAATTCAAAATTATCGACTTGCGGCAAAAAATTCCCCAGGAACTTTCCGCTGTTGTTACCGATGAAGGATTTATTCGGATTCTGCCTCAGCATCTTGCTTCCTTTGGCGGAGCCGACGGATTTTTTATTGCTTGTCTGCAAAAGGTGAAATAAAATGTTTTTTGGCAAGACCACTCCGCCTCCGGCCGTTTTAAACAAGCATATTGCCGTTATCGGCACCTCGCCTTTGGCCTTTTTTCTGGCAGACCTTTTACAGCTTAACGGTTGTGGTGTAACGATTTTGGTACCGGCATCCAAACTCGAGGCATATTCCCGCTTAAGCCCCTTCACCATAAAACCGACCAAATTTCAAACCCGGCACACCGGTTTTGTTTTTGCATCAACGCTTGACTTCTTGCCCGATTTTATTTTTCTGGCTTCAACACCGGAAAATGCGGCAACGGATCTGCTGTTCCTGACACCGCCGGCCGTTAAAACGATACCCCTGATTAATTTATCGTCCTTTTATAATCGCAAACTATTGCCGCAGCTTGTTAAACACAAGGAAATCCGCGCTTATTTCAACGGCCAGATCACGCTTGAAAAAAACACGCTTCATTTACTGGATAAACTTCCCAAAATGGAAATCGATGCCGTATCGGAAACCGTTGCGGCCATAAGACGTTTATTCAATGAAACTCACCTCAATATCAGTCTGGCGACAGGAACCGCACAAACAACTTTCTGGGAACATCTGGCTCCGTTCTTTCTCGGCAATCTTCTGCTGTTGAGCGGTAAAGGAACTCTCCCGGAACAACTTATCCGTCCCGAACGTCGCCGACAGGCCGATTCTGCCGCAGTTGAGCTGACCGCTTTGGCCAAAAAAGAAAAAGTCTCTTTGGATTCTTCCGCCATCTTGGCGCAACTGTATACTTTTGTTGATGAATACCGCAGCGAATTTTCTTCCCCGCAAGGCCTTACAAAGCTTTTTGCAATTTTACCGGAAATCGACCCTTTTAAGACTCCGGAACTTTACGGCCTGTGTACGGCGGCAGCAAAGAAATACTAGCATAACCTTCTTAAGACGCTTGAAGAAAAAGCGCCGATCATTTATATTAGCCGATATCGGATACCCCGGAAAGGATTTTCGAATGAGCACCCAGTTTTTTATCATTGGCCTGTCTTTTCTTGTTTGCCTGATACTGGCCGCCGGTTTATTTGCGCTATCGGCCAAAAATTCTTTTTTAAACGAAAATCCCTTGTCAGCATCCCTTTCCGTCGGCGGAACGATTCTTCTCGGCATTATTCCTCTGGGCTGTTTCTTTTGGAATTCCTATGATTTTGTCTCGTCAATAACGCTTTGGCGGTACTTTACCCCCTTTTTCTGCAGTCTGCTGATTCTGGCAGCGCTTTTTATACGGCGGTCGGCCGTTACGGCTGCAGCAACACTGCTGGCCTCTTTTATCAGTGTTTTTGTCGGCGGTTTGCATATTGATTTTTGGCCGACAATACCGCTGCTCGGCAATCAATTGCTTACTGTGGCGGCTCTGTGGATTTTTTCCTTTTCCTGGCAGGCTGTTTCCGTCTTTACCCCTTTGCCCCCGGTAACCGGTATCACAATTTGCGGCGGGCTGCTGCTTCTTTGTGCTTTTTCGCTGGCACCGTTTATCCTTGGCATGACGTCCGCCGGCATTCTGGCTGCCCTTATCATTGCTTACATTCGCAACACCCGGCAACCGATAAATTCCGCAACCATTCCTTTTTTGGGCTTCATTTTCGGGTGGATCGGCCTCATCTGTGCCCAAGAATATCTGCTGCCGTGTTTTGTCACTTTTTCTCTGTTTTGCCTGTTGGAATTCTGCCTCTGCCTGTTTCGCAAAATAACTTTACTGCCGCAATACCGGCAACTTGCATATAATTCGGCGGCCGTTCAAGCCCTTAACGAAGGCTTGCCGCCGGATATGCTGCTTCATATTATCTGGAGTTCGGAAGTTTTGTTGCTGATTTTCGGATTATTGCAAATCAACAGCGAAAATTCTTTTTCCATTCCCCTGTTTGCCGCCATTATCACGGCCTGGCAAATGTATCGCATAAGCCATTGGCGGCTGGCCTCTCAAACATTAAAAGAAACCAACAGTGCTCTTATAAGCGAAATAAAACAGGGTTTTGGCAGATTTTTTTCATCTGGCACTGACGACAAAAACGATAAAACGGACAAAAGCTGATGCAGATTTTAGACTTTCTGAAGCAAACTTTTCTTAAACCGAGAGCGGATATTTCCGGCATCCTTTCGGAAGAAGAAGCCCTGCGCATCAACTTCAACGTAACGGTTGTCGAATTTGCCGAGAACGTCGAAAGCTCTTCCGGCGAAATTCTGGCAGCTCTGCTGCGGCAGCAACCGTATCTGACGGTCGGCTATTTTAATGAACCTTTCAACAAAAACTTCTTAAACCTCGAAGGACGCACTTTTTTTGATTTTATAGACAAAGGACAGACCATTCTGGATAAAACCAAATCAGATGTTTTGGTTTGGGGTTATCGGGATCATGACAAAATCCGTCTCAATTTCCAGACGCCGACTCAATACGAAAAAAACAATACCTCTTTTGTATCTTTGCTGGACAGTCTTTATCTGCCGGCCTCGTTGTTTGACAACGGCGCTCCTTTTCCCCGCGCGGTTTTAGCACTCATCTGCGGTGCCGTTATCGCCGCCGTCGACACCCGGGATAAACAAACCGAAGTTCAACAAAAATACCTTCTGAAAAAAATTATCCGCACGCTTTCGGGAACCTCCGCTCAGAGTTTGGGGCTGGAATATCTTCCGTATATTATGAACTTTTTGGCTCTGATTTACTTAAGTTACTGCCGCCGCAGCGAAAGCGAAAAAGAATTCAAAGTTGTCAACAATCTTCTGGATACGGCCGTTAAACATCAGGATTTGATTAAAAATCCGCTGCACCTGGGTTGCATTTATAACCATTTCGGACAGTTGCACGACATGGCTGTCAAAGCGTTAACACGCAATCCGGCGCGGCATTTCAAAAATGCCATCGGCAGCTACCAGCGGGCGCAAAAATATCTGGGCAAATATGTCTACCCTTACGATTACGGCTTTATTTCCTATAAACTTTCCGATCTTCTTTATGACTACTGGCGGCAGAAAGAAGATCTTCAGGCTCTGCGCGATTCTGTCTTCAACCTGCGTGAGGCCGAAAAGATTTTCACTTACGCGCTGTTTCCGGAATTTTGGGCCGACATTGAGGGCGAACTCGGACACCGTCTGAATGTCTTGAGCACGTTAACCAACAACAATGCCATTGCCGAAATGGCAATAGCCGCTTACAAAAACCGCCAAAAGATCATTACGGAAAAGCGCGACCCGTTCAACTGGGCGGAAATCCAGGAAAACATCGGCAACATTTATTACCGGCTCGGTCGCAACACCGATGACAGAAGCTTTTTGGAAGAAAGCCTCGAATATTTTCATGATGCCCTGTATATTTTTGAAAATATGGAGCTCTCGGATAATGCCCGCCGGCTGACCGCCAGCATAGCCAAGACTTCCGACCTGTTAGCTTAAATACCGGATTCGCTATCTGCCGTTTTGCGCTTTTATCTGATAAATTTTTTCCACGACGTCATCATCGTCCCATTCCACGGCGCCGCTTATCCGTCCGATTTCCATCGAATTTTTATCAATCAGCACCGCATGCGGCGAGGTAAAAATACCAAAAGCCTTGGCCAATTTGGCATCTCTGTCGACATAGAACTCAACCTCATAAGCGCCGTACCGCCGCAAAAAATTCTGCTGTTCCTCCGGCGTTGCCCAGTCTTTTTCGGGTGACAGCAAAATAACCTTAACACCGTTGTCCCTGGTCTTTTTTACAAAGCCGTCCAGATTATCCAGCTCCCTGATACAAGGAATACAGGTTTTTGACCAAAACACGACAATCAAAAAATCCCCCGAAAAATCCTGCAGACGATGTGCCTGTCCGTAGGGCGTGTAAAAAGCATCTTCCGGCACCCGGCGTGAGTAGGCAAATAAATTGATTCCCTTGGCAGACGCCGCACCTGCCGCAAAAAACAGCAAACATAAAATCAATAAAAATCTTTTCAGCATTTTCTTTTGTATAACTTAATTTTTACTTACCTCTTACACGATTATGCGTATATTATATAAACAAACAGGTAAAGGAATTGTATATGAAAAAAATATTTACGTTTTTCCTGCTGGCTGCCATGGCTTTCACCTTGAGCGGCTGCGGCAAGGCTGCCAACCCCGTTCCCTATCCGGATTATCCGCGGACATATCCTTATGATAAATAAACAAAAGGCTGAATACATCATGACTGCAAATGACATCGACAATGAAATGATTCCTTATGTTGAGTTCGCCGACAACGCCAACGAACGCACGCCCTGCGTACTGGTGCTGGACTGTTCCGGCTCCATGCGCGGCGAACCTATTAAACAGCTTAATGCCGGCCTCAAGGCACTGGAACAGGAACTTAAAGACGACATCGACGCATCTTCTCGCGTTCAACTCTTGATTATCAAAGCCTTTGGCAAAGATGAGGCCGTCATTTCTTCCGATTGGGTTGATGCAATGAATTTTGAAGCGCCGGAAATGGAAGCCGGTGGTCTGACACCGCTCGGCAAAGCCATGGAGCTTGCCCTGCAAAAAATAGAAGAACAAAAATGCCTTTACGACAGCTGCGGCATCACCTCAAAACGCCCGTGGATATTTTTGATCAGCGACGGCGAACCGACCGACTATGACTGGGAAATCATTGCCAAGAAATGCCGCGAGGCTCAGCAAAACAAAAAAGTCGTCATTCATGCCGTCGGCACTCAGGGGGCCAATCTTGACAAGCTGGCCAAATTTTCGACCAACCCGCCCAAAAGATTAAGCGGCCTGCGTTTTACGGAATTTTTCTTATGGCTCAGTCGCAGCGTTTCCTGTGTATCACGCGCCGCGCCGAATGCCCCTGACCTTCTTGAAGACACGGGCGAATGGGATGACGAATAAAAACCGCCATATCCGGATTATTGCCGCCAGCGTTGCCGGACAACTGCACGCCAGCCAGAATATGCCTTGTCAGGATCACTACCGCTACACGGTGGCGCGTAATCTGGTTGCCGTGGTGTCTGACGGTGCCGGCTCAGCCAAATACGGCAAAATCGGCGCCCGTATTTTGTGCCAAACATTATGTGATTTGCTCAAAAACGCCTCTTTTGAAAAGATTGAAGAAGAAATTGTCCGTGCGGTAAAAGTCGTCCGCCAAAAACTGACGCTGCATCGTCTGAACAAAACCAAAGACGACATCGGGCTGGCGCCTTTTGCTGCAACTTTGGTCGGTGTTGTTTATCACCAGCAGCAAGGCATATTTTTTCACATCGGCGACGGCGCGGCACTTTCCCTGCACGACGACGGTCTGTTTACGGCCTCAAGACCGGAAAACGGCAATTTTTCATGTGAAACCTTTTTCTTTACCCAGCAGGCCTGGCGCGAAAACCTGCGCTTTACCAAAATAACCGATGCCCGCAGCATTTTACTGATGTCCGACGGTCTGACCTCTTTTGCTTTCCGGCCGGACTATCAGAATATTGAGTCCAAATTCGTTACCCCGATTAATGATTTCCTGCTCGGTGAATCAAGCGCGGTTAAAGCACGCAAAGCCTTAAGCAACACGCTCAACACACCGCGGGCGCAAAAGCTCAACCCCGACGACAAAACGCTGGTCTGGATAAAGGTGTCATAGCATGGCGGAAAAGAAACAAATTTATAACGCGGTTTATGCCGACGGCTCCTACGGTAAAGTAACCTTGGGGAAGCTTATCAACAAGGGCGGAGCTTCCGGCAAAATTTATCTGGTCGAAGGACGTCCTGAAAGTGTTGTCAAAATCTTTCATCATACCGAAAAATCGGCCTCCAACCGGCAAAAGCTTCAGGCCATGCTGCTTAACAAGCCAAACTTTCAACCGGTAGAAGCCAACGGCACCGAATATATCCAGATTGCCTGGCCGGAAGCGATTCTCGACGACGAACGGGGTTTTTGCGTCGGCTACATGATGCCGCTGATTAATATGGACGCCGCTGTTTCGCTTGACCATCTGATGCAGAAAGCCATTCGTAAAAAACTCAGCCTTTCCGAAAAATATGCCTACCGCATTTTTGCCGCCTACAATGTTGCATCAATGGTAACCGCACTGCACAAATGCGGACATTACATTATTGATCTCAAACCGTCAAACCTTTCGGTTTACAAAGAAAATATGCTGGTTGCGGTTGTCGACTGCGACGGCTTCTCCATCAAGGGTGAAAAAACGCGTTATCCGGCAGAATTTATCAGCGAAGAATACATCTGCCCCGAAGGAATGACCAAAAGCTGCGAAGAAATGGGCGAGGAACAGGATTTGTTTGCTCTGGCCGTTATTATCTTCCGACTACTCAACAACGGAATTCACCCTTTTTCCGGTGTACCGAAAGACGCCTCGGCGCCGATGCTGACCATTCAGGAACGTATCGAAAAATATCATTACGCTTACGGTCTGTGGCCGGATAAATACCAGTATCCGCACCCTTACAGCATTCACGAATATTTCAACAAAGACACTCTGGAGCTTTTTGAGCGTGCCTTCACCAAAGGTGGCCGGCGGCCGACCGCCTACGAATGGCAGGAACATTTATGGAAGCTGATGCACGGACTGAAACAATGCAAAAACAATCCCAACCACGTTTATTTCACGTCAAAGGGCTGCGGTCTTTGCTCGGTTGAAAGCAAGTTCAGCAAAGATTTATCCGTCATCAAAAAACAAAAAAGCGATCCTGAAAAAATACGCGGCATTGAGGTCAGCCGCCTGTCAACCGAAAAAGTCCGCGAAGAAAAAGAACAACAGCATGCCAACGATGTCAAAATGCAACGCATTTTTTACGGCGCCGGCATTTTCTATCTGCTGTTTTTTGCTTTGTTCTACAAAATGCTGCTTCCGCTCAAACCGTTATTGCAAAAAGCGGGGCTCGGCCTGCAGTTTTTATTTATCATCGGTTTTCTTGCGGGTATCGGCAACCTGCTGAAAAAATACGGCAGTTTGTTCAAACCGCTCAAAAACAAAATCATCAGCGATATGCTTCTGGTTTATGCCCTTATCTGGATGCTGATAACTCTGGTTCTGGTTAATGACCTGCCGCGCAATTTGTTTGAGCTTGCACCGGAATTTTAATCAATAATCTCACCGTCATAAATACCGTAAAGATTACGCCGCGGCATCCAGCCTTCAATCTGCCCGAACTTCAACAGACAAAATTCGTTGTTGGCCGGACATTTTTCGATCTCACCGATAACTTCGTCTTCAACACGCGCAATAATCTGAGCATTGTAATTGTTTTTGGCATAAAGGTTGTTTTCTCCCGGTGTCACGACTTTGGCAAAACGCCCCCGGTTGAGCATGGAAGACTTAATCCAGCTTTCCGAACCTTGCCAGTCGCGCACCCGCCGCCACTCCTCAAATTCGGCAATAACTTCAACCGGCGCTGATTTCTGCAGATAAACCCATTCTATCGGGTATTTGACACCCGGCCCCGAGCGGGCATTAACCGGACTGGAGCGTAAAGACACAAAGCGCGGCAGACCATCATCGTTTTTCTCCGCCGCCGGCATATTTTCCTGCGCCACCGCCGCCAGAATTCCGGCCAGACAGAGCAGCGCCGCCAATAAAATTCTTTTCATTGTCTTTGTCCTTTTAAGCCTTTTTTTAATTCTTGGCGATATTATCTCATCATTAAATGAATAAATCGTAAAAAGGGAGAAAAAAATGCAAATAACCGAGGTCGCGCAGGAGCTGATGCGCTTCAGAACCGAAACCGGCAATACCGAACAAATTATGCAGGCCATGTCCTACATCAAAAACTTGATGACGCTGCTTGGCGCCAAAGTCGATATCTTTACCAAAAAAGACACGGCACCGGTGATTTTTATCCGCAACCGCAACACCCTGGATTTTGACGCTTTGGTATTGGGGCATATTGATGTTGTGCCGGCTGCCGACAAAATGTTTTCTCCCGTTGTCAAAAACGGAAAACTCTATGGCCGCGGCGCCCTGGATATGAAATCATTTGCCGCTGTTGCTCTGAATTCCATGCAGTATGTCTTAGGAAACAAATTGCCGCTTAACTTCGGCATTATCCTGTCCTCTGATGAAGAAAAAGGCTCCAAGGGCACCAGGGCCTTTTTGGAAAAGTACAATAAAATAAAAGCTGCCGTTGTTTTGGACAACGATGTCGGCGGCGATATCGGCAAAATAATTGCCAAATGCAAAAACCCGGTATTTGTCAAGATTATCGCCCGCGGCAAAGAGGCTCACGGCTCACGCCCCTGGGATGGCATTGACGCCAATGACCTGATGCTGACAGCGCTGGCCAATATCCGCAAGATCTATCCGGCTTATAGTCTGACCGGTAAAAAACCGCGCAATACCTGGGTTGACACTTTGCACTTTGCTAAAATCACCGGCGGCAAAGTATCAAACATCATCTCTGATTATTGCGAAACACTCTGCGACTTCCGCCTGGTTGAAACCAGCAGCGTTGACGGTCTGAAAAAGAACTTGGACAAATGTATGCCCGAAGGCGTTTCTTATGAGATTGTGTCTTCCAGTGTTCCGGTTGTCATGGATGAAAAAAATCCGGATATTTTAACCTATAAAAAACTTGCCGAAGAAATTCTCGGACAAAAAATAAAATTTGAATATGAGGGCGGCGCCACCGACGCACGGGAATTTGCGGTTCGCGGTTCAACCGTTATTATGCATTCGGGTAGCGGTGACGGCATGCACGCGGCGGAAGAATATGTTGAGATCGATTCGGTTGAAAAACTCGCCGAAATACAAACGCATTTTCTGGCAAAATTAGCTCTTGCCAAAGGCAAATAAAACCGCTATAAAAAAGCCACGGTGTCTCCGTAGCTCATCAGGATAGAGCAACAGTTTCCTAAACTGTGGGCAGGAGGTTCGAGTCCTCTCGGAGACGCCATAAAAAAGCACCCTGAAAGGGGTGTTTTTTTATTCCGAGAGGACTCGAACCGAAAGGCGCAACGTGGGGAGCGGCCAACGATTTGGCCGCGAGACCCATACACACCCCATCGTCATCGCTCCAAGGCCTTAAGGGCACACTCCACCCCGTCACCCCGCCTCGGGAGATATTCTTCCCGAGGATAAGCGATCTTCAATTTTTCCCTTAAAACAGACGTAAAATACCGCGGGAACTCTGCGCCGCCAGCGACAACGCGTTAACCGCCAGATATTGCCTCGTCTGCAATGTCAGATATTCCGCCGAGGCCTCGTTCATATCCGCTAAGATCAAATCATCGGCGCCGGTTTCCAAAACATCCGCCAAAGCTTCGGTAAAATCCTGTCGTGTCTGGATAATCCCGTAATGGTTACCCAATTCTTCCTGAAAACCGCGAATACTGTTCAACGCTGCGGCAATCTCACTCAGGCTTTGAGCAATATCACCCTGCGTCTGCCAATCAAGCGTCGCTATCCCCAATGCCTGCGCGCTCATATCTTGGCCGGCAACCGTAAACTTGTGCGACCGTGTTTCGTTAAACGTCACGTCTACCTTGCCGCCCGTCAGCAAATTCACCCCCTGATAGCTGCTGTCGGCAACCATCGTGTCATATTCTTTTATTATTTGTTCATACTGTTCCGCGGCTTTTTTCGGCGTCTGTTGCGTCTGATGCCTGATTGGCACCCATTTATCCCAATCAATACTCGTTGTTTCTTCAAAACACCCTGTTTGCAATATATTTTGAGACGCTATATATTGCATAGACGACAACGGATTTTCATATTCCCAGCCCGTGCTGATGACACTGCTTTTGCCGGCGTTGTCAAAAAAATTGAATTTTGCGCCCGCCTCTGCATTAATCCGGTTTACGCCGCCGGTATTATCATAACGCGAACCGATAAAAAAACTCTGGGATCCTGTCGACATATTTAATACGGCCGTTTCATGAATATTCAGCAGATTGTTGCTGTATCCTCCGCTTCCCATCCAAATAGCATTTTTATCGGATTCGATATTAATTCGGCCATAAACATCAAAAACCGTTCCTGCATATAAAGCCAGCGTTCCGATAATTTTAGCTTGGGATTTTATATTCAGTTCGGCGTCTTTTTCCAGAACGGCTTTTGTCCCTAACAGAAAAATAGCGCCACCAAAAATACCGGAGCCGTTGATGTTATTCACTCCCTCAATTTGCAAATTTCCACTATATACACAAATTGCCCCCTGAGCATTCTGGATTTGCGCCGCGTCGCCGGAAAAGTTAATATCAAGATTACGCAGCACGGAATTGCTGTCATTAAGATAAAGTAAATTGGCAGCCGTCGTTGAACGGCTGTCATAATTTAAGCCGATATCGGCTATGGTTATATTTGTATTTGCAACATAAATGGCTTTATCCATGCTGCCGCTAAAAGTAATCTGCGAAAATTTTTCTTGTCCCGTATAGCCGGTAAAATACTCAGTGCCGACCAATTTTTGATTGTTTTCCAGAGACAAACTTTCATCGACAAAATAATCTATCTGCCCATAGACACAAATGGTCTCCTTGCCGGCGGCCACTGCGTCTTTCAGCTCCTGTGCGGTGCTCACCACCGCCCCGTTGGCGCCAACCTTGTCAATAAACCATTCTTTTGCCGGAATTTTGGCAGTAGTTAAGGCCTCAGTCGCCACCGCCGTCGCTTGCTCCAAAAACGCCGCCCCTTGTTCCAAACCAACCGTCGCCGCCTCTATCGTCCGAACCCCTTTGTCCATATTGTTCAACAATTCCATCAAATCCGCCGCGCGATTAGTTAAAGAGCGCGCCTGATAATAATTCGACGCGTTGTCTATCGCCGAGTTGACCTTTTTGCCGGTCGATAATATCTCTTGCGTCTTGCCCATCTGTAACGACAGCCGCCGCAGCGACAGCAGATTATTCCGCATGGCCGATGTTAAGGTAACGCTGCTCATCGCGCACCTCTATCGGTTTGTTTTAGCTTAATTTTTCTCGTGGGGGGGGGGTAGATACAACAAAACTTTCCGCCCCACCTGTAGCAGAAAGCCTCTTTGTCCGGCTGTTCAATTCTTGAAACAACACTTCTTGTCGTATCCTTTATTTTACATCTAAACGTTTAGCGGCGATCTTCTCCGCCGATATATTTTTTATAACAATTTCCCACTTAAGAAAAAGTTAATACCTATACCGCAAATAAAATTTTTCACCAAAAAAGACACCCGTTTCCGGGTGTCTTTTCAGACTATTTATAAACATCTCTCTGCCGGTATTTGGTGTGCAAAAGCTCATGCGCCCTGCCCTCGCCCGGCTTGCCGAGATATTCGGCATACAGTTGTTTGATTGACTGATTATGATGCGACAACCGGTTTGCCGCCTGTTCATCTTCACAATTCAGCCCCTGTGAACGCAGCCGGCGGATTTCATCATTAATCCCCCACGGCTTGGGCAGCCCCTGCATCATAACTTTCGGCTGTCCGCCGCCGGCAATACAACCGCCGCGGCAGGCCATAACCTCAATAAAATGATATGGCGGTTCTTCACCCGCAGCCGCTGCCTGCCGTAGACTTTCCATAACTTCGGCCGCATTGCCGACACCGTTGACCACCGCAATCCGGATTTTGGTGCCGTTAATATCCACTTCCGCCGCTTTAATACCGTCCAGACCTTCTATTTCTTCAAAATTCAACATTCCCAACTCTTGCCCGGTAATGTAGAAATAGGCCGTCCGCAGCGCCGCCGTCATCACGCCGCCGGTAACGCCGAAAATTGTTCCGGCACCGGAATACTCGCCCAACGGGCTGTCGGCTTCCTCATCTTTAAGTCCGCGGAAATTAATTCCCGCCTGGCGGATCATCTTGGCCAGCTCCCGGGTGGTAATCACCGCGTCAACATCCTGATACCCGGAAGAACTCATCGTTTCATGCCGGCGGATTTCCCATTTTTTGGCCGTGCAGGGCATAACCGAAACCACCCGGATTTTTGCCGCGTCAATACCGATCTTCTGCGCATAATAAGTTTTGGCCACCGCGCCGATCATCTGGTGCGGCGACTTGCAGCTGGAAAAATGCGGCAGCATTTCCGGATAATATTTTTCGGCATAATCCACCCATGCCGGGCAACATGACGTAAACATCGGCAGCCGGTCTTTTTCGCTGAAGCGTTTAACAAATTCGGTTGCCTCTTCAATAATCGTCAGATCGGCGCCGAAGTTGGTATCAAATACTTTGGCAAACCCGAGCCGCCGCAACGCCGCATAAATTTTTCCGGTCAGATTTTTGCCGAATTCATAACCGAACTCTTCACCCAAAGCAACCCGCACTGCCGGCGCAATCTGTACCACGGTAACCAGTTCTTTGTCTTTGAGCATATCCCGCACTTTGGCCGTATCGTCATATTCGCTGATGGCTCCCGTCGGACAATGCACGGCACATTGACCGCATTTTATACACGGCGTATCGGCCAGCCGCGCGTCATTGGCACCGGTAATTTTGGTAGCCAGACCGCGGTTCAGATAGCTCAAAGCCCAAACATTCTGCTGGTTTTGGCAAATATCGACACACCGCCCGCAGACAATGCATTTCAACGGATCAAGCACGATTGCCTGTGTTGAATCGTCAATCTCTGCCGGCCGCAAAATTTTGCGTATCTCATCACGGTCAACCCCCATCTGCATGGCCATATCCTGCAGTTCGCACTGACCGCTGCGCACGCACTTCAGACAGTAGTTCGGATGATTGCTCAAAATAAGTTCCAAAACCGTTTTGCGGGTTTCCTGCAGCTCGGCATCATTGGTAACGACTTCCATTCCCTCGGCCGCCGGCGTACAACAAGACCTCATAATCCGGCCGCCGACCTTGACGATACACATTCCGCAACCCGCGGACGGATCAACGTCCGGATGCTTGCACAAAGTCGGAATATCAATCTGCACGCTGCGCGCGGCTTCCAAAATACTGGTACCTTCCGCAACTTCAACGTCAAAATTATCTATTTTCAATTTTACCATTGCTATTTTTCCTCCGTTGCGGTGTTGCTGTCAACCAGCTTATCCGTATATTCTTTTTCATAAAATTTCAGTGTCGACAAAACCGGATTCGGTGCCGTTTGTCCCAAACCGCACAAAGAAGCCTTCTGCATGGCCGAGGCGATTCGCCTGAGTTGTGCCAGGTCTTTTCGGTTGCCTTGTCCTTTGTTTATTTTATCCAAAAGATTGAGCATCTGTTTGCCGCCGATTCGGCACGGTGCGCATTTACCGCAGGATTCGTCCACCGTAAAGTCCAGATAAAACTTGGCCAGCGACACCATATCAGAGGTATCATCAATCACGATCATACCGCCGGATCCCATAATCGAGCCAACCTTTTTCAGCTCCTCGTAACAAACCGGCATATCCATATATTGTTCCGGAATAACGCCGCCGGACGGTCCGCCGGTCTGCACGGCCTTAAGATGTTTGCCGTTCGGCACACCGCCGCCGATTTCGTTGACGATTTCCTTAATCGTTGTTCCCATCGGCACTTCAATCAGCCCCGAATGTTCAACCTGCCCCGTCAGGGCAAATACTTTGGTGCCTTTTGACGTTTCGGTACCAAATGAGGCAAACCAGTCGGCGCCCTTCAGCAAAATCTTCGGTACATTGGCCAGTGTCTCAACATTATTGACGCAGGAAGGTTTGCCCCACAAACCTTTATTGGTCGGATACGGCGGCCGCGGCCGCGGCGTTCCTCTGGCACCCTCGATTGAGTGAATCAGCGCCGTTTCCTCGCCGCAGACAAATGCGCCGGCACCCAGACGGATATCAACGTTAAAGCAAAAATCCGTTCCCATAATATTGTTGCCGAGCAGCCGATTCTTTTTGCAGGCCTTAATCGCCTTTTCCAGCCGCTCAACCGCCAGCGGATATTCGGCACGAACATAAAACCACCCTTCGGTCGCGCCGATGGCATAAGCGGCAATCATCATACCTTCAATAACCGCATGCGGATCGCCTTCCAGAATGGAACGGTCCATATAAGCACCCGGATCCCCTTCATCGCCGTTGCAAATAATAAACTTTTCGTCAATCGTCGGCACTTTGGCGGCCAGTTCCCACTTCATACCGGTTGAAAAACCACCGCCGCCGCGACCGCGCAGGCCGGATTTTTTAATCTCCGCTACCACCTCGGCCGGCGTCATGTTTTTTAAAGCTTTTTCAAGCGCCAGATATCCGCCGCGCGCCATATATTCGGCAATATCTTCCGGATCCATATGGCCGGCATTTTTCAAAACAACTTTTTCCTGCCTGGTAAAAAACGGCAATTCCAGCGACAATACATATTCCTGCAAATCTTCCGGCACGGCAAAATCACCCTCAGCCGCCAACGCCGGAATAACATATTTTTCCATAATCTCCCGGGCTGTCGACAAATCAACTCTCTTAAACAGAGCATCTTTTTTGCCTTTGATTTCCACCCGGATAAGCGGCCCCTGAGCACAAAGTCCCATGCACCCTGTCGCCACCACGCGGATTTTGTCTTCAATTTCTTTCTCGGCAACAATATTTTTAATCAGATCCAAAATATCATCGCTGCCCGAAGACTTGCAGCCGGTAGAATGACAGCAGTAAATATTGCAGGCAAATCGCTCGATTTCGGCCAGTTTGTTTTTGGCCGTTTCATGAATATCAAATCTCTTGTCCAAATCCATATCGGCCATGATTATTCCTCCTTAAAAGCCTGACGCCATTCATCTAAAATTCCGGGAACCGCCTCCGGCGTCATCCGGCCGTATGTTTTACCGTTAACCACACAAACCGGAGCCAGACCGCAGCAGCCGACACAGCGCACGCTCTGCAGGTGAAACATCTTGTCGGCCGTACTTTCGCCCTCGTTAATTCCCAGCTCAGACTTAAATTTTTCCAAAACTTTGTCATTACCTTTCAGATAGCAGGCTGTTCCGGTACAAACCGAAATAACCGCTTTGCCGGGTGCTTCCAGTTTGAAAAAGTTATAGAAGGTCAGCACTTCGTAAATCCGGGCCAGCGGAATATTCATCTCCCGTGACACATCTGTCGCGTCCTGCCAGTCGATATATCCTTTAACCCCTTGAATTTCGTGCAGGGCCATAATCAAAGAGCCGCGCTTTTTCCGCCACTTGCTGGCGATTTGCGCGGCTTGAGAACTTTCTGCCATCTGTCTCTCCTTAAAAAACGATGTTTGTCTGCCAAAGATGATAAAGGCAAAAAAAAACGACTGCAAGCAGATTCCGTACATCTACCCCAAATTTATTTTGACAATTAACAAAAAATCGGCCATTTTGCATAAATAAGTTTAAATATAAAATAAAACGGTTATACTCTCAGGCTATGAAAAAGCTTAGTGCATATATCACCAAACAGATTATTGTCGGCTTTCTGCTGGTAAGTTTTTCGTTGATGTCGATTATCTGGCTGTCGCAGTCATTGCGCTTTCTTGACCTGATTGCCTCAAAAGGCATATCCGTCGGCATTTTTGTTAAAATGACCACTCTGCTGATGCCCCGCATTTTTACCATTCTGGCGCCGATATCGCTGTTTGCGGCCGTCTTGTTTGTTTATAACCGCATGCTGGCCGACCAGGAGCTTGTCGTGATGAAATCAGCCGGCATCAGCCCCTGGCAGCTTGCCCGGCCGGCAGTTTGGGTAAGCCTGATGCTGACGCTCCTGAACGTTTATGTCATGAATATCGGTATTCCCAAGGCTGAAGACGCCTTTAACGACCTGGAATGGAAAATCAAAAACAACGTATCCCACCTGATGTTCCGCGAAGGCGAATTTACCAACCTGCAGCCGGAACTCACCGTTTTTATCACCTCTCATGATGACGACGGTTCGGTCGGCGGTATCCTGATAAACGATGAGCGCAACCCTGAAGTCAAAGCCACCCTTTCGGCGGAAAAAGGCGTTATTGTTCAGACGTCAAAAGGCCCCCGGATTATTTTAATCAACGGCAACCGGCAGGAAATCAATAAAAAAAATCATCGTTTTTCTTCGGTTAATTTTGAAAAATATTCGGTTGATTTCGGCCTGAAAGAAACCAAAGCCCGCCGCAAAAACAGCGTCCGCGTCCGCTCTTTCGGTGAACTGATCGGCGCTCTGGATAACGATTCTCTGCCGCCAGCCGAACGTTACAAATGGTTTATCGAGGGCAACAAGCGTATCACCACGCCGCTTTTGGCTCTGGTCTATTCCTTAATTGCCTGCACCGGGCTTATCATCGGCAACTTCAACCGCCGCGGTCAAACCAAAATAATTGCCGTATCCCTGGCTTCGGTTATCCTGATTCAGGCTGTTGACCTGACTTCCGGCAATCTGGCGTCAAAAAATCTGGCTTGGCTGACTCTGATGTATGCCAACATAATTGCACCGCTGATTTGCTGCACCGTCTTGCTGCTGGCGCCGGATATTCTGCGACGCCGCCGGGCGGAACAAAACCCGTATTATCCGCGGGGAGAAAGCCATGCATAAAAAAATGCTCCTGACCGGATTATCCGCCGCTTTGCTGGCCAACACCTCGGCCGCTGTCGAAAACACCGATAGTCTGATTTTGCTGAACACCGATAAAACCATTGAAGAAACCAAGCCGAAATCTCTGACCAAAATTGAACCGAGTCGCAATATTACAGATGTTTTCAGCACCCCGGTTCAAAAGGAAACCGATATCTTTTTCACCGCCGATGAAATGCAAAACGATTCGGAAAACAATTTGATAACCGCCTCCGGCAATGTCGAAATTATCCGCGAGGATCTGACACTTAAGGCCGACAAAGTTATTTACGATCAAACGGCCGATCATGTCTTGGCTGTTGGCAACGTTGTTTTGTTGGATGCAACCGGCAATGTTCTTTTTGCCGATCAGATAGATCTTCGTGAGCATATGAAAAGAGCCGACGTCAACAACATCAAAGTCGTTCTGCGGGACAAAACCAGACTGGCCGCCCGGTCTTTTCATAAAAAATCAGATGACACCAAAGTCTTGCGCTATGCCGTTTACACGCCCTGCGACAACTGCCGCGGCGAGGCTCCTTTGTGGCAGATAAAAGCCGGCAAAGTCATGCATAATCCGGTTGACCAGGATGTTGAATATCAAAACGCCTTTTTGGAACTTAAAGGTGTTCCCGTTCTTTATACGCCGTATTTTTCACACCCTGATCCTTCGGTTGAACGCCGCTCGGGATTCTTGTTTCCCCGGTTTATGAGCAACAACTATCTCGGCGCCGGTATCCAACCCCAATATTTTTGGAACATCTCACCGCATGAAAATATTATTTTCAACCCGTTAATTACCTCCGACAAAGGTATTATCTACTCCGGCATTTACAGCAAATACTTTTCTCGGGGTGAGTTAAAAGCTTCCGGAACTTTCTTACGCGACGACGATGAGGATAAAAACCGCGGCAGCCTGTTTTTATACGGACGATATGAAATCAACGACTACTGGGTAGCCGACACCGATATAAACTACGCCTCCGACGACAACTATCTCAAAGATTTGTCTCTGCCGAGAAAAGATGATCCCTGGCTGACATCGCGTATCCGTCTTCAGGCTTTTGACAACCGGAACTATGCCTCAATCGAAGGCTACTACTACGATATGCTGAGTTATAATCTGCAAAATAATAACACACCTTACGTTTTACCGTTGATGAGCTATGAAAATATCAGCGCTCCCGACAAATACGGAACCTATTTCAAAAACACTTTTAACACCGCCTCCGTTTATCACGAAGAAGACAATACCTCGCATCGGGCAACCATGATTAACTCTTGGACTCTTCCGTATACCAGCCCGTACGGTGAAAAATACCGTCTGGTCGCCTCTCTTAAATCAGACTTATATTATATCGGACAATATCACAATGACGAAGGCGGCGACTATACCGGAACAACGGCAAGAGTATTTCCGCAGGTCGGCTTGGAATGGCGGCTGCCATTCATCAAAAACACAACCAACACATCACAAATTCTGGAGCCCATCATTGTTGCCGCTTTTTCCCCGGATCAAGACAACAAACCCGAAAAAATCCCCAACGATGACAGCCAGGATATTGAAATAACAGATGTCAACATCTTTGATCTGGACCGCTATGCCGGTTATGACCGCAACGACACCGGCAGCCGTATCAGCTATGGTTTAAACTGGAGCTTTTACGGCAAACAATGGGGCCGTTCTTCGGTTTTGCTGGCACAAACCTACGAATTCGACCGTGATGACAACCTTTTTAACGTTGATGGTCAAAAAGATCATTTTTCCGATTATGTCGGCAGAATTTATGCCTCTCCGAACGAATATTTCAATATGAATTACCGTTTCAAACTCGACAAAGATGATTTCAGCATCAATTACAGCGAGCTCAGCTCCTCCGTCGGCACCGACATTCTGCGTCTGAACGTATCATACATTTATTTCCCCGAGGCTGACAACTATGCGGGTTATGACTACATTGACACCCACCGCAAAGAAATCTTTACGATATTAAGCTCCAAAATCACCCGCAACTGGTCGGTTGATATGTTCAACCGGCAAGACCTCGTAAACAACCGGGCCATATCCAACGGCGGCGGCATTATTTATGAAGACGAATGTTCCCGCTTTGCTTTTCATGTCGAAAAAGAATACTCGGACGATCCCTCGGACGAAAACGAACTGGCTTTCTATTTTTCGTTTTACCTGAAAACCCTTGGCGGTATAGGAACAAATTAACTCAAGGAGATTAACTGATGAAAAAAATATTTTTGGTTTTAGGTCTGATATGCGGCTTGATAACGCCGGCAAAAGCCGACACCGTTAAAATTGCCGCCCTAGTCAACGGTGAAATCATTTCAACCGAAGATTTGAGCAACCAGGTAAATATTTTTATGCTCAATTCGCCGATTCCTTATAACTCGGAAACCAAAAATATGATTGATCAGAGAGTCATGGTTCAGACCGTTGAACAAAAGCTTAAATCTCAGGCGGCTGCCAAAGAGGGCATAACGGTTTCCGACAAAGAGGTTGAAAACCAGATGAAAGCTTGGGCCAAAAAAAACAAAGTATCTTTGTCGTCCCTCGGCAAACACAAAATCAATCGCGCATCTTTGGCCGACAATATCCGGGCGGAGATTGCCTGGGTTAAGTTGATTCGCAAAAAATATTATCAAACCGCCAACCTGACCCAAAAAGAAATCGACGAAACCATCGACGATGTCATCAAAGACATGAGTATCAAAAAATATCAGGTACAGGAAATCTATATTTCACGCAAACACGCCAAAGACATTCAGTCGCTGGCCGAACTGCTGCGCGAGGATCAGCGTTTTGAGCTCTATGCCGCCCGTTTCTCCGAAGCCCCTTCGGCTGCCAACGGTGGTAATCTGGGTTGGATAAATTCCGGCAAAATGCTTTCGGCGCTTGAAATGCGCCTTTCCCGGATGAAACCGGGCGAAGTCAGCGACGCTTTTCTTGTCGGCGACGGTTACTATATCCTGAAACTCCAGCAGGTGTTTGATCCGGCAAAAAATCCCGATTTCAAGCCCAATCAGGAAGAAATAAAATCCCTGCTTGAAAATCAAAAGATGGAAGCCATTTCCAAAAAACTTCTGCAGGATATCAAACAAAAAGCCATCATTGAGGTCAAACAATAAAAACGGTCATGGATATCCGGAGCATTATCGATTCCCTGCCTTCTCTGCGGTTGACGGTTGACACCAAAGGGCTGCTGGCAAAAAAATCTTTGGGCCAGAATTTTCTGCTGGATAAAAACATTACCGACAAAATCATATCTCTGACACTAAAGCATCTGCATCTTGGCTCTTTTGCCGGCGCTCATGTTTTTGAGGTCGGCCCCGGCCCCGGCGGCCTGACACGGTCTGTTTTACAGGCCGAACCGGCTCGCCTGACGGTTATTGAACTGGACGAACGCTGCATTGACATCATGCATGATATCAAAAGCAAAACCGGTGATATCTTAGAAATCATCAATCAAGACGCTCTGACATATGATTTCGCTTTTGCCGAAAATCTGCCCAAGCATATTATATCCAACCTGCCGTATAACATATCCGTGCCGCTTTTAACCAAATGGCTGTATGGCATTAAAGCCTACCGGTCGTTAACGCTGATGTTTCAAAAAGAAGTTGCCGACAGGATTCTCGCACCGATTCACCGTAAAGACTACGGCCGGTTGTCCGTTCTGGCACAACTGCAATGCAAAATCACCCGCCTGTTCGATCTTAATCCCGAATGTTTTACGCCGGCGCCGAAAGTATGGTCATCGGTATTGTTGTTTGAACCTCTTCCGCAGACTTTGACGCCAGATGAAATCCGCAGCGTTGAAAAAATGACGTCATTAACCTTTTCTATGCGGCGCAAAATGATTCGTCAAAGTTTAAAACAATTTCCTGATCTCGATTCCGTCTGCCGGACAATCGGCATTGCGCCGACCATGCGGCCGGAAGAAATAACGCCGGAACAATTTTTACAGCTTGCCCGACTCTTGGCTAAAGAAAAATAAATGACCGCAATATGGTTTCTTGAATATCCGAAATGCTCAACCTGTCAAAAAGCCTCCGATTATCGCTGAGGATACAGTCGGAGCTAAAATCATTAACCGACGGCGCCTACCTTTACTGTTTAAACTGCTGATAAACCGCATCGGCAATTTCGGCAATGGCTAAACGATTCGTTTCGTCGCTCTCATATGAATTTTTCAACAAAATAACCTGATAATATTCCCGCCCGTCCGGCAGCCGGACAAACGCCGCATCGTTTTCCGCAATCCTCATGCCGTCAGCCGTACGCATTCCCGTTCCGGTTTTATGCCCCATAACGACATCGGGCGGCAAAAACCTCTTGATTTTATCTTCTCCCGTATTGGTTTGCATCAGCGTTTCTTGCACAAAAGACCGGTGTGCCGGCATAAAGAAACCCTCCCGTAAAATCAGCGCCAAAAACCGGGATACGTCTGCCGGCGTTGCCCGGTTGATTTTCTGCTTTTCCGGATTATCCTGCATTTCTTTTTCCGTCACCCGCAAAATCGTATTATCAAAACCGAGATTTTTAACATATGCCTGAATATAATCCATTCCGCCGGCAAACGAGATTAAAATATCGCAGGCATTATTATCGCTGTACGCCAGCATATAACGTAACAATTCTTTCAGTGAAAGAAAAAAATCGCCGTTGCCTCGGCCGTCCAACATCGGACTGTGAGTATTGGCAATCAGCCCCCTCTGTTTAACCGGCAGCTCATAATCAAGAGATATTTTATCTTCTTCAACCTTATTTAAAACGGCCGCCGCCACATGCAGTTTGAAAACGCTGGCCAGCGGATACAAGTCATTATCGGAAACTTTAAGACCATCTTCGGCTAAAACGGCAACACCAACCTGAAAATTCTTGTTTCGGACAATTTCGGTAAATTTCTGTTCTTTATCCGGATAAAACCAAAATATCCCTGCCAACAAAATAACGCCGACCGCTGCCGACAAACATTTATTCATTCTTGTCCCCGATACAAAAATACCGCTGCCTGTTATAAAGCAGCGGTCGAATTGGAGCGGGCAATGGGATTCGGACCCACGACATCAACCTTGGCAAGGTTGCGCTCTACCCCTGAGCTATACCCGCATCGTGTGCCTTAGTTAATATCATATATTTTTTATTTTGCAAGCACTTTTTTTCAACTTTTTAAATTTCCGCCAACATTTGCATATCCATATCCTGCACGACCAGATCAGCCGATGAATACGCCAGTACCAAAACCAGCACCGCGGCAACCCGCAAACCCCAGATAACCTTGCGATTTCCCTTAAACAAAACCCCGTCCGGCCCGCGGTTGACAAACAAAAGTTCAACCATCGCCCAAAACGACGTAAAAATCAACGGCACAAACAACATATACGGAGATATCAGAGCCAGCAAAAACTGCACCAGTCCCCTTTTCCAGTAACGGGCATAAAAATTATGCATTCCGATGGCACCCACAAAAAAGGCCAAGATGATATAAACAATTCCGTTACGAGCCGACGATGCGTCTTCCTTATGCAGCAAACGCGCTGCCAACCGGTGTTTTTGCTCCACCAGCTCCTCTTCCGAAATAATATGTTTGTCTTTCAGCTCCTGTAACTTTTCGGCATCAAGCATCTTGTTCCTCTTCTTTGTTCTGATATCTTCCGGCCATTGCCTTATAAATATAATTCTCGTATTTGATAATTTGATATTTCTGTGCAATCAAATCTTTGCGCAGTGAATTTTCGCTGTTAACCGCCTCCAGAAAATTTCTGAATTCGGTCTTGCCGTTATTGTAGCGGCTGTCATAATATTTTGTAATCTTAACCGCATTTTGATAATTTTCCAGAGTATTTTGATACAACTCATCGGCTTTGACATAAGCAAAGTAATAATAAGCCACTTCATTAACCGCCTGATTCAGCGTATCCTTAAAATCTATTGCCGCAATCTGATAATCGGCTTCCGAGATTTTGACATTGTTTTTAACCCGGTTCCAATCCAAAAACGGCAAATCAAGCGAAACGCTGCCCAAGATATACGGAAAATCAAAGACTGTCCGCGCCTTGCCCGATGACGAAGCTATGGCCCCGTTCAAAGAGATTCCGGGATACCAGTTTTTCTCTTCCGCCTTCAAATTCTCAAAAGCCTCTTCAAGCCGGTATTGACTTGCCAGCAAATCCGGTCTTCTGGCTAAAACCGATACCGGAACGTCCATATCAACACCCAGTGTTTTCTGCTGTAAAATATCGGTATATTGCAGATTAAGCTCCTCGCCGGCCTGCAAATTCAAAATATTCCGCAGGCTGGTTTCCAATTCCTTAAAACTGGTTTCAAGCTCCAACAGCCGGCTTTTTTCGCTGATCAGACTCTGCTTTGATTCAAGATACTCCAGCTGGTCGCTGCGGCCGTTTTCATATTTTTCCTTCATAATATCCTGAATACCCTCATAAGCCCTGATGTTGTCTTTGGTCACATCAATCGCATTTTGCAGATATTCCAGATTAAAATATAAATCCACCACACTGTAAATAAGGCTCAGCCGGGCGGTTTCTTTATCCATAACCGTGGCCTGATATTCAAAAGCCTGCGCCGACCGCTGATTACGGATTTTACCGTATAAATCAAGCTCATAGTTTAGTCCGGCCTCTCCCGTAAAATTACTGGCAAAATGATCACCGGTGTCAATCCGCCGCTGGGTAGATGCACCGCTGCTGCCGTAAAGCGTCGGAAACAGATCTGAGGTCGCCAGACTCAGATTATACAATTCCTTATTAATATTAATCGCCGCTTTCAGATAATCCGGATTATTCCGCAACGCGGTTGCCACCAACCTGTCCAACTCGGCATTGCCGTAATCTTTCCACCATTCTTGATCCGCCTGATACTGCGCGGCAATTTCCTGCGAATAACCGAGCTCTTCCGCCGCGGACTGCGGCAGATACTTTGTGCTGACGCAGCCGGCAATCAGCAAAAGTTCCGCCAAAATCATCAATTTTACCATGCCGTTTTTCATCTTCTTACTCACTCGCCAAGGCGTCAATCGGGTTCAGGTTTGAGGCATTTTTGGCCGGCATATAACCGAAGATAATGCCGATGGCCGTTGAACAAACCAAAGCCAGAACAATTGACGCGGTTGAAAAAATCATGCCGAAATCTTCCGAAAAAGTATTAAAGCAAAAACCGATAATCATTGACAGCGCCACCCCCATAAAACCGCCGACCAGACAAATCAAAATCGCCTCAATCAAAAACTGTAGCAGGATATCGGCCTGTTGTGCACCGATAGCCATGCGGATTCCGATTTCTCTAGTCCTCTCGGTAACCGACACCAGCATGATATTCATCACGCCGATTCCGCCGACAATCAAAGAAATAACCGCAATACTGGCAATCAAAAGTTTCATTGTGTTGGTTGCGCTTTCAACCGTCTGCTTGATGCTGTCGCTGTTAATCATAAAAAAGTCTTTGGTGCCGTGCAGCGCCGTCAAAATATTTTCAATGCTTTCCTCGGCCACTTGAGAATTTACCGCGTCCGAAACCTTAACCGTAATTGAGTTAATATCGCTGCTGCCGTTGATTTTATACATTGCCGTCGTATACGGTGTCCAGATGTTCATTGTCTCCGACATCGGCCCCGGATTACTGTCTTTTTCCGTCACGCCGATAATTTTCAACGGTTTTTTGTTAAACATGATAATCTCGCCGATCGGATTCGGATTATCGGCAAAAATCTCATTTAACGTATTATCGTCAATAACCACGACCGAGGCCATATTGTCAACTTCCCGCTCGCTGAAAACTCTGCCCTGAGCGATATCGCGCCCCTTAACTTCAAAATACTGCGCGCCCACGCCGCGCAGTTGCGCCGTCAATGAATAATTGCCATAGACCAGCGTACCGCTGGCCGAAACACTGGGCGTCGAATTATCGACAAATCCCTGCCGCGCCAAATAATTTGAATCGCTCACTTTCAGAGTTTTAACCCGCCCGGAGCGCATATCGCCGAAACCGGTTCCCGGCATAATATCAATCGTGTTGGTTCCCATTGAATTAATCTGCGCCATAATCTTGGCCTGCGAGGCATTACCGAGCGCCACCACCGAAACTACCGAGGCAATGCCGATAATAATGCCGAGCATCGTCAGCAAAGAGCGCATTTTATTCGCCAATATGGCGTGTAAGGACATTTTCAGCGATTCGAGAAAACTGTATTTCATCATGTCAATCCGGCTTCTTTTAACCGGTTTAACCGCGTCCTTCACTTCATAAAAATCCGAAGCCTTGCGCTCGTCGGCCACAATCTCGCCGTCTTTGATTTCAATAATGCGGCTGGCCTGGGCGGCAATTTTACCGTCATGGGTAACCAGAATAATCGTATGCCCCTGTCGGTGCAGCTTTTTGATAATTTCCATAACCATTTCGCCGCTTTTTGAATCCAGCGCACCGGTCGGCTCATCGGCCAGAATAATCTCACCGCCGTTCATCAGTGCCCGGGCAATACTCACCCGCTGCTGCTGACCGCCGGAAAGTTCGTTGGGCTTGTTACCGAGCTTATTTCCCAACTCAAGCTGTTTTAAAAGCTCAACCGCCCTTTTATTCCGGTCTTCGGCGTTCAGTCCCAGATAAACCGCCGGCAGAGCGGCATTTTCGCTGGCTTTCAGATTATTCAGCAGATTATAGCGTTGAAAAATAAACCCGAAGGTTTTGCAGCGAAGTTCCGCCAGCTGGTCTTTACTCATCTTGCCGACTTCAACGCCGTTGATTTTATACGATCCCGAAGTCGGAACATCTAAACAGCCGATGATATTCATCATGGTTGACTTTCCGGAACCGGACTGCCCGATAATGGCGACAAAATCTCCCTTTTCAATGCACAGATTAATTCCTTTCAGCACATGCACCCGGTTGCCGTCCTGACCGAAATATTTATGAATATTTTTCAGCTCGATAATATTCATTTTAGAATCTCCGCGGCCCTCTGACACTGGAAGCCTTGTCCGAAATTTCCGCGGAAGACATCTTGGCGAGAATAACTTTTTCGCCCTCGCTGATGCCGCTCTTGACTTCAACATTCAGACCATCAGAAACACCGGTCGTCACCTCCCGCCGCTCAACGCCTTTTTTGGTCAATATTTCCACATACTCCTTATCCCCTGCTTCTTTGACGGCAACAACCGGCACCGTCAAAACATTTTCGGCACTCTCGACATAAATCACGTTTTGCGTTGTCATACCGATTCGCAAAATACCGTCTTCATTCGGAACAATCAGCCGGCCATAATAGTAAATAGCTTCGCTTGAATCAACCACCTCGGTATATTCGCCGTTGGTCAGCAATGTCAGTCCCGGATCAATGGACTGCAGCGTTGTTTCATAAATTTGATTCAAATCCGCCAGAATACTGTAAGTAACTTTAACCCCCGGTTTGATATTGCCGATGTCGCCTTCCGAAATTTCAATAACGATTTCCATATTGTCCAGATTCGCCACCTGAACAATCGTCGGCGTATTCATCGCCGCATTGATCGTCTGCCCTTCTTTAACCGGAACCGATACAACCGTCCCGTCCAACGGCGCTGTAATTTTGGTATATCCTAAATTTGTTTCCGCCGTACTCAGTGAAATTTCGGTTTCTTTAATAGAAGATTCCAGTTCCACCACTCTTGATTTGGCCGTTTCATAAGTATCCAAAGCGTTTTCCAGATCTTCTTCCGAAGCGGCATTGCCTTTTTTTAGTTTTTGCATACGTTTATACTGTTTTTCCGCCACTTCAAGCGAAACTTTGGCCGCCGCCAGCTGCGCCTGATAGCTGTCCAGCCGGGATTTATTGATATCAACTTCGTTTTGCTGGGTTGTCGAATCAATCTCGGCAATCAAATCGCCCTTTTTAACTTCCTGACCGACCTTAACGTGCAGATGTTCAATTTTACCGGAAACCTGCGCACCGATGGTAACCAAATCTATGGCGCGCACCTCGCCGGTCGCATTAACCACCTTTTGCACGTCGCGCCGGTAAACATCTTCGGTGATATAAGATATATTGTCACCGCTGTTTTGGTAAAACCAAACGACAATACCTCCGCAGACAATAAGCAGAACATAAATCAAAATCCTTTTTTTACGGCTCATAAAACTCATAAAATTCTTCATGGCGAAACCCCGGCCAAAATGGTTGTCCCGTAGTTAACTTGTTGTATTATATGATATATTTACCTAAAATTTAGAGCAAAAAACTTAACAACAAATTAAACCTGTTATATTTATAAACGACAAAAAAAGTCCTCGGGTTCAAAAATAAAGCAAATTTTTCTCCTCATCTTTATCTCCCTTATCCGGCTCCGGTAAAAACCGGTATTCTTATGTTGATAGAATCAGGCAATTTTTTGAGAGCATCGGGTCTTTATGATTCGCCGCTTTCATACCATATTGAAATTATCAACCAACTTAATTCAAGGAGACTTAAAGCATGAAAGGAACGATTATGTCTGCAGTTATCGGAGCTTCTTTGCTGGCTGCCGGCGGCTCTGCTGGTGCCAAAATGGCCGCCTATATCGGATCATACGGCACCGCGGCTTTCGGCGGTAAAAATTTACCCCGCCCGGCAGCCGTTATCATGGCCTATACCGGACACCGGGATTTTTCCCCTCTGCAACCGCCGACTTTTATGGTCGTCGGCGAAAACGACTGGATTGCCAATCCCGAAGCTATGCGCCGACAAGCCGAAAATTTAAACCGCCGGGGCATCAAGACAGAATTTCATGCCTACCCGCGGCTCGGGCACGGGTTTGGCTTAGGTACCGGAACTTCTGCCGAGGGCTGGATTGACCTTGCCATAGACTTCTGGCAAAATAATTCCTTATAAAAAACCCTCCGTAAGGGAGGGCTTTGTTGTAAATGGCGGATAGAGTGGGATTACTTTCACTTCGTTCAAGTTGCACGGGCGCAATTTTTGCCTCAATCGGCAAAACCGGCGGTACCCGCGTCCCGCCTATTGCTGGTAGTCAAACCCACTTTTCCGTGGGTTCAAATCCGCCAATCCTCATCATTTACAGCAAAACCCGCACAAGGCGGGCTTTGTTGTAAATGGCGGATAGAGTGGGATTCGAACCCACGGTACCCTTTGGAGGTACACACGATTTCCAATCGTGCGCCTTCGACCACTCGGCCATCTATCCATCAGACATTGCTAGAGATATACCAAAAATATTTTATTTGGCAACATAAATTTTCATATCAAAAACAATTATTCTTGCCCTTGATACCCCAACCCTGTTGAGATTAACATTCTGTTAAACTAAATAATATAATATAAAAGACACAATAAGCTGAAAAAAACTTGATTTTTTGAGCGTTTTGTGCTAGGAAACGGCAATAAATACAGGTTATTTGGCAAAATGATAATAGACAGCAGCAATAAAAAGCAAAAAAGCATTTTGACCAATAAATGCTTTTATCAGACCACCGCCCGGATCATGCGTGATTTCGAGGAAAAAGGTTATGCCAATGCGGCCGACGAAACCGCCAAAGTTATTTCTGCCTATCATGCCATTGTCAAAAAGAAGACCAAAAACAATTTCAATGCCGACTATAATGACGCTTTCCGCCGCATTGATAATGCAATTCAAATGCTGGCCAATCAGGTTTTTTATGACTGCGACAAAAAAAGTTTCGACTACGCCTATCATTCTTTTGAACAATTCGACCATATTTCGGCGATAGTTACCCGCCAGCGCACCAAAAAAGGTTTCCTCTGATTCTCACAAATCCAAGCGCCTGTATATCACTGCAACATCATTATTGCCAAAGCGCAAATTCTGCGCTAAAACAGACATATTAAAAATTAACCTTCCGGAGAGTCAGATGACTAAAATATCTTTAATCGGATGCGGCCGTTGGGGAACTTTCCTCGGCTGGTATACCGCTAATTATGGCAAAGCTTCCGAAGTCTGGATGTATGATATCCCGACATCGCCGAATTTTATTGAGCTTAAAAACACCCGCAAAAATGCTTATCTGTCCCTGAGTGACAATATGCACCTTTTTGACAGCCTGGCCAAAGTTTTGGAAAACGATTTTGTTATCATTTCCGTCGGCTGCCAATATTTCCGCGGCCTCTGCAAAGAGCTTGCCGCCTATGACCTGACCGGCAAAACATTTCTTCTGGCCATGAAAGGGCTTGAAGAGCCTTCCGGCGACCGAATGCTTGAGATTATGCGTGCCGAAATTCCGCAAAACATTCACATCGCCACTTTAGGCGGCCCCGGTCATGTACAAGATTATATGAAAGGTGTTCCTTCTGCGGCGGTTGTTGACAGTGATGAAGAATCCACCAAAGATTTTGTCGTTAAATTTATGTCAAGTTCGCTCATCCGTCTTTATTACGGTGACGACCTCATCGGCAACCAAATCGGCGCGGCGATGAAAAATGTCATCGGACTGGCAGCCGGTATTTTGGACGGCTTGGAATGGTACGGGCTCAAAGGCGCTCTGATGGCCCGCGCGCCGATAGAAGTCGGCCGGCTGATAAAACACTTCGGCGGCAATCCGATGACGGCTTACGGACTGTCACATCTCGGCGATTATGAAGCGACACTGTTTTCCAAAAACAGCCACAACCGGATGTTCGGCGAAAAATTTGCCCGCGGCGAAGATTTCGGTAAACTGGCCGAAGGCGTTCCCACTCTTAAGGCCGTCAAAATTCTGGCCGACAAATATAATATTGATATGCCCATCTCTCAAGCCCTGTACCAGGCCATTTATGAAAAAGGCAATATCAAAGAAATCATCAACCAGATGTTTGAACGCTCGCTTAAACGCGAGTTTGAGCACATCGCCTGAACAAGTTTTCAAAACGGTGCCAAAACGGCATCGTTTTATTTACACCTTTTACCTCAAAAACCCCTTTCCGGTTTTCCGGAAAGGGGTTTCTTTTTATCTCCAGATATCGTATCTCTGCTATCTTATTTCAAAATCTTCGATACAACACCTGCTCCGACTGTATGACCGCCTTCACGGATCGCAAAGCGCAAGCCTTCGTTCATCGCAATCGGGTGTATCAGTTTCGCCGTCATCCGGATGTTATCTCCCGGCATTACCATCTCCGTACCTTCCGGCAATTCAATCGCTCCCGTTACATCCGTCGTACGGAAGTAAAACTGCGGACGATAGTTCGAGAAGAACGGTGTATGACGACCTCCCTCTTCCTTCGTCAGAATATAGCATTCGCACTGGAAGTCCGTATGCGGTGTAATCGAGCCCGGCGCTGCCAATACCTGGCCACGTTCTACTTCTTCTCTCTTCGTGCCGCGCAGCAATACACCGATGTTGTCTCCGGCTTCGCCCTGATCCAACAGCTTACGGAACATCTCTATTCCCGTGCAGGTCGTCTTCTGTGTCGGTCTGATACCTACGATCTCTATCTCATCGCCTACCTTCAGTACGCCTCTCTCTACACGGCCCGTTACTACCGTACCACGGCCAGAAATCGAGAATACGTCTTCTATCGGCATCAGGAACGGCTGATCTTTCGGTCTTTCCGGCTGCGGTATATAGCTGTCTACCGCATCCATCAACGCGACAATCGAATCATGACCAATCTTCGGATCTCCGCCTTCCAACGCTACCAAAGCAGATCCTTTGATAATCGGAATCTCATCTCCCGGGAATTCATACGATTTCAGCAAATCGCGGATTTCCATCTCTACCAAATCCAACAACTCCGGATCATCTACCTGGTCTACTTTGTTCATGTAAACAACCAATGCCGGTACACCTACCTGTCTGGCCAGCAAAATGTGTTCACGCGTTTGCGGCATCGGACCGTCTGCGGCCGATACAACCAATATCGCTCCGTCCATCTGCGCCGCACCCGTAATCATGTTCTTTACATAGTCCGCGTGGCCCGGGCAGTCTACGTGCGCATAGTGACGATTCTTTGTCTCATACTCTACGTGTGACGTCGAGATGGTAATACCTCTCGCTCTCTCTTCCGGCGCCTTGTCAATCTGGTCATACGCCGTAAAGCTCGCGCCGCCTTCCTCAGCCAATACCTTCGTTATCGCCGCCGTCAACGTCGTCTTGCCGTGGTCTACGTGACCGATCGTTCCGATGTTGCAGTGCGGCTTCGTCCGCTCAAACTTCTCTTTCGCCATAACTAAACTTCCTCAACTGTTTATGTTGTTACCAAATACTATCTGCAAACGACCGGGAAAATGGAAAGAAATCTGGAGCGGGTGAGGGGAATCGAACCCCCGTCATAAGCTTGGAAGGCTTCTGCTCTACCATTGAGCTACACCCGCTTGTTCAAACCATTATCCAAGTGTCTTTTTATCTTATAGTGGTGGAGGGGGATGGATTCGAACCATCGTAGACTAAGTCGACGGATTTACAGTCCGTTGCATTTGACCGCTCTGCCACCCCTCCTTCTATAAGGACAAGGATTACTCCTTACTAGTGTCAGCACATCAACACTACCATTGCAAATAATAGCATTTTGGGTGCTTTGTCAATCTTTTTTTTATATAATCTTAATTAATTCCGTAGTATGCTGTGTGCAAATAAACAAACGGAAACTCAAAAATGTCAAAACTGGCGCTTACGGAAAAAAGAAACCCTGATACCGTTAATATAGACTTGATGGATTCATATCAAATAGCCCAAGCCATCAACAACGAGGATAAAAAAGTCGCCCCGGCGGTCGAAACCCAGCTCCGTCCCATCGGCGAAGCCATTGAAGCCATTGCCCGGGCGTTTCTGAAAGGCGGCCGGCTGGCCTATTTCGGCGCCGGAACCAGCGGCCGGCTCGGCGTTTTGGACGCTTCCGAATGTTGGCCGACTTTCGGTGTGGAACACGGTATGGTTTGCGGCTACATCGCCGGCGGTGACAAAGCGCTGCGCTTTTCGGTGGAAAATGCCGAAGACAGTGCCGAACTCGCCGAACAGGATCTTACCGCTTTTAATCCGTCGCCGGACGACATCGTTGTCGGTATTTCCGCCGGTGGCGGTCCCCGTTATGTTCTAACCGTTTTGGAACAAGCGCGGAAAAAAGGCTGCACCACCATCGGCATCAGCTCCAACCCCGATGCTTTGCTGCAAAAATTTTCCGACATCTTTATTAATCCGGTAGTCGGCGAAGAAGTCATTACCGGCTCTTCGCGCATGAAATCCGGCACGGCGCAAAAAATGATTCTGAATATGCTTTCCACTGGTGCGATGATTCGCATCGGCAAAGTTTATCAAAATTATATGATAGACCTGCGCCTGGTTAATGCAAAACTTGTTGACCGCGGCCGCCGATTCGTTTCGGAAATCGCCGGTGTATCTTATAACGAGGCGGCAGAATTGCTTAATGCTGCCGGCAATAATGTCAAAACAGCCTGTGTCATGGGCTCCAAAAAATGCGGCAAAACGGCCGCCGAAAAACTACTGAAAGCAAACAACGGTATTTTAAGAAAGATCATCTGATGCAAAAAAATCACAAACAGGCTTCAACTCCCGCCAAACAACCCCTGATTATTTACGGTCGCCACGCCGTTTTGGCGGCTTTGGCCAACCCCCGGCGCCAAATCGACAAACTTTTGTGCACCAAAGAAGCTGCCGCCGAAATCCGGCAGACGGGTAAAATTTCACCGCAGATTGTCGAACGCCGCGAGATTGATAAACTGCTGCTGCCGGATGCCGTCCACCAGGGATTCGCCCTGTTTTGCGGCCGGCTGCCGTCCTGCACGCTTGACGATATTTTGGATATGGCCGCATCCAAAGAAAAATGCCACGTCCTTATTCTGGATCAGGTAACCGACCCGCAAAATATCGGCGCCATCATTCGTTCGGCCGTTGCCTTTAACACGCTGGCTCTTATCCTGCAGGACAAAAATTCGCCTCTTGAAAGCGGCGCCATGGACAAAGCTGCCGCCGGCATGATTGAACATTTGCCGGTTGCCAGGGTAACCAACCTGTCCCGCGCCATCGAAAAACTTAAAGACGCCGGCTTCTGGACCGTCGGCATGGACGGCTATGCTCAAACCGCAATCGACCAATTGAACAAATCCGGCAAAACCGCCGTTATTATGGGCTCCGAAGGCAAAGGTATGCGCCGTCTGGTTGAAGAAAGCTGTGATATTGCCGTCCGTCTGCCGATATCACCGCTGACCGAGAGTCTGAACGTTGCTACGGCGGCAGCCATTGCCCTGTATGAAATCAACAAACCGCAATAACCGGAGATCTTGCCTTGACCGCCACGATTGAAATTAAAAATCTCAAAAAAACTTTCGACAGCATCAATGCCGTCAATAATATATCTCTGACAACCTTTTCCGGTGAAATCATCGCCCTTCTCGGTCCCAACGGCGCCGGCAAATCAACCTTGATGAATATGCTGGCCGGTTATCTGGCCCCGGATTCCGGAAAAATTACGATTCTCGGCAAAGATATTGCTGCCGAACCGCTGGACGCCAAGCGCTGCATCGGCTTTTTGCCGGAGGGCTCTCCGCTCTACGGCGATATGGATGTCCGCCACTTTTTGCATTATATTGCAGCATTGAAATCTCTACCGCCGGCCGAAGCCGAAAGAGCTTCTGCTCTGGCCAATTTGCAAAACGTCATCGGCCAAAAAATCGAAACCCTGTCAAAAGGCTATCGCCGTCGCGTAGGTTTTGCCGCAAGCCTTTTGGGAAACCCGCCGATTCTGTTGCTTGATGAACCGACCGATGGCCTGGATCCCAATCAAAAAGAACATTTGTTGAAATTAATATCCGCCATGAGCCGCAACAAAACAATTCTGATTTCAACGCATCTTCTGGACGAAGCAAAATCCGTGGCCAGCCGCATTTTAATTATGGATCATGGCGAAATAAAAGCCGACGGAAGCCTGGAAACCATTCTAAAACAAACCCGCAGTCTCACCCTTGAAAAAGCATTTACAAAACTGACAAAGGCCGACCGATGACATCAAAAATTTTTCAAATTGCCAAAGGCGAATTTTATCGTTATTTCATATCCCCTCTGGCTTATGTTTATCTGATCTGTTTTCTGCTGCTAAACAGTTCTTTCGCTCTGTACTTCGGGGGGATTTTTTCCTCCGGCAATGCTTCTTTGCAGCCGATGTTCGCTTTTCTGCCGTGGATTTTGCTTATCTTCATTCCGGGTATTGCCATGCGGTTGTGGGCCGAAGAATTTAAAAGCGGCACTGTTTTACAAATTATGACACTGCCGGTACCGGTCGGAGCCTATGTCTGGGGTAAATTTTTGGCCGCCTGGGCTTTCTGCTCGCTGGCGCTTTTTCTGACTTTTCCCTTTGTCATAACCCTTAACATTCTTGGTTCTCCGGATAACCCCGTTATTTTCAACAGCTATTTCGGAGCCTTTCTGCTGTCCGGTGCCATGCTGGCAATCTCGCAAACGGCTTCATCTCTGACCAAAAATCAGGTCATCGCCCTGGTCATTGCCGTTTTGACAAATCTGCTGTTTTTCTTAAGCGGGCTGGAATATGTGCTCGGCTTTTTCCGCGGTTTTGCTCCCGATTACATCATTGACATGATTTCATCTTTCAGCTTTCTCACCCATACTGCCAACTTCAATCTGGGGGTTCTGGAACTGCGGGATTTGGTCTTTTTCGCCTCGCTTATCCTGATGTTCAACTTTTTCACCTCCCTGATTATCACGTTTAAAACATCTGGCGTTTTAAGCTGGCTGAACACCTCGGCGGCCGGCGGCGGCATCATGGCGGCCGTTTTAATCTTTTTTGCTTTTGCCGGCATTAATTTATTTGCCAACAACACGTTGCGCCAAATTCGTATGGACTTTACCGAAGAACAATTATTCACCCCCGGCGCATCTACACGCAAAATTTTGCAAAATCTCCCGGCGCCGGTTACCGCCAAAGTCTATTATTCGCCGATTCTCGGCGAACGTGACGAGCAAATGCGCCTGTTCTTTGACAAATTACGGTTGACACTGCAAACTTACCGCGATATTTCCGGCGGCCGTTTCGACTATCGTTTCTACAATCCGGAACCTCTCAGTGATATTGAAGACCGTGCTTTGCAGTCCGGACTGCAGGGACTGCCCGTTTCCGACCTGAACGCCGCTGCATATTTCGGCATTGTCTTTGTCAATGAAAATGGCCGGAGCCGGACTATTCCTTTCCTCCCCTTAGCCAGACAAAACTTGCTTGAACAGGACTTAAGCGAAAACATTTACCTTCTGGAACACCGGAAAAAGACTCTCGGTCTGTTGACCTCCCTGCCGATTCTGAGCACCGTAACCGGCAATATGATTAAGCCTGATTGGCAAATTGCTGCCGAGCTGCAAAAATATTACAATATTAAACCGGTCAATAAGACCGAAGATATCAAAGGCATCGATCTTTTGCTGATGGCGTATCCGCAATCCTTGCCGGAAGACCTTGAACAAGCCGTTTACGACTATTCGACCGCCGGCGGCAAAATTCTGGCCTTTTTCGATATTGCCGCGGAATCCCTGAAACTCGTCGGTCCGCAAACCGGCCTGTTATTCCAGTCCGATTACGGCAATCTGCCGCAAAAATGGGGTATCCGTTTTTTTGATAATCTGGTAGTTGCCGATCTTGACAATTCTTCGGAAGTGACCATTGAAACAGCAGATTATTCCGGCACCACACAAGACCTGATTCAATTTTATCTGACCCCGTCAAGTTTTACCCCCGGCCTGCCGGAAACGCTTAATCTTAAAAGAATGTTGCTGACATCGGCATCTGTTTTCGCGCCGCTTAAAGATGCGCCGATCTACTTCATTCCGCTGATTAAAGCCAGCGATCAGTCAGAGCTTCTGCCGGCTGAAGTTGTCACCCAAAGCATCCACCCGGCGGAAATTTTGCGCCGCTTCAAAGCCGACAACTACCCCAAAGTCATTGCAGCCCATATCATTGGCAAAACATCAGATCACCCTCTGGATATCATCGTTGTCGGCGATTCCGATCTGCTTTACGATTCGTTTTGGACAACATCAACCCTGATCGGCAACCAAAGCTATAATATTCCTCTGTTGGACAACGGCAATTTTGTCCTTAACGCGCTTGATGTCCTGTCCGGAAACGACCTGCTGCTGGATATGCGTGGCAAAAGCCGGCTGCCGCGGCCGTTTGTATCGCTGGAAAAACAGCAGAAACAAATTATGCGGCAGTTCAAAATCAAAGAAAAAGACATCTTTGACCAAATCGGCACTATCAAACGCGGGCTTGAAGAAATCTGGAGCAAAAAGGATTTTGAAGGCCGCAAAAATTTCACCCCCGATGAACTGGCCTTAATTAGTAAAATCAAAAACAATCTGGAAGAAAAACGCCGTGAACTGTTCGCCATTCGCACCGAATTAAATCGCAATATGGAACAAACCGAATTCTGGGTTAAGTTCTTTAATATCTATGCCATTCCGGGAATAATTCTTCTCGGCGTCTTGCTGGCCGGCCTGCGGCATTTAAAAATCAGACGCCCGAAATGCCCGGAATTTAACCGCCGTTTTCTGATTATAATTGCTGCGACATTTATCTGCATTATTCTCGGCGCCGGCAGCATCTGGCTGCTTCCCGATAAAAATATTCCCGATTACGAAGGTCGGACATTATTCCCTGATTTGGCCGCAAAAATCAATGATGTTGACGTCATTGATATCAAAACCCGGGATCATCAATTATCTTTCCGCCAAAAAGACGGCATCTGGATTTTGTTGCAACAACCCGACTTTCTGGTTAATCAAAACCGAATTCGCAGCTTTTTGACAGCCCTTATGCAGGCCACTATTTATGAAAAGAAAGCAGACAAGATTGAAAATCTGCCGCGATTCGGATTACTGCCGCCGGAAAACCCCGAAAGCCGCGCAATATCCGTTCGCCTGGCCGGTAAAAATAACACAACGATTGCGGCTTTTGAAATCGGCGACTATAACATTGAACTCGGACGCGGTTCCCTCGGAGCATACATCCGTCTGCCGGGACAATTTCAAATCTGGCTGACGGCCATTGAACTGGTTGACCTGAATCTTGACTTTCATAATTGGACTTATGCATCGCTCTGGAATTTGCAATTCGGCCGGTTCAGCATTATCAACGGCAGCCGCGATACGGATTATATTGCCTCAATCGTCAGCCTTTTGCTGAACACGCCGTTGAGCTCGTCAACCGCCTCTGCCGACAGCGAACCGGTTCTCCGCATATCGGCCGACGGCGAATATTTTACCGGTTTTGAGCTGGACTTTTATAAACAGGAACAAAGTTTTTATGTTCAATTTAAATTTAATGGCGTAATAAATAATACAATTTTGCAAGCTTTTGCCGACAAAATGCAAAATAAACTTTATCAAATTTCCGCAGAAGATATGGAGAAGCTGATTAATGCCGTTAACTCAGGAACAAGCCAATAAGCTCAAAAAAATTGCCGCCGCCGGTTCGATTTCTTTAGCCGTTTCTCTTTGTCTTATCAAAGGATTGGGCGTATTTTACACTGATTCCCTGGCTGTTTTGTCCTCCATGGTCGACAGCCTGTCTGATATTTTTGCATCGCTCATCACCTTGATTGCCGTCAGAATTTCGGTTCGGCCGGCAGACTGCTCTTATCGCTATGGGTACGGCAAAGCCGAAGCTCTGAGTGCACTTTTCCAGGCAGCCTTTATCGCCGTATCCGGACTGTTCATTCTCTATGACGCCGGTCTGCGGCTGAAAAACCCGATTCCGTTGACTCAGACCGGCCTGGGTTTAATAATCATGATTACAAGCCTGGTATTAACCCTTCTGTTGGTTGCTTTTCAGCGCTACGTGGCCAAAAGGACTAATTCTCAGGCAATTCTGGCCGATTCGATGCATTACAGCGTCGATATCATGACCAACGGCTCCATTATTATATCCCTTATTGCCGTCCGTCTTTGGCAAATCGACTGGATTGATACCGCCATTGCCGGAATTATCTCCGTTTATCTGCTCTATAATGCCTATACTCTCGGCCGTGATGCCGTTTTTTTGCTGCTGGATCGCGAACTGGACGACGATATCCGTAATTCAATTTATCAAATTGTCAGTCAACACCCCATATCCCCGAAAATCCACGATTTGCGCACGCGCAATCTGGGCGGGGCATATATGTTTGAGTTTCATATCGAACTTGACGGCCGGTTGGATTTATACACGGCGCACAAATATACCGATGAAGTCGAAGAGCTTATCCGGCAGACTTATCCCGACGCCCAGATCATTATTCATCAGGATCCGGCCGGTCTGGCGGAAGAACGTCTGGACAACAAGCTGGCCGGCTCGTCCTGCGCCTTAAAATAACTTGCCGTACAAAACCTGCCGCAATTTAAGCGCCGTCAAAGCAACGGCTGTTTTAGCCGCTGAGGTATCGCTTAAAGCGTTCAACATCATAAAATCATGCATCGTTCCGTTAAACCGCACTGAGGTTGTTTCAACGCCGGCGGCATCAAGTTTACGGGCATATGCCTCGCCTTCATCGCGCAAAACATCGTTTTCATCAGTGATGACCAATGCCGGCGGCAGCCCTTCAAGTTCTTTGATTTCTGCCTCAAGCGGCGCGGCCAGAATACTCAGCCGTTTTGTTTTTTCCGGCAGATATTGATCCCAAAACCACTCCATAGCCTTTTTTGTCAACCACGGACCGTCGGCAAATTTCTGATACGATTCCGTATCAAATCCGGCTGCCGTCACCGGATACAGCAAAATCTGACCGGCAATTTTCGGCCTAAAGCCGTTTTGTTTGGCCATAAGCGTCATAATCGCCGCCATTCCGCCGCCGACACTGTCACCTGCCACAGCCAGTTTTGATGTATCAATTTGCAATTTTTCGCCTTGTTCGACAATATACTTTAGCCCGGCAAACAAATCCCTCGTCACTTCGGGAAATTGCCCTTCGGGCGCCTGCGTATACATCGGAAAAACAACTGCTGCCGGAACCATTGCCGCCAATTCGGCCGTCAGCCGGCGATGTGTAACATTATCGCCCATAACCCAGCCGCCGCCGTGAATATAATAAATTACCGGCAGTTTTTCTTTTATCCCTTGCGGGCGGATAATGTCCGCCTTCAACTGACGTCCCTTGCCGACATCAATCTCCGCCGCCCGGACATCAACCGGCGGCATATCGACTTTACCGTTTTGAACGGTTAACAAAACCTGTCTTGCCTGTTCCGGCGACAGTTCATATAACGGTGTTCCGTTTTGTTTATCCAATATATCAATAAATTTTTGTTCTTTTTGAAAAAGTTGTTTTCCGGCCATATTTTTCCTCCGCCAAATTTTGTTTCATCAAATATATGGCTCAAATATGCTTTTTCAATTTTCAAACTTGAAAAGATTTTGCGGCAACTGCCGGCATTATCTTTCGTCCCAGGGAAAAACGACCCATTTATCCGGCAGTGCCCGGGCAAAAAAATCGGCCGTACTGCTGCCCTTCGGTTTAACATAAACCACCGCGCTTTTTGCCTGCGGAAAACACTGCCGCAAAAGCCGCAGCGTCTGACCACTGTCAGCCAGATCATCAATAATCAGCGTTTTTTTGTTTGTTGTCCCGGCCTGCTCGCTTCCGTCAATACTCTCAATTTGTTTATGTTCTCCGTCAATATACGTGGCCGCATTAACCACCGCCGTTTGACGAATACCCAGCTCATAGGCAGCAATCCCCGCCGGTATCAGCCCGCCGCGGCTGACCGCGACGATTTTATCATAATTGCCGCTTGCCTTTATTTGAGCACACAATGTTTTAACATCTTGATGAAACTCGTCCCAGCTTATATAAATCTTATCATCCATTGACTCACCCTGCCGTTGTTATGCGGTAACCATTCTTCCAAACGCCGCTTTTGTCAAGGAATAAGATATTTTATCCGCCGATACTCAACATAAACAAATGCCACCCGCTGAAGAGGTGGCATTTGTTTATGGCGTACCCGGAGGAAGCGCTAAGTAAAATTAACCGCTGCTCCGGTTAATTTTATCTGCAAGCTCTCTGGAACATCTTAATGAGTGAGGAAAGCGTAAGCGACCGAAACGAATTTAGATGCCTGAGAACGAACCCTGGGTTCGACCCTCCGGAAGACAAAAACCGCCCTTTCAGGCGGTTTGTCATTGGCGTACCCGGAGGGATTACTCTGCGCTTCGCTTGAGTTGCACAGGCGCTCATACGCTCCCGCGTACCGGCGTTCTCTCGCCCGCCTTTCGCTGGTAGTCGAACCCCTTTTCGTGGGTTCAAATCCGCCGATACTCAACATAAACAAATGCCACCCGCTGAAGAGGTGGCATTTGTTTATGGCGTACCCGGAGGGATTCGAACCCACGACCCTCAGCGTCGGAGGCTGATACTCTATCCAACTGAGCTACGGGTACTTGATAAAAACTACTCTTAGATACACTACTTTGAAAAAAAATTCCAGTAAAATTTTATAAAAACCACAAATAAAACGGCTTTAGACCAACTTTTCTCTTGACTATTCAAAGAATAATATGTATTAAAAGGCAACAAGTTTTTATGAAAAAGGATTAAAACAATGGCAAGAAAATGTGAAATTTCGGGCACCGGCGCCATGAGCGGCAACAATGTCAGCCATGCAAACAATCATACCCGTCGCCGGTTTTTGCCCAATTTACAGATTGTTTCTCTTTTGAGCGACGTTCTGGGCAAAACTTTCAAACTGAAAATCTGCTCCAAAACTCTGCGTTCAATTGAGCATAACGGCGGTTTGGATGCTTATTTGGAATCAACTTCCAACACCAAGCTGTCCGATGAAGCTAAAAAAATCAAAAAAGAAATTGCCAAGAAAAAAGCTTCGGCAACAAAATAAAAACAGCATCATCGAATCTCTCCAGACCCGCTTGCAGTTTAAGCGGGTTTTTTGTTTTATCCCCGTTATCCCCATAATCCACAGCCCTGAAAAACAACCGCTGAAAAACATTTTGTCTTTTAGCTTTTTATTGGTTATAAAATTGGCAGAAATAATTGATACAAGGACTCACCGCTATGGAAATCCAGCCCGAACAACTGCCTAAAAACATTGAAGCCGAGCAGGCTCTGCTCGGAGCACTTTTGGCCAACAATAAAACTTTTGAAAAAGTCTCGGAATTTCTGCGCCCTGAACATTTTGCCGACCCAATTCACGCCAAAATTTTTGACATCATCAGCAAACTGATCACCCGTGGCCATGTTGCAGACGTCATTACGTTGAAAAACTATTTTGAACAAGACGGCTCTCTGGACGAAGTCGGCGGATATAAATATCTGATCAAACTTGCCGATTCTGCCACCCCGCTGACCAACGCCGAATATTATGCCCAGTTTATTTATGACAAATACCTGCGTCGGGAACTGATTGCTACCGGATTTGAAATCGTCAATAACGCTTCTAAGGAAGATATCGATTCGGACGCCGCCGAGCAAATCGAAAATGCCGAAAAACGCTTGTTTGATCTGGCCAATCAGGGTGAAACGTCAACCGGGTTTATTGATTTCGGCCAGGCTTTGACCGATTCGGTCAAACGCATTGAATCCGCCTATCAAAAAGAAGGGCGCATTTCCGGCCTGCCGACCGGACTTGATGCCTTAGACGCCAAAACCGGCGGCCTAAACGATTCCGACCTCATCATCATCGCCGGACGTCCGGCGATGGGCAAAACAGCTTTGGCAACCAATATTGCCTATAATGTCGCCGAATTTATGGCTCATGATAAAAACACACCGGCCAAAAACCGCGGCGTGGCTTTTTTCTCTCTTGAAATGTCGGCCGACCAGCTGGCCTCACGTATTCTTTCGACCGTAACTCAGACCAACGGTCACAAAATGCGTACCGGAGAGCTTGATAATGCCGAATTCACCCGTATTGCCGCAGCCGTTCGCGAGCTGGAAAACATCCCGCTTTACATAGACGACACCCCCGGACTGAATATCAACAACATCCGCACCCGTGCCCGGCGCCTCAAACGCAACAAAGGTTTGGGGTTGATTGTTATTGACTATATTCAGCTGATTAACGGTACCGGCAGCAAAAAAAGTGAGGGTAACCGTGTGCAGGAACTGTCCGAAATCTCCCGCGGTCTCAAAATTCTGGCCAAAGAACTTCAGGTACCGGTCATCGCTCTGTCACAATTAAACCGTGGTGTCGAAAGCCGTGATGACAAACGCCCGTTGATGTCCGATCTGCGTGAATCCGGCTCCATTGAACAGGATGCCGATATCGTTATGTTTGTCTTCCGCGAAAATTACTATATTCAAAACGAAGAACCCAAACTAAAATCCGGCGAAACACCCGAACACCTGCAAAAACGCCTTGATGAATGGGAAACGCGCAAACGCGCCACGCAAAATCTGGCCGAAGTTATCATCGGTAAACAACGCCACGGTCCCACCGGAACGGTTCAACTTTTCTGGAACGGCGATTATGCTCAGTTCGGCAACCTGGCCAAAGAAGAATACCTGCCCGAACGCATCGGTGCCGAATAAGGAATTTACGGTGACAAACTTCTGGCAAAAACCCCTGAAAAATCTAACGGCGGACGAATGGGAAAAAATCTGCTGCCGCTGTGGTCGCTGCTGTTTAATCAAACTGCAGAACGATGACAACGACGAAGTTTTTTACACCCGCATCATCTGCCGCTATTTTGACACAGCCAAGCACCTGTGCCGCGAATATTCAAACCGTTGCCGACTGGTACCCTCTTGCCTTAAAGTTACTCCGCAAAACATCGATTCCCTGACCTGGATGCCGCAAACCTGTGCCTACCGTATTTTGAACGAAACCGGAGATCTTCCTCCCTGGCATCCGCTCAAAGGCGGTCAGGGTTTTCTGCCTCTGCCGGAAAATCTGGTTACGGATATTTCGGTTGCCGAAGAAGATATGGAAGACTATATTATTGAAGACAAGGATTTATAAAATGCATCTATGGCCGCAAAAAACCACCACACCGCAAAGCCGCTACCGCGATTTATCTTCTTTTGAACCGGAATTCTGGAAAAAGAAAGCTTTAAGTGATTTATCTGCCGAAGAATGGGAGCTTTTGTGCGACGGCTGCGGCAAATGCTGTTTAAATAAAATCGAACGTCGCGGTAAAATCTGTTTTACCAATGCCCGTTGTCGTTTTTTAGATCCCGAAACCTGTCTTTGCCGCATTTATGAACACCGTTTTGCCAAAGTTTCCGATTGTCGCAATATTGACTTGGCCACTGTCCTGAAAGAACCGGAAATATTGCCGAAAACCTGTGCCTACCGCTGCCTAAGCGAGGGAAAAGACCTGCCCTCCTGGCATCCGCTGATCTCCGGCAACGCCGATTCCGTTCACGCGGCCGGTCAATCCTTAAAAGACCGTCCGCTTGTTTCCGAAACAGAAGTAAAAAACTATGAAGATTACGTTGTTGACTGGCCGGACCTTTGATTTTGGCAATGACTTTGATTTTGATGTCAAAATCGTCAAATCACCTCTCGCCAAACGCCTGACTCTGCGGATAGACGATAAAAACCGCCGGCCGGTTTTAACCGTTCCCAAATATTGTTCGCGAGCAAAAGCCTTGCGGTTTTTGCAGGAACATCATGACTGGATTGTCAATATGCTGGCTCGTCTGCCGCAGCCGCAGCATTTTGATGACGGTTCGGTCTTTGAATTTTTTGGTATAACATACACCGTTCAACATATTGTCGGACAACGCGGTGCCAAATTTGAGAACACTGTTTTAAAAATCGGCGGCGATCCGGAATTCCTTCACCGGCGGGTAACCGACTTCCTTAAACAACAGGCTCTGAAAAAATTATCGGCCATGAGCGTTAAAAAGGCCAAAATTTTAGGCTGCCGCGTCAGTTCCGTCAGCATCAAAGACACCAAATCCCGCTGGGGAAGCTGTTCCACTCTCGGCAACATCAATTACAACTGGCGTATATCCATGGCACCGCTTGATGTCATTGAATATCTGGTTTGTCATGAAGTATCCCATCTCAAACACCCTGACCATTCCGCCGAATTTTGGCAAACCGTCGCCGGGTTATGCCCAAGTTACGAACAAAGCCGCCACTGGCTGAAAGTCCGCGGCAAAACCCTCTACCGCTATATCTAAAAAATCGGTATGTTTTATTGATTTCTTAAAAGATTTTTCCTATATTGATATTGCAGTAATTAATTAAAAGGATTTCCACATGCAACACGAAATTTATACTCAGACAAATTCAGCCGCTGTTGATGCCGGTCTACGCAGCTATATGCAAAAAGTTTATAATTTTATGGCCGGCGGCCTGTGTGTAACGGCTCTTGCCGCTTGGCTGGTTGTCAACACCTCTCTGATGAATTTATTTTTTAACGTTACGCCGCAGGGCGTCAGCCTCTCCGGTTTCGGCTGGCTGGCTTTCATTGCCCCGCTGATTATGGTTTTTGCCTTTAACTGGGTTGTCCGCAGCGGAACTTCCGGTCAGGTACAACTCTTGTTTTGGAGTTATGCCGCTTTAATGGGTATCAGCTTAACGCCGATTTTCCTGCTGTACACCCAAAGCAGCCTGGTTCGCGTCTTTTTGATTACGGCCGGTGCCTTTGGCGGATTAAGCCTTTACGGTTATACCACCAAACGCGACTTAACCGGATTTGGTTCGTTCCTTTACATGGGATTAATCGGATTGATTATCGCGACGATTGTTAACATTTTCCTCAAAAGCAGTGGCTTAGACTGGGCTTTATCAATCATCGGTGTTGGTATTTTCAGTGGTTTGACGGCTTATGACTCGCAAAAAATCCGCCAGATTTACAGCTCTTCCGATGACAATGAAACCGTCATCAAAAAAGCTTTGACCGGCGCCCTGAGTTTGTATTTGGACTTTATCAACCTGTTCTTATACCTGTTGCGGTTTTTGGGTGACCGTCGTTAATCTTCAAAAAAGACCTCCAAACGGAGGTCTTTTTCTTTTCTAAACTTTTTCACCGCTAAAAAATTCAACTGTACTTCTGGGTGTCGCCTGCGCCGTTTTGATGGCCGCAATAGCCTGCTCAATTACCTTTTTTGCCGAATGTCCCGGCCGCGGAAACGTGCTTACCCCTATTGAAAACAGCAGCTCATGCCTTGTAAAATTATCGCTGACGCCGTCGTTTAATATCTCGGTAATCCGCCGGACTTCATGGTTAACCTCGGCCATGTTCTTCAAGCCGGGCAACATAATCCAAAAATTATATTTCAGTCCCAGCGCTACCGTGACATTTTTTTTCAAATTCAGCACCAGATTGTTGGCTGTTTTTTTAATCACCAGTTCTTCAATATGCATTTTGCGAAAAGCCTCGATATTATCAAGACTAATGGCCAAAACGGCGATTATATTCTGATCCCGGACATTATCCTTGGCATTTTCTAAAGCTACGGCAACCTGAACCCTGTCTTCAAATAAAAAGAAATTCGGCAAACCGGTCACATCGTCATACAAATTGTTAAATGTCGGTTTAACAGCCTTTCTAATATGCTCGCCAAGCAAAATAAAAGAAAAATGTTCAATCTCCGATAAATATATGGCCTGAAACTGCAACGGAATAATTTTGCCAGTTGCCGCTTTCAGTCGAATACGCATGGTTTTGCCGTTGGTCAGCATCTCCCCGATATTTTCGGCAAGAGGATTCCAATCTTCTTTAATAACCAAATTCAAAAAATTATTGCCGATGACATCTTTGTCAACACTGATATCCAAAAGCTGCATTGCCGCCGGATTAAGATAAACCAGTTTATCATCTCTCACCATAAATGTCGGCCTTTCCGACGTTGAGATAATAAGGTTAATGATATCCGACAGATTAACATCTAGCTTTCGCCAATCTTCGGCGGCTTTTTTTGCCGCCGGTTTCCGCCGGGCCGATTTTTTCCCGACACTTTCCAACGCATCAAGATCAATATTATACTGAGCGGCATTCTGCAGCACTTGGATATCCGCATTCTGGGCAGACGTCAATCCGGCGCCGTCAAGCTCCTGAATTATGTCTGTTCGCTGCTTTACCACTCTGATAACTCCGTCGCTCCTTAAATTATTTCTCTTAGATTATATATTCCACCTTTCCGGCAAACAATGCCAAAAAATTTGCTTTTTATTAACAATATATTGCTATAAATTATTTATTTACTAGAAGCCACTGGAAAGAATTCAAAATGACTGACGAGCAAAAAACAGAAGTTTCCGCTGAAAATGACACACCCGCGGCCGGCAGCAGTTATCTGTTAAAAGAACGCTTTGAAATTCGTTTCAAACAACCTTTGCCGCAATTTGACAGCAACGGAGCTTTGGCGTATGAGGTCAAAGACAATATTAACCCTCAACGCAATTTGTTCGCTTTGATCTGCTCTCCGGAAATGCCTCCCCGTCTGTCATATCTTCCCTACATGAAGTCAATTGATGCCCCGAATATTTTAAAACTCATTGAATACGGCATCATCACGGCTCCCGACGGACGGGAAACCATCGCGCTCATATACAACAAACCCGTCGGCCCCAGAGCCGATAATTTCCATGAAGAAGATGATAAAATAACGCCGGAAAGATTTAAATCGCTGGCACTGTCATTATTGTCGGCTTGCGACGTTCTAAAAACCTTCGGATTAAACCACCGCGCCATCAGACTTAACAACTTATGGTATAAAGATCCCTCCCGCAGCGAACTCGTACTGGGCGACTGTTTGGCGGCATTTCCTTCTTTTTACCAACCGGCGGTATATGAACCGATTGAAAATATCCTTTGCAAACCTTTTGCCCGCGGCAACGGAACTTTTGAACAGGATATTTATGCTGCCGGAGTTGCGCTTCTCGGCCTGACGCTGAATCACGACATCACCAGTGAACTATCACCGGGAGAACTCACGCGGCAAAAGCTAAAAAACTCTTCTTTTGTTTTTCTGTCCGAAAATAAAAAATTTAATGGTCAAATTACACTCGTGTTGCGCTCCATGCTGGATGATAATCCCGAAAACCGTTGTGATTACAACCGGCTCTACAATTACTATGACGGCAAAACCACCGGTTTTATGACCGGCGACGGATTTGACCGTTCAACCCGCGCCTTAACCATCAACGGCGAAAAATGCTATACGCGCAAAAGCGCGGCCGTTACCATGATTTCCAATCCTGATTTCGGTATTGAAGTTATCCAAAGCGGCAAACTGCTTGAATGGATAAAAAACGGTCTGGAAAACGAAAAATTGTATACCAAAATCGAAAAACAAATTCTGGCGGAAAAAGAAAACCCCGATAAAAACCTTTTGTTGGCCCGCATCTGTATTTATCTGGATTGTTCTCTTCCGTTAAAATGCGGTGATTTTTACCTTTTCCCGGGAGGCCTGGCCAAAACGATTTTCTATCACAAAAAAAACAATCTGCCCCTAACACCTCTGCAGTCGCTCATCTCGACAGACATCATCAAGCTCTGGTATCAGGAACAGCCTTCATCACGCGCGCCGACAAATGCCGGAGAATTCAAGCTTTATTTATCTCGCAATGATTACGGCTACGGATTCGACCGCATTATGTATGATTTCGACGAGGACCTTCCCTGTATCAGCCAGCTGATCGGCAAAGCGTTCGTCAACACGCCGTCCCGTCTTCTGCGGGCGCTTGATCGTTCCAAAACCGACTACCAAACCCTGCCTTTTGATAAAAATATCATAGCTTATCTGCGCTGCAAAATGGGCAAAAAAATTGACGGTATTTTAATTGACATCAATGCCAATCAAGATGCCCTCAAGGTAGGCGCCATTATCCGTTTATATGCCAATATTCAAACCAAAAACGGTCCCGCACAGCTCATGAATTTATCTCAGTGGCTCGTTAACACCTCAAAACCGCTTATTCAAAGCTATCACAACATCAAATATCAAAAATATCTGGAACAGGAACTTTTGCAGATATCAAAAAACGGCAAGATCATTGAACTTGTTGAAATCCTTGAAAACGACGAGGCGCGTAACCGCGATAGGACCGATTTCTCGGAAGCGTTAAAAACGGCTAACTTTCTTCTGACCGAAAAAGCAAAAATCCTGTCCGGCGATTCCAAAATTGAAGACGAAGCCAGAGATCTTGCCTTGCGTTTTTCATCAATTCTGGCCGTCCTAACCATGCTGAGTGCCTTTATTTTCAGCTTAATTTATTGGGTGATCAAATGACAAAACCGACTATCAAAGCTCCGGCCAAAAAAAATAAAGCAGGCTTGGCAAAGCTCAATTTTATTCAAAAGTTTTTGATTTTTTTGGCCTTTATGCTTGTTGCATTTACGGTCTTGCCGGCTGTCGTTGTCTTGGTCATTGGTCTTTTACCGACCTTGACCATCGTGGTAACCGACACCAAAAATATTAACAAAATCACCACGGTCGGTTGCTTTAATATAGCCGGCGTCATGATCTGTCTGAACAACATTTTGATTCAGTTCAGTTCCGGACTTGAGTTCTCAATCCTCAACAATATTTTTAACATTATCATCATGCTCGGCGCTGCGGCGCTTGGCGTTCTTTTGTATTATGCCCTGCCGGATTTATTTGTTTTCATTTTTAAAAATTCAGCTCAGCATCGACTGAAGGTCATCAATGCCAAGCTGGAAAAACTGTCGGAAAACTGGGCCAATATTTTGCCGGAAGACAACTAAATACCGGCTTCAATGGCTTTGCGTATTTTCTTAATTGAATTCAATTCGATTTGCCTTACCCGTTCTTTGGAAATTCCGTAAGCCTTACTCAAATCGTCCAGCGTAAAGGCCTTATCCAACAGCCGGCGTTTAAACAAGATATCTTTTTCGCGTTTGTTCAACACATTCAGAGCCTTGTTAAACAACGTCCGCCGGTATTTTATCGTTTCACCGTAGGCCAAAACTTCTTCCTGATTAGGTTTTGAATCGGCTATAAAATCCATCCATTCCGAACCGCCGTCTCCCGATGCGTCAATAATGCTGTTTAACGAGCCGTCATGAGCCTTCAAACGTGTATTCATATCCGTAACTTCCTGAACACTGACGTCCAGCGATCCGGCAATTCTGTTCAGAACGGCCGGGGATAATTCCCGGTCATCATTCAGATTAAGCTTGTTTTTGATTTTACGCAGATTAAAAAACAATTTTTTTTGCGCCGCTGTCGTGCCTATTTTCACCAAAGACCAGGAGTTCAAAATATACTTTTGCACCGAAGCCTTAATCCACCACAACGCATAAGTTGAAAACCGAAAACCCTTTTCCGGCTCAAATTTCTCAACCGCATACAGCAAGCCGATGTTTCCTTCCGATATCATTTCCGCCGTCGACAATCCGTAACCTCGATATTTTGAAACGACTTTAACCACCAGCCGCAAATGGGAGGTAACCAGAATTTGAGCAATTTTTTGATCTTTGGTTTGCTGATATTTAACCGCCAGATTATATTCTTCTTCCTGAGACAAAATCGGATAGGTTCTGATTTTCTGCAGATAGCGCGTCATATTGATTTCCGGCGAAAAATCAATGCCGCTCAGTGCCAAGACTTTCTCCATTCTTATTCTCCTGAAACGATAAAACTTATCAACAGTTCTTTAACGTTCAAGTCCAGAAATAGTCCGGCAAAATAATATCAGGCTCAACTCTACCGCCGAAGACGGAAAACGCAAGCTATCCTTTAGTATTAGAAGTCACAAAAACACTGTATTTAAAAATCAGATCTGCCGCAAAACCTGTAAAAGCTCTTGCAAATCGGCCGGCAACGATGCTTCAAAAAACATTTTTTCTCCCGTTACGGGATGAACAAAACCGAGGCTCTGCGCATGCAACGCCTGCCGCGGAAACGAATTAACGAAAGCGGTTACCTCTTCCGGCGCATTTTTTACGATCAGTTTTCGACCTTTGCCGTAAACTTTATCCCCGATCAGACTATGTCCGGCAAAAGTCATATGAACTCTGATCTGATGCGTTCTTCCTGTTTCCAGGCGGCATTTAATCAGGGCCGCCTTATCCCTGAATTTTTCAACCGTCTGATAATGCGTCACCGCATGCTTGCCGCCTTTTGCGACGATTGCCATTTTTTTGCGATCATACGGGCTGCGGCCGATACTGCCCTCAATGGTTCCGTCCGCCGGATTCGGCATCCCGAAAACAAATGCAAAATAAGTTCTTTCTATGGAATGTTCCGCAAACTGCTCGCATAGCAATTTGTGAGCATTGTCATTTTTGGCCGCCACCAACAGCCCCGATGTATCCTTGTCAATACGATGCACGATTCCCGGACGCTTAACACCGCCGATTCCCGATAAATCGTGACAATGATACAGCAATGCATTCACCAACGTTCCGTTTGCGGCTCCCGGTGCCGGATGCACCACCATTCCGCAAGGCTTATTAACCACGATGATGTCCTTGTCCTCATAAACAATATCAAGCGGAATATCCTGCGGCCGCGGCTCGGCGTCAACAGCCTCGGGCAAAGTCAGAACAAAAGACTCTCCCTCCTTGATTTTATAGGAATTATCTCCGACCGTAACATCGTCACAGACAACATTACCCCAGGCTATCATTCTTTGAATCTGCGAACGTGAAATATCGGGAAAACAGGCTGCCAAAAACTTATCAATGCGCAAGCCCTTAAAATCTTTGTTAACTATTGGTGTGTTATATATTTGAATATCAGACATCTTTGTTTATTTTGTTGACGGTACGACCGTTATAATAGACTAAAAAAGCAAACTTGCAAGAGAGGGTTTTATATGGATAAATTAAAATTAATCAAGCTGATTGTGTTTATACTGACTTTTTTGCTGGTTTTCGGAATTTTGAGCGCCGCCGGGATCATCTACCGGCAAGTCAGCCGGACACCTGCCGCCAAAGATATTTCTCTTGCGCAGCCCGCCGGCAGCTATATTGACGGCTACACCGTAAACGACGGCAAGCTTTATATTCTCATCAAAGGCGGCCGCGCTCTCGAACGCATCGCCGTTGTTAATCCGTCATCTGCGGAAAAACCGGTTTTCATCACTCTTGATTAGGAGCTTTTTTATGGCTGATAACAACATATCTTCCAGCGATTTTGACAAAATGCTCGACGACTTCATCGCCGCCCAGCTTCAGGATACCGAGGATCAGCTTGCCGAACTCAATGCCAAAAATTCCGACACCTCGGCGCAGCCGGCGCCACAGCCGGAAGAAGACACGGAAGAAATTTCCGTCTCCGAAATAATCGGTTCAATTGAAGACTCTTCCGTTGCCAAACTGGCAGATGAAGAAAAAGCGCTTTTCAATGCCTTTTGCGGTTTCATTAATGCCGTAAAGGCCTGCGGCGAAGCCGCCGAAATACCGGTACCGGAGTTTTCATTCACGGTTGAAGATCTGCTGCCGCGTTTTCGCCCTTCCAGAATCAATCGTCTTAATAATGACATTCTGGCAGCCTGGAGTGTCTTAATCAAAGCACAGCCGGTTCGTTTATCGTCTCTGCCGGACAATGCCTCTGATGAACAGATTTTAAGTTTTGCCGAAAAAACCAGCGACAAAAATCTGCAAAATGCCCTGCTTTCCTATGTTGAAACCCTGATAGAGATTGATTCCTGCGAGATTGCCTACAACCTGCGTAAAGTCAAATATCAAAGACACAAAATCGAAAAAAAGATTTTTGAAGAGCAGCAAATCCGTCGCGAAAAAATCCATCAATACATTGAAGCCGTCCGTGCCGGCAATTTTCCGGTTGACGCCGAACGTCTGATTAATAACTTTTTTAAAACCGTCCGCAAAGATCCGGAAGGCGCCAAAAAAATGCTTGAAACCAATCCGGCAACTTTTGCCCCGATTCAAGTTGACAAAATTCCGGCTCGCTTTTTCGGGATGATTAAACCAAAACCCGAAGACGGAATCAAAATAAACAAAAAGCTCGGCAAGTTTTTAAAGAAACTGAAAGCCTAGCGTTTGGTACAAAAATATAGACAAAAAACAAAATTATTGTTATAATGATAATCAATGAAATAACAATCGCTTAACAAGGACAAAGGTCATGGCCAAAGAAGCAACCACCCCGAACAGAACCGTAGCCAACAACATTCGCGGCAACGTCAGCCGTCTCATATCCAAAGACCTGAAACAAACCCCGGTAAAGCCCCTTGTACAAAGTCTTAATGCTCTGCCGGCGGCCGAGCGTAATTCCCGTCTTCTGCAGGCCTCAACAGCCATGTATCGCGCCACCAAAGACCGCAATTTCAAACCCTCCCAGGAGCAGATTAAAGATTTTGCCGCCGCCCGCGAAATCATTGCTGAAAAACGCGATATTGCAACACAAAAAGACGGTACCTACCCCAAAGAGGCGCTAAACAATGAGTTGTCCCCTAAGGCTCTGATGCAGGTTTATGCCGCGCAAACCCTTAAAGACAGCGGCGAAAACGATGCTTCCCGTCAGCAGATCGGAGCCGACCTCAAAGCCGGTTACGGCGAGGACGAACTGCCGCAGGAAGTACAGGAGGTTCAACAGGTTCCGCCTTCATATGCCGACATCATGACCGATGATGACATTTTAGCCATGACCAATGAAGAAGAAAGAAACCAGATTATTGCCGGAATGAGTCCTCTCGATCAGGACCGTCTGCACAAAAAACTCGAAGATAAAAAGAAAGCCGAAAACGAAGCTTTTGAAGAAAATGCCGGTGAAGCAAGAAGAAGGCGTGATGATCCCGACTGGGCCAAAGCAGACGACAATGACAATTTCAAAATAGAACAAGGTGACATCATCGAATATCTGATGAAAGACATCATTCTGGCTTCCGCCGCCTGGGCCGCAAACAAGGCTGCCGGCTTGGGCGGAATTGTCTTATATGAAACCGCTTCCGGCATCTATAAACACGCCATCCGTCCGGCGGGACAATATACCGGCAAAGTTATTTCCGATCAGTGGAATAACTTTAAAGCCCTCTTCGGCAAAAAAGAAAACGAAAATACTGAAGCCAAGGAAATTCTTGACGATGTTATCAAACGTCACGATTCTATCGTCGAAGAATCTAAAAAACGCCAAATTGATTCTGAAGAAAAAACCAAAAAACTTACTCTTTTCAATGATTATCTAAGAAACATCAACTCCAACTTTGTTGTCTTTGGTGATAACGATGACAAAATATATAAACAATCTAAAACTGGCTGGAAAGAAGAAAGTTTCAAAGAAATAAGGCCTTCAGCTCCTGAAGAATTGAAAGAACTCTGGAAAATGCACCGTGACGCCAACCGCAAAGAGCAGTTGGAAACGCTCAAAAAGAAATTTCCCAATGAAAATGTCGAAACCTGGTTTAACCAGCAGGTAAAATTTGAAGAAGACTATGTCCGCACCCAGGGAAATCCGACAATTAAAGAACCGGCAGACCCCGGCAATAAATACTTTAATGCTTTAACCGAGATTCGCGCCGATCAAAATATGCGATTGGATATTATCAAAGAAGTCAATGCCTTTAACTATCAAATGGAGCTTTTTGCCGCACATTATTCAACCTACAAATATATTGAACTCTGCCGCCAAAATCCTGAGAACAAAACTTTAAGTAACAGAGAGGAAGTTGATACTTTCTTAAAAAATTCCCATCTTGAAGCCCGACAAATCTTTTTGACGGCGGAGAAACAGCGCCGTATGGACAACTCTAATATTTCTTCACGGGAAACTTTGGTTGATGAAGCCGAAAAAATGATGAAAACTTCCCGTAATCTGGCCGAAAAAAAAGACAAAAAACCGGTCAAAGATAAATTTAGATCTATTCTGGGTGAAGAACAAATCAGTGAAGATAATGTCAAAACTTTATTGAGCGAATATAAAAATCCCGATCCGGCCGAAAGATATGCCGCCGAAATGTTTAACTGTGATGCTTTGGAAAGAGAACAGCGTCTTAACAAAGAAGACCTTAACGAAAGAAGAAAACGCCTCAATGAAAGCAAAACAAGATGCAATGATTATCTGAACAAAGGCAAACCTGAGGCGGAAAAAAGAGATATCGGAAAAACTTATGAAATTCGCAAACAATCTCAGGGAAGGCGTTAATGAAAAAGTTTTTTTTGTTCATCCGCGGTATTTTGGTCTTTATCGGCTGGTCCTTTTTATTCCTTGTCGCTTCAAACTACCTTATCAGTCTGGTCTGGAACTTTGACTTTATGTCCTCCCGTTCGTGGGATATTCTGGCTGCCTTTTGGAATCACGGAGGTGTTATAAAAACGACCTCTGATGTTTTATTGCTGATGGCGCTGTTTTTACTACCGTTTTTATGGCTGACCGGTTTTATTTTTGCCCTGCGAATTGAATATTTGAATATCTTTGCGGCGCCGTTTAAAATTTTCAGCCGCCGCAAACCTGCCGAGCCTGAACGCATTGTCATCAAAAATATTAAATCATCGCAGCAAATGATTGAAGACATTAAAAACGAAATAGAATCTCTCAAACCTGAAAAGGCCGAACAATCCGGACATATCCGCACGGAAATAAAGCAAAAACTGTCCGAAAAAATAAAAAGCTGAACAAAATAAACTCTTGTTAAACAATTATGTATTAGTATAATAAAAAGGATAAGTTTCGGGAGAATTTGATTGAAGCCCTTGCTCATTTTGCTAAGAATAATGCTGGTAGGCCTTCTTTGGAGTATTTTCTTCATAGAGGGAATCCGGGTTATTATGCTTACAAACTGGCACTTTGACATTTTTCGTCCCACTCATTGGCAACACGCCTGGAGCCTCTGGTCCTCCGGCTGGGTTATTGACGAGGCCAAAGAATGGGCTTTTGTTTTGATTATTTTAACGGCCGTACCGGTATGGATTACCGTATGGGCGGCCTTAAGCACCATTCGTTGGGAAAGGGTTTTCAAATTCATAGGCTTGCTGCCTGTCAGGCTGTTTAACTTTATTTTTGAAAAACAAGTCAAAAAAATCACCGACACGGCGGCGGTTAAAGTCGTTAAAAAGAAAAAATCTTATAAAGAAATTCGTCCCAAAAACATCCATCAGCCGCTGGATGATTCTCTGCCGTCCCGACGCTCACCTCTTGACGAAGAAAAAAGAGCCGCTTTGTCCGGCATCAGCGTCACTCACAAGCCCAAAACATTCTCCGGCACCCCGAAACCGCCGGTTGAGCCCAAAGAATTTACCCATTCCCTGTTTGAGCTTGGCGACAACGAGCCGCTTGATTTTGATTTATTTGCCGACACCGAACCCGAAACTCCCAAAACGGAAGAAAAAACTGCCGTCAAAACGGATAAAACTCAAAAGTCCGAGCCTCAAACGGCGCCCCGCAAAAAAAGTTCCGAAAATCAGCCCCCTGCCGGCAAGCCCAAAAGCAGCAGTGTCAATTCATCTTTTGAACTCCTTAAACAAAAAGGCTACGAAATCATCACCGGTGCCACCATTAAAAACACTTTCATTGATTTCATCGGTGTTTCCAAATCGCAAATATGTTTGTGCCTAAACGATAAAGAACCCGGTGACTGGCTGGCCGACGAAGAACGTTTTAACGACGAAGAACCTTTATGGTTTTCCGAGAGTTCTCACCGCATATCGCCGGTACGTAAAGCCGATTTGGCTCGCATAACCCTGCAGGAAAAACTCAGCGACGCCGATTTGTCTTTTGAGATTGTTCCTTTCGTTATTGAGCAAATCGGCAACATCATTAATGCTGAAGATATGTTTGACATTTGGAACAGCATCGGTGTAAAAGTAACGCGTATCGACCGCGGCACCCCGAAAGAAATACCCTTGTTTGCCAAAACGCTTGAAGAGGCCGACGGCACCCCGGAAAAAGCCGTTTTTGAAAAAATCAAAAAACTGCTGCGTGGCATAGCTTAAGTAAAAGAGGATAAAAATGGCTCTGGAAAAAGAAGGCGAAGAATGGAAAGAATATAACAATGCGGTGCGCTGGATGGTCATCACCGTAACAATTTCCGTATTGATAACAATCCTGTTGGCTTTGATATCAATGCCGCTGGCTTATATTATCGGTAACGGCATATCCAAAGAAAGCCTGAATGATGTTTCCAAATATTTTTCCCTGGTTTTCAGCAAAAGCGGTTTTATTTATAATCGCTATTGGGTTTGGATGAAACAACTGGTAAACTATAACGGTCCTTTTTCCGTCAGTTTATGGGTGCCCATTTTGCCGTTCATCAGTTTTCCTCTCGGACTGATTACCGGTATGGTAACCAACCCTTACCGTTTTCAATCTAATATTCATGGCTCGGCACGCCTGGCCGAAATGAGCGACATCAAAAAAATGGGCTTGCTTGACGGTTTCTGTATCGTGGTCGGTAAATTCAAAGGCAAACTTTTACGCATGAACGAAACTTTGTCGGTTCTGTGCTGTGCGCCTCCGGGAACCGGTAAAACAGCCGGCGTCGTTATTCCGACGATTTTCAATTCGCCGACCATGAGCATCGTTGTCAACGATCCCAAACCGGAATTGTGTTTTTCAACTTCAGGCGCGCGAGCCAAAGTCGGTCCCGTATTTATCATTAACTGGGGTATGGAGGACAACCCGGCCGAAGGCATTTATTACCCGAGTTGGAATCCGCTTTCTCCCGGCGCCATTCCAGCACCCGGACCGGCTCGCGATATGTATGTCGATTCAATGTGCAATGTTTTGGTTGAAGACCCGAAAGGCGGCGCTGATCCTCACTGGTCAAAAACCGGCCGCGCGGCTTTAACCGGATTTATTCACTTTATTGTTTCCAAATGTGAAAAAGCCCGCGCCAATGACTACTTCATCGGCCGGGTTTATGAAGGAAAACTGGATGATGAGGATAAAAAGGTTCTTGAAGGTTACTACCTTGAAATGAACGACCCGATGGCTGTTCGCGCTTTGCAAAATCTTCGTTCGGATTCCATCAATATTGACAATTATTTGCCTATCGGAACCTGGGCTTTGTTGCCGGAAAAATGGATCGGCCACGAGGCTTGTATTGCCATGATTCTGGAATGGATTACCGAAGCACAGATTAAACAGTCGCAGGAAATTAAACGCCGTATGGATGAAGGTGATCAAATGGCAGCCATGGCCGACCCAATGCGCGATTTGCTGGAAGCTGCCATCGACGAAGCCCGCAAATTCGGTTATTCGCCCCGCTGCATTGTCGAGCTCAGCCAATTAAGCTCAATGCCTGACAAAGAGCGCGGTTCCGTAATGTCAACGGCATTTGCTGGCATCGGCATTTTCAAAAACTCGGCCGTTGTTGCCCGTACCAGCTTTTCCGATATCAACTTTAAAGACCTGCGCGGTCTGAAAGACCCGATTACCGGCGAATTCAAACCCATTTCGGTTTATCTGTCGGTCAACCAGGTTGACGCCCGCGCACTGAGCGTCATTTCCGGAACCTTTATTGACCTTATGTCGTCTTATCTGATTGCCAATCCGCCAAACTTTAATAACTCAACGGACGGCAAAATGGGGCCTTTCGCCTGCCTGTTCGTAATGGACGAATTCCCGACCATGCCTAAACTGAAAGCCGTTATTGACGGCCCGGCGGTCGGCCGCGGACAAAAGGTTTCTTACCTGCTGATAGGCCAGGATTTGGGACAAATATCCGGTAAATACGGCAAAGATGATCTTGAAACGGTAATATCCACCACCGCCTGCAAAGTCATTTTGTCACAAAACAATGAACAGACAGCCCAGCGTTTCTCCAAAATGATCGGTAACAAAACCGTTCAGACGACATCTTATTCCAAAAATGAAGGTTCTTTTTCCAAAGGCTCAAATCCGTTTGCCAAAAACGTCAGCTACCAATTGCAGGGAGTTTCGGTTATTTCAACCACTCAGCTCTTAAGTTTACCGATGTTGAAACAGGTTGTCCTGATGCAAAGCTATATCGACCGCCCGATTATGGCGGATTCGCCGCGTTGGTATCTGGATCCGAAGATGAAAGCCCTGGCGTCTATTCCGGCTGCACCCAACGTACCGGATTGGATTGTTGCCCAGCGTGAAGACATTAACGACGATATGCTTGCCAAACTCGGTATCAGCTACGATCCGAATGAAGACTTTGAGGAATTTAAAGAATTTGAAAACGAAGATGATGGCGAAGATGAATATACCTCAAATCAGTAAAACATCATTTGCTTTATGCTTTACTGATTATCTTCGTTATTGTCTGTCTGTTGAATTTTAGCCAGTTCCGCCAGATCCTCATCATCAACCTCGGTTGCGGCAAAGGCATATTTTCCGTTAAACCAGTTTCCCAAATCAATATCGGCGCAGCGTTTTGAACAAAACGGCCGATATTTCATATCTGTCACTTCTTTTTTACATATAGGACATTTCATTTTTCAACTCTCCCCGTCCCCATACAGACAGAACATTCTTCAGTCAGCAAATCTCTGAGGCTCGGCCGGCGTCTGGTTCGTATAATTTCAACATTGCCGGCCCGGGTCAAACCGAGAACTCTTCCTCTTGCCGGATCGTCGGCCAAACCATCCGTCAAGATATCAAGAGCTTTTTTCAAATATTTAAATTCGGCAATCCCGGCAAAATCAATAATTATTTTACCGGATAAATTGCGTAAAATGATTTGCCGGACAATTTCGGCTGCCGCTTCCTGATTTAAACGCCCCAAACCGCCCTGTGCCGTACCTTCGCCGCTGTCAACGTCTATTGCCGTACAGGCACGGGTTTCTTCAATAATAATCCGACCGCCGCAATTCAAATTGACAGTTTTCCGTAAAGCTTCTTCAACCATATCATCAATACCGGCATCGGCAAACGGCGCTGCCGAATATTCCGCCGGTAAAATTCGCTCAAATTCATCTTTCAACAAACGATTGTTGACAATAATTTTCTGCAAACTGTCTGCATGATGATAAATCATATCATGTAAAACGGTGTTTTTAGCCGTCAAAAGAACGGGAGCTTTTGAGTTTTTGGCTTTGGCAATAATATCGGCAAATAAATTTTTTAATTCTTTCATTTCTGCCAAAATATCATCATTACCGGTATCGGCCGCCATCGTCCGTACAATCCATCCGCCGGTTTCGGAATTATCGGCAATCAAATTATACAGCCTTTCTTTTACGGCCTCATCAACAATCTTTGTTGAAATTTCAATGTCATTTCCATACGGACAATAAACCAGATAAACGCCGGCCAACCGCAAAAAACGCGACATTCTGGCACCTTTTTCCGCCCGTTGTTCCTGAACGACCTGAACAATAATATCCTGTCCTTCGTGAGCCTTCAAATCCTCAAGGTCTTTTTCTTCGGCATTGATGAAAGCTTCCCTTTGCGCGCCGATATTTACAAAATAACCTTCTTTACCATTAGCCGTTTGAATTTTTTTAGTTATTTTTCCCAGGTAAACGTTGCCCTCATTAGCCTTTTTTTCATCATAAATGACAAATTCACCCAGCCGTCCTTTTTCCAAGCCGGCAATCTGCATAATGCCGTCTTTGGTTTGTATGATAATTTCATCAAGCACTATACACCCCCGCTCCCATAAGGAGATTTCTCGCCTCAAACAACGGCAATCCGACCACGCCGCTGTAAGAACCGATTATTTGCATAACAAAACCGCCCAACATACCCTCTATTTTATAACCGGCGCAGCCAACCCATTCTTTTGACGCCACATAACGGTCAATCTCTTCTTTGGTAAGTCTTTTCATTTTAATGCGGGTTGAATTCAGTCTGACGGAGGCCTTTCCCTGAGCATTAACGACGCAAACGGCGGTTAAAACTCTGTGCGCCCTTCCCGATAAGTTTTTCATAACTTCTGTCTGTTCGGCGGCCGATTTAGCCTTCTGAACAATCTTTCTGCCGCAGACAATAACCGTATCCGACGCCAAAACAATCTCTCCCTGATATTTGGCCGAAACATGCAAAGCCTTTTCCAATGCCATTCTTTTAACATATTGGCTGGGCTTTTCACCTTTACGGGGCGTTTCGTCAATATTCGCCGGTTCAACCGATTTCGGACAATACCCTATTTGTTGCAATAAAGCCCGGCGCTGCGGTGACTGCGACGCTAAAATAAAATTATGTTCCATTCGTAGCCTTTTCTGTATTTAAAACAAAAAAAGGGTTTCCGGTTTTGGCTACCGAAAACCCTTAAAACAATCAATTTCTAGACTTCGTCGTCATAGGTTTTTTCCATTCTTTCATGACGCTCCTGCGCCTCGATTGAAAGAGTAGCCACCGGCCGAACCTCAAGCCTTTCCAAACCTATGGGATCACCGGTTTCTTCACAATAACCATATGTTCCGTCTTCAATTCTTTTCAAAGCCTCATCAATTTTTGAAATTAACTTTCTGGCTCTGTCACGGGTTCTGAGTTCCAAAGCCTTATCAGATTCCAGTGATGCCCTGTCAATCTGATCCGGTTGGTTAAGCCCGCCCTGTTTCAAATCATCAAGCGTGTCCATTGACTGACCGATTAAAGACTTCTTCCAGCTCAAAAGTTTCTGTCTGAAATATTCCAGCTGCATTTCATTCATATATTCTTCATTTTCCGAAGGTTTGTAATCCGGCGGAAGAATAACAGCACTGTCCATTTTCCCTACTCCTCAAACAGCTATGATAAAATTTTACCTAAAGATATAATAAACAAATAAAATTTCAAGCAAAAATATATGTTTTTCCTTTGATATTTTATCACATCAATTTGGCAAGCTCAACTTCAACTCTGAGCTCTATTTCCTGCATTATTTCCTGCAGTTTCGGATCACTGCTCTGTATATCTTTTTCTTTAACAAAACGAGATATCTCTATCAGTTTTTCTTTGGATATTTCTCCGACTAACAGTCCTTCCCTTATTTCCTCAAGATTTTTAAGCAGCGTATTACCTTTTTTCACCAGTTTTTGCCTAATCTGCCTTTCTTCCTCATCTTGCACCATCTGCGCCGCAAAAATAGCATCGGCAGAGGTCATGGCCGCCGTCGCCTGAACCTGATCTTGTTTAGAAACACCGCCCGTACTGAGATAATCGGCAAAATTTTCGCCGCCGATTTTCCTTATATTTTTCCCTTGCGCCAGTTCCGTCGTTTTTCTGACATCTTCAACTTTAAACAATGCTCTGCCCCGTTTAATAAAAAATCCATTCTATCTGATTGTCGTCATTATTCGAACAAGCTTTAAAAACTTCCGCTGTCGGAACTGGAAACGTTTCTGAACCTTCCTGCATATTATACGGTACATCTACAACCAACTCTTTATCCGTTCCCGAATTAATAACCATTTTATAAACATCGGACTTCTTTTGCGAATACCAGTTTATCTGGGCCGCATTAATACAAGTCGTATCCGAAAGACTCCAAAAAGTCATGGCATATTTATTATAATCATTAAAAGGTTCTCCTTCTTCATCATAATTTTCAACCGGCATAATCCATACCTCACCGCCTGATTTATGAAACAAAAGACCATCGTTACACATCTGAAAAGGAGCCATCTTCTCATCACACAAAAATGCCGTTACTTCTTCTGGAGTTCTGTCTTCAAACAAATTGGCATAATTTCCTTCAAACCGATATCTTTCGGATATGACTTTTTGCAAATCTTTTATCTGACTGACAACAACAGCCTGGTTAAACATACTGAAAATATTGCCGACCAGTTTAATAACCGACACGCCGAGTATGATTATAATTGTCAAAACACCCAGCGTTTCCATCATTGTCGCACCAGATTGGTTGTTCTTGTCTAAAATCATCTTCGTCCTCTTTTTCTCAAGGATTTATAACACTAAAATAGAATATAAACAACATTTTATATCATTTTTTTCTTTCCTTTTTTTTCAGATCATCTTATAGTATGCTTGTTATTAAACTTTAGTTTATAAATCTTAAGGAGCTTATTAATGAATAAAAATATTGTTTTGTTGGCGGCCGTATCTGCCATTGCCTTGGCCGGCAGCGCCAATGCTCTGGAATTCAGACCGTATGTAGGCGCCCAATATAATGTCACCAACGTCAATTACAAAGGCTCGCCGACTGATATTAATATGCATTCCGGCTCGGTCTTTGTCGGTACCGAATACAACAAATATTTCGGAACGGAAATTTTCTACCAGATGAGCAAAGACTGGAGCAAAGTTATCGGTGGCGAAAAAGTAAAAGCCGATTTTGATGCCTATGGTCTTGATGTTTACGGCTATCTGCCGCTGGGCTGCGACCAAGTATTTGCGCCCTTCGTTACGGCCGGTATTGCCTCTTATGACTTCGGTAAAGACGTTGACGACACCGGTTTCGGCTATCGTCTGGGCGGCGGTATCCAATACCACATCACCAACAACATTGCCGTCAGAGTACTCGGACGTTATATCTGGGCTGACAAACTTGACCATATGGATCATATGTCCGAGTTTTCGGCCGGTATCAAATACGTATTCTAAAAGATACCAACCTAAAAATAAAAAGGAAGGTTTTACTCTTCCTTTTTATTTTTTCTGCAATAACTATATTTAAGACCAAACCAACTTTAACGGAAATTTCTCTATGAAAAAATTTTTGCTTTTTGCCTTACTGTTGATATGCTCCTGCGACAACCGCGACACCACCGCCGAACAAACACCTCAGGCGGCTCAATCGCTTGATAAAGAAACCGTCTTTTCTTTTGACGTCAATAATCTGCAACCGGGCTGTGACAGTTCTTCGGAAATCGTTTGTACCATTAACACCGCCGTAAAATGCATCATCAACCCCGAATTTTCCGAATGTGCCGAAAATAAAGATAATATGCCCGATTTTGTCTTTATGCAGGACGAAACCCTGCAACGTCCGACCTTCCAGTCTTACAAAATAACCAAACTGGTTCCCCGTGCCGACGGAGCCGTCGAGGTTTATACCCAAAGCTCATGCAACGGCAACTGGTTCGGCCTGTGCAACGGTAACATTATCTATGTTATGAAAAACATCGATTCCCGCTGGCGCATCATTGATATGTACGCACTTGAGTTTTAATTTTTAATGATACTGTCAACCAGGGAATAAAAAGATTTTTGTTCTCCGGTTGTTATCTTTTGGTCTGCCGTTTCCGTAACTTCAAAGACCTTACCATCGGTAAATGCGGCCATATCGGCATTAAAAGCCTCGTTGACGGGAAAACTTTTGCTGTTGGCAAAAACCGCCATATCAGCCAGATAACGACTGTATTTTTTCTTATATTCCGGAATATCCGTAAGTTTTGCTTTTTCTTCCCCTGCGCTGTCTTTCGACACTGTTTTTTGCACCGGCGGCAGTTTTTCCGGTTTATGCATTCTGTCATCGGCCGGAATAAAAAAATCCGGCTCTATCAATTTTCGCACATACCGCGCTTCGGCCGCTGCGGCAAACAGTATCATCGCCAAAAAGACCGTTATCGTTTTATTCATCGGCATCAACCATAATTTAACCAATTAAACCTAAGATGATTATATGATCAAAAAACTTTTTTTTATGTTAACGGCCTTGTTTTTTATTCCCGTACCGGTTTTTGCGGCGGGTTGCAACGACATTACGGTCGATCCGCAGATAAAACTGACATCGTCCTACGGCAAATTAACGATTGATCAAAACAAAACAACTGAAGAAATAACAGCTCTTGCCGCCTCGCTCAATTTAGTTGAAAACGGACTTTTTGCTTCGGGATTATCCACCGTCAATATTAATTTTGACATTACTCTAAATGCTCTCGGCGTTCCTGCCGACAATGTTTTCTGCGTTATACCGACTCAAATAGATTTATTCCTGGGACTTGATGAACCGACAATCCATCTGGCCAAAGAATTAACCGCGGACAGCTGCGAATACAATATGGTTCTGCGGCATGAACAAACACACCAGCAAATAAACAAATCCGCTCTTGAATATTACCTGCCCATGTTTAAGACGGCGGCTCTGCAAATAGCCCGGAGCATCAAACCCGTTGAGGTTAAAGACATAGACGACATCAAACCTGCCATCGGTGAACTGACGGCAACCTACAATCAAAAAATGACGCCTGTTGTCAATTTTATCAAAAAAGAAATGCTTGTAGAACAAAGCAAACTCGACAATCCGCAAAACTATCTTTATGAAAGTAAACTCTGTCCTTAAGCCGCCTGACCGCTCAATACGGCTTCCAAAAAGTTCTCTATGCCCTTATAAGCGTAATCAATATAGGTTTTATCCCGGGCCGAATTATTATGATAATAAATTCTGACCGTTGTCATACCGGCCTCTTTGGCAAATTCAAGATTTGAATAACTGTCGTCAACAAAAACACAGTCTGTCGGATCAGCGTTTATTTTACGGCAAAATTCGCGATAAACCCGGGCATCTTCATTCTTTTTATACACACCGAAATCTTCCACCGAATAATACCGGTCTTTAAAAAATTCATATAAACCGAGGTGTTTCAGGATTTTTTCCGAGGCATAACGGTCGCTTGCCGTAAAAACATACTGCTCTGCCGGAACTTTTTCTATTTTGGCCAGCAGATTGTCATAAGGAACAATTTTTTCAACCGGTTTGCGACGATGATAAGCAATAAAAAGATCCTGCGGATTAATCCCGTAGTCGCGATAAAAAATTTCGCCGCCGTCACGATAAATTCTGTAAGATTCGGTAACCATTTCTTTGGCCTTTGCCACATCCATCTTCAACCCCAGGTCATAGACCAGAGCTTCTGCCATTACCGTATCCAGAATATCGGCAAATTCTTCCGTTTTGTTATATAAGGTATCGTCCAAATCATAAATAACGATATTTTTACCTAAAACCACGCTGAAAAAACTCCTGACAATATACACAAACGGCGTGATTTTAATCAAAACTTCAATTTAAATCAACCCCCATCAGAGATTCCAAAGCGGATTTTTGATATTTTTATCCAAAAACTGCCGATGCATTTCTTCCAGATTTTCCTCAACCGCAAAAACTCTGGGTTCTCTGTAACTTCGGCTTTCTGCCTTCAGACTGTTTTTACTTTCTTTTTTATCCCCGCCGAACAGCAGCGTCGGCTCTTTGCCGCCCAACAATTCCAGATAAACTTCAGCCAAAAGCTGTGCGTCAAGCAACGCGCCGTGAAAAGTACGGGCGCTGTTATCTATCTCAAATCTTTTGCACAAAGCGTCCAGACTGCAACGGGCACCCGGAAACATTCCGCGGGCAATTTCCAGCGTATCAACGCATCTGTCCCAGCCGATTTCCGGCCGGCCGATTTGCTTAAGCTCATAATTAACAAAGTTCATATCAAAAGAGGCATTATGCGCCACCAAATTGGCATCACCGATAAAATCCAGCCATTGGTCGGCTATTTTTTCAAAAGTCGGATAATCTTTCAAAAAATCATAAGTCAGACCGTGAACTTTGACAACTTCTTCCGGAACATCACGCTCCGGGTTAATATATTGATGATACGTCCGTCCCGTCGGCAAATGATTAACCAGTTCGACAGCGCCTATTTCAACCAGCCTGTCCCCTTTGGCATAATCAAAACCCGTTGTTTCGGTATCAAAAACTATTTCTCTGGCCATTTTATTGTTCTAATCCTTTCGTAACGGCAATCATTTCGGCCTTCAGCAGATTAAGCGGTTTATCCGTATCAATCACAATATCGGATAATACTTTTTTGTCTTCATTTTTCAACTGAATATTATTAATCCGTTCAAAATCTTCCGCCGAAACGTTATCGCGTTTCATAACGCGCTGCTTTTGAATTTCATAATCAACATCGGCCAGGATAATAACGTCGCAATATTTATCCCAGCCTTTTTCAAACAGCAGCGCCGCATCAAGAAAACCTATACAATCCTGCCGTGCTTTTTTAGTTACCAGCCGGCGTATTCCTTTATTCAGAAACGGATAAATCATATCTTCAAGTTCGGCCAGTTTTTCTTTATTGTTAAAAACAAGATTCCTTAAAAATCTTTTGTCGGCAACGCCGTTTTTAACGCTTCCGGGAAAGCGGACGCCGAGCTGTGCCAAAAATTCCTTATTATGATAAATACGCCTGACCCAGGCGTCTATGTCATAAACCGCATAACCCAGTTTTTTTACAATATTGGCCAGCGTGGTTTTACCGCAGCCGACCGATCCCGTTATGGCAACAAGTTTCATTTTTTCTTTCCAAATCAAAAAGTTGCACCTTTTATACACAAAACCGTTTTTGCCTGTGTATAAAACACGTCTTTTTTCCGTTTCAGTTTAACTTATTCCCGTTATATAAAATTTAAATTTCCGACTTATGAACAAGAGATTTTTTTATCCCCTCCTGTTGACAGCCAAAGTTATTAACAAACGGTTAAAATTTTGCTTTAAACATCTATGTTTTTGAAAAGACAAAAGATTAAGAAAAAGTTAATTTTCGGATTCTGGCAACTTATCAACAAACACTTTTTCTGTGCATATTTTTCGGGATAAAAAGTTATTCACAAAAGTCACAGGGATATACAAATAACAACTATATTTTTTAAAATTATATTGTTAGGCCCTTCGGGCTGTTCATAAAATCAATTGACATTTTTCCAAAAAAAACATATACAGAAAACAAATAAAACATTCGTTTTTTTCTCAAAAATTTTTCCATAACATATAAATAAAGGTTCGCATGAATTTACAGGATTTAAAACAAAAATCTCCGGCAGAGCTTTTAGCTCAAGCTGAAGAACTTGGCATTGAAGATGCTTCTTCCATGCGCAAGCAGGACTTAATGTTCGGTATTCTGAAAAAAATCGTCGGCGAAGATGAGGCTATAACCGGCGAAGGCACTATTGAGGTTATGCCGGACGGTTTCGGTTTTTTACGCTCCTCGGAGTCAAACTATCTGGCCGGTCCTGACGATATTTATGTTTCACCGGCACAGGTCAAGCGTTTCGGTCTGCGCACCGGTGATACGGTTGAAGGGGAGATCAGAGCGCCGAAAGAAAATGAAAAATATTTTGCTTTGGTAAAAGTTGATAAAATCAATTTTGATGATCCCGAAAAATCAAAACTAAGAGTTAATTTTGATAACCTGACACCGCTTTACCCGACCGAAAAACTTAATTTTGATATCATCTGCGGCGAAAAAGACTACACCACCCGAGTTATTGATTTGATTGCACCGCAGGGTAAAGGTCAGCGCGGGCTGATTGTGGCGCCGCCCCGTACCGGTAAAACCGTGATGTTGCAAAATATTGCCCATGCTATTGCCACCAATCACCCCGAATGTTACCTGATGGTGCTGTTGATTGACGAGCGTCCCGAAGAAGTTACCGATATGACACGTTCGGTTAAGGGCGAAGTTATATCTTCAACCTTTGACGAACCGGCCAGCCGCCATGTTCAGGTTGCCGAGATGGTGGTTGAAAAGGCCAAGCGCCTGGTCGAAAACAAAAAAGATGTCGTTATTCTGTTGGATTCGATTACCCGCCTCGGCCGCGCTTACAACACGGTAATTCCTTCTTCCGGCAAGGTTTTGACCGGCGGTGTTGACGCTAATGCTCTGCAGCGGCCGAAACGTCTGCTCGGTGCGGCGCGCAACGTTGAAGAAGGCGGTTCGCTGACCATTATTGCCACGGCATTGATTGATACCGGTTCGCGTATGGACGAAGTTATTTTTGAAGAATTCAAAGGCACCGGAAATTCGGAAATCATTTTGGATCGCAAATTAACTGATAAACGCCTGTTTCCGACCATTGACATTACCCGTTCCGGTACTCGTAAGGAAGAACTTCTGGTTGACCGCGACACCCTTGCCAAAATGTGGGTTCTGCGTCGTGTTCTGATGCAAATGGGTTTGACCGACGGTATGGAATTTTTGCTGGATAAATTAAAAGTAAGCAAAGATAACAAAGATTTCTTTGCTAATATGAATTCTTAAACCCGTTTTTCCGTAAGGATATCAAGACCCCCTGCTTTTGATGCAGGAGGTCTTTTTTTGGGTTAAGAGGGAATATTGTTAACCATACGTTTGAGCAGTTCTTTAAGCTCCTCGGTCTGGGCAGCCCGTTGCAGCTCGGCCAGCGGATCAAGTTGCTTAAGCTGAAACACTGCTTTTTGTTATAGACGGTAAAGGTCCGTATCGTTCCGCCGAGGCTCTTGCCGAACCAGCGTTCGTAACGTCCGTTTATTTAAATTGTCGACTGTAAAAACTTCTTAACCTGTGCCATATCATCAAAAATATGTTCGACGCCCGTTTTTTTGATTTCGGCAACATATTCGGCAGAATTATACTTAACAAAAGCAACCGGTAACATTTTGGCGCGTTGCGCGGCAGTCAGACCGGCCAGGGAATCTTCAATCACAATACAGTCCTCCGGTTTATAATCCATGGTATGCGCCGCCAGCAAAAACAAATCCGGTTCCGGCTTGCCGTATTCAACCAAATCGGCAGTGAAAACTTTTTCTGCCGGAAAATATTTCTCAATGCCGACTTGTTTAATTTTTTCTTTTGTTTTGCTCATGGTGCCGCCGGTGGCAATACACTGGTCAAAACTGTCCATCAAAAAAATATCTTCAATTCCAGGTGTCAAGGCAATACCTTGTTGCAATTTTTGTAAATCCAGTTTCATCGCCTCGTCCCAAAAACTGTCTTTAACCTCTATTCCCAAATTCTGCAAAATTCTTTTTTTATCTTTTTCGCTGCGGCCGCCGATATGTTTGTTTGTTGTTTCAAAACTCCAGCCCAGATTAAAATCCCGGTTCAAAAGTTCCATTCTTGAGCTGACCCATAATTTTTCGGTGTCGGCAATCACGCCGTCAAAATCCCATATAATCAGTTTTTTCATAAAATTCTTTCATAAATAAAAAAGCGACCTCGCTCAAAGCCCGTACAAACGATTTTTAAATAATATATGATAGATTTGTTAAGAAACAATAAAAAGCCTCTGCAGAGTCAAAAAAAGCGCCCTTTTTAAACTTGCAAGATTCAAATAATGATTTTATAAGAGCCATAGAGGGATAAAAATGGATAATCAAACGATATATGCACTTTCAACCGTTTACGGTAAATCCGGTGTGGCGGTAGTCCGCATATCCGGCAGCCGTGCGCTGGATGCCGTTGCGGCAATGACCAACATCTCGGCCGGGAGTATTAAACCGCGCTATGCCTATTTTGCCGATATAAAAAATAAAGCGGGACAACTTCTTGATAAAGCCGTTGTATTGTATTTTAAAGCACCGGCGTCCTTTACCGGCGAGGATATTGTCGAGTTTCAAATTCACGGTTCCCGTGCTGTTATTTCCTCGGTATTGGAAAGTTTGTCCGGGCTGCCGGAGTTCCGCCTGGCCGAGCCGGGAGAATTTTCCAAACGTGCCTTTTTTAATCATAAAATGGATTTGACCGAGGCTGAGGGGTTGGCCGATTTGATAGATTCCGAAACCGCTGCCCAACAAAAATATGCCCTGCGGCAAATGGAAGGCGGTCTTAAGGATTTGTACGAAAACTGGCGCCGCGAACTGCTTGATATTCTGGCTCATCTGGAAGCTTATATTGATTTTCCCGATGAAGAATTGCCGGCCGATATTATTGATAATATTCAAAACACCGTATTTAAAATTAAAGAAGATATTGAAAAACATCTGAATAACAACACCGCCGGTGAACGTCTGCGCGACGGTTTCCGGGTTGTGATTATCGGCGAACCCAATGCCGGAAAATCGTCCTTGCTTAATGCCGTGGCCAAACGCGAGGCTGTTATCGTTTCCGATATTGCCGGAACCACCCGCGATGCCATAGACATTCATCTTGATATTGACGGTTATCCGGTCATTTTTACCGATACGGCCGGTCTGCGCGAGGCTGCCGGCATTATTGAGCAAAAAGGTATAGCCATGGCGTTGGATAAAGCCCGGGATGCCGATATTGTTGTTTGTTTGTTTGATTGTTTAAAAAACATACCTCAAGAGTTTGATTTGATTACGGAAAATAAAAAGATATATGTGGCTAACAAATCCGACAAATTAACCGATGAGCAGAAAATATCCCTGCAAAACGCCGGATTTTTACTGATTTCGGCCAAATATAACCAGGGTATTGACCGCTTGCTTAAAGCCATCGGTGCCAAGATCAAAGACAAATTTGCGGCCGGTTCTGCGGCTTTGATAACCCGCCAGCGTTATCGCGAAGCTTTAAGAAACGCTGTCAACTATTTGCAGGAATTTAATTTTACCAAAGAAATTGAACTCTCGGCCGAAGATATCCGCATGGCCTGTCGCGAGATCGGCAAAATCACCGGACGGATTGAGGTTGACGAGGTTTTGGACAAGATTTTCGGCTCTTTCTGCATAGGTAAGTAATATGGATAAGATTTATGACGTTATTGTTGTGGGCGGCGGCCATGCCGGATGTGAAGCGGCAGCGGCGGCGGCGCGTATGGGTGCCGAAACGGCGTTGATAACGCATAAAATTGCCACCATCGGCGAAATGTCGTGTAACCCGGCCATCGGCGGCCTGGGCAAAGGTCATCTGGTTCGGGAAATTGATGCTTTGGACGGCTTAATGGGACGCGTTATTGATAAAGCCGGTATTCAGTTCCGGATGCTTAATGCTTCCAAAGGGCCGGCTGTTCGCGGCCCGCGTGCCCAGGCCGATCGTGATTTATATCGCAAATATATGCTGGAGGCTTTAAAGGCACAGGAAAAGCTCACTCTGATTGAAGCAGCGGTTGAAGGCCTGGCCTTTAATGATAAGGAAATTACCGGCGTTATTTTGGCCGACGGTTCGGTTATAAAAGCTGCTGCGGTTGTTTTAACAACTGGCACTTTTTTGAACGGCGTTATGTTTACCGGCCATCAGGCGACTGTCGGCGGCCGGATTGGTGATGTATCCTGCACCGGTATAACACCGTATTTAAAACAGCTGGGCTTAAAAGTAGGACGTTTGAAAACCGGTACCCCTGCCCGCCTCAACGGCAAAACCATCAACTGGGATATTTTGGAACGCCAGGACGGTGATAAACACCCCTGCCCGTTTTCTTTTTTAACCCGTGAAATCACCACGCCGCAAATCAGTTGCTATATCACGCACACTAATGAGCAGACACATAAAATTATCCGTGATAATTTTGATAAATGCGCGTTATTTTCCGGTTTGATTACCGGTGTCGGTCCGCGTTATTGTCCGAGTATTGAAGACAAGCTGGTTAAGTTTGCCGACCGTACCTCGCACCAGATTTTCCTGGAACCGGAAGGGCTCAATACCGATGTCGTCTATCCGAACGGTATTTCAACCTCGCTGCCCGCCGATGTTCAGGAGGCCTTTATTCACACGATGAAAGGGCTGGAAAATGTTGAAATTTTGCGGCCGGCCTATGCAATTGAATATGATTTTGTTGATCCCCGAGAATTAAACCATTGTTTGGAATGTAAAAAAATTCCGCACCTTTTCCTGGCCGGTCAGATAAACGGTACCACCGGTTATGAAGAAGCGGCCGCTCAGGGGCTTTTGGCCGGTGTCAATGTGGCTCTTAAAGCCTTAGGCGGCACAAAAGAATTTGTCATTGACCGTTCCGAGGCCTATATCGGCGTTATGGTCGATGACCTCATCACCAAAGGTGTTGACGAGCCCTACCGGATGTTTACGTCGCGCTCGGAATATCGCTTGTTTTTGCGGGCGGATAATGCCGATATGCGCCTGACAGCCAAAGGATTTGATATAGGCTGTGTCAAAGAGGATAGATACACTGTATTTAAAGCTAAAAAAGCGGCAATTGATGATTTCAGAAAACAGGTAGAAAACTTGTTTATTACACCGGCCGAGTTGGAAAAACACGGGGTTTATATCAAAAAAGACGGTGTTAAACGCAGCGCTTTTAACGTGATGTCCTATAACGATGTTTCATATGAAACAATTATCGGTATATGGCCGCAGCTGGCTGGTATTGCGCCGGAAATTTATGAGCAGATAGAAATAGAAGCGCGTTATGCCGGCTATATCAAACGCCAGCTGGCCGATATTGAAGTTTTTAAGAAAGATGAAAATCTTAAAATCAGAGAGGATATAGACTATACCAAGGTCGGAAGCCTGTCGCGCGAGATGGTCAGTAAATTATCAGCCGTTCGTCCGGCCACCATTGGCGAGGCCTCGCGTATTCCTGGCGTGACGCCGGCTGCCGTTACGGCTCTGTTAGGATATATAAAAAAATGACAACCTGTCCTGATATCAAAACCGCTGTCCGCCTTTGGGTAAAAAGTATTGACGTTATGTCCGAATGGATACTTGGACAATATTTGCGCGAATATATTTATCATACCGAAACAATTGCCGAAAACGCTGCTAAGATAGCCTCTCGTTGTCATCTTGACGAACAAAAGGCTTATGTCCTCGGGCTGCTTCATGACTACGGCAAAAAAACAAATCAAAAGATTTCCGGCAAAAGCCATTTCATGACGGGATATGATGAGCTGACGGTCATGGGTTGGAGCGATGTTGCCCGTATTAACCTTACCCATTCTTTTCCTGAAAAAGACTTTGACTATAAGGATTACAGCTCATATCCCTTAGCCGACTTGCAACGCGCTAAAGCTCTGATTTCTCAACTGGATTATGATGATTATGATCGTTTGATACAGCTTTGCGATATGTTTGCCGAAGCCACATCTACCGTCAGCTATCAAAAACGCCTGCAAAGAATCAGGGAACGCTACGGACTTAAAGAAGAACAAACCATCGTATTAGAGCGTAAGGCCGCTGAAAACAAGGCCTATTTTGATGCTAAATGCGGTTGTGATATTTATGATTTGCTTAGGATAGAATATTGATGCTGCCGTCATTGCAACAAACAAAAGAACTGTTCAATTTCATAACCTCTGTTACCGATGAACAAAATGTCAGTAACAACCTTCCCAAAGGCACTTCCCGGCGGCATTATCAAAACGTAGCTTTTATAGCATCGAGAATAGCCGAATATTCCGGTCTGAATGTTGAAAAAGCTTTTATTCTGGGACTCCTGCATGACTATGGCGAATATATTGAGGCCTCAACACCCGAAACCTTTCATGGTACGGCCGGTTATGATGAAATGATGCGTTTAGGTTATGATGACGTAGCCCGGACATGCTTGAGCCACAGCTTCTTTGATGATAATTTCAAGCCGGAAGATTTTCCCGCCTATGATAAAAAACAAATTATCCGTGCGGCAGAACTTCTTAAGGAACGGCCGTTTGACGATTATGACCGTTTGATACATTTGGCAGATATGATGGCACCGAGGGATAAAATTGATACCATTGAAAACCGTATCGCAATGATAACCGAAAAATATAATCTTCCCGCAGCCGTCGCCCTGCGCAAAAAAAGAGAAGCTCTTTGGTTGAAAGATTACTTTGATTCTCTGACCGAACGAAACGTTTATACCTTAATCGGTTTGTAAAATCTTTATTAAAGATTATGTTTTATATTACCCGGGTAAGGGAATAAAATGCAAAAATTTAATTATCATTGTCATACCTCGTTTAAGGGAATTTTTGACGGCCGCAATACCATTGACGAAATGATATCCGGCGCTGAAGCTAAAGGCCTGGCAACGGTGGGTATCAGTAATCATTTTGTCTGCCACCCGTCGTTTGCATCATTGCCGCCGGCTTCTTTGATGTTCTTCAGTGACGATGCTTTGTTGATTTCTCTGTTTCAGGAATGTTTTGCGGCAATAGACGAAGTTGCCGCCCGTCACAAAATAAAGGTTTTAAAGGGGCTGGAAGTTGATTTTTTTCCTTCAAGCCGCTGGCGTAAAATGTTTGAAAAAGCCGTCAAAATATTGCAGCCGGACTATCTTATCGGCGCAACTCATTTTATTCGCAATGTCGACGAAAGTTTTTTATGCAATATTTATCATCTTGAAAGACTCCCTTCCCTCATATCAACTGAAGATAAAAAAGAATTATTGCGCAACTATTGGCAAAATGTGCGCTTATCTGCCGAAAGCGGTTATTTTGATTTTCTGGCTCACCCGGATTATTGCTGTCAGTTTGACCTGTGCACCGGCGAAGAATGGGAAGAAACTAAAATGCAAGTAGTGGAAGCGTTGGCATCATCTCATACCGCCTGTGAGATAAATACCGGTGGATTGCGCCGGATTGGCCGCCCCTACCCCGACTGGTGGCTGGTAAAAGAAATGATTGATAAAAAAATACCGCTGCTTATCAGTGATGACGCACATTTTGTCAAAGATATTGCTTTTGGTTTTGCCGAAGTTGAAAATAAACTGACAGAATTTAATTGTCAAAAACGTTTTTCTTTTTAACAAAAGATTCAATTTCAGGTGTTTAGTGCGTTGTTTTAAAGACTCTTTTTGTTGATGATAAAAAGAGTGTTTATAAGTCGTTTTTTTCTGTTTTAAATTTTTTATAAAAAATATAAAAATAAATTATGAAAAAAATCACAGAAAAATATAATGTTTCATATGAAACAATTACAAAGTTAAAAACCTATCAGACGTTGTTAAACGAATGGCAGGCAAAGTTCAATTTGGTCAGTAAATCAAGTCTTGAAGACGCATGGAATCGGCATTTTTTGGACTCAATGCAGCTCTTTAAGTATATTCCGGATACAGCAAAAAGTTTGGCGGATTTTGGCTCCGGAGCAGGGTTTCCGGGAATGGTATTGGCTATCATGGCTCAAGAAAAAACACCGTATTTAAAAGTGAGCCTGATTGAAAGCATTAAAAAGAAGACGATGTATTTAAAAGAAGTCGCCGCGGCAACGGGAACAGAAGTGAATATAATCAACGACAGAATCGAAAATCTGAAAGGACAGAAATTTGACGTGATTACCTCCCGTGCCATGACATCTTTAGTTGATTTGCTGGGTTATGCCGAACCGTTTTGCCTTAAAGATACTGTCTGTATCTTTCCCAAAGGCCGCAATTATGCTGCCGAATTGGCCGAAGCGCATAAGACGTGGCGTTTCAAATGCCGCATTGAACCGAGCGATTTGTCGCCGGAAAGCAGAATTTTAATTATCACGGATATTGCAAACAAAAGGAGAAAATGAATGCCAAGGATTTTAGCTGTTGCTAACCGCAAAGGTGGAGTCGGCAAAACGACAACCACGATTAATGTTGCTACCGCTATGGCAGCCGCCGGCAAGAAAGTGCTGGTTATTGACCTTGACCCGCAGGGCAATGCCTCAACCTCTATGGGTATTGATAAAAAGGGTAGTATGCCGTCTTCCTATAATGTTCTGTTGGGAAGCTGCCGTCTGACCGACGCCGTTGTCTGGACCGAAATTCCGGGGTTTTCGATTGTTCCATCATCACCGGATCTGGCCGCGGCCGAAATAGAACTGGTTGATGTTGCCAAAAGAGAATTTGCCCTCAAAACGGCACTGGCAAAAGAGGCGGTTAATTATGACTATATTCTGATTGATTGTCCGCCTTCTTTGAGTCTGATAACCATCAATGCCCTGGTTGCCGCCGATGCGGTTATTATTCCCCTGCAGTGTGAATTTCTGGCGCTTGAGGGAATATCCGACTTAATCCGGAATATTAATACCATCAAAAAGAATTTTAATCCCGCCCTTTCTTTACAGGGGGTTGTTTTGACCATGTATGACAAGCGCAACAATCTGACCCAGATGGTTGAAGACGACGTTCGAGGGTTCTTCGGTAAAAAGGTTTATGATACGGTTATTCCCCGCAACGTCCGGATTTCCGAAGCGCCGTCGCACGGCAAACCCGTATTGCTTTATGATTTCAAATGTCCGGGATCACAGGCTTATATCGGATTAACCAAAGAAGTTTTAAAAAGAGAAAGAGAGTTGATAGCATGTTAGAAGAAAACAAAAAGAAAAGTCTGGGGCGCGGTCTGGAAGCACTGCTCGGAGAAGATATTTTGAACGATGAAAGCGCGGGCATCAAAGCTTCGGACAAGGTTAATATTGCAGACATATCCATCGGCGAGTGGCAGCCGCGTAAGGACTTTAATGAAGAAGCCATCAAATCTCTGGCCGCGTCAATCAAAGAAAAAGGAATTTTACAGCCGTTAATCGTTCGTCCCAAAAACGGTAAATATGAGCTGATAGCCGGTGAGCGCCGTTTAAGAGCTTCCAAAGAGGCCGGCCTGACGGAAGTTCCGGTTATTGTCAAAGATATGTCTGACAGTGAGGTCTTGGAGATTGCTTTGGTCGAAAACCTGCTGCGGGAAAACTTATCGGCAATTGAAGAGGCCAATGCCTATCAAACCCTGATGGATAATTTTTCCCATACTCAGGAAAAGGTCGCCGCAATGGTTGGTAAATCACGCAGTTATATTGCCAATACCGTACGTCTGTTGTCTTTACCGGCCGAAGTTCAAAACCTTGTCAGTGAAGGAAAACTGTCGGCCGGTCATGCCCGTTGTTTGATCGGGCTTGACAATGCCGTTGATCTGGCCGATAAAATCATAAAAGAAGGGCTGAATGTTCGTCAGGTTGAAGCTTTGGTTTCACATCAAAAAGAGGGTGCTGCCGATGTAAAATCTTCCAAAGCGCGGCCGGTCAAAAATGCCGATATTCTGGATATTGAACACAGCCTGAATCAAAATTTGGGACTGCGGATTAAAATAAGTCCCAACAAACAAGGCGGCGGAAAAGTCGTTTTGCAGTATGCTTCGGTCGCCGAGCTGGATATGATTATCAATATCCTTGAGCAGAAGAAGCAAACGAATATCACACCGCAAAACACTGTATTTAAAGCGCCGGAAGCACCGGCTGAAAAGTTTTCGATTAAATTTGTGGAATAATAGTTAGGAGTTTGAACAAATGACAATTTTGGAAAAAATGCTGGAAAACTGCGAGAAAGCAGGTTATGCAACCACGAAAAACGTTCAGAAAATAGCCAATGCCAAACAAATGATGTTTGGCGAGGCCGAGTGGCAGCGCTGTCCCTGCGACGGTCAAAATCCCGAGCGTTACTGCATATCGCCTTTGTGCCGCCAGGATATTGAACGCGACGGCGAATGTCATTGCCATTGCTACTGCAAAAAAGCAGGCTGATTTGATAAAGGGTTCTGTCAAAGAGCCCTTTTTTATTTCGGGTTTAATAATATTTTTACTTAATCGGCGCTAGTCTGAAACAAAATAATTAACTGTGACAAACAACAAAATGAGGCGGCCATGGGATTTTTGAAGAAAGCGGTTTTCGGTTTTGCGGCGTTATTTTTTATTTTGGTTGGCGGCGCCGGTACCCAGAGCGACAGTGTATTACTGCAGGGCGGCGGTTTTATAGGTCTTATCATTGGTCTGATAGTTTTATATGTTTTTGCCAAAATGGCCTGGCGGGCAATCGGTTGTCTGCCCTCATTGCTGGTTATTGCTGCGGTCGTCTTTTTTATTTTGTATGCAATCGGCGCTTTCAGTGACGGTATCGGCGGTGTCGGCCAGAATGTCAGAACCTTTCTGGGGCAGGGGGTTCAAACATCTCAGGAAGTAATTGCCAATGCCGAAATCAAAATACCCGAAAACGAAGGAACGGTTAATCTGATCGGCGAAGATCAGCACCCGATATTAACCGAAAACATGACCGATATGCTGCTCCCGGCCAAAAAGGAAAATAAGCCTGAGGCATTCAATCCTTTGAATTATCCTGCCACCACCGGTATTTCACGGGTTGTCAGCGGTGATACCCTGACCTTGAACAATCGGGTTGTCAAACTTTTCGGTGTCGCGGCGCCGGATATTTCACAAACCTGTGCCGATGCGTCCGGACGAGGATATAAATGTGGTCAGCAGGCTATAGCATGGTTAAGCAGCTGGCTGGCAGATAACGAGATAAAATGCCATGTTCTAGGACAAGATGATCGCGGTGTTTTAACGGCTGCCTGTATGTTGGGACCCTACGATATCGGCGCCGCGCTGATTAATGCCGGCTGGGCGGTAGCCGACACACGCCAGACTCAGGTTTACGTTCCTTATCAGAATCAGGCGCTTACCAACAAACGCGGCCTGTGGCAGGGCGAATTTTATATGCCGTGGGACTGGGAAAAAATTCAGGCACGCAAAGCCAATGTCAAGGTTATCCGCAGCAAAAAGAGCAGCGGTCGTCGCAGTGTCTGGTTTAATCCTTTCGGGGATTAAGTCATGCAAAGGGTATTTATAACCGGTTCTGAGGAGCAAACGGCTGCTTTAGCGGCTCAATTTGCCGGTTTGGCTCGCAAAGGAGATGTTTTTGCCTTATATGGCACCTTGGGAATGGGAAAAAGCGTTTTTGCCCGGGCGTTTATTCAGACGCTGACTTCTGCCGAAGAGGTTCCAAGCCCGACTTTTACGTTGGTTCAGGGCTATCAGGCACCGGCATTTGAGATAAGTCATTTTGATCTTTATCGGCTCAAGTCGCCGGACGAAGTTTTTGAACTTGGCTTTGAAGAAGCCGTTTACGGCGGTGTCAGTCTGATAGAATGGCCGGAAAAGGCCGGTTCTTGGCTACCGCGGGATATTTTTAAAATCGAAATCACTCCCGAAGGTAATGGCCGTAAAATAACCGTCAGCGTCACGACGGCGGACAAACAGGCGCGATTGGAACAAATCAAATGAATATTCATGCTTCTTGTATCAGTCTTGACGGCCGGGGTATCCTTTTTTTGGGGGCTTCCGGTGCCGGAAAGTCGGATTTGTCGCTGCGGATGATAACGTCTTTTGGTGCAAAGCTGGTAGCTGATGATCGTGTCGATATAAAGATAACGAATGATAAGGTTATTGCCGCGGCGCCGGATATTCTCAAAGGACTTCTTGAGGTGAGGGGAGTTGGTATCATCAGCCTGCCGCCGCAGGATTCCGTTGAGGTAAATTTGGTCGTAAACCTGACAACGGCGCCGCTTGAAAGACTGCCGGAAAAATCTTTTTACGAGATTGCCGGTGTCAGTCTGCCGCAAATAAGTCTGAATCCTTTTGAAACTTCGGCGTCGGCCAAAGTTTTGGCGGCAATAAGTTTGCTGTGAGGATTTACAAATGACGGTTGATTAATTGCAATCTTGGCATTAAAATACTGCCAGATTTTTAATTTTAACTCAGGATATTAACATGTTGTTTGTTCGTAAAATCGAAAAATTTTTGCGCCGGCAGGGCAAGCCTCTGGTCAGCTTTGTTTTTAAAGTCGGCGAGCTGTTCAGTTTTATTATTCAGTCTGTTTACAACTGCGTGACGCCGCCGTTTTACGGCCGCAATTTCTTGCGCCAGGTTATAGATATGGGATTCTACTCGCTGCCGGTTGTCGGTCTCACGACTATTTTTGCCGGTATGGTTATTGCTTTACAGAGTTATTCCGGGTTTGCGTCGGTTGGTGCCGAAAGCATGGTGGCCAGCGTTGTTTTGATTTCGGTAACCCGTGAATTGGCACCGGTTTTATCGGCCTTGATGGTTGCCGGGCGTATCGGTGCGGCAATGGCGGCCGAAATCGGAACCATGCGGGTAACCGAGCAGATTGACGCCCTGACCACATTGTCGACAAACCCGTTAAAATACTTGGTTGCACCGCGGATTTGGGCCGGTTTGGTGGTAATGCCGCTGCTGGTTTTGATTGGCGATGTTATCGGTATTTTCGGCGGGTATGTTGTCGGTGTTTATAAGCTTGGTTTCAACCCGGCCAACTACATTAACGCCACTTTGGACGAGCTGCAGGCGCTGGATATTACCACCGGCGTGGTCAAAGCGGCAGTTTTTGGCTTTATCATTTCATTGATGGGCTGCTATAACGGCTACAAATCAAAAGGCGGTGCGCAGGGTGTCGGCGAGGCGACAACTAATGCCGTTGTTTCGTCTTCAATTTTGATTTTGATTTTCAACTATATCGTTACCGAACTGTTCTTTTCAAGATAAGGATTAACAGTCAATGTCAGAAATAAAAATAAAACTCAGAAACGTTAACAAATCTTTCGGCAAAAAAGCTGTTTTGCGCGGGTTGAATCTGGATGTTCACAAAGGTGAGTCTCTGGTTGTCATCGGCGGTTCCGGTACCGGAAAGTCAGTTTTGATCAAGTGTATTCAGGGGCTTTTGACACCGGAAGAAGGTTCTATTTTGGTTGACGGTCAGGAGGTTGTCGGCATAGACGAAGAAGGCAAAGAGGCTCTTCACGCAAAGATGGGAATGTTATTTCAGGGCGGCGCCTTGTTTGACAGTTTAAGCGTTTGGGAAAACGTTGCTTTTGACTTGCTGGAAAACAAGGGTTGCAATAAGACCGATGCTAAAAACGAGGCTGTGCGGGTTTTGCGTTCGGTAGGGCTTGACCCCGAGGTTGCCGACCTTGAGCCGGCGGAGTTGTCCGGCGGTATGCAAAAACGCGTCGGTCTGGCGCGGGCCATCATATCCAAACCGGAAATAATCTTTTTTGACGAACCGACCACCGGGCTTGATCCGATTATGGCCGACGTCATTAACGACTTAATTGTCGAATCCGTCAAAGGTCTGGGCGCCACGGCTCTGACCATTACGCATGATATGGCCTCGGTACGCAAAATAGCCGACCGCGTGGCCATGCTGTACAAAGGAGAAATCATCTGGCAGGGAACGGTTAAAGAGATGGACGAAACCGAAAATCCGTATGTCGTCCAGTTCATCAACGGTCGTTCACAGGGGCCGATAAAAATGGGGGTTTGATTTTGGCCAAAAAAGAACTGAAACAATATGTTTGTCAGGACTGCGGCGCGGTTTATCCGAAATGGCAGGGCAAATGCGACGCCTGCGGCGAGTGGAACACCATTGTTGAAGAAGTTGTCGGCGGCGGTGGATTCTCCAATTTTAATCCGCGCAAATCCAAGGGTAAAGAGATTGAGTTTGTGCCGTTGAGCGGCGCTGAAGAACAGCTTGATCGCCTTTCGACCGGTATTGGCGAGCTTGACCGTGTCTGTGGCGGTGGTTTGGTTGCCGGTTCGGTCATTTTGGTCGGCGGCGATCCGGGCATCGGCAAATCAACTCTGCTGTTACAGGCTTGTGCCAAAGTTGCCGATTTACCGACCCGGCCGGAAGTTTATTACATTTCGGGAGAAGAGGCCATCGGTCAGGTTCGTATTCGCGCCCGACGTCTGGGACTTGAAAAAACACCGGTTAATCTGGCGTCTTCGACCGAAATCAAAGACATTATCGCCACCCTGGAAAAATCAAATGCCGCGATGGTCATTATCGATTCCATACAAACCATGTATTTGGACGAGGTCGATTCAACCCCGGGCAGCGTCACTCAGGTCAGAGCCTGCAGTTATGAGCTGATAAAACTGGCCAAGCGCAAAGGGTTTACCCTGTTTCTGGTCGGCCACGTCACCAAACAGGGCGAAATAGCCGGCCCGCGGGTTTTGGAGCACATGGTTGATACCGTGCTTTATTTTGAAGGCGAAAGAGGGCATCATTTCCGTATTTTGCGTGCGGTTAAAAACCGCTACGGCGCCACGGACGAAATCGGCGTTTTTGAGATGCAGGACAAAGGCCTGGTAGAGGTTGCCAACCCGTCGGCATTGTTTTTGGCTGAACGTCAGGGCAATATTTCCGGTTCTTGTGTTTTTGCCGGCGTTGAGGGATCAAGACCTGTTTTGGTAGAAATTCAGGCTCTGGTCAGTCCGACCGGCTATTCCAGTCCCAAAAGGGCGGTTGTCGGCTGGGATTCCAACCGGTTAGCGATGGTTTTGGCGGTTTTGGAAGCGCGCTGTGGTATGAATTTAAGCTCACAGGATGTTTATTTGAACATTGCCGGCGGATTGCGTATTTCTGAACCGGCGGCTGATCTGGCGGTTGCTTTGGCGGTCATCTCTTCGCTGACCAACAAGCCTCTGCCTGCGGATATGGTTATTTTTGGCGAAATCGGCCTGTCCGGTGAAATCCGGGCGGTAGCGCAACCGTCTTTGCGGCTGAAAGAGGCCAAAAAGCTTGGTTTTCACAGTGCGATTATTCCGCAGGGGCGCTCAACCGACAAAAAGTTTTCGGTTGATATGGATTTGCACGAGATCGGCAATGTCCAAAGATTGATAAATTTGTTTAACTAAAAAACGGCGAGGGAATATCAGTTGAATAATTTGGATGTCATTATTTTAATCATTGTGGCCATCTCGGCATTAATCGCCCTTAACCGCGGCTTGGTCAAAGAGGTTTTATCCATTGTCGGCTGGGTTTTGGCAACCATGGCCATTATTTATTTGCTGCCGGTATGCCTGCCGTTTACCAAAAAGTTTGTCGCCAGCGGTATTTTGGCCGGAATCTTAACCGCCCTGATGATTTTTGTTTTGTTTTTTGTTATCTGGATTTATTCAACCAGTCAGGTTATCGGCAAAATCCGTACCAGCAAACTCAACGGACTTGACCGCCTGCTGGGGTTGTTTTTCGGCGTTATGCGGGCATTTTTGCTGGTTGTTTTGTTTAACATTATGGTCAGCTGGATTATCCCCGAAGATAAACAGGCGGAAGTTTTGACCGAATCAAAGTACTATCAGCTGGCCGGTTCTTTTGCCAAGCCGCTTGAGGAGATGATTCCGCAGGAAACACTGGATTTGATTAAAGAAAAAACCAAATCCCTGAGCGCGGAAGAAGATGAAGAAACTGAGGAAAACGAAAAACCGGCCGAAAAAGACGAGGCGGTTGAACTGTTTGAAAAACTGGCGCAACCGCGGATAAAAAAGGCGGTTAAAGACAAGAGCAAGCAGCTCAAAGAAGAAATTACAGGCTATCATCAATCCGAACGCAGCGATTTGGATCGCCTGATTGAAAGTGTCGAATAAAAACTTCAGTCCCGCCGCAAACGGGGCTGATTTAATTAAATGACGTTTTTCAGATTATCCATCTGCACCAAAAGCTGATCTTTGGTTAAATCAAAATCAGAATCAATCCAGATTTTTTCCAGTTCTTTTAAAACACGGCCGACACGTGTCGCATCAGTCAATCCGCTGTCAATGATATCTTTGCCGGAAAGAGGGAAGACAATTTCCGGCAAAGATTCCGTTTCATCGTAAAAAAGCCAGAAATCTTCGGGTATTTTATGCTCCCGTGCCGCAGCGGTCAGCAGAGATGCCCGATAAAATTCTTTATCGTGACGATAGATTATTTTCATCTGCTTTTTGCGGTTTAACAACTCGCTCAGCATTAAGGTTTCTTTTGCCAAAAGGGTAAAAAGCTGTTTTTCGCGACGGCTGAATTTCAGACGCACGGCCAGATTTTCGGCCAGAGCCTGGTCGGGACGGTACAGAACAAATAATTTAATCAATGCGGCGTTGTCAATTATACGCCCGGCAAGAGCACTGTTCAAAAACGCCGAATCATCAATATATCCGGCATCAGGCATAATATAGCTCAAAATACCGTTTTCCTGCATCAGCCGGAAAATTTGCGGAGCATTCGGCGTTTGAACCAGTTTAAAAAGCTCGTCGCGGATGCGTTCCATCGGAACCTTTTTCAAGCCTTCGCAGTTTTCCCGGCAGGCCGTCAGAGCTTTAACATCCGGTTTGCCGACACCGAACAGCGAATAAAAACGAAAGTAACGCAGAATACGGACATAATCTTCTTTAATGCGGTGGTCAGCCGAACCGATAAAACGGACGCACCCTTTTTCAAGATCTTCAATACCGTTGTAATAGTCAAAAACATTACCTTGCTCGTCGGCGTAAACCGCGTTGATGGTCAGGTCGCGGCGGGAGGCATCTTCCTCCCAGTTGTCGGTGAATTCAATTTCTGCCGAACCGTCTTTTTTCAGGATATATTTATACAAAGAACTGACCTGAAGCAAAATGTCGTCTATCACAACGCCGATAGTACCCTGTTTGATTCCCAGAGGAACGGTTTTGATGCCCTCGTCGGCACAGGCCTCGGCAATTTCATCGGGACTCAGATCCGTCGCCAGATCAAGATCCGAGCCTTTAATATTTTTCAAGGCATCGCGTACCGCACCGCCGACAAACCGCAGAACACCGCCATGGCGGGCAAACAACTGAAACAATGCCATAACCTGCGGGCTGGTCGTCAGCTTGGATACATCAAGATAATTGTCGCGTATCATTGAACCTCTTGTTGAATAATTTTTTCTGAAATTAACAGTTTTTATATATTTTGCAATTATAATTATTTTAAAATTAACCGTAATTGTGAGTATATCAGAATGAAAAAATATTTGTTTTTGAGTTTTTTGACATTGTTCGGATACGTTGGTATCGCTGCGGCCGCCACACCGCAGATACTCGGAGAATACGGCGACTGGATTGCCTATTATTACCGCGACAACGCCGGTCCGGTATGCTATATGGCTTCAACACCGAAAAAAGACGAGGGAAAATACAGCAAACGCGGCGATATTTTTGTCGTTGTAACCCACCGCCCGAACGAAAAAAGTTATGATGTTGTCAATATTAACGCCGGATATACCTATAAAAAGAATGCTCAGGTCGAATTAAAAATCGGCGCCAAAACTTTTTATTTATTTACCGACGGCGACAAGGCCTGGGCCATGAAAGACAAAGACGACAAAGATATCGTTGCGGCAATGAAACGCGGCAGCCGCATGATTGTGGACGGTGTTTCGTCACGCGGCACCAAAACCAAAGACACGTATTCGCTGACGGGCTTTACTTCAGCCTATAAAGCAATTTCCAACAAGTGCAAATAATGAAAAATCTGATTGGGTTGTCAAAAGAAGAACTTGCCGCCGAACTTTCCGCCCTCGGCGAGAAACCATTCAGAGTCAAACAGTTGTGGCAGTGGATTTATTTCAGGGGTGAAAGCGACTTTGACAAAATGAGCAATTTGTCAAAAGACCTGCGCGCCAAATTAAAAGAAAACTATACCCTGCGGCGGCCGAAGATCGTTGCCGAGCAACTGTCCAAAGACAAAACCCGCAAATGGCTGCTGGAGTTTGATGACGGTCAGCGAATCGAAACGGTCTATATTCCCGAAGAAGACCGCGGCGCGGTGTGTATTTCAACCCAGGTGGGTTGTGCGGTCGGCTGCAAATTCTGCCATACCGGAAGTCAGAAAATTACCCGCAATCTGACCGCCGGGGAAATCGTCGCCCAATTTATGGTGGCGCGCGATAGTTACGGCGAATGGCCTTCGCCCACCAACGAAACCCGTTATCTTTCCAATATCGTGGTGATGGGTATGGGCGAACCGCTGCATAATAAAGAAGAAACCTTCAAAGCGCTTAAAATTTTGTCCGACGGCGACGGTATCGCCATTTCCAAAAGACGTATCACGTTGTCGACTTCCGGCATTGTGCCGAATATTGAGGCCGTGGCGGCGGAACTCGGCGTTAAACTGGCAATCAGCCTGCATGCGCCGAATAACGAAAAACGCTCGCAGATTATGCCCATAAACAACCGCTATCCGATAGAACGCGTTTTGGAAGCCTGCCAAAAATATCAGGATATCATGGGAATGAGCCGGATGATTACTTTTGAATATCTGATGCTCAAAGACTTTAACGATACGCCGGAAGATGCCAAAGAACTCATTGCCCTGATGAAAAAATACAATCTCGGCGCCAAGTTTAACCTGATTCCGTTTAATCCGTGGCCGGGATGCGATTTTGTGCCAAGCTCCAACAATAAAGTCCATGCTTTTTCAAGGCTTTTGGAAGCGGCCGGATATGAGGCGCCGATACGCGTGGCCCGCGGGCAGGATATTCTGGCGGCTTGTGGTCAGCTTAAATCAAAAAAACAGGAAGAAAGTGCCAAAGCTTAAAAAGCGTTTTCGATATGTTCAAATTTGAACGGCGTTTGTAATAAAAAAACATCAAAACGAACATTAAAAGAGGCATATTCCCGATGATGCGCCAAAAAGACCTCGGCAGCGCGACGAATTCGTTCCTGCTGGCGGGGAAGAATTGCATAGGCCGCCGTTTCAAGATTCTTGCGTTTTTTAACCTCAACAAAAACGATGTCCGTTTGATTTTTGATAATCAGGTCAACCTCGCCGGCGCCGGTACCGCGGCCGGTAACATAATTGCGGGCGACAAGAACATATCCCTTAAGCCGTAAATACTGCAGCGCTATGAATTCGGCCGTTTTACCGCTCAGTTCAAAGCTCATTTTTAAGCTCCAGAGCCGTTTGATAAACTTCGTTCTTATTCAGGCCGTATTTACCGGCAATGTCTTTGACCGCCGTTTTCAGGCTGGCGTTGCGCATGGCGGCAGCAAGTTCTTCCCGGTAATCGACAAGAAAAGTATCGGCCGAAGGCGGCGCAACCATCAGGACAATTTCGCCTTTGGGCGGGTTGGCGGTATAGTATTCAATCAACTGCGCAGCGGTTCCGCTGCGGCATTCTTCATAAAGTTTGGTTATTTCGCGGGCAACGGACAATTCCCTTCCGGCAAAAATCTCTTCCGCCGCTGTCAGAGTTTTAAGCAGACGGTTGGCGGTTTCGTAAAAAATCAGTGTTGCGGCAACGTCTTTATATTTTTCCAGTGCTTCGCGGCGGGCTTTATCTTTGTTGGGAATAAAACCGGCAAACAAAAATTTGTCCGTCGGCAACCCGGACAGCTGCAGCCCGCAGATGGCGGCGCAAGAACCGGGGATTGTTGTCAGATAAACATTTTGTTCCCGGCAGAGATGTGCCAGTTTGTAGCCGGGATCTGATATAAGCGGCGACCCGGCGTCGGAAACATAAGCGACAATATTGCCGGAAGAAGCTAGGTCAATAATCTTTTGCGCGGTTTCACCCTCATTATGGTCATGCATCACGACAAAAGTTTTATCATGGCTTGACAGCCCCAAAAGAGAGAATAGCTTTTTAGTTACTCTGGTGTCTTCACAAGCGATGACAGCAGCATTTTTTAAAACCTCAAGCGCCCGCAGCGTGATATCGCCGATATTGCCGATTGGCGTGGCGACAAGATAAATGCCGTTTTTCATCAAGACCTCTCTTTACAATACGGAATTTTTAAACTAAAACTAGATACAAGATTGTTTTCTATTTTGGGATAAAATGCAAGTGTTAAAAAAACTTTATTTTGCCGTTGTCTGCTTATGCCTCAGCGCCTGCGGCTCCACCAGCGGCATCAAAGACGAGGGCGGCGCCGACAGTTATAATACCGATATTGCCGAAATCGGCATTTCGACAAGCGAAAGTTTTCGTGTCGGAATGTTATTGCCGTTGACCGGCGGCGATGCCAAATACGGCCAAGGGCTAAAAAATGCCTCAATGATAGCGTTAAACAATATAAATAATCCCAATTTGGTTTTGCAATATTATGACACTCAAAGTACGCCCGCCGGTGCCAGAATTGCCATTGAAAACGCCATAAACCAACGCTCCGATCTGATTATCGGTCCATTAAAAAGCCTTGAGGTTCAGGCCGTTACCAACGAAACGATTTATCGCGGTGTTCCGGTTATCGCCTTTTCTACAGCACAGGAGGTTTTGCAACCGACGATTTATACTCTCGGACTGCTGATTGACGAGCAGGTTGACCGGATTATGACCTATGCCGCACAACAGGGACGCAAAAGATTTGCGCTGCTGCTTCCGGATAACGGCACCGGCGGCGCAGTGGCCAGAGCTGCGGTTAAATCGGCGCAGAAAAACGGGGTTGACGTTACGGTAATCGGCTTTTATCCGCCGGGTTCGTCCGATTTTTCGCAAATTGTCAAACAAATGACCAATTACGACCGGCGGCATTCCCGGGTTACGCGGCTGAAAAGCCGGTTGCAGGCGGCGGCAAACAACGGAAACAACCAGGCGCAATATGCCCTGAAAAAACTGACAACCCGCGAAGGTTTGGGCGATATCGGATTTGATGCGCTTATCATTCCGGAGAACGGCGCCAAACTAACGGCGGCGATTTCGATGTTTGCCTATTATGACGCGGCTTATCCGCAAGTACAGTTTTTGGGAACGTCCGTATGGGAAGGAAGCCGGCTGAATAACGAGGCCGCCATCAACAAAAGCCTTTATCCTTCCCTGTCCAGACCGTTGGCAGGGCAGTTTGCCGGGCAATATTACGCCGTTTTCAACGAAAATCCCAGCAGTCTTTACACCCTGGCTTACGATGCCGTCGGCATTGCCGACCGGCTGGCCCGGTTGCACAGCGAAAACCTGAACGAGGATATTACCGCGGAGGCCGGTTTCGGCGGGATAAACGGCCGGGTAAGATTTTTCAATGACGGCACCAACCAACATTCGCTTGATGTTGTTGAGGTCCGTCCCGAGGGCAACATAGCCGTTGACAGCGGCAGCCGCTATTTTGAAACCATAACCGAGCCTCTGCCGGCGGTAACGATTGATTCTTATTACCGGGCACCGCGGATTTTCGGCAAAGACCCTTCTCTGGCGCAAATCGTTATTTACGGGCAGGTTCTGCCGGAAGAAAACCAGAGCGTATACGCTGATGACGACGAACGTGATCAAGAGGCGGCCGACGAACAGCTCCGCGCGATGGGAATTTATATAAATTAACCGGCAAAAAATTAAATTATGCTTGAAAAGCCGCCCGCTTTTTGCTAACTATGACTAAGGAGAAGAACGGGTTAACGTTTCGCCAACCCGGTCAGGTCCGGAAGGAAGCAGCCGTAACGAAATCCGTTGAGGTCGTTTCTTCTCCGCCTTGATGATTGATGACAGGATATTTTGATGGCAGAAGAAAACAAACAGGATTATGTGGTTCTGGCCCGCAAATACCGCCCGCAGAATTTTAACGAGCTTCTGGGGCAGGACGCACTGGTCAAGACGATTACCAATGCCATTAAAAATAACCGTTTGCACCATGCGTATATTTTAACGGGGATTCGCGGCGTCGGCAAGACGACCACTGCCCGGATTATCGCCAAGGCGCTCAACTGCACCGGAAAAGATGCAACGGCCGGGGCAACGGTTAATCCCTGCGGTATTTGCGAAAACTGCCGGGCCATTGCCGAATCCCGTCATATTGACGTATTGGAGCTTGACGCGGCCTCGCGCACCGGTGTTGACGATATCCGCGAGATTTTGGACGGCGTACGCTATAAGCCGACCAACGCACGGTATAAAGTTTATATCATCGACGAAGTTCATATGCTCTCCAAACAGGCTTTCAACGCCCTTTTAAAAACACTGGAAGAGCCGCCGTCACACGTTATTTTTATTTTTGCCACCACCGAAATCCGCAAAGTTCCGGTAACCATTTTGTCGCGCTGCCAGCGGTTTGACTTACAGCGTTTGTCGATTGAAACACTGGTCAATCATTTCAAAAACATTGCCGCGAAAGAAAATGTCAAAACCGAAGAAGAGGCCTTGCACCTGATAGCCAAAGCCGCCGACGGTTCGTGCCGTGACGGATTGTCGCTTTTGGATCAGGCGATTTCCCTCGGCGGCGGTGAGGTTAAAACCGACATTGTCAAAAACATGATCGGACTGGCCGACCGTACACTGACTTTTGAGCTTTTTGAAAATCTGGTAGGCGGCAAGATGGAAGAAGTCGTCGCCAATCTGAACCGGCAGCACCAAAACGGTGCCAACCCGCTGACTCTGCTGCAGGATTTAATTAACATAACCCATCTGCTGGCCAAGGTTAAAATCGTGCCGGAAGCCTTAAACGATCCGGCGTTGTCGGAAAATGAAAAAGATTTTTGCAACCGGCTGGCTCCGAATATTCCGATTGCCGTTTTATCTAAAATCTGGCAGATGCTGATTAAGGGTTTGAGTGAGATAAACATTGCCCCGCTGCAGGCCGACGCCTTGGAAATGATTCTTATCCGCATAGCCTATTCGGCCAATCTTCCCACTCCGGCAGAGATTCTGGACGGCTTAAAAAAAAACTCTGAATTAATTCGTCCGACGGCAGCCGTTGCCAGTCCGGCAGCAGGCACCGCCGTTAAGGCAAAACAACCGGAACCGGATACGCAAAAACCGGCGGCAGATATTGATGCCCTGTGTTTTAACAAACCGGAAGAATTGGTTGATTATCTGCAAAATTCCAAACAAATGATGATGGCTTACAGCCTTAAAAACGATGTTTCTTTCGGCGAATTTAAAAACGGCGTTATGAAAATTACCGTTTCCGATAAAATCAACAGCGACTTTTTACTGAAACTGCAGAATATTTTGACCGAAGCAACAGGTATTCTCTGGGATATTGACATTCAGCGCGGTGCACTGGGCGAAACGATTGCCGACAAAGAAGCGGCGGCCGACCGCGAAAACAAAAAAGACGTAATGGAGCTGCCGCTGGTTAAGGCCGTGATGGCCGAATTCCGCGGCGCCAAAATTGACAGCCTGACGCGTAAAACGTCACCGGAAAAAACCGATGAAAGCGAGCCGGCGGCGTTTGAAGAAGACAACAACTATTTTGATGAGGACAGCGAATCATGATGAATATTCAAAACCTGATGAAACAAGCACAGATGATGCAAAAAAAGATGCAGGAAGAACAGGCCAAACTGGCGGAAGAAGAAGTTGAAGGAACTTCGGGCGGCGGTATGGTCAAAGTTACGCTGAACGGCAAATTTGCTATGACCGGTTTAAGCATTGACAAAAGCCTGGTTGATCCGGAAGAAACCGAAGTTTTGGAAGATCTTATCCGTGCCGCCTATAATGACGCCAAAGACAAAATCGACGCCAAAATGAACGACAGTCTGAGCGCCTTGACCGGAGGGCTTAACCTCGGCGGTATGAAATTACCTTTTTAAGGGAAAGCCATGGCCGGAAAAGATATTGAAGTCCTGATTAAACAGATTGCCAAGCTGCCGTCGCTGGGTTCGCGGTCAGCAAGACGTATTGTGTTGCATCTGCTGGATAAAAGAGAAACGGCCTTTCTGCCGCTGATTGACGCATTGAACAACGTGGCGCAAAATATCAAAACCTGTGAAATTTGCGGCAATTTTGACACACAGAGTCCTTGCCCGATATGCACGTCGACAACCCGGGACGACAGCCTGATCTGCGTGGTGCGCGATGTGGCCGATTTGTGGGCGATGGAGCGCGTATCGCTGTTTAAGGGCAAATATCACGTTCTGGGAGGTGTTTTGTCGGCCATGGAAGGAGTGGTGCCGGAGGACCTGAATATCGATTCCCTGGCCAAAAGAATAGCCTCCGGAACGATAAAAGAGCTGGTTTTGGCACTTCCGGCAACCATTGACGGACAAATTACCTCGCATTATCTGTTGTCGCGCTTTAAGGACAGCGGTGTTAAAATAACCACACTGGCGCAAGGTATTCCGATGGGCGCCGAGCTGGATTATATGGACGAAGGCACGTTGCAGCTGGCGCTTAATTCCCGTAAAGTTTTGTAAACCGGGCAGTGATTTCGGGTTCCCGGACGAATAACTGTTCCTCGTCATGTTGAGCGAAAGCGAAACATCTCAGAGATTCTTCGTCGCTCTGCTCCTCAGAATGACAAAGCCCTTTATGGTCATGTTGAGCGTAAGCGAAACATCTAAGAGATTCTTCGGGACTATCGCCCCTCAGAATGACAACAATGATAAAATATTTTCCCCTTGCTTATTTGCGTCATTTTAATTAATCTTACCTTTGCCGGGGCGGGTTGTCCCGGCGGTGTCTCAAAAACATCTTATAGGAAAAACTCCTTTGAAGGGGAGCCGGGGATATAAGCGTGCCTGCACGACGAATAACCCGGACTGTGTTTTAGCAGTTACTAACTCCCCGCCTTAATTTTTAAGGCGGTTTTGTTTAATCAATAACAAAATAAGGAGTTAAAACTGATGAATCATTTTTTAACCGCAGCTATGACATCTTACAGCGCTAAGGCTCTCGGTGATTTGCTCAAACAGACACGGGAGGAATCCGGCTTGTCTTTGGAAGAAATGGCAGATAATCTGGGTATGAAAGCCGACAATCTGTTTCTGATTGAAGAAGGAAACGAGATACGTTGGAATAACCGACGATTGATTAACACTATCGACTTATTTTGCCGTTACGGCAAGAAGTTATGTTTCAGTGTTGAAGATCTGCCGGAAAGAAAGTTGAACCGACAGCTTGATCAGGTGAATGAGCTTAAAGCCCTTTTGCATAAATTTGCCGATCAGCTCTGATATATATCAGCCCCGCTTTTTGCGGGGCTGACGCAGTATCCCAGAGAATAAATTTACTTTTTATGTTTGTCTTTTTTCTTGCCGTCGGCCTTTTTGCCGTTCATCTTTTTAATATGTTTGACGTCAACTTCGGCCGGTTTCATCATTTCTTTGTCGATTTCACCGGTGATTTGAATAATCTCGCCTTCAACGACGGTTACGCCATCAAAATCGTCTTGATCAATATCCAGAATAATCTCGCCGGTTTCGTCAGTAAACTGATATTTATCGTCGCCCAGAGCTTTGACAATTTGTCCCTGCAAAACGACAATCGTATCATCGGCTTTGTTTTTGGCATCGGCCACGGTTTCGACAACCACGCTTTCCGGTACAAACATAAAACCTTTGTTTTTGTGTTTATCCTTCGCCTGAACGCTGGTTGCGGCCAAAATGGCGCACATTAAAGACAACAATAGTTTTTTCATCGGCTCTCTCCTTATAAAATTAATATTTCCGGCAAAGAGATAAGCCGTTTTGGGCAAAAAACAAGATAACCTTAAAGAGTTTTTACAGACCGAAAGGTTTGATAACCCGCTCCAAAACCCCCTGAGTTTTGGAAATGGCAATACCGTAATTGGTAATCGGTACGCCGCGCCGCACACATTCCCTTAAGCGGCGGTTCATTTCTGCCTTATTAAGCATACAGGCGCCGCAATGAATCACAAGCCGGTATTCCTCAAGGTTTTCCGGAAAATCGCTGCCGGTACGGAATGAAAACTCAAATTTTTTGCCGGTGTAGCGGCTGAGCCAGTTCGGAATTTTAACTTTGGCAATATCGTCGTCTTGGGCATGGTGCGAGCAAGCCTCGGCAATCAGGATTTTATCACCGTTTTCCAGCCGGTCTATTGTTTTGGCTCCCTCGGCCATAATTTGCAGGTCGGCTTTGTGGCGTGCAAACAAAATCGAAAAAGTCGTCAGGGCAATTTCCGGCGGCACGATTTTATCAACCTGTAAAATCGCCTGGGAGTCGGTGATGACAATCCGCGGCTTATCCTTCAGCGCGGCCAGGCTGTCGGCCAGTTCTTCCGTCTGGGTAACGGTGGCAAAAGCTTTTGTATCTAAAACTTCGCGCAGAATTTGCACCTGCGGCAGAATCAAGCGGCCTTTCGGCGCCGAAGTATCAATCGGCGTAACCAGAATAACGCTGTCTTTGGCTTCGACCAGCCCGTCCAGGAGTTTTATCGGCCGTTTGTTTTCTTCCGGCACGGCGGCAATAATCAACTCTTTTAACCGGGTGATGTTTTTATTTTCAAGCGCCGAAACAACCGTATACGGAATATTGTTTTCCCGGCAGAAAGTCTCATCTTCGGGTCTTAAAGTTGCTTTGTCGCATTTATTAAAAGCGGCCACCAGCGGAATTTGCATCTCGCGGACATCGGCGGCAATCTGCTTTTCAAAAGAGCCCAGCCCGTCCTCATTGACGACCAATACCGCAACATCGGCCTTATACAGAGCTTTGCGGGTAGATTTAATCCGCTGCTGCCCCAAAGATGAGTCGTCGTCCAGTCCTGCCGTATCATAAAAGGTTACCGGTCCCAGCGGCAAGAGTTCATAAGGCTTGGCAACCGCGTCGGTGGTTGTTCCGGCCTCCGGCGAAACAATAGAAATATCCTGCTCCGTCAACGCATTGAGTAAAGATGACTTTCCGGCATTGCGCCGGCCTATGATGGCGATGATATGACGCAGCGCCCGGGGTGTTTGTTCAGCAGACATTTAAGGTACTCCTTGATAAAAAAACTATTTTAAGTTAGTCTTGTTGCATAAAAACTGCAATAAAAAATCAACGGACAGGGAGAAATTTATGCGCAAAATCATTTTAAGCCTTTGTCTTTTTCTGGCGGCCTGCGGCAACGAATATCAAATTCCGCCGGAGCTTTTGGATAATCAGGTGAAAGAAAATCAACAAATATTTTATTCGCCTTCGGGGCATTTCTGGTCAGCCGGCAATCTGGTTGAAGACCGCATCATGTTCACCAAACACTATTCGTCCGGCAGCGGCGGATATTCCGAATATGTCGGTGCCGCCGGCACAAGACTGAATGAACTGGCTTCTCATTTTGAATTTATAGTCGACGGCCGTTTGATCGGTTATAATGCTTTCAATTTCAAGTTTTATGAAGTTGTTTGGCAAAAGAGTTATTTTTTGCCGGTTGAGCTTGAGTTTGACCGGGTCGAAAAATTATTTCCCGGACTGGAGCTGATTCGCCTGTCAACGGCGCAAAACGGCGTCCTGACGATTAAAAAGCTTCCGTTTGCGACCAAAAGTTTCCTGATTTATAACGATACCGAGCAGGATTTTTACAAATACCAGTTTGAAAAACCGCTGACGGTTGCCGAACCCTTCAGATCATTGCTCACCGTGCGCGATTATGGCGAGTATGTTTATTCGCATTTTGGCAGCCGGGAAGCACTGTTTCCTTTATTAACGGTTAAAGTAACGTTGTAAAAAGAAAAGCCTGTCGAAATTCGGCAGGCTTTTTTGAAACTGGTGGAGCCAGGGAGGATCGAACTCCCGACCTATTGATTGCGAACCAATCGCTCTCCCAACTGAGCTATGACCCCGTAACGCGTAACTTTTTATTTTATAAAAGGCCCGCCGTATCAGACGGGCCTTTCGCAAAACTGGTGGAGCTAAGGAGGATCGAACTCCTGACCTCTTGAATGCCATTCAAGCGCTCTCCCAACTGAGCTATAACCCCAAGGTCGACTGCAAAATAACTAAATTTTTGCCAAAAGTCAAGCCCTAAATATACAAATAAATTTCTGTACAAAAATTTTTTTTGCCGTTATAACACCATATGCTTAAAAATTATCAGAATATTTTTATATAACATAAAAAATTCATCACAATGGAATTAAGAAGAATGATTATTTTGTTTGGTTCGCCGGGTTCCGGTAAAGGGCTTTTGGGTGACAGACTTGTCGAAGAACTGAATTTGACCAAAATTTCCACCGGGGATATTTTGCGCCGGGAGATTAAAGACAACACGCCCTTAGGCATCAAAATAACCCGGCAGGTTAAATCGGGCATATTGGTTGCCGACAAAATCGTAAACCAGATTGTTGCCCGCCGTTTGGCCGAAACAACCGGAGATGTGCTTCTGGACGGTTATCCGCGACGTTCGCCGCAATTTGCTTTTTTGCATAGCTGTGTGAAAGACTTTTCAAAACCGCTCTGCGTTGTTCTCAATACGAATTTGGATGTTATTCTCAATCGTATTCAACAAAGGCGTATTTGCGAAATCTGCGGTACCACCCATTTTGCTTCGCAAGGTTGTTGTCCGAAATGCGGCGGCCGGTCGGTTATCCGTGAAGATGATGCGCTTATCCGCAAACGCATTCGCTCGTATCTCAAAGAAACCGAGCCAATCCTTTACAGGGAAATGCTGCCATGGTGCACGTCCCTCAGTGTTGACGGCCTGCAACTAGAAGAAAGCCTGCAAGCCGTCTTAAACAGATGGAAGCAGATGGCAAAAGTATGTTAAAAAATGCTCCAAACCTTGTTTTCAGGGATTTGGAGCATTTTTTTTAAGAATCACCGGGATATTTTTTTGTATAGCCGCTTTTACACTCCAGCGACCAACTCATCAGGAGTTCTTGTTCCTGAGTATCGTCGTCGGTCTGTTCGGCAATGATCTTAAACCCGTTGTGCTGATAAAAACGCGTGGCGTTAGCGTTTTTGATATAAACTTTTAACGTCAGTTCGGGGTAGATTTTTTTGGCATAATTAACCAGTTTGGTGCCGATTTTTTGATTTTGATATTTAGGATCGACAAACAAGGCGCCGATATGTTTGTCATCAATAATACTCATAAAGGCCTTAATCTGATGTTTGTCTTCAAACACAAAACTGTCGGTATTCGGCAAATAATATTTTTTAATCACCGGAACCATTTTTTGCCAATATTCTTCTTTGACGAAATTATGTGATTGAACACTGGCTCTGAGCCAGATATCCAAAACTTTTTCAACATCTTCCGCCCGGTATTTTCTGATCATCTGTGTCTCTTTCTTAAAGAAATCCTCTTCAGCCGCCGTTCCATCAACACGCGGTGGGCATTGCGATAAACGGCAACCGAGTTGGTTCGTGCTTTCAAAATAATGTTAAAATCGCGCATCGTCAGAAGAACGCCGAAAGTGACCAAAACGGCGCCCAGCAGGATTTGCCAGCTTAGAGGATCGTTGAAGACAATAACGCCGGCGGCAATACCAAAGACGATTCTTAAAGTACAAAACGGTGCAATTCTGCTGACGCCGTTTGCGGCAATCAGTTTTTGCCATAAAACCATGGCCAAAGACAAAACCACCACTTCAAAGGCCAGCGTCCAGCCGGCAATATGCCAGTTGACATCGGCCAGGTTGCGGTAGTCATAATTTTCAATCCAGACCGAGCCCGCCGCGGTAAACGGCACGGCAAAAAGATAAGAATAAGCCAGAAATGTTGTCATCGGCATATGTTTGGTGCCTTTGAAAATAATCTGGCAGGCACCCCAGAATACGCGTGACAATAAAATCAAAACCACGCCGTACAAGCTCATTTGCGGCAGCCCCAAAATAACCATAACGCCGACAAAAGACAGCATGATAGACAATGCCTGTCGCAAGGTAATGCGTTCTTTGGCCCAGATGCAGGCCATCAAAACCGAAATCGGCCCCTCGGTTTGCAGCAGAAGCGAACTGGCCGACGGTGACAATTCAGAATAGGCGATATAACTCAGGATGTTGTTAATAACGTTTGAGGTTAAGGCAACGATAAACAACTGCCACAGCTCATGTTTGGTTGGTTTGTCGGCAAAGGGCAGCACCAAAAACGAAATAATCAGATACCGGATGGTCAGATAAGTAAACGGCGGTATTTGTTCCAAACCGAGCTTGCTGGTGGCCGGATTGATACCCCAGATAAACACCACCAATACAGACAGAAAGATTGCCGAAAGTTTCATACGCTACCTCTTGTCAAATATCCAGATCATCAACGAATTTGGCGCGTTCAATAATAAACTTAAAGCGCAGTTCCGGGTTTTTACCCATCAGTCGTTCAACCTGCCGCCGGGTTTCAAAGGCCTCTTCTTTGCCTTCTTCGGTGGCGGTGGAGGGGATCATCACGCGCAAAAGCATACGGTTTTTCTTGTCCATGGTTGTTTCTTTAAGCTGCTGTGCGCTCATCTCACCCAGGCCTTTAAACCGGCTGATATCGGGTTTTTGGTTGCCTTTGACCACTTTGGCCAGGATTCTGTCTTTGTCTGCGTCGTCAAGAGCGTAATAATTTTTGCCGCCCACCGCAATTTTATACAACGGCGGCGTGGCAATAAACAAATGCCCGTTGGCAATCAGCTGCGGCATATGCTGGTAGAAAAACGTCATTAAAAGCGAGGCGATATGGGCGCCGTCGACATCGGCATCGGTCATGATAATGATTTTTTCATAACGCAGGTTTTCTTCTTTATAATTTTCTTTGGTGCCGCAGCCCAAAGCCTCAATCATATCTTTGATTTCCTGGTTTTGGGTAATTTTATCCAACGAAGCGCTGGCCACGTTCAAAATTTTGCCCCGCAGGGGGAGAATGGCCTGCGTGACACGGTCGCGTCCCTGCTTGGCCGAGCCGCCGGCGGAATCACCCTCAACGATAAAAATCTCGGTATTTTCTGCCGAGGCCTGCGAACAGTCTGCCAGTTTGCCGGGCAGACGCAGGCGTTTGGTCGGGCTTTTGCGCACCTTTTCTTTTTCTTCTTTTTTCTTTTTGCGAGCCTCGGCGCGTTCAACAACATACTCAAGCAGCGCCGCGGCGTTTTCCAGGTCAGACGACAGCCAGTGGTCAAAAGAGTCTTTAACCGCGGATTCGACCAGCCGGGTTGCTTTGGTTGAGGTCAGTTTGTCTTTGGTTTGCCCCTGAAACTGCGGATCCCTGATGAATAACGACAACATAATCGCCGCATCGCTCAAAAAATCCTCGGCGGTAATATTTGCGGCCTTTTTGTTATTGACCATTTCGCCGTATTCTTTAAGCCCTTTTAAGAGCGCGGCCTTAAATCCGGTCTCATGGGTGCCACCCATCGGCGTAATGACGGTATTGCAGTAAGAGTGGCAGAAACCGTTTTCGTCTTCCGGCCAGGTAATGGCCCACTCAACTTTGCCCTCGTCATTATCAAGCTCTGCCTCGCCGGCAAACGGCCGCCGGTTGATGGTTGCTTTTGCACCGATCTGATAATTCAAAAAGTCTAAAATGCCGTTCGGAAAACAAAGCTCGGCTTCCTGAGGCGTTGCCTCGCCTTCGCCCAAAACCTCCGGAGCGCAGCGCCAGTTGATTTTGATACCCTTAAACAAAAAGGCCTTGGAGCGCGCCATACGGAAAATACGGTTCGGCTGCAGATTGGAATTAATGCCGAAAATTTCCGGATCCGGCTTAAAGGTGATAGATGTCCCGCGGCGGTTGGGCGCATTGCCGATAAGCTGCAGCGGCGTCTGCGGAATACCTTTGGCATATTCCTGCCGGTAAAGCTTTTTATCTCTGGCGATTTCTACCACCAGCTTTTCCGAAAGCGCATTGACCACTGAGAGTCCGACGCCGTGCAAACCGCCGGAAACCTTATAAGCGCCGCCGCCGAACTTGCCGCCGGAGTGCAGCATGGTCATAATAACTTCCAGAGCCGATTTGTCGGGATATTTCGGATGAGCGTCAACCGGAATACCGCGGCCGTTGTCGATAATGGAAACCGAATAATCGGCGTGCAGAATAACGTCAATATGGTTGGCATAGCCGGCCACGGCCTCGTCCATGGAGTTGTCCAAAATCTCCGCCACCAGATGGTGCAGGGCGGTTTCGTCGGTGCCGCCGATATACATACCCGGCCGGTGCCGGACAGGCTCCAAACCTTCCAAAACCTCAATCGACTGGGCGCTGTATTCTTTCGCTTCCTCCAAAGCGGCATCAAACAAATCAGACATCTTAATCCTTATTCAAAGCTTTATAATTCAAGCGCTACCATAAAACAAAAGCCAAAATTACACAAGCATAAACTTTGATAATTCAACAAACTTTTTTTATAAAAAACGCTTGATTTTTTAATTGTTTATGTATAAAAAGAGTCCCGAAAAGGACGCATGGGGCGTTCTTATAACTCGCACGCGGGTTTTTGGGGCTGCTTTTAAGCCTCACTCCGGTGCCGGTGTTGCCGGCCGAGGACCCGCGGAGGATTAACCGGAAAAGGATAAAAAGATATGACTCTTCCTACATTTACTTTACGCCAGATGATTGAAGCCGGCGTACACTTCGGACACCATGCCCGTCGCTGGAATCCGAAAATGGCTCCGTATATTTACGGCAAAAAAGACAACATTCACATTATTGACCTGCAAAAGACCTACCCGATGCTTTACACGGCCATGGCCACAACCCGGGAAATTGCTTCCCAGGGCGGCAAGGTTTTGTTTGTTGCCACCAAACGCCAGGCTCAGGACATCATCAGAGAAAACGCCGAGCGCTGCGGTCAGTACTATGTTAACCAGCGTTGGCTGGGCGGTATGCTGACCAACTGGAAAACCGTTCACAAATCAATCACCCGTTTGGTTAAATTAAACGAGATGTTTGAAAAAGGCGATTTGACCGGTTACACCAAAAAAGAACTGCAGGGTATGAAAAAAGAGCAGGAAAAACTGCAGCTGGAGCTGGGCGGCATTATGAACATGGGCGGCCAGCCGGATTTGGTTTTTGTAATTGATACCTGCAAAGAGGCTTTGGCGATTAAAGAGGCCAAAAAGCTGGGTATCCCGGTTATCGGCATCTGCGATACCAACGCGGACCCCGACACGGTTGATCTGCCGGTTCCCGGCAACGACGACGCCATCCGCGCCATTCGTTTCTATTCGGAAATGATTTCCGCCGCGGTTCTGGACGGTATGCAGGCTCAGATTGCCGCACAGGGCGTTAAAGTTGACGAGATGGTTGAAGAACAGGCCGAGGCGCCGAAAGCTGCCAAAAAAAGAACATCTAAAAAAGCAGCCGACAAAGCCGAAGCCGAAACGCAGGAATAATTTTTTCCTGAGCGTCAATCATTAATATCACGAGCGGCGGCATTAAGTTTGTTTAGTGCCGCCGTCAATTAAGCAAAACAGAGGAATAACGAAAATGACAGAAATTACTGCCGCAAAAGTAAAAGAGTTAAGAGAATCAACCGGCGCCGGCATGCTGGATTGCAAAAAGGCCCTGGTTGAGAGCAACGGTGATATGAACGCCGCCGTTGACTGGCTGCGCAAAAAGGGTTTGGCTTCCGCGGCCAAAAAAGCCAGCCGTATTGCTGCCGAAGGTTTGGTTTCGGTTTATGTTGAGGGTAACAAAGGCGCCATTGCCGAGGTTAACTCCGAGACCGATTTCGTTGCCAAAAACGAGCTGTTTCAGGAATATGTTGCCGATGCGGCCAAGGTTGCCTTGATGGCTTCCGGCGAGCTTTGCGACATGAAGTCTTTTCACTGCCCGAAATGCAACAAAACTTTTGAAGAGCGCCTGACCGACCTGATTGCCAAAATCGGCGAGAATATGACCTTGCGTCGTGCCGCCATGCTGCAGGTAAATAACGGTGTTGTTGCGTCTTATCTGCACAATTCCTGCGGCAACAATCTGGGCAAAATCGGCGTTTTGGTTGCGCTTGAATCCACGGCCGACAAAGCCAAGCTTGAAGAACTCGGCAAACATATTGCCATGCACATTGCCGCTTCGGCGCCGTTGTTTAAGGATATTGCCTCGGTAGATCCGGCCGCCGTTGAGCATGAAAAATCCATCTTTGCCGAGCAAGCCAAAGCCTCCGGCAAACCGGAAAACATCATCGAAAAGATGGTTGAAGGCCGTATCCGCAAATATTATGAAGAGGTTGTTCTTGAGGAACAGGCCTATATTATGGATCCGGATAAAAAGGTTAAACAGGTTATTGCCGATGCTGCCAAAGAGCTCGGTGCCGACATCAAGTTGGCCGGTTATGTCCGGTTCAAACTCGGCGAAGGCCTGCAGAAAAAAGAAGAAGACTTTGCCGCTGAGGTTGCAGCTCAGCTGGGCAAATAAAACCAGAAACTTCAAAAAAAGAAAGCCTCGGTTCAGAGGCTTTCTTTTTATATTTTTTCCACCTTATAAAGGTGTTTTTTTGTTTCAGACCTTCCGTTTGGTTAGACGGAAGGTTTTTGTTTTCTAAATTAAGACTTGCATTTTTTAATTATTTCCCTTAATATCATAAACGCAGAGGCGAGTTGCCTCTGTGGAGCCTTAGAAACTCCTCTAAACACGTTTCCCCTCGGGGAGCTGAAGAAATAAGCATATCCTACGGATATGACGAATAATTCAGGCTGTTTGTGTTTAGGCAGTTTCTAACTCCCCGCCTTAATTTTTTAAGGCGGATATTTTTATGCCGGCAATGAAATCGCGGCATAAAACGGAGTTCCCGATGGCATTTGTAAAATATTCCTTGCAATGTTTTCGGGGTTATAATACAACTAAAGGCAAATTTAAGGAGAATGAATCCCTCCTGATTTGACTTTGTGTAGCGTAGCGCTCTCCCATCTGATGGGAGGGGGTTCTGGAATATACGCCGGCGGTCTGGCTTGCCAGCGCCGGCGTGACCAGCTGTTTCGGTTACACTAAACAGGGGCTTCAAACCTTCCTCCCACCTCTTTTTTCGGGAATTTGCCTGCCAAAAGAGGAAACAAAAGATGACAAAATCCCGTGTTTCAAACAATCTTTCAACCGAGGCGCCGGTTTCATCGCCGCGGCAGCGTGCGCGCGGCCGTCAGCCCGACGGCCAGCCCAACAAAATTGATATTTACATCGGCAGTCGTATCCGGCTGCGCCGCAATACCTTAAAATGGCCGCAGGAAAAACTCGCCGACTTGCTGGGTTTGACCTTCCAGCAGATTCAAAAATACGAAAAAGCCCAAAACCGTGTTCCCGCCAGCCGCTTGTATGATATCGCTTTGGTTTTGGGCGTTCATATTGACTATTTTTATCAGGATATCCCGCCGGAAGCCCGCGCGCAAAGTCCGCGTTTTATCGCGACCGACGCCGTTTTCAGCGCCGAAGACACCGCGGCGGTTACGGTGGAAGATCCGCTAAAAAGCTCGCGGATTCAAGAACTCGTCAACAGTTTTATCCGTATTCCCAACCCGCAGGTTGCCGACAAACTGTTTGAGCTGATGGAAGTTTTGCCCGCCAGTTATTATAAGGCGAAGACCGACAAAAAAGAAAAATAAAACCTATTTGCTGATTTCTACCATAACCGGAACATGGTCCGACGGCCGCTCTGCCGCCCGATATTCTTTAAGGATTTTGGCGCCGCAAACCCGGTCTTTAAGATTAGGCGATACCCAGATATGATCCAGCCGCCGGCCTTTGTTGTTGGTCTGCCAGTTCGGGTTGCGGTAACTCCACCACGAAAAAACTTTTTCCGGTTCCGGATAAGCCAGTCGCACCGCGTCAACAAAGTCGAGCGACTTAAACAGGCGGTTCAGCCGGCCGACCTCAATCGGCGTGTGCGACACAATCTTCAAAAGCTGCTTGTGATTCCAAACATCGTTTTCGCTCGGCGCCACGTTAAAATCACCGCACAGCAGCATTTTCTTTTGGCTTAATTCCGCCTTGTGCTGCTCAAAATATTCGCTGATATCGTCCATAAAGCATAATTTGTGGGCAAACGCCAGATTAGCCACCGGGTCGGGGATATCGCCGCCGGCCGGAATATAAATGTCGTTGATTTCAATATCATCAAATACGACAGCCCGGATATGCCGTGCGTCATGTTTGCCCACCCAGTCGGCCGGGGTAATGTTTTTGAGCGGTGTTTTGGCCAAAATAGCCACGCCGTTATAGCCGGCCATACCGTAAAGCGCAACATGCTCAAACCCCAAGGCCCGTATGGCCTCAAACGGAAAATCTTCTTCCCTGGCCTTAACCTCCTGCAGGCAGATAATGTCGGGCATCTGCTCGGCCGCCAGCTTTTGCAAAAGCTCCAGCCGGATGCGGACGGAATTGACATTCCAGGTAATCAGCTTAAACGAGTCCATGGGTTATTTTTTCTTGTTGAAGTTGCGCGAACGGTTTTTCGGATTTTTAAATTTGAAAACATCATCGTCAATATCGGCGTCGGCCTTGACATCATACAGCGAAACCGTCACCTCAACACTCTGCGGATCAACAATTTTCCACTGCTTGAGCTCCAGCGGATTGTTGGCAAACACCAGCGTAATCGGCCCGATATCGCCTTTTTCGGCATAATCCAGCGTAATGGAGGTTGAACCGGAATCCTGATAAAAGTCAATGACTTTAAGCTTTTTGCCGTCGATTTTTATTTTGTTTGACAGGATTAAAGACGCCGGAATATCGTCATAATCAATATGCGTAACCTGGTCCAGATCCAAATCGTTGTAGACGATAAAATCACCGTCGCCGACAATCAGCACATTGGTCGGCTCGGCATATTCCATACGGATTTTATTGGGTTTTTCAATAAACAGGCGCCCTTCCGCGGTTGCGCCGTTGGAGGCCATCTGCACAAAAGTGGCTTCCATACTCTTGATGTTGTTCAAATAGGTTTCAATTTTTTGCAGGTTTTCGGCAGACTGAGCCTTTGCCTCAAAACAAAACAACAAAGCGGCCGCCGCGGCCAGATATTTTTTCATTGCACCCGATTCCTTATATGTATCCGAAATAATTCATATTTAATATAGCCGCTCCGTGCGATAAGTCTAGTCAAACTTAAGTCCCCTGTCGACATTTTGCTGCTGCCGGCAGGGGACTTTTGGCTTTTTTTATCTGCTCAGACTAGTAGCCGCCGCATCCGCAGCCGCCGCCGTTTGACGACGAAGAAGACTGGGAAGAGGGCTTTGAAGTATTTTCCGAGGCCGCAGACTTGCTTGATTTTTCCGAAGAAGAAGCCGACATCTTGGCCGAAGACGAACGTGAAGATGAATCTCTCATATCTTTACACATATTTTTTACTCCTTAAATATTAAATAAAAGCTGCGCATTGGCGCACCTCAAGAGGTAAGCCCTGCAAAGCCGGTAAACAACCTAATCTTTGTGCTAAGTTACATATTGCGCGGTTTGAAAACGCCGTCTTCCAATCCCTGAATCTGCGGATTCTCATCGGCCATTTCCAGCCGTTTGAGCGCCAGCACGGCATATTCTTTTTCTTTTTCAATGCCGATAAAACGCCGGTTGAGTTTTTTGGCGGTCACCGCGGTGGTTCCGGAGCCGACAAACGGGTCAAACACCACATCGCCTTCGTCTGACGAGGCCAAAATCAGCTTGGCCATCAGTTTTTCCGGTTTTTGCGTCGGATGATCGGTGTTCTCGCTCATTGACCAGAAAGGCACCGAAATATCCGTCCAGATGTTTGACGGATGTGTCAGGCGCAGTTTGCGGCTTCCGCTGCTGAACCAGTCCTTGGGTGTGCCGTCGCCGTCGCGGTAGGGCGCAATGACCGGCCGTAGGATTTTAACTTTGTCCAGATTAAATTTGTAGTCTTTTCCTTTGGTAAAAAACCAGATGTCTTCCAGGCAGTTTTTCCAGTTGTTTTTGGCACCGCGGCCTTTTTCGCGCTCCCAGGAAATCCGGTTTTGCAGCATAAAATATTTGCCGGCGGCATAAGGAACGGCAATAGAGGTTTTCCAGTCGGCGCAAATATAAACCGAGGCATTGTCTTTAAGCACGCGCACGGTCTTTTTCAGCCATTTATCCAGCCATTTGCGATATTGATCGTCTTTCATTTCCTTAAAGACCGAACCGCCGAAATTTTTGGTGAGATTATACGGCGGGTCAACAATCATCAGGTCAACACAAGCGTCCGGTAAAAAATCCAGCGCCTTAAAAGCGTCCTGCCAGATAATGTGATTGACGATTTCTTCAAGCGCCGCCTTTTTTTTCAGCTTAACCGCTTTTGCCGCCAGCCGTCCCGTTTCGGCCTTTGTCAGGCGGATTGTTTTATTGCGCGGGGCTTTGGCGGGCAATTATTCTTCTCCGAACTTGTTGTCCAGCAGCTGCTCAATGGCGGCCATTGCCTCGGCTGCCTGCTTTCCGCCGGCCGAAACTTTAATGGTTGTTCCCTTGGAAGCCGCCAGCATCATAAGCCCCATGATGGAACTGCCGCTGACGGTCTGGCCGATACGTTCAACCTCAATCTCCGCATCAAACGGTTCGACTGTTTTGACAAAAGCCGCCGCCGCCCGGGCATGCAGACCTTTAATATTTTTAATTTCCAGTTCTTTAACGATTTTATCGGCCATTGTTATTTTCCCAAAAGCTGCGAGGCGATGTTAATGTATTTTTTGCCGGCTTCCTGCGCGCCCTCAACCGTTTTTTTCATATCGTTTTCCTTGCGCAGAGAGGCGATTTTAATCAGCATCGGCAGGTTAATGCCGGCCAGAATTTCAACATTGGCGCGGTCCATGACCGACAATGCCAGATTCGACGGCGTGCCGCCGAACATATCCGTCAAAAGCACAACACCTTCGCCGCTGTTAACCTCGCCGACCTTTTGCAGAATTTCGTTGCGGCGCATTTCCATATCGTCTTCCGGGCCGATACAGACGCTTTCAACCTGCTCCTGTTTGCCGACGACATGCTGCATCGCCGAGATAAATTCTCTGGCCAAATCGCCGTGGGTAACCAAAACCAAACCAATCATCAGTATTCCTCGCTTATTTAACGTTCTTTTCGCCGTTGGTCCAAATTTTAACCGCACCGAAGCTTTTTAACAGTTCGTCGCGGTTTTTGGCTTTGACCAGTTCGTCGGCACGGGTCTGGCGTCCTTCAAAGACAATATCTTCAACATTTTCAACCGGCACGCCGTAAACTCTTTCAACCGTTTTTCCCTTCAGTTCGACAATCATCACAAATTCGGCCTCGGCCAGCGGCTCAACGGTTTCTTCGTTGATGTTATCCAGCTTAACCGCCAGATGAGCGTCGCGCTTCAGAAGCGCGGTTTTCTTGCCGTCAAACTGCAAAACTGGCTCGTTGGGCAGTCCGTCGCGGGCATCAATAAAAATGGCCAGCTCGCCGTATTTGTTTTCAATAATCTCAAAAAAGTCCTGTTTTTCAATCAGGGTATAGTATTGCGTTTCCATGTTCATAAAGCTTTCCGATATTGCACAAACTCTTTTGTTATGGTATTACAATAACAATAATCTGTCAATTTTAGGTTAATGATTTATGCAAAAAACCGCCCTCAAGTTTATCTGGCAGTATTTCCGGCAGTTTAAATATACTTTGGTTCTGATTGTGGCTCTGGCCGTTTTCGGGCAGTTGTGCCAGCAGGGCGCGGTTTATCTGTTTGCCTCGTTGTTTGACTACGCCGCGTCAAACAGTCCGTCGCCGCAATACTGGCGTCATCTTCTGGCGGTGGTTCTGGCCTGCACCGGAATAGACGTTGTCGCCTCAATTCTCCGCACTTTAAGCATGTGGTTCGGCAACCGTCTGATGCCGCATATCCGTTCCGTGGTTATCAAAGACGTATTTGCCTATGTCAACAAACATTCCATTTCCTATTTTACCAATGAAATGGCCGGCAACGTATCCAATAAGTTTAACCAGCTGCAGAGCGGCATGGTCGATTTTTTCATGCATTCGGGCAATATGATGTACGAAAGCTGCTTTTTGCTGGTCAATTTGTGCATTCTGGGCTGGATGGACTGGACCTTAGGTTGGGCGGTGGTTGTCTGGAGCATTGCCGTCTTTTACATCGGCCGCCATTTCGGCCGGAAGCGGGCGGCTCTCTCCAAGCAGACGTCAACCCGCCAAAGCCAGTCCAACGCCGTAATTGTTGATTCCATAGCCAACTATTCGGAGATTAAAAGCTTTGCCAATTATAAATTTGAGCGGCAGCATCTGCTTAAAAATCTGCGTATTTGGCGCCATGCGGAAACCACGGAGCAAAAATGCAAAACCTTTATAAACCTGTGGCTTGAGCTGGTGGCAGTTTTTTCGGCATTGCTTTTTGCCCTGCAGAGCATTGCCTTGCTTTATTTCGGCCGCATTGACGTTACCGCGTTTATTTTTATTCTGACGGTGGTCAGCCGCCTGTCATGGATGGTTTTCAGCGTCAACTGGGGCTTTAACAATATGTCGCGCATTCTCGGCCAGATGGATTCGGCGCTTGAAACTTTGGCCGTGGAGCCTGAAATCGTCGATTCGCCGCAGGCCGTCGATTTTAAGGCCTCTAAGGCCGGCGTCACCTTTAAGGACGTCTGCTTCGGCTATAATGCCGGCCGGCTGATTTTCAAAGATTTTAATTTACACATAAAACCGGGCGAGAAGGTCGGCATTGTCGGCGCCTCCGGTGCGGGAAAATCAACGCTGATTAAATTGATTGACCGCTATTTTGACGTCAAATCCGGTGCCATAGAAATCAACGGCATTGATATCCGCCATATCACGCAGGATTCGCTGCATAAGCATATTGCCGTCATACCGCAGGATGTCTGCCTGTTTAACCGTACTTTGGCGGAAAATATCCGCTACGGCGATGTCAACGCCTCGGATGACGAGATAAAACAGGCCGCCGTAAAAGCTTCGGCCGACAAATTTATTGACCGATTCCCCGACAAATACGCAACCAAAGTCGGCGACCGCGGGGTTATTTTGTCCGGCGGCGAACGTCAGCGCATTGCCATTGCCCGCGCCGTGCTTAAAAAGGCGCCCATTTTGATTTTTGACGAGGCAACTTCTTCTCTGGATTCCGAAAGCGAAAAATATATTCAGTCTTCCATGAAAGCGCTGATGCAGGATAAAACGGTCATTGCCATCGCCCACCGCTTGTCAACTCTGCGGGAAATGGACCGTATCATCGTTCTGGAAAACGGCAAAATAGTCGAGCAGGGAACACACCTCGGCCTGCTGCGCAAAAAAGGCCGCTATGCTGATTTGTTCAAGATGCAGTCAGACGGATATTTGCCGTCGGTCTAAAAGTTGTAAAGAATATTCAGACTAGCCGACGTGTTGGTATAATCAGATCCGAAGGCATAAGAGGCTTTCAGGCCGGCGCTCCAGTTATTAATCATATCAAAAGACATTCCCGCTTCAATTTTTGCCAGTGTCCGGTCTTCGGCCGTATCCAGAAAACGCTCTTCAACCAGCTCAAATTCGTTGCTGCTGTCCATCATATGAACAACGGACGGCTTGACATAAATTTCGGCTTTCGTGTCGGGAAATTCCCATCTTTGAGCCAACTTGACACCAGCTTCAATTTCTTTGCGGTCGGCGTCTTCAAACTCCTGACGTTTTCCTGCATTGTCTTCAATCTCGTCAAGCGAAACCGAGGTATAGCTGAAACGTACGTCCGGCTCAATTCTAAAGCCGCTGATGTTTTCGTAAATATAGTTGACATCAAGCGTTGCACCGTAGGTTGTGCCGGAGGTATCGGCGCTGACATTGTCTTTGGTGCTGATATCAACATCAAGAGTTCCGGCATAAACCGCGCCCAGAATTGACAACGGACCGCCGTCAAGGCGCAGATAAGCACCGCCCAGATAACTGTTAATGGTTGTTTCGGCCTCGCCTCTGATCGTATAGTTGTCGCCGTCTTCGTCATAAGTATATTTACCGTTGCGATAAGATGCCAACAGACCGAATTTGGCATAACCGCTGCTTATCAAATCCAGGCCGCCGTCAAAACCGGTAACCGAAGCAGTATAGTTATAAGGAGATTCAACAGTGGCCTCGGAATATACCGGAGCTACCCAGCCGGTAAACACCGGCCGGTCGCTGCGACATATTTTATTACTGTATTTATACGGTTCCGAAACGCGGCAGGGAACTTTGCGAAATTCGTTTTCGACAATGTTTGTTCTCAGATTAGCGCCCAGAGAGGCCGTCTGCATAAAAGTATTATCAATCAAACCATAATAAGCGGCGGTTTCCGGAACAATTCCCGGCCGGTCGCCGTCGGTTACATATGCATACCATTTATTATTTTCAAATAATGTATCCCAGGTATAAGGAGAGCCCTCATAACGCCAGACACTGAAGGATTCGGCCGTGCCGGATACGTTATTCTGCGCGTCGACCATCAAAATATTTCCGTTTGGCAAAGCCGCGGAAGATGATGTCAAAAAGACGCTGGTATTGCCGATAACATCGCCGGTAATAACCAAACTGTCAGATGTGTTGTTTCGGGGATCAACATTGAGAAGGATTGAACCGCCATCTGAGGAGTAATTTCCGTTGATGGTCAGCTTATCCGCAGCGCTTTCTCCGCTTGAGAGCGTAAAATCAATAGCGCTGTTGTTAACAACATTACCGTCTATGGTAACGTCGATAACGTTGTCCAAAGTTCCCGAAACATCAAGAGCTGCACCCGCTTCAATAATAAGATTCTTTTCTGAACCATCCAGCGTGAGATCACTTTCCAGCCGTACCGTGCTGGAAGACAAGGCCCTGATGGTATTCCAGCCATCCACCTGGATTTTGCCGTCCTGGCCGCCCAGATCATTATTAATAATATATTTACCGCTGTTAAGCGACAGATTCTTGTCGCTGCCGGATTCATTAACGAGTTTTCCGCCAAAAGCACTGTTAACACCGTTGGTTATCGTTAAGAAGTCCAAAGTACTGTCTGCTCCGAACAAATTGCTGAAATCTAAGGTTGAGCCGGAAACATTTGCCGTTCCGTCCATTGTCAGGGAGCCGGTTAAATTGGTTGTCTGGTCAAGATTGATAATGGAGCCGGCACCGGCAGTCAAATCGCTGATGCTTGAATTATTTGAAGCCGCCAGAGTGCCGCCTTCGTTAACGGCAACCGTGTTAGCCGTACCGCCGTTAACCGATAATGAACCGCCGTTGGCAACCATTGTTGCCGAGGCTGTGCCGTTGGTAGCAACATTCATAACGCCGCCGTTAACAAACGTGTTTGATGCTATGCCCGTTTCGCCGACATTAAGGGTGCCGCCGGATTCAACAAAGGCAGTTTCACTGGTTGCTCCGTTTGATAAATTAACACTTCCGCCCTCAATGGAAGTTGACATCAACATTCCGCCGGTAGCATTAACCACACCGCCGGTAACAGTTGTATTAATAGCCGTTCCGCCGACAAGCTGCATTTCACCATTGCTGACGGTTACGCCGGAACCAGGCTCTTCTTCGGGGTTTTCTTCGTTTCCGCTGTTTCCGACAGTCCCGCCGTTAACAACCAATGTTCCGCCGTCAACGGTAAAGCCTGTTGCCGAACCACCTTCGTTAACCGTTAATTTTGATCCGTCATAAATAGCCTCAAGTCCGCTGACGGTGTTATCGATAATATTGATAGACTGGTTATCATATTGCAATCCGTTTACCGTAGCATCGGTTGATATATCGAATTTTCCGCCGGTCTCAGAGGCAATGACGACGCCTTCGCCGACGGTGGCACCGGCTTCCGTCGCCACCAAGGTACCGTTGTCTCCAATGGCCGTGTTAGTTATGGTTCCGCCGCCTTCAACGGTAACGGTTCCGCCGCTGACGGCCGAGTTGGTTATGGTTCCGCCGTTGGTGGCCGTCAGAGAGGAGCCGGTGCCGACCTTAAATCCGCTGGCCGTATTGTCGGTGATGGACGTTTCCGTTCCGACACCGGAACCGGACAAATTGGTAACGGTTGTATCGGTTGAAAAGTTAAACTGTGCCCCTTCGGCAAGGGTTGCACCGTTAACCGTTGCGCCCGATCCGGTTGCCGTAATCGTGCCGCCGCTGTTAACAGTCGTGTTATTGGCCGTACCGCCGGCATTAACGTTAAGCGTACCGCCGGAATTAACCGTGGTATTGGTAGCCGTTCCCTGGGCATTAACATTTACGATACCCTGAGATTCAATGGTGGTATCACTGGCCGAGCCGCCGCTGTTGATGTTTAAGGGATCACTGCCGTCAATGGTCAGGCCGCTTTCGCTGCCGCCGTCATTAATATCCCTTGCCTGGGCGTCATAAAAAATAAACAAGGCCAGACACCCTGCCAGTAAAGCAGTTTTGATTGCAATTGAATGTCTAAACCGGTTAACCATCTTGGCCGTATACCCTGTTAAGTTCTTTTTGATGTCCGGAGGACAGAATCCGGACGCTAATAGGTCTTTGTAAGCCAAGGTTAAGGAAAAAAGTTTAATAAAAAATTACCGATTCCCGCCAACAAAACCGGCGATTCGCATCAAACCCTTATCCGGATTCGTTTTGAGTCCGGTCAAGATTTTATTCCGAATCGCGGCTGGGTGTTTCCGAATCGCAATAAAATTTTTCAGAACAAGCCGCCGGGGCAGACTTGATTGTTTTTTACTTTAAGAAATTGGGCATCATTTCTGATTGAGGCAAAAAGTTGCGGATCGGTTGTCGTAATCCAGGCCTGAATATTTAAGTTCTTTATTTTTTCGAGCAGGGCCTCTCTTTTAATGTCGTCAAGATGCGCCGCCACTTCGTCTAAAAGCATAACCGGAGCAAATCCTTTATGCAGGGTCTGGCATTTGGTTTGCGCCAGAAGGATGCTGATTAACAGCGACTTTTGTTCGCCGGTTGAGCAAAGATCTGCCGGCATGCCTTTTCTTTTGAAATAGACTTTGAAGTCCGTGCGGTTTATTCCGTCAGGGTTGTCGTTTTCCAAAACAAAGCGCCTCTGACGCTGCATCATATTGCGGTATTCGTCTTCAACTTCAACTGCTGCCTTGTTGTCGAGAGCTCTCTCAATAACACCGTCCAACTCCAGCCTTACGGAAGGAAAAATGTCATCGGGTTCGTTTTCGATAAAAGCATTCAGCCGGGCCACCTGTTCCCGTCGGGCGGCGGCAATGGCCACCCCGGTAGCCGCCATTTGCTCTTCCAGCGCATTAAGCCAATGGTTGTCTCTTTTTCCCTCTTTAATCAGGCGATACCATTCACGATATAAATGTTCAAAGTTGGCGGTCCTTTTGGCGTGTTCCGTATCAAAAGCATAAACCAAACGATCCAGAAAAGCCCGCCGCGGCTGGCTGCCGCCGCGAAACAGTCTGTCCATCTGCGGTGTAATCCAGATTGCCGAAAAATAGCGGCCGAGTTCTGCCTGTGAGGCCAGTTTATTGCCGTCGACCTTAACCACCCGTCTTTCAAAAGCACGGCTGTCATCGGCATCTTCCGTTTCGCGAAAGCTTTTTTCAACGGCGGTAGCAATAGTCAAAATTTCTTCGTTGCAGCGTATTTCGGCAGCTACGGCCCAGTTAAGCGGTGAGATAAAAGATATTTCGCTTGTGCCGGTAATCTGTGGAATAAAGCGTTTAATATCGGCCAGCCTGGCGCCGCGCAGTCCCCGTCCCGGTGCAAGAAAAGATATGGCCTCCAGAATATTGGTTTTGCCGCTGCCGTTTTCACCGTAAACAATAATCGGGGCAACTTCGGCCTCAAGTCTCAATCCGGCATAGTTCCTAAAGTCAGTTAAAGTCAGGCGTTCAACACCTGACTTTAACGGATATATTTGCGTCAGATTATAAGCCGGATCGTTCATTTACACTCTCATCGGCATTAATACATAAATGGCGCTGGCATCGGACGTATCATGAATAACCGACGGCGACGCCGCATCGGCAAATGAAATCCGTACCGTGTCACCTTTAACCTCGGCCAGAATATCCAGAAGATAGCGGAAATTATAGCCTATTTCCAAATCCTCATGCTCATATTTAGCCTCAACATCTTCGGACGCACTGCCCAAATCCGGGCTTGAGGTGACAATGGTAACTTTGTTGGTGTGCGTCAGCATTTTGATGGCGCGGGTTCTCTCGGCAACCACCGAAACACGGTCAACCGCCGCCGCCAGATCTTTTACGCCGAGCTCCAGTGATTTGTCATTATCCGTCGGAATAACTCTCTCATAATCCGGATAAGTTCCGTCAATCAGCTTTGAGGTCAGAGTAATGTCAGTTACGGAAAAGCGAACCTTGTTTTCAGAAATTTCAATTGTGACATTTTCAACCGAACTGTCGTCCAAAAGTTTGCGGATTTCCGCCACGGTCTTGCGAGGGATAATCACGCCTTTCAAATCTTCCGCGCCTTTGGGCAGAGGTGTTTCAACACAGGCCAGCCGGTGTCCGTCGGTTGCCACAACGCGCAACACTTCCGACGCGCCTTCTTTTTTGGCATGAACAAACAGGCCGTTCAGATAGTAACGGGTTTCTTCGGTCGAAACCGCAAACTGTGTCCGGTCAATAACATCTTTCAGTTCATCTTTTGCCATAACAAAAGATGTCGGCAGTTTATCGCCGGAAATAACCGGAAAATCTTCTACTGCGATTGTCGAAAGTGAAAATTTCGACCGGCCGGACGCAATCGTCAGCTGGCCCTTGTCATCAGGATAAATCAACTCAACCTGCGAACCGTCGGAAAGCTTGCGCACGATATCATACAACATATGCGCCGGAGCCGTTGTGGCGCCGGTTTCGGTTATTTTGGCATCAGCCATCTCGGTTATCTCGGTGTCCATATCGGTCGCCTTAAAGCTGATGCCGTCACCTAAGGCCTCGATTCTGACATTGGATAAAACCGGGATCGTGTTTCTTTTTTCCACAATGCTCTGAACATGGCTCAGAGTTTTCAGTAAATTAGCGCGTTCAATCGTAAATCTCATCTTTCAAATCCATATAAAAAAACGACTTATTGTTAACTTTGTCTAAATGATAGCATAAGCCGCCGAAATCAAAAGACAAAACAATAAGTCGTCAACAGATTTTTAAGTTAATTTAAGCCTCAAGCATCCGACGCAGAGCCTCAACATTTTCGGCCAGCGACATATCTTCAAGCACCAGTTCTTCAACCTTGCGTACGGCATGCATAACCGTGGTGTGGTCGCGGTCGAACTTGCGGCCGATTTCCGGCAGCGAACGTGAAGTCAGTTGTTTGGCCAGATACATGGCGATCTGCCGCGGCCGGGCAACGGTTCTGGCACGCCGTGAAGACTGCATTTCTTTAACCGAAATATTGAAATATTCGGCAACTTTTTTCTGGATTTCATCAATTGTCGTGCGCTTGTCAAACGAACGCAGCATATCTTTCAAAATGTCCTGCGTCATGTCCAGCGTGATTTCGTGGTTGCTCAGCAGCTGAGAATGGGCAATAACCCGGCGCAGAGCGCCTTCCAGCTCGCGAATGTTTGAGGTGATTTTGGTAGCCAGGAACTCGGCGACTTTCTGCGGCAGCTCAAAACCAAGCTGACGGGCTTTGCTGTTCAAAATACCCATACGCAGATCAAAATCAGTCGGGTGAATGTCGGCAACCAGACCACAACCCAGACGTGATTTAAGCCGGGCTTCGATTCCCTCCAGATCTGCCGGCGATTTATCGGCCGAAATAATAATCTGCCGGCCTTCCTCAATTAAGGAGTTAAACGTATAAAAAAATTCTTCCTGAGTGGTATCTTTGCCGCCCATGAACTGTACGTCATCAACCATCAGCACGTCAACCGAACGGAATTGCTCTTTAAAAGCCGTCGTGTCTTTATAGCGCAAAGCCCGTACGAATTTATACATAAACTTTTCTGCCGAAAGATAAACGATATGCCGGCTGGGATCCTGCTGTTTGATATGCCAGGCAATGGCGTGCATCAGATGAGTTTTGCCCAGGCCGACACCGGAGTACAAAAACAGCGGGTTAAAAGAAATGTTGCGCGATTCGGCCACCTTGCGGGCGGCGGCATAAGCAAATTCATTGGTCTTGCCGACAACAAAATTTTCAAAAGTATATTGGGGGTTCAACGGAACCGACAATGAATCGTTTAAGGCACCGTCATTGGCATTGGCCGCCACTGAATTGATTCCGGACTGATAAATGTTGTGCGGTACCGGAGATGAGTTGATTTTTTTCAAAAGCGAACGACAGGTCGGGTTATATAGCCCTTTGGAAACAATCGGCTCCTGCCCGGCCTGAACAATAAAATTAATATTTTGAATCTGCGGATTTTTCTTTTGCCATATTTTATGAATTCTGTCGCTGTAATTGGTAATGACCCAGTTTCTCATAAAGCGGGTAGGAACACAGATGTTCATTGTTCCGTTGCTGAAAGACCCGACTGTCAAAGGCTTAAGCCAGCTGTCAAACGCCGTTTCTCCGATCTCATTTTTCATTTGATCGCAAATCTGCCCCCATTGATCCAAAACGGTTGCGTCATTAACAATTGCTTCTTCGGCCATTTTTACTCCCCAATCTAATCTCAAAAAAAATTAAACCCCTTGCCAGCATCGTTCGGTATCGGAAATCTCTGCCCGGCTAACTCACAAGCCACCCGTCTTAAACCGTTTTTCCCGCCGCAATGATCATTGTTTCGGTATTCAAACGGCATCACCAAAGGTGTCTTATAATCTGTCCAGGGCTCCTCTATATACGACCGCGGCATATCAAAATTCCGACTGCCCGGCAAATATCTCACGACACCAAACACATGATTCGGTTTATCTGCTCATATCTGCCGTATATATAAGGAACGGACTTTCCGAACGCAAGGTCTAAATTCCCCTCATAAACCCTGGCCGTCCGAACTGACAACTAATAGATCGACGGTTCTGTCTGCTTTTTTAGATTCTAAAAAATTTCAAATCAAATTCAAAATTCTCTAACAAAAGTTATCTGAATATTAGGTCAAAAAAAAATAAAAACAACAGAACTTTTACCGAACATATCAATTAAATTTCTTGACAGGGAGATTCACAGGAGTCGCCCGGATTCTGCCGTTTTTAACGCAAAAGACACAAACCCTTACAGCCCCTTGTTAGTCTTCGGAGCAGAGTTTGTGTCTTTTGTAAAAATGCGTCGGCTTATAAAGCTTTAATCTTATGCGAAAGTCTTGAAACCTTACGAGCGGCGGTGTTCATTTTGAAAACACCTTTACGTACGGCGCGCATCATTTCTGATTCGGCTGTTTTAAAAGCCGAAGCGGCCAGTTCTTTATCACCGGCGGCAATCGCGGCTTCAACTTTTTTAATAAAAGTGCGAACGCGGCTTCTGCGGGCGCCGTTGATGATAGCCCGTTTATTATTTCTTACGATTCTGCTTTTCGCAGATTTATGATTGGCCATTTTTTTCTTCCATTTCCAATAAAAAGTTATTCCGATTTTTTATGTTAATGCCTTTAGTAACTTGAACCGGCGCAGAAGTCAACAATAATTTTGGCCTCAAAGCCGATTCTCGGCCATTTTTATTTAAAATTCTGCAAAATATTCCGAAATTCTGGCGTATTCATACTTAAACGACAACTTTTAAGTTCAAGTTCCAACCCGTTTTGCAGATTCATATTTTCAACTTGTTTCAGAGTCTCTTTAGCCTGCAAAACGGCCTGATACGGCAGTGAGGCGATTCGATTGGCCACCCGGAGCGCCTCGTCAAACAAATCTTTAAGCGGCACCGTTCGGCTGATAAGTCCGCAGAGCGAGGCCTCTTCGGCACTCATGGCACGTCCGGTCAAAACCATTTCCATGGCTTTGGCTTTGCCGATGCGGTGAATCAACCGCGAGCACCCGCCGAAAGACGGAATGGTGCCGATTGAAAGCTCCGGATAGCCGATTTGGGCTGCTTCCGCTGCCAAAATAATATCTCCGGCCAATGCCAGATCGCACCCCAGACCGAGCGCATAACCGGAAACGGCAATAATAAGAGGTTTGCAGCAATTGGCGATTTTGTTAAACTCGTCCTGCCAGGCTTTCAGGGCAAGACTCTGCTGTTCAATCTCAAGGCTCAATGCTTTGATATCGATTCCCGCGGCAAAGGTCGTATCGCTGCCCCGAATAATAATGCAGCGGATGGCATCGTCGTATTCCCAGGTTTGTACCTGATAGGCGATCTCATTCAGCATTTCCAAATTAACCGCGTTCATGTCCTCCGGTCGGTTTAACGTTATAATGCCGATATTACCGTCAACGGCCGTTAAAATAGTGTTGTTTTCTTCCATAGGTTTTTCCTCAGGGTTTACTTTTTACGGTTAAGCGAACAATCAGCGGTTTAGCCGATTCCCTGCTGATTTCAAGGGTTTCTCCCTCGCGTTCAAACAAAAATTTTTGCTTTTTGTTTTTTTTGAGCTGCCAGCCCATTTGCGGGAGTGTTTCCAGATAAAAACGTCCGACTTCTTCAAAACTCAAATTTTCGGAAGTCAGGTAAACTTCAATCAGACGTATTTCTTCGTTGCCGAAACTCAAGTTACCGTTTTCAATCTGATTCAATCCGCCGGGCAAAGGAATATCCTCCAACCCGGCAACAAAAGCTGCGTGAGCCGTCGGAGTCATACAGAACATTCCCGTCAATACCAACAAGATTTGTAAAATTCGTCTCATTTTTGCAACCTTTCACAATAAAAAGTTGAACGTCCGCCCAAAACGGTTTTTTTGATGCCGCCGGTTTGAGCAATATCGCAAATACAATCCGGACAAGGTTGGCCGGTTTTGTTGTAAACGCAGTGCATATTTTGAAAATATCCCAGACTGCCGTCCGGTTTTTTGTAGTCGCGCAGAGTCGAGCCGCCGGCCTTTATGGCTTTTTGCAACACCTTACGTATACAGGTAACCAGAGTTTTACATTCTTCAAGACCAATGTTTGCCGCCGGTCGCAAAGGAGATATTCGCGCTTCGTACAAAATTTCTGAAGCGTAAATATTACCGATTCCGGCAACGATTTCCTGATTCAGCAGTATTTGCTTGACCGGCGTTTTTTTTCTTTTCTGCATTTGTCCGAACAAATATTCTGCCGTCAGTTTTTTATCAAAAGGATCAAGGCCGCAATGCGCCAGCAGCGGACTGGTTGAGAGTTTGTCCGTTGCGCAATAGGTTAATACCCCGAACCGGCGGGGATCGTTATAAATAATAACGCCGTTACTTGTTCGGATGATAATATGGTCGTGCTTTTCAAAGCTTTTTGGCGGTTCATCGCACAATTTAACCTTGCCGCTCATTCCCATATGCCAGATAAGACTTTGGTTATTATTAAGTTCGATAATGATGTATTTGGCGATTCGCCGGTATCGCGTAATAACGGCGCCGGTAATTTTCTGCGGCAAATCGGTCGGAACTTTCACTCTCAAGGCACCGTTGCGGACAATGACCTCCTCAATGCGGGCCTGGCCGATTCCTTTTTCAACAGCGGTTTTTATGGTTTCAACTTCTGGCAATTCCGGCATTTTAACACTGGTTCCGTTTACAAATACTGTTAATTTCAGCCAAAGTATAAAGAGTTTTTTGCCGCAATACAATAACAAATAAATTCTTGCGCTCATTTGTGAAATAAGCTATTTTCAAACAATACGCCCGCAATTCTGGAAAAGAAAATGAAGACAAACAAACGACGGCAAAGCAAATATTTTGCACCGCAGAACGGTGACGGTCATCACGTCTGCGATCATCCCGGCTGCACCAAAGCCGGAGAATACCGTGCGCCGAAGGACCGTCGTCTGAAAGAATATTATTGGTTTTGTCTGGAACATGTACAGCAATACAATGCCAACTGGAATTATTACGGCGATGAAAATGTTGCCGAAGAGGAAGAAAATTTGCGCCGGCGTTTTAAATTTTCTTCCCGTGTCAAATATAATTTTGGTTTTGATTTTGACGGCGGATACAATATCTTCGATGATTTTCTGCCCAATACCGGCAAGCCGGGGATTCATCTGACCCCCGACGAACGCGAAGGGTTAAAGATTATGGAGCTTGAATATGAAGATCTTGAAATTTCGGCACTGAAAAAGGCTTATAAAAAAGCCGTCAAAAAATATCACCCTGATATTAATGGAACGGATAATTCTGCTGAGGAAAAATTCAAAATTCTGAGTACGACCTATAAATCTTTGCTTGCCAAATTAAGCTGAAACTATTCTCGGACTTTGGCCTGTTGAAGAGCTGTTTTTACTTTTTGTTGTTCTTTTTTCTTATCTTGTTTGTCGTTGTTGCGGGCTTCTTTGCGTCCGGATTTTTCCAAAATAATTTCAGCCGTTTTCTGTTCGTCGCGGTTTTTGCCGATGCGGATAAGTTCTTCGGTTTTTAAGTCATCCAGAAGATTCTCTTTCGGTTGTTCAACGACCGTTGCTGCCTTTTGCAGTTTATTCAGCCCTTTGATCATATCGGCCGTTTCACGGCGCGACATTTTTTCCGGCCTGATTTTAATTTTGGTTTTGGCGGCAACGTCTCTAACCAGGGCTTTGTTGAATGTATCGTCGTTTTGCGCAATATCCTGAATACCGTCGTTGATAACCTTTCTTTTCAGGCCCTTCAGCCCGACTTGTTTTGACATCTTGTCCGCGGTCAACAAGGCTTCCATTTTCCCGGCGGTTTGTTGCAACTTCTGGTTTTCCAGTGTTTTTTGAAATTGCAGTTTGCTTTTTTCGTCTTCTTTCAGAGCATTGAGGAGTGAAGAATTTTCATCTTCCAGCGAAAAATGAAAAATAACTTCGTTTTCATCTTCGTCCTCATCTTCTTCGTCGTAAACATCTTTAATTTTGATTCGCAATTTTTTCAGGCTGGGCGGCAGATTCTTTATTTGTTTGGAAGTAGCTTTAAAATTTTTGCGATCCTTGGCTTCGCTTTCCAGAACTTTCTTTATATTAATCCGGCGGGACATTCTGGTGTTGTCCGAAAGGCTTTTTTTCTGCCCCCATTCAATATTGGCCGAAATATCGTCATCTTCTGTCATTAATTTTCTCCGGGCCTGACCGCTGAACCGGATACATATTCTCATAAATTTAGTCTGATGTCAATTTAAGACTCTTGATCGGCCTGATGAAAAACAATCATCAGCGAACCGTCGGATAAATGCGTAACGCCGAGTTTCAAATTCTCGGCATGAAGCCGTTGCATAATCATGGTTTTTGAAGTCATATCCAAAATATTGTCCCGAATACCCTTTTTCAGGGTTTCCCAGTCTTCATCCTGCGCCAGAAAGCGGCTCTGGCTGTCCAATACTTCGTCAAACGACGGTTCTCCGGCCAGAAAATTCTTATCGGCGTTCCATAGACGGACGTAAGCATCGTTAAAGAAAATCAGCCGGCCGTTGGCGCCGAAAATCAAAACGGCGTCAAACAATCCGGACAAGATTTCATTTTGTACCGACATCAACGCATTATAAGCACTGGTTGCCGCCAGCCGGTCCGAAATATCTTCATAAGCAAAGACGATTCCGCCCATCGGATACGGCGCCCGCATCCGCCGCAGGGTTTTGCCGTTCGGCAGGTGCATTAAATCGTTTACGGGGCCGATAATCTGAGTAAAAGCCTTTAGCTCGTTTTGCCGGAAAGCTTTATAATCCGGAACTTCCGGCAACAGTCTTTTTTCCCTTATCATATCCAAAAAGGCCGTATAGCCGGGCTTGTCGTCCAGCAGTGAAGCGTCAAGCTGCCATAGTTTGGTAAAAGACTGATTGTAAAAATTCAAAGTCATATTTTGGTCAAACACGGCAAAGGCCGTTCCCAAGGTTCCCAAAATTTCGAGTTGGGCATCTTGATGCCGTTTAAGATTACGTCGCAACTGATCCAGTTCGTTAATGTTAATCAGGCATCCGGCAGAATAAGTCTTTTCCAAATTCTGCTCGGCATAAAAAGGAACCTCAAAGGCCTCCATGGCGATTCGCTGCCCTTTGATGACGACGCCGACCGATGTTTTTCCGAGACGGTTGGTATTATGAACCCGTGCCGCCAGCGTTTTGGATATGCTTTCGCCGTTTGTTCCGACAATTTCAATATGTTCGGCCATAATTTCGTCTTTATTTTTTTCCGGAATAAATTCGGCAAATTTTTTATTACAATAAACAATGTTCAACTGATGATCTCTGAGCCATACCGCGAAAGGCAGGTTATCCAGCAGATCTTGCAAAACGAGCAACTTTTTCTCTCCGGCATTTTTCGCTTCTTCCAGCGATTTAATTCGATTCGTGGCAAAGCTGACGTCTCTGAACCAAATCATATCGCAATAAATATTTCCGTCGGCACCGTTAATCCGCACCCCTTCAAGTCGGATATAACGATTGGCCGTTTTGAGCAGGAAATAATCTTCAAATGCAACGCCTTCCTCTTTCAGCAGTCCGACATATTTATAAATCTTTTTGACATCGTCTTTATAAAAATGTTTTAAAACGTCTTCAAAAGTCGACTGAACGCCTTTTTCTAATCCCAGTATGACGGCCAGCCGTCTGGAGCAGCGCTCGGTAATCGTCCGCCGCGGATCGTTGACTTTTTCGTCCGGGTAAATAAAGGCAAAATATCCGTCATGTGAGGCATAAAGCGTTTCGGCATATCTTTCGCGGTCGCGGCGCAAAAAATAGTTTTTTTGTCGCATCCTGAGTAAAGAAAACATCAAAACAAAGCAGCTTCCGGCCAGCAAAACAATCAAAGCGCCGATTCCGTACCAGAGTTCGGGCGCCGCATCATACATATTTTGTAAGAGTTCGGTATCCATGATTATTTTGCGATTTCAAAAAATAATTGTGTCTTATCGGATTTTAGTATATAAAAAGCATTATTCAAATTTAAATTTAAGATAAGTGGAAAAATGTACAGTTTGGCTTTTGATACGACGGGCGCCGGTTGCAGCATTGTTTTGCGGCATAATGACGTTGTGTTGTCAAAATTTGAAAAATTTACCGAATTTGGTCAGGCGGAGATATTATTGCCGCAGATAAAAAAGATGCTGGCCGATTCTGCGGTCGCGTTCAATGAGTTGGACGCTTTGTTTGTCTGCGTCGGGCCGGGTTCGTTTACCGGCGTTCGTTCGGGTATTGCCGCCGCTCGAGCCTTTGCCTTTGCCTCGCCGGCTTTGAAAGTCGGCGGTATTTCGGCCTTTGACGCCTATGCGCAGACTTTTGAGGAGGAAGATATTGCCGAGATAAATGCCGTCATCATTGAAACCAGACGCGATGATTTTTATGTTCAGCTGTTTGACCGGCATCTGGAAAAAAAGTCCGAACCGCAGGCCTTGATGCGGGAAGATATTATCCCTCAGCTGAAAGGCCGGCTGGTTTCGCTTGCCGGCGACGGGGTAGAACGCTTTTTAAGCACCCCGAGCGGATTATGTCTGCATGCAATAAAAATGTATGATTTCCTGCCGTCCGAAGCATTGTTAAAAGCCGGTCTGAAAGCTTTATCCGCCAAGAAACCTAATTTCCCGAAACCGCTTTATCTGCGGGCGCCTGATGTTTCATTGCCCAAAAACTCTTAAATTCAGCCTCTGCTGCGGTCGTTGGCTTGCTCCATCATTCTTTGCCGGATTTTGGTAAGTTCGTATTCTTTGCGGTTACGCTCGCGTTTTTCTCGTTCCTGCGGTGTCTCACGATAATTTGTTTTAACCTCGCGCAAAGCCATCAGCCTTTTAACAATATCTTTTTGCGACACGCCGTTGGTGTTGGCTTTCAAAAAAGCGGTAATTTTTTCCGGTGTCAGCAGTTTCTCTATATCGGCAGCTTTAAGCAGTGCGTCATTGGCAATGATGTTGTTTAGTTCAACCTCCAATGCGGCATCCCAATCTTCATCACCGTCTTCGTCCAGACTTTCTTTTAGAATCTTCAACAAAAAACCCTTAAAAAGCTTGTTAACCAATTTGATAAAATTTTTATTGGTAACGGTTTCATTGCCGGAAGCATTCATTAAGGCAAACAACAACAGATTTTTGACATATTTTTTTTGCTGCCGGTTTAATTTTAAGTTGCCGTTGATACCTTTTCTGGCGGCTTTAAGAACCGTATCACGTTCTTTTTTAAATTTTTCGCTCATGAGGAACCTCTTTTAAATACGGTGCGAAATATTCGGCCGCTTTTTGATAAACTTGTTTTTTAAAAGCGACAATTCTTTGCGGCGCTTCGCTGATATCAACCCACTCAAAAGATTTAAATTCAATTTCCTCCGGATTGGTTAAAAAGTCAATTTCATTATCTTTTCCGTAAAAACGAAACAAAACCCAGGTTTGCTCCTGACCTTTATATAAAGCACCATATCTCTTTCTGGCATTTTTCGGAAAATCATACCGCAGCGGCTCGGGCATTATTCCGATAAGCCGGACGGATGAAATGCCCGTTTCTTCACGGAGCTCCCGTTCGGCAGCGGCAACGATATCCTCGCCGTTTTCAATTCCGCCCTGCGGAAATTGCCATTGTAAATCTTCCTGGTCGGCACGGGCACACATTAAAACTTTTCCGTCTTTGTCGGCAACAATAATCCCGACATTTTTACGATAGGCGTTTGTTGTCATTCCACCACCAGATTAGATAAGGGAACCAGAGCAAAGGGTTTTGAAATTTCGACCATCTTAGCCTCTTCATAAGAGATTTGCGGCGAAAAAGTTTTTATCCATTTATAAATGGCCGTAACCGCCAACGGTTTGGCATCGGCAACAATCAAAACCTGTCCTTTGTCAAAGGCAATGGTTTCCGCTTTTTGCAACGATTTTTCAATATCATCTCCCGTCATGTCCTGATTGATGACAATATCGGCCTTTCTTCTGGCCAGTCCGGCGATTTTAATATTGGCAATGCCGTTTTCCGATGTTGCGTCAACAATCAGCAAACCGCGATTATTGGCGTCATTAAGCAGCGTACGAAGGATAATTGCGTTGCTGTCATTGGCAATACCGTCACGAATAATGATGCCGCCTATGGGCGCCGGTTGGGAAATTGTTTTATAAAAACGTTCAAAAGAGCTTTCCATTGACAAATTTAGATTAAGCGATAACGGACCGGTATCCTCTTTTAGAAAATCTCTGGAAGACAGCAAAAGATCCATATAAGTTTCATGTCCCGAAGTTCTGGCCGTCGTTATGGCATTATAAGGATTTGGAGTATATGGTGTAAAGCTCATTGATACTTCAGAATCAAAAGCCTGGGCAATTTTATTGACACTGTTCGGATCAAACCCCAGTCCGGCGATAACCACGGCCACTTTTTTAAAATTAGGCTGGACATCGACGGTCATTCCGTATTCGCTCCAAGGCTTATGACCGTCTTCCGATATTCTCGGCAAGATAAGACCTTCCTTGCTTTTGTCCGTCAGACTCTCTTCCAATCCGATATAGTCGAGTTGTTGAGTTGCGGTCTTAGCCGGAAGATTGGTCAGGTTAGGAACGCGCGCCAAAAGTTTTTCAAAAGAAAACTCAGGCGGTGCTGGAGGTTCTTTCATAAGTCTTGCTTCTTGGGAAACGTCAATAAAGACATCGGCTTTTTTATTGGTTGCCGTCAATTTATCCGGCAGAGTCAACACCAGTTTGGGAGCCTTGTTGTCTTTATCAAACATCAACCGGTCTATTTTTGATAAATATTCCGGCTCACTTTTTTCTTCGGCAAACCAGTAACCGATGCCGAGAATAAAAGCGACAATCACCAATACGGCGGTAATCAGTTTGTCATATTTTTCAAGTTTTTCCCGCAAGACAACTCCTTTATTTGGCTTCGGTGTAGACGCTCAGAGCTTTAACCAGATCAACGGCACGGGATAATTGATAATCCAGCCGCCAGTCTTTATCTTCGTCCTTTTTGTCTTTCTTGTCTTTGTCGTCTTTCACCGTTTCATTTTCCAGGGCATTGGTATACTCAGCTTCACTGAAACCGTACTCATTGGTAAATTCTTCCACTTTGGCAGGGTGAACAACGATATCCGGTTCAATACCCGTAGCCTGAATAGAACGCCCTGACGGAGTGTAATATTTGGCGGTGGTTAGCCGCATAGCGCCGTAATCGCCTAAGGGGACAACCGTTTGCACGCTTCCTTTACCGAATGATTTTTCCCCGATGATAACCGCCCGTTTATGATCCTGCAAAGCACCGGCAACGATTTCCGAAGCGGAGGCCGAACCGTTGTTGATGATAACAACAATCGGCATTCCGTTGGTGATGTCTTTTCCTTTGGCCGAATAGCGCAGAGTATCTTCTTCATTGCGCGCTCTGGTTGAAACGACTTCACCCTGATCCAAAAACAGACTGGAAACGGCAACGGCCTGATCCAAAAGTCCGCCCGGATTGTTGCGTACGTCCAGAACAATGCCTTTCAGAGGTTCTTTACGATTCTTTTGTACTTTTTCAAAAGCTTTTTTGATATCGGTATCAACATCTTCCGAAAAAGAACCGATTCTGATATAAAAGACGTCATCGTCCTTTATATCTGTTTTTACTGATTGCGTTTTGATTTCCTCGCGTTTCAGGGTAACGTCAAACGGTTTTTCGTTAATCCGGCGGATAGTCAGTTTGACTTTTGTACCGGGCTTTCCGCGCATTTTATCAACGGCCTCGTTCAAACTCATGCCGATAATGGTTTCGCCGTCGATATGGGTAATATAGTCCCCCGGTTTCAATCCGGCCTTAAACGCCGGCGTATCGTCAATCGGCGAAACAATCTTGACCACGCCTTGCTCCATAGTGATTTCAATACCCAGACCGCCGAATTTGCCGCTGGTTTGTTCGTTCATATATTTAAAGTCTTTTTCATCCAGATAACTTGAATGAGGATCAAGAGATGTCAGCATGCCGTTAATCGCCGCTTCTATCAGCTGTTTATCGCTCACTTCTTCAACATAGTTGGCCTTGGCGCGTTCCATAACCTCGCCGAACAAATTAAGCAGCTCGTAGGAGTTGACGTCTTCATCTTTGGTCGCGGCTGTGGTTTCTTTGGCTTCCAGCGGTTGAATAACGATTGCCGCGGCAATAAAAGGTACTAACCAAAATCTTTTCAGCATATCTGTTTCCTGTCCTCTTTAAATTTTAAACCATGCAGCCGGATTAATTGACTGATTGTCTTTGCGGATTTCCACATATAATTCGGCATTTCCTTCTTCCGGCATCAATCCGATCGGCTCTCCTGCCAGCAGCATTTGTCCCAGCTCAACGCTGATACTGCCCAGTCCGGCCATAACCGACAGATATCCGTCACCGTGTTCCACAATAATCATATTGCCGTATCCTCTGAAAGGCCCTGCAAATACCACGGCTCCGTCAAAAGGTGAAATAACCTGAGCCTTTTCACGGGTAGCGATGGTCAACCCCTTGGAAGACACACCTTTGACTTTCTGCTCGCCGTAACGGGTAATAATGCGCCCTCTCGCCGGCAACGGCAGGCTGCCTTTGGCTTTAGCAAAACCCGAAGCTATATTCGTTATAGCCGCTTGTTCGGATTTAATCAAGTCATCAGATTGTTTTTCCTCTAGTTTTCTGCGCTCTTCTTCCTGACGTCGCCGCTCGGCCTCCCGGGCTTCCTGTTCTTTGCGTTGTTTTTCAATTTGTCCTAAAAGGTCACGCAAATCTTGAGCCTGCGAAGCCAGTCTGTCCATATTTTTCTTTGCTTTTTCGCTTTTAATCTCCACGCTGTTGCGCAGCTTTGACTTACGCTGCACCAGTTGCTTCATGCGTTCATGTTCGGCTTCCAGCAGCTTTTTCTGTTTGGAAATTTCGCTTATCTGTTTTTCAATTTTGGCCTTTTTGGTAGTAATATCCTGCAACTGCCGGCGGATGCGTTCGGCATTTTCTTCCAGATAAGGCACCGTCTCACGCAGAACCATGGCGCTGCGAATAATGTCAACCGGACTTAATGGCTGAACCAGAAGTGATTCAGTCGGCTTAAGCGCCAGATTCTGCAGGGCTGCCAGAATACTGATGAGATGGCTGTCTTCTTTTGTAAAACCCTCTTGAGCTTTTTTCAGGTCGTCTTCCAAAAGGCCGAGTTGCCGCTCCATACGGGAGAGTTTTTCTTCATTATTTTGAATTTGCCGCGCGGCTTTAACCATTTCGCGACTGACGGTGGTCAGTTCCAGATTAATCTGAGTTGCCTGAGCCTGCAGCTTTTTATGCTCCATGCTCTGCTGAAAAACTTTTTCTTCAACCTCTTTTAAATCAGCCTTTGAAACTCGGGCGGCATCGGCGGTTTCAAGGCTGAAAGCCAAAAAAACCGCCGCCAGAACACTGTATTTAAAAGCCGCCTGCAAGTCCATTGATTATCTCTTCAACAAAGATGTCCCGGTCATTTCTTTCGGCTGTTTGATCCCCAGAAGTTCAAGCATGGTCGGAGCAATATCCGCCAGCTTGCCGTCTTTCAGGCCGGTAACACCGCTTTTATCGTTGACCAAAACGGCCCGAACCTTACCGACGGTATGCGCCGTATAGGGCTGGCCGGTTTTTTCGTCAACCATTTTTTCGACATTGCCGTGATCGGCCGTTACAATCAAAACACCGCCGACATCTTTAATCGCTTTTTCAACCTTGCCCAGACATTCGTCAACCGCGGCAACGGCCTTCAGCGCTGCGTCCATAATACCGGTATGGCCGACCATGTCGCCGTTGGCAAAGTTGCAGATAATAACGTCAAAACGCTTGTCTTCAATGGCCTTAACCAGTTGTTCGGTAACCTCGTAAACACTCATTTCCGGCTTCAAATCATAAGTTGCCACCTTGGGGCTGGCAATCAAAATACGTTCTTCGCCTTTAAACTCGCGCTCTTCGCCGCCGTTAAAGAAAAACGTAACATGAGCATATTTTTCGGTTTCGGCAATCCGGAGCTGTGTCAGGCCGTGTTCGGCAACAACTTCGCCCAAAATATTCGTCAGCTGCTCCGGCGGAAAGATGGTGTGCATAAAGCGGTTATGGTCAACCGAATATTCCGTCATACCGACATGATCCGCAAATTTAACCGTTGCTTTGCGGGCAAAGCCGTTAAATTCGGCATCAGCCAGAGCATAGAGGATTTCGCGGGCGCGGTCGGCACGGAAGTTAGCCATCAAAATAGCATCGCCGTCTTTCATTCCCTGATAGTCGCCGATAACTGCCGGCACCACGAATTCGTCGGTAACTTTGTCGGCATAAGAGGCTTTGATGGCCTCATCGGCGGTTGCAAAACGTTTGCCGTCGGCCAAAAGCATATTGTTATAAGCCTTTTCGATTCTGTCCCAGCGTTTATCACGGTCCATGGCATAAAAACGTCCTTCAATGGTGGCGATTTTGACATCATTCAATCCGGCGATGTCTTTTTCAAATTGCGCCAGATATTCAACGGCCGACGACGGCGGTGTATCGCGTCCGTCCAAAAAGGCGTGAACCCGCACCGGGATTCCGTAGCTGCTGATGATTTTTGCCAGGGCCAGAATATGGCTTTGCATGGAGTGAACGCCGCCCGGCGACATCAGCCCCATCAAATGACAGGTTTTGCCGTTGGCCTTCAATGTTTCAATCATCTTTAACAAAACCGGATTCTGCGCCAGACTGCCGTCTTTAATTGCCTGGTCTATTTTCGGCAGATCCTGCATAACCACACGGCCGGCACCCAGATTGGTATGGCCGACTTCGGAGTTCCCCATTTGTCCGTCAGGCAGACCGACGGCCAGTCCGGACGTTTCGACAAAGCCGTGCGGGCATTCGCTTAAAAGCCGGTGCCAGTTCGGGGTGTTTCCGTTTTCAATGGCATTGTCTGGGGTTATCTTTTCGCGATATCCCCAACCGTCCAAAATCAAAAGCATAACAGGTTTTTGTGTCATTTTTTATTCCTTTTCTCTTATCAAACTTCTCGCTATTATATATAATATTTCACAAACGAAAAGCACTATTTTTTTTGGCATCAGCGCATAATTTTTTGCCAGATTTGCGCCGGCAGTCCCGAACCGTAAACATATTTCATCGGTGAATTATCATCATTACCGACCCAGACGGCACAGACAAGCTCGTCATCAAAACCGACAAACCAGGCGTCGCGGTGGTCTTGTGATGTTCCGGTTTTGCCGAAAGCCTCACGGCCGATGTCAGCTTTGCGGCCGGTACCGGTTTTCATGACCTCACGCAGCAGCTTTTTCATCAAAACGGTCTGTTCGCCGGTAAAAATACGGGTCGGCTCGCTTTCACTGCGCTGATAAAGCTGAAAACCGTCATTGCTGTAAATTTCTTCCACCGCGTAGGGCCAGACGGCATAACCGCCGTTGGCAACGGTTGTATAAGCGGCGGCCATATCAATTACCTTAACGCCTGAGCTGCCGAGAGCCAACGACAAATCGTTTTCCATCGGGGTGGTGATTCCCATTTTTTTGGCATTGTTTATAATGGCACCGGTGCCGATTTTCCGGGCCAGATTAATTGTCGCCAGGTTGAGTGATTTGGCAAAGGCATAACGCAGGGTAACTTCGCCGTAAACCTTACGGTCGTCGTTTTCCGGCTTCCAGCCGCTGATGTTAACCGGTTTGTCTTCAATGATATCTTCCGGTTTCAGGCCCTGTTTAATTGCCGTGGCATAAACAAACAATTTGAATGCTGATCCGGGCTGGCGGATGGCCTGGGTTGCGCGGTTAAACTGGCTTTGACCGTAATTGACGCCGCCGGCCATGGCCTTGACGGCGCCGTTTTTATCCATGACAACAACGGCTCCCTGGGTAACGTTGCGGTCTTTGTTGGCTTCTATGGCCTCTTGTAAAATCCGCGAAGCTTTTTCCTGTAAATCCTGGTCAAGCGTGGTTAAAGCATAAATATCCGTTTCCTGTTCGCCGATGCGCGCCATGATTTCGTTATAGGCATAGTCGGCAAAATAAGCGCCGTTTTTAACCTTGGCCGGTTTTTCTTTGCCCAGAGGCATTTTCAGCGCCCGCTCAAAATCTTTTTGCGACAACAGACCGCATTCTTTTAAAATGTTCAAAACCACGGTGGCACGTTCCAGAGAACGTTCTTTGGAGGCAATCGGATTATAGCGTGACGGCGCCTTGAGCATACCGGCCAGAATGGCGCTTTCGAGAATGTTCAGATCCCGGGAGGTCTTTTGAAAATATTTTTGCGCCGCCGCCTCGATTCCGTAAGCACCGTTGCCGAAATAAACCCGGTTGAGATAAAGGGTTAAAATCTGCTCTTTGCTGAATTTGTATTCCAGCCAGAAAGCCAGCAGCAATTCCTGAGCCTTACGGGTAATTGTTTTTTTGTTTGTCAGAAACAGGTTTTTGGCCACCTGCTGGGTGATTGTGCTGCCGCCCTGAACAAACCGGCCGGCAAAAATATTGGTAATCATTGCCCGGGTAAACGAAATGATGTCAAAGCCGAAATGATTGTAAAAACGCCGGTCTTCGGTATAAACAATGGCATCAACGGTATATTGCGGCAATTCTTCCGCGCGGATGATTTCCGAGTAAACCGTTCCGAAACTCTGTACCTCGTTGCCGTTGGCGGCGATAATCGTGGTTGAGGGCAGGCGGGTGCGATTTACCGCTTCATTGATATCCGGCAGCGTCAGCAGACAAAACAGCAGATATCCGGCCAGCACCAGGGCACCGGCGCCGCAAAGTTTCAAAAACAAGAGCAATCGACCGTGTTTTTTGTTTTTCCGCCGTTTGGAATGTTGATTTTTTCCGGTATTTTTTTTAATCTTTTTCGCAACCATATAAAGTTCTCCGCCGATTCTTTTTCCTTCTTATAACACAAAGAGGTTAAAGAAAATTTTAATGGGGTAACTTTGTTTTAATCTTGGCGTTGCGGCGAATAATCGTATATATTAAACCGGTAGATTTTGTACAGAGGTTGAAATGTCGCAAAAAATTTGTTTGATTGACGGTTCGGGCTACATTTTCAGAGCTTTTTACGGTCTTCCGCCTTTAACGGCGCCGGACGGCACGCCGGTTAATGCCGTTTACGGTTTTACCAATATGTTTCTGAAACTGACCACCAAAATCCCCTGTGATTATTGCCTGGTTTTGTTTGATGCCAAAAGGCAGAACTTCCGCAACGATATTTTTGCCGCCTACAAGGGTACCCGCAAAGAAACGCCCGAGGAGTTGATTCCTCAGTTCCCGCTGATTCGCGAGGCGGTCGATGTTTTGAATATCAGCTTTTTGGAAATGGAAGGTTTTGAGGCCGACGACCTTATCGCGACTTATACCGCCCAAGCCTTGGCCAAAGGGCTTGAGGTTGTCGTTGTTTCCGGCGATAAAGATCTGATGCAGCTTATTCGTCCCGGCGTTGAATTCTATGACCCGATGAAAGATAAATTTTTTACTCCCGAAGACGTCAGGGAAAAATTCGGTGTTTATCCGGATAAAGTGGTTGATGTTCAGGCTCTTTCCGGTGACAGCATCGACAACGTTCCCGGTGTTCCGGGTATCGGCCCAAAAACCGCCGCCCAGCTGATTAACGAATACGGTTCGGTTGAAAATCTGCTGGTGCACGCCGGGGAAATCAAACAGGAAAAACGCCGACAGGCCATTCTTGATAATGCCGAGAATGCCCGTATTTCGCTCAAACTGGTTACGTTGAAAGCCGATGTTCCCGTCGAACATAAACTGACGGAATTTCATTGCCGCTGCCCCGAAGCAGACCGGTTAAATGCATTTATTGACAAATACGGTTTCAATTCTTTAAAAGCTCGTGTCGGCAAATGGTTGGCCGAGCGCTGCGCGCAGATTGAACAGCTGCCGCCGGCCGCAATTGTCAAGCAATATCATCTGGTAAACAATGATGAGGCTCTAAAAAATATGGCGGCGCGTTTATCCGCTGCCGGCCGGTTTTCTCTGGCGGTGGTATCCGATGGTGTTAATCCGGTGTTTGACCGCCTGGTTGCCATTGCATTTTCGCCGGCACCGGGTGAGGCCTACTATATCCCGCTTTCTAATGCCGGCCGGTCGGAAAATATGGATTTGTTTACGGCCGCACCGTCGACCGAGAATGTTTCCGACGAGGCCTTTGTCAGATATGTTTATCCGCTGCTGGCCGATAAATCGATTCTCAAAATCGGCCATGATTTGAAATATGCCATGCATTTTATAACTCGTCGTTTCGGTGAAACATCTTTTGCGCCTTATGATGATGTTGCGGTTATTTCTTATTGTCTGGACAGTTCCGAGCACGGACACGAGCTGAACACGCTGGCGGCGCTGTTTTTGGATGAACAATTGCCGGCACTTGAAAATCTGCTAGGCTCCGGCAAAAACAAAATATCTTTTGCGGCTCTGGACGGCAGTGTTGCCGCCAACTATCTTGCCGGCCGTGCCGACTACGGGCTGAGGCTCTATGACGTCCTCAAAGAACGTCTGGCGGCGGAAAAGCGGCTCAGTATTTACGAGAACTTTGACCGTCCGCTGGTGCAGACGCTTTATAGCATGGAAAACCGCGGCATAAAAGTAAATGCGCGTGAGCTTAAGAATTTAAGCGCCTATTTTGATGCCCGGATCAAAGAGCTTGAAAGTGCGATTTTTGCGCTTGCCGGCGAAGAATTTAATGTCGGTTCACCCAAACAGATCGGCGAAATTTTGTTCACCAAAAAAGGCTTGAAAGGCAAAAAAACGCCGACCGGCGCCTGGGCCACCGGAGCCGATGTTTTGGAGGCTCTGGCCGAAGAAGGCGAGAAGCTTGCCGCGAGGATTCTGGACTGGCGCGAAGTCAGTAAATTGAAGTCAACCTATACCGATTCCCTGTTTGCATTGTTGGATAAAGAAGGCCGCGTGCATACAACCTATGCCCAGACGGTGGCCAACACCGGACGTCTGGCATCTAACAACCCGAATTTGCAAAATATTCCCGTCCGCAGCGAAGACGGCCGCAAAATCCGCTCCTGCTTTATTGCCAAACCGGGCTGCAAACTGATATCCTGCGACTATTCACAGGTTGAATTGCGGCTGCTGGCCGAGGTGGCCGATGTTAAAAAGCTCAAGGAGGCTTTTGCCAAAGGCATTGATATTCACACCGCCACCGCCTCTCATGTTTTCGGCGTGCCGCCGGAAAATGTTGACGCCGGTCTGCGCCGTCATGCCAAAGCAATTAATTTCGGCATTGTTTACGGCATTTCGGCTTTCGGTCTGGCCAAAAGCATCGGTGTATCAACCGCGGAAGCCAAAGCTTATATTGATGCCTATTTTGCCCAGATGCCGGAAATCCGCGCCTATATGGATAAGACGATAGCCTTTGCCCACGCACACGGCTATGTTGAAACGCCTTTCGGTCGCCGGTGCTCGGTTTTAGGCATCAACGACAGCAATAAGCGGTTTGTCGCCAACGCCGAGCGCGCGGCGATTAATGCGCCGATTCAGGGCGGCGCTGCCGATATCATCAAACTGGCGATGAATAAAATCGAAAAAGTTCTGGCCGAAAAGAAGCTGCGGGCCGAAATGCTTTTACAGGTGCATGACGAGCTTGTGGTTGAGGCTCCCGACGATGAAGTTGACCAAGTCGTTGAAATTATGACCTATTATATGGAAAACATCGTCGATTCTTCCGTGCCGTTCAAAGCCGAAGCCGGTGTCGGCCAAACCTGGACCGAAGCTCATTAAAAACAAGCTTTCGACCGAAAAAATTTATGCACAAAACGACGGGAAAATTTTAAATTTTGCTTGGGTTTTCGGGCAAAATGTTCTATATTTTTACCAGATTTTACAGGAAATAAGAGGAAAGAACAAATTATGGTTTCAGAAGTAACAAACGCCGTTGAAAAAGAATACGGCGCTGATTCGATTAAAGTCTTAAAAGGTCTTGATGCCGTACGCAAACGTCCGGGTATGTATATCGGTGATACCGATGACGGTTCCGGCCTTCATCATATGATTTACGAGGTTTTGGATAACGCGATTGACGAGGCTCTGGCCGGCTACTGCGATAAAACCGAAGTTATTTTAAACCCCGACGGCTCGGCCACCATTCGTGACAACGGTCGCGGCATTCCTGTCGGTATGCATAAGGAAGAAGGTATCTCGGCAGCTGAGGTCATTATGACCGAATTGCACTCCGGCGGCAAGTTTGACAACAATTCTTACAAAGTTTCCGGCGGTTTGCACGGTGTCGGCGTGTCGGTGGTCAATGCTTTGTCCACCTGGCTCAAACTGCGCATCTGGCGCGAAGGTAAAGAACATATTGCCTCTTTTGCCAACGGTAATGTGACCGAACATCTGCGGGTTGTCGGCGATGCACCGGACAAACACGGAACCGAGGTTACGTTCCTGCCATCGCCCGAAACCTTTACCATGACCGAGTTTAATTTTGAAACGCTGGAGCGCGCCATTCGCGAAAAAGCTTTCCTGAACTCCGGTGTTTATCTGAAACTGATTGACAACCGCGGTGCCGAACCCCGTGAAGTTGACTTTCATTATGAGGGCGGTCTGAAAGCTTTTGTCAATCACTTGAACAAATCCAAAGCGCCGCTGCATGAAGAGGTTATTTATTTCTCCGGCGAAAAAGATGATATTACGGTAGAAGTGGCTTTGCAGTGGACCAATGCCTACAATGAAAGTATGCTTTGTTTCACCAACAATATTCCGCAAAAAGACGGCGGTACCCATCTGGCCGGTTTCCGCGGCGCTTTAACCCGCAGCATCAACAGCTATGTCCAGGAAAACGGGTTGCTGAAAAAAGAAAAAATCGTCCTTTCCGGCGATGATATGCGTGAAGGCTTAAGCTGCGTTCTGTCGGTTAAGGTTCCGGATCCGAAGTTTTCTTCCCAGACCAAAGATAAGCTTGTTTCTTCCGAAGTTCGTCCGGTGGTTGAAAATATTGTTAACGACAAATTGAAGGAATGGCTGGACGAACATCCCAACGAGGCCAGAATCATCGTCGGCAAAATCGTTGAGGCGGCCACCGCCCGCGAGGCAGCGCGCAAAGCCCGCGAACTGACCCGCCGCAAAGGCGTGCTTGATGTTGCCTCGCTGCCCGGCAAACTGGCCGATTGTCAGGAAAAAGACCCGGCGTTGTCCGAAGTCTTTATCGTTGAGGGAGATTCCGCCGGCGGTTCGGCCAAACAGGGGCGTCATCGCCGCAATCAGGCGATTATGCCGTTGCGCGGTAAAATTCTGAATGTTGAGCGCGCCCGCTTTGATAAAATGCTGAACTCGGCCGAAATCGGCACGATTATTACGGCGCTCGGCACCGGTATCGGCCGCGATGATTTCAATGCCGATAAATGCCGTTATCACAAAATCATCATCATGGCCGATGCCGATGTCGACGGTTCGCATATCCGCACACTGCTGCTGACGTTCTTCTACCGTCAGATGCCGGAGCTGATTGAACGCGGCTATGTCTATATTGCCCAGCCGCCGTTGTATAAGGTCAAAAAAGGCAATTCGATTCTTTATATCAAAAACGAACGCGAAATGGACGATTATCTGATTCGCGGCGGCTGCGACGATGCGGCGCTGATTTTGGCCGACGGCGAACAGATTGCCGGGCAGGATTTGATTGATCTGGTTGAGAAGAACCGCAAAGCCCGCGGCCTGATTGCCAACTTGAGCAAGAATGTTCCGGAAAAAATCATTGAGCAAATGGCCATTTTCGGTCTGTTTGCGCCGGAGTTTCTGTCGTCTGACAATCCGCAGCCCGAACTTGATGCGCTGGCCGCCCGTCTGGACGAGCTTGAGGCCGAATATGACCGCGGTTGGAAAGCCGTTATGCAGGAAGACGGCAGTATTCTGTTTACCCGCACTTTGCGCGGCGTTACCGAAAAACACGTTGTCGGCGCCAATATCCTGGATATGCAAGAAGTTCCGGCCTTGGCATCGCTGCAGTCTGTTTTGCATGATACTTTTGCCCAAACGTCAACCCTGGTTTCCAAACAGGGACTGGAAAAGAAGATCAGCGGTCCGGTCAGCTTTGTTGATGCGGTCATTGCCGCCGGTAAAAAGGGTATTACTATTCAGCGTTATAAAGGGCTGGGTGAAATGAACCCCGAGCAGCTTTGGGAAACCACGCTGGACCCGGAAGCACGCTCGCTGCTGCAGGTTAAGATTGACCGCATGGAAGAGGCCGACGAAACCTTTGCCACCCTGATGGGTGATGTGGTTGAACCGCGTAAAGAGTTTATTCAGGAAAACGCCCTGAATGTGGTAAATCTGGATATTTAATCCGCAAAAAATCCCGGGTTTTGAAGCCCGGGATTTTTGCATCTCTAAAGCTTTAATGCCGGCGGCACCTGCAGCCGTTTGAAAGCCTGCGCGTGATAACGTTTGATAACTGTTTCGACTGTCACCGCATCAAACCCTTCGGCAATAATTTGCGCCGCCGTCTGGTGCTCGTCGATATACCGCCGCAGGATTTTATCCAGCAGCGCATAGGGCGGCAGACTGTCTTCGTCTTTTTGCCCGGCTGCCAGCTCAGCACTCGGCGCCCGGCTGATAACCTTTTCCGGCAAAACTCTTCCTAAAGTGTTGCGCCATTTGGCCAGTTCAAAAATCTCCGATTTATAAAGTCCGGCAATCGGTGCCAGACTGCCGCAGGTATCGCCGTACAGCGTGCAATACCCCATAGCCAGTTCGGATTTATTGCCGCAGGCTAAAATCAGGTAATTATACTGATTGGAAAGAGCCATCAGAATTTTGCCGCGTTCGCGTGCCTGCAGGTTTTCCAGAACAATGTTTTTCGGCCGTTCGCCAAAAAGTTCGTTTAGGAATTTTTGCTGGGCGTCAATCACCGGTTGGATATCGGCCGTTTTATAATCAAGTCTGTTCAGCTTGGCAATTTCGGCGGCAATATCCAGGCTCAGATCAGAGGTGTAGCGGGTTTTCATCATCAGGGCATGTATATGATCCCCGCCCAGAGCCTCGGCCGCGGCAACCGCCGTAACGGCGGAATCAAGCCCGCCGGAAAGTCCGAGGGCCGCGTCAGTGAAATTATTTTCCCGGCAAAACCGGCGGATTCCGTCAACCAGATTGTTCCAGATTTTCTGCATCAGATAATTCCTTTCTTTAAGGTTGCCGGCTGTTCAATCATATCATGAATGGCTTCCGGCACAAAATTTTTCCAGCGTTTATCGCCGATTTTAATCATATCGCGCACCATTGATCCGGAAACATACGGAAAATTGTAATCTACCCGGTTTTCAATTCTGATGTTGTCAAAAACACCGCGAAACCACTGTGCATCATATTCGCTGCCGGCATAATAAACCTCCGGCCGCGGCAGTTCCGGCAGAGCTTCATGCAGAAAATCCAGAACAAAATCGGCCCATTGCGTCGGGTTGTTAATGTCAAACATTCCCAAAATGACAATTCTTTCCGCCTCGGGTGTGCCGGCAAAAATCTTTTGCAGCATTTGTTTGCGGGCAATATAAGTATAAGGGTTACGGTCCGTTCCCTGTTCCTGTACCGAGCCGAGCATGATAACGGCTTTGTCGCATTCTTCCAGCATCCGCCGGATAAGTTTGATATGGCCGATATGCGGCGGTTGTGCCCGCATAACCGCCAATCCGGATTTAAATTTACCGCTCATGTTCCGCTCCGTTTGAAGTTGGTTTTTAAGCCATTATAAAAGGCCTTTTGCCGTTTGCCAAGCCGATTTGTTGAAAAAATCATAACCGACAAATATATTGACTAACGCTAATCTTAGCTTAAACTGAAGCATATTTTTTTGGGGGAAAAGAACAGACAATGAAGTTCAAATTATGTTTTTTGGCGTTGGTGGTACTGGCGGCTTGTCCGGCCCGAGCCGGCGAATGGAATTATGAGATTGAGGGGCACGCGCGCGCACTTTACGGTTACAGCGATGTTAAGGATCATCATCACGGCATCGGCCGCGGCTGGTTGTCGTCAATGATCGGATATGATTTTGACAACGGGGTGTCGGCCGGTTTGTATGCGTTGTTAAACGGCGGTATAGACCGCGAACTGCAGGACTATAATCAGGGCCGCTGGGGCGAAGAAGTTTACGGCGTGGTTGATTCAGATTACGGACAGGTGATGGTCGGGCAGGTTTATAACGTTGCCTCTCTGTTTCACAACGGCGCGCCGTCCGTCGGTGCTTTTGCCGCCAATACCGATATCGTTGATTTTATTGCCAATCCGAACTGGAAGCGCAATTCAAAAGAAACCAAATTTGCCACACTGACGGCCACGGATTTGAATACCGACGGCGTTACCCCGAAAATAAGCTATATTTCACCTGAATTTTACGGGGCGGCCGTCGGCTTTTCCTATATGCCGGACAGTTATAACCGCCGGGGGCTGATTAATAAACACGCCGGCTATGCCCATGATGACGGATTCGTCGGTGCCGCCTATTTTGACCATGACTGGGGCTGGTTTTTCAGCAAGGCCTCAATCGGCTATGCCCAGTATCACAGCAATGACAAAGAATATTCCGCCGCCCTCAATATAAGCCGCGGCAACTGGAACATCGGCGGTGGTTTCCGCAAAACATATATTGACGGCGAAGACAAATCAACGCCGGACAGAAAACTGCCGCTTGATTTTGACGGCTACCGCGAAGGTTATGCCTGGAACATCGGCATCGGCTACGAGATAGGCCCGTTTGCTTCGGCGCTGACTTATTTTGACAGTAAGGCAAAACATTCGGACAACCGCAACAAAATGGTTGCCTTTTCCAATCAATATCAGTTTAATAAATACATAGATGTTTATGCTGCGGCGGCTTATGTCGATTATGACGCCGCCGATGAAAGCAAACACGGTTATGCACTGGTAACCGGATTGGGAGTTAATTTTTAATGCCTGATATTTTGTTTTTGTCCGACAACGAAGTTTTCAAAACCGATATTCTGGATCAGATAGAACATCATGCCCCGGAGTTCAGCCTGACGGACGATGCCGCTGCCGCCGATGTCGTCGTGGTTGATGAGAATAAAAATGTGCTGGAAGATTTGCTGCAAAAGGATTTGAAAGCGCCGCTGATTTTTCTGACTTCGGAAGATGATTTTGATGGCGAAAACGTTTACCGGATAATGGTCAAACCGTTGAGCCTGAGCCGGTTTTTGGACAGTATTAAGGCGGCTATGAATATTTTTGAAAATTCGGCAGACGGATATCTGGAATTTAACCGGTATATTCTTTATCCGGCACGCAAAGAGATTCTGAATTGTCGCAATAATGAAACCACCAAGCTGACCGAAAAAGAAGTGGCGGTCATCAAATATCTGTACAAAAACAAAGACCGTATTATCGGCAAAAATGATCTGATGCAGGAAGTTTGGGGCTATGCCGCCGATGCAGATACCCACACGGTCGAAACCCATATTTACCGCTTGCGCCAAAAGGTCGAGCAAGATGATGTCTCGGCACAGCTTATTCTGACTTCCGACGGCGGTTATCAGCTTAAAACTTAACGATGCTCCCTAGAAGCCGGAGCCGTGTTTTTAAGAACGCGGCTCCGGCAGGAATTTGATATTAAAGGCAGCCGTGTGTTTCCTTAGCATAACGGGCATAACATTTGTAAAAGTAATTGAGCCCCTGCTGTACGGCATAATTAACGCTTTTCTTCGGATAATTGCCGTTTTTATCGGCAATTCCGGCTCTCATCCCGGTCAAAATTTCAATTCCGTCGTCAACCGTATCTACGGCATAGATGTTGAATTTTCCGTCCTCAACGGCCTGAATGACGTCTTCCCGCAGCATCAAATCGGCTACGTTGGTGCGCGGAATAATCACACCCTGATCCCCGGTCAGTCCCTGATGCGAGCAGACGTCGAAAAAGCCTTCAATCTTTTCGTTAACGCCGCCGATCGGCTGAATTTCGCCAAACTGGTTGATCGAACCGGTAACGGCAATATTTTGTTTAATCGGGATTCCCGAAATGGCAGACAACAGGCAGTAATATTCGGTTGAGGAGGCGCTGTCGCCGTCCACGCCGCCGTAAGACTGCTCAAATACGATGGAAGCCGTCAAAGACAACGGGCAGTATTTGGCAAAACGGTTGGCCAGCAGACTTTCCAAAATTAAAACGCCTTTGCTGTGTATCGGTCCGCTCATTTCCACTTCGCGCTCAATATTAACAAACTCGCCCTTGCCGATTCTGACCTGGGCGGTAATCCGCGCCGGCTTACCGAAACTGTTACGCGAAAAATTGTAAACGACCAGTCCGTTGATTTGCCCGACCTTTTTGCCTTTGATGTCAATAAGGATTGTCCCTTTGTCGATTTGTTCAAGCATGGCGTCTTTGATACGTCCGCCGCGATATAACTGGGCGCTGATTGCCTGGTCGATATGGGTTTTACCGATATGTGTCGATTTTGATTTGCGCGCCCAATAGTCGGCCTCACGCAAAAGATCACCGATGGAAGAAATATGTGCCGTCAGTTTTTCCGAGCTTTCGGCCAGGCGCGACGAATATTCGATAACTTTGGCCACGGCCTGCCGGTTGAGAGAACGCAAGTGCTTCTTTTTTGACAGTGAGCCGATGAGCTTGGCATATTCGATTTCATTTTCTTCCGTCCGGTCCATCAGAATACCAAAGTCGGCTTCCACCTTGAAATAATCGGAAAAATCAGGATCCCGTTCGCTCAAAAGCTCATAAAGATCAGCATCGCCGGTCAAAATGATTTTGACGCGCAGCGGTATCGGCTGCGGATCAAGAGAAATGGTCGTAAACGAGGTCTCTTCACTCGGCGCCTCAATTTTGATGAGCTTTGAGGCAATGGCACGTTTGAGTGAATCCCAGGCAAAGGGCTGCATCAAAAGCTTGCGGGCGTCAATCAGCAAAAAACCGCCGTTGGCCTGATGCAGGGCACCGGCCTTGATTAAGGTAAAGTCGGTCAAAAGGGCACCATATTGTTGGATTCTCTCAACTTTGCCGACCAGATTTCCCTGTGTCGGGTGGTCGAGGTGAATAATCGGTGCGCCGGCGCCGGGTTCGTTTTTGACAATAACGTTAACCTTAAATTTGGTATATTTGTCTTCTTCCGGTTGTTTGATTTTTGAGAGCAAAGTGCTTAACGGATCTTCACCTTCGGCCGGTGCGGCCGGCTCTGCCGACGGCAGAAATTCCTCTACGTTTTCCAGAATATATTTTTGAATACGTTTCAAGAAATCATTGGCTTGCTTGTGGCCTTTGTACTTGGCGTGCAGCTCGTCAATCGGCCCTTTGACCGCTTCTTTTAAGAAACGGATGCGCAGTCGGTTGGTTTCATCGCGTTGCTTATCCTCCCAGGCCGGCAAATCTCTGGCCGAGTTTTCGATTTCGACCTGCATTTGGTTCAAATCGTCAATCAGCTGTTTCTTTTCTTCTTCCGGCAGCTCTTCAAAGGCCTCCGGGCTTAAAACTTCGCCGTTTTTAACCGGGGCAACCACCAGTCCGACCGGCATATGCAAAAGGGAAACACTCTTGCCTTTGGCCTTTTTTTGCAGCATTTTGATATATTTTTCTTTGGACTGCTTATATTTTTCCTGAATGATATTCAGACCGGCTTTATATTCATCGCTTTCAAAAATCGCCGGAATGGCAGCGGCAAAAGTTTCAATCAGCTTATCAATATCTTTGGCAAAATCAGAGGCCGTTCCCGCCGGAAAAGAAATAGCCTGTGGTTTATAAGGCTCGTCAAAATTATAAACATAAGCCCAGTCATCTGGCGTGGGGCGCTTTTTTGCCTCTTTTGCCAAGACGCGTTTGACCAGGGAGCTTTTTCCGGTTCCTTCGGGGCCGAGACAAAACAGGTTATATCCCTTTGACTGAATATTAATACCGATTTCAACGGCAGCCAACGCCCTGTCTTGTCCTAAGGCCGAAAGCCTTTCTTCCAGCTCGGCGGTGGAAGAAAACTTGAATTTTTGCGGATCGCACCGGGTATATAATTGATCTGGCTGCAGTTTGGTAATGCTCATGGTAAAAAACCCCTATACATTAAAATTTTGATAAGCTATTGTATGAATAATATATCTGCAAACCCTAATTTTGAGTAAAGAAAACGTTTTTGATGCAATATTTGGTGTTATTTTTGTTATTCGGATTGTTCGCAGCAGCCGTATTTTTGACGGTGCGCCGTTTTGTGATGATGAAACGGCTTTTTTTACGGCAGATTATCGGCAAAAAGATAATGGGTGCAGCTTTTTTTTCAACTTCTGCCGTTAATGAGCTAGCCGATTTTATATTACGGCAAAAATGTTCTCGCCGGAAAGAACTCCTTGATTTAGCGGTGAAGGGGAATTTTAAGATTTTGGCTCAAAAACTGGATAACGGCTGCCTGCGGGACAAATTGTGCCTGATGATGTCCGGAAAAATAAACCGGTCGGCAGCAGGGGATGCTTTGTATTATCTGATGCAATGCGGCTTTTTTTGGGAATATCACCGCCACGAGGCCGCCCGGGCTGCTCTGTATAAAACCAAAGCTTTTAAACTGAAGGGAGAATGCCGGGCATTGCAGTCTTTAAATACCGCCAAATTGGCGCTTTTTGAAGGAGACTTACATACCGCATCGGTAGAGGCTGCCGCCGCTTTGAATTTTTTTCAAAAACATCGATTTTTGTTTGAGGAGGCTTCCGTTTATTTTCTTCAGGGAACGATTTACCGGGTGGCGGGAATTTTTGATACGGCCGAATTAATGCTGCGGTCGGCTCTCAAACTGTTTCGGGCTTTGTCTGCCGACCGGTATGAGGCTGAAACCTTGGGGACCTTAGGGCTTTTGATGTCTGCTCAGGATCGGCTTTCTGAAGCGTTTGATTATATGTTGCGGGCAGAAGAGATTTATAATCGCATCAAAGATTCTGAAAACGGTTATTTTATTCTCAGTCAAAAAGCCATGATTTTGCTGCGGCAGAATAAAATCAGAGAAGCGGCAGCTCTGGCGCGTAGGGCTGCCGCCGGTCATAAAACCTCCGGCGGTCTGGCCTTGGCCGCGGAGGTCTTGGCCCGGACGGAACTGGCCGGCGAAAAATGGCGCTCGGCCGCCCGAAAGGCTGCAGATGCCGCTGACAAATATTTTTCCGAACATAATTTCGCGGCCGGGTTTGAGGCTTTATATCTGGCAGCCGAAGCGAATTTTCGGCAGCAGGACTTTAACGAGGCCGAAACAATTTTGCGCGGTATTATCCGCAAAGTCCCGTATCATCAAAGTTGTTTTCACATTGCCGACGCCTACACGCTTTTGGGGTTGATTTTACTGCAAACGGGAAAAATCGGCCGGGCCAGGACAATTTTCAACCAGGCATTAAAACATGAGCTCTCCGACAATCGTTCGGCCGGCATAGCGGTTGATTATGCCAATCTGGCGGCGGCTGAGAAACAATGCGGCAATATTTCTGCCGCCCGCAAAAATCTTGAGGCGGCGCTTGCTTATGCCAAAGATGCGGATAATGAATTGTATGAGCGTATCAGGGCTGTTCTGGATTAAAAGATACCAGAATGCGGACAATACGTTTCCCGTCCTTTTGGCCGACAGAAATATCGTTAACCCCCATTTCTCTGAAACCCAAAACATAAAACCCTGGAACGGAGAAAATGTTGTACGGAGAGTTTTGCGTAAACAGCAGTCTGTTTTTGACCGATAAACCCGAAATATCCAGAAATTGTTTAAATGACCGGTTCCAGGCCGGAATGCCGAACTCACCGAACACGATAACCGGCGTATCCTGTCGTAAAATAAAATCTGATAAATGTTTAAAAATCAAAGGATATTTATTATCCGGAATTTTAACAAACTCAACCTGAATAATGGTCAGCGGTTCATCTCGTCCGACAACGACATAAGAGGCCGTATATTTTCCGGCAATAATCAAAGAACCGGATGCCGCAATATCTTCTTGTTTGAAAAGAGCTGCAAGCTCCTGTCCGGGTGCAAATTCAAGCTTTAGTTGCCGTTTGCCGTTAAACTCATCCGATAAAAAAATATTGACCGCCGATGATAATGTCGTGTAATTTATCAGCCACGCCAAAGCAAAAAACAAAATAAATTTATATTTCCGCCGCCACAAGGCATATAAAAACAACAATCCGGACAAGCAGAAAAGATGAAACAGATTAAAAAAGCCGAAACAAAACCCCGGGTTGGCAAAGCTGCCTGCGGTTAAAAGAATTACAATGGCGGCCGCAGTAAGAAAGATGATATTTTCCCGGGCCTGGTGTTTTTTTTGACTTAGGTAACCCATTGTTAATTTGTTTGTAGTAAGTTGCACTTTACAATGACTATTATAAGATAAAAAAAGTTTTTGTAAATGGTTGAGAAAGGATGATAGAACAACTTGTATCCATGGATTTTATAACTTTGGTATCGCTAAAGTTTGATTTTTTGACTCAGGCCGTGGATGCTTATCTTGCCGGCGCGAGCAATATAAAAGTCGTCTCGTTGATTTTAATGATGCTGGCTTTGATTTTGTTCCTGTTTTTAATTATTATCATTTATGTCCGCAATATCATTTTCTTTGTAAGAAGCAATAATCCGCAAAAAAATATTGATGACGAAAATGCTTCCGAAGATGATAAACTGATCAATCTGTTTAACAATGACGAGCAGCAGGAGCTTGAACGCGAACTGCAAAAAGAGCTTGATCTGGCCTTGGCCGAACGTCGGGAAAAAGAACGCGTTGAAGAAGAACAGAAGAAAAAAGAGCAAAGCAAAAAAGAAAAAGACGAACAAAAAAAGGCTAAAAAAGAAGCAGAAAACGAAAAAAAAGAAAAACAGAATAAGGAACGTTCTCGGGAACGCGGCAAAAACAAAGTTGGGATAGATCTGGACTGGCAAAAGGGCAGAATACCGCCGGCCGAATTGGCCGCAACGGCAGAAATCAGTCAGGCGACATTATCTTATCAGCAAAGTCGTAAAGAACTCGGAGAATTACTGGGGTTGGCCATGGATATGCTCGGCCGCGGTGTTGATGACCTGAAAATCGCCCAAACGCTCAATTACAAGAGTCGGGGACTGGCTGATGAAAACGAAATTCTGAAAACCATTGACGGCGTTAAATATTTTATAAGCGTTTGTCTTTCCGGTAAATTCGGCCAACTGGAAAAATATGCCGAACTCCCCGATGAAGAACAGGCGCTGTATCATTTAGCCAACGGTGATCCGTCTTTAGCGTTGGCTTTGTTAGAAAATCTAATGGATGAAAATATTGATCGGGCAAACGCTTCCGCCTCGGAAGAAAAGCGCCAAAAAATTTACAGCGAAGTTTCGGCTTATGCGTGTTGTTTTGGTTCTTTGTCAGAAATTAATGATATTATGCTGGCGACCTCGGCATATGAACTGGCCATAGAACTGCAGTCTGCCAATGTTACGGCCTGGAGCCGCTTAGGTGATGTCTATAAAAAGGCCAATTCATCGTCTAAAGCCGCCTGGGCATATCAAAATGTTCTTAACTTTGCCGACGGTGAAATTGATATTGCCGAAATTGCCAATGCTAACAAGCATTTATCGGAGCATCTGTATGCCGAGGGCAACAGCCTGCAGGCAGCAAAACTCTATAACAGCGCCAAACAGTATTACGATTCTCTCGGTATCAGCCGTCGTCTGGATAAACAGGAGCTGGAAATCATCGAAATTATCGAAAGCAATCGTGAGGCTTCGTTGGAAGAAACAATCCATAAACTGCTTGGCGGCAGCTCCAATACCAGAAACTAGACCGTTCTTGCTTCAAAATTAATCCGCGGGTCTATCAGGCAGTATGTAATGTCGGAAATTAATTTCAGAACAAGGCCGATAAGCGCAAAAATATACATTGTACCGAAAATAACCGGATAATCGCGCGTCATAATTGCCTCATATCCCAGCAGGCCGATACCGTTGAGCGAGAAAATAACTTCAATCAGCAGTGAGCCGGTAAACAGCATTTTAATAAGCATCGACGGAAATCCCGCAATGACGACCAGCATGGCATTGCGGAAAATATGCCCGTAGAGTACCTGATGCTGGCTTAAGCCCTTGGCGCGGGCGGTCAGGACATAGGGCTTGTTTATCTCGTCAAGAAAAGAATTTTTCGTCAGCATGGTTAACGAGGCAAATCCGCCGACGACCATTGCCGTAACCGGCAAAATGATATGATGAAAATAATCTCCGATTTTTCCCAAAAGCGATAATTCGCTCCAGTTATCCGATGTCAGACCGTGCAGCGGAAACCAGCTGAAGTAAGTTCCCCCGGCAAAAAAGACAATCAGAAAAACCGCAAATAAGAATACCGGAATAGCCGAGCCGATAACCACGGCAAATGACGTAACGATATCAAATTTTGATCCGTCATAAACGGCTTTGCGAATACCGAGCGGAATAGCTATCAGATAAATAATCAACGTAGACCACAATCCGAGCGACACCGAAACCGGCATTCTTTCCAGAATAAGATTGCCGACGGTTTTGTCACGGTAAAAACTTTTGCCGAAATCAAACATCGCATAATCTTTAACCATTTTGGCAAAGCGGATATAGGCAGGCTTGTCGAAGCCGAATTGTTTTTCGAGTTCTTTAACCAGTTCTTCCGGAACCCCCGAAGCCCCCTGATATTTTCCGCCGCCGCTGCTTTCCATGGCCGCGGTGCCGCTGCCGGATATAGCCCCGGTTGCCTCCGTATTCATGCCGCGATATTTTGCCAGCACATATTCAACCGGTCCGCCCGGTGCAAACTGGACAATAACAAAATTAAGCGCCAAAATTCCGAGCAGGGTAATCGGTATCAGCAGCAGTCTTTTGATAATGTAATTTCGCATCTGCTTTACTCCTCCAACCACCAGCTGTGAATGTCAACACCGGTTTTCACGGTCGTTTTTTGGTGCTTTAGACGTTTATTATAGGCAATGCGTTGTGTCGGTGAAAACCATTGCGGAATAAAATAATGCTCCCGCATGATTACCCGGTCGAGCGCATGAACATATGCCAAATAGTCTTCTTCCCGGGTTGCATTGATGAGCCCGTCAATAAGATGGTCGACAACCGGGTTTTGAATCCCCAGCAGATTGAATGAGCCCTTAATGCCGGCCGACTGCGAACCCCACATTTCTTTTTGTTCGTTTCCCGGAAGATTGCTCAGCTGATAAGCCAGAATGGCCATTTCAAATTCAAAATTATCCAACCGGTTTTTAAATATATTGACCTCCAGATTGCGAAAAGTCATTTTAATGCCGATTTTACGCAAATTCTCAATAAAGGGGAGCATCACCCGGGTAAAGGACGAACCGTTTGCCGAATTGCCCAGAACTTCTATTTCCAAAGGCTGCCCCGTTTTAAGGTTGGTCATTTTGCCGTCAACAAAATCATATCCAGCTTCACGTAGCAGGCTGACGGCCCGACGCAGATTTTGCCGTTGTTTTTGCGGCGTTCCGTTGTCGGGCAGTGTAAACGGCTGTTCAAAAATATCCGGCGGCAAGTCATCGCGGAAAGATGACAGGATTTGCTTTTCTTTGCCCCGCGGCAGTCCGGAGGCCGCCAGTTCAGTATTGCTGAACAGGCTGTAAAGTCTCGCGTACTGATTATAAAAAAGTTTTTCGTTGGCCCATTCAAAGTTAAAAGCCAGCCCGATAGCCTCGCGTACACGCCGGTCGGCAAATTTTTCCAGCCGGGTATTAAACCCGAAAAACTGCAAGGTCGCCGGGTTATTGTGCGGAATAGCCTCCTTAATGATGTTGCCTGTGCGAACCTGTTTATTGTCATAGCCGCTGACCCAGATTTTGGCTATATATTCCTCACGGGCATCAAGACTGCCGGCAAACAAAGCCTGCAACGTTACGGTTGTATCCTGATAAAACTCAAAACGTACGGTGTCAAAATTAAAAAAGCCCTTGCGCGCCGAAAGATCTCTTCCCCAATAATCAGGATTGCGTTTGAGTTCGACGAATTTATTAACTTCAAATTTCTCAATGGTATACGGGCCGCTGCCCAAGGGCGGAATCAGGCTCGGCGCGGCAAAATCTTTATCGGCAAAGTCTTTGGCGGAAAATATTTTGAATTGTGTCAAAATAAGCGGCAATTCCCGGTTGGTTGAGCCTTTGCGGAAATAAAAGCGGATATGATTATTGCCGATTTTTTCCACCCGTTCGACATCTTGATAATATATTTTATAAAGCGGAGCCCCTTTTTCAAGCAAAGCATTAAAGCTGAAAATAACGTCGTCTGCCGTTACCGGGGAACCGTCCGTAAATCTGGCCTTTTCATTTAAAATAAAGCCGATAAACGAGTGGTCGTCCGGTATTTCAAATTTTTTGGCCAACAGCGGATAAGCGGTGGTCTGGTCGTCAACCGGAGTATATCCGAGGCTTTCTAGCGTCAGATTTATACCGTCGCTGAAGGCAATTCCTTTAAAGATAAAAGGATTAAAACTGTCAAAATGTCCGTATGCCGGCAAAGTTATTTTTCCGCCTTTGGGGGCGTTGGGATTGACATATTCAAAAAAAGAAAATCTCTCGGCGTATTTAGGCTTGCCGGATAAGGCCAAAGCCTCGGTTATGACGACCTTTGCCGCCGCCTGACCGGATAATGTCAGGCAAAGCAGCAAAATCAAACTATTTCTGATAATTTTCGGCATCGGTCCAACCGCCGAACGGATATGCTAAATCCTCGTTTTGGGCATTACGAGTTGTAATATTATCAAGCTCCCGCCACTCCTTTTTCAGGGAATCAAGAGTTTTTTGCGTTCCGAAATCAAAGGGCTTTTCTTTGGCAGCCGCAGAATTTGTCAAACTCGTTTCTGCCGGTGTTTCGGCAACAAAAGTTTTGCCGGATTGAGTTTCGGCTTCTGTTTCCGCCAAAATAAAATCTTCTTCCGTTTTTGTGCTTTCCGGCGCCGGGGCATCAAAAACCGGTTCTTCTTTGGCCGGCGTCATCTCGCCGAAACTGCGTTCAAGCGCCAGCGAAAAAGCATCTTTTAGCGGCTCGCCGCTTTGCTGTGGTTCTTTTTTTCCGCTTTTAAGCCTTCCGAATATCTGACCGACTTTTTCCCCCAGGCCGGTATGACGCGCAGAGGGTTCCGCCGCCGGAACAACATTGGAAATTTCAGGCACCGGCTGAAAAGTCTCCCGGATTTTAGGTGTGGCCGGTTCTTTTGGCGCTTCGGGACGGAAGGCCTCTCTGGTTCGGCGTATTTCATCAGCAACCGGTGCCAAAATGGCAAAAACTTTGCCGAATACGCCGGTTTCGATAATGCCGAGCAGGATGCGTTCTTTGTCGTGTTTTTCCAAGATGCTCAGCAATGTTTGGTAACGGGCGCAAAATTCCATAATGGTTCCGGCCAGCAGCGGATCGTTTCCGGCATCGTCAAAAATTTTTCTCTGAAACGCCGGCTGCCGGTTGTAATTCTCAATCAAAACCTTCCCGAAAGACCATTTGCCGCCGTTTTGTACCTTAGTCCATAGATGTTCCGTCTGTTCGGCCGAGGCCAGTCTTTCGCGCTGCAAAAATTCGCTCAAAAGTTCGTTCATGTCGGCAATCAGCAGATCAAACCGTCCCAAAATAAATGAATTTTTAATGTTTTGTTCGGTTTCAAGCATAATCCGGGCCAGCAGATCGGAATATTCCTGATTTTTTTTCATTTGCGAAAACAATTTGAACAACTGTCGCGCCGTCATTCGTCCGTACAGATACTGGCTGATAAAGCCGAAAACCGCCCACAACAGAAACACCGGCAGACAAATAAACAAAACATAGAGCAAAACATTTAAAATACCCGCATCGGCCAGAGCCATGCCGCTTAAGGCGGAGCCGACAAGACGAAATGCATAAATCAGCCATGCCGCTGAAGAAAAAATAATGCCAAACAATACCAAAGTCAGCATTTGGAGCTCCCGAAAAACATTTTGCCAAAACACTAAAGACATACTAGCCGAAAATATTTGCTTTTCCAACAAAAAACAGCGTGTCTTACACAAAAAGAAAAATAGCTTGGCAATTTGTAAAAAGCTATGCTATAAAACAAAAACAGGAAAAAGTCGTCTGGCTTTTAATTAAAAGAGAACGTCAATGGAAGAAACTGTTGTTGCGGCTTTGGATTTTGAAAAAAACATTGCCGAAGTGGAAGAAAAAATTCAGCGGCTGAAGCAGCTTGAGTTGAGCGACGGTTTGGATATTGATGCCGAGATTTCCCGCCTGCAGAAAAAACTCGAAAGGCTGTTCCGTCAGCTTTATTCGCATCTGACACCCTGGCAGAAAACCATGGTGGCAAGGCATCCGTCAAGACCTCATTGTCTGGATTATGTAAACGGCTTGATTGAAGATTTTGAATTGTTGTGCGGCGACAGGGCTTTTGCCGATGATCCGGCTATGGTCGGCGGTATCGGGCGCTTTCGTGGTCAGTCCGTCATTGTTGTCGGACAGGAAAAAGGCAGTGATCTTGAAACCCGGGTTAAATACAATTTCGGTATGGCCAAACCGGAGGGATACCGCAAAGTGCAGCGCCTGATGGATCTTGCCGATAAATTTAAACTGCCCGTTTTGGCGTTTGTCGACACGTCGGGAGCTTTTCCCGGGGTTGAGGCTGAAGAACGTGGTCAGGCGCAGGCAATAGCTTCCGGAATAGAACGCTGTCTGAATCTGAAAGTTCCTTTCATCTCAACCGTTATCGGCGAGGGCGGCTCCGGCGGGGCAATAGCCGTTGCCGCAGCCAATCGCGTATTGATGTTGGAACACGCAATTTATTCGGTCATTTCGCCCGAAGGTTGTGCATCGATTTTGTGGCGCTCGGCAGATAAGGTCAAAGAAGCGACGGAGGCTCTGTGCCTGACGGCTCAGGATTTGCGTCGGCTGGGCGTGATAGATGAGATTATTGCCGAACCGGCCGGCGGTGCCCAGCGGCATCATGCCGAAACAATCAGCCGTGTCGGTGATGTCATAGCCCGGCATCTGAAAGAATTGCAAACTCAGACCGGTGATGAACTGAAGAAAAAACGCACGGATAAATTTTTGAAAATGGGGCGACATCTTGCAAAATCTGAATGATTTTATCTTAAACAACATCGGACTGATTGTCTTTGTGCTGTTGCTGCTGGCGGCGGGGCATTTGTTTTTACTGCTGTTCCGCCGGGATAAGAATAATGTCAAAGAGATTCTGCTCCAGTCACAGGGAGAACTGGCCGGCCGTCTGGCCTCGCTCGGTGAGGCTAATATGCAGGAGCAGAGCAGACTCTTTGCGGCTCTCAACGAGCAAAAGCTGGCGGTTCTTAAGCTGATGGACGAAAAGCTTCTGGCCGTAACCAAAAGTGTCGGCGACGGTTTGCAGCAAAGCACGGCCAAAACGAACGAAACGCTGGCGGCTTTGCGGGAGCGTCTGGCACGGATTGACGCGGCGCAGCAGAAAATATCATCTTTGTCGGAGCAGGTCGTTTCTTTGCAGGAGGTTTTGTCCAACAAACAGGCGCGCGGTGCTTTCGGCGAGATTCAGCTTAATGATCTGGTTTCGTCGATTCTGCCGCCGAATGCCTATGTCTTTCAGGCGCAGATGAGCAACGGTAAAAAGGCCGACTGTCTGTTAAATCTGCCCAATCCGCCGGGTGCCATCGTTATTGACGCCAAGTTCCCGCTGGAAAGTTATTATGCACTGCGCCGGGCGCAGAATGACCGTGAAAAACTTGAGGCCGAACGCTTTTTTAAGGCCTCTGTCTTAAAACACGTCAAAGATATTTCCGAAAAATATATTATCCCCGGAGAAACGGCGGAATCTGCATTGATGTTTTTGCCGAGTGAGGCAATTTATGCCGAGCTGCACGCCAATTTTATCGACGCCGTCGAGGCTTCATACAAGGCCAAAGTCTGGATTGTTTCCCCGACCACGCTTATGGCGACACTGAATACGGTTCGCGCCATTCTTAAAGATGCCCGTATGCGCGAGCAGGCCGGTGTTATTCAAAAAGAAGTCGGCGTTTTGATAGATGACATCAGCCGTTTGGACGAGCGGGTGGAAAACTTAAGCCGCCACTTCAAGCAGGCCGGAGATGATATTGAGCAAATCAAAACCTCATCGGGCAAAATTACCCGCCGGATTCAAAAAATCGAGGCTGTGGAGTTGGGCGAAGAGGAACGTCCGGCGCTGATTCACCAAGCCGCAAACGAGTAAATCTTTTGGATAAATGCAAAAAGAATTCTTGGCTTTTTGCAAATATGGTATATTGATAAATAAGTTTTTATGTTTTAATTTATTAAAGAAGGATAAGAAATGACTAGATCAGAATTAATTGAGAAAATTGCCGCCAAAAATCCGCATCTTCTGCAAAAAGACGTTGAGCGGATTGTCGCCGTGGTTTTTGACACGATTGTTGAGGCTCTGGCCAAAGGCGACCGCGTCGAGTTCCGCGGCTTTGGGGCCTTTTCGGTTCGCACGCGCAGTCCGCGGCTGGCTAAAAACCCGCGCACTGGCGAGCAGGTTAAGGTTGAAGAGCGCAAGATTCCGCACTTCAAAACCGGTAAACAATTATTTGAATCGTTGAATAAAAAATAAGGGTCGGCAAGCCGGCTCTTATATAATATTTTGTAACAAGGAGCGGCATTTATGGGATTTATCAAAGCACTGATAGGCATACCCCTGGCTTTGGTCATTTTGGTATTTGCTTTTGTCAATAATGACATGGCGGTGTTTAATCTGTGGCCGACCGGTATTGAAATTACCGTTTCGCTGAGCGTTGCCATAATTTTTCTTTTGCTTTTCGGCTATATCATCGGCTGGCTGTTTACCTGGATGTCATATGCCAAGGTGCGTCAGGCGCTGCGGGCGCATAAAAAGCAAAACAAAAAGCTGGCCAAAGAGCAGGAAAAACTGACCAAAGAGGTAGAAGACCTGCATGGCAGCATCGAAAATTTGAAAGCTTCTTTGCCCGAAGAGGAAAAACCCGCCTGGAGCGAGCGTTTTAAAAGTGCTTTTGTCGGCAAAGCCTCTGCCGGCGGGGAGAAAGGCGAATGAATTGGATTGCCGACTTTGTCCGCCCGAAAATAAAAAAAACGACCGCCAAAGAAATTGCGGATAATTTGTGGACCAAATGTCCGGAATGCGGGCAGATGCTCTTTAACAAAGAGCTGGAAAAAGACTGGCATATCTGTTCTTTTTGCGGACATCATCTCCGGCTTCCGATTGCCCGGCGGCTTGAAATGCTGTTTGATAACGGACGCTATAAATTGCTTACGTTGCCTAAGCTTCAAGATGATCCGCTTAATTTTAAGGATTCCAAAAAATATACCGATCGTTTGCGCGCTTATCGCCGCTTAACCAAGAATAATGACGCGATTCTGGCGGCCAGCGGCGAACTTGGCGGTATCAAAACGGTGATTGCCGCGCTGGATTTTTCGTTTATGGGCGGTTCCATGGGAACGGCTGTCGGCGAGGGCATTGTCAAAGCCGCTGAATTTGCAATGAAAACCAACGCACCGCTGATTATCATTTCGGCCTCCGGCGGAGCGCGTATGCAAGAAGGCATTTTATCCCTGATGCAAATGGCGCGCACAACGGCTGCCGTCAATCTGTTGAAAGAAAAAGGGCTGCCGTATATTTCGGTTTTGACCGACCCGACGACCGGTGGTGTTTCGGCGTCTTTTGCCATGCTGGGCGATGTTCATATTGCCGAGCAGGGGAGTATTATTGGCTTTGCCGGCGCCCGGGTTATTGAACAGACTATCCGCGAAACCCTGCCGGACGGTTTCCAAAAAGCGGAATATCTGCGAGACCACGGTATGGTTGATATTGTGGTCAACCGGCTGGAAATGCGCAACAAACTGATCAAGGTGCTCAAACTTTTGCTGAATAAGAATTAACCCCGAACTTTTATCGCAGGTGTCCGATGCTGTCGCTGAAACATATTGCCATATCGTCCTTTAACGAAAACGTTGCCTATCTTCATAAAGACTGCGATACCTACAAAGTTGACGACATCAAAAACATTACCAAAATAGAGGTTCACGGCGGCGCGGCACCGGTCTTTGCTTTTTTGGAGGTCGTTGACGATGCGTCAATCGTTGCCCCGAATGAGCTGGGTTTGAATACCGAAGCTTTTTCCCGGCTGAATTTGCCCGAGGGTGCTAATGTCACTCTGAGCATGGCCGGGCTTCCGCCTTCGGCCGGGGTTTTGCAGCGTAAAATTGCCGGCAATATTTTATCGTCAAGCGAATATAATGCCGTTATCAAAGATATTGTTGCCCGACGTTATTCCAATATGGATATTGCCTCGTTTTTGGTTGCCTCCGGTTCGTTTATGACTGCCACCGAGGTTTTGTCGCTGACCGAGGCGTTGATCGGCGATGAGGTCATTAAATGGGATAATGAGAACATTGTGGTTGACCACCATTGCCTGGGCGGTGTTCCCGGTAACAAAACCGATATTATCATCACGGCGATTGTCGCGGCATATGGCTTGCCGATGCCGAAAACGGCCGCCCGTTCATTGACATCTTGCGCCGGCGTGGCGGATACTTTTGCCGTTCTGGCTAATGTTGATGCTTCTGAGGCCAAATTAAAACAGCTGATTAAAGACAACCGCGGAGCAATAGTCGACTATAATTCGCTGCCCATTGCCAAAGCCGGCAAGATAGTGTCTTCGGTGGAAAGGGCTCTCGGCCTGACGCAGCAACAGCATATTGTGGCGTCGATTCTGTCAATCAAACTGGCGGCCGGGGTCACGCACCTGGTTTTGGATATTCCGGTCGGACCGTCGTCGCGTATCAAATCAACCTCCGAGGCAATGCGGATTCGCAAACTGGTGGAATATGTCGGCGATATGCTATCGTTGGAAATTGATGCGGTTATTACCGACGGCAGTGAGCCGATAGGTAACGGCGTCGGTGCGGTTTTGGAAGCGCGTGACGTGATGAAAGTTTTGCGCAACAAAGAAGATGCGCCGCAGGATTTGCTTGAAAAATCATTGTTCCTGGCCGGCCGTATTTTGGAGTTTGATCCGCGGCTGCGGGGCGGACAGGGATATCATGTCGCCAAAGAGATTTTAACCTCCGGCCGCGCACTTGAAGCCATCAACCGTATGATTTACGCGCAAGGCAAAGCGCCTCAGGCGCAGCTCGGGCATTTAACGCGCGATATCGTGTCGGCCAAGGCTGGCGTGGTTGAAAGCATTGACAACCAGCGGATAAACAAAATCGGCGTTTTGGCCGGAGCGTCGCAATATCCCGGCGCCGGACTTGATTTGCTCAAAAAGGTGGGTGACAAAGTTGAGCCGGGCGAGGCTTTATACCGAATTCACTCGGTCAGCACTCATGATTTTGCTTTTGCCAATTCGTTTGTTGATGGCAACAATGGTTACGAAATAGATACCAGAAAATAAATACTAAATTCTTTCCCGGTTGCGGCCTCCGGAAACGACGGAGGCCGAGCGTCCGGGCATTGTCCGCCGCAGCATTTGAATTTTGCGTCCCAGAGGAATGTCTTTTTCCCGTCGTTTTTGAACATTATTCTGCACACTTTTAACCGCTTCCCGGGTCTGTTCACGGCGGCGGTTTTGCCGCTCGCTCGGCAGAGGTTTCACCCTGGCACCGGTTACGGCTTTGATATCCAGCGGTACATTAAAATCTTTGCTGCCTTGCAGGCGTTTCATCTCCGTTTCCAGATTCCCCTTAACGCTGACAATCTCCGCCGATGCCAGAATTAAAAAATTTCTGTCTTCCTGTGTTTTTTTCAGCAGCAGTTGCAAATCTTTGTTCTGCGGGTCGGCCTCTGCCTGCCGCTGTAATAAATTAAGGGCGGCCTGATTTTCGATTCGCTGTTTCTTGATTTTTTTATGTGTCTTGCTGAGCTCCTGGCGAAACTGCGTCAGCTTTTCGGTCAGTCTATCTCTTTTGGCGGCATATTCGGGATCATCTTTATCCAGCCGCTCAATCTCTTTTTCCAGAGAGGTCTCGTCATCAGGTTTTTCGTTGATATCGGTTTTCTTTTCGGCCATCAAATTTCTCCCGCAAGATTTCTTATTGTCAGAATAACATAAATTTTGTCAAAAATCACGAAAAAAAGGCGTCCCTGTTCGGGAACGCCTTTATGGATTAAAACGCCGGATTTTTAAGCGTTTTTCTTCAAAGCTTCGCCAAGGGCATCGCCAAGGGCCGAATTGCCGGTAGAAGAAGCATATTCTTCCAGGGCTTTCTTCTCTTCGTCGATTTCCAGAGCTTTGATTGACAGACCGATTTTTGAGTTCTTTCTGTCAACCGAAGTAATCTTGGCTTCAACTTCGTCACCTTCTTTGAAGTTTTCCGGCTGCTGCTGGGCTTTGTCCTTGGACAAATCGCCCTTTTTGATGTAGGCAGACAAACCGTTAACCTCAACGCTGATTCCTTTGTCATCAACGGCGGTTACTTTAGCTTTGACGACATCGCCTTTTTTCAGGCCGTCCAAAGCGGCGGCAACGCTGTCTTCGGTCAGCTGTTTGATACCGAGCGAAATACGCTCTTTCTCAACGTCAACATCAATAATCTTAGCCTGGATTTCCTGGCCTTTGCTGTAATCTTTAACAGCTTCTTCACCGGATTTGTTCCAAGAGATGTCAGACAGGTGAATCATACCGTCGATTTCATCGGAAAGACCGACAAACAAACCGAATTCGGTAATGTTTTTAATCTTGCCTTCAATGACGGATCCGACCGGATGCTCTTCAATATAAGCAGCCCACGGATTCGGCGTGCATTGTTTAATGCCGAGTGAGATACGTCTTTTATCAACATCAACTTCCAGAACTTTAACGTCAACTTCCTGAGATGTTGAAACGATTTTACCCGGATGAACGTTTTTGCGTGTCCAGCTCATTTCAGAAACGTGAACCAAACCTTCAATACCGTCTTCAAGCTCTACAAATGCACCGTAATCGGTAATGTTGGTTACTTTGCCTTTGTAAATTTCGCCGACTTTGTATTTGCCCTCAACATTGGCCCAGGGGTCAGATTCAAGCTGTTTCATGCCCAGGCTGATGCGCTGGGTGTCTTCGTTGAATTTGATAACCTGAACTTTAACGGTCTGACCGACGGACAAAACTTCTGCCGGATGATTGATGCGGCGCCACGAAATATCGGTAACGTGCAACAGACCGTCAACACCGCCCAAATCAATAAATGCACCGTAATCGGTAATGTTTTTGACAATACCTTCCAAAACGGCGCCTTCTTTAAGGTCATGGATCAGTTCGGCGCGGGCTTCGGCTCTGGTTTCCTCCAGAACGACGCGGCGCGAAACGACGATATTGCCGCGAACCTTGTCCATTTTCAAAATCTGGAACGGCTGAACAACGCCCATCAGCGGCGTAATGTCGCGGATCGGACGAATATCAATCTGCGAGCCGGGCAGGAAGGCGATGGCACCGTTCAAATCAACGGTGAAGCCGCCCTTGACGCGGCCGAAAATAACGCCGTTGACGCGTTCGCCGGCATTAAGCGATTTTTCCAAATCTTTCCAGGCCTCTTCGCGGCGGGCTTTTTCGCGTGACAAAACAATGTTGCCGTCTTTGTCTTCATAACGGTCGACATAAACTTCAACCGTATCGCCCTCTTTGAGCTCCGGATTTTGTCCGAATTCACGCAGCGGAATACGGCCTTCGGATTTCAGGCCGACGTCAACAACGGCGTAATCGGGGGTAAGACGGATAATGGTACCTTTAACCACCGAACCGGTAATACCGTTATCGCCGAGCTGTTCGTTCAACAGGGCTTCAAAATTTTCGTTGGTTTCGGGAATTTTAAAATCTGTGTTAATCATAAAATATTATTTCAAAAATGCCAGGCCCGAAAAATATCGGCGGACTTGTGCGAACCACATACGAAACCGGCCGGCGCACCCCGACAGGCTAAGTGAAGACATTTATACATACAAATATTTATTTTTCAAGCAAAAAATGATATCGCAGATGATATTTTCCGCAGAACAGAGACGTTTCCTCGTCATATTGAGGAGCATAGCGACGAAGCATCCATCTTGTCATGTTGAGCGGAGCGAAACATCTAAGAGATTCTTCGGGACGTTCGTCCCTCAGAATGACAATAATGATAAAACATTTTCCCCTTGCTTGTTTGCGTCATTTTGATTAATCTTACCTTTGCCGGGCGGGTTGTCCCGGTGGAGTGTCGAAACTCCTTAGGAGAGAAAACTCTCCTTTTGGGGAGCTGTCGATATAAGCATGCCTGCATGAGGAATAAGACAGACTGTTTCTTCTACAGTTTCGAACTCCCCGCCTTATTTTAACAAAAGGCGGTTTTGTTGTTACAAAAAAAACAACCCTCTGTTTTGCCGACAGGGGTTCTTGATTAATTGAAGCATTTGGCATCAATAATCCGGCAGGCCTCGGCAAAAACTTCGGCAATATCCATATCTGAAGTATCAATAATCACGGCGTCTTCCGCCGGTTTTAAAGGCGCCGACGCGCGGGAGGAATCTCTTTGGTCGCGTTCTTTGGTCTGAGCCAAAACATCATTATAATCCGAAGCCATACCCTTTTGCAGATATTCTTTATGCCGCCGCATGGCGCGAACTTCGGGCGAAGCCGTGATAAAGAATTTAATGTCGGCACCGGGGCAGACAACGGTTCCGGTATCGCGGCCGTCATAAACCACGCCGTCCATGTTTTCGCCCTCCGGCGATTTTGGGTTAAGCGCAAAATCCTGTTGCATTTTAAGCAAAATTTTCCGCACTTCCGGCAATGCGGCCACTTTTGAGGCCGCCTGACCGCCGGCTGCCGAACGAAATTCCGGTTGCCGGGATAATCGGAGCATTTTGGCAAACGTCAATTCGGCGGCTGCCTCTGTTGCCGCCGCGGCATCGTCCGGTGATTGTCCGGAGTTCAAAAGCTCCAGCCCGACGGCTCGATAAATCATTCCGGTATCAAAATAAGCCAGGCGATATTTTTCTGCCAGACGCTGCGCCAAAGTCCCTTTTCCGGCCGCGGCCGGACCGTCGATGGTGATAATCATAAAAAAATCCTAAAATTTTGCTTTTGTAACGAAATATTCACTTTATTAAAGCTAAGATAAACGATATAATAAAGAAAGAAAGGATAAATGTTGCCAGATGTGCATATTTTTAGCGAGGAAAAGAACATGGTTAAATATTTGATAACTGTTGCGTTGCTGTTGACGGGTTTTTCTGCTGAGGCCGAAGCTTTGGTCAAACAATCGGCGTCGGATGCTTTATCGTATCGTAATGTTGTCAACGCTTCGTCCAATACCGGAGTAACCTCCGGGCGTGATATGGCAATCATAACCGATGATGCCGATAAAGAACCGTTGACAATTCCGGCGGCGCAGGAGATTGATTTACGCAGCGGCATATCAAAAAATGCGACGCTGACTCCCGGTCAGGAGCTTATTATACTGTTGCCGGAAACCGCAGACATGTCTTGGAAAGTCAATTATGATTCCGATAATGTACTGCTGACAGGCAATACGGCAAAAGGAGATGTGCGTCAGGTTAAGTTTTCGGCTGACAGCGTCGGCGAAAGCGCCATTTATTTTGATAAGCAGTCTTCTTCGGGAAAAATTGTCGAAAATAAAGCGGTTTATGTTAAGGTCAATTAATGAAGGACAACCGCGCAATCAGATTATATGTGAAACAAAAGCTTGAGCCCGGAAGCTTGATAGAGCTTCCGGACAAAACGTCTCATTATCTGTGCAATGTTATGCGTTGCCGGACCGGCAGTGTTATAAGCTGTTTTAACCCCGTCGACGGTGAGTTTGACTGCCGCATTGCCGCGGCCGACAAAAAGAAAACGCTTGTTGAGGTAGGTAGCCGGAAGCGTCTTCCCGAAAGAGACAATAATTTATGGTTGCTGTTTGCGCCGCTGAAAAAGGACAAAACGGATTTTGTTATTGAAAAAGCGGTAGAACTCGGTGTTGTTAAAATAATTCCGGTGTTGACCGCGCGGACTAATGCTGATAAGGTAAAAACCGAACGTTTTGCCGCTCAGGCGGTAGAAGCGGCGGAGCAATGCGGTCGTTTAAGTGTTCCGGAAATCGCGCAGCCGGTTGATTTGGGTAGTTTGCTGCAGTCATGGGAGCCCGGTCGTTTGTTGTTTTTTATGGATGAGCGGCGTACCGGAACAGAGGCTTTAACGGCGTTTGGCGAGGCTGCCGGTCGTCCGGCGGCATTATTGGTGGGCCCCGAAGGCGGTTTCAGTGATGATGAGGCTGCGGCGCTGAACCGGCATCCATGGGTAAAAAACATCAGCCTCGGACCGCGTATTCTGCGGGCGGAAACGGCTGCGGCCGCAGGGCTGGCCGTATGGCAGGCGGTTGCCGGCGATTGGCGGCGTGACGGAGAAAAGTAATGAAAATACTTATAGCTGATGATCACGAGCTGTTCTTAAAAGGGTTGGAAATGGTTTTGTCTGACTTCAACCCGCAGGCGGAATTTGTCAAAGCCAGAAATTATGACGAGATTTTTGCCATAATAGAAAAGCAAAAAGATTTTAATCTGGTGTTGACGGATCTGGCGATGCCCGGCGCCCGCTGGTTGGAGGCGCTGCAAAGAATTCATGAGCAGCTTCCCGATACGCCGGTGATTATTTTGTCGGCCGTATTTGACCGTGAGATTGTGCAAAAAACCATAGAACTCGGAGCCGCGGGCTATATTCCGAAGACATCGAGCAATGCGGTTATTCTTTCTGCCGTCAATCTGGTTCTTTCGGGCGGAGTATATATTCCGGCGGAGTTGTTGCAGGGAACGTCGCAGGATGAGTTCAATATGCTGAAACAGCTTGAAAATGTTTCTGAAGAGCAAAATCTGGCGGAGAAAGTAAAAATTCTGACACCGCGGCAAATAGAGGTGTTGCGTCTGATAGCCGAGGGCAAGTCAAACAAGCAGATTGCTTATGAACTTGGCCTGAGCGAAGGAACGGTCAAACTTCATGTCACCGCAATTCTGAAAGTTCTTAACGTATATAACCGGACCGGGGCGGTAGCCGCGGCAAATCATTTGGGATTATTGAAAAAAAATGACTAAAATCAATCAAAAACAATTGGACGAGTATTTGGATATTTTCGGCAAAAGCAAAATGCAGGGGTTGTTGAAAGACTACCTTGCGGAATCATCAAAATCCTGGGATAATCTGGACAAGATTTCCGATAAGGAAAAATGCCGGGTTTTTCACTGCTGGCGTTCCAGCAGTCTGGTCTTCGGTATGGAAGAATTTTCCCGCATCTGCACCAAAATAGAAGACGATATGCTTAATAATCGTCTTTCAAAATTGTCGGCGTTGATATCCGAAAGCCGGGATTGCTATCAAAAAAGTATTTTGAAAGTAATAGAAATTTTACAAGAGAGGAAAAATGAATACCGCTAAAGGTGTAAAACCCAATCTGCCGGCATATCTTAATCTTATTTACGGCGATATTTACAATGACGCGGAAAAATGCGCCGGGCAGGATAATGCGTTTACCTGTTCCCGTAAGTTGTTTTTTCAATATCGGCGGCTGGTAAATGCGGCAGTGCGGGAAATAAAGATGAACCAAAGCGTCTTGCAGCTGGGAATTGTTTTCGGCTCGGAGATGGACGAAATGGCGATGGCCATCGGCGCCTACGGACAATATGATATTGTTGACATCAATCCGCTGCAGGTTGAGCGTGTGACCGAAAAATACTGGAAAGTCTATCCGGGAATGAAAATTTTCTGCCAGGATGCGGCCAAACTGAAGCTGAAAGACAGCTATGATGTCGTCTTATGTTTCATGCTGCTTTCGGAAGTTCCTTCGGCAACCAAAAGCAAGATAATCAACAATGCGCTTAAAATGGTAAAACCCGGTGGCAAAGCCGTGTTTGTCGACTGGCACAACCCGTTATATTATCATCCGCTGCGGTACGTCGTCAGGATGTATAATCGTTTGTATCACCCGTTTGTCGAGCGCCTGTGGGATCGTGATATCAATACTTTCGCCGATCCGGAGATAAAAACGCAGTTTATTTGGCGCAAAAGCACCTATTTCGGCCGTATGTTCCAAAAGCTTGTTGCCGAGCGCAAAGAAAATCCGCTTGAGGAAAAAAAGGAAGAAGAAAACTTCTTTGAAGGAAGCGCTTTCGGCCTAGCTGATTTTTAAAATTTCGGCGGCAATCTGCGCAGCGGAATTCAACGCCTGCTGCGGCATAAATTCAAGAGCGTCCGCAGCATGAATATCCCGGGCATAGCCCTGCTCAATCAGTGAACGGGCAAAACGGAGATGTTTGTCGGACAGCCAGTTTTTCCCTTGAAACAACAACACCGGAACATGACAACCGCAGGCTTCCGAGCACATTGAAACGGAATCTGCCGTAACGACAATCCGCTCCGGACAGGCATAAAAGCCCATAATCGGGTTTTCTTTCTTTTCGCCCCACATATAAGTATACATGGGGATTCCCTTGAGTTTTTCCATAATGATTTTTTCGGCCGCGGCACCGGTGCGTCGTGATGATGTTATCAAAAAACTGCCGCCGGTTTTGTCATGGAGTTTCTTTAGCTCGACGGCCAGATCGTCGGCGTTTTCAAGCGGCCAGGGTTTACCCTTGATGCCGCCGCCGATGATAACCGCCGTCCACGGCCGCGGCAGGTCGGCAAATACGGGCATCCATTTCTGGCGTTCTTCCGCCAGAATATTGTCAAAAATACGGGTTGGCGCGCCGGTAACGACCAAAATATTGTCGCCTTTTTGCTTGGCGGGCTTTTCATGAGCCGGCACCGCCACCAACACCATCTCTTTAATACCCGTTCCGCCGCCCGGATACATCAGTTGGATAATCTTAGTCCGGTTGCCCGATTTTTTACGGATATAGCGCGCCGCCGGAACCGTCCGCCGGGAGGTGGACATAACCATATCCGGGTAAGGCGCCTCCAGGCTGTCCGACTTTGCCCCGTCTATACCCAGAAGTGTTTTGCCGCGCAGCCAGTTCGGCAGACTGCCGAGGCGGGTATAAACAATCTGTTTTTCAATAATGTTCATCGCGTCACCCAGCGCCAGAGCGACGCCTTTGGCCTGACCGACACTGCCGCGGCGGTCGTCAAGCAAAATCCAGAGAGTCTTTTTCATATTTGATAACTTTCAAAAAATCGTGGTCATTCGATTCGGATATTTGTAGTATACGATTATGGTATTATATAAAGGAAAACAAATCATTAATAAGGGCTGGTTGACAAATGAAAATACTTTATGCAGTGCTTTTGGGAATGTTATTGTCGGTTTCGCCGGCCGCCGCCCAGTATTCGGCGCAAAACGAGGCCAAGTATATGGCAACGCTCAAAGCGGTGGTTGACTTCAAAATAAATGACGAAGAAAATTATCGTGATATTGAATCTCTGCGGCAGAACAAAAGGTTTAACGAAGATCTGATGAAAATGCTCGGCAAACTGTCCAATCGTCGCAACAAAAATTCGACCAACAACCGGGTGTACAGAATCCTGCTTCAGGCCGGCAAAGATGTTTACAACGAGCTTAATTAAAATTTAACGCCTGTCCGCTAAAATAGGGCAGATAAAGGACAATACCGATGGACGAAACAACGATAAAAAAACTGCGGGACAATATCAACAAAATGCGCGCCAAAGTTATTACGGCCAAAGGCAGTGCGGTTGAAGGTCTTTCGCCGCTTTCCGTGCCTAAAGAAAAGCCGGTTGCCAAGTCGTCCAAAACCAGGGAGGTTCAGTCATGAAAAAATTTTTCTGTTTAATTCTTTCCTGCGCCCTGTCCGCCTGTTCTTTTTTATTTTCCGATTCTGACGGCGTCTATGTCGAACCGGATTATAATTATATTGCCGATCATGTCATTGTCGTGGATAAAAGCTCGCATCATGTTGTCTATGAGTATGCCGATATCCGGGTAGACGAGATCGCGCCGGTGGCTGCCATTTATTGCGCCAACCGCGGCGGACGGCAGGCGTCTTTATATGACATTACCCTGCATCCGGATCATCGCCGCCGGGCAACGTTTGTCTGCGAAGAGCCGTCGGTTTATTGACTTGCAATGCCCTTTTGCTTTGCCTATATTAAATAAAAAGACAAATTTATTTTTTACGGATTTATCAGGCAATGAACAAAGATTTATATCAGATATTGGGTGTGAATAAGACGGCCTCGGACAGCGAAATAAAATCCGCCTACCGCAAGCTGGCTCGTAAATATCACCCGGATTTGAACAAAGACGACAAAAACGCCGCCGAAAAATTCAAAGAAATTTCCTGCGCTTATGATATTTTGGGCGATAAGGAAAAACGCAAAAAATATGACAACAACGAAATAGATGCCGACGGTAAACCGACCGGATTCGGTGCCGGAGGTTTCGGCAGCGGCGGATTTGACACCGGCGGATATCAAACCTATTCGTCCGGCGGCAATCCTTTCGGTGCCGGCGGAGCATCTTTTGATTTCTCGTCAATTTTCGGCGATGATATTTTTTCTCAGTTTTCCGGTGGCAACGGTCCGTTCAGAGGCGGTTTCGGCAATACCTCGCGTCGGCCGCGCAAAGGGGCGGATATTAACTATACCATGCGGATAGACTTTTTGTCGGCGGTTCGCGGTGAAGAAAAAACCGTTAATATCAACGGTAAAAATATCAATGTCAAAATTCCGTCCGGCACTTCAAACGGCCAGACGCTGCGGCTTAAAGGCCTGGGCGAACCCAGCCCGAACGGCGGGTCGCCAGGGGATGTGCTGATTACCTTAAATGTTGACCGGCACCCCTATTTTGAGCTGGAAGACAAAAACATTTTGCTGGAGCTGCCGATAACTCTTAAAGAGGCTGTTTTGGGTGCCAAGGTTACCGTGCCGACCATCACCGGTAAGGTAGCCGTCAATATTCCGCCCTATGCGACAACCGGAGAAAAACTGCGCCTTAAAGGCAAAGGAGTTAAAGGCGGTGATCAGATTATGACCTTGAAAGTGGTTATGCCGAAAACCGCCAGCTCCGAGCTTGAACAGGCGCTTTCGCATATGCCGGATGAAACAGTCAGGACTTTTTGATGATTCTTGAAAACATTAAAGATTTCGATTGGTACAATGATCCGCAAAATGTCCGTTTTGTTGAAGAAGGTATGCTGATTGAAACCCGCCCGCGGACAGATTTCTGGCAGAATGTTGATTGTCGTTTTCAAAAAGACGACGGCCATTTATTTGCCAAAAAAATATCCGGCGATTTTGTTCTGACGGTCAAATGGTCTTTTCCGCTGGTCAAAAATTCGGCGCAATGTGGTCTGATGTTTCGCTCTGATGCTCAGAACTGGATAAAAGCAGGCCTCCTTTCCCCCAATTTTATAACCCCGCAGATTGGCGTTGTCAGTGCCAATCAGGGGTCTTCCGACTGGTCGGTCGGCAATCTGCCGGAAGATTGCCGTGAAATCTGGCTGCGCCTGCGCCGTCGCGGCAAAGATTTTGTGGCTATGTCATCAATCGATGGCGCAGATTTCCGCCAGATAAGAATGTTGCATCTGCCCAAGATATCGGATATTGCCGATGTCGGCGCCTATGCCTGCTCGCCGGATAAAGAAAGCTTTGAATGTGTGCTTGAAGAACTTGAGCTGAATTTTTAGACGGTAAAATTCTTTTGCAAAAAAAATAATTTCAACTCTTGCACAGCCAAAATCTGATTCCTATATAAGCAACTAGACAGATAAAAATCGAACTTTAGAAAGAAGGAAAAGATTATGAGCAATAAAGTTATAGGTATTGACTTGGGTACGACCAACTCCTGCTTTGCCGTTATGGAAGGCGGAGAGGCCAAGGTTTTGGAAAACTCCGAAGGCGCGCGTACCACGCCGTCAATGGTTGCGTTTACCGATACCGAACGTCTGGTCGGTTTTCCGGCCAAACGCCAGGCGGTAACCAATCCGGAAAACACCCTGTTTGCTATCAAACGTTTGATCGGCCGTCGTTACGATTCGCCTGAAGTAGCCAAAGACAAGGCTTTGGTTCCGTTCAAAATTATTGAAGGCGACAACGGCGATGCCTGGGTAGAGGTAAAAGGTCAGAAATATGCTCCGTCGCAGATTTCGGCGATTGTTTTGCAGAAGATTAAAGAATATGCCGAAAGCTATCTTGGCGAAAAAATTGAAAAAGCCGTTATTACCGTTCCGGCATACTTTAACGATTCGCAGCGTCAGGCGACTAAAGACGCCGGTAAAATTGCCGGCCTGGAAGTCCTGCGTATCATCAACGAACCGACGGCTGCTGCTTTGGCTTACGGCTTGGATAAAAAGACCAACGGTACCATCGCGGTTTATGACTTGGGCGGCGGTACGTTTGATATTTCGATTTTGGAAATCGGCGACGGCGTCTTTGAGGTTAAATCGACCAACGGCGATACTTTCCTCGGCGGCGAAGACTTCGACCAGCGTTTGGTCAACTACCTGTCGGAAGAATTTAAGAAAGAAAGCGGCATCGATTTGAAGAATGACCGTCTGGCTCTGCAGCGTTTGAAAGAAGCCGCCGAAAAGGCCAAAATCGAGTTGTCTTCAACCACGCAGACCGAAGTTAACCTGCCGTTTATTACGGCGGATGCCACGGGGCCGAAACACTTAAACATCAAATTAACCCGCGCCAAACTGGAATCTTTGGTTGAGGATTTGATTGAAAAAACGGTTGAGCCTTGCAAAAAGGCCATGGCCGATGCCGGAGTCAGCCCGTCGGATATCAGCGAGGTTATTCTGGTCGGCGGTATGACTCGTATGCCCAAGGTTCAGGAAAAAGTTAAAGAGATCTTCGGCAAAGAGCCGCATAAAGGCGTTAACCCGGATGAAGTTGTTGCTGTCGGCGCGGCCATTCAGGGCGGCGTTTTGATGGGCGATGTCAAAGACGTTCTGCTGCTTGATGTTACGCCTTTGTCTTTGGGTATTGAAACTTTGGGCGGCGTCTTCACGCGCTTGATTGACCGCAATACCACCATTCCGACACGCAAATCGCAGGTATTCTCAACCGCCGAAGACGGCCAGACGGCGGTTACGATTCGCGTCTTCCAGGGTGAACGTGAAATGGCGGCTGATAACAAACTTCTGGGCCAGTTTGATCTGGTTGGTATTCCGCCGGCACCGCGCGGTATGCCGCAGATTGAAGTAACCTTTGATATTGACGCCAACGGTATTGTTAACGTTTCGGCTAAAGATAAAGCCACCAACAAAGAGCAGGCGATTCGTATTCAGGCCAGCGGTGGTCTGTCCGATGCCGATATTGAGAAGATGGTTAAAGACGCCGAGGCCAATGCCGAAGCCGATAAGAAAAAGAAAGAAATCGTTGAGGCCAAAAACCAGGCGGAAGCTTTGGTTCACTCGACCGAAAAAACGCTGAAAGAAAACGGCGACAAAGTTTCCCCGGCCGAAAAAGAGGCGATTGAAAAAGAAATCAATGCTTTAAAGACGGCACTGGAAGCAGATGATCTGTCGGTAATCAAAGAAAAGACCGAAAGTCTGATGCAGGCTTCAATGAAACTCGGCGAGGCCATGTATAAGGCTCAGGCGGCTCAGTCGCAGGCTCAGGGAGCCACCCAGGGTGCCGATACCGGCGCTTCGGCCGAACAGCCAAAAGACGACAAGGTTGTTGATGCCGATTTTGAAGAAGTCAAATAAAGACTTATCAAAGCGCTAAGTCTTGATATTAAAAAGCGTCCCTTGTTTGAAAAGACAAGGGACGCTTTGATTGTACTAATATTGTTTGTTTTTTTATTGTCTTCCGTTACCATTACCGCCGCGGCGGAAAATTCTGGTAAATATGTTACCTTTTCTAGAATTCGTTGTGCCGGAATTATTGCTGTTTTCGGCATTTTGCGAAATGCCCGGCATTTTTTTGACAACATCAGGTTTAAGCTGTCCTTCTTCGTATCTGCCGTGATTACCCATAACACGGGCCAGCACCTCTTTTCCCTCGGTAACCTGTTTATAAAGATCAATTGACGGATTATAAGGCATATAAGTTGTTTCCGTAGTCTTTTCAAACCGGGAAATCTTCTCATATTCGGCCTGTTGTCCAGGGTGTTCATGCTTCGTATAACCGGCATCGTTTTCCTGATAGGAATTAACGTTTCTGCCTGTTTCAATCTGGTTGCCGAACATATCGACTTTACCCATATCGTTTACACTGTTATCCAATTGTCCGCCGACATGGTCTTCAATCTTCATCAAAACCTCATAGGCTTTTTCAGGGTTGCTGAATTTTCCGTCATTGACAGCCTCTTTAATCAAATCCATATAGGTCGTATACGAACCATCTTCGTTTTGATAGCCGAATTGTTCGCCGACCGGGATTCCGTCGGTTGTCATGGCATCGGTATTGGGTGCCAGATAAGCCATTTGCGTCAATTTATACATAAGCATTTGTGTATTATTCTGCAACTTGCCGTTACCCATATCACTTTGCATTTCAGGATGCTTGTCGGCAATGGCGTCAATGGCCTGAGCCATCTTATCCGTAGCTGTTGCGGAAACGCTGTCCGGATTAGCGGGATCCTGCAAGTCAGATGCAACATGATATCTCTCGAGGAATTCGCTGAAGCGGGGATCTGAATTGCGCATTTCGGCAAAATTATGTTCCTCCTGGCTGTAATCATGAGTCGTATAAGCCCTGACTTCTTCCCTGGTCAAAAAGGCACCGGGTTCATTAGCCGAGGCATCCTCTCTGACCAAACCTCTGGCCGCCAGTTCATCAGGGGACAATTTGGTTAAATCTTCGGCTGTTCCGATACCCAGTTTGTCTGTCGGTATAGCCTCTTTGCTATGGCTCGGATTAGCAGGATCATATTCTCCGGGAGAAATTTGTTCTTTGGAATGATCCGGATTGTCAGGTTCATAAGATTCGGTAGGAATATTTTGTGTTTTGACATCTCCAAACAAATTCATGCCGGAATTTAATAATTCGTTGGCACCGGTCGCACAGCCCATGCCCACACCAATACCTGCCGCACTGGAAAGAACCGAAGATCCTAATGCTGCCCCAATAGATTTAAACCATCCTTTACCGGCTGCATGATGAGCTTTCGCGCCCCGGATGGTCGAATCCAACATCCCGGCACCGATAAGGCCGGCACTGGCTTTTGTCATTCCCAGAAAACCGGTTCGTTCAAGCATGCCGGTATTTCTCATCCATTCCAGTCCGCCTTTAAAAAATTCGCTGCCGGTACTCAGCCCCGGAATAACCGATACCGCCGTTCCGACCACCGACAAAGCCATGGCGGACCAGTTGTTTTTAAGATATTTTCCGGGAGTCATACTCTTATCTTGTTTTTTGATCTTTTTATATTGTCTGATCATGCGGATTGCCGTTGTTCCCAGGCTATAAGCGGCATATCCGGCAACACAGGCCATTCCCCACGGGGTGCCGACTTGTGAAAAAGCGGCAACTCTGGCAACTGCGTTTAATGCGCTCCAAGGCAGATTTTGCAGTGAATTTTTGAAAATGCCGCGAGGAACGGTATAAAGCAGGCCAAATCTGTTGATACAGGTTTTATCAAGCTTTTGGAAAGGTTGCCACATTTTTTTGAGCACGCCGGCACCGCGGTTATTCAGCTTGGTTGCCAGGCGGTTGGCAAATAGCGACTGACGATTGACCGCAGCGGCAAAATAACCGGCAAGAGCATCTTTGCTGACAGCGGTGGCCGCCGGCTTGTTTGATATATAAGCCGCGAGTTTTTGTTTCTTTGCCGCAATATTATCGCCGGGCGATACCGTCAATTCAGCGCGGAGATTAGGGTCTCCGTTAATTTTAACAGCCTCTTCCGCAGCCATTAATGTAAAGATTTCGGCAACGGCAGTTTCTTTGATTTGTTCGTTTAAAACACTTTTTAAATCATTGCCGGATTTATCATGCGATGAGCAGGCGGTCTGTTGGGCGGCTTTGTTCAAAATCAATTCGACAAAAAGCTTTTTGTTCTCTTCAGCCGGAGTTTTGTTTCCGTTTTCGTCTGTTGTTTCCGGAAAAGTGATTTGCTTAAATATTTCTTTAGTATCATCATCCAGAATATTTGTAAACTGCGTTTCCCAGTCGCTTTTTGCAAGGATACCGTCAACATCTGTTTTCGTCGTGTCATAAGCTTTGTTGACAGCCTCGAGATTGTTCTCGGTAACTTTGTCCAAACCGTTGTTGGCATCATATTCTTTAATGCTTTCTTCCAGTTTGGCCAAAATACCGCTGATTTTTTCCGCTTCACCGAGATTATGAGCCTTGGCATAGGCGAGCATCTCTTTCAGACCGTCATAAACACCCGCCGCATTATCGGCATCAATAACAACACCGGTATGATATTGCGTAATAATATCTTTTATGGCACTGCGCAAAATTTCCTGCTGCCCGGTTAGCGTCTGTTTGAGGTCATCGTCAATACCGTTTTTGCCCAGAGCCGCATCGGTTTGTTTGGCCGTAAAGGTCAAAAAGTGCGGCGGCAGGCATTCAGCCAGTGTTTGTGCCTTTTCGGTAACTTTAATATTAAACTGTGCTATTTGTGCCGGATTGAGTTTGGCCAAAACCTCGCTTTCTATCTCGTCCAAAGACATTGTATCAAAATTGTCGGGAAATTTTTTGCCCAAAACTTCTTTAAGTGAAGTAACGGCAATTCCTTCAGTCAGATTTTCTTCTTCAACAACAGCCGTTTTTACCGCCGAATCCAACAGCTGGGTCCATTCGTCCGAGGTATAGCCGTCCAGAGTTTTTTTATTCGGCTCAGGCCCCGGTCTCGGCTTAGGCTCAGGCCCCGGTTCCGGTCCCGGTCCTGGTCCTGGTCCTGGTCCTGGTCCTGGTCCTGGTCCTGGTCTGGGTTCTGGTTGGTTGTTTTCATAAAGCAACGGAATTTCATCATAAACAACCTGATAATCAGGGTGCTCGTTTCTCAGTCTTTCCTCAACCGCTTCCATATAAGTAACATAAAGCTTTTGGGTTTGCGGAGTGAGGTTTTGTCCGGCTCGGTAGTTATATAGCCGTCGCGCCTGATTTAAATGGGAATTTTGTTCTAAACTTTTGCCGTCATTTTGTGCATAAGCAAAGGCATATTTAATATTGGATATAAGATTAAGCAGTTTATCTTTATCGGCAGTAGAGGTGAGATCTGCACTACGCTTCTGAAAAACCTCGTCAAGCAGCTTGGACAGTTCATCAGCTGATAGTTTTTGTAAACACGAAGGATTAATAACCTGATAACGGTCTATTTTAACGATTTTATCATTAAGGGTTTTGGTCTTTTTCTCTTTTTTTGAGCCAGATCCATGGAAATGTTCTTGCTTTTCCAAAGGCTTATCAATAGATATCAAGGGTAATTTGACTCCGGGGTGCCGCTGTTCAATGCTGTCTTTGATTTGATCCAGAAAATTACAGTAAAATTCGGCCGTTTCCAGTTTAATATAAGATTTTGTCGCATTTTGGTCATAATAGCGGCGGAGCTTTTTTAAGTGTTTTTCGCGTTCTTTTTCTTTATAAATACTGTCAGGAACATAAACAGCGCCCAGAATTGTGGCAAATCTTACATGCTGGTAGCGTTTGCCGTAAGGTAAATCGACATGAGCCCTTTGCCGCAAAACAATGTCCAATTCATCAGTTATATTAATATTGTTATCGTCGAAAACGGTTTTTAATTGTTCAATATCAATGACTTCTCTTGGCCAGTTAGATGTATTAGTCATGGCAATAAACTCCTGTATGAACCTGCATTCATATTATTACTGTATCATATTATTGACAGAAAAAACAATAATTTTTGTCAAAATTTCCATTAAAACAATCTTAGCAAAAATTTATTAATATATACTTTATGCTTTTAATTCAAAAACTTGCCGAAATAGCTTGCATTTTCCGGTGAATATCCCTAAATAAAGAGCAAGCAAAAATATAAAAAGGCGTTGACGGGTTATGACAGAAAAAGACTATTACGAAATATTGGAAGTTTCCAAAACCGCTACCGGTGATGAAATTAAAAAATCGTTTCGCCGTCTGGCAATGCAGTATCATCCCGACCGCAATCCCGGCAATAAAGAGGCCGAAGCCCGCTTCAAAGAGATAAACGAGGCTTATGAGGTTTTGAAAGATGATCAAAAACGTGCCGCATATGATCGCTACGGCCATGCGGCGTTTCAAAACGGCGGCATGGGCGGCGGCAATCCGTTTGGCGGGTTTAATTTTGATTTTGGCGGTGCGGCCGGCGGCTTTGCCGATATTTTTGCCGATGTCTTTTCCGAATTTATGGGCGGCGGTCGCGGTCGCAAACAAAGCTACGCTCAGCGCGGCCAGGATGTCCGCTATAACCTGAGCATAACGCTTGAAGAGGCTTTTTCAGGGTTAGAAAAAGAAATCAGTTTCCCGTCAACCGAAACTTGTGCAACCTGCCATGGTCACGGCACTAAAGACGGTAGCGAGGCTCCCGTCTGCCCGCATTGCGGCGGTTCAGGCAAGGTGCGTCTGCAACAGGGCTTTTTTGTGGTTGAACAAAGCTGCCCGCAGTGCAAGGGAACGGGGCGTTTGGTTAAAGATGCCTGCCCGGATTGCAAAGGCAAGGGGTTTATCAATAAAAACAAAGTCATTAAGGTCAAAATTCCTGCCGGTATTGAAGACGGCACCCGTATGCGTGTTGAGGGCGCCGGAGAGGCCGGTATCCGCGGCGGCGAGAACGGTGATTTATATGTTTTTGTCAATGTTAAAGGACATAAGCTTTATGAGCGTGACGGCGCCAGTTTATACACCCGCATACCGATTTCAATGTGCTGTGCGGCCTTGGGCGGCAAGATAGAAATCCCGGCCATCAACGGCAACAAGATTGAGCTGACCATTGCCCCCGGCGCCCAAACGGATCAGGTTGTTAAGGTTAAGGGACAGGGGATGCCGGTTGTCCGCACCGAACGCCGCGGTGATTTGTTTGTCAAACTGCGGGTTGAAACCCCGGTTAACCTTTCGGCGCGCCAGAAAGAGCTTCTGGAGGAGTTTCGCAGCATCGGCAAAGAAGATTCCTGCCAGCCGGAGGCCAAAAGCTTTTTTGACAAAATCAAAGATCTGTTTGCTGCGTAAAACGAACAATTTAATTGTTTGTTTAGAAAATTCATGCTATTATAAAATATAAGGTAATTTTTTATCAGGGAGAATTGCCATGGCTATTTCGAGTGTAGGCAGCTCAACGGAAAGCAGCAATATCGCCGGCTGGGACAAATCGGTTACCGACGTCAACAATGTTGACGAAAGCTTTGCCAATGCCCGTGATCTCGGCTGGTCGCGCTTAAACGATTCGCGTATTTCCGTTATTGCGACACTGGACCAGTATGACAATAAAGATATGTACATGGTTCAGGTTCAGTCAAACGGCAAGCTGTTTATCAACCTGCGCACCGGCGATTCGACCGATGACGGCGATGTCTTGGATTTATCCAAGTACGAAACCCGTCTGGAAGAAATTAAGGCTGAGTTGGAGGCGATGGGCATCAAAACCGAGGAAGAGGTTATTGACACCACGCCGAAAACGCCGCTGGAAATTGCCCGCGCCGAAGTCGAGAAACAAAAGGCTGCCCGTGAAGAGGCCAAAAAAGGATTGCTTGACGATATTGCGCCCGGTATGACCATTAAGGTTTATATGAAGCAGGGTAATCGCACCGTAACTGTTGGTGATTCGACAGCAGATAAAAGTTCCGATGAATATGCCAATATGAAAGCGATTTTGTCCGGCGATTATAAGGCCAAAAAAGGTTATTACTATATCGAGGTCAGCTCGGAGGAAGAAACGCCGAGCGCCAGCACGCCCTATGTTATGCAAATTCGTCAGGGCGATAAATATCGTAACGACTATTTGGTAACCGAAAATAAATCGACAGATTCGGAAAACCAAACCATATCGCTGACATCAAGCACGTCGTCGGCCGAATACATTTCATCGGCTTATGCTGCGCAGATACAGGCGCAGAAATATGAGGCAACCGCAACAATGCTGTCTGATGCTTACACCAATTTGTCTTCGATTAAAAGCAAACAAGACAAAACCAGTCAGTTGTTTTCAACCCTGCTGAGTGTTTAAAAGCCGGAAAAGTTCACAAAAAAGCCTCCTTTTTAACGGAGGCTTTTTCTGTCATTCTGCGCATTCCATCCTTGTCATTCTGAGGGACGATAGTCCCGAAGAATCTCTCAGATGTTTCGCTTTCGCTCAACATGACAAGGTATCGTCATCGCTCATCGGGAGGCATTCCTCCCGATGATAAGGGGGCTTCAAATTTTTATACAACGCGACAAAAAGTGAGAAAATTTTTAATTCGGGCAATAAAAAACTCCCTGTGACAGGGAGTTTTTAATGGCGCGCCCGGCGGGATTCGAACTCACAACCTTCTGATCCGTAGTCAGATGCTCTATCCAATTGAGCTACGGGCGCATCTTTATGACAGAAACAGTTATTACATCATCATAATCAAAAAAGCAAGCGATTTTTTTGCTAAAAAAATTTATTTCTTTACCAATAATTTAATAAAATGGACTATCTTTAAGGCAGACTGAATTTTAAAACCTGTCTTTTTGTAAAAAATTTCTTTACAAAACCGGCAGATAGTGTAAAAACAAAAAAGAATGTTATTTTTTTATTAGGGTGCTTTTTCGATGACAAAATTAGCAAAATTATCTTCTTTAATGGTCGCGGCAATCGCTCTGGGCGGATGCACCTATTCGTCTGATGCCATTTTCCCGTCGCTTTTCGGAGATGATGCCGCCGCGCAGACTTCTGAAGAAAACAACGCTCAGGCCGCCGGCATTGCTTTGGGAACCACCAATTTTGAGCCCGTTAATGTTTCCGAAGTCAGCAATACCGGAACTTTTGTCGGTCAGAAGGTTATGACTTTCCGTAGCGAATTGAGCCAGTTGCAGTCGTCCATCAGGGAAAACAACACCCAATTGCAGAATATCAGAAAATCCGTTGTCAACAATGCGTTGCAATATCATAAAACCATCGGCATGATTGAGGCCAAACTGCAGGTCGGTACCACGCCGGGCAACCCGCAGATGTTTGAGATGCTCTCAATTGCCCAAAACAACATTCAGACCATGAGCACCAACTCGGCCGCTTTGGATCAGTTGTCGGCCAAAATTGCCGCCGATACCGCCAACACCGATTATCTGGTTGATGCTATTCGTTCGGCATACAGCATATCCGGTGCGGTTGACGAGGATCACCGCCAGTTGCGCGTTTTGGAAAACGAAGCCGGTCAAACCTCGATTTTGATGCATTCTCTGCTGGGCGAAGTCAACAGCGATATCACCCGCCAGCAGCAGTATATCGAAACGGCAAGTAACAACATTGCCAAATTGAGCGATGCCATTCGCGTCGGCAGTTTCGGCGTCAATAACGTGCCTTTGAGCCGTTCGCCGATGTCTGTTGAAGGACTTCCCCGGCCGAATGCCAAAGCCGCTCCGGCGCTTGCCGGCGGTAAACCTTTGTTGGCAGTCAAATTCAGCTCTCCCGATGTCAAATATCAGGAAGGTTTAAAACAGGCGGTTGCCAATGCCGTGGCCAAAAAACCGGATGTTATTTTTGATGTTGTTGCGGTCAATTCGCCGCGCGGCAACAATGCCCAGAAATATGCCTCGCAAATCTTTCAGGATATTATTGAGCTGGGTGTAAGCGCCGACCGTGTCAATATCTCGGCCAAAACCGACGCCAAAGTCAGTTCGCCGGCCGTTATGGTTTTCGTCCGCTGAGAAAACAAAATTAATTAAAGCCCGCAAATGATAGTTTGCGGGCTTTTTTTTCAAGCTAAAAGATTTATTCAGTCAGTGCGGCTATCTCGGCGCGCAAGGCATCAATACCGGCCTTTTTTTCGGAACTCGTTGTCAAAACCCGTACATAAGCCGCCGCGTGTTTGGCGGTTTCCGCTTCGGTTTCGGCCAGAATTTGCATAAGAGCCGCCGAGCTGATTTTATCCGTCTTGGTTAAGACAATCTGATAAGTTACCGCGGCTTTGTCCAGCATTTCCATAATCTCGCGGTCAATTTTTTTAATACCGTGACGCGAGTCGATAAGCAAAAATACCCTTTTCAGATTCGGACGCCCCTGCAAATAAGCAAAAATTACCTTCTGCCATTGCTTAACCTGGGCTTCCGGCGCCTGCGCGTAGCCGTATCCCGGCAGGTCAACCAGATAAAGTAATCCGGCCAGATCAAAAAAATTAAGCTGCTGGGTACGTCCCGGTGTGTTAGATGTTTTGGCCAGGCCCTTTTGTCCTGTTACCGCATTAATCAGGCTTGACTTCCCGACATTGGAACGTCCGGCAAAAGCAATCTCCGGCCGGTCGGCCGCCGGTAGCTGTTCTGCCTTGGCAACTCCCAGCACAAACGTCGTGCCGCGTTTAAACAGAGCCTCGGCAGCGGCAAGTTGTTCAGGGGTAAAATCTTTTGCCGCAAAAGCCATTAATCAACCCCGACCTTTTTCATGATAACGCGCTGCTGAATAATGGACAAAACATTGCTCAGCGTCCAGTAAATCACCAGTCCGGAGGCAAAATGCCCTAGCATAAAGGTAAAGATGACCGGCATCAGCGCAAACATTCTTGCCTGATCCTTGTTAGCCGGTTTGGGCGACAGCTTTTGCTGTATATACATTGTAATACCCATCAATATCGGCCACACGCCGAGGTCAAGCAGGCTCGGAATAGGGATTCCCGTCATTGCCGAAAGCGTCATCGGATCCGGCGCCGAAAGATCTTTAATCCAGCCGACAAACGGGGCATGGCGGATTTCAATGGCAATGTTCAAAACCTTGTACAACGAGAAAAATACCGGAATTTGTATCAGCAGCGGCAGGCAACCCGACGCCGGATTAATCTTTTCTTTTTTATACAAATTCATCATCTCCTGCTGCAGGCGCATTTTGTCGTTTTTATAAGTTTCCTGCAGCGCCATGATTTTCGGCTGAACTTTCTTCATTTTGGACATACTTTCGTACGACTTGTTGGCAATGGGAAACATCACCAGCCGTAAAAGCGCCGCGAACAACAAAATTGCCCAGCCCATGTTGCCGATAAAACGGTATAAAAAGTCCAGAATGTAAAAGAAAGGCTTGGTCAAAAAATAATACCAGCCGAAATCAACCGCCAGATCAAATTTTTCAATACCGGCATTTTTGGTGTAATAATCCAAAAGTTTAATCTCTTTGGCACCGGCAAAAAATCTGATGCTGCTGGTGCCGACACTGCCGCCGGCAACAACCACCGGTGCGCCGACATAATCGGCCTGATAGGTGTCTTCGGCCGTTCTGGCAAACCGCGCTTTGTTTTGTGCATTGTTGTTCAACACAATGGCCGAAAACCAATATCTGTCGCCAAAACCGAGCCAGCCGCCGGCTGTTTCAAATTCCTCTTTATCGCCGACGTCCAAATCCTTAGGCTTAAATTCTTTCAGGTTGGTGTCGATAACGCCGATAAGCCCTTCGTGAACAATGCTGGAGGCGCTTTCCTGCGGCGCATAAACCCGGTTGATAAGCCCGTAAGGATAAAGGGTGATGCTTTTTCCGGTTGTGTTTTCGACAATCTGTTCAATATTGAACATATAATTTTTATCCAGCGAAATCTTGCGCACAAATTTCAGTCCCTGTCCGTTGTTCCATTCCAAAGTCAGGGGCGATTCCGGTGTCAGTTTGCCGCCGACGGCCTTCCAGACGGTTTGGCTGCCGGGGAGCTTGATCGAAGGATTGTTGCTCAGCCAGCCGAATTCGGCATAATAAGGCGACAACGTCGAGCCCGGCATCAAAAGTTCGACATCGGCACTGTTTTCTTCCAGGGTTTGTTTGTAATTGGTCAGGTACAGATTATCAAATCTGGCGCCTTTGAGCCGGAGAGAACCAACCACTTTGGCATTGGCAATATCAACGCGCTTATCGGCTTTCAAGGCTTCTTCAACGGCAACGATTTCACGCTCGGCCGGTTTGTATAAATCGGTTGTATCCTCGTTTTCAACCTGCGGGGCTGGCTGTTGTTCCTCGACCGCAGCCGGCGTCGCGGCAATTTGCCTGTTGCTCGGCCATATCCAGTTAATCAGCAGAATAGCGACAGCCGAAAGCAAAATCGCCAGATACAGGCCTTTGGTTTCATCTCTCATATTTGTTCAAACTCCTCAAAACAAACCGTATTGTTTCAATATGTAGTATAAATAACGCCTTTAAGCAAGCGAATATCCCGGGTTATTCGTTTTTTTGTTTTCCCGGTGGCACCGGGTCATAACCGCTTCCGCCCCAGGGGTGACAACGCAGGATTCTTTTAATGCCCAGCCAGCTTCCTTTAATCACGCCGTGCGTCATCAGCGCCTCAATAAAATATTCCGAACAGGTCGGACGATAACGGCAGACATTGGGCAGCAGAGGGGACAGACAACGTTGATAAAACCTTATCATTCCGATCATGAGCTTTTTTATCATAACTTTTCTTCTGCTTCGGAAGGGGACTGTTGCCGGGCTTCAATTTGGGCGTTTATTTCGTTAATAGCGTCACGCAGCCGCCGGGTAAGATAAGCAAATTCCAGCTCGGTTGTATTGTGGCGGCCGATAACAACGTAATTAACACCGGCCTTTGCCAAAGAGGGAAAAACCATTGCCACCGCTGCCCGCAGCCGGCGTTTGGTGCGGTTGCGAATATGCGCCTTTCCCAGCTTTTTGGTGGCGGTATAGCCGACAAAACAGCAGTCCTTTGCCTTTTCGGACAAATTTAAAGCCGCCTGCAGAACCAAACCGTTGACAACAACTTTAAATTCCTGGGCGGCTTTAACAAAGTCTTTGCGCTTTTTTAAGATAAAAACTTTCATCTTAACAAAAATTACGCCGAAATCTTTTTGCGGTTATGAGCGCGGCGTGCGGCCAGAACTTTGCGTCCGCCCGCAGTTGCCATCCGTGCGCGAAAACCGTGACGACGGGCTCTTACCAGCTTTGAAGGTTGATATGTGCGTTTCATTTTATTTTCTCCGGTTAATTATCGTTATTTAAAGCTCCGGAAAATCCGGAGTCCTCGGACACCCCGCTTTATAAAGCCAAAAGACTGATATGTCAATATTTAAATTGACAAACCGTCGCGCAAAACCGCCTCGGCCGCTGCCGAATGTGAGCCGTCCGGCTGATGAATCAAAATTGCCGGATGCAGCACCAGCGGTGCTTTGGAATCTTTCTGCGCCCGTATAATGACGCGTTTGGCAGGCTGTCCGGGCTTGGAGCACAGCGGCAGCACCTCTATTTTTCCCAGTCTCCCGTGCAGGCAGGCAATAATGTTTTCCAGGGCCTCGGCGCGGTTGATAATATAAAAATGTCCCTGCGGCCGCAGCATCTTGATACAGAAATCAAGCCATTCCTTCAGACCTCCGTCCTGAAAATTATGAGCCATGGCCTTACTGTTGTTCGGGGAGGGCATATCGTCTTCGGCATAAGGCGGGTTGGTGATGACATGGGCAAACGAACAAGGTTTGAGCCCGGCATGAAAGATATCGGCATTGATGATTTGTACAAAATCAAAACCGTTGGCCTTGGCGCTTAAGGCAGCTGCCTGCGCCAAAAGAGGCTGTTTTTCGATTCCGGTAATTGATATGCCGCAGTTCTTAAAACGCTGTGCCAGGCAAAGGGCTATGGCTCCCGTCCCCGTGCCGGCGTCTAAAATATTATCGCCTTTTTTAACCCGGCTGACCGCCGCGGCAACCCATACGGCATCGGTCGATGCCCGGTATCCCTCAAAAGGCTGATAAATTTTCACACGCTTGTTCAGCAGATAATTTTCATCATAAGTTTGCATAAGCATAACACCTCTTGTGCTCATTTTAGAGGCATTTTACCAAAAATCCAGTATTTTTCTTGCTAAACGGCTCCGATAATGTTACAAAAAAGGTACAAAGGTATCATTTTAAAATTATTGTTATGAAAAGACTAAAGCAACAGGTTTTATGGGGCGTGGCGATTGTCATCATAGCGCTTTTCGCCGGTGTTGTCGGCTTTGCCGGCGGCGTTTTGTTTGTGGGGGTAATCGGTCTATGTATTGCGGCCGGCTGCCTCACGGGAATATATTTTGCCGTAAGAGATTACAATTTTTATCGCGATATGACTGTTCGGATGCAGAATCTGACGGTGCACGAAAAAATTGATATTATCTATGAGAATGTCGAACTTTGGATGCAATATGCCTCTAAAGAAGATGTTGACGAATTACGGTATTATTTCCGCGTTATGTCCCCGGGACGGTCTGATTACAAAAGGCTTGAATACCTTTTGAAACGGGCCGATGTTTACCGGAAGTAGTTGCAACAAAGCCATTTCTGCCGGTGCCGGCAGAAATGGCTTTTTATATATCATAAAATCATTTCCATTCAATAACGGCCCGGGCCAACTCGCGTTCGTTGTCCGAATCATAGGTGCGGATACTGTGGTAAGATTTCAAATCTTCCATGCGGGTAATGACCATGATTTTTTCGCCCATATAACCTTCTTTGCGAAAGTTGATGTCGATTCTCGCCGGATTATGCGCCAGTCGGAACTCCGGCTCAACCGCCTCGGTCACCCACAGAATATATACGGCATTGTTGATATGCTTGTTAAGATCAATATCGTCAAACCTCACCCGGAATTTAAATTGGCTGTCGCCGTCGGTAATTTCGCCGATTTTTGGAAAATCCGTTGCCACGGCACGCTCTTCTAGCGGCTGATACTGCGGCAGGGCATCAATGACCGAAACCGGCCGCCTTTTTTCCAGATTAAGCATAACCCACTGGCTGGAGGCGCGGATAATCGGCTTTCCGTCTTCACCGAAAACTTCAAAATCGCGGTAAGCCGAAAGTTTGTTTTTGGCCGACGGCCATGTCTCAATGGTTATATTTTCGTGTATTTTCGGCAGCCGGTCGATTTCCAGCGCATAATTGCTGCCGACCCAGGTCATGCCGTTAGCAATACAAAAGGCTAGTCCGAAATTGAGCCTGGCGGCATCATTGTCGGCCATATCCTGAAAAATATTCATCAGGGTTAAGATACGCAGATTATTATTGCGGTCACATTCATATGAGCGGATGTTGTATTGTTTGCGGTATTTTGTTGCCTGCATTTGTTTTTCTCCGTTGGCATAACATCATTTTAAATTTTTGCACGGTTCGCCGCCGGCTGAATGTTCTTTTAAGAAAGCCGGTGCCGGAGGTGGCACGCTGCCAGACCTCGGTTAAGCAGCCGTCCTCACCGGCGACCATCCACACGGCCGGTGATTTTGATAATAACTGATATTGGTTACCACAAAGTTTAAACAAATAATTATTTTCCGGTATCGGTTTGATTATGTTAAAACCGAGGAATTCGGCCAGCGGCCGGAAACTTTCGGCAACAAAATGCGGGCAATGCATGGGAATAAACACCGCCTGCGGCAGAATATCGCGGATAATTTCCCAGTCTTGCAAAAAACCGTGGCCGGCACCTTGTAAGACAGGATAGTCCTTCAGCGTGATAAACGGAATATCATGAGCGTTGAGCTGCCCTTTGAGCGGATTAAAATAAGTTCGTGCGGTAATCAGGGCAAAAATTTCCCGCGGTTTGGCTAAAAGCGTTTCGTTCAGGTCGTTAAACGCACCGATAACGACAAACTTTCCCTGCAGTTCGGCCGGATCTTCGGGCATCGTCTTAAAAACGCGGATTTTCCCGTTGGCCATTTTGGCAAAATCAATACCATAACGTTCCAGAATGTCCAGATAGGCGTAAAAATCTTCATTTCCTTGAAAAACAACGTTTTTTCTGAGTTTTAATGCGGCCAGAAAGGCAATGACATACATTTCGACATGGGTCGGATACACCGGGAGAATAATTTTGTTTTTGCGCGATTTGCGAATGATTTTGACCAAAGCCTTTAAGACATCGGCTTCGCGCCAGGCCGTTCCGTCGTTATCGATTCCGCAAAAATCGGCCACCACGAAATTAATTTTTCCGGCTAACTGCCGCAGACGTTTCAAATCAGTCGGCCGGCGAAAATAAGTTGTTTGGTCGGTTTTCATATCGCCGCTGTGATAAACAGTTGTTTTGCCGTCGCTGATGATATAGCCGAAGCTGTCAAAACAGGTGTGCGACGCGCTGATAACCTCAACCTCCAGCCGTCCGCATTTAAACTTGTCGCCGTTTTTGACAACCACAAAATCCGGCTGTTTGGTTCTGCCGATTTGATACCGCAGATATAAATCTTCCAGCACCATTTTGGTATACCTCCCGCCGTAGAGGGGCGGCAGTTTGTAGCCGGCGCGGATATAATGGATAATGCCGTTCAGATGATCAGGGTGTGAGTGCGTCAAAAGCAGCGCTTTGAGATTAAGCTCTTTGTCTTGCAGCACTTCGCGGATATCCGGTACCGCAGCGATGGAATTTTGAATACCCAGAGCCTGATGATTATCAAATTTTCCCAGATCAACCAATAAAGAGGAGTATTTGTTTTGTCCGCCCCTTGTCCAGACACAGGTATATTGGTAGCAATGTCCGCTGATCTGGTCAATATTGTTACCGCCGAGCGGCCGCCAATATAAACCTGTGTCCTTTAAGGAGCTTTTCATTTAAAAACCCGAAAGATTAGAGTTGTCTGGCCTTTCTCAGATGATATTCCGCCAGTTTGGCCTCACGCCAGGCATTGGCAGCCGCAGCGGCCTTTGCTTCAATCTGGCTGGTATTTTCGGCCAAAAATTTGCTTTTTTCAAGCTTTTTAATTTCGGCGGCGGGTTTTCTGTCATTTTTTCTTTCCAGACTGGCCTGAACGATTCCCTGATAAGCCTTTGACAGCCTCTGGGCATATTTCTTGGCCTTGCGCGGCAGGCTTGAGTGATAAGCCGTCGCGGCTTTGTTCCAGTCATTGCCTTTTTTGGCATAAAGCTTTTTCAAAAACTTGGCGCCGTATTCCATATTTTTATACGGGTTAAAAGCCTCTTCCAGGTTTTCAAAAGCGTCCGGATGATAAGCCAGATTAATCTGCATACAACCGACATCAATGCTTTTTACCCCCTTGGCCTGCAGGCGTTTAACGGCGGCAATGGCTTCTTGTTTGGTATCAAAAAAGCGGCCTTTTCCTTGGGCATTAACCGTCCACGGCCAAGCCGTATTTCTCTGGCGCGCCTGATTCCAGCGGCCGGATTCGACATTGGTAATGGTAGAAAGAAGGTGCTTTTTGATTTGGTATTTTTTTTCAAACTGCTGTGCGGCCACCGTACAAACTTCCGTATCATCGACATAGCGCGGATATTCGGAAGCCTCAACCGGCTGAACCAGCATCAGCAAGAATAACAAAAACATCAAAAATTTTGATACGAAAAGTCGCATCCCTCTGTTCCCTTAAGTTCGCCACAAATATCCCTTATGCAACAAATATGCCAATTTCAATCTGCTTAACGGCTTTAATTTTTCTTGTCAGAAACACTTAAAAACTTAAGGTTAAGTTAGCCATTTTTCCGGTTATAAAAAGCCGGAAAATAAACAATTCGCCGATTTATATATTAACGAATTGTTAACACACAAGAGGGGTATATAACATAATTAATTTTTAAAATCCAGCAAAAAATGACCTAATTCGATCACAGCCTGACTGATATGACGGCTAATATCCTGAAAATTTGGCTTTTTTTGATAAGATTGCTCGTCCATATAAAGTCCCCGGTTAACCTCAATTTGCAAGGTGTAGATATTTTTGCGGGGCTGACAATAGTTAAAAGTTATAAAAGCGCCGGCATACGGACGGTTAAATTCACCGCGGAATCCGCCTTTTTCCATGCCGTCGAACAATGTTTGCGACATTTCGTGCGGGCAGCTCTCGTCAAACAGATTACAAACGCAAAAATCCAGCGGTTTGGTTTCGTTCATGATATTGCAGATGATGGATGGCATTGAATGGCAGTCCAGCAGCAGACAAAAGCCGAATTTGCGCACGCACTTGTCCACAAGCTGTTTCAGGCGTTTGTGATAAGGATCATAAACATTTTTGAGGCGTTCTTTGGCCTCATCATAATTCAGCAGACCGTCATAAATATTTTTGTTCTGGTAAACGACACGATGCAAAACGCCAAGTCCGACCCGACAGCGGCGTGAGTTGATGTCGGTTGTTTTCGGGGCATTGAAAAACATTGTATCGTCAAGTTCGATTTTGTCGCGGTTGACGTCGACAAAAGTCCGGGGCAGATTAAGGCTGAGGAGAGGGATTCCCTCATCGGACGCCGGCCGGACCAGTTCGGTGACAAAGCAGTCTTCCGAGATTCGGAGCTCATGTTCCGTTAACACGCTGTTGGCTAAAAATTCCTGCGGAAACAGCCGCCCGGCGTGCGGTGATGACAATACCATCGGAAATTTAGGTTCTTTGACATTAAATTCGTCAAAGATTTTCAGCTTGTCGTAATCAACTTTAAAATCCAGGATTTTAGCGTCCATGCAGATTTGCTCCTTAATAACACAACCGCAGAAAAGAGTATTTTTTATTATAAAGCGGCAAAAATTAAATATTCGCTAATAGCGCAAAAAAAGACTTGCATTTAAGACAAAGATATATTATTGAATACCTTGTTCCGCGTTAAACTGATGTAAACATTAGGTTTGACGTCGAAGGCGTAAAACGCCGGAGCTTAGGAGCAAGAGCAGGTTCGCCTGCGACAGAATTATTAAGATTTTCATAATACGGGTGTGTAGCTCAGGTGGCCAGTCGCGTTACGTTGACATCGTAGAGGCTTGAGGCGGAAAACAGCTCCGGTGGAGCGGTTTTCAACGAAAGGCGAGAGTTTGTTAGTTTATAAGCAAGCGTCAGCGCCGCGAAATAAACGTTACAAACCGAGTGACCGCAGCGAGTTAGCGAAGGCGTAAAGCGCCGAAGCTTAGGAGCAAGAGCAGGTTCGCCTGCGACAGAATTATTAAGATTTTCATAATACGGGTGTGTAGCTCAGGTGGTTAGAGCGTTACGTTGACATCGTAGAGGTCGCAGGTTCGAGTCCTGCCACTCCCACCAATTAAAAAAACAGTCCTCAGAGAGGGCTGTTTTTTTAATTGTCAGCAGCGACAAGTTCTCGAACCTGCGAGAGAGCAGGTTTGACCAGCCGGCGCAGGCGATACGGGGGTATCGCCGCAACAGCGACGGCGCAGCGGCCGAGCTTAAGCGAGGTCAGTCCTGCCGGGCGTAAGCCCTTACAACGGGTACAGTCCTCGAAGAGGGCTGTTTTTTTAATTGTCGGCAGCGACAAGTTCTCGAACCTGCTATTTTTTCTTATCGTCATTCTGAGTATTCTTTTTTTCTGTCATTCTGAGGGGCATAGCCCCGAAGAATCTAAACCAGTGAACCGGATAAATCACTCCACGATGGATTAGTACGAATAATTAATTCTATTTTTTTCTTTCGTAGCCACCCTTTTAAAGTTTTTTCTCTTTTAATAGCTGTTTCTTCATCATCAAAACATTCAAAATAGACAAGACTATATAATTTGTATTTTGAAGTAAAACCGGGAACTAAAGAATTTTTATGCTCATAAACACGCCGGATAAGATTATTGGTAACACCTATATATAAAGTACCATTTGGTTTATTTGACATAATATAAACATACATATTTTTCATGGCATTTTATCTCTTTAGATCCTTCGCTAAAGCTCAGGATGACTATATGATTACGTTATTCCTGATACCGTTTTCTGTCATTCTGAGGGGCATAGCCCCGAAGAATCTAAGCCCGACACACAAAATAACGGAAAACCATTTATTTCTAATCTTTTTGCAAAAAGTCTTTAATCTCGGCCAGCCGGGCAAGGGCATCCTGCCGCCCGAGTTCATACATCTGCCGCACGATTCCCAAATCAGCTTCCATCTTGCCGATTTTAATCAGCCGCGACGGCCGCAAAACCAGTGTCCGGCCAAGCTTTTCCTGTTCGGCGATATAATCAAGCTCTTGATTATACATAATATGACGGCGGGCAATCGCAGCGGCAAAAGCCGGATATTTCCGGTAAACCAGACGCGCCAGCCAGCCGTTGTACGCCGGTTTTTTACGGTATCCCTCCGGCCGCGTCAAAATAACGAGATTGCGGCCGTAATCCATATTTTGCGCCGCTTTAAGCGGAATACTGTCACAAATACCGCCGTCCAGCAGTTTTTTGCCGCCGGTTTCAACGATTTTGGATAAAAACGGCAACGAGGCCGAGGCACGCAGATAATTGATTTTATCGCCTCTGAGGCTTGGACAAAGGATATATTCGGCCTGTCCGGTTTCAACATTGGAACAAACGGTATAAAATTTTGCCGCTGCGTTTTCAAAGGCCTCATGATCAAACGGATCAAGCTTATCCGGCAGCTCGTGATAACAAAACTCAACATCAACCACATTGCCGGTTTTGAGCCAGCTTTTAAGGCTCATAAAACGGGGATCATTACCGTATTTGAGGTTATAGCGGATAGAGCGCCCCTGTTGCCCGGCCACAAAAGAACAGCCGTGAATTGCTCCGGCTGAGACACCGAATACCGCGTCCGCCGTCAAACCATTTTCCAGCAGGACATCAAGCACGCCGGCCGTATAAATGCCGCGTTTGGCGCCGCCCTCAAGAATTAATGCCGTTGTCATGTTTTATCTCCTTTTGTCTGTGTTGCCGAATATTTCGGACAAGTGCCAGGAACCGTCATATACCAGATGAAACACGGCAGTATTGGGAATTTTATGCGGCCCGTAACCGAATGCCAGCAAAAAATACCGCATTGAGCCGCTGTGCGAGGCCGCGCCGATAATATTTTCCGGCGCAGAGAGCATTTTTTCAAATCCGCGGAACATTCGCTGCTGCATTTCAAGCTTGCTTTCGCCGCCCGGCCAGCGGGTGTCCGTGGCGGTGGTTTCGTCATACCATTTGTGCCAAAGCTCCGGATATTGTGCGGCAATATCCGTTTTGAACATTCCCTCGCAAACACCTAAATCACCTTCGGTCAGCTCCGGCAGAATCCGCACCTCAACGTCGGCGGCCGCGGCAACGGCCTGTGCAGTCTGACGGGCGCGCGCCAGCGGCGATGAATAAATAACTTCCAGTCTTTTTCCGGCCAGGTTTTTCGCCAGCATTTCTGCCTGTGCCAGCCCGGTCGCATCAAGCGGTAAATCAACACTTCGTCCCTGCCAGCGCCCCTCGTGGTTATAGGCGGTTTCACCGTGGCGGAAAAGATAAAAGTCTTTACGCATCAGTTTTTTTCCTCCAGAACAATCCCCGGAAACAACCGTCCGGCAACTTCGTTATAATGGTCGTTCAGCCGGCTGACAATGGCTTTGAGGCTGCCGTCGCGGCTTAAAGTGATGTCTATTTCGATATGGCGTTCAAGATAATTGCGTAGTTTGGCGCCCATCAATTCGTCTTGTGACACAACCCGTGTTTTTTCCGAAACCAGCCGGCGGAATGTCGTTTTGAGCAGCGGATAATGGGTACAGCCGAGAATAAGCGAATCAATATTATCAAAGGCGCGAACATATTCGGCGGCGGCTTTTTCGGCGGCAGCAAAATCATTGGCCTCAATGGCCGGAACCAGTGCCGGCGCAGCGGTTTCAAAGACCTCGGCCGCCGGGTTTATTTTTTGCAGTTCGGTTTGGTAGATGTGCGAACGAACCGTGGCATTGGTTGCCAAAACCCCAACCCGGGCGGCATTGCCGGCCGCGGCTTCTTCAACTGTCGGAATAACCACGCCCAAAACTTTGGTATCCGGCGAAAACGACGGAATAAACCGTTGCTGCAGATAGCGCAGGGCTATTGATGTGGCCGTGTTGCAGGCAATGATGATCAGACCGCAGTTTTGCGCAATCAAAAACTTAACGGCTTCAATGGTGTATGAAAGTATTTGTCCGGAGGTTTTTTCGCCGTACGGCAGGCGGGCGGTGTCGCCGTAATAAACATAGTCATATTTCGGCAGGGCTTCAACAAAAGCTCTTGTAATAACCAGTCCGCCGAGGCCGGAATCAAAAACGCCGATTTTCATAATGAATATTTGTCCTGCGGTTGTTAAAACGGTGGTCATATTAATTGATTTTGCGCCACCCTGTCAAGCATCGGTGCAATAACATCACTTTTAAAACCGTCATTCCGAGCGTCACTTCCCTGTCATTCTGAGCGTTAGCGAAGAATCTCTAAGATGTTTCGGCGCCTTGCTCCTCAACATGACATTTTAGTCGTCATTCTGAGGGACGCAAGTCCCGAAGAATCTCTAAGATGTTTCGCTCCCGCTCAACATGACACGCTTTAAAAACCGTCACCTCCGTCAAGCATAACAGTCAAAAAACACACAAAAGACTTGCCGGTATAAAACCGGCAAGTCTTGAGGAGCTTTCTTGCATACTATTAGTAGTAAACCCAAGTAATCTGGTTAATTGCATTATCACATTGAGATGCTGCAGTAGCTAAACCCAAAGGCAGATCTCCCGCACAGAAGTTATCACCGCCTGATGTACAAGTTTGGTCAACGTCATCATCTGCAACAGCTACCGCTGCATCCGCACCGACAGACATCATAACCAAACCGTCTGCACCCCAGTCAGAAGATGCCAAAGAACGGCAGGCCTCCGGTGCCAACGCACGCATCTGAATATAGAAGTAAGAATCACGAGCTCCCAGTGACGCAACATTTACTGCACCACCGAAAGCGCCGTTAAGAGTTGCAGAGCCGGTGGCGCCAGAATCACCAATCGAGGCCGTCCCGACAATCATTTCACCCGGAGCGATGTTGTAAGCGGCTACGGCAGCTGTAGTCAACCCGCTATAACTCGGACTGGTAGCATAAGCGGTACGAATGTTCATCAGCAACATCGTAATCTGATCCTGAGCCTTGGTCAGTTTATATTTGGCCATCGCTTTTGAATAACCCGAAATACCGCCGACGGATAACACGCCGATAATCGCCAGCACGCCCAGCATCTCCACCATCGAACGGCCTGTTTGCTCAGTTCTTGATAAAATAGTCATGGTCTTTCTCCTCATAAAATTGCCGTTATTATGCTTTCATCTTATCAAAGAAAATCGCTTTCGGCAATTCTGCCATTAGTCATAATCCACAATATCATGCCTATGACTTTAGTCATATGTTGGTTTCAGTATAGAATTAATCCCTTAATTAATGGTAAATATCATTGTTCAAAGTGAAAAATAATATTGTTTTTTTGGCTTCGGCAAATTTTCCCGACAATATCTTTGGCCGCCGGCAACGCCAGCTCCTTAGAACTCCAGTCAAACAGCCGTTGCGCGCCCTCTGCTTCAATCGTCATACCGCTGACGCCCAGCCAAAAATCCCGCGTAAATTTATATGTCCCCAGCGCCAGGCACTGTTTGCGGTTGAGGCCGTTATAGGCAATCACAAATCGTCGCACCGTCGGCATCACTGCCGTGCCGGAGGCATCAGCGCCCACCTGCACCCGGTTGCCGAAATATCCGGTCAGCTTTCCGCCTTCCGCCGTCATGCTCAACGGATACATCTTCTGCCGGATAACCTCCGCCGTGCTCAGTCCCCAGAAATCCGGCCGGGTTTGATAGCGGTTGCGAATGTTTTGTGCCAGTTTGATAATCTGCTGTCCGGCTTCCTGCGCGCCGATATCCTGCTGTCCGCCGATAATCAGCACCGCAACAATCACGACAACCGCTGCCGAGCCGGCCGCCGCGGCAATCAACCGGCCGCGTTGCCGGAGCAGGTGCTGCAGCTTATGTTTTATCTGGTTGAGTTTTTGTTTGATGTCCATGCCTAACTCCCCATGCTGCTGGTAATTTGGTCTTGCATATCAAAGGTTCCCATAACCGCCCAGGCAATAACGCCGCCGATGGCCAGCAGGGCAACCATGTTTAAAACGCCGGCTTTTTCCTCAATTGAATAGACGGATTCTTCCAGCCATTCGTTGGCCAGGTTGTCCAGCGCCTCTTCAAAATTATCCAGTTCGGAATAAATCTTCAAATCGTCAATCAACTCTTTTTCCGGAAAATTCAGGCCCGTTTTGGCCAATGCCTGTCCCAAATTGTCACCGTTATTGATGAAGATCAGTGTTTTGTCAATCCGCTCTTTAAGATAACGGGTTGCATCGCGGCGCAGCGCCCGCATCGCGGTCGAAACCGGCGTGCCGCCCTTGATCAGCGCCGCCATCGCCAGCAGCCAGCTGATGCCGACAAAGCTTTTATACAGCGACCATGGCGGAATATTGTCAAACAAAGCGCGGATTTTGCCGGTCCAGATACTGATGGTAAAATAAATGACAGCCATAAGAATCGGCAGCGCTGCAAAGGCAATCAGCCAGTTGTCTTTAATCCAGCCGGACAAATCCACCAGATTCTTAGCCAGCCCGCGCCAGCGGACGTTCGGCGCCGCGTCCATCATCGGCGGCACCATGTAAACGCCGATGGCGTAAATAATCAAAACCGCCATCATCATCAGAAAGCTCGGGTAAGAAATCGCTCCGATAATCGGACGGATCATTTTGGTAGATCCTTCGGTTACTTTAATCAGGTTCATCAACGCGCCTTCCAGGTCAGAGACATCGCCCACCGAAAGCATCAGACGTTCGCGGTCCGGCGCCCAGCCTTTCAGCGCCTCGGAAAAAGTTTTACCGTTGTTGAGCGAGCGCCCCCACGCGGCAATGGCAATCGCCAGCGGTTCGCCGGGGTTTTTGCCGCCGTTTGATGCGCTGTCGTGCAGCATATCCAAAGCGTCCATCAACGAAAAGCGGTTGCGCATCAGCGAGGCAATCTTGCGATAAAGCTTCAGCCGCGTTTTGTTTGAAAACTGAATAATCAGCCGGGCATAATATTCTTCTGCCTTGTTCAATTTTTTCATCGCTGCCTGCAGCGATTTTGATTGATGTTTTCTCTTAAGAGCTTCTTCGTCAGCCATAATTTCCGATCCTTATCCTAATACGCCGGCCTCTGGTCCAAAAGGCCGCACCAGCGTTCAACTTCGTCCAGGTCAATCAAGCCTTTGAGCATACGCTCCATCGCCGCTTCTTTTAAGGTACGTCCGTTCAAATCAGATGTCCAGTAGTCAATAGCCTTACGGGTTTCGCCTTTAATCATCAGTTCAAGAAACGTGGCGTCCGGCAAAATAATTTCCGGCACGCACATACGCCCTTTAATACCGGTATTGTTGCAGAATTTGCAGCCCGGACCGCGCACAAACGCATTCTCGACGCCAAAATCCCCCAGCGCCGTCCGCAGCCGCTGAAAAGACGGATCATTCTGCCGTTCTTTGACCGACATCCGGCAATGAGGGCACAATTTGCGGAACAAACGTTGCGAAATCAGCCCCTTGATTAATTCCGGGTCCAAAAGCTTAAACGTTTCAACCCCCATATCACGAAAACGGTTGATAATCGCCGGCGCCGAGTTGGCGTGCAGCGTCGACCACATGCCGTGGCCGGAAAGCGCGCCCTGAAACGTCAGCTGCGCCGCCGCCAGCGCGCGGATTTCGCCCACCATAATAACGTCCGGGTCGGATCGCAGCGCCGCCGACAGGGCTTTGGTAAATTGCTCGGCTTTTTCTTCTTCGGTGTTGGCGTTGGTAACCGGCATCTGCCGGGCGCCGGGAATAGGATACTCCGGCGGGTCTTCCACCGTCAGCAGGTTAAGCTCATAGTTCTTTTCCTGCAACAGCTTAATCATGTTGCGCTGCAGCGTGGTTGATTTTCCCGATCCCGTCGGGCCGGCAATAATGCTCAACCCTACCGGCACCGCGCGCAGCCGGTAAAACAAATCTTCTTCAAACTGGCCGAAACCTAAGCTTGCCAGATCGCCGGAGCCGTCCGGATTGTCATCGGCGTACAACAGACGCATAACCAGATATTGCGAACCGAACGCAATCGGGTTAAACTGCAGACGGATAGCCAGCACGTTGTGCGGCAGCATCAATTTGCCCTTGGAGCCGCGCAACGGTGTGGAACCCAGCTTTTGCGCGCCTTGGAATTCGTTTTGTGCATAGTTTGAGTCGGAAATATCGGCCGAAGCAAAAGCCGCGCGCACAAAAGATTCGCCCCATTCTTTGTTATATTCCATTTCAACCTGCATCATACCGTTGACACGGAACATAATCACCGTGCTGTCTGCCACCACCACGTGAATATCCGACACCTTTTTGCTGGCGGCGCGGGCAACTACGTTGACAAAGTCTTTCTGCATTTGCAGCTGGTCAAGTTCGGCATCGGCCGAAACCTCTTCCGCCGCCTGAGCGCGCTCACCGATGGAATAAATGGCGTTGAGCTCGTTTTGCGAAACATAGGTCGGTTTGGCAATGGCCATCTTCTTTTTGCGGGCCAAAACCTCAAAACTTAAGACGCGTCCGTCAAATTTGTGCGATTCGACAACCAGAAAACGCCCGTCCGAGAACAAAGCCAGCAAACGGCGGGTGTCGTCGTTCACCGCCAGCGAAGATCCCGGCAGGGTTAACAACCGGTTGCCGTTGGAAAAGTAAATCTCATTAATGGAGCCGCCGCCTGTTTCGGCCGTTGTCGGTTGACCGGAAGACGCCGCAGCAGCATCTTGACCGGATGATGCTGCTGCCGGAGTGTTGTCAGTATTTTCTGTATCTTCTTCGGCCATGGATAAATCCCGTGCTGGTTGAGGCTACAAACTCCCGCCGACCGGTCCGCCCGAAGTATTGTTTTCGGTAGTGGCAGCCGCCGGAACAGCCCCGGCATCAAGCTCAAACTTTGTCGTTTCGACCGGAACAATTCCGCCGGCAGAGAAATACAGATATTTCTTTTCGCCATCTTTTTCCGCCGCAACAAAAGTTGAGGTAATGTCGGTAATGACGTGTCCCGTCTGCAGGGCCGTTCCTCTTTTAACATAAAAGGCCGTACCGTTTTTGTTAATCAGCTTGGCGATGAGTTCGCCGCCCTGGCCGCGGATTTCCGTCACCGCATAAAGCTTGGACAAATCGGTCTCAACCGGCTCTTTGGTGACGCTGTCATCGGCGGATATATCGTCGCTGACCGTTGTCGTAACGTTCTGAGCCTGAGGCTCTGCATTGGCAAACGGATTCTGCAGCATGGCTTCCTGCTCTTTTTCCATGGAGGCAATACGGTTGCGCAAAACATTAATCTGCGCCCTCAGGTCTTTAATTTCTTTCGTATAGCCGTTAACCTTGAGTGTATAGTCCTGCTGTGCCTGCCGCGCGGCGTCCTGCACTGCTTTCATCTTAGCCTTCATATTTGCCGTCAGGTCTCTTTTGGACTGCCGCAGTTCGTCAATCTGTTTATAAAACTGGCCGTTGTTGGCAATCCATTTCTGAACTTCTTCCAGCATATAGTTTTTATAAGAACCGAGCAGTTTCTCCTGCCGCAGGGTTTCAAACTGAATGTCCAAATCGCGCAGTTTCTGCTGTTCAACCAAAACTTTCTGCTCCTGCTCTTTTTCAAACTCTATGTTTTTAAGGCGCTGCTGTTCAATTTTGTCTTTTTCCTGCTGCAAAGCCTGCCGTCTTTGGTTTTTAACCGCTTCAATCTCGTTTTGCAGCTTCTCGCGACGCAGTTCCAGATTCAAAAGTGCCGTTCTTTTTTCCAGGTCGGACATCTGGGTAAACAGGTCGCTGTTGGAAAAATCCTCTTCTTCCGCCGAATTGCCGAACAAATTTATTGCCGCATCACCGCCGGAGGCCGCCGTGGTTGCCGGAGGTGTCGGAATTGCCGGTGCTGCTGCCGGTTTGGGCGCTGTTACCGGGGCCGGAGCTGCTTTAGGCTGAATCAGCGGTATTTCAGCCGTGTCATCGGCCGGCGCCTTACTGTGGTCGGCATCTGTCGGTTTGGCCGGCTGCCCCAGATCCGGAAGCTCGTCTCCCGTGTCCAGCCCGTCGTCAAACATGGCCTCTTCGGATAAAGAAACCAAACCCTGAGCTTTAAGCGCTCCCGCCGGGAAAGCCAGAACACAGGACAATGTTACCAATAAAATATTTCTCATTTTATAAAACATAGATAGCTCCCTCATAATGCCAAACATCAGAGTCTGGGGAATATGTAATTATCCTAATTTCAAGACCTGAATATTTTGTTAACAAAGGCATCCAGGTCAGCGGACTGTGCGGTGAATTAAAATTAAACGTTAAAGCCCTAAACACTTCGGCTGCGGCCGGTGCGGCCCGCGGTCCCCTGGCGGCAGCCGGAGCCGGTGCCGCAGATTTTACCGTTTCCTCGCCCAGCGAAATCGGCAGTCCTAAGGACTGAAACTCGTTATTAACGGCATTGCGCAGATCCGTCATGTTCTTTTCCGGCGGCGACGTCAGCGTTTCGGCCGGCTTAAGCGGCAGCGACGCCGTCATCGAATTTCCGCTCGCATCAAACGAATATCCCGCAAGCTCCAGTCCGGAGTTTTTCATGGCTGCATCTGCCCACGACAAAGGTCCGACCTCTCTTGTCCACGAAGTTGCCGCGGCCGAACCCGAGCAGCTGATAACGCCGATTTTCCAGCCCGGCGGCATAATTGTTGCCAGTTTGGTAATGCCGTCGTAACATTCTTGCATAAACTGAACCGGATTTTTAATTTCTTCCCACGGTTTCGGAACTTCTTTAACCGCAACCTGCTGTATGACTTTCGGTCGCACCGGAACCACCACCGGTCGTTTTGCCGGAGTGAGGAACAGTTTGTCAATCAGGCTTGATACCAGCCACAATCCGACAACCGCCGAAATAACGACAACCATAATCAGCTTGGAGCCGCGCAGCCCTTTTATCTTTTGCAGCTTAATCTTGGCACCACGGGCAATCAATTCGCCCAAATCGAGCTCTTCGGTTTCTTCAATACCCCATTCTTTGGGGGCAATTTTCTTTCCCCAGTCCGGAACGGCCATCATCGACATAAACTGATTTTTGGCCTCTTCCTCATTCAAAAACAGCATATCGCCGTCAGACAGGATAATATCGTTGCGCACGCAGGTATACCACCAGCCCTCGGACGTTTTAAACACCGCCACGAAAGACGATACGTTGGACAGTGCCGTTACCAGCGCAACCGCCGCCACCGTTTCACCGCTTCTGTAACCCTCGTGCGAAACGCAGATACCGAACTGCGGCGCCTTACCGCCTTTAATACAAAACAGGTCGGCACCTTCAAGAATACTATTTGACGCTTCCTCGACTTCCTGCAGATAATCGCCGGAATTTTGCAGCGGCTGCCAGAAAAGACTGGTCGCGTAATTGACGCCGTCAACGTTTATCGACGTGCCCCATGTCCGCTTCCCGGAACTTTCATCGTAATCTTCATCTAAAAGTTTTGCGTCTTCCAGCACTTCCGCTTGCTCCTGTCAGGTGGTTAATTCATGCTCATTCTTGTTTCCGGCGAAAGCGGCGTTTCCAAAACAACCGGCGTCAACACAATAACCAGAATATTCCGGCTTCTCTCGGCAGCAGCTGTTCCTCCGAGCAGCGAATTATCCGCCGAACCGGTTCCGGTTTTGTCGGTCTCGGTTGAGGCTCTCTCATAGCCGGTTAAAATCAGCGACTCTCCCGATGTCATGGCGACTTCCTGAGTAAAAGCGCGGGATTCGACAATCGGGTTTTGAATATACTGGTTTTCATCCTCGTTACCAAAGCTGACGCGCTCCAGCGACAACAGATCCGAAAGCGTCATATTGAACATAACCAGCATCCGGCCATGCTCCAGAATACGCGGCAAAACATCAAGGGTAAAACCGGTTTCGATTTCCTCCGTGGTCACCGAGATATCATAGTTCGTACCGTCGGTACCGTTGTTGGTTTTGGTCATCTCCGAGATATAGTTTTGCTTCTGCGTAACCTGAATCGGCGCCGGCTTGTTGTTTAAGGTTGTAACCGTACCGCTGGTAATCAGAGACGTACGGTTTTTCTGGGATATAGCCTGCATAATGGCATCGGCCGTCCAATTGTTTTTAATGACACCCCAGGTCAGCGACGAGGTCATATCCTCGGCAGAAATTCCCTGAGTTCCGGTAATACCGATAGAGCTGACGCCGTCATCAAAAGTGGCTCTCAGGTCAAGTCCGTAGTTGTCGCTGTCATCAACCGTAACTTGCATAATCTTAACCGAAATGGCCACCTGACGCGACAAACGGGCATTTTGCTCGTTGATGTATTTGGCCACCAGCTTGATGTCATTCGGCGTCGCTGTCAAGGTAATCGTACCATCGGCCGGCGAAACCGTCAGCTTGGCGCCGGCGCTGATCATTGAGGTGATACTCTTTTCAAACTGTGCCCACATTTCCACATCAATAGACGAAGTCAGGCTGATGGACGATGACGTTCCGCCGCCTGAAGCCGAACCGCCGATATTGACGTTCATGCTCGGTTTTGTCGGCAAAGAATAAATGACAAAAGTCTTGGTGATGTATTTATAAAAGTAGATATCTTTGTTTTCATACTTCCACCAAACGCCGAACCGCGACGATACTTCGTCCAAAAACCCGCTCAACGGCCCCTGATAAGAAACCAGCATCGTATCAGGAGAAACCCAGTCGCCGGAGGAAAGCGTTGCCGCATCGGGTTTGTTGCTTTCGCCTTTGGACCGGACATCACTTTCCAGCTCGGCGGCATATCTGACGCCAAGCCCGGTTGTGCGGTTAATCATATCGCCGATCTCATAAAGGGAAATCGGCCTGCTGGAAACCAGCGTGATACCGTCCTTGCTCTCCAGATAAGACGGCAGTGGCTCGCCTTCATACTCAATTTTGCTTGAATCTCCGAGCCAGATATCATCCTTTACCTTAACCAAATCCTGGTTGGCTACCGATGTCGGAATTTTGGCTTCCTCGCGCAGCAGCGAGGCCGCGTCAATATCTTTTTCAACGGTGGCGTCCATAGTCGTTGAAATGGAACAGGATGCGGCAAAAGCAAGTGTGCAAATACCCAGTCCGAGTTTTTTCAAATTAGTTAAACGCATTCTCATCCTCCCTGGTTTCAACAACTAAAACGCGGTTTCCTTTATAAAACGTTGCCAACGGTGCCGGCTGTGCCCGGGCAAAGGTGCGGATCAGGGCGGAAGAAACATCGGCAAATCTTCCGCGGAACATCGCTCCCGCGCTCAGCGTATAATTACGGTTTGATTTCCAGACCAGCCTCCAGCCGGCTCTTTCGCACCAATCGGACAACAAGCCCTTCAAAGTGTTGCCTTCTTCGGCCAGCCAGTCCTCGACGGCATCATCACCGGAGCCTGAGCTGTCACCGTTGTCGGCAATGGCATCTTCAAACGCCTCGTTAACGGCCTCTTCGTAATTGGTTACTTCTTCCTCAATCGTCGGCGGAATGGCTGCTGACATATTGCTGCCGGGGCCGCTGCTTAAAATATATTGATCCCGGGGCGTGCGTTCACCGAATTCCCGATAGTCGGCAGCCGTTTGGCGGTAGCCAACAAACTGGTTGTCAGCGGAACCGCTCTGGTACCTGTTAAATGATCCGGCGGGTTCTTCCGGCGGTACGACAACCGGAATAACCGGTGCGTTTTGCACATAGGTAACCTCTTGCTCCGTCATAATTTCCGGATCTTCGGACGAACCCCATAGCGTATATTTGCTGTTGCAGCCGGCTAACAAAAATACCGCTAAAAAAGACAGTCCGTATAATCTTTTGAAGTTCATGTCCTCAATCCTTTGAATGGGTTTTTTCATCATATTTTCCTTATCATACTATTGAAAAATAAATAATCAAGCATCGTCAAACAGTTATTACCATTGTATGTACTGCGTGCCCGAGCCGTTATTTGTTTTTTGTGCTGATCCTCCCGCATTGTTGTCCAGACTGATTGTCCGTAAAATAAAGCTGTTGGGTTCCCGCGAGGTGAACACCGTGTTGATTTTTGAGTATTCAACACCCTTATTGCTCAGGATATTGTGCAGCAGATTAAGCCTTTTTTGCTGCAGCTCCGTCGCGCTGGTCCCGTCAATTCTTATTTCAAGCGCAATATCCGGCGTTTCGGCGGCTTTAGTGGCAAAAGCCTGCACCCAGCGCAGAGTTTGCCCTGAGATTTCGGCTCTGTTGGGCTGGAAAGACAGGCGGATTTCTTTCGGCATAATGGATACCGGCCGCGCCTGAACTTGTTTTTTCTTAATCGAGCGCTTGATTCGAGCCTTTGCCATGGCCTTTTCTTTGGCCTCGTCAATATTCTGAGCCGAACGGTTGAAAATTGAGCCTAGTGTTCCGAGAATACCGCTTTTTTGCTCTTTTTCGACCTTTTGGGGTTCCGGTGCCGGCGGCTCATTTTTCGGTGTCGCGGCCGCGGTAACTTTCTCCGCTTCGGCGGCCGGTGTTGTTCCCGGTGCGTCAAGAACAACCTCCTCCTCAATCGGTGAGAGCAGAGGCAGGTCTTCAATTTTCACTTCAGCGGCTTTTTCCTGCCGCTTGATTTGCGCGTTGATAATTTTTTCCTTTTCGGCATCTTCCGAGGTGCTGGGGTAAGCCAGCTTCGGCGTCAGGTCTTCATCTTGCATGATATCGTCGGGAATGGGGATAATCAGGTTTTTAACCGTTTCCGACGCAATCTGAACTTCCGGCCGCTGTTTGTTGGCATACAACGCCTGCTTAATATCCTGATCGGATTTTCCGGCAAACTCCTTAAGCGCCATTTGATTCTTGGCTCCGCCGCCGGCTTTGGCAACAATCCATGGGCTATCGTTCATCGGCTGCCAATCTTTTTCCGCCGGTTTGTCGTTTACGGCTGAAGTCTTGTCCAGCTCTTTTTCCATGCTTTGAATCGGGATATTGTCCTCGCTCATGGCAATATGATTCAACTCACCGGGATCTCCGATTTTAACTTTTTTATTGCCGCCGGGTTGTCCGCCTGCCGTCTGCAACGGAATGACGGCGGCCGTTTCCGCCCGTGCCAGTTTCAATGCCGCGGCATCGGGATCTTCGGCCGGTCGGAGCTTGGTTGTTGGCGTGACAGGCTGTTTATCGGCCTTGTCGGCAGTCTTTAACTCAGGCGCCCGAAGAGCCGGTTCTTCAGGTTGATATATCGGCGCGGCGGCGATTTGTTTGGGTTGTTCGGTTGCTCTTTGCGGTTCATAAACAGGTTCAGCCTCTATTTTTGGCATTGCCAGAGGCTTATCCTGAGAATAAACAACATCGGCCAGAACGATCGGCTTTTCGGGCGGCGCCGCAGTGACGGCCCGGTTTGCCGGCGGTGCGGCAGTTTCAAATTCCAACGGGAACTCCCATTCTTCCGGAGCACTGGCCAAAATTACCTCCGGCTGAGGGGTAGGAGCCGGTTTCGGTGCAATTTCGGGCAGAGCACTGAGCGCGATCTTTTTAACAGGAAAATGAGCGGTGCCGCTGTTCTTAAGGAAAAGAACAATATTTTTGCCGCTGATGTCAAGGGATTCTTCTTTAAGAGGTTCTTCATGCCAAAAAGCTCTGTTTGCCGCCGTAATGGCAAACAGCGATACCGAAAAACTGCATATAAATGCCTTAAAACCTGTTTTTGGTATAAGCATAAATAGAACCCCTCTAAACTCTAGATAAATCAAAATGCGACTCTTGGCAAGCGCCACAAAAAAATATACACAAATCTGTGGATTCTTTCCGCTTCTGGAGAACTTTAAAACCTGTTCTGTACTCCGGTCTTGTCGCAACGCTTGTAACCGTCCGTTTAAGCCTGTCATATTGAGGAGCAAAGCGACGAAGAAACAATCCTGTCATGTTGAGCGAAGCGAAACATCTCAAAGATTCTTCGGGACTTGTGTCCCTCAGAATGACAACTAAAATGTCATGTTGAGCGAAGCGAAACATCTAAAAGATTCTTCGCTATCGCTCAGAATGACAATGAAAAAATATTCATATCCGGCGGCCGCATTAAACCAAAATAAAAAATCAAAAAACTGTAACACTTTTTAAGTAATTTATATGTTATGATAATTTATGATGAATCATCTTAACCGGTTTAGAGTATTGGCGGACCGCAATGTTTGGGCGTTTGAAACACATATCTTTTCTGTTGGCTCTGGCGTTAGGCCTGAGCTTTGCTTTGCCTGCCGCCGCCCAAAGGATAACGCCTGAATCGGCCGCCCAGTTTGCAAAGACGCATGGAGGCCAAAAATATGAGCCGGCTCTGCAGGCGAAAGAGAAAAATGAACAAATAATTCTATGCGGTAGTGAAAATGAAATTTGCAATAGCCAAGAGCAAGTTTGTCTAAAAGCATCTTATAGTAGCTCTACGAGTAAATTGTCCGGCGGTGGATCAGCTAAGTTTTATACCAGCACATCAAGTACGCGTGAAATAGGAAAATGTGTATCTAAAGCGAATTTTGATTCGATGAATTTATATCAATATTTTGAAGGAACAGATTGCGTTAAAAGCAAGCAAGAAATTACGGGATCAACGACGATAAATCCATGTACTATTACGATAGAAAACACAAGTTGGTTGGAAAATAGTTCGGGTTCAATGAATGGAATAACGACATATAGACAAAGTCATGATTTTCAAGATAGTAACAAAAAAAAGTATAGGCTATATATAACTGATGAAAAGCCGACTATTCAATATGCCGGCGATGGCAATGAAAACAAAGCCTTCAAGGGGTGTGAGGTATTTCCGGTCAAACTTTATAACATGAGCGGTTGTTTCTTTTGCCCGTTGGCCAGATTAATTTTTGATGCTGCCAATAACATAACCATTGATTCATTTCGCTATTTTGCCTCCGGGCTCACCGCCGTTCTCGCGGTGATGTTTGGCATATGGCTGGCGCTGGCGGCGTTGCAGCAGGTTTTTTCAATGACCAAGCAAGATGCGCCCAAATTTTTATCGGCCATTGTCAAGCAGGGCTTTAAGTATTTGCTGGCGGCCTTTCTGCTGGTCAATGCGGGTGAGTTGTTCAGTTATTTTATTGTTCCGGTGCTGGACGGCGGTTTGGCTATGGGAAAAGCAATTCAGGCAGAGAGAGATCCTCTGCCGGACGATTATGTGTCGTTGGAGCCGACAACGCCGGCCGTTTATTTTAACAGTAAAGGCATTGGCAGTAACGGCAGGGGGCTTTACCAGAGTATCAACGAATATCTGACGGTTCTGCAGCAAAATATTTCTTATATGCAGGCCGTCGGCACCACACTGTTCTGCGTCGGCAGTCATGAATTATTTACCAATATTCTGAAGAATTTTAAATCCGGTCTGAGCATGATGTTCTTAGGGGCGATATTAACGGTTTTCGGCTTCTTGCTGACGATTTCTTTCGGATTTTATTTTATGGACGCCATTTTACAACTGGCGATTCTCGGCGTCATGCTGCCGTTTATGATTGCCGGCTGGCCGTTTAAGGCAACGGTGCAATATGCCTCCACCGGTTTCAAAATGCTCTTAAATACGTTTTTTGTCATGTTTTTCACCGGTTTTGTGGTCAGCGTCTGTATGACGTTGGTTGATCAAACCCTGAATCAGACCACGGCCATTGAGGAAGCAGATCAAGAAAACTCAGGTCTTGAGGGATTTGCCGAAGCCTTTAATGAGCAAAACATAGAAAGAGTCCGGGAGTTGACGGATCTCGGCAGCAGCGGTTTTCTTTTGTTGATTTTTGCCTGCCTGTTCGGGTTTAAGTTTGTCGGGCAGGTTACGCCTCTGGCCGGTAAGCTGGCCTCCGGCGGGCTCAAACCTCTGGCCGGTAAGATCGGCACCATGGCGGCTTCGGCCACCAAAGGTATGGCCACCAAGGTTACCGCGCCGGTGCGTCAGGGCTTTGAAAAAGAAACCGGCGGCGTTATGGGCATTGCCGCGGGAGTTGTTGATAAAACAGCTGGCACTGTTGTCAGAGCGGTTGGTAAAGGCATATCTAAAGGCGGAGAGGCGCTCTCTCAAAAAGGCAAGGCAGGAAAAGTGGCCGGTTGGGTGGTTAATAAAGCCGGTCAAGGCGTCTCAGGTGTCGGTAATCTCGGCAAAAAAGTACAGCAGGCATATAAAGACGAGGCCAATCGTAAAAAATAACTATCTTCGTTGCGCCAGCGGATGTTTGTTTTGCACTTCCTGCAACAGTTCGTCAGACAAAATATGGGTATAAATTTCCGTCGTGCTGATATCTTCATGGCCGAGCATTTTTTGCAGCGAGCGCAGGTCGACGTCGCGGTTGAGAAGATGCGTCGCAAATGAGTGCCGGAGCACGTGCGGCGATATTTTTTCCGGCGGAATTCCTGCTAAAACTGCCAGATTTTTCAGGTTTTTGAAAAAACCGTCACGGGTTATATGTCCGCCGGCAGCGCTGCTTGACGGGAATAAAAAGGGTTTTTCTTTGCCCTTGAGCAGACTTTCCCGCACCGGCAGATAAGCCAGAATTTCTTTCAGCGCCGCCTCGGCCACCGGCACAATCCGTTCTTTGGAACCTTTGCCTTTGACAATAATCTGCCGCCGGTCAAAATTGATGCAGTTAAGCGGCAGGCAGACCAGCTCCGAAACCCTTAAGCCGCAGGCATACATCAGCTTAAGCATGGCGGCGGTGCGTTTGTGACGGGCGTCCGGATTATGTTCGGCCGCCTCAATCATCAGATCAACTTCTTCCCGGGTTAAAAACTTCGGCAGCCGCCGGCCTTTTTTCGGCGACATGATGTTAATCATCGGGTTGGCGTCAATTTCTTTTTCCGACAACAGAAATTTGAAAAAGTCATTCAACGCCGAGATTTTGCGGGAGATTGACCTTGGAGCATAACCCTTGGCGCTTAAATCGCGGATAAAGGTTTGCACGTCTTTTTCGCCGGCCGTTGTCATATCCCGGCCGTAAAATTCGGCAAATTGCTCCAAATCAAGCCGGTACGCGGCCAGAGTATTTTCCGCCGCGCCGAGCTCCGAGGCCTGCATATCCAAAAAATCGCCGATCAGACCGTCGTTCATTTACTGGATGACTTCTTCAACATGCTCCGGCTGCAGCGGAATCTCGTGCAAAACAACAAATCCGACGGCCAATACCAGAGCCAGAGCAATGATATAATAAGCAAGTTTTGATTTTTCGCGGCGCATTTCCCAATATCCTCTTAAAAAAGGGGTTGCTAAAAACATATGTTATTTATATAGTTAGCACAATTAATTTGAAAGATAAATTAAAAATGAACATACAAACAGATAAAATCATTTTGCTGGTCGGTATGATGGGCAGCGGTAAAACGTCCGTCGGCAAACGTCTGGCGCAAAAGCTGGGACTTCCGTTTGTTGACGGCGACCGCGAGATTGAAAAAGCCGCCGGGCTCAGTCTGGTAGACGTGCTCAAATGTTTTGGCCCGGAAGAATACCGTGCCGGTGAGGCAAGGGTAATGAAACGCCTGCTCTCGGCCGAGCCTTGCGTTCTGGCCTCCGGCGGCGGGTCGTTTGTCTGTGAGCAGACGCGTCTTCTCGCCAGACAAAAAGCGGTTACCGTATGGCTCAAGGCCGATGTCGACATCATCTGCAGCCGCACTGCCGGACGCCGCCACCGCCCGTTTTTAAAAGGCGACGACACCGGTCTGCGCGATAAAATCGAAAATTATATTAAAGAGGAATATCCTTACTATTCCGAGGCTGATATTGTGGTCGAAACCCGCGAAGAACAGGTGTCGGAAACCGTTGCCCGAGTTCTTAAAGCTCTGGAAGATTTTTTTGCCGCCAAAGCCTAAGCCAGCAGCCGGTTGATGATTTCCAGTGATTTTTCCGGTGCTTGCTGCCAAAAGTTCTGATACTGGTCATAATGTTTATCGATTCCCGGTGTATCGCTGATAATGCGCAGTGCCAGAAACGGTGTTTGATAAAGATGGCATATCTGGGCAATGGCCGCCGATTCCATATCAACCGCCAACGCTTCGGGAAACTTGCTTTTAATGGCATCAAGCTCGTTTTTGCCGCTGATAAAGCGGTCGCCGCTGACAATCAATCCCCGGTGAATGGCAACATCGGAAGAAACATCGGCCATTTTCCGCAAAAGTTGTTCATCTCCGGCAAAACGGGGCGGCAGTCCCTGAACCTGGCCGTATTCGTTGCCTTCGCCGCACCAGACGTCATGATAAGCAGTCATCTCTCCGGCCACAACGTCCATCACGCTGAGCTTTGTATCCAGCCCGCCGGCCACACCGCTGTTGATGATATTGTCCGGCGCAAAGGTGTTAATCATTTCGACCGTTGCCGCGGCAGCATTGACTTTGCCGATTCCCGCCTGCATCAGAACAATCTGCCGGCCGTTCAAGCTTCCCTCGACAAACTCCAGATGCCGTAGTTTTTTGGTCCGCGGCTGTTGCAAAAGGGCGGCAAATAATTCAAATTCTTTTTGCATGGCAACAATCAGGCCGGTTTTCATCATCTTGTTCCTTAATATTTAAGCAGGGAAATCGTTTTAGCGTACGGACGCAGTTTTTCGGCACCGTTAAGCTCCGCCAGTTCAATCAGAAAAGCCGTTGCCGTAATGGTGCCGCCCAGACGTTTAACCAACTTGCAGGCCGCCTCGGCAGTTCCGCCGGTTGCCAGCAGGTCGTCAATAATCAGAACTTTTTCTCCCGGCTTAACCGCGTCCTGATGTACCTCCAAAGCGGCCGAGCCGTATTCCAGATTATAGTATTCTTTAATCGTCGCCGCCGGCAGCTTTCCGGGTTTGCGCAGCAAAACAAGTCCGCAGCCGAGTTTATAGGCCAGCGGCGCCCCGATGAGGTAGCCGCGCGATTCGATGGCGGCTATTTTATCAATCTGCTCATTTTTCAAAATATCGTAAAATGCGTCGACAATCAGCCGGAAACAACGCTTATCCTTAAGCGCGGTGGTAATGTCTTTGAACAAAATTCCCGGTTTGGGAAAATCCGGCACGTCCCGGATGGCTTGCTTTATCTCTTCATACATAAATTTCGGCTCCCCCTTTTTAATCAGGATAATTAAGATTGTCTTTTCCGGCGTGATAGAGGACTTCGTCCAGATAGCGTCCGGCCAGATATTTGGCCATCGGCAGGTTCATATCCAGGTAGTTGCCGCAGTCCTTGGCCGCCGCGCCCGGCACAGCCCCTTCAAAATCGCGGATAAATTCAAACATCTCAATAACCAGCGGCAAAATTTCCGCCGAGGTATAGGTGCCGTAAAGCAGCATATAAAAACCGGTGCGGCAGCCCATCGGCCCGAAATAAACGGTTTTGTCCTTAAACTGCGGATGATTGCGCAAAAATGTCGCACCGAGATGCTCAATAGTGTGGATTTCCGCCGTATTCATCACCGGCTCGGCATTGGGACGGGTCATTCTGAGGTCAAAAGACGTGATACCGGCGCCGCCGAAAGTATCGTGCCGAGAAACGTAAACGCCGCGCAAAAGCCGCAAATGATCAACGGTAAAACTGGCTATTTTTTCCATGAAAGTTGTCCTTAAATTTTTTATCGCACCGGCACAGTATAAACGGGAATATTTTTTTGTACAATATCCGAATTAAGAAATACCAAATTTTAATATTTGGCTTATATATATAATATAAAGTATTTTAAGGAGAGATTTTATGACAAAAGTATTGGCGTTTGATATCGGCGGCACCAAGATCGCCTATTCGATTATTGATGAAAACGGCTGTTTTTTAAACGAGGTCATCAAGGTTTCAACCCCGAAGTCGGCCGCCGGGATTGTTGAACTCCTAAAAACCACGGTCAAAGGACTGGAGGACGAAATCGACGGCGTTGCCGTATCAACCGCCGGTGCGGTCAACAATGCGGGAACCCGTATCACCTCTGTCCCCGGAAACCTGCCCGAGGGCTATAACCAGACGGATTTTATGGCTTTGACAACCAAACCCGTTTTGGTTGAAAACGATGCCAACTCGGCCGGCTGGGCGGAATTTTCAATCGGCGCCGCCAAAGGCTGCCGCAATGCCGTTATTCTGACACTCGGAACCGGTGTCGGCGCCGGCATTATTGTTGACGGACATCTGCTTAAAGGCAAGTCGGGTGCCGCCGGTGAAATGCATTTTCCGGTTGATTCCGGGCATAAGCGCGTTTGCAGCGGTTGCGGAATGTTTGACTGCTTTGAATCTTTTGCTTCCGGCACCGGCCTTAATGCCAATGCCCGCGAATATATGGGAGCCGAAGCCACCAGCTATGACGTTATTCGCGGCCTGAAAGAAGGCGATCATCAGGCTCGTGCCGCCTTTGACAAATGGCAGGATTATCTGATTAAGGGGTTGATAATGGTTGCCAATGTTTTTGACCCGGAAGTGATTGTTTTGTCCGGTTCCATGGCCAAGTTTGTCGAATACGACAAAGTCAGCCGGGAGGTCAACGGGCGTATTTTAACCCAGCCGTTTGAGTTGAAAGAGGCTGCTTTTGAAAACAACGCCGGTATGATTGGCGCCGCCCTGTTGCTGATTGCGCGGATAAAATAGGCATTTTTTCGCTCTTTGCTGCCTTCTGTCATTCTGAGCGTTCTTTTTTCTGTCATTCTGAGGGGCGCAAGTCCCGAAGAATCTCTGAGATGTTTCGCTCCCGCTCAACATGACAATATAGGGAACAGTCATTCTGAGGAACGATAGTCCCGAAGAATCTTTCAAATATTCCGCTGTGCCGCTTCTTAATATAACGGGATAACACCGTCTTAAAGGCGACATATTGCGGCAAAACAGCCGTTTAGACTTTTTTAAGCTCTGTGAATTTTTTGTTACAGCAATTTTTTGCAAGTATAAACAATATGTTAACTAATTTTTGCTAACGTCGTTTTTGCTGGCAAAATTTGCCAAAATTCGGTATTCTATAAGAGTACATTAAGTTTTGCAAAATTTAAAAGGAGAACGATGATGCAATTTCTTAAAAACAATATTTGGACACTGTGCTTGGTAGCCTTGTTCGGCCTGTTTGCCTTTACCGGCGATGCCGCAGCTCAGAGCTCGGTTATGGAACTTGGTAAAACCAAGGCATTGAACGTGTTCACCTCCGTTAAGACGATTATCTTTATCGTCGGCGGTTTTGGTCTGGTCGGTATCGCGTTTGCCGCGATTTTCGGCAAAATCAACTGGAAATGGTTTGCTGCTCTGGCCGTAGGTTTGGCCATTCTGGCGGCGGCCGGCTCCATCGTTAACTACGCAACCGGCGAAAATATGTCCGGCTTTAACGATACGTTCCAGAGCGCTGCTGCTTAAGCGTTTTTGGAAAAAAGCCAAAAAGCTCCGGGGCTTCGGCCCCGGGGCTGCAGCCAAAAGAAAAGGGTTTGAGTTTATTTTTACATCTTGACGACGGGTGCAAAAACAAATTCAAAAGAGCAGACAAACATCGGGGAGGGCGCCATGATAAACTTGAAGAATATAGCAAGAGTGCTTCTGATAGCCTTGTTTGTCTGTGTCTGGAGCGAAAACGGTTTTGGTGTTAGGGTTGCGTTTTCTGCAGAGGGAGTGGTTGACTGTGACCCAGCATGCCCGAAAGGGTATTCCTGTGTGTGTAACATAGATCAATCATGTTCTTGTAAAAAAAATTCCTCTTCTTCTGGCTCTGATAGTCAGGCCAAAGACGCCGTTGAAACGACTAATGCCGGCGGCAGTAGTCAGTCTGCAAATTTCTGCACGGCCGATTATGGTATTTTCAGCAGTCTTCTGGAAACCGGAACCACAATATTCAAGCGTCTGCGTGATTTGATTTATGTTGTCGCCGGTTTCGGCATTATTGCCGTTGCGGTCGGCGGCTTTTTCGGCAACTTAAACTGGAAGTGGCTCGGCGCGATTGTTATTTCGCTGGTGGTTATTGCCACGGCCGGTGAGTTGATTGTGATGATAACCGGGTGCGAGGTTTACGGCTCGTCGCTGATCACCAATACCCTGAAAAATCCGACACCGATGACAACGGCCGAATATAATGAGAACTATACCGAAAGCGGCAGTTATAACACCTGGATAGAATGGGAAGACAGTATGGACGTTCGCAAAGAGCCGGCTGCCGCAGCAGAAACCGCCGCGGCCGGTGAATAAGCAAAGTTTTTTTGCCGGAAGCATAAGAACTAAAGAAGTATTATAAAGGGAGGAAGCCATGTTAAAATTATCTAAATTAAGCAGGGTGATTCTGGTTTCAGGATTGATTTTGGCTTTCTCAAGCGTCTGGCAGGCAAATCCGGCCTGGGCCGATGCCTGTAGCGATGCGCGGTCAGCTTTACGCAAAGCTCAGAACAATCAGAAAAACGAGTTGAAAAAGCTGCAAAAAGCAGTTACCGATGCTGCCTCAAAAGTTTCTGCGGCGCAAAAAAACTGTACGGTTGAACTGCAGTATTGTTCCGAATATCAACTGGCTCTGGCATCTCAAACCGCCGCACAAAATAATTATAACGCCCAAAGTGCGGAATTATCCGCGGCCGTAACCCAGGCACAGGCCGATATGCAAACGGCATGTGCGGCAGCCGCCGAAGCAGCCAATGACAAATTGACCTCCGAAGTAACGGGCGAAGGTAAGGATACCTCTGCCGACCGGGCGGCCGATCGAGCTCAGGATCGGGCAACAGAAGCACAAAACAGCCTTGACTCATCAGATTACGACGCGGCATCTGCAAATCGTGATGCTGCCGAACAGGCGCACAGAGATGCCGTAAATGCGGCAAACGCAGCTCGTGAAGAGGCGGAGGCGGCTCAGCAAAAGGCTAATGAAGCTTGTCAGGATCCGACATCGCAGGCCTGTTTGGATGCGATTGCAGCGGTCAACGAGGCTAATCAAAACTATCAGAACAAAAGTCAGGAAGCGAACGCTGCGGCAAGCGAAATGCAAGCGGCACAGCAACAAGCGGAAAAAGAAGCGGAAAAATATCTGAAAGATCAGGAAAAAGCTCAGAAAGAGCAGGATAAGGCTGACGAAAAAGCTGCCAAAGCCAGTGAAAAAGCGCAGGAAAAAGTTGACAAAGCGCAGGCAGATGTTGACGATTATTGTACGAAAGGCAGCTCTAAATATAATCCGAACAAATGTGAAAAAGCCCGTCAGGATTTAGCTGATGCTCAGGCTAACGAGACCTATCAGGCCGATCAGGCAGCCAAAGAGGCTGCGGAGGCAGCCGCAGCCGAAGCTGAGGCGGCCGCTGCTGAAGACGCAGCAATCAGGGCTGCAGACGAACAATTTCAGAAAGACACAGAAAGAGACCAAAAATATGCTGAAGATCCGACAACGGCTGCCAGTGATTATGCCGATGCGTCTGCTCTTGCGGCCTCTGCCGAATCTGCAGCATTGAAAGCACAATCAGATGCGGAAGATGCTCAGGAAGCCGCTGATGCTGCGGCCAAGGAATTAGAAGCTGCCGAGGCCGCTTACGATGCCGCTTGCGTCAAACCCAAGAGTAAAGAATGTAAAGCGGCGGCCGAAACCTATAATGCGGCTAAAGCGGCAAGTGATCAGGCTGCCGCTGCCGCTGAAAGCGCTCAGGCAAAAGCCGAGGCAGCTCAAACCAAAAGTAATGAGTTAAAACTTCAGGCGGAAGCTGCGGGTGATGCCATTGCTAATTGTGATTCCAGCGATCCGGCCTGTGCAGCCGCCCAGGCTCAAAAGAATCAAGCCGATAAAAACAATGCGGTTAATAACGCGCAAGATAATGTAGATGCAGCCGAGACTAATTTGGCAAATGCTCAAGACGCCCTGAATAAAGCTGAAAAGGATCAGGAGGCGGCGCAAAAAGAGTATGAAGAGGCGGTTGCCCAGATGACGGCGGCCTGTTCCGATCCGCAATCTGATGCCTGTAAAGCCGCTCAGCAGGAAGTCGCGGCCGCTCAGGAAAAGGTTCAAGAAGCCGAAGCGGCAGTTGAAAGTGCAAATAATGAAGTGGCTTTTGCTGAGGATGCCGTAAATGTTAGTAAAGATGAGTTAGCTGCGGCACAAACAGAGGCATCAGCTGCCGATGCGGCTACCTTAAGTGCTAATGCGGCCAATGCTAAAGCCAAGATGGATGCGGCCTGTGTCGATCCGGAATCCGATGCCTGTAAACAGGCGACCGAGGCCTATAATCAGGCTAATCTTGAAGATACTAAAGCTAAAGCCCGGGCAGCCTGTGATGCCGATCCGGAATCAGAGGCTTGTAAAGCGGCAAAAGAAGCTTTTAATCAGGCTTATGACACCGTAGATGCCGATAAACAGGCTGCGGCGGATGCCGCGGCACAGGAAGCTATTAATGCCGCTCAATCCGACGCCGATGCCATTTGTCAGGAAAAAGGCCGGAACTCGCAAGAATGCCAGGAAGCAATGGACAAAGTGATGAATTTAACCTGCAATGGTGATACAGCTTGTGAGACAGAATTTAAATATGGCGCCGGCGTGGCTGCTGCTGCTCGTCGCTTAAAAACTACTGAACCCGGCGGTATGGGCGTTGTTGATATTTCACAGAGCCGGACAATCGGCGACAGCGGTCCATATAGTTTAGGCGGTTATCGTTCGCAGTATTTTAACTATGACGGCGGCGGTGACGTTCTCGAAAAAGTCACCCGCCGGGCGGCACTGGTTGTTGTCAGCTTAAAGCCGATTGTTTACATCTTTGCCGGTTTCGGGTTAATTGCCTTTGCCTGGATGGCCATTTTCAATAAATTAAGCTGGAAGTGGTTTGCCAATATCGCCATGGGATTGTTCCTGGTGGCCAATATGGGCCGGCTGATTGAATACTTTGTCGGTCAGGAAGATCAGTATTATATCGGTGTATGGGACAGCAATACCAGTGGCACCGGAGGTCCGGCAGACAGTCGGTTAGCCAATGCCTTTGCCGATACCTACTATGTTTACGGCGACACGGATTATAATGATGTCGGTGTCCGGGCATTCAAAGATAAAGAAGCTGAGGTTGCTGCGCAAGGTGATGTAACGGCAGAAACTACCACAGAGGAAGAAGCGCGCAAATTCTGTCAAAAAGATGCCGAAGCTTCCGGTTGGTCAAATTTCACCAGTTGTATTAAAGATATTGTTTCAACGGCCAAAAAAGTTGCCAATACGGCCAAGACCGTTGCTTCAACCGCTCAAGACGTTTATGCTCGTTATGAAAACGTCAAAGACAATGTTGCCAACATCAAACAGGCCGTTCAGGCTATGGAAGGCGCCAGCCTGACGAATATTATCGCCAATGCCGGCACTATCTTGAACAACGTCAATTCGGCCGTTTCAACCACCACCGGAACCGTCGGCGCGTTGACCGGCGCCGCCTCAAACATATCCAATAATATTCAGGATATGGGCAAGAGTGTCGAGCAGCAGCAGGAATTGCAGGATCGCCGCAATCTGGGTGAGGCAACCAATGCCGTTGATGCCGCATTGAAAGGCCAATCCTGGGATGAAGAAAATAAAGAGGTTGTAAAAGAGGATCAACAGGTTGTTGACCCGGACACTGGCGAAGTTCTGACCGGCAGCGACGGCAAGCCTCTTACGGAAGAAGTCATTAAAACCGACGATAATTTCCTGACCGGCTTGCAGGATACGGCAAATGATATCGGCAACAAATCATCTGAACTCAATAATCTTGCTCAGGATGGTATTATGCAGGCCGGTACCGTAACCAATGTGGTTGAGGACTTTTCTATCGGCGGCAGCCAGAGCATTAACGACCGCCGGCAGGAAAAGAAGGAGGAAGCCCATCAGCAGCAGGTCGCCGAAAATCTGATCGGCAAACAAGAAGCAAATGCTCAATATCGCCAAGAGGCTCAAGCTGAAAATGAACGTCGCAACATGGAAAAACAACTGAATTACGAAGCGGAGAAATCAGTGCAGACGCTGGAAAATGAAGCCACCCTGGCTGACCAGCAATATCAGCAGGCACAGGATGAGGTTAATACGCTGTATACCCAGATGAATGCGATGGAACAGGAAATCGGCGAGCTTGAATCCGATGTCGCAAAGAAAAAACAGACCGCGGCTGATGCCTGTGCCAATGATCCGTCAGGTTCCGTCTGCTCAACCGCCAAAATGGCCGCCGATGCTGCCGAGTCCGCTCTGGACAACAAGAATAAGCAGCTTGATCAGGCCAGAAATGATTATAACAATGCCAAAGAAAAAGCCGAAGACGCTTATCAAAATTCTTTGAAAACCAATCAGAGTCAGGCTCAGCGCGATTATGACAATGCGCAAAAACAGGCGGAAGATGCACAGAAACAGATTAATGATATTAACTCTCAGATAGATGATGCCGCTTCTGCCGCCGATAATGCCAAAAATGAATACAATGACGCCGTTGCAGATGCTCAGGCAGCTAAAAAAGCCTATGAACAGGCCGTTGCTGAGGGCAAGAGTGCGGAAGAAATTGAGAACCTCAAACAGGCTTATCAGGATAAGCTGACGGTCATGAGCGACAAGAAAAAGGATTCTGACGAGAAAAACAAAGAATATCAGGATCTGTCACAGCAGCAAAAACAGGCCGAAGATGCTTACAATAATGCGTATTCTCAGGCCAATGATGCGGCCGACCGGCTGGCATCTTATACCAACGAAGATGTCAATAAAACCGGCGACAGCCGTCTGAATTCCAGCGAGGATATCGATAATCAGATGTTGATTAATCAATATCTGTCGGAAACCAGCCCGGATGCCGTGGCACAATCGGCCAAAAACAATTATATTGAACAGAAGAATAAAACTGATGCCGCCAAAAATTCGTTGACCGAAAAACAGGGTGTCGCCGAGCAAACGCACAGTGCTTATGAAGAAGCTGCCGCCAGATGTCAGCAGAGCGGCGATACGGCCGACTGCCGTCTGGCGGACAGATTGAAAAACAATTACGAACTGGCCGCCAACGAGGTAAACGCGGCGCAGCAGGAGTATGATAGTCTGAAAAGCAGTTTGGGCGGTTATGAACAAAACTATCTTCAGACATCGCTTGATGCCTCCAAAAATACGCTGCAAACCTCAGAGGCTGTAATGAAACAAGCCGCTGCCGATATGAACCAATATGAGGTTTCGGTCAGCAGACAACGTACGGTTGTCGATCAGGCTGCCGCAGCCTATACTCAGGCCAGAAACAACCTTACGCCGGGGGATCAGGCCGCTTTGCTTCGCGCTTCGCAGCTTTATGACGAATATAAAGAGGCTAAAGCCTTGTATGACGAATACCAGGCCAAACTGCGGCAGGCCAGCAATAATTATGCCAAAGCGCAGAGTGACTATCAGACTGCCGAAAGCGAAATCGCCCGCTTGGGAAAAGAGCTGAAAGGCAGCTGAAATTAACGCATTATTCATAAAACGGAGGTATACTTAAATATGATGGTATACCTCTGTTTTTTTTGCAGGCTTCCGGTAAATACTTGTAGGATAAAGTTGTTTGTCCGGTTGCTAAAAGAAGGCGGATGTTTTATCATAAAATAACATCGGACCGCAAAAGGGGATTGAAATGCGTGAAGTCATCTTAAAAGCCGTGGCCAATCCGCCCAAGATACTATGGGGGCCTTTTTTGCCCGTGATGATTAATATGGGCGTGCAGTTCCCGATCATGTTTATGTTCTTAGGGACATTTGACGTCAACCCGCTGTGGTTTATGTGTTCTCTGGTTTTGGGGCATATAGCCTGTGTCTTCATGGGAGTTAAGGAGCCGCATATTTCCGCCATGATTCAGGCTTATGGCCAGACCGCCAAAAAAACAACCAACCTGTATAAAGTAAAGGGGAATAAATTTGCGCCCTGATTATGACTTTTTTTCGATCTTCGTTGAAGGTCTGTCAAATATTGAAGTTATCGTGGCGATTATCGGCTTTGTTTCCGCCGCGGCCTTTGCCGGCTTTTGGGCAACCAAATTCGGGCATTTGGTCTTACCGCACCCGCGTGAATCCCGGGTATGTGACTTTATGCCTTTTGAAAAGCTCCTTTCTGACGGCATGACCATTCGCTGTTACAACGGTTCGCTGGCGCGCATTTTCAGGGTGACGGGCGCCGATCTTGCCTTTGCCACTGAGGAAAAAGTAGCCTCCATGCTTGAGGCGCGCAAGTCCTGGATCGACGGTATGTCTGATTTGCAGGTAACCTGCCGGATCATAACCTTACGCGAAAAGGTTCCGTTGGAAGAAAACGTCAATGACTTTAACAATCCGTTGCTGGAAAAAATTTCCGAGATCTGGCAGGAAAACATCAGCCGCGTCTTCTTCAACACGCATTATATTGTTTTGTCGGTTGCCGACCGGGACGAAAACCTTAAAGATTTGAACTATGCGTCGCAATCGCTGGTCGCCACATTGAACGACTACGGCGTAAAGCCGTTGATTGAAGAAGAAGGCAGCGCCGCCGAAGACAGCCCGTTTATCGTTTATTCAAAACTCTGTTCACCGATATCCCGGCCGGAGCCCAAGGTTCACGGTGCTACCGGCGCTCAGCTCAACCAGCTGTTGACGGCCGATCATATTCATTTTACCGGTGAAGAGGGTGTTATAAAATTCTTTTCCGGCGAAAAAGAGCTTTACGAAATTGTAATGGGAATTCGTTCCTCCGGCGATTATATGGACGAGGCAATGGTCAACTCTCTGTTGGCAATTGACTGCGAGTTGGTTTTGCTGCACAACGTCCGGCCGATTTTCAAGCCGCAGGCGAGAGCCCTGCTCTTGCAGCAGCAGCGTATGGCCGCCATGACCAGCTTTTCCGGCGATGTTATTGACCAATACGGCGAGGTTCTGGCCGCCATTGAAGAAAGCGACAGTGATCACCAGGCCTTAACGGAATATGCCATGGCCATTATTTTGCGCGGTGAAAGTAAAGAAGAACTGGATTATGCCGAAGGTGAAGTCCAGCGTATCTGCCGCCTGTTCAGTGTAACGCCGGTGCGTGAGGGCTGGGTTGCCCAGGCAACGTTCTTTAATCAGTTTCCGACATATGAAACCCTGCCGCGGACATACCGCTATCTGTCGCGCGTGGTGGCAACCGCCATTTCGTTTGACAAGCCGTCCGAGGGCTTTTCCAAATCAGACTGGGGGCCGGGGGCGATTTCGGTGTTCCGGACGACGGCCGGTTCGGCATATCGGTTCCAGTTTCACGTGTCTTCCGAAGATTCTGCCGTGGCGCACTGCTGTATTATCGGTCCGACCGGACAAGGTAAAACGACATTGCTGACCTTTTTGGCCGGGCAGGCCATGAGGCATGCCGACTTGAAAGTGTTTTTCTTTGACCGCCATCGCGGTGCCGAAATTTTTACCCGGGCCATTCAGGGAGCCTATGTCGGTTTTGAGGGTGATGAAAAGAATGTTTCCCTCAACCCGTTTGACTGTGCCAATACACCGAACAACCGCGCCTTTTTGCGGCGGTGGATGCGCGCCATTACAATGGTTGACGATGCCGTTTCGGAAAAAGAAATTGCCCGTGCGGTAACCACGGCGTTTGACTATCTGCGTCCGGAAGAACGTATGATGACCAACTTGTACAAGAGTTGCTTTTCGCCGACCGGCAATATGCGCCGCGAGCTGTTCAAATGGGTTAATCCCGACCAGTACGGTGCCATTTTCAATGCCCAGAACGACAGCCTTGATTTGAAAGTTAAACGGTTTATGGCCTTTGACTTCACCCACATTTTTGAAGACGAAATCCTGGCCCCGGCGGTCATCAGCTATATTATGCACCGTATCCAGTCCGAAACCGGTGAAACCGGCGTACCGTCGCTGATTATGATTGACGAAACCGCGCCGATGTTAAAGCACCCGATGTTCCGTGATTATTTCGTTATCGGTCTGCAGGAAGGACGTAAAAAGCGTCAGGCGTATCTCTGTGCATTCCAACAGCCGAATATTATTGATAAACTCGGGGTTGGTGAGGTTATCCGCGGTCAATGCCAGACGGTTATCTTTTTCCGCAACCCTCAGGCGATGCCGGAAGATTATGTCAACTGGAACTTGACTGATGCCGAAACCGACTTCATCTTCGGCAAATCTTACCGCGATTTCCCGTATGCCATTCTGCTTTCGCGTCCGGCAACCGGAGAGTCGGTCATCTTAGATGTTGACCTGAGCGGCTTGGGGCCGTATCTGAAACTTTACAATTCCGGTCGCAAAAACGTATTGCTGGTTGAGGAACTCATCAAAGAATATGGCGAGGATAATTTTGTTACAAAATATTTAAATCTTTAAGGTAAATGAGTTAATTCGTTTATCTGCAGGCAATTTTATGCTACTATAATAATAGGGCGGACTGTTTGGGAGAAAGGCCATGAAATCTCGTTTTTTTATGCTTTTGCTGGGAGTGCTGGCGATTCCCGCCGTCGTCCGGGCGCAGATACCGACATTGGACATTCCGGGGACCATTCAGGCCGCAACCGAAGTAGGCAATACGTTAAATAACGTTAAAGAAAGCATCACTCAGGTTGAGCAATATCAAAAAACCATGTCTGCCATCGGTACGGCCAAAAAAACCGTAACCGAGTTTATTACCAATCAGAAAGAAAAACTCCAGGAAAAAATGGAAAAAATCCAGGAGTATAAAGAACGTGTTGAAGAATATAAGGTCAAGGCCGAAGCCTATAAAGCCGAAATTGAAGACCGGGTAAATCAGGCCAAAGAAAAGATTGATGAAGTCAAAGATACGGTTAACGAAGTCAAAGATACGGTTACAAGCACGGTTGATGAAGCCAAAGATAAAATTAATGAGGTTAAAGATCAGGCCGAAAGCATTAAAGGCCAGGTTTCAGATGTTATTGATGCAGCCAAAAGTAAGGTTGCAAGCGCCAAAGAGCAGATGGATGAGGCTTGTGCCGATCCGGAATCCGAGGCTTGTACACAGGCAACCGAAGCGTATACCGAACTTGAAAACGCTCAGGCCGAAATGGAAAGTGCTTGTTCTGATCCGGAATCGGAAGCCTGTATGCAGGCAACCGGTGTCTATAACCGGGCCGATGTTGCCGTCGGTACAGCCAATCAGGATGCATCAACTGTTAATGTTCAGACAGGAGAACTGAACGTTGCATCAACTCAGACAACTGCAACTGCCGGAATGGCGGCCGAAATTGTTGACACCCCCGTTGCCCGACCGTCACGTCAGCCGATTGCCGGAATTGTTTCATCAACGGCGGAAGCAACTTCGGGTATAGAGGCAACAGCCGTTTCGGCGCAGGCAGGTACCGCCGCAGCAGCCCAAAAAGTTCAGTCTGCCGCTCAGGCGGTTGAGGCGGCCGGCAGCACCAAAGCCGTCTCGTCGGCGGCAGTCGGAAGTGCTGCGGTTAAAACAGATGCAACCGTCGCAACAAAGGTATCACCCGTAAAAGCAACAGCCGTTACGGCACAGACAAGTACCGCCGCAACAGCCCAAAAAGTTCAGTCTGCCGCTCAGGCGGTTGAGGCGGCCGGCAGCACCAAAGCCGTCTCGTCGGCGGCAGTCGGAAGTGCTGCGGTTAAAACAGATGCAGCCGTCGCAACAAAGGTATCGCCTGCAAAAGCAACGGCTGTTACAGCGATTCCGGCACGGACAGGTACCGCCGCGGCAGTTAAAACCGTTTCATCCCAAACCGTGCCGCTTAAAGCTGCCACAGAGGCCGTATCCGTTTCCGGTCAAAGTGTAAAACAAGATGCAAATACCGCTGTTGAAAGCATTGTTCCGACAAAGTCACTTAATGCCACGCCGGCAGTTCAACGTCCGACCCGTGCAACTTTCAAAACATCATTCGGTTACGGCCGGATCCGACAAGTTTATCCTTTGGCTTTTGCAAGCTTGTCATTGGACATCGGCGAAAGTCAGGGCGGCGTTACGGCAAACAATGTTCTGGTCGTGCCGGAGGCTGTGAGCCTGGAGTGTGATAATCTGAATTTTGAAGATGCGGCCGAAGACGGCAATATGGATAAGTGTTTGCGCCAACTCAATGATAAAGCTCTGAGCAAGGTTTCGGATGAAACGAGCAAGACCGAAATTGTTGATGCCGAAAAAGCTCTTAATAACGGTTTGGCCGAATATATGGCGGCGGCTTATTTTGAGGCAATGAACATCTATAATGAGAGCATAACCTTTAAAAACAATGTTATTGATCCGGCCATAACGGCAGAAGTTCCCGATGTTCAAACGGCATGGAAATATTCTTTAGATGTCAGCACGAGTATGGGAACCCGCATTAATGCGTTAAGCCGGATGTGGGCGCGTTCTCTGACCATGAAAACGTATAAATTGTATCAGGAAAAAGGGTTGCGGACCGAATAAGGAAAAGACAGGTTTGTTATGAAAGAGGCCGAAGATGAAAAAGATAGCGACATATTTGCTGACGGCAGTGTTTATAAGTCTGTTTTATACGGGCAATGTATTGTCTGTCGAGCTTGATGACGGCACCGATCATAACGGAAGATTCATTGTTCCGGAAACATTAACCAAACGTTGCGGCCTGAGTTCGCAGTCCCCGGTCATTGCTGAAGACTGCATTAAACGCCTGGCATATGACAGGGAAACCAATACACCGATAGGCTTTTATGACTTTGATGCTGAAAAACGGGCAATTATCGGTGATTATGTGACCGATTATCTGGAATGGGGAATCAACGGAATAATCAACGGCGGTGAATATGGCGACCGGATAGACGAACTGATCGGCCGGGATCCGACGGCCAGCATCAGTTTGGATAACGATTCCCGGGAGGATATGGAGTTCCATAACAAAATAATGAACGACAACGCTTCGGTGTTCAGTGCGGCCATTACCTACCGTGCTTCTCAAATCAACATAGATAATATGATTTCCATTTTGGAAACATTGGTCGCCGAAACGGAAGTCGATGTAAATGACACCTCTTTGGCATTAGCGGGGGAAAGCGAATGACGAAGATGAGGACAACATTATGGTTGGTTGCGAGCCTGCTCCTTTTGGCGGGAAACCGGGCTTTTGCCGGAACCGATTTGTTGTCTAACGTCCTGACGCAAAGCAACAGCTTTTTAAAAGAAGCCGGACTGGTGCAAAAAAAATATTCCGGCATTGCGCGTAAGCTTGTTACCGGCAAGGTTGGCATTGATTTAGACAAACTTGGCGGCGAAAAAGTACAAAAACTGAAAGAGAAGGCCGAAAGCGTAAAAGAAAAAGCCGAGAAACTTCAGGACAGGATCGAAACGGCCAAAGAGCGCAAAGAAGAGTTGGTGGCCAAATACAATGAGCTCAATGCCAAGGCTATGGAATATCAGGCCAAGGCTGCAGAATATATTGCCGAAGGCCAGGCCATAAAAGAGGAGTATATGACGTATAAAGAAGAAGCTCTCGGCGTGATAGATGATATTAAAGATGCCAAGGATCAGGCTGAAGAATTCCTTGATCGGGAAGATGATGAAGAAATTTCGCCTGAGGAAGAGGCGGATACAGATGTCGTTGATTCGGGCAAAGATAAAATTGCAAACGCCAGGGAACAAATGGAAGAAGCTTGCGTCGACCCGGCGTCTGATGCTTGTAACCAGGCAACCGAAGTTTATAATCAGGCCGTTGCGGCAGTGCCGGATGATACAGCTGATGCAGTTGTGTCGACGACTGAAACTGCCGTTTCCAATCGGGCCGACGCTATTCGTTCGGCGGCCGTTTTGGCAGAAAGCACGTCGGCAGAGGTTTTAACAACCGCGCAACCGGCGGTCGCGACAGCAGCCGTAGAGGCAGCTTTGCCGCAGGAAGTTTCGGTGGCGGATGTTATGGTCACAGCTGCCAGTGCCAAAGCCGAGCCTGCTTCAACGCAGCCGGAAAGTTACAGTCCGTTAAATTTGCAGGAACAATTGCAACAGGCCGCATCTCAAAAGGACACGACGGTTTCGGCCGTATCGGCGACCAAATTGGTTGGTAATGTAAGTGTGGCGGCAGAAACTTCCTTGGCCCGCAGTAAGTTTCTGTCAGAAGAAAGTACCGAGAAACAATCGGCAACGCAGTCTAAACCCCAAACACCTCGGAGATCTGCGGTTCAAAACACCGTAACGGCCACGGCGGCAGACGCCTCATCTGCCGTAAAAATATCGGCCGAAACCGCCGCGGCAGATGTATCGGTTAAACCGTCTGTTACCCGCAGCAAGTTTACAACCGCGCCGGCAGTTCAGACCGGGCAACAGAGACAAACGCTTCAATCGTCTGAAACAGAGGAGAGAGTAAATGTTCAGCAACGGTAAAATTTTATGCATCATTCTTTTATCCGTCTGTATTTTCTGCTCGCCGGCATATGCAGCCAAATCTGTTGTTAAAGGCGATCCCGAACTTTTGTGGGAAACACCGCTGGGTAAAGGTGATATTGAGAATAATGCCTATAATCGTTGTCTGTTGATAAAAATGGTCAAACCCGGTGTCGGCCAGACATCAAAAAGAGAAAAAAATGTTTATGATGTGCTGTCGACTTATGTGTCTGATTTATACGCACAGTCGGTTAAAATATCGGCATATATCGCTGCCGAAGACGAAAATGCAGATGACAGCAGCTCTTCAACAACGGATGTTGATAACGAAAAGGCCATTATTGAGCAGGAAATCACCCGTCGCCTGGCCGATATTTCCCGGCGGATGAATATCATCAATTCCTTTGAGGCGGGGATTATTGTTTTGGATTCTTTGCAAGGACTCAGAGATCTGGCTCCCACCACTTATTCCGAATTTCGGGCGCTGCAGGACGGCCGGTATCAATATGTCACTGATTGTGAAGTGCTGAAAAAATGAAACAGGAGAAAATGATGAAACATCTGGCGGTAAAAAATTGTTTTCTGATTGTTTTGACGGCGTTGTTGTTATGCGGCGGTCCGGCTTTCGCGCAGAATCCGTTTAAGCTTGATTTCAGCAAAACCGCCGGCAAATTTGCCGACTGGGTTCAAAAACAACAGGAAAATTTTCAAACCACGATGGAGCAAATCAGCGAATCACAATTCGCCACCTTTATCGGCGACGGCATCAAAGCAGCCAAAGATGGTATAAATTATGCCAAAGAAACCTATAATCAGGCCATGGAGACTTATGGTAAAGTTAAAGATGCGGTGGTTGGTTCCAAAGAATATCAGATAGCCATGCTTTCCAAACAAATAGCCGACGAAAGCAAGGTCTTGGCTCAGCTGCAAAAACAAAAAGAAAGCCAGATTGCCGCTTTGGAGGCAGATATGGAATTAGAGCGGGCTACTCTGGAAGAAAAAATGAAACAAGCTGAAGAAAATCTTCAGATTCAGGCGTCAATTTACCAGGATGAATTACAGGCGGCGGTTACGGAGCAGGAAAAAGAGCAGATAGAAGCGAAAATAGAAGCCTTTAAAACGGATAATGAAAGCAGTCTAAGCGGTTTTGAGGAAGAAGTTGCCCGTTTGGAAGAGCAACTTAAAGAGGAAACCGCCGTTATTGAAGAAACTTTTGCCGAGCAGGTTTATGCCCAGGGCGAAAAGATTGCCCAATTAACGAAAGAAATGGAAGAATTAATAGCAGGTGCTCAGGAAACGAGCGATTCCGGCGATCCCCAGACCGCACTTGCAGATGCGATAAATGAGCTGTCGTTTCAGAATGACGATGTCATTTCTTTAAAAGACCGCAAAAACAAAGAAGAAAAACGCCGCAGTCGCCGGCAAGAAACAATCCTCTCGGCAGCATCAACTTCTATCAGCAGCATTGCTACCGTTGACGATAAAAGAGATGAACAAGATACTGTTGCCGCAACGTCCGAAACAATGAACGGTAAATCTGAAACGGTGCAGACGGCCATTGAAACCACTGTCAATCAAATGGAATATCTTCGGGATTATCTGCGGATGGAGTTAAAAATTCTGGAAGCACAGACAATGGCGATCATCACTTCCAGCACGTTGCGGACGGCCGAACCGAAAGTGGTTATTGATATTTGCGACTATGAAGAACAAAAAGAAGGTCTGGGACTGTCTGACATTGTTCAGAAAGGAAGCAGTCTTATCAGCGACGCCAAAGAGACAGTTGCGGAAGCTTCTGATGTCGTGAACGAGGCCGGATCGGTTGCAGAAGACGTCAAAAATATTGGCATTGTCGGCATAAATTAGGAGAAAAGCAATGAAACGTCTGATAGCTTTGTTTTTGGCAATTGTTTTCTCCGGCAGTGTGCGTCCGGCATCGGCTCAAACACCGTTTGATCTCATTTATCATGCGCTGCCGACGTCAATAGCACTTGACATTCCCGAGGAGGTATCGCAGGTCGCCGGCAATCTGCAAAGTTCGGTCAATCAATCCAAGCAGATTATTTTGCAGGCCAAATCCGATATCACCAACCTGCAGTCTGCCGTTATGTCAACTTACGAAAACATCAAAAATGGCTCAATTATCAGCATTGAGGGCGCTTCCGGACAAGGCTCGGAAACTTTTTGCGGAACGCCGATTAACAATGTGAAAGTTAAAAAAATTTCCAAAAAAATGAAACGGCTGTTTTTGACTTACAAATCGCAAAAAAATAAAGATGTTTTGGCAGCGGCTCAAACTCGGGAAAAATTTTATCTGGAAAGTGTTTATTCAATTCATCAGGCGGTGGTCGAGCTGCAAGACAAGTTGGATAATGATATCAGCGTTTCAATAGAAAAAGCAGTTGCCTGCGCCGACGGCGACGGATCGGTTTGCGGAACGCCGAGTTCTGATGAAGGCGGTAATAATGAGGTATTGTTTACCTACGGCAAAACGCTGGAGACATTTGACAGTGTTGTCCGCCTGTGGGAAAATGTTGCCGCGCTTAAGGCACGTTTAAAGGCTCTTGAAGCCATGATGACGATAACGCCGGCACTGGAAACGTCCGCCGACGATTCTTCGGCGGAGGAAACCGCTGACGACACAGCCAAAGAAACGGCCGCGGTCTTCGGTTTGCCGGCAGGGGCGGGTTCACTGCATAGTTCCGAGCAGCTGGCCTTTGCTCAGGTAACCTATAAAACCGCGACAACGTCGTTGTCTAATCTTGAGGCAGAGGTTTCCGGCAGCACAAGCGAGGCAATGTCGTTGATCGGTCAGACGGTTGAATTTGTTTCTCCGGACGAGGCCGATAATGAACATCCTTTAATTGCCGCCGAAGATAAACTGGAGGCTTTAAGCAGCCTGACGGATGTTGAGCAGAATGTTAATGAGGCCATGAGTACGCATAATATGATTAAAAGTCTGAAAGAATATAAAGCGCTGGCCGATCAAATTACGGAAATGCGGGAAGATCATCAAAAAAGCCTGCAAAAGCTTAAAGATTCCGAACAGTGTTCCCTGAACTATATCGGCAGATATTTCAGTACGCCGGTTAAAACCTGGTCGGGTGTTCCCCTGGGAGATAATGTAAATCGTCATGATTTGCGCAAGGGCATTTCGGGCTGGGCCGTAGAAGCTTTTGAAACCGCCAAGGCTGCCGAAACATCTGTCGTCGGCGCGGAGGATATAGCTCAGCCTTCACTTAATGCAGAGGCCCAGACGGATCTGGCAGATGATCCGGATATGAAAAAAGCCGAAGCACAATCGCAAAATACGGGAATAACCATAAACGCCAGCAAACAAGAAGAATCTCAGGAAGAAAACCGCCGGTCTTCGCTGATTGCCTGGCAGATAGGCGCCGAAGCGGCCAAGATGCTCGGCAGCAATGCCGACGAATGGGGCACACCGAGCGGTCGGAGCTTTATTTGGAACGATACCAGAAATTTTTATACGCAATATCTGCGCCGGAAATATGAGAATGTCAAATCATATCTTAAAAGCTATACCAAAGATGATGTTCTGGCGTTGATTATTGCCAAACTGCGCGGACAAGACGTTGATATAACCGAAACCAATTATCAAAAACAGGTTAAAGAAGCGGTGACCAAAGCATCATCGGATGCGGCGGCCGCGTCACTGGCTCAGTATGATTCACAGACACAGGCTCAGCTGCAGTCTTTGCAAAAGCAGCGTGAAGAGCTGATTGCCAAAATGGATGCCGTCAACGATATTGTCAGCGGCAATCGCAATACCATTGCGGATATGCGGTCGGTTGCCGAAGATTCGGCCGCGCAGGAGGTGGACGAAAAGATTAATGCTAAAGTTGTTTTCCCGGCGGTAGGAAGTACGACGGTTGCAGCCTCAACACCGATATCCGCCAAGATTATCGGTGCCGATAATCTGTCTGCCGCCATAACTTCGGCTACGGCCGTTGGTGTTGATGAAGATAAAATAACTTCTTTGGAACAAGAGGCGGAAAGTAATCAACAGAAACTGGATGCCTATACGGACGAACTGGCCGCGCTGGACGACAAAATAGCCCAGGCCAGACAGCAGGCGCAAAGTACCGTCGGAGATGTGCGTCAACAGGGAGCGCAGGCGTTGGCCGCGATTCAAAACACGTTGACCGTGACCTTGCAGAAAAATTCGTCACAATATGCATCCGATGTCGAAAAAAATCTGCGCGAAGTTTTAAAACCCCTCATTCCGGAGGAATCAACCCTGACGGTAGACGTATTGGTCAACAGAGCAAATGCCGCCGCGCGAACCTCGCTGAACAATCTTTATGCTCAGGTCGATGCCATTGTTGATATGCATTACCGCCGAATACTGGCAATGGGAGACAGTCTGTATAAACCGTCGTCGCACGCCCGGGTGGCACAAATTCATGAGCAGATGATTGATGCGATTCGTGCGCTGACGTTGGTTTATAATGCTGCCGGCATAATAAACGTCAACGATATAGCCGTTTATGCCAAACTGCTTGATATTGATACCTCTTCCGAAACCGAAGGCTTTTTTATCGGCGCCGTTCCGAAAGAGCGCGATATGAAGGCGCCGTTTGCTATTCCTGATTTTAATTTGCCGCCGGTACGGGAGGTGTTTCATTTTGATGCAACGGATTTTGCCAATATCAAACCGTATGTTTCCGAGAAAGAAAATAATACGGCGTTGACGGCTGCCGAGTTTTTGAATTATGGCGGAGAAGTTCCGTTGATTTGGAAATATATGCTGCAGGAAAATGCCTTTATTGAAAGTCAGTTTGATTTGGCAGAGGCCCTGACGTCCGGAAACAGCCGGTATCGGTTTTACCGCGGCGGATTTATGCCGTGTGTTGTCAAAGGTTCCTCAATTATTGTCGATGTTGACGGTTCCGGTAATTTTGTCCGCCGGGAAGACGAGAAGGTAGATGAGTCATCTTTACCGAATTGCTATCTGATGGAAATGAAAAACGGCCGCCCGTATCACAAAATGCAAGATGTTGCCGTTAATTTTAAGCTGACAACCCTGAGCGAAGACGAAAGAGAAGAAATTCTGAACGATTTGTTCCCCGAAAATGACTACAAGGCCTTTGTCCCGCCGGTAGATAATGACAATTCCAGCGAACTCGGAATGTTCCTGCGTGCCGAAAAAAACAATACGCTTTTCTTTAACTCCTGGGTCGCAGATGCTTATAATACGATGCTTAAAGACAGCGATGGTGAAGAGTTGAGCGATAGTGAAAAGAATAAGTTTGCCGCCGCTCAGTATGCTTCCTTTTCTCATAACCAAATCGGTGATTTCCTCGGTCATGTTGAGAACGAGAAGCTTCAAAGAGAAAATTTGGAGGAATATGAGCAAAAATACAACGAGCAGATGGATACGTTGAAAGAACAGCTCCGTTCCTATGGCTTTGAGCCGTCAGACAGTTTTGATTTGAGCAACGACAGTGATTATAAGCTGGCGACGGATAAGCTCAACGATATTAAAGAACAAAAACTTTCGGCTGCCGAAAGCGGATTGGCCGAAGTCGACCGGAACGACAACGAACCGGTTGAAGAAAAAGCCGACATATTTGATAAGTTGATTGCGTTGATGCGAAAAGATAAAAATGCGGTATTGAAAATTTCCGTAACAACCGCCGACAGCAATGACCTTGATGCCGAACTTAAAAAGGCTGAAGCTGATACCGAGCTTGTAGATAAGTATAAAAACAGTTTAAATGACCAGGCTCAGGATTATAATGACATTATGGAACCGTATTGTGCGAACTATTGACAACTCGGGAAAAAATAATGGATGCAAAACAAATTTCGGGCGGTACGCAAAAGCTGGCTTTGGAAGGAAACTCCAAAGAGCCGCAGTATCTTGAGCAGCTTGAAGAAGAACACAGCTCTTTGCGCCAGACCTATTATTTGTGGGTGTCGCGTTTTTTCATCTTGACGGCGGTTGTGTCAATGGGCTTTATGGTTTTGGCGTCTTTATCGTTGTTTCGTTTGGCCCCTCTGGTGACGGTAGAACCGTTTTTGCTTATAAATCAGAGTGAATCGGAAAACATTGTGCGTAACGAGGCCATTTCTCCGGATATGGCTTCAAAAGACAAACTCTTGGAAATGTTTATCCGGCAATATGTTATTATCCGCAATACCATCATCAATGATCCGGTCGAAATGCGCACCCGCTGGATGTCCGGCGGAATGTTGAATTATTTGTCGGCGCCGGATGTCTATAATGAATTCGGTAATGCCACCAAAACAATATGGGAAACCATTTTTAAGCAAGTTCTGGTGCGGGAAGTGGAAATTATTTCGGTAACCCGTCAGGGCGGCAGCCGGTCATCGGTTTGGAAAGTCGATTTTAAAACCTATGATTTGTACAATGAACAAGGACAGACGCAGGCGCAACAGGAAACAACGTTGCGTGTGCGATATTGGACGGCTTCTGTCACGGCATATTTCATTCCGGAGCGTTCTTTTGTCGTTTCCCGTCTGATTAACCCCTTAGGCTTTACGGTTACCCGCTATTCGCAGACCGAAGTCGAAATATTCTAATTTGTTGATAAGTATACCTAAGCCGTTAGACATTTAAAATAAAACAGTATACTTTCATAATATCTGTAGTACTGCACAAAACCCGCAAAGGAGGGTTGTTTTCATGAAAATACAATTTAAATTGCTGATATTGTTTATGTTGGTTGTCTTATCCGGCTGCTACGGTTCGTATTATGAGCCGGAGCCGGTCGGTATCGGTACCGGTAGCGATGAATTGAAACTGTCGCCCTGCGCCTGTATGGAAATTGAGCTGCCGAAAACTTTGCCGGATTGGTTTGTGGCGACAATATAAACTTAAAGAAAGGCTGATATGGTAGAGGAAATCGGACAGGCCAGACCGCAATCAAGGCTTTTGGAAGGGCGCCGCCCCGTCAGGCGTAAGCCTGCGGGAAAAAGCGGGCAGGAAGATATCTTCGTTGCCAACATTGCGGAAAAACGCTATTTGTGGACGGCGCGCGCGTTTGCTGTTATTACGGCATTCAGCTTATGCTGCAACATCGTCCTGATTTTGGCTATTCTGCAAGTTGTTCCTTTATACCGTGTCGAGCCGTTTTTGTTAACTTTCCAAAACCGTTCGGAACAGGTTTATAATATTCAGCCGATAACGACTGAGCTTCGCAACCGTAAGGCTATTACGGAAGTGTTTGTGCGGGAATACGTGCTGTTGCGCAGTTCTTTCAGCAGCGATGTTGCCGAGGCCGAGGCTCGTTGGATGCCGGGCGGACCTGTTCAGGAAATGTCTGATAATAGGGTTTATCAGGATTTCTTGGATAATGTTGCCAAGAGAGCGATCAGTATCATCAAAAATAACGGCATGGAACGTAACGTCAAAATTTTATCGGTTAACGAGTTGACGGACGGCGTCTGGCAGGTTGAGTACGAAACCCGGGATATGTATCCGGATTCCGCCCAGCCGGAAATCGGCTATTGGACGGCTTCGCTGAATGTCGGGTATCGGCGGAAAACCGTAAAATACGGTGACAGACTTAAAAATCCGGTCGGCTTTACGGTTTATCGGTATGCACTGAGCCGCAACAGAGTGGAGTAGTTGTAACGTGAAAAATATGACAAAAATAAAAATTTTGGGCGGAATTATGGCGGCTTTGTTGTTGGGCGGGCTCCCGGCAAAAGCTCAGGTCGATCAGCAGATGATGGATGCGAGTGCTGAACAGGCTCAGGGAAACTACACGCCGATGAACCTCGGATATGCAGGGTTTAATTCATTGGGAATGACGCAGGCCGCCTGGCTTGATCCTTTGCAAAATTTGGGCGAAGGACAAAGTAAACCGGCTTATTCAAAATATTATTGGACGCCGGATCTGGTTTTGCCGATTCGGGTTCGTGAAGGAATGATTACCATGGTCAATTTCCCCGAATGGGAGTTGATTGAAGATATCTTTATCGGCGACAGCGCTACTTTTGACGGCCAGATAGCCGGTCCGAGCACATTGCTTTTATATCCAAAGCGGGGTGCTAATATCGGCGTGGATACCAATATCATTGTTTTCGGACGTTCCGGTAACCGCTATGTCTTTTATGTCAAATCCGAAGCTGTTAATACCGAACGTTTGACCAACGCGATTATTGATATTGATGTCGTGAATGATTATCTGCCCGAAGGTGTATCCGGCGGTACGGCTTTTGCCGGCGGCAGTCTTACAGGAACATCGGGCGGCAAATCGGCGGCATCGACTTATACACGGCGGTTTCAGAAATCTGATTGGTTGAAGTCTATTCCGGTTGATCCGAGTGAATTTAAGTTTGATCTGGAAGTCTATGTCCCCAATCCCGATGATGTTGTCATTGCTCCGGAAAGAGTCTGGCGCGATAATATTTTCACCTACATTGATTTGGGTAAAAAAGCTCTGAATATGACACAGCGACCGGTGGTCAGTATGATTGTGGAAAGAGTTGAAGTCCCCGTCGGTTTCAGAACCAAAGGTCCGGACAATCGGTTGATTATCGTTGAAGGTGTCGGCGATATGGTCTTGCGCAACGGCAAAAGAATTATTTGTATCAAAATGCGCCGTTCCGATGAGAGCGGACTGGAATTTGCCATTGATTCCCGCGATTATCTGCCGCCTTCCTGGGAGGTCGGCCCTGAGATACCGGAACAGCAGCCCGTATCCGGTTCAATGAGCGGAGCCGTGATGCCGTCAGGTAACCGAGGTGCGGCTGCCATGCCGGGCCAGTTTGATATTCAGGTCGGCCAGAGTCAGATTATTGTTCCCGAATATGCCAAGGCCGGCGGTAGCTTCGGCGCCGGTGGAAATATTGCCGACAGCTTTGATTATTCAAAGATGCAGCGTATCAGTAATTCCGGACGAGGAATGTCCTCTGGGGCGGCGATACCGGGTTACGCGGCCTACGGAGCGGGATTCCGTGATACCGATTCCTCCAATATATCCATTGAACTTGGAGCCGACGGTGATGTGGCCAATTTGGAAGAGTTATGGGGCAAACTGTCATCAAAATACAGTGACGAATTGGGCGGAATGACACCGTTCTTCTCGGTAGATGCACCTGCCGACGGACAGGGCAAAGAGTTGTTCCATCTGCGCGTAGGGCCGGTTAAAAACCTTGAGGCCGGTGACCGAATATGCGGAGAACTCGGCCGCAACGGCGTATTTTGCAGCGTGGTAAGGACGCAGTAAAAAATAAAATGACCAAAGAACCTTTAACGCATTCCGAAAAATATGTCAAAAAGACCAATACCATCATTTTGATGATTGGTCTTTCCTCTTTATTGATTTTCATTTTCGGGTTGGTTCTGTTGATTAAAAGCGGTGATAACATTGCCGAGTATGAAGAACCGGTTTTTACGGACAATGCCGATGTGTTCGGCGACATTCCGACGACCACCGCCACGCAAAGTATTGAATTTTCGACAATGGAAGGCGAAATTCCGCTGACGACAACGCCGGATCCCGTGCCGATGGGTGAGGTTGTTCTGGGAACGGAGGCTAAAAATGTTTTGACGCTCGGAACCAACGGCAAGGCGTCCGTTAATATTGTTTCCGTCGAATTGGCCGAACCGCCGGCCGCCGGATTCAAGTTTAATGACAATTGCTCCGGGTTAACGTTGACCGGTGATAAAACCTGTCATATCACCATGAGCTGGGCGCCGGTTGTGGCCGGAAACGTTCAGAATAACTTTATTGTTTCCTGGCATGAATTGAATTTAGGCAAAGACAGTGTCAAGGCTGCCAAAGTCCCGGTTACCGGAACGGCGGTTACTAAGGAAGAGTGTAATTATTGTGAGCCCTTGCCGGGAGAGGCTGCCGCCGGCGCCCAAAACAGCAAGGCTGTTCGTTATGCTATCGGACCGGACGGTAAAATAATCGGAACAATCGATGAAGACGGCTATGTCCGCGATGCCAACGGCAATATTATCGGCCGTGTCGGCCCTGATGGTCTGATTCTTGATGAAAACGGCAATGTTTTGGGCGTTGCCGAAAACCGCCGCGCCGTCTACGATGAATTCGGAAACTTAATCGGTTATGTCAATCCGGACGGTTCCGTCGTTGACTTAAACGGCAATGTTATCGGTCGTATGCTTCCGGACGGCACGGTCGTCGATATGGACGGTAATGTCATCGGCCGTGCCGTTGAAACCGGATTTGTCTATGATGAAAACGGCAATGTTATCGGCCGGGTTTTGCCTGACGGCACCGTTGTTGACTTAAACGGCAATGTTATCGGCCGGGTTTTGCCCGACGGCACCGTTGTTGACTTAAACGGCAATGTTATCGGCTCCGTAACCAAACCGGGACGCGTCGCTGTTGATGAAAACGGTAATGTCCTCGGGGTTGTTCTGCCGGACGGCAGTGTTGTTAATGCCAACGGTGACACCATAGGCTATGTCGATGAAAACGGTAATGTTATTGCCAAAGATTCGCCGCTTGCCGGCAAAAAATTGCGCGTGGCGTATGATGCCAACGGCAACATCATCGGCTATATTGACGAAAACGGTAACTTGGTGGATGCCAATGGTAATATTATCGGCAAAATGCTTCCGGACGGCACGGTTGTTGATTTGGACGGTAATGTTATCGGCTATGCCGGTGAAGAAATTGTTTTTGATGAGGATGGTAATATCGTCGGCCGTCTGGTCGCTTTTGATAAAATTGCCGTCACGCCCCAGGGAACGCTGCTCGGGGAGTTGCAGAATGACGGTTCGATTGAAAACGACAAAAAACAGGTCGTCGGCAGAGCGCTGCCCAACGGCTTGGTCAAAGATGCCAGCGGTTCAAAAGTCGTGGCCAAAATGGTCCGCGCCGGCAGCATTATCGGTTACGGTTGCAACCGGATAGGCTATCTTGATAAAGATGGCAAAATCAAAAAGGGCAATGAGGAAACAAATTATAAAATAACGCCGGAAGGTATAGTTCTGGACGCCGAAGGACGCTACATCGGCGAGACGCTGAAAACCGGACGCGTTTTTGATAATGAATGTAATTTTCTGGGAACGGTGGATAATGCCGGAATTGTTAAAGATTTGAACAATCGTTATGTCGGCTGCGTTAATCCGGATGGCAGCGTTTTGAATGAAAAAGGCGAATTTATCGGCTCGGTGGGACGCACCGGCACCGCGGTAGACCTAAACGGCAAATATCTTGGCGAAATCAATATGAATAATATCGTCATTAATGAGGCCAAGCTGCCCGTCGGCTGTGTCGGTTTGTTGGGAGATGTTTTCAACAGCAAAGGCGTGTATATCGGCAGGGCTTTGGGTGAGCGTTATGCCTATTCATCGTCCGGCGAATATATTAACCGGGTGGACAATAAGGCCAAAGTGCGTATTTACGGCCGGCCGTCGGCATCGTTATCGGCCAATAATCTGGTTCTTGATGAGAATAATAAAATTCTGGGTGTCGCCGTGCCGTCGCAGACAACGGTTGTCGGCTCGGACGGAAAGATCATAGGACGTCTGTTCCCCGACGGGCAGGTGTATGACAGCAAAGGTGTTGCGCAGGGTGTACTCAAAAACGGCGGCCTGAGTTCCTATAACAATATTTTCGGCGCGGTTTCTCCGGCCGGCGAAGTCATGGATTTACAAGGGCGGGTTATCGGTGTGGCCGTTGACGGCGGGGCGGTTTTCAGCCGCTACGGCGACAGCTTGGGTAAGGTTAATGCCAAAGGAGAATTCTTTAATCAGCGCGGTGAATATCAGGGAGCCGTTGTTACCAAAGGTGCGGCAATCGGGTATGACGGTTCTTACATCGGCTATGCTGCGGCAGACGGCCGTGTGCTTGATCTCGAAGGGAAGGTTGTTGCTTCGGCAACGCATGACCGAAAGGTGTTAAATACCCGGAAAGAGGTTGTCGGCGAGGTTATTCCCGAGGGAATAATGATTGATGCCATGGGAAATTATAAAGGCTTGTTAAATTCGCTGGGCGATGTCGTGGATTTAAACGGTCAGATTATAACCGCGGTATTGCCGGGCGGCAGCAGCGATAAAAATCTTAATTTACTGTGGCCGGGATTTGTCATTGATTTTGGCGGCAATATCATCGGCGCGGTTGCACCGGACGGCAGCGTGGCCAGTCCAGAGGGCGTCTCGCTGGGCAAAGTATTGCCTGACGGAAATGTTTTGAGTGTCTCCGGCAAACTGATCGGTGAAAAAGTTTTTGGCGATATTATTATTTCTAATGATGATAAAGTTGTGGGTTATGTAAATTTTGATGGTAAAATTATCGGCAAAGATGCTACTATAATCGGTAGAGTTTTGTCCGGCGGACTGGCGATTGATTTTAATGACCGTATCTTGGGACGCGTTTATCCGATCGGGGCGACCATCTTGGGTAATGACGGGCAATATAAAGGCCGGCTGGCGCACGACGGCAGCGTAATAGATGTTGCCGGCAATAATATCGGTTATGTCAAAAATAACGGATCATTTATTGATCTGGATAAAAAAGTATCGGGGTATGTTTTGGGTGAAGTGGCCAAAAACCGAAGGAATTAGTAAATGAAAGCAGTCAAAAAGATAACAGCGTGTTTGGGTTTGTCTGCCGTCAGATGTTTGCTGGCGGCGGCGCTGTTGTTTATCGGCTCACCGGCCCGGGCGCAGGAAATCACGGCGATTAATTTCAACGGCGAACCTCTGGGCAAAGTTATTCCGGACGGCAAAGTGGTCAGTTTTGATAACCGGCTGCTGGGTAATGTCACGGCAGACAGCTTGATTATTGATGCCGACGGCCGGTTAATCGGCGGCGTCGTACCGCAGGGTGTGGCAATTGGCAATGATGCCCGTTTTCTGGGCAAAGTCGGCAGCGACGGCATCGTCCGCAGTGCCGCCGGACAGACCTTGGGACGGGCACTGCCTTCCGGCTTGGTTGTAAACGATTATTTTGATATTCTTGGCCAGGTGATATTTCCGGGGTTGGTTTATAATGATGAAGGCGGCATTGCCGGTCGTATTACCGGCGACGGTTTGTATACCAGTTTGAGCGGCCAGCAGATCGGCATTGTGACACCGGACGGTTATGCGTATCGTCAGGTGGGCAATGACTATATTTTGGACGGCCGGTTGATTTCTTCCAAAATGGTTGTGTCATTGTCCGGCGATTTTATCGGCAGTGTGGTTCCCGGCGGTGAGGTGACGGATTTTAATTCGGAAGTTATCGGTCGGATAAAGGCCAATGGTTTTGTTTATAATGATGCCGGCGAGATTATCGGTAAAACGGTTTCGTCGGGCTATGCGTTTGACAACAGCGGTTTTTATCTCGGTTTGGTAAGTTATAACGGAGAGGTCGTCAACAACAATAAAGTCGTCGGTCGGTTTCGTGCCGACGGAATGATTTCGGATATCGGCGGCGCCGTTGTCGGCCGGTCGGTTGATTTGGCCGCCACGGCTACGGATTTGAACGGCCGCTATCTGGGACGCCTGCTCCCGGACGGCAATTTGGCCAAGGGAACAGCCTCAAACGGTTTGGCGGCGGCCCGCGGGCAGATTACCGATGCGGCCGGCAATGTTATCGGCAATTTGATTTCAACCGGTCCGGTTTTTGACTATAAAGGAGAACTCAAGGGCCATGCCCTGAGCAACGGTTCGGTTATCATGCTGAACGGAACGACAATCGGCTATATGATCGGCTCAACGGCCTATAACTTATCGGGAGTGGCCATCGGCAGCGTGCTGAAATCAAAAGCCGTTTACGCGTCGGACGGAGCTTTTCTCGGAATAAGCGGTATATCCTCGGCCATTGATAACAAAGGCGAAAAATTGGCCGTTTCTCCGTTGGGTTATGTTTTTGGTCAATCGGGGGCAATAGTCGGCCGTGCGCTGGATATTTCTCCTCTTTACACGCCGTTTGGTACGGTATCTTCTTATGTCGGGCTCAACGGTCGCGCACGGACGGCTTCGGGAGCCGAATTGGGACGCATACTCGGCGCCGGTTATGTTTTAAATCCTCAAAACCAGTTGATTGCTTCGCCGGTCCGTCAAAATGTGGCTTTGACGTCTGACGGTCAAAACATCGGGTTGCTGAGCGATGAAAACTTTTTAATGAATAAATCTTTTAAGTCCGTGGCTAAAATTCTGCCGGACGGCAGTGTCAGTGACATCGGCGCCGGGAATTTGAATTATATGCCGAAACTCGGCCAGGGCTATACTGCCAGCGCCGCTTTGGACTTCAGCGGTTCGCTGTTGGGTTTTGCCGATAATGCCGGTAATATCAACAATGCGTCCGGCGCCAAAATCGGCAGAATTATGGCGCGTGGTCTGATCGCCGATAATAATGGCATTATAACGGGATATTTGGCGGGGCTTCGCGGAGTGATTGATGATAAATGTGCTTTGCTCGGCGTTACCGGTTCTTCCGGTGGAATTTACAATTATCGCGGTGTTTATGTAGGCAAATTGCTGGAAAACGGTAATGTTATCAGCGACAGCGGTTCGCTGCTGGGCTATGCGGTTCCGGAAACACCGGTAATTGACTTCAACGGCAGAATTATCGGATTCACCTCTTATGACGGAAAAGTCGGCAATGAACGGGGTGAGTTCATAGGATGTCTGAATCGCCGTTCGCAGTTGCGCAATGCCGACAATGCGTTAATCGGCGCCGCCACGGCGTTTGAATCCGTTATCGGTTTTGACGGAAGCATTATCGGTTACAGTATTTTCAACGGCCTGATTGTTGACCGCGACAACGGTTTGATCGGTTACCAGCAGCCGAATGATAATGTCAATTCCAATGCCGGCTTGCCCTTGGGTACCTTGTTTAAATATAAAGTGGCTTTCGGTTTGGACAACAAATTTATAGGTTATGTTGCCCAAGACGGCAAAGTGCGCAATTCTGTCGGGCAGGAAATAGGGACGGTTGATTTTGACGGCTATGTTGTGTCCGACAAACAAAAAATAGGCTATGCGCTGTATGATTTTTATGTATACGATCAAGATGACAAAGTTGTCGGTATCATCAGCCGCAATGGCGATGTTTCCAGCTTTACCAATCAAAATTTGGGCACTTTTGATCGCGGCTTTGTCTTAAAAGGCGGTCAGGTTGTCGCCCGCGGCAACCGGGACTACAACATTCGCGACAATGCGCGGCTGGTGTTGGGATACTTGCAACTGGACGGACAGGTTCTGGATAATTTGAACAACGTTGTCGGCAAGTTGTCACCGGACGGTAAAATCCTGAATGCAAATTCGGAAGTGATTGCAACGGCGTCACCCCTACAGTTCTATGGCTCAACGGCGGGTGCCGGGCAAAAGCGGCAGCCGGTTTATGATGCGGACGGCAATCTTATAGGCTATCTTGATGAAAATGGTAATTTGGTAGATGCCAATGGTAATATTATTGGCCGAATAGATGAGAACGGGAACATCATTGGTCCGGACGGTAAAATTATCGGGCAAAAGACGACCAGACAGCCGGTTTATGATGCCGACGGCAATCTTATAGGTTATCTTGATGAAAACGGTAATCTGGTAGATGCCGACGGTAATATTATCGGCAGGGTGGACGAAAACGGCAATATCATCGATTTAGACGGTAACATTATCGGCCAAAAGACGGCCGGTCGTCCGGTTTATGATGCCGCCGGCAATATTATCGGCCATGTTGATGAAGACGGCAATATCATTGGTCCGGACGGTAAAATTATCGCCCGGTTGAATGAAAACGGTGATGCTGTTGATGCCAACGGTAATGTCATCGGCGGAATAGGACGCAAGTGGTTTGATCGTTCGGAAATTATTGCTTCGACGACCGAAGAACCGAAGATTAAAGATGATGTTTCTCCTGCATTGAAATTGCTTGAAGATTCCAAATATTACAAGTCATTAGGCATTGCTCTGACACCGGACGGCGAATATCTGGGAGATATTCTGGAAAATGATACCGTTGTAGATAAAAAGGGCAATATTATCGGCTACCGGATGCCGGACGGTCTGATTATTGATGATGAAGGTAATCTGATCGGAACGGAAGATTTCGGTTTTGATGAAGATGATAAAAAAAGTGATGGCAGCGTTTTTGTCCCTGCCGGAACATTCGGACCGGGCGGAGCATATGGGGTTGGCAACGGTCCGGCCGGTAATCTGGGTCCCGGCGGCGGCTACGGTCCCGGCGAAAGATATGATCCCACCCGGCGTGCCGCTCTTGATGCAGCAATGCAGCAGCGGCGGCAGAATATCAGCGTCGGAAAAATCAGTTCCGGATACCGTAAGGAGGCTTTTGACGGCTATCAAAAAGACTGGTCGGAGCAGGGAATTCCGAAATCTATTTCATCATGGCGCGTTGATATGAGCGAGATGATTTTTTCGGATAAGCCGATTCCGGCGGTTATTGCCCGGGCGATTGATACCAATAATCCGGCGCCGATTACCGCTTATGTCGAGCGTAATGTCTATGCTGAAGAAGGCCGCAACATAATTATTCCTGCCGGTTCACGTTTAATCGGAACCTTTGGCAGCATTACGGCGGCTGCTGAGGCAACTTCGGAATCTGCGCGTGTTCAAATCAGTTGGGAACGTCTTATTCGTCCGGACGGTTCAATCTTTGTCTTTACCGGACAAACCGCTGATGCGCAAGGCCGAGCCGGTGCCTTGGGATATGTTGATCAGCAGCTGTTCAAGAAATATACGCTGCCGGTCGTAACCACGGTATTAACTTCAGGCGCTTCCTATTTCATCGCTTCCGCCGATGATGCCGCCGGCGAAATTGAAACCTCAAGACAGCAGGCCGCCAATGATGCCCGCCAGAATTTCCTGGACGATATGGAATCTCTGTTTGATGATATCTTGGCCGATAAGACCGATGTTAAGGCGATGACATATATTCCGGCCGGAACACGCATTATTGTTTATCCGAATACGGATTTGTGGTTGCGCAGTATTGAGCGCGATAACGAAGAGTCGCAAAAATATCAAAAGCCTGAAGTCTTAATTGATGATGTTAAAACCGAGCAGGCGGTTGATCAGAAAAACCGCGAAGACGTAGCCAAAGCAGCCTCAAGCAGCCAGGTCGTTTATGATCCCGATCAGGTTGATGTCGAGGCTGCCGGTTCCGGAACGCCGCCGTTGATTGTTGATACGGCGCCCAAGAAGACTGGCAATACGCTGGCGCCGCCTCCGCCGCCGAGCTCCGGCACGCTTCCCGCTGCGGGAACACCGGCCGCTGGAACAACCTCCGGGGCATCTTCGGAATCGGGAAACGACAGCATTCCGGCTTTGTTTTAGGGAGTAAGAATATGAGTTTTACTGTCTTGGAATCGATTTTGCGGCCGCTTGCCTACTGGTATCAGCAGGACGGAATTGAAGAAGTGGCGATTAATCACGCGGGAGAAGTGTGGCTTCGTCTCCGCGGCAAACGCGCATATCCTTGGACGGCTTATAAAGACGAAAAATTAAGCAAGGAGTATCTGACGGATTTGCTTTATATCATCGCCAACACTTATGAACTGCCGTTTGATCCGGTTCAGGGCAACCCGGTTGTTTATGCGACTATTCCCGGTGAACATCGTTTTTCGGCAATCTGCGGCAAAAACGTTATGTATGACAATAACGACCTGACCGGCGGCATTGCCCTGACAATCCGTGTCCATGCCGATGACGTAGCCTTCGGCCTGGGCGATTATGGCCTGATGCAGGGCGAAAAGCTGCATAAAATCAATCCGCTGAAAGATATTAAAGAGCCGGAAGATCCGTATGAGCGTTTGCTGCTGAGCATTAAACGCGGTGATCATATTCTGGTTTCCGGCGCCACTTCAACCGGAAAAACGACCTTTTTGAACAACTTGCTGAAGATTTTGGATATCAACAAACGTATTTTGACCATTGAAGATACCCGCGAGTTGATTGTGCCGCACAAAAACCGCGTCCATATTACGTTGTCGCGTACCGAGCAGACCAATGCCCTGACCTATGCCAAAGTTATTGACCTTGTCGTGCGTTTTACGCCGGATGCGATTATCGGCGGCGAGATTTCAACCAGCAATGCCGGTGCCATCTGGGAATTGATGGGCTCCGGACACGACAACTGCCTGGCAACCATTCACGCCGAAAGCTCCGAAGCCGCCTATCAGGCATTTACGGATCGTATTTTGCACACCTATCCGACGATTGACCGCAAAAAAACCATTGAAGAAATGCGGCAGAAATTGAGAGTCGTACAAATAAACCGTGACGGCAACCTGCGCGCGGTCACCGAAATTACTTAAAAATAAAGGCTCGTACGAGCCTTTTATTAACTCTAAATTTACAAGATAAAGCGTATCATGGGTTAGTATGGATAAAGTTTAACCTGTTGGTGATTCTATGGCGCTGGAAATGGACAAAACAACCGAAGCCCGCAGAAAGGCCTTACGCAACGGCGAGGAAGACCCTGTCGTTGTGGCGCAGCGCTTTTTAAATATCTATCGCCAAATGCATATTTTGAGCCCCGAACGCAAAGAAGCCTTTAATAAAATGCTGCTGGAACTTTCGCCGGAAATCAGGGGAATATTTTCCTCTTTGCCCGGCGGTGCCATGCTGCAGGATTATGCCGATGAGCTGGCCGAAAAATCGGGGGTACAGAAATCCGTGCATTCTGCGACGGCGGTTAATTTGAACGAAGACGCTCATCAGCAGGCCAAGATTCTGGCAACGGCATTGGCTCAGGCGCAAAGTCAGGCTGCTCCGGCCGCCGCAGCACCGGCCGGCACGGCCAAAATCAGTTTTGATAAAGATTTTGCCGGAGAATTTGCCAAGATTATGAGCGGGTTGATCCAGCAGCAGACCGTCATGCAAAAAGAAAGTTTGGAAAAGCTGGCACTGGATCTGAGTAAAACCCAGTTGTTTATCGCCAAAAACATGAAAGAAAATAAAGACGAACAGCGCCAAGATTTTAAAGACCTCTGCCAGACGATTGCCGCCGGCAGCCAGGCGGCGAGAAATGAACAGCGGCAGGAATTCGGAGAATTATGCAAAGTCGTTGCCGAAAGTTTTGTAAGCGGCAAAGAAGAACAGCGGCGTGAGCTGGGTGCGCTTTGCCAGACCATTGCCGAAACTTTCCGCAGCGGTCGGGAGGCTCAAAGCCGGGAAATCGGCGAACTTTGTAAAGCCATCATGCAAAGCCAGACGGCTTTGAGTGCCTCGCTCAGTAATTTAAACCGGGAAACGCCGGCCGTATCCGTTGCGGCCGCAGCGCCGGTTGCGGCGCCGACGGAGGATATGGCGGCCGCCAAACAATTGATAGAAGTTGTTTTGGAAGGGCAGAAACAGCTTAACCGGCGGCTGGACAAGGTTGAAGAATTATCGGCCGGCAAGGCTAATGACAATAAAGAGCTGATAGCGGCATTTGAAAAAAGCCAGTCGGAAATTATCAAAAGCCTGGGTAAAATGCAGATCGGCACCACCGTTGTCAAAACCGAAGATAACAGCGAAAAACTTTTTAAATTATTAGACGCATCCCAGGAAAAACTTATTAAATCGTTGGTATCGGCCAATATATGGCAGAATAATTCGGCACAGGCCAATAACAACACCAATGCCAATAATATCCATATCAATGCGGCGGATAATTCGGCACAAATTATGCTGTTGGCTGATAAAATAGCATCTCTGCAGGCCTCAAACGAAAAAAATCTTGAAAAAGCCATAGCCAAAACGATTGAAGAACAGGGAAAGCTCTATGATAAAATAAGCCGCCGCCAGGCCAAAGAACTGGCCGATGCTTTGTCCGAGGCCTTGCAGAACGTTCCGCCGCCGGTTTATGCCGCGCCGGTTATGCCGTCCTCGGATAATATGAGGTGGCCGGCCGGCAGTTTTGCGACAACGCAGCTCCCGCCGGAACCGGTTGAAGATACGATACCGGCTGATACATATACCGAACCGCCGGTTTTCACCGATAATGGTGGAAATATTCCGGCAGAGGATAACCTATATCCGTCCGCCGGAGAAGAATCTGTTGCCGAAATGTTGCCGGAGCAGCCGGATAATGAGCAGGAGCAGCCCAAAAAGAAGAAAAAGAAAAAAAAGAAAAAGAAAAAAAATAACCCGGCCGATATTTTACCGCCGGTAACGGCAGAGCCGGAGGATATATCTTTGTTGCCGGCGGATATCCCCGCTTTTGCAGATGTTGCGGAAAATGAAAGCGACAGTTATGCTGCTCCGGAATTAACGGTTGAAGACATTCCTGTTGAGCAATCTTCGGTCCCCGGTGAGTTTGATGCCGTTTTACCGGACGAGCCGAAATCGGAGGAGCTTCCGGCCCCTGAACTGCCTGTTGAGCCGGAGCCTGCCGTTGCGGTTGACAATACGGAGGGTTTTGAAAATACGGTTGCGGATTCCGCAGAAATAGAACCTGTGGAACAACCGGAAGAAACGCCGGCTGCGGCACCCGTTTTGTCGGGAGATGACTGGGGCTTTACGTCATCACCGCAGGAAAAAGCCGAAGAACCGGCAGTCGAGATTAATGAAAGCGACAGTGATGACTGGGGTTTCGGAACGGCAGATGTCTCTTCCGGCAGCAATGATAACGAAGAAGGTCAGGACTGGGAATGGGTTTATGTCGAAGATAATGATGATGCCGGTTACCCCGTTATGGAAGCAATCGGCGATAACAGCTATATTTGCAGCGGCGACCTTTATGAGCAGCCGAAAATTTCGGAGGACGGACCGGTTGTGTATTCTTCCGCACCGTTAGAAATTTCAACGGCTCCGGGAATCATTGATGATTCTGACGAAACAGAGGCGGTTGACCCGTATCAAAATAGTATTCTAAAAGATTAAAATAATAATTTACAAAGCCCGAATGCTAAACTAAATTAAAAGAAAAGACTTTTGTCCGGAGGAGTAAGGAAATGGAGCAAAACAAAACTTTCAGCTCTGGAAAAGATGCAGCCGGTGATACCTGGTATGTCGATAACTATATTTTATTGAAAGAATATTACGATATGACCATATCGCGAATTGCCGCCCGCTGTGTCCGCAGCGGCAATATCGCCATAGAGGAATATAAGCATTATGCTTATGTGCTTGATGTTCTGGAAGAAATCAGCGAAACGGGGGAATATATCGTTTCGCATCCGGATTTGTACGGGTATGTTGATAAAAAGATTTCCGGCGGTATCAATGCCCTGAAAAAAAATCTGCAGGAATTTAAAACCGAGCTTGAGCATAACGCTTCTCCGGATATGATTAAACAGGACAAAGATGAATTAAACAAGATGAAAGCGGCTCTCGGCGAAATTGACAAATCCGAAGATCCGACGGTCGGCGCGGGAATGTCAATGGACGAAGTCATCAATAAATTAATGCAGCAGAATAATATGACGGCACAAGGTGAACAGTCCGGGGGTACTCAACCGGGACAGCCTAAGCAGGCTCCTGCACAAGCGCAGCCGCGCCCGCAAAGCCAGCCTCGCCCGGCTCAACCTCAGGCGCAGCCGCGTCCGCAGAATCAACCCGCATCTCGTCCGCAGGCACCGGCCGGTGGCCAAAATGTAAATATGCCGCCCAAACAAAACAATCCGCAGGGCTGAAGAATGAAAAGTCGTAAATTGAAACAAATAGTATTGGCAAGTGTTTTATTGCTGAGTTCATGCGGTTTTATGGATCACATAAAACAGTCCGCGGTTCAACAAAAAACGCCGGTGCCGGAAATACCGGTTTATACGGCCGAAGTCAAAGAACCGTCCTATCCCGCAATCAGAACACCGCAGGGTGCCAACCGGCTGGATCTTGAAACGCCGTTGCGTTGCTTTGTCAATTGGGAAACCCAGCAGATGATATCAACGGTGCCGTATAACATCAAAGCATTTAATTTGGTACGCAACGGCAAAAACGATATGCTGCCGCGGTTTGAGGTGAACGGATTTTCGTTTGAAACCATGTCGGCGGAAAAGGCATTATTGAAGCTGACCAAAGAGGCCGGATTAAAACTGGTTGCCAAAGATGCGCCCTATGCCAGTATCTCTGCCGAAAACCTGCGGGGCGATTTTACGGATGTCGTCAATATGATTGCCGATGCCGCCGAAATTTACTATACTTACAATGCCGCCAACAAAACGCTGCGTATTTCGCGCAAGGCCAATTTCAGCCTGTATGTTCCGCAGTCGCGAACGATTATGCTGGCGATTCTTGATGTCTTGCGCGGGGCGGGAATTACGGATTTCACGTCGGATTTTGATGATTATAGCATTACGTTTGACGCGGATTTTGAGCTTAGAAGTCAGATTTTGAATCTGATCGGCTATTTTGAAGAAAACCCGATCCTTTTGGCCTATGATGTTAAGGTATTTAACCTTTATCCGTACAAGCCGACGGGGGTTGAATGGCAGCAGATTATGGAGGTCTTCGGTTTTGGTTCGATCAAAAGCGCCAAGACGGGAGTCTTGGGCAAAATACTGACCACCTCAAACGACATCAATGTTGCGTCGCTGACATCTTTTTTAAGCCGTCAGGCGCGGGTTGAAGATGTCGGTGAAGGTAAATTCGTCGTGCCGAATTTATGGTTTTCGCGTTTTGATGTCGGCAAATGCATCCGTCGCGATTCCATCTTGGCCGATCTGTCAATACTAACCAAAGCCTCGTATGAACAGAATGATAAAATCTTTTCGGATATCACGATTGAAAGTCGGGACGGTGAAATTTCCAAATTTTCCATTCGCAGCAGATTGGGTGAAAATTTCTTGATTATCGGTCTGCCCAATACGGTTTTTGAAGCAAAATCGCCGTTATTCGAAACGATAATAATGGTTGTGCCTCGTGTCGTCAAAACCTTAAAAACAAACAAAGCCTTGGAAAATAATTTATAAGGAATAAAAAATGGACACTCAGTCAGGCGGAGGGCGTCCGCAACTCAAAAAAATCAAACGCCCGATTAATCGCAGCGTGCCGTTGTCGTCGTCGCGTCCGACGGCCGCAGGTGCAAATCCTTTTGCTTCTCAGGCCGGGCAATCGTCCGTCTCTGCGGCGCCGGCCTCTCCGGAAATAGATATTGATAACTATCTTGATGAACCGGCCGTCCCGTCAAAAGAAGTAAGAGAGGTTGTGACCGATTCGGCTGCCGAAACGCCCCGTTATATCGGCGAGGACGAATATGCGGAAGAAGTTTATGGTCCGAGGGCCTCGGCCGAGCTTCCCGAATGGATGACCATGAAAGTATTTTTCCTAATAGTCTGCGTTTGTTTATTCGTCGGTATGGTTGCCGGAAAATTTATTTTTGCCGAATCAAAAATTGTTCGCAACGGTCTGCAGGGGGTTGTTGTTAATGCCGAAGTGCCGCGAGGACGTGCGCGTTGCGGTGTTGCCGAAAGAACGCAGGGCTGCGTGTTGTATATTATGAATCCGCAGCGGCAAGAGATGCGCGCAAAAGACTTTTATGACCTCGCCTCACAGATGACCGGACGGCAACGTTTTATGATAGAAACGGGCAATATGCGTTATGCCAACAGTAAAATAAGGCCCGGCGATATTGTTCAGCTGAATATTCCGCCTTTGTAGGAATCAGGGTTGCAAAAAAACTCCGGATTGTAAAATCCGGAGTTTTTAATGGTCAAGTTTACAAGCTGATAAAGACAACCCGTTGCAATCGTTGCAGATCATCATTGCCCAAGGTAACTTTTTCATCTGGATTCCAACGAATTCCATAAAGCTGGCCGCTTTCGTCCTCACGTACGGAAATGATTTCCGCCTCGGTATCCGAAATATAATAAACGGCAATATCGCCGACACTGACCGGCTCCTGCGGGTCTACAAACAATACGGAGCGCGCCGGCAGCAGATTACCCAGACGGCGGGTGCAAAGGTTAAGCGCATAAGCATCTTTTTTATTTTGCAGGGAAACGGGGCAGGGAACTTTTTTAATTTCTTCCTCCGGATCAATAATGACATTGCCGTTTTTCCCGGCTGTTCCGAAGACGGATATTTGCGTGCTTTCCAGCAAATTTCCGCCAAAAGAGGCAATAGCCCCCCGCGGTGTTGAAAGCAATTTGTATTTGGCATCGTTGCGCTGAATAATTTCTTCCAGAAACCCTTTTTCGTCCAAATCTTTAATCTCGGATTTCAGCTCGTCAACCGGCATTTTCAGGGCCTTGGCAATATTTTTCATTTCTTTGTCCGAAACTTCGCGTTGCCCCATTTCAATCCGGTGATAAACCGACAAAGTCATGTCGGCGCTTTCGGCCACTTCAATTAATGTCAGGTTTTTCTCGTTGCGAATTTGCCGCAAACCGGCGCCCAGGGTCTTTAGTCCGCTTTTTTCATTGATTTTGTTGCGTCTTTCCTGTTCCCGGCGCCATGCCAGAACGATTTCCTGCTGGGAGTTTTGCTCGTTGACAAACAATTCCTGCAGCGGACAGTCTAAAAATTCGGCAATTCTGACCAACTGTTCCTGGTCAACCCGGCGATAGCCTTTTTCAATTTTTGAGATTGCCGACAAAGAAACATTCAAATGATCCGCCAATTCCTGCATCGAACGGCCGCGCAAACGGCGGTACATTCTGATTTGATTGGGAAAAATAATTTCTTCCATGAGTAAACTGCCCTTTGGTTAAAGTTAACAATCTTCGCCCCTAATATTAATACAAGGGGCAGATTAATCAAGAAAATAGTACAAAAAAAGACGATTTGTGTACAAAATCGTCCGCCGTATAAAAAATCAAAAAACTGTAACACTTTATAAGTAATTTATATGTTATGATAATATAAGCGCTGAAAAGGAAAAAAGAGCAATGATAAAAGCATGGCTGGTAACGATATTGGTTCTGTTGCTGTTGGTTGTCGCATACAGCACTGATTTGTTTGAATTTTTTTCCAGCGGCTTAATGCAATGGATTGCGGTCGGTGCAGTTATTCTGTCGTTGGTTGCGGCCAAAATGATTCTGGGCAGCCCATTTAAACGGGATGAAGAGGATGACAAGGACGGCGAATAAATTATTGATTTTTATTCTGAGCGGACTGTTCTGGTTGGCGGTTCCGCCGTCTTTTGCCGCCGATGCTCAAACCTCAAATACCGAGACGGCAAACGCAGTGATTAAAATGCAGAGCGCCCATGAATTTATGAAAGAAAATCTTACCGGCTCGGCTTATCAGGAATTTAAAAAATTTGCCGGAGAAAGTTCACAGGACGTAAATATAATTCCCTGCGGCGAAACTTTGTGTAATTTAACCTATTCAACCTGTTTGTATAAAGAAAGGCACCGTGAGTTTCGAGAGGACATTAACGCTCTTTTCGGCCGGGATAATGAAACGATAGTCTATGATTATGTGTGCGTCAGCCAAAATGAAGCAAGCAGCTATACCGATGCCGGCTGGAAAACCGTCTCGGAAGATCATGACAATGTGAGAAAAACCGTCAAAACCACCAAAAACGGTGAGGTAAAAAGAGATACAAGTAAGCAATTTGAAATAGATGACAAGGCCTGTTTCACGGCCATGAAAACGGCAGATCAGGGGGCAACAAAATATTGCGTTAAAGCAATTGGCAACAAATTAGAAGTTCATTCGGCCAATAATGATAACAAATCCAGATGCGAGGTTGTCCCTGTCCGATGGTATAACAATAAAAAATGCGCCTTTTGCCCGATGTTCGGCGTTGTTTTTGCCGCAGCGGATCAAATGACGGTAATTTCCCGGGATGCGTTTGTCATACCGTTTTCGCTGATTATCGTGGTTGGCCTGGCGCTGTGGATTGCGGTCAAAACATTGAGCTTTGTCAGCTCATTGACCAAGCAGGACGCGGCCAAATACATAACCGAATTGCTAAGGCAAAGCTATAAGTTTGTAATAGCCTTTCTGCTGCTGCTCAACTATAACAATGTTTTTAACTATATTATTGACCCGTTGTTAAATACCGGTATTGAATTTGGCAACAAATTTGTCGAGGTTGAAAACTGGAAAGACAGATTCGGTGCTAACACGCCCCAAGAGATGTCAGACCTTCCCGCAGATTATCAAAGAAACCTCAATAATGAATACTATAAAGTAGGCACTTACCAAAAGATGGAACAGCTGGCCTACAACGTCAACAAAAGCTTTACGTTGCTGCAAACGATCGGCCAGTCGTTGATGTGTCTGGGCCTTAAGTATATGGCTTTGAAGATAACCAATGATATTTTCACGCAATTCGGGTTGGGGTTTGATTGTCTTATTTACGGAATCTTTTTCGGCGGTTTTGGTTTTCTGCTGTGTATAGCCTTTATCTTTTATCTGCTTGACGCCGTTGTCCAGCTGGGGATTGTCGGCGCTTTGCTGCCGTTTTTGATTGCCTGTTGGCCGTTTAAGATTACGTCGAAATACACTTCAACCGGTTTCAAAATGCTGCTGAACAGTATTTTCACCTTTATGATGATGGGAGTTGTAGCTAATCTCTGTATACAGCTGATTAATGCAAGTTTTATGCAAAGCAGCGAAGGTACCAGTGAAAATCTTGCTTCCGGCGGGCTTGCCGCCCTGGTTACGGCCTTGGATACGATTGACACCGAAAGCCTTAAAGAAATGGTCAACGTATTCAGCCTGGCCTTCTTGTTATTTGTCTTTGCCAATATTCTGGGCTTTTTGGTCGTCGGCCGCATAACCGAACTGGTAGATAAGTTCGCCAGCGGCGGTATGAAACCCGTTGCGCCGTCCATTGCCACCATGGGGGCTTCCACGGTTAAGGGAATGGCGACCAAACTTGCCGCACCGACTACCGAAGCCGTCAGTGAATGGGCCGAAGAAAAAGTCGCAACGGCAACCAGATGGGGTGTGAATAAGGCGGTGGGTGTGGCAACGCTGCGTCCGGTCAGACAATGGATAAAAAACCGCAAAAACAAAGGCGATGACAAAGATACCGGGCCGAAACCGCAGCCGGATAATCCGCAGCCGACCGGGGCGAATAATCCGCCGTCACCCGGAGGCGGAGCGGAAGCTCAGTCCGGCACCTCTCGTCCGACCGTTATCGGCGGTGGTGCTCAGGGGCGGAGAAGCGAAACCCGTCAAACTCGCGGCAATGCGCCGGCCCAGGCGACTGTCGGCAATAGAGGCCAAAGTGCCGAAGCACGCCAAAACCAAAGCCAAGCTCCGGGGCAACCGGGCGGTCGGGGACAGGGTGCCGAAACGCGCCAAAACCAGGGACAGCCGGGCAGACAGCCGCAAAACGGCGGCCGTCCGGCCGGAGCACCTGCAACGGGAGCTTCCGCGGAAACCCGCCAGACGCCGAAAAACAATGAACAACTCCGTTCTGCGCCGGATACTCAGAAACAATCCGCGGCAGAAACAACACGCCGGCCTGGGAATTTTGTCCGCGGCGGCAAACCGACAACCGTCGGTAACGGTCGCCGGCCGGATAAACCGAAACTGGATGAATTAGACTAAAAGGATATAGCCATGAGAAACTTGCGCGACATATCCGGACATTTGCTGAAACTGTTGTTGATCATCACGACGGTTCTGTTCCTCAGCGCCTGTGCAAAGGACGGCGACACCGATTCGGTTATCGGCGAAAATATTGCAACCAGTTGTGATGAAAACGATACCGAATGTCGTCAGGCCCTCTGCCTCGGCTGCAGCCTGTTGGAGCTTATGTATAATGCGGCCAGCAAGCATGTTATGAGTATGCACGCCTCCCTCACTGGCGGGGCAATGGCGGTGATGATGGTCGGTTTTTCAATCTGGCTGGCGCTGCGGCTGTTAAAATTTGTCAGCTCGGTAACCGAGACCAACGCCGGCGAGGTCTGGAACGAGATTGTCCGCAAGGCCTTTATCTGCCTGATATGCGGGCTGCTGGCCTCATCATCGGGCGGACTGTTGTTTGTTATGAATATGTTGGTCTTTCCGGTATACCGTGCCTTTATGGAACTGGGCATTGCCATTTTGAACAACTCACTGAGTTCGGAGACGCCGACGACATTTACCGTCTTCGGCAGCACGCTGCAGGTTTCGGACATCAATTTGCGCTGCAGTATTGAAGGCGACTTTATGGCCTCTAAAGAAAACGGTTTTCCGGCATCATTAATCACGGCCATGGTTTGCATGATGCGGATGGTTTCCGGTTATCTGAACATCGGCAGTGAGATTGCCTTTGAGTCGATGCGTCAGACTTCGGCCGTAATGGGCACGGTCATGGGCATTGTTTTGTATGCTTTCTTCTGGGTCGTTAAGGTCGGTTTCTCTTTCTACCTGGTTGATATGATTTTCCAGATGAGCATCATTCTCTTGCTTTTGCCGCTGTATGTAATGTCATATGCCTTCGGGCCGACGCAAAGCTGGGCCAAAAAAGCTTTCAGCAATGTTTTGGCGTCTTCGGCGTTTATGATGTGTTTTTCGATTATTGTCGCCACGGTTTTGGTGGCCATGGTATCAATGTTACAAAAATATCCGGCGATCTTCGATCCCGATCCGGACGCTCTGGAGGCCAGTATGCAAGATCTGAGCATCGGCTTTATGTGCCTGCTGCTGATAGGTTTCCTGGTTTACGGCTCAATGGGTGTTTCGCAGCAGCTGACGTCGGCTCTGCTGGGTGCCAAAGTCAGTGCCAACTTCCAGAAGAACCTGAAAGCGGCTGTTCAGGCAATCGGCGGCGCTATCCTTTCTGGAGTGGGTATGCTGTTTACCTGGGGTATGTCTTTGGCACCGCAGTCAAGTATCAGACTCATCAGGGCAATCGGCAATGTCAATGAAAAGACAAAGGCCTATCGCGCCAAAATACGCCGTTTGGCCGGCCGGAAATAAATGTGACTGGAGAAAAACGATGTTGCACCGGATTAACATAAAACAATCATTAATCAGCTTCCTGCGGTTGAGCCTGACCGCGGTGATGATATCGTTTTTTGCCGTTTCGGCCGTCTTTGCCCAAACCATGCCGAGCAGCGGTACTTCTGAAGCGACTCAAGCTTTGGATGAGATAAAAGATATGTTGGCAACAGCCAAAGCACGTAGAAGTAAAAATAACAACCCAAACTACTCCGAACTCTCTGTCTACGGTCAAATATCTTTTTATGGCGATGAATTGGCCAGAATGTCAAACACAACTCAATGGGGGAATCGCAAAGGACAAAATATTAAAACTTATCTTGATGCTGTCGGTGATCATCTAGACAGAGCATTAAAGAATGGCCGCATTAATGAAGATGAATACCGGAAACTGCAGGCATCGTTCATCACTCTCGGTCGTCAGGCGGAGGAATATCAGCAAGAATATTGGCGGAATAAAGAAGAGCAGCGGCGTGAAAACCTGCAGGAAAGAGAAGACAAACTGCGTAAAAAAGCTGCAGCCGGAGAAATAAGCGACGAAAAACTTGATCGCAAGCTGGATAGAATTCACCACAAAAAGATCAACAGCCGGCAGCGGGAAGAAAGAAGGACAGAAAAAATTGCCCGGCGGACGGGAAAAGGTATAGAAAAGCTGATGGGCTGCCCGACAACGGCGCAATACAAGGCGCGCTATACTGCCGGCTGCTGGACCTGTTTAGTGTTTGAGCCTCTGACTTCGGCCTTTTTGTGGGCGGCGGACAAAGGTCTGGCGGTTACGCAGAGCGCCGGCAAAATGCTGCTGCTGATGGGATCGCTGCTCTGGCTTGCTTTTTGGGCATTGAAAAACGTTTCGTCGTTTACCGAGTTGCAAATTGGTAATATCTTGAATGACTTATTAAAGTTCTGCTTTAAGGTTGCTTTGGCCTATATATTTATCGTCAACAGTTCCACGGCCATCGGCCAATATTTCATCAAACCCATTATGGGGGTTGGTGCTTCCATCGCCCAACAGCTTTGGGACAGCAAGACCAAGCAGTATACTCAGGATTTTGTCTGGGAGGACGAATACATCAGTGAAGAAGACCAGAAAAATGTTGAACAGGCCTTAGATGCCACCAACCAGGCCGGCGGCGCACCGCTCGATTCGGATGCGGCCGATGTTGAGGTTCCGGAACAGGTGGAACCAGATGAATATGAAGATACGGTTCAGCAGTTCCAAAAAGCGCTGGTCGGTCAGTTGCAGGAGCAGTTGAAAACGCTTCAGAACAGCTGTAAAGAAAAGCCCTATGTTTCCGACGGCGATCCCAAATGCCGCCAGATTACCGATGAAAACGGCACCCAGTGCCGCCACTACGCCTCTTGTGAGGACAAAGGCCATCGTGAGGCCGTTCGCCAAATTTATTCCGATGCCGGAAGCACGCTTGGCGAAGGCGCCTATTGTATGATGGCAATCACCGCCGCGCTTGAAAATATTAACGATCAGGTCGGCGGCGATATCACCAATTTCCAAACCGGCAAAGGCTATTGCCTTGACGGCATCAAAGTCGGCGCCGAATATGAAAACTCGGCGGTGGTCGGCAAATCCGGTGGCGATGTCGATTTAACCTCGGCCATGTCTTATGCCAATGTCGGCGACATCATCTATATCAAGGTCAGCGGCCGTGTTGCCGGCCAGGTTGGCAGTGGTTCGGGGTATCATGCGGTGGTTTATGCCGGCAACGGCAAACTCATCAGCTTCAACGGCGATGGCATCTACAGCAGTCCGTCGGCTTTCGGCAGCAATCCGGTCGGCAAGATTGTCCGCACCAGCGAGATTGTCCGCGCACGGCTTAAGGCCAACGGCGATGCCGGAATTAACAAGGCAAAACTGGACGAACTGGCAGACAAGGCAAACATAACGCAAACTTTGGTTAACTACAAGGGCGGTACTTATACCGGGTTGGTCGGCGTCAATTACGACGCGCTGGTGGTTGATATTCCGGAGCAAATTCCTTATAGCGGCCCGACCAACATTATGCCGGAATCAATCATGAACTCGATTCTCGGCGCTATCCGTGCCATCACCAACGAAACCTCCGGCATTATGATTTTGGGCAACATCATGACCTGTTATGCCACCGATGGCGGAAGATGGAACTTGGAAATGTTCGGCGCCGAGTTGTTGAGCGCCCCCAACATCTTTATCTGGATTGCGGGCGCCATAATCTGGTGTATGGGTTTTATGCTGGTGGTTGCCATCGGTTATTATCTGGTCGATATCTCTTTCAAAATCGGTTTTGCGGTTTTGGCTTTTCCGATTGTTATGGGGCTGTGGCCGTTTAACGTCACGCAGGGCAAGTTGTTTACCGTCATCAGCATTATTGCCAAGGCGGCGGCTTTGTTTGCCTTTATGGCCATCACCGTCAACTTTGGTATGTTGCTGCTGGGGCAGGCGGTTGCCAGTGGCGGTTTTGACGAGCTTTATGCCAAAATAGACCTTTTGGCGCAGGGCGCTTCAGATGACCAGGAAGACGAGCTTAAAGAATACATTAACAATGCGTTCTCACTGTTTTCCGCCTCATTTGTCATGATAATGTTTACGCTGATTTATTTCTTCAAACTGGTGCAGAAAACCAGTTCCGACCTGGTCAACAAATTCTTCCCGGACAACGCGTTTGGCGATTCGTCGCCGATGCACAGCGGTGCCACGATGATGACCTCCTATGCCAAAAAATTGGCTATGAAAGCCAGCGGCGCGGATCTGGCCAAAGATATTGTCGCCCATCAGGCCGGACAGTTGGTTAAAAAAGGCCTGCAAAAAACCGGCGGTGCGTTGGCGTATCCGGTTGCGCATCCGATGAAAACGGCCAGAGGAATCGGCCGCGGAGCCGCTGCGGCCGGCCGGGCGGTGGGCAGAGCCGGGCGTTTTGTCGGCAACAAGCTGCGCGGAAAGTAGAGGTGTGCGATGAGAAATTGGTTTGGCATAAAAAAAGTTGTCCGGTTTATTGGGATGATTATATGTGTTGCAGGGTTTTGCGGCATTTTTCAGTCAACCGCTCAAGCTCAAAGCATCACGGGGTATGTGATGCCCACAACAACAACTGTACCTACCGATCCGTGTAAGGTTGAAGCAACCAAATGCACGCCTTATTGCAAATATAAAGATCAGATTAAAGAAACCTGTACTCTTTGCAGCCTGTTTGCCCTGGTTTATAAAACGGTCAACCAGCTTGGCACCAAGGCGGTTGTAAATTTTTCTTCCTCGGTGGCCAAAATTGTGGTGGTGGCCTTTGGCGTCTGGCTGGCCATTCAGGTATTGGCGTTTGTTTCCTCGGTTGAAACCCGCGACCTAAAAGATCTGATATCTTCTATCATTACGCAGGGCTTTATCGTTATGCTGGTTTTTGTGATTTTGGAAAGCGGCGCGGCCAGATTTTTCAACACCTTTGTCAGCCCGGTTTATTTAACGGGGCAGAAACTGGCGCAGGAAATGTTCAGCGATAATACAACCTCCTCTGCGGAAAATGCTCTGGGTTCCGGCGGTCAGAGCGATAAAGAGGTGATGCAAGCAGATAATATTGACACAAAATATAAATTAATAAATAGTAACGGTGCTTTCGATAATTCCATGGGTATAAGCATCATCAAAACCATGACCATGATGGAAAATCGGGTGCGCAAGTTTAAGGCGCTCGGCAGCGGCCTGATGTGTCAGTCGTGGGTTGAGGCCACGCTCTTCTTCCCGCGGATGATTTATCTGATAACCGGTTTCGGATTGTGGATTTTCTCAATGGTTTTGATTATCGGCGTGCCGTTTTTGATGGTCGATGCGGTCTTTCAGCTCGGTGTGGCTTGGGCGCTGCTGCCGTTTGCGGTCGGCGGGTTCGCTTTCAGAGTTACCCGGCAATACACCAAAAAAGTTTGGGAAACGTTCCTCAACTCAATGTTCTCGTTCGTCTTTATATCCATTGTTGTGCTGCTGCTGCTTTTTGTGCTGCAGGAGGCCGTTACCGAGAGTGTCAACACCATTCAGACTCAAAGTGTCTCCCCGACCGGAGAGACGATTCAGGTTTCTTTTGACGATATGTTTACGGCTTCGGCGGCTGCCAAAACCTATTTTGAATTGTTATTGTCGTCATTTCATTGGGGATCATTGCCTTTCCTCAAACTGATATTTGTTTTCATACTGGCCTGGTCGGTCATGAATATGGCCAAAGAGTTTGCCGATGATTTTGCCTCCTCCATCAGCAGCACCTCCATCGGCTCTTCCATCGGCACCATGGGTGCCTCAATGGCCAAAGGTATGGCGGTTAAAACGGCCAAGCCCGTAGGACGTGAATTGTGGCGCGGTGCCAAACGGGGCACTGCCGCTGCGGTGCGTCTGCCGTTCCGCGCTATCGGCGCAGCAAAGCGGGCAATCAGCAATCGTTGGGAAAAACGTCGTTTTGCCAGGGCTCAAACCGATACTGACGGCAAAAAGAGTTTTACGACAAAAAAAGGCGCCAAATATACGATGGAAAACGGAATCGTAACAAAAGAAAAAGGAGGCGAAAAAACCACCCGTTATCAGGGGCTGGAAATCGTCAAAACCCGGCAAGTTAAGGAAATCAACGGCCGAAGACAGGAAGTCTTTGACGAACAAGTCAAAATATCCGAAAAAATGATGAACCGTCTTGTCGATAAAGATGGTAAACTAAATCAAAAAGAAATGAAACAGTTGCTTAACGGTCTTAATGCCGAACAGAAAAAAGAGATCCAAATGGCTGTCAATAAGGCGATTACCGATCAGCGCATTTCTCCGCTGAGTTACACTTCTCAAGGTGTCGGCGGATTGCGCAAGAGCCGCTATACCGTGCAGCCGCAGGTTGTTTCCGCCAATGAGGCTTCCGGTGAGATGCTCACCAGAGGCGTTTTGGAAGACGGCAGGGTTGTCTTTACCAAAACCAGCCAAAATGCTGACGGCACCCTGACAACCTCTGTCATAACCGCCGATGCCAAAGGCCGGGTTATGATTATGTCCTCAGACGGTATTCACAACAAACTGGAAGAACTCCGGCTTAAGGACGGTGTTAGCGCTGTGTCGTTGAAAGACATTAATAGCCTCTATGATCAATGTGAGAAAGACGCCGACGGCAAACTCAAAGGGCGGACTTCATACGGCTATACCAAAGAATACCGCGATCTTCTTGATAAAGGCCACGGAGGCGGCAACTTCGGTCTTGGTATGTTTTCCCAGGCCGAGGCCGAGGCCTGCTATCAATTTGACCGCCGGCCCGGCAACGAGAATCAAAAAGCTCGTATGCGGATGATCTTTAAATAATGTTTTTTCCATATCTTTGGGATAAGGTCTTGCTTTTAAGGCAATAATGGGTTATACCGAAATCTAAAACCATATAATTAATTTTTTAGCTATGAACAGATTAAAATTTTTTGCCGTAATATTGCTGGGAGCGATATTACTGGCCTCTTGTGAAAGGCTGACGTATACGCCGCTGGATGAGTTTGGTACTTTATGCGTGCAAGAGTCAAACAAGACCGATAAAAAAGGATTGGTCTATGACGGGGAATTGATTCTGCCGATGGAGTATGACAATTTTCAATGTTTCCAGGCCGACAGAGATGTATTCTTCGTTATAGCGGAGAAAGCAGACAAAGACGGAGTTTTCCGTTTTACGTCTTATGGCTATAAAGCCATGTATTTTGCCCCTCATATAGACGGGTATGATGTCGGAGACAATCTCTTTTGGGTAGGTACTTTGGCCGACGGTCGTCAGGAGGTCGTGATGAGTGAAGGCAAATTCGGCCCTTGTGATGAAATTGTCCCGATAACCTGGGGTTGTGTTTTCCGCAACGGTAATCTCTGGGGTGCTTGTTATTTAGACGGAGATATTGCCTATCCGTGTAAATACAAGAAAATTTACGACATCTCAAATTTAGGTGTATGTCTGGGTGATCGCGATGGCCATTACACTGTTATTGCTTCAGGCAAAAAAGCCGGTTGGTTGTCACAGTCGGAGATCGACACACTGCAGAAGTATGCGAAAAAAGTACAGTCACCGTATTCTTTCTGGGCGTCAAGCGAAAAGCTGTCGCCGGAATTAAAAAGAAGTCTGAGCAAAAAAATACATCTGGACTTCTAATCAAAAACTGCCGTTCTTTGTTAATCAAAGGACGGCAGTTTCGGTTCATAAAGTCTAAAATTTACCGTTTTGTAAAAAATTGACAACCGCGTCGCAGACTTTCGCATTACGGAAAATATTCCGGTGATGGTCTTTAATCTCAATAATATCTTTGGCGCCGCTGTATTCTTTTATCTCGTCAACATACCGTTTCGGCATCCGGCTGCGGGTGATAATCTCGGCCAGACTCTCAATCCATGACGGATTGCTGAGAATAATACCTGTTTCCGTCTGAGTGATTTTGGGCAGTTCGCGGATTTTGTTCGGCGCCATATCTTTGCCCATCGGGCCGATAACAAATCCGCAAAGCTTGTTCTCGCTTAAGCTTTCCAACAGCTCGCTGCCGTAAACATACGGCGCCACTTCAACGCTTCGCGCCAGTTTGAGTCGATTCTGCCAGCCGGCTTTTTCGGCAAACAGCTTTTGTAAAACCACGCTGCCGGCGCCATAGGTCACAAAAGACACCGTGTCAACGTCTTCCAGATGATCCAAAAAGAAATGAAACTGTTTGGCATGCGCCGCCAAATCCTTTTGGGTTGACGGATAATTAACCGCCGCTGCCATAAATCCGTTTTGCAGCGCCTTACGCCACAAGGGCTTGAAAATGTTTTTAGACTGCCCGATAGAGTGAATCATAATAATCATATGTCCTTTTTGCCGGGCAATTTCATAAGCCTCAATATATTTGACAAACGCCTGCCGGCATTCTTCAAAACTGCCTTCAAACCGGCGGATGTCCCAGTTGTCGAGCAGCCGGCACTTTTTGGTAACATAGTTGCGCTGGATTCGCCATTTCTGATAAAAGAACACGTCTTCCCAAAAATGTCCGCCGCCCATCGTATAAAAATCGTCTTTCATAAAATCTTTCCTGTTTTTAATAAGGTCAAAATACGACTCCGTTTGGAGTCGCCGACAATTGCACATATTATAAATGGAATTAGATTAAATAAAAGCAAATAAATCCGTGATACACAAACAATTCCTAAAAATAAAAATACGATTTTTCAAAAAGTTAATAAAATAGCAAAAAAAAAGAACAAAAAGAGCAAAAAAAGTTATTGACAAAATCGGGGGAGTGTCCTATACAGGGGCCTACCGGCACGGGAGTGCAGGTAGTTATAGAATAGAGTAGATAAGAAGGAATAAGAGGATACGCAGACAGTATTATCGAGGTTTAGGTACTGAAGATAATATGGATAAAGTCTGGAGTATGAATAAAGGACCTAAGGAAAATTCTTTATGAGTAATTTAGACGGGATCGCTAGATCATTTTAATATGAGAGTTTGATCCTGGCTCAGAACGAACG